>NZ_WHMA01000020.1 GCF_010994375.1 Halomonas sp. NO4
GCAGCAGGATTTTAAAGAGCCGAAACCATTTCATGTGCCAACTATGTTGACAGGCTCCGAGCAGCGCGGGCCACTTGTCCACGCGACAGTACGCGCGCATCGTTAAATCCTGGGTAACCTCTATTGGCCTTGAGCCATCAGCCTATGGGACTCACACGTTGCGACGCACCAAAGCATCTTTAATCTATCGCCGAACGAAAAACTTGAGAGCCGTTCAACTTTTATTAGGTCATACAAAACTCGAAAGCACCGTCAGATACCTTGGAGTTGAGGTGGATGACGCATTAGTTATGGCTGAGCAGACAGAGGTCTAACAACAGCCAGCGACGGCATAGTCTCTATGCCGTCGCTATCGGCCAAAAGCGGACAATCAGCAAGGGTCTATTGTAACGCATGATATGAGCCGCAAGTCTTGCGCCGCGTCGACTCTATGTCATTGTTAGTTCAATTCTGACTCGATGTAAGCACAAATGTCTGGATAATAACGCCACTTTGCTCGCGCAGCCGTGCGAGGCTCCAGCATCTCTCGGTAGTTCTTGAGTGCTACCGCATTAGGATCGACAACAAATATTTCTTCGAGCGTGCGGCTAGTGAATTGACTGAACATGGTTCTGGCTAATGTATCCGTAGGAGGGCACGAATAGCCAACAATGACGATCCTCTTGGCCTGATGCATGTACTCATAAGCCAAGGTCCACAAGAACCGAAAAAGGCTAGTGGCCGTGATTGGTTTGTTAGGTATAGGCGGTATGATAAGCGGGGAATCATCGTCGTCCGGAGTGGGCCGCCCCTTATCATCCGACCATACAACGATCTTTTCATCGGACTCAATATTTCCTGTAATCATCTCCTCAAAGTGCCGTTTATTACACCGCCAGTTTATAGAACCGTGAAGCTTCAACATGATTGGGTGGGGGAACTTTTCATCTGCATAGCGACGAATACCATCTTCTTCACGAGCTACAATGCGGTCGAAGTATATCTTCTTCTTCGAGAGCCCCCGGTCTATAAGAGGGCGCTCTAAGACTGTATCGTAGTTGAATGTGATGATCCTATCCGTGTACTCCGCAACAGGCTTATGCGCGGGAAATATGTGTTGTATTAATTTTCGCGCATTACCTGAGTTGTTTGCTTTGCAACGCGACAGAAATTCTGTAATAAGGTGCGATAGGTGATTAAGGTACTCGGCATTGTTGCAACGCCCCTTAATCTTCGTAGGATGGAGGTTTGACAGAAAATCGTACTGGCTGACGCGCTTGATGATGGCCTCCTCCAGGCCATGATCAACAGCCGCTATACGGTCAAACCATTGCTGGAGAACGAGTTCGGTGGACGCGCGACGCCACCCGTTCGCAGGCTGAAAGTGCTGAAGGTTCTTCAAAAATGTAGCGTCAAGCGGGGTTACTTGCCGCGAGTAAGGGTGCTTTTTGGTTTTGACCTTTGTCAGGCCATAACTGGCACCTGCCCCCAGGACGTACAGAGTGTCTATTTGTTGTCTGTTCGCTGCCTGCTTCATATAGTTCCGTTAAGTTAACAACCAAGCTTTTCGGTAATTCTGTAATCGCGAAGCGGAGGGGAAACCACTTAACAATAGCGACTGGTTAATTTCTTGTTTGGTGAATAACGGGATCCTTGTCCATGCACTCTTTTTCAAACCTGAGCACCTCCTTTCGGTCACCCAAGTATCTCGGGATACTGTCCAACCTCATAAACCCGCCAATCGGCTGCTGATGATGCCCAATAATCAACCCACCATAGCAATTATGCGCATGGCATTCGCTCAAAAATGTTGCGTTATTGGTAATGAGAATATTTCTCGGTCGAACTAATATTTCGACACCATTCCTAAGGAAGCGCCCTCGGTTTATCACTACTTTTCCTGGGGGATGGAAGTCAATTTCTATGAGTATCTTTCGATGAGCTTCTCTAACCGTCAAGGTGGTGCCTACCAACTGAATGTCCCAAGGAGCTACTGAATAGAAAAGCTGGTTGTTTTTTATATGCAAAACAGGCGCATTAAATTCATCAAAAATTATTAGGTTGAGAAGAAAGTGGCCGTCGGCCAGAATGAGGCCTACTAACGGAGTTCCATCAACGCTGATAGGCGCCATTGCCGTACCATATCCTTGATCTTCACAAGTGAAGCTGTTTCCACCGATTTCAACGCAAGCCTCCCGGCCAGAGAAATATAGATTATATGGTTTTGACACCCCTTCCTTTAGGTTGTAAGGATTGTTGTTTGCCTCACGCGCAACCTCCTTTGGAAGTAGTCCACCGGTTTTCTCTCGATGGTGTTGATCACAAAGCAATGTAATCTCATCTGCTACATGCCGTTGCACTTGAGACCACTCTTCCATATGCTCATATTCATATAATGGCATGCCGCAAATCACACAGCCAAAGCCACATCGTTGTCTTACTTCACGCTGGACTGGAAGCGGAATGTTTCTGCTATTGCACTCTTTTGCATTTCCCATAGAAATATCGACAATCCTCGGCAACTAATAAAGAGCTAAATGGCGGCCACCCAGGGACGTCCGGAGGACGGCCCCCAAACTAGGAGGCACTTGAGTAACTAATTATGTGCGCCAGACGGCAATGCCTCGTATCGACGGCTATTAGATTGCATCATTGCCCACAAAACCGCCGCCTTCAAATCGAGCAACGAAGTTTTCTTTATTACAGCCGCTCATCTTAGCGCAGTGAGGACACTGCGCTTGATTACCCATCAATGTTGCTGTACTGAATGAGGCATAGGGTGTCATGAATATTGGAGAGGGGAACTTGCCTCCACAGTTCAGACACTTGATAGTGATGCTTTGTGTTTCAGCGTCTGGATGAATATCACTCATTTTTGACTCCGTTTAACTACTTCACAGGTAAGAGAAAACCAGTTTGTTTATTGACTTGAATGCATCGGCACTCTCATTCGTGTTTTAGCGCATCAGTCACATTTCCACCCTCTGAATTTCAGAAAAAATAAGCATTATTCGGCATCATAACAGCCAATCACTGTGCCGACTGCATAACACAGATGGATACCCTAGCTGCCTTGTCGAATGTCCCCTTTGGGTCGAAAGCGGCCGGCCCTGCCTGATATACCCCGTCAACTCTATGCCACATCCTGCACCTCCCGGCACTTGGGATATGCCGAACACCCCCAGAATCGGTTGCCGGCGTTTGCACCTCGTTTGGCTGTGCGCAGCAGCATGCTGCTTCCACACTTAGGGCATTTTCGTTCAGCGGTGGATTCGAAGCGTGCTCTGAGCTGTTTCACGTGTTGGCGGTGCGTTTCACGGTTTGGCGCCAGCCGGCCGGTGGCGATGTATTCCAACACTTTCTGCACCTGAATCTCCGACAGCACAGGCTCTCGGAACGACTTGATGTACCTCACATAGCCGCCACCGACGGTGACGTTATCAGGCATCTTGGTCTTGAAGATGGCGCTACCCGAGAAGGCCACTACCGAGTGAATGGTATCCGCCGGCACGTCGAGCTGAGCTTCCAGCGCTTTCACATGCTTGTAGTTCTGGCGCAGCGGGTTCTGAAACTTGAACGACTTGCGGAAATGCTTCTGTGTCCACTGCGCCTGCTTTTCGCTGCCGAAGATCCACCCCGACATGTGCTTGGTTTCGATGACGAAGATGCCGAATCGGGAAACGATAACGTGATCGATCTGGGTGGTGCCATCGGGCGTAGGAAGCGTGACGTTGTGTACTCCCCGGTACTCATCCGCCGGCAGCCGGAACCTGGCAATCAGCTTGACGAAGGCTTCGCCGAACAGGCCCTTGAACCAGCGAGACTTGAAGATGCCGAGGAGCACGACGATGGCCAGCACCCACCACAGCGGCCTTGCGGCTTCATGGATGATCAAGTAGTCCAAGGTTCCATCTCGCTTAGAAGGTTTCGGCTCCAAGGCTCTGTTTCAGCCCGCTTAGCTCCCAACCTAACGACTTCTTTCGTGCATATCTACGTAACGATCCGGAATTTTGACCTTGGTCGTGTCGGCGTGGGTACAGGCTGACACGATGTAAGCCATTTCTTACATAGCGCTGGCGGGCCATCGCTGAACAACCTGCCACGACGAGTCGCTCATCGTTGCCGAAGCGCCTAGGCGAGGAGAAACATGCCTCCCAACCCGATGACAAAGACACCGAAGAACTCGAGCCCGAGACATCGAACCGATGTGCAAGCGCTCACAAACCCTGCATCCGCCACCTGAGCGTCAAAAGCACGGCGCTGAAGATGCCCATCAGGCTCATGCCCAGCAAGGCGAACCGGCATGAGCTATGGTGAAAGTGAGCCTCCAAGCAGCTTGAGGAGATGGTTATGCGGAATAAGCTTGGTATAGCGCTGTACTTCCTCTTTTCAGGAGGGGCCATCGTCGTGATCTTTGCTCTGTTGGCAGGCTTGGCCTATCTGGTCGTGGCTCGTGAAGAGGCTTTCACTTGGGATCTGGCCTCGGGCAGCCTGTTCTTCATCATACTGGCCGCGATTTTCTGGGTTTGTGGCCAGGCGGCAAAGCATTTGCTGACCGATGGCAATGCATCGCCCTGATTCGAGCGACCAGCGGACAGAGGCGATAGCCCGTCCATTCCACGTTGACGAAGGGCCGAGTGACATTTCACTCGGCCCTTCTCCTATCGGCGGTAGGGGTGAGCCCGGTGGTCTCGATGGGCGTGCCGGTGGTCGCCTCGCCGCTCTACAAGCAGCACTTCCGCCTTGAAGACGGCCAGTGCCTGGAAGACGACAGCGTGACGCTGCGCATCTGGTCGGTGAGCGACGAGGCGTGGATCGAGGCGTGAAGGTTGGCGTAGGGCACCCCGCCCCTACGATACTGAAACGGTAGATGGCGGCAGATGACGCAGTGCATCGGCCCTAGCTTCGGCGACCTACCTCCCGCCATGGGTCGGACGATGCCGCTATCGAGTAGTACTCACCAAGGGGCAAGGCCATGAATGACCAGAAACCGTCTTCAGCGAAGCCAGGCGATCAGGCGACACCACCCCAGGAGACGCCATCCGACGAGTTGGCACAGCGCTATGCCGAGGCCCTCGCGCGATTGTCGACCGGATCGTCCCGCGCCTGGCAGGGCTGGCTCGAGCGCCAGGCGCGCGGGGACTTCTTCACCCTGCCCGACCCGGCGGTCGCGGCCAAGGCGCTCACCCGCCTGAGCCAGCAGTTTCTCTTCCATCCGCAGCAGGCCCTGGAGCTCCAGCAGCAACTGTGGCAGGGCTATGCGGCACTCTGGCAGAACACCACGCAGCGCCTCTTCGGCGAGGCGCCTTCAACGGCCGCCGCGCCCGAGCCACGGGACCGACGCTTCAAGGGGAAGAGCTGGGAGGAGAACCTCTTCTTCGACGCGCTCCGCCAGGCTTACCAACTCACCGCCGAGCAGTGGTTGCAGGGGGTGCACGAGGTCACTGAGGAGCTGGACCGCGACGAGCGGGTGAAGGTCGAGTTCTATGCCCGTCAGCTGATGGACGCCCTCGCCCCCAGCAACTTCGCCACCACCAACCCGGAAGTGATCAAGGCCACGGTGCGCACCGGCGGTGCCAACCTGCTGCAGGGCCTGGCCAACCTGATGGAGGACCTGTCGCGGGGCGAGGGCCTGCTGCGCATCAAGCAAAGCGATTCGGCCGAGCTGGAGCTGGGCCAGAACCTCGCGGTGACCCCGGGCAAGGTCATCTACCAGAACGAGCTGATGCAGCTCATCCAGTACGCACCGACCACCGAGGCGGTCGACCGCCGGCCGCTGCTGATCGTCCCGCCCTGGATCAACAAGTTCTACATCCTCGACCTCACCCCGCAGCGCTCCTTTATCCGCTGGGCCGTGACGCAGGGAATCACCGTCTTCATGATCTCCTGGGTCAACCCGGACGAGCGCTATGCCGAGGTGGCCTTCGACGACTACCTCACCCAGGGCACCCTCAAGGCCATGGACGTGGTGCAGGAGGTCACCGGCGAGGAGACGCTCAACACCATCGGCTACTGCATCGGCGGCACCCTGCTCTCCTGCACCCTGGCGCATCAGGCCGCTCGGGGCGATGAGCGAGTGCACAGTGCCACCTTCTTCACCACCCTCCTCGACTTCAGCGAGGTGGGGCAGTTGGAAGTGTTCATCGACGAGGAGCAGATCCGCTACATGGAGCAGCACATGGAACAGCGCGGCTATCTGGAGGGCACGCACCTGGCCAACGCCTTCAACCTGCTGCAGTCCGCCGACCTGATCTGGGGTTTCGTGATCAATAACTACCTGCTCGGCCGCGACCCCAAGGCCTTCGACCTGCTCTACTGGAATTCCGACTCCACCCGCATGCCGAAGCGCATGCAGAGCTACTACCTGCGCAACATGTATCTGGAAAACCGCCTGGCCCAACCGGGAGGGATCACCCTGGCCGGGCAGTCCATCGACCTGAGCCAGGTGCGCATCCCGACGTTCTTCGTGGCGACCGAGAAGGATCACATCGCCCCCTGGCACTCCAGTTACCGCGGGGCGCACCTGTTGGGCAGGAAACCCCGCTTCCTGCTCGGCGGCTCCGGGCATATTGCCGGGGTCATCAACCCGGCGGACTCGCCGAAGTACGGCTACTGGACCTATGGACGCCTGCCGCAAGATCCCGAACGCTGGCTGGCCTCGGCCACCCACCACCCGGGTTCCTGGTGGCCGGAATGGCGCACCTGGCTCCAGCGCCATGCCGGCGGCCAGGTGCCGGCCCGCGACCCCGGAAGCAGCGAGTACCCGCCCCTCGAGGAGGCACCGGGGTCTTATGTCCAGGTGCGGGTCGACGACGCGAGTACGTCTCGTTGACCGCGCTGCCAGCCATTACGGTGTCTGATCTTGCCCAGGAGCAGTGACACCCCGTTCAGGCAATACACTGAGACGAGGGGGGAGCCTGCGCCGTACCGGACGGCAACTCGTCGCGCAAGCGCCCACCCGCCTGGTATTAGAACTGCAGCCCGAGGGCGAAACCGCCGAGCAGGTAGCAGAAGAGGGTGATCAGGGCGATCCCGATGACGTTGAGAATGACGCCGCCTCGCGCCATCTGACCGATGGTGACCGCGCCGGTGCCGAAGACGATGGCGTTCGGCGGCGTGCCGACCGGCAGCATGAAGGCGCAGGTCGCGGCGAAGGCCGCCGGGATGAGCAGCGTCATCGCATCGGCGCCAATGCCGACGGCGACACCCCCGAGTACGGGGATGAAGGTCGCGGCCGTCGCCGTGTTGCTGGTCACCTCCGTGAGGAAGAGCACGATCGTGGTCACGGCAGCGACCAGCAGCAGGATCGGCAGCACCTGCAGCCCGGTAATCTGCTCGCCGAACCAGCTGTCCAGGCCGGTCGCTGCCACCGCCCCGGCGAGACTCAGGCCACCGCCGAACAGCAGCAATACGCCCCAGGGCAGCCCGTCCTCGGCATCCTGCCAGTTCAGCACCGCCTCCCCGCGACCTCGTGCGGGGAGGATGAACATTGCAATGCCGGCGGCGATGGCGATGGCGGTGTCATTGAGCTCGCCAAGCGGCCCCAGCCGCTCTCCTATCCACGGCAAGCTGGCGAGCACCCCGGGCACCACCCACAGGAAGGCCGCCGAGCCGAAGACGATCATCACCATCTTCTCGCCCTGACTGAGCGGGCCGAGCTTGTGGATCTCACCGTCGATCATCTCCTTGCCACCGGGAATCTCCGCGACCTTGAACGGGTAGAGCACACGGGTCATCAACACCCAGCCCACCAGGATAAAGGTGAAGGCCAGCGGCACACCGAGCATCATCCACTCGAGGAAGCCGATGGTGCGGCCCAGTTCGTCGGCCGCGTAGCCGGCGACGATGGCGTTCGGCGGGCTTCCCAGCAGGGTGCCGAGACCGCCCATGCTCGCCGACCAGGCGACCGCCAGGAGCAGACAGACACCGAACCGCTTGATGTTGTCGTCGAAGATGAAGTCCACGTGGCCGGCCCGGTGGTGGTCGTGTGCGTGGCCTGCGGGATCATGGCCGGGGGAGACGGTTTCCGCGGACTCGCCGCTGCGCTCCGCCACCAGGCGCAGCACGGAGAGCCCGATCGGCAGCATCATCAGCGTCGTCGCGGTGTTCGAGACCCACATCGACAGGAAGCCCGTGGCGAGCATCATGCCAAGCACGATCCGCTTCGGCTCGACCCCGACCCGGGCGAGCGTCAGCAGCGCTATGCGCCGGTGCAGGTTCCATTTCTCCATGGCGATGGCGATCAGGAAGCCGCCGAGGAACAGAAACACGATGGAGCTGGCATAGGGCGCCGTGGCCTCGCCGACGGTGCGCGCCGTCAGCATCGGGATCAACACGATCGGCAGCAGGGACGTCGCCGAAAGCGGGATCGCCTCCGTCATCCACCACACCGCCATCAGGGTGGCGATCGTGGCGACCCAGCGCGCGTCCGACGACAGCCCCTCGGCGAATCCCATGGCGAGCCACACCACCAGCGCCATGATCAGCCCGAAGGCACGCAGGCCCCATGCCATCTTGGCGGATCGACCGCCGGTCGTTTCATCGTATTCTTCCGGCTGGCGAGGTTGTTCGGCCATTGTTATGTCCTCCCCCCTTCTTTGCCTTCATTCATGATCCGCCGTTCCAGGTTTACCGGCTGAGATGGGATAGCCGCGTGAGCGCGGCAGCATCGGCAGCCCGGTGGAAGTCACCCTAGCGCTTCTTCTGCGGCGGCAGATCGGTACACACGCCTTCGAACAGTTCGGCGGCCATGCCGATCGATTCGCCCAGGGTCGGGTGCGGGTGGATGGTCTTGCCGATGTCGACCGGATCGCAGCCCATCTCGACGGCCAGACAGAGCTCGCTGATCAGGTCCCCCGCCTGGGGGCCGACGATGGCGCCGCCAATGAGGCGGTGGGTCTCCTCGTCGAACAGCAGTTTGGTGAAGCCCTCGTCGCGGCCGTTGGCGATCGCTCGGCCGGAAGCGGCCCAGGGGAACACCGCCTTGCCGTACTTGATGCCTTCGGCCTGGCATTCGGTTTCGGTCTTGCCGGCCCAGGCCACTTCCGGATCGGTGTAGGCCACCGAGGGAATCTGGCGGGCATCGAAGAAGCTCTTGTGGCCGGCCGCGGCCTCGGCGGCGACATGCGCCTCGTGCACCGCCTTGTGGGCCAGCATCGGCTGGCCGATGATGTCGCCGATGGCGAAGATGTGCCCGACGTTGGTGCGCATCTGCCGGTCGGTGGCGATGAATCCCCACTCGTCGACCGCCACGCCGGCGTTGTCGGCGCCGATCTTGTTGCCGTTGGGGCGGCGCCCCACCGATTGCAGAATCATGTCGTACAGCTGTGGCTCAGCGGGGGCGTTGTCGCCCTCGAAGCTGACCTTGAGGCCGTTCTTCTGGGCTTTCACGGCGGTGGTCTTGGTCTTGAGCATCACCGTGTCGAAGCGGGGCTTGTTGACTTTTTCCCAGACCTTGACCAGATCGCGGTCGGCACCGGTCATCAGCCCGTCGAGCATCTCGACCACGTCGATGCGAGTGCCCAGGGTGGAGTAGACCGTGGCCATCTCCAGGCCGATGATGCCGCCGCCGATGACCAGCATGCGCTTCGGGATGGACGTCAGTTCCAGCGCGCCGGTGGAATCGACCACCCGGGGGTCATCGGGAATGAAGGGCAGTGTCACCGACTGCGACCCGGCGGCGATGATGCACTTGTCGAATTTCACCACCTGCTTGTCGCCGGTCTGCTCCTGGCCGTCGCCGCTGGTCAGGGCAATTTCCAGGTGATGCGGGTCGAGGAAGGTCCCGACGCCGCGCACGACCTGGACCTTGCGTGCCTTGGCCATGCCGGCCAGCCCACCGGTGAGCTGGCCGACGACCTTTTCCTTCCAGCCGCGCAGTTTGTCGAGATCGATTTTCGGCTTGCCGAAGGCGATGCCGTGATCGGCCATGGCTTTGGCCGCGTCGGTGACCGCCGCGACATGCAGCAGCGCCTTGGAGGGGATGCAGCCGACGTTCAGGCACACCCCGCCGAGGGTGGCATAGCGTTCCACCAGCACGGTCTTCATCCCCAGATCGGCGGCCCGGAAGGCGGCCGAGTAGCCGCCCGGGCCGGCGCCGAGCACCAGCATCTCGCACTCGATGTCGGCCCCGCCGGTATGGGTGGCCGCCTGGGGGGCCGGCGCAGCGGCCCGCTCTCCCGCTCCCTGTGCCGGTTGGGCTGCGGGGGATGTCCCCTCCCCTTGCAGCATCAGAATCGCCGAGCCTTCCGAGACCGTGTCGCCGACCGACACTAGCACCTCGGTGACCTTGCCGGCCTTGGGCGCGGGCACGTCCATCGAGGCCTTGTCGGACTCCAGGGTGATCAGCGGGTCCTCGACACGGATCGTATCGCCCGCGCGTACCAGCACTTCGATGATCGGTACATCGCCGAAATCGCCGATGTCCGGTACCCGAACCTCTTCCAGGCTGCCACCGCCATACCCCCCGCCGGCATCGCCGGGCGCCGCTGAGCCAGCCCCTTTTTCATGGACCGCCGGATGCGTTTCATGGTCCGTCACCCGGGATCCGGTCTCGGCCGGTTCCAGCAGCAGGATGGTCGAGCCTTCGGAGACCTTGTCCCCCTCCTTGACCTTGAGCTCTCCGACCGTGCCCGATTGCGGAGACGGCACATCCATGGAGGCCTTGTCGGTCTCCAGGGTAATCAGCGGCGCTTCGATGTCGATCGCATCGCCCGGCTCGACCAGCACCTCGATGATCTCGACCTCCGTGAAATCACCGATGTCGGGCACCTTGACTTCGATTGCATTGGCCATGTCGTCGATTCCTCACATGATGATGCGCCGCATGTCGGCGAGCAGGTGGGCGAAATGGACGTTGAAACGGGCCGCGGCGGCGCCATCGATTACCCGGTGATCCCAGGACAGCGACAGGGGCAGCATGAACCGCCACTCCGACTGCTTGCCGTCCGGCGAGACCTGCTTCCAGAAGGAGCGACACACGCCCATGATGGCCACTTCAGGTGCGTTGATGATGGGCGTGAAATACAGCCCGCCGATTCCGCCCAGCGAGGAGATGGTGAAACAGCCGCCCTGCATCTGATCGGGTTTGAGCTTGCCGTCGCGGGCCAGCTTGGCCAACGCCCCCATTTCCTGGGCGATCTCGACGACGCCTTTCTGGTCCGCATCGCGGATCACCGGCACCACCAGGCCGTTGGGCGTGTCGGCAGCAAACCCGATGTGGTAGTACTGCTTGAGGATCAGGTTGTCGCCCTCAAGCGAGGCATTGAACTCGGGGAACTGCTTCAAGGAGGCGACCGCGGCCTTGATCATGAACGCCAGCATACTGACCTTGATGCCCGCCTTCTCGTTGGCCTTGTTGAACTGCACCCGGAAGGCTTCCAGGTCGGTGATGTCGGCCTCGTCGTGGTTGGTGACGTGGGGGATTCTCACCCAGTTGCGATGCAGATTGGCACCGGAGATCTTCTTGATGCGCGACAGCGGCTTCGTCTCCACCGGGCCGAACTTGCTGAAATCGACCTTGGGCCAGGGCAGCAGATCCATGCCCTCGCCGCCGGCTGGGGCCCCAGCCGCCGGTTGTGCCGCGGGGGCGCCGCCCTTGGCGAAGTTCCGGATGTCCTCCTGGGTGACCCGGCCCTTGAGACCGGTCGGCGGCACTCGGTTCAGGTCCACCTCCAGTTCGCGGGCCACACGGCGAGCCGAGGGACTGGCGTGAACCCGGCTGAAATCGGCAATCGGGCCGGTGGAAGGTGCGGTGGACGGTGCAGTGGAAGGGGCGGCAGCGGGTGCGGCCGAGGGGGCTGGCGCCGCTTGCGCTGTCTTCGCGTCTTCCTCGGCGGGAGCGGGGGCAGCGGGTGACGGGGGAGCGGATTCACCTTCCGTCTCCAGCATCACGATCGGCGAGCCCTCGGAGACCGTGTCGCCGAGTTTGACCTTGACCTCCTTGACCGTCCCCGCGACAGGCGCGGGCACGTCCATGGAGGCCTTGTCGGACTCCACGGTGATCAGCGGGTCCTCCACCTGGACGCTGTCGCCGGCCTGGACATGGAGCTCGATGATCGGGACATCGGTGAAATCGCCGATGTCCGGTACCTTGATTTCTTGGATGGCCACGGTTCTTCTCCTCCGGCTCAGGCGTACAGGGGGTTGGGCTTTTCGGGGTCGATGCCGTATTTGGCGATGGCGTCCCGGACCTTGCCGCTCTTGAGCTGGCCCTCGTCGACCAGGGCTTGCAGCGCGGCCACGGTGACGTAATGACGATCCACCTCGAAGTGGCGGCGCAGGGCTTCGCGGCTGTCGGAGCGGCCGAAGCCGTCGGTACCCAGTACCTCGTAACGCCGTGGCACGAAGGGTCGGATCTGTTCGGCGAACAGCCGGATGTAGTCGGTGGAGGCGATGACCGGGCCGTCGGTGCCTTCCAGGCACTGCTCGACGTGGCTCTTGCGTGGTTTCTTCCCGGGATGCAGCCGGTTCCAGCGCTTGACGGCATGCCCGTCGCGGGCCAGTTCATTAAGGCTCGGGCAGCTCCAGACGTCGGCCGCCACGCCCCAGTCGTCGCGCAGCAGGTCCACCGCGGCAATCACCTCGTTGAGGATGCTGCCACAGCCCAGCAGCTGTACCCGCGGCCCCTTGCCCTCGGCCTTGCTGAACGCATACATGCCCTTGATGATGTCGTCTTCGGCGCCGTCGGGCAGTGCCGGATGATGGTAATTCTCGTTCAGTGTGGTGATGTAGTAGAAGACGTTCTCCTGGTCCTCGTACATGCGCTTGATCCCGTCGCGCACGATCACCGCCACCTCGTAGTGGAAGGTGGGGTCATAGGCCATGCAGTTGGGGATGAACTGGGCGAACAGCTGGCTGTGCCCGTCCTGGTGCTGCAAGCCCTCGCCGTTCAGGGTGGTGCGCCCCGAGGTGCCACCGATCAAGAATCCCCGCGCCAGCATGTCGCCGGCCGCCCAGGCCAGATCGCCGATGCGCTGGAAGCCGAACATGGAGTAGTAGACGTAGAACGGGATCATGGTGATCCCGTGGTTGCTGTACGAGGTGGCCGCGGCGATCCACGACGACATGGCCCCGTCCTCGTTGATGCCCTCCTGCAAGATCTGGCCTTTCTGATCCTCCCGGTAGGGCATGATCTCCTCGGCGTCCATGGGCACGTACTTCTGCCCTTCGGGGGCGTAGATACCGATCTGCCGGAACATGCCCTCCATGCCGAAAGTGCGCGACTCGTCGGCGACGATCGGGGTCAGCCGCGGCCCCAGGGTCTTGTCCCGGGCCAGGGATACCATGATGCGCACCATGGCCATGGTGGTGGATAGGGTGCGCTCGCCGGTGTCCGCCAGCACCTGCTTGAACATGTCCAGGGGGGGCGCCTCGAGCCGATCGCCGTTGCGCCGGCGCTGGGGCAGGTAGCCGCCCAGTGCCTGGCGCTGCTCGTGCAGGAACTGCATCTCGGGGCTGTCCTCGGGGGGCTTGAAGAAGGCCGCCTGGGTGACCTGTTCGTCACTCAAGGGCAGGCCGAAGCGCTGGTGAAAGTACCGGAGGTGATCCTCGCCCAGCTTCTTCTTCTGGTGAGTGATGTTCTGGCCCTCGCCGCCTTCACCCATGCCGTAGCCCTTGACGGTCTTCATCAGCAGCACCGAGGGCTTGTCCTTGGTATTGACCGCCGCGTGATAGGCCGCGTAGACCTTCTGCGGGTCGTGGCCACCGCGGGTCAGCTTGTAGTAGATGTCGTCGTCCGACAGGTGCGCGACCATTTCCTTGAGTTCCGGATACTTGCCGAAGAAGTGCTCGCGGATGTAGGCGCCGCCCTTGGCCTTGAAGTTTTGATACTCGCCGTCGATGCACTCCTCCATGCGCTGGCGCAACAGCCCCTGGGTGTCCTTGGCCAGCAGGTCGTCCCAGCCCGACCCCCACAGGCACTTGATGACGTTCCACCCCCCGCCCCGGAAGTTGCCTTCCAGTTCCTGGACGATCTTGCTGTTGCCCCGCACCGGACCGTCCAGGCGCTGCAGGTTGCAGTTGATCACGAAGATCAGGTTGTCCAGCTTCTCCCGATTGGCCAGGGCGATGGCGCCCTGGGACTGGGGCTCGTCCATCTCGCCGTCACCCAGGAACACCCAGACCTTGCGTCCCTCTGTATCGGCCAGCCCCCGGTGCTGGAGGTACTTCATGAAGCGGGCCTGATAGATGCCCATGATCGGCGCCAGCCCCATGGACACGGTGGAGACCTGCCAGAAGTCCGGCATCAGCCAGGGGTGGGGATAGGAGGAGAGCCCCTTGCCGTCCACTTCCAGGCGGAAGTTGTCCAGCTGTTCCTCGGTGAGCCGTCCCTCCAGGAAGGCCCGCGCGTAGATCCCCGGGGCGCAATGGCCCTGCACGTAGAGGATGTCTCCCCCGTGACTCTCGCTGGGGGCATGCCAGAAGTGGTTGAAGCCCACCTCGTACATCACCGCCGACGACGCGTAGCTGGCGATATGCCCGCCGGGTTCGGCGGGTTTCTTGTTGGCGCGCACCACCATGGCCATGGCGTTCCAGCGCAGGTAGGCGGTCAGCCGCTGCAACAGGGCCTCGTCGCCGGGCAGCTTGGCCTCCTTGTGGGGCGGTATGGTGTTCACATAGGGGGTGCGGGTGGTGTCCGGCGCCTCGGTGCCGGTCCGGTAGGCTTCTTCCACCGCCTTGTGCAGCAGATAGGTGGCCCGTTCGGGGCCCACCCGCTCCACCACCACGTCGACGGCTTCCTGCCACTCCCGGGTTTCCTGTGGATCGAAGTCGTTGTAGTTTTCGAAGGCCATGGAGCGTCTCCCTTGGTTGGAGCGGAATTGTTGTCGTTATCGATCGGTCTGCGCCTCGACCACGGCGAAGGCGCTCATGTTGGTGATCCCTCGTGCGGTCACCGTCCGGTTGAGCACATGAACCGACTTGGCGGCCCCCAGCAGGATGGGTCCCACGGAGACGCCGTTGCCCAGTACCTTCAGGGAGGTAAAGGCGATGTTGGCTGCGTCAATATTGGGCATGATCAATAGGTTGGCCTCGCCGTCGAGCATCGAATCGGGCAGGATGCGCCCGCGCACGCCGGGGGACAGTGCCGAGTCGGCTTGCATCTCGCCGTCCACCATCAGGTCCGGTGCGCGTTCCTGAATCAGCGCCAGTGCCTGGCGCATCTTCCCGGCACTGGCGAAGTCGGCACTGCCGAAATTCGAGTGGGAGACCAAAGCGGCTCGGGGGGTGATGCCGAAACGGTGAATCTGCTCCGCGGCCAGCAGGGTGATCTCGGCGATCTGACGGGCATCGGGGTCGTAATTGACGAAGGGATCGGCGATGAACAGGGTGGCCCGTTCGAGGATCAGCAGTTGCAGGGCGGCCGCCGTGCTGACGCCCTTGCGCAGGCCGATGACGTCCAGGACCAGTCCCAGGTGCTCGCGGTAATTGCCTACCGGGCCGGTGATCATGGCGTCCACCTCGCCCCGGCGCAGTAGCAGCGAGGCCAGAATGGTGGCCCGGCTGCGGACTCGCCTCTCGGCGGCCTCCGGCTGAACACCGCGCCGCCCCATCAGCTTGTGGTACTCACTGGCCAGTTCGGCGTAGCCGGGATAGTCCTGCGAGTCGATCAGCTCGAAATCGACGCCCGGTTTCACCGGCAGGCCCAGTTCTGCGATGCGGGCCTCGACGACCGCACGACGGCCGATCAGCACGGGGTTGGCATAGCGATGCGTGACGCACACCTCCATGGCGCGGAGGACGCGCTCGTCCTCGCCTTCGGCGTACAGCAGGCGGAGTGGATTCTGTCGTGCCCGCTCGAATACCGGCTCCATCACATTGCCGGAGCGGTAGACCAGTCGTGACAGCGAACGGGCATAGGCGTCCAGGTCCGCGATGGGGCGAGCGGCCACGCCGCTGTCCATGGCGGCCTTGGCCACCGCCGGCGGGATGGTGTCGATCAGGCGCGGGTCGAAGGGTTTGGGCAGAATGTACTCCGGGCCGAAGGTCATCGCCTGGCCGCCATAGGCCACCGCCACCGTTTCCGGCACCGTGGTGGTCGCCATGTCGGCGATGGCCTTGACGGTGGCCAGTTTCATCGCCTCGTTGATGGTGGTGGCGCCGCAGTCCAGGGCGCCCCGGAAGATGAACGGAAAGCACAGGACGTTGTTGACCTGGTTGGGGTAGTCCGAGCGTCCGGTGGCGATCACCGCATCCGGACGTACCGCCTTGGCGTCCTCCGGCATGATTTCCGGGATGGGGTTGGCCATGGCCAGGATCAGAGGGCGATCGGCCATGGTCGCCACCATCTCCGCTGTGAGCGCGCCCCCGGTCGAGAGGCCGAAGAACACGTCGGCACCGTTGACGGCATCGGCCAGGGTGCGGGCCTCGGTCCGGGCCGCATAGCGCGCCTTGTATTGGTCCAGGCCCCCCGCACGGTCGGTGTGGATCACGCCACTGCGGTCGCAGACCAGAATGTTATCCTGGCGCACCCCCAGGGCCACCGCCAGATCCAGACAGGCCAGGGCCGCGGAGCCCGCACCGTTGCAGACCAGGCGGATGTCGCCGAGCTCCTTGCCCACCACCCGCAGGCCGTTGAGCAGCGCGGCCGCCGAGACGATGGCGGTACCGTGCTGGTCGTCGTGGAAGACCGGGATCTTCATCCGGTCTCGCAGGCGCCGCTCGATCTCGAAGCATTCCGGTGCCTTGATGTCTTCCAGATTGATGCCGCCGAAGGTGGCTTCCAGACCGGCGACGATCTCGATGAACTTGTCCGGGTCGCGCTCCTCGATCTCGATGTCGAACACGTCCACGTCGGCGAACTTCTTGAACAGCACGGCCTTGCCTTCCATGACAGGCTTGGAGGCCAGGGCGCCGATGGAACCCAGCCCCAGCACCGCCGTGCCGTTGCTGACCACCGCAACCAGATTGCCGCGGGCGGTATACTCGGCCGCCTTCAGGGGGTCACGTTCGATCTCCTCACAGGCCGCGGCCACCCCGGGCGAATAGGCCAGCGAAAGATCCCGCTGGCTGGCCATGGGCTTGATCGCCTGGATCGCCAGCTTGCCGGGGCGGGGGAATCGATGGTACTGCAAGGCGCTGTCACGCAAATCGTCTGCCATGTGCGTTACCTCTCTCGCGTTCACTCGCGGCGACAGCGGCGTCGATGACCGCTTGGCCGATCGCATTCTCGAACTTGCTGCCAGACCGGCTTGCACTGGCCGAGCCACAAGTCTCTTTCCGCCGGACTCGATGAGCCTGTAAAGCACTATAGAAGAGAGAAAGGAGTACATGGGCGGCCTCAGGCTCCAAGTAACGTTCACCAGCGTCTCGCTGGTTGGAATGCGCTCGTGCCTGGCCGCTCCCCGCACTGGCCGTTAAGCTGATAGGGTGGTGCAACGCAGCATGTTGCACATGGGGAGTGGAAATGACCGAGACCAAGCGTATCGACCTGGCCTTGCAGGGCGGTGGGGCCCACGGCGCCTTCACCTGGGGCGTGATCGACCACCTGCTGGAGGAGCCGCGGGTGGTGATCGAGGGCATCAGCGGCACCAGCGCCGGGGCGATGAACGCCGTGGTGATCGCCGATGCGCTGGTGCGCGGCGACGAGACCACCGCGCGAGTGGCCCTGCACGACTTCTGGGCCGCGGTGAGCCGCGCCGGCATGGCCAGCCCCATCCGCCGCAGCCCGCTGGACATGTGGCTGGGCAACTGGAGCCTCGACCATTCGCCGGGCTATATCGCCCTGGATCTGATGAGCCGGCTGATTTCGCCCTACCAGTTCAACCCGCTCAACGTGAATCCGCTGCGTGAGGTGATGGCCGACCACGTCGACTTCGAGCGGGTGCGTGCCTGCGAGTCGCTGAAGCTGTTCGTCACGGCGACCAATGTCCACAGCGGCAAACAGCGCGTCTTCACCCGCGAGGAGATGAGCCTGGATGCGGTGATGGCCTCGGCCTGCCTGCCCTTCGTCTTTCAGGCCGTGGAGATCGACGGCGAGCCCTACTGGGACGGCGGCTACATGGGCAACCCGGCATTGCTGCCGCTCATGGAGCAGTGCACCGCGCGCGACATCGTCATCGTGCAGATCAACCCGCTGACCCGCCGCGAGCTGCCCACCACCGCCGCGGACATCCTCAACCGCTTGAACGAGATCACCTTCAACGCCTCGCTGATCAAGGAAGTGCGGCTGCTGGCCATGCTCCAGCAGCTGGCCACGGAGTACGACATCGCCGTGCCCGGCTATCGCGACGCGCTTTTCCACCGCATCAGTGCCGACGAGGCGCTGGCCGACCTCTCGGTGTCGAGCAAGCTCAACGCCGAATGGGCCTTCCTGTGCCACCTGCGCGACCTCGGCCGCGAGACGGCGGCAGAGTGGCTCGCGGCGCATTTCGACGACCTGGGAAGCCGCTCCACGCTGGACGTGGAGAGCGTCTACCTGCACTGAGGCCTCGGCACGGGCAAGGTCTAGCGTTGAAGCCTTGGACGGAAGGAAGGAAGCGGAAGGCACATGCTGGTGTCATAAGCTGAGTCAACATTCACCGGAAAGCAGGAGGAATACGCCGTACGCAGGTGACACTGGCCGGGGAGCCGGGCTGTCATATGACGGTAAGGTGTCAGTGCCAGTGTCGAAGGTGCCGTCAACCCGGGAGCACTTTTCGATGGTACGACTCGACAAGAAAGCCAAGCGGCTCTACGTGCTGGACACCAACGTCCTGATTCACGACCCCGCTGCCCTCTACCAGTTCGAGGAACACGAGGTGGTCATCCCCATGACCGTGCTCGAGGAACTCGACAAGCACAAGAACGGCCTGCGCGAGATCGCCCGCACCGCCCGCCAGGTCAGCCGTACCCTCTCCGATCTGACCAATGAGGTCACCTTCGACGAGATCCAGCGCGGCATTCCCATTCCCCGCGCCGGCGGGACCACCTTGGGGGTGCTGCGCTTTCTCTGCTATTCCGATCTCAAGCCCCTGGAACACCTCGAGGAGAGCCCCGACAACCGCCTGCTGGCCGAAACCTGCCGGCTGCGCGACGAGCGCCCCGACGCCTCGGTGATCCTGGTCTCCAAGGACATCAACCTGCGCGTCAAGGCCGCGGCGCTGCGCGTGCCGGTGGAGGACTACCTCACCGACCGCGCCTTCAGCGACAGCGACGCCATGCCCGACGGGGCGCACATTACCGCTCCGGCGGCCGAGACAGGTGACGGCCCCTGGGATGAGCTGGACGTGGATGTCACCGTGGAGCGCATCGACCACCACACCTTCTACCAGCTGGAGGGCCCCATTCCCGGCGACTGGCATCTAGGCATGCTGGTCTCCGACAGCGAGAACGGTGCGAGCTTCGAGGCCATCGTGCGCGAAGTGGAGCCCTACCGCGCCCGGCTGCAGCTGCTCACCAACTACCGGCACAAGGCCGGCGTGTGGGGCGTGCACGCCCACGACAGCCGACAGAACTTCGCCCTCAACCTGTTGATGGACGACGACATCGACCTGGTGACCATCGCCGGCAGCGCCGGTACCGGCAAGACCTACATGACGCTGGCCGCCGCCTTCCAGCAGACCCTGGACGCCAAGCGGTTCGAGCGCATCGTCTTCACCCGGGCGCCGATCTCCATGGGCGAGGACATCGGCTACCTGCCCGGCACCGAGGAGGAGAAGATGTCGCCCTGGATGGGCGCCTTCCACGACAACATGGACAACCTGCTGCGAGACGAGAGCGGCGAGACAAGCTGGGACAACGGCGCCACGCGCCAGCTGCTCGGCTCGCGCGTGCAGATTCGTGCCCCTGGCTTCATGCGCGGGCGCACCCTCAACGACACCTTCCTGATCATCGACGAGGTGCAGAACTTCACGCCCAAGCAGGTCAAGTCGCTGGTGACCCGCGCCGGGCGCAACACCAAGATCGTCTGCCTCGGCAACGTGGGGCAGATCGACACCCCCTACCTCACCGCCAACACCTGCGGCATGGCCGCCGTGGTCCAGCGCTTCCGCGACTGGCCCCACGCCGGGCATGTCACGCTGCGCAGCGTCGAGCGCTCGCGCCTGGCGCTGGCAGGGGAGGAACTGCTCTGAGCGCCTCCGGGCGGCCCTGCCGCCCGGGATCTCACTTCGCCGGGCGGTTGACGACCTTCTCGATCAGCGCCTCGCGCTCGCTGCACGGCCCCAGGCGCAGTATCTCCTGGGCCTCGTGGTAGAGGCACAGGTAGCGCCGGCAGGAGGTGCAGAACACCCGGTCGTCGGGGTTGTGCACCTGCGACACCTTGAAGAGGTGGCTGCCGCAATCGGGACAGGCCACCGGCAGACGGAGCTCCTCGGAAAGGTCGGTCATGGTCACGATCTCCTTGTGGACTCGGGAGTGGTGGACTCAAGAGCGGTGAGCTCGAGAGTTAAGGCCTTGCCTAAGACCTTGGGCCACCTTAAGCCTAACTCAAGACTTGCTCGCCGCCGACTCCGGCTTGCCCACGTCCAGCTCACAGCCCCAGCTTGTCGGCCACGTAGTCGGCATCCTTGTCGCCGCGCCCCGAAAGGTTGACCAGGATGTGCCGGTCGGCCGGTAGGCTCGGCGCCACGCGCATCGCCCAGGCCACGGCGTGGGCGCTCTCCAGGGCGGGAATGATGCCCTCCACACGAGAGAGGGTCAGGAAGGCGTCCAGGCACTCGGCGTCGGTGGCCGTCTCGTAGTCGACACGCCCGCTCTCCTTAAGGTAGCTGTGCTGGGGCCCCACGCCCGGATAGTCGAGCCCCGAGGCGATGGAGTGCACCGGCATGGGGTTGCCGGCCTCGTCCTCGAGCACGTAGCAGGCCATGCCGTGGATCTCGCCGGGCTTGCCCAGCGTCAGGGTCGCCGAGTGGCGCGGCGTGTCGAGCCCCTCGCCGGCCGGCTCCACCCCCACCAGGTGCACGTCGGCGTCGTCGAGGAAAGCGGTGAACAGGCCGATGGCGTTGGAACCGCCGCCCACGCAGGCGGTGACGTGATCGGGAAGACGGCCGTGGCGCTCGAGGAACTGGCTGCGCGCCTCGCGGCCGATAACCGACTGGAAGTCGCGCACCATCTTGGGGAAGGGGTGCGGGCCCACCACCGAACCGATGGCGTAGATGAAGTGCTGCGGGTCCTTGAGGTACTCCTCGAAGGCGCTGTCCACGGCGTCCTTGAGGGTCGCCGTGCCGCGGGTCACCGGGATGAGCGTCGCCCCCAGGATCTTCATCTTGGTGACGTTGGGATGCTCCTTCTCGATGTCCACCTGGCCCATGTGGATCTCGCAGGGGATGCCCACCAGGGCGCAGGCGGTGGCCAGGGCCACGCCGTGCTGGCCAGCGCCGGTCTCGGCGATCACCTTGGTCTTGCCCATGAACTTGGCGAGCAGCGCCTCGCCCAGGCAGTGATTGATCTTGTGCGCGCCGGTGTGGTTCAGATCCTCGCGCTTGAGGTGGATCTGCGCACCACCGAGTTTCGCGGACAGCCGCCGGGCGTGGAAGATCGGGCTCGGCCGCCCCACGTAGTCGGCGAGGAGGTCCGCCAGCTCGGTCTGGAAGTCCTCGCGAACGCGGATCTCCTCGTAGGCGGCATCGATCTCGTCCATGATCCGCTTGAGCTCGGGCGGAATGTGCTGGCCCCCGAAGCGGCCGAAGAACCCCTGGGCGTCGGGCAGGTTGGCAAAGGGCGACTCACTCATGATTGGCGATCCTGACAGGCAGTAGGTGACAAACGGATCATTCATCCTGCCCCGGCGCCACGCCGCTGTCGAGGCGACCTTGGCCGAGTTCATCCCGCGAGCCACAGCCCCAGGTTCAACAGCCCCAGGCTTGCCAGCAGCACCCCCACGTTGAGTCCCAGCAGCGACGCAAGCGACGAAACGTCGCTTGCCCGGGCACGCGGCGGCAGACGCCAGAGTCCGCGCGCCAGCCAGAGTGCCGCGGGCAGGGCCAGCCACATCAACCAGGCCGCGGCCGGCAGCCAGGCCGCGGCCACGAGGGGCGGAACCACCAGGAAGGCCGCCAGCACCAGCGCCGCGACCCCGCGGGCCGCACGCGGCACCCCCAGGGCGATGGCCAGATGGTAGCGGCCCACGCGACGATCCGCCGCGATGTCGGGCAGTTGGTTGGCGAGCAGCAGCGCGCTCACCAGCAGCATGGGCGGCAGCGATACCGCCAGCGCCGTGGCCGAGACCCCACCGGTGAGCGCCTGGTAGCTTCCCACCACCATCAGGGTACCGAAGCCCACGCCGGGTGCCAGCAGGCACAGCCAGGGGCGGCGGGTCAGCCAGCCGGTATAGGCCACCACCAGCCCGACTCCGATCAGGCCGTGGAGCAGCAGGAGCGGCCCCGAGCGCCACGTGAACCAGGCGCCGATGACCACCACCGTCGCCAGGCAGAGATGCGCGGCAAGACGCACGGCGACCGCCGCCTCGGGCCGCTCGATCAGTGCGCCGCTGCCCCCGGAGAAGGGGGTGCGCTCGGTGAGGGCGTCCAGGCCGCTTTCGAAGTCATGGTGCTCGTTGAAGAGATTGACCGCAGCGTGGGCGAGCAGCGCGGCCAGCAATACCAGGGCGATATCCAGCCCGGCCGCCGCATGGCCATCGACCCGGGCGCCGGTCACCGCCAAGCCGGCGCACAGCGGCGCGAGCACCAGGAAGGGCGGGCGCGCACTGCGCCAGCAGGTTTTGAGATGGTGGGCGATGGGCGTGGTCATCCGGCGTCCCTGCCGTCCGCGCTGCGTCTCACCGGGCCAGCCGCTCGGAGAGCCAGGCCCCGATGTCGGCGACCTGCTGGGGACAGATGGCATGGGCCATGGGATAGGTACGATAGGTGACCGGATGCCCCAGGGCCTTGACCCGCTCGAAGCCTGCTTTGCCCAGCGCCTCGGGCACCACCGGATCGAAGGTACCGTGGTGCACCTCGACGGGTAGCTCGCGGTTGGCCTCGGCGAGCCGGATGGAGTCGGCGGTAGCGAAGTAGGTGGACAGCGCAAGCAGCCCGCCCAGGGGTGCATCGAAAGTGAGCGCCGCCTCATAGGCCACCGCCCCGCCCTGGGAGAAGCCAGCCAGGATGATGCGCCGACTGTCGATGCCGTGGCTCATCTGCTCGCGCACCAGCGCCTGGATGCGCGCGGCGGAATCGCGCAGCTGCGGCTCGTCGACGCGACGGTCGAGGTTCATCTCGTGGATGTCATACCACGCCGGCATCACCATGCCGCCGTTGACGGTCACCGGCAGGCGCGGCGCATGGGGCAGGATGAAGCGCACGCTGGCATCGCGCGGCAGCGCCAGCGCCGGCACCAGCGGCTCGAAGTCGCTGCCGTCGGCGCCCAGGCCGTGAAGGATGAACACGCAGGCGTCGGCGGGCTTGCCCCCCTGGGGCTCGATGATCAGCTCATCGGGTTGGCTCATGGTGAGATCTCGCAGTCGCGGAAAACCGACACCCTACCGTAAACGTCGGCGCAGGACGAGACGTCAGAACGGCCAGACGACCGGGATCAGCGCCAGCGCTACCGCCGCCGTCAGCAGATTGAGCGGGCCACCCACGCGCAGGAAGTCGCTGAATCGGTAGCCGCCCGGACCGTGCACCATCAGGTTGGTCTGGTAGCCGATGGGGGTGAGAAAGCTCGCCGAGGCGGCGAACATCACCGCCACCACATAGGGCATGGGGTTGACGCCCAGCGTGTCGACGGCGGCCATGACGATCGGGAAGGTGATCACCGCCGCGGCGTTGTTGGTGACCACGGCGGTGAGCAGGCTCACCAGCACATAGACCGCCACCAGCAGCCCCAAGGGGCTGCCGGCAGCCAGGCCGAGCACGCCCTCGGCGAGCGCCGCGGCGGCACCCGAGCTCTCCAGCGCCGCCCCCAGGCCGAAGGAGGCGGCGATGGTCAGCAGTACCTGGGTGTCGAGGCCGCGCTTGGCCGCCCCCACCGAGCAGCAGCCGGTGAGAAGCGCCAGCGCCGCGCCCAGCATGGCGGCGTTCATCAGGCTCATCACGCCGAAGGCCGCCAGCACGACCACCCCGGCGAGGATGCTCCAGGCAAGCCCCGCCTTCTCGTGCACCGGGCGCGCCGCCCCGTTGACCTGGCTGATCAGCAGGAAGTCCCGCGACTGGCGATGGCGTTCGATGAACGGCGGGCGCGCCTCGAGCAGCAGCACGTCAGCGGGCTGCAGGCGCACCTGGCCCAGGTTGCCGGCGACCCGCTCGCCGCCGCGACACACCGCCAGCACGGCGGCGCCATAGAGGGTGCGGAAGTGGCCGTCGCGGATGCGCTGGCCGACGAACTGGCACTGGTCGGAGACCACCGCTTCCACCAGGCGGCGTTCGCGGAAGTCCTTCTCGAGGCTCGACTCGCCGTGGCGCGACGGCACCAGGCCGCGGATCTGCTGCAGCTCCACGGCGCCGTCGGAGGTACCGGCGAACACCAGGCGGTCGCCGCCCTTGAGGCGCTCGCCCGGCCCCACCACGCTGACCACGTTGCCGCCACGCTCGATCTCCACCAGGAAGAGCTCTCGCAGATGGCGCAGCCCCGCCTCCTCCACCGTGCGGTCGACCAGCGGCCCCGCCGGGTCGACCTCCATCTCGATGGTGAACTCCCGCGGGTTCTCGAAGGCGGCCTCGGCGCCGCGCCGCCGGGGCAGCAGCCGCGGCCCCACCAGGATCAGGTACACGAGTCCCACCAGCGCCACCGGTACGCCCACCCAGGCGATGTCGAAGAGCCCCATCGCAAGCTGGGGGTCGCGCTCCAGCAGCAGGCCGTGCACCACCAGGTTGGTACTGGTACCGAACAAGGTGATGGTGCCACCGAGGATGGAGGCAAAGCTCAGCGGCATCAGCAGCCGATGGGCGGGCAGCGTCAGGCGGCGCGCCCAGCTCAGCACGGCGGGGATGTAGGTGGCCACCACCGGCGTATTGTTGATGAAGCCGCTGAGCGAGACCACCGGCAGCAGCAGACGCACCAGCGCTCGGCCCTCGCTGCGCGGCCTGCCCAGCACGTAGCGGATGATCAGGTCGATACCGCCGGTCTCGCGGATGCTCGCCACCAGCACGTAGAGAAAGGCCACAGTGAACAGCCCGGTGCTGGAAAAGCCGGCCAGCGCCTGGTCGGGCTCGATCACCCCGAGGGTGAGCAGCAGGATCACCGCTCCGAGCAGGATGATATCGGGGCCGAGGCGAGAAAAGACCATCAGCCCGAAGACGGCGATGACGACGGCGAAAGAGAGCCAGGCAGCCAGGGGCATGGGACGATTCCGTACAGCGTGCAGAACCGCCATTGTGAAGGCCGCTGCATATTCTAAAAAGTTATTTTTAGAAATTCATTTATTCATTTTAGAGCTTAGAGAATCACCAGCTTCCCAACGTGAAAAGGCCCGCCGAAGCGGGCCTTTCTCGACTGCCTGATCCTAAAGATCGACAACAGTCACATCAGATCAGGTGGCGTTCAGCCGATGACCTTGATGTTGGACGCCTGCAGGCCTTTCTTGCCCTGGGTGACGTCGAAGGAGACCTTCTGGCCGTCCTGCAGAGACTTGAAGCCTTCAGCCTGGATCTCGGAGAAGTGCGCGAACAGGTCGTCGCCGCTGTCGTCCGGAGAGATGAAGCCGAAGCCTTTAGTGTCGTTGAACCACTTGACGGTACCGGTAGCCATGATCGAATTCCTCGAATAGCGTTTGATTTGCCGGGAGATACCCGAGTTGCAGTGGGTAAAACAAGAAACCTTCACCGGGAAATCGACGCCATGAGCGTTTCGATGACCACCTGCGATGTTCCACTTGCCAACCAACTGCACGCAGCATGCGCCCTTGGCGGGCGCACGTCAAACACTATTTTCACGAGATGACGAGAAAATGACGCCGCCCGCCGGCACAGCGCATCTCATCACCCGGCGAGGATCCAGCCCGCCGCCTTTTCGGCGATCATCAGCGTCGGCGAGTTGGTGTTGCCGCTGGTGATGGTGGGCATGACGCCGGCGTCCACCACGCGCAACCCCGCCACGCCGCGCACCTTGAGGTGCGAGTCCACCACCGCCAGGGGATCGTCGTCACGGCCCATCTTGGTGGTGCCCACGGGGTGGAAGATGGTGGTGCCGATATCGCCGGCGAGCCGTACCAGTTCGTCGTCCGTCTGATACTCGATACCCGGCTTGACCTCCTCCGGAGCGTACTTGGCAAAGGCGGCCTGCGCGGCGATGCGCCGGGTGACGCGCAGCGAGTCGGCGGCGACCTTGCGATCCTCGGGGGTGCTCAGGTAGTTGGGCGCAATGGCCGGCGCCTGGCGCGGATCGCGGCTCTTGATGCGCACCGTGCCACGGCTGGTGGGGTTGAGGTTGCACACGCTGGCGGTGATGGCCGGGAAGTCGTGCAGCGGCTGGCCGAAGGCCGGCAGGCTCAGCGGCTGAACGTGGTACTCGATGTTGGGGTGCGAGTACTCGTCGCTGCTACGGGTGAAGGCGCACAGCTGGGAGGGCGCCATGCTCATCGGCCCGGTGCGCTTCAAAGCGTACTCCAGGCCGATGCGCGCCTTGCCAAGCCAGGAGCTCGCCAGGGTGTTGAGGGTCTTGGCCCCGGAGACCTTGTAGATCGAGCGGATCTGCAGGTGGTCCTGGAGGTTCTCGCCCACCCCGGGCAGCTCCGCCACCAGGGGAATCTCGTGCTCGGCCAGCAGGTCGGCCGGGCCGATGCCGGAGAGTTGCAGCAACTGCGGCGAACCAATCGAGCCAGCGGAGAGGATTACCTCGCGCCCCGCCCGCACCACCCGCTCTTCGCCCTCGCGCTCGACACGCACCCCCGTGCAGCGCGGCTCGCCGCCCTGCCCCGTCTCGAACACCAGCTTTTCCACCTGGGTGGAATGCCACAGGGTGAGGTTGTCGCGCTTCGCGACCCCGCGCAGAAAGGCCTTGGAGGTGTTCCAGCGGAAGCCACTGCGCTGGTTGACCTCGAAGTAGTCCACGCCCTCGTTGTCACCACGGTTGAAGTCGCGGGTGCGGGGAATGCCGGCCTCGACGGCGGCGGTGGCGAAGTCGTCGAGCACCTGCCAGCGCAAGCGCTGCTTCTCCACCCGCCACTCGCCGCCATGGCCGTGAAAGTCGCGGTGGGCACCGTCGGCATCGCCGCCGTCGTCCAGGCGCTGGTGGTCTTCGTGCTTCATGAAGTCGGGCAGGCAGTTGTCCCAGCGCCAGGCGGGCTCGCCGGTGAGCTCGGCCCAGTGATCGTAGTCACGGGCCTGGCCGCGGATGTAGAGCATGCCGTTGATGCTCGAGCAGCCGCCCAGGGTCTTGCCGCGGGGGTAGATCAGCGAGCGGCCGTTGAGCCCGACATCCGGCTCGGTACGAAAGCGCCAGTCGGTGCGCGGATTGTCGATGCAGTAGAGGTAGCCCACCGGGATGTGAATCCAGTGGTAGTTGTCGCGCCCACCGGCCTCGATGAGCAGCACCCGGTTGGCGGGATCGGCGCTCAGGCGGTTGGCCAGCAGGCAGCCGGCGGTGCCGGCGCCCACGATGATGTAGTCGAATTCTTGTTCAGCCATGACGTACTCTCCCCGCCGGCCTGCTCACTTGTGGGTCGGCATGGCGAACTCGGCGCCTGCGTTGATGGAGTCCGACCAGCGCTGCATGATCGACTTCTGCTTGGTGTAGAAGCGCACCCCCTCCTCCCCGTAGGCGTGGGTGTCGCCGAACAGCGAGCGCTTCCAGCCGCCGAAGCCGTGCCACGCCATGGGCACCGGGATCGGAACGTTGATGCCCACCATGCCCACCTGGATGCGCCGGCCGAACTCGCGCGCCACGCTGCCGCTCTCGGTGAAGCAGCTCACGCCGTTACCGAACTCGTGATCGTTGATCAGCTGGATGGCGGTGGCCACGTCCGGCACCCGCACGCAGGCGAGCACCGGGCCGAAGATCTCCTCTTTATAGATGGTCATCTCCGGGGTGACGTGGTCGAACAGGGTACCGCCCATCCAGAAGCCCTCGGCACAGCCCTCGCCGGTGGTGGCGGCGTCGAAGTCGCGGCCGTCGACCACCAGTTCGGCGCCCTCTGCCACGCCCTTGTCGATGTAGCCGGTGATGCGCTGGTGGGCCTGGGCGGTGACGATGGGGCCCATCTCGGCGTCGAGCTCCATGCCGTTCTTGACCTTCAGGGCGCGGGCGCGCTCGGCCAGGCGCGGCACGAGCGTGTCGGCCACGTCGCCCACCAGCACCGCCACGCTGATCGCCATGCAACGCTCGCCGGCACTGCCGTAGGCGGCGCCGATCAGGGCGTCCACGGCCTTGTCGAGGTCGGCGTCGGGCATCACCACCATGTGGTTCTTGGCGCCGCCCAGGGCCTGCACGCGCTTGCCGTGGCGTGCGCCGGTCTCGTAGATGAGGTTGGCGATGGGCGTGGAGCCGACGAACGACAGCGCCTGGACGTCGGGATGCACCATGAGCGCCTCGACGCTCTCCTTGTCGCCCTGCACCACGTTGAAGACGCCATCGGGCAGCCCGGCTTGCTTGAGCAGGTCGGCAATCAGCAGCGAGGCGCTGGGGTCCAGCGGGCTCGGCTTGAGGATGAAGGTGTTGCCGGTGGCAATCGCCAGCGGGAACATCCACATCGGCACCATGGCCGGGAAGTTGAACGGGGTGATGCCGGCCACCACGCCGAGCGGCTGACGCATCGTCCAGTTGTCGATGCCGCTGCTCACCTGCTCGGTGTAGTCGCCCTTGAGCAGCTGGGGCACGCCGCAGGCGAACTCCACGATATCGATGCCGCGCGCCACCTCACCCTGGGCATCGGTGAACACCTTGCCGTGCTCCTTGGTGATCGCGCGGGCCAGCTCGTCCTTGTGGGCATTGAGCAGCTCCAGGAACTTGAACAGCACCCGGGCGCGGCGAATCGGCGGGGTATCGGCCCAGGCGGGGAAGGCGGCCTTGGCTGCCGCCACGGCAGTATCGACATCGCCGCGCGAGGCGAGCGCCACCCGGCCGGAGACCTGGCCGGTCGCCGGGTTGAAGACGTCCTGGGTGCGGCCTGAGTCACCGGCGGCGGGCTGGCCATTGATATAATGCGCAATCGCGTTCGTGGTCATGGCGTGGCTTCCTGTTGTGGCAGCATCATCGGGGAAATCGTGCGTTATCGGCCTAGCCTAGCGCCACGACCGGGCGAATCAATTGAGGAATTCAAAAGCGAGATATAAGCTCAGCTGATAACACAGATCGAGCTTTCGCCTCATGCAGGACCTCCAGACCCTTCGCGCCTTCGTCACCGTGGCCCGTGAGGGCAGCGTCTCCCGCGCCGCCGAACGGCTGCACCTGACCCAGCCGGCGGTGAGCCTCAAGCTCAAGCAGCTGCAGGAGGGCCTCGGCCTGACGCTGTTCCGGCGTCGCCCCCAGGGCCTTGCGCTCACCGCCGACGGCCAGGCGCTACTGCCCGCCGCCGAGCAGGCGCTGGCCGCCGTAACGGCCTTCGAGTCCAATGCCCGGGCGCTGCACCGCACCCTGCGCGGCCGGCTGCGCATCGGCACCATCGTCGACCCCGAGTTCATCCGCCTCGGCGCTTTCCTCCACCGCCTGGTGGCGCGCGCCCCGCAGCTCGAGACCGAGCTCAGCCACGGCATGAGCGGCAGCGTGCTGGCGCGCCTGCGACGCGGCGAGCTCGACGTGGGCTTCTACCTGGCACCGCCCGGCGAGGGTCCGGGCGACGCCGCCCCGGAGATCGCCTGCCGCGAGCTGACCCTCTTCCACTACCACGTCATCGCCCCGGCCGGCTGGGGCAGCCGCCTGGCGCACACCGACTGGCCGAGCCTCGCCGCCCTGCCGTGGATCGTGACCCCGAGCGACTCCGTTCATCACCGCCTGCTGCGCGGCTCACTCGACCCGCTGGGCCTTTCGCCCCACGGCGTCGCCCAGGTGGATCAGGAGGCGTGCATGCTCGACCTGGTGCGCGCCGGCGTGGGGCTGAGTCTGGCCCGCGACGCCCTGGCCATGGCCGAGCGCCAGGAGCGCGGCCTGGCCATCGCCGAGGGCGTGCGCCTGCCCTGCGCCCTGTGCTTCGTGTGGCAGCGCCGCCGTACCGAGGAGCCGGTGATCAGCGAGGCCCTGGAGGTGCTGGCCGGCGTGTGGGGGCTCGGCGCCGATTGACAGGCGCGCCCCGCGGCCCTGCAATGGCAGCTCGTTTCATCGCAAGGAGCGCGCCATGCCTCGCCACCCCCTGCCACTGCGTTACAGTGCCTACGCCGCCAGCCTGCTGGGCCTGGCGGCGAGCCTCGCCGGTCTCGCCGCCAGTGCCCTCTGGGGCTGGGGCGTGCTGGGCTTCGGCCTGCTCGCCGCCCTGGGCACCTACGACCTGTGCCAGCGCCGGCGCACGGTGAGCCGCAACTACCCGATCCTGGCCCATCTGCGCTACAACCTGGAGTCGGTGGGTCCCGAGATTCGCCAGTACTTCATTCAGCCGGATACCGAGGCGGTGCCCTTCTCCCGCGAGCAGCGCCGCCTGGTTTACCAGCGTGCCAAGGGCGTGAGCGACAAGCAGCCCTTCGGCTCGCTGCACGACATGGCCGCGCCGGGCTACGAGTGGATGAGCCCATCGCTGGCGCCCGTGCACAACGACGCCGCGGACTTTCGCCTGACCGTCGGCGCCGACCGCACCCACCCCTACTCGGCAAGCGTCTTCAACATCTCGGCGATGAGCTTCGGTGCACTCTCGTCCAACGCCATCGCCGCGCTCAACCAGGGCGCCAGGGACGGCGGCTTCTACCACGATACCGGCGAGGGAGCGATCTCCCCCTATCACCGCCATGGCGGCGACCTGGTGTGGGAGATCGGCTCGGCCTACTTCGGCTGCCGCGACGAAACCGGTCGCTTCGACCCCGAGCGCTTTCGCGAGCATGCCACGCAGGACGCGGTGAAGATGGTGGAGATCAAGCTCTCCCAGGGTGCCAAGCCAGGGCACGGCGGTATCCTGCCCGCCGCCAAGGTCACCGCCGAGATCGCCAGCACCCGCGGCGTGCCGCTGGGCGAAGACGTGATTTCCCCCGCGGCCCACTCGGCCTTCACCACGCCGCGCGAGCTGATCGCCTTCATCGTGCGCCTGCGCGAACTTTCCGGCGGCAAGCCGGTGGGCATCAAGCTGGCCATCGGCCACCCCTGGGAGTGGTTCGCCATCGTCAAGGCGATGCGCGAAACGGGCGAGCACCCCGACTTCGTGGTGGTGGACGGCGGCGAGGGCGGCACCGGCGCCGCCCCGCTGGAGTTCATCAATCGTCTGGGCATGCCGCTCACCGACGCATTATTGATAGTGCACAACACCCTGGTGGGCGCCGGGCTGCGCGACCGGGTGCGCGTCGCCGCCGCCGGCAAGATCATCAGCGCCTTCGACATCGCCCGCACCATGGCGCTGGGTGCCGACTGGTGCAGCGCCGCCCGCGGCTTCATGTTCTCTCTCGGCTGCATCCAGGCCCGCACCTGCCACACCGACCGTTGCCCCAGCGGCGTGGCGACGCAAGACCGCCTGCGCGGCAGCCGGCTCGACGTGGCGGACAAGTCGCAGCGCGTGGCGCACTTCCACGCCAACACGGTCGCCGCGCTCGCCGAGATGCTGGGCGCCGCCGGCCTCGCTCATCCGCGCGAGCTGGGGCCGGAGCACGTGCTGCACCGCCTCTCCGCCTACGAGGTGAAGAGTTTCGCCGAGCTTCACGACTTCCTCGCCCCGGAGGAGCTGCTCGAGGTGGGCGCCGGCCAGCACCCCGTGTTCCGCGACTTCTGGGAAGCCGCCACCCCCGACAACTTCGCCCCGCCCGAGCCGGTGGCCCGGCTGCGGGAGAGCAAGCTGGTGTAGTCAACATGAACCCAGCATGAACGACACGTTAAGGCCCCGGCAAGGCGCAGTGTCGTACAAGGATCACGTCCATTCTTACCCAACGAGGAGTGATCCCATGAACTGGCTCGACACCGAACACCGCTACGGCCTCGTCTCCCGCGCACTGCACTGGTCCATGGCAGTGCTGGTTCTGGTCATGCTGGCCAGCGACGTCTGGATGGAGGCCCTCGAACACCTCGGCAAAGCCAGCCTGATGGACCTGCACAAGAGCATCGGCATGCTGCTGCTGGTCCTGTTGGCGTTCCGACTGGTCTGGCGTTGGTACAACCGCGGCCGCCCGCTGCCACCAGCCCACTGGCGCTTCGCCGCCCATCTCGGCCACCTGGCTCTCTACGCCCTGCTGCTGTTCATTCCGGTAAGTGGAGTGCTCGCCGCCTGGGGAAGCGGCCATGGCATCGACGTCTTCGGGCTGTCACTCGTTCCTGCCGGCCCCGAGATCGAATGGCTCGAGGAGGCCTTCGAGGAAACCCACGAAGTCCTCGCCAACCTGCTGTGGCTGACAATCGGCGGGCATGTACTCGCCGCCTTCGCCCATCAGTTCCTGCTGGCGGACAGAACGCTGAAGCGTATGGCATGAGTGAAACCCAATGCTCGCCGACTCGGCCAGTCGGATCGTGCCAAGCGTCTGGCAGTGAACAGAGGCCAGGGTAATATCGCCAGGGCAGTGCACGACATAAGGATGCCTTAAGCCAGCTCGGCGACAGTGCAGCCTCCGTCCACACAGGGGGCTCGCATGTTTCCATTCACTTACCTGCGCCGGCATACTGCCATGCGCCGCTTGGGGCGGCGCCTCGAAAGATCTTTCAAGACCTGGATCTACCGAGCTTTGCCAAAGAGCTCCCGGTCACCCCGGCCAGCAAGCCCCGATACTCTGGCGGGTGTGCGGCACGTTCTGCTGGTACGTCCCAATTTCCGTATCGGCAATGCCGTCATCGGGGCCCGTTTGATCCAAGCGTTCGCCGAGGGTCGACCGGAGATCGAGATAGACTATCTTGGAACCGACACCACCCGTGCGCTATTCGACGGCATGCCACTGGCCCGCTATCACGCCTTGAGCCGTAGCATGCTGGTTCGTCCATGGAAACTGATACAGCTGCTGATTCGGCTCAGGCGGCGAAAATACGACCTGACTATCCAGATCGGCGAGGGCTCACTGACGAGTTGGCTGCTTATCCAGCTGTGCGGCGCACGGCAGAGCCTGGGGCAGCGCGGCCGACTGGAAGCGAGCTATGACTGGGTCAGCGATGTGTCACCACCTCATGCCCACGAACTGGCCAGTTCGCTGGCAGCCAGCCTGGGGCTGGCGTGTGCCTCTCGTCCCTGGTTGGTGGTGTCCGAGCAGGAGAGTCGTTCCGCTGCCGCCAGGCTGGCCGGCTTTTCGGGGCAGCAGGCTCCCATCGGCATCTTCGTCGGTGGCCATCTCGACAAGCGCCTGCCGCTCGAGTTCTGGCAGGAACTGTTGCGAGGTCTCGAGCAGCACCGACAACCCCATCTCGTGCTGCTGGGCCCGGAGGAGGCGGCCCTGCACACGCCACTGAAGAGTGCCTGCGGCGAATTCGGTCACGTGCTGCCTCGGATGCCGCTGCGAGACTTTCTGGCTGTGTTGGCCAACCTGAGACGCCTGATCACTCCGGATACTGGCCCCATGCACATGGCTGCCGCCTTGGAGATCCCTATCTTGGCCTTGCTCCAGGTTAAGGGGTCTCGCAAATTTGCCCCGAAAGGGCCCAACGATCTGATACTTTTTCGGCCTACCCCAGCCGAGGTCGCCGAAGAGGCCAGCGCCACCTTGTGCCCATGCCTTCCGCTTTCGGCGCGTGACCATGGCAGCCACCTCACGCCGCGCCTGGCAGCAGGCAAGTCGGCCCATCCGACAGGAGGTAACGACACCCCCCATGCGTATCCTGCTGGTTGAAGATGATCCGAGCCTGGCCTCGGGCATCCGCCTGGCCCTCAAGCCCGAGCACTACACCGTGGACCACTTGGCTGACGGCAACACGGCATTGACCGCCTTGCAGGGCGACGAGCCTTTCGACGCGGTCATCCTCGACCTGGGCTTGCCAGGGCTGGACGGCATGCACGTGCTGGAAGCGATCCGCCAGCGTGGAAATCGTGTGCCCGTGCTGGTGCTCACTGCCCGCGACGCCGTCGACGACCGCATCGCCGGCCTGGATGTCGGCGCCGACGACTACATGGTCAAACCCTTTGAGGTGGCCGAGCTCAAGGCCCGTCTGCGCGCTCTGCTGCGGCGTAGCCAGGGACAAGTCAGCAGCGTGCTGGCATGCCGCGGCATTCGCCTGGATCCCGCCACCCACGACGTGCATTATCTCGACAAGCCTGTCGAGCTGTCGCGGCGGGAGTTCACACTGCTGCAAGAGTTCATGAGCCATCCGGGGCGGGTCTTGACCCGCGACACCCTGATCCGACTGGTCTACGGCTGGGACGAGGACGTGGCGAGCAACGCCATCGAGGTCCACGTCCATCACCTGCGGCGCAAGCTATTCCCCGAGCTCATCCGCACCCTGCGGGGCATCGGCTACGTGATGGACAAGGAGCCACGAGGCGTGTCGTCATGAGCTCCATCCGCCGCCGTACGCTGGGATGGGTAATCCTGGCCTTCACCGTCAGCATGCTGGCCATCGGCCTGGTCAGCTATCGCTATGCTGCCCATGAGATAGAGGAGCTCTACGACGCCAACTTGGCCCAGAGCGCACGCCTGCTGGAGGGCCTGATACAGGCGCCACTACCGGACGATCAGCGCGAAGCTCTACTGGCCAGCTTGGAGAGCGCCTTGCTGCGCGCCGAGCAGTCGGACAAGCGTCTCGCCGGCCATCGCTACGAGAGCAAGCTGGCCTTCCAGCTGTGGGAGGAAGGGCGCCTGGTGCTGCGCTCGGCCAGCGCCCCGCCGGAGCCCTTCACTGACCGCCCCCCGGGTTACGTCGACAGCAAAGTGGCGGATCGCGACTGGCGGGTCTACGTGCTCGATGTCGCCGACTCGTCACGCCGGGTCATGGTGGCCGAGCGCAGTGACGTGCGCGGTGAGCTGACCCGCGCCATGGCCCTGCGCACCCTGCTGCCTGACCTGATCGGTCTGCCGCTGCTGGTGGTGGTGCTGTGGTGGGCAACCGGCTGGGGACTGCGCCCACTGTCGCGTCTTGCAGAGGCAATCCGCCACCGCACCCCGCACAACCTGCAGCCGCTGGAAGTACATTCTCTGCCCCTCGAACTGGCCATCATCGTCGACGCGCTGAACCGCCTTCTGGAGCGCATCCGTGGGCTGCGAGTGCGCGAGAAGCGCTTCATTGCCGACGCTGCCCATGAGCTGCGTACGCCTTTGACGTTACTCGATCTGCACGCCCAGAACGCCCTGACCGCCGAAACCCCCAATGACCGCCGCGAGGCGCTGGAGGAGCTGCGCTCGGGCGTGGCCCGTACCATCCGGCTGGTCTCCCAGTTGCTGACCCTGGCTCGCCTGGACCCCGAAGAGGAAGAAGGCCCGACCGAGCTCCCCGACGCCAACCTGCTGATCGAAGTCCGCGAAGCGCTGGTCGAGCTTTCACCACTGGCCATCGAACGCCATCAGACACTGGAACTGAAGGCCGATGAAACAAGCGACTGGCACCTCAAGGCCGAGCCGGGTGCCATCGGCACCCTGATACAGAAACTGGTCGGCAATGCCCTTCGCTACACCCCGAATGGCGGCGCTGTGATGGTTACCCTGGAGGCCGACGACATCCGCTTGACCCTGCGCGTGGACGACCAGGGCCCCGGCATCCCCGCAGCGGAACGCGAACGCGTCCTCGAGCGCTTCCATCGCCTCGGCCCAGGGGCCGGTGCCGGCCTCGGCCTCTCCATCGTCGAGCGCCTGCTCGACCGCCATGGCGGCCGGCTCACCCTGGACGAAGCGCCCGGCGGCGGCTTACGTGCCGAGGCGACATTGCCGCGCAACCGGGCGAACGGCGTAGCTGACAGCCAGCCTTGAGCGAGCGTCAAGATCGAAGCCCGTCTCGTTCTCCACGCGATGATCCCACGAACAGTGGAAGATCATTTGGCGGACCCGTGGGACGGAGTCGGAACCCCGGCCGCGCGCAGTTGCTCGAAGGTCCGCTTCTTGTACGGCTCGATCAGCGGGGAGTGAATGCGATTCTCGGTGAGCAAGGCGGCTTAGCGCTGATGCCAAGTGGCAATGTCACCAAGCGGTCATCCCCACTTAAGCAAGCCTTAAGAGAACGCCGCCATCATCACGGGTAGTGGCAATACTGCCGTCGACCGGTACAAGGAGACCCGCTGTGAACATGGCGACGCTCGACACCGCCGACTCGGCTTCATTCTCCAGGAGGACCCGGGGCTGGGTCGCCATGCTGATCTCGGCCGGCGTGCTATTGCTGGCCGTGGGCGTGCTGGGGTCTGGCTGGGAGCCGATAGAGCTGCCGCTTGGACTGGTCAGCCTCGGGGCCGCAGCGGTCGCGCTGTTGCACCCTGGGCGCCGGTGGGAAGAGGAGAGACTGGAAGAGGCCAACAGTCTGGTGCTGGCCAGTCTGATCACCCTGGCAGGCTTTCATTTCATGGCCTGAGACGGCCGTAGCAGCCGTACCGAGCCTGATGGCTCGTCCCTGACAATTCCTCGTCCATGAAACGGGCCCGGCACGAGTTTCTCGCACCGGGCCCGTCGCGAGGATGAAGGAATCGACGGGGCAGCCCCGGCGAAAGGGGGTCAATCGACCTCCACCTCGATGACGTCGCGCTCACCCTGGCGACTCTTCACCTCGAGCTCACGGCCGTCGGTATCGTAGCCCTCGATCTCGATGCGCCCGTCGCGGTCGACCTGGAGTTCAGCGAACTCGGCCATGCCCTCGGCCACTGCACTCTCCATGGCCAGGCGTACGTCCGCTTCACTCATACCCCAGGCACCGCCCTCGCGGCGCTTGCGCTCCTCCTCGAGGCTCTCGCCGCTCGCCAGCGAGAGGCGCACTTCCGCCTGCCACTCATCGTCGAGCCAGCCTTCGACCTCCACGCTCTCGTCCCGCTTGACCTCGATCTCCTGGTAGTGGGTGAAGCCGAAAGCCGCGGCCTGCTCCAGCACGCCGTCCAGACGCTCCACCGGCAGGCGTCGGTCATCGTCAGCATGGGCCACGCTGGCGGCAAGCAGCAGGGTAGCCAGGGAAGTGGTCAGTATCATCTTGCGTATCATGGGTACTACCTCCGTCTTTTGGTGCCCCGTTGATGGGCGCCGCTCCGTTGTATCACCGGCCACCTTGCCCTGAGCTGACGGCGCCGTTCATGCTGTATTCATGTTCGAACTGGCATCCTACCCACCATGAACTCTCGATATGCCCGCTTCTTTCGCCCGCTTACTCTGCCGCAGACCTTGCTGGCCGCAGCACTGGCGTTGGCCCTGCCTACGCTTGCCGACGAGCACTGGCATGACCTCCACGAAGAGGTACGCCAAGGACGCCTGGTAGCCCTGCCCGACATTCTCGACTGGCTGGAAACGCGCTACCGCGGGCAGGTGCTGGAAGTGGAGCTCGAACGAGACGATGGTGAGTTGCGCTACGAGGTGGAGATGCTCGGCCCTCAGGGGCAGGTCGTTGAGTTCGAGTTCGACGCCGAGAGCGGCAAGCTCATCGGCATGGAGGGCGTCAACATCAACGCCATGCAGCGCGAAGAGGGCGACGAATGAAGGTGCTGCTGGTGGAAGACGATGCGGCTCTCGCCGAGGCTCTGGGCACGGCCCTCGGCGAGGCCGGCATGCTGGTCGAGCAGGCGGCCACGGGCGGCGAGGCAGACTTCCTGGTGCGCACCGAACGTTACGACGCGGTAATCCTCGACCTGGGCCTGCCCGACGGCGACGGCAGCCGCTGGCTCGCCGAGTGGCGCGAGGACGCCATCGAGCTGCCGGTGCTGGTGCTCACTGCCCGAACCCGCTGGAACGACAAGGCCGCCGGCTTCTCCGCCGGAGCCGACGACTATGTCACCAAGCCCTTCGAGACGGCCGAAGTGCTGTTCCGCCTGCACGCACTCGTTCGCCGCAGCCACGGTCATGCCCACCCCGTGCTACGCATCGGCGAGTTGGCCTTCGACACCCACAGCGGCAGCGTGACGCTGGCCGGACGCCCGGTCAGCCTGACCGCCCAGGAGTCACGACTGCTCGCCTATCTCGCCCATGCCGCACCGCGGGTGGTCAGTCGCAGCGAACTCGCCGAGCACGTCTACGACCGTGACCACGAGCCCGACTCCAACGTCATCGACGTGCAGATCAGCCGCCTGCGCCGCAAGCTCGGCACGACGCGGATCGAAACGCTGCGTGGCCAGGGTTACCGGCTGGTCGACGCGACCACATGAGCCATCGTCGCCTATCCCTGGCCACGGCCCCGATCGCCATCCGTCTGCTGGCGGCTGCCCTGTTGATCACGCTCGTCACTCTCCCCCTGGCCGGTGCTGGGCTGGCGCATCACTTCTCCACATCAGCCACTGCAGCCTTCGACGAGCGCCTTGAATCACTGCTCAACGTCGTGATTGCCGGCCTTCGCTATGACGAGACCACGCAACGTCTGGAACACGACACAGCGCTTGGCGACTCGCGCTTCGAGCAAGTGTTTTCAGGCTGGTACTGGCAGATCAGCGACGGCAACGATAACCATCTCACGTCGCGCTCGCTCTGGGACCAGCGTCTACCCACCCGCACTCACGACGACATCGTCTTCCGCAACCTGACCGGCCCCCGCGGGGTTCCACTGCGCATCATCGAGCGCGACATCCGGCTGGCACCGCTCGAGACACCACTGCACATCAGCGTGGCCGTCGCCCGTGAGGAATTGGATGCCACTCTGGACGGGTTCATGACACGCTTGGTGGTGTCCCTCGTCGGCGTGGGTGCATTGCTGCTCGTGACCCTGGCGCTGCAAGTGCACTGGGGACTGGCACCACTACGCCGCTTGCAAAGCGGCCTCGAGGCCGTAGAAACCGGCACCCGCGAAACGCTCGACACTGACCTGCCGGACGAGCTAGCGCGCCTGGCCGGTGCCATCAACGGCGTGCTGGCCCGCGACCGCCGACTGATGGAGCGTGCCCGCCATGCCGCCGGCAACCTGGCCCATGCCCTGAAAACGCCGGTAAGCGTACTCAACACCCTCGCCGAAGGATTCGAAGCCCCTTCCCGATACCGCGTGAAAGCCGAACTCTCGCGCATCGACGAGGCAGTGCGCCACCACCTGGCCCGCGCCTCGGCGGCCGGCGCCAATGGCCTGAACCGCCGCGTCGCCGTCGCCGGCACCCTCGCTCCGGTGCTCGACGGCCTCGGCCGGCTGGCGGCCCGGCGCGGCATCGTGCTCGACAGCGACCTGCCCGAGGCGCTGAGCGTGCAGCTCGACCCGCAGGATCTGCAGGAACTGGCCGGCAACCTGCTGGAGAACGCCCTGCGCTGGGCGCGAAACCGCGTAACGCTGAGCGGCGGCAGCGACCCGCACGGCACCTGGCTAACCATCGAGGACGACGGCCCTGGGATGAGCGCCGACGAGCGTCGGCAGGCCGTAGCACGCGGCGCCCGCCTCGACGAGCGCCAGCCCGGCAGCGGCCTGGGCCTGGCCATCGTCAACGAACTGGTAGGGCTCTACGGTGGGTGCCTGCGTCTCGAGGCCTCGCCGCTCGGCGGCCTGGCCGCCCGCGTCTGGCTGCCGGCACGGCCGGACGCCACGCCGGCCGAGCCGAACTGACCGGTCAGCGTCACATCACCGGCACGCCGGTGATCCAGACGTGGAGGTGGACGGCGAAGAGGTAGTAGGCGACCACGCCGATCACCAGGGTTGCGAGTGTGGCCGCCATGCGCGGGGCCGGCGCGGCGTCGCGCGGGCGGCGACGTGCGGCGCGGAAGTCGAACACCGCCCACAGCAGGAAGGCGCCGAAGAAGACGATGTCGCCCAGCCGGCCGTTGGCCAGCAGGTGAGCGAAGGCCCACACCTTCACGGCCAGGATCATGGGGTGGCCGAGCTTGGCCTTGAGGGCGTTGCCCGGCACGTAGGCCGCCACCAGCAGGATGAAGGCGGGGATCATCAGCAGGGCCACCAGGTGGCGCAGCGCCACCGGCGGCTGCCATACCCAGACGGGATCGAGGCGCATCTGGCCGTAGCCCCAGATGGCGATGGCCAGGCCGAAAATCGACAGCATCGAATAGAGCGCTTTCCAGCGCAGCTCGCCCAGCTTCGCAATCTGCGCCTGGCGCCAGTCGTCGGCGACGATGCGTACCGAGTGCGCCCCCAGAAAAATCACCAGCCCCAGGATCATCACCAGCATGGAAGCGCCTCCATCAGTCAAAAGCGAACGAAACGCTGCCAGCCTAGTCGGTCACGGGACTCGCTGCCAGTGTGGCGTAGCAGGCAAGGGTCGACACCCTGGCGCAGAGCTTCGCCGCTTCACGCGAATGCGTCAGCCCGTCGCCAGCGGCGCCACCAGCACGCCCCCCGCCAGCCAGGCGACGGCGAGCGCCACCAGGCCCTGCAGGAGGCGCGTGCCGCGAGACGTCCCGCCCCCGCCATGGTCGTGGTGATGATGATGACCACCACCCGCTCGACGCGCGCGCCACCACAGGCCGACCAGGGCCGCCGAACCAGCCAGGAAGGCCAGATTGAGGAAGAAGCCGTAGTTGATTGCGAAGAAGTCACGCTGAGTGACGGTTACCGAGTCGCTACCGCTCGGCAACCAGCCGAGCCAGCCCATGCCGTAGTGCAGCAGCAGGGCGGTCACCACCAGCGTGGTGAGCAACAGCGCCAGGATGTAGAGCGCCATGCGCCAGCCGTAGTAGGTGGCATTGATGCGCAGGACCGGCAGTACCACCAGGTCGGAGAAGATGAAGGCCATCACCCCGGCGAAGCTCACGCCGTTGTCGAAGAGCACCGCCGCCAGCGGGATATTGCCCATGGAGCCGATGAAGGTGAAGAAAGCCGCCACGGGCCCCACCAGCGCCTGGGCGAGCAGCTCCAGGAAGCCCGGCTCGCCATCGCCGGCTCCCAAAAACAGCGACTGGAAGAAGGCCTGTGGCACGAAGGCCGCGATGATCCCGGCCACGGTGAAGCCGATCAGCACGTCCTTCCAGACCATCTGCCACTCCATGACGTAGGTCTGGCCAATCTCCTGCCAGCCCTGAAGGCTGGTCAGCTTGTGACGCCAATCCGGGGCCTGGCTTGCCGCTTCTTCCGCGTCGGTGCCCAGGCGCTCGCGAACGCGGGCGATCAGGCGCTCGGGCCTCGTGAGCCCGATGAGCGCCCAGGCCAGCAGGATCAGCAGCACCCCGCCGACGTACTCGCCCACCACGAAGGGCCAGCCGAGGAAGAGAGCGATCACGAAGCCGAGCTCCACCACGAGATTGGTGGACGCCAGCAGGAAGGCCAGCGAAGGAGCCAGCCCCGCGCCTTTCTGGAAGAGCGTTCGCGTGGTCGCCAGGGCGGCGAAGCTGCAGGAGCTGGAGATGAAACCGAACAGCGTGCCCAGCAGCATGCTGCGCGGCCCCGCAGTGCCCATGGCACGCTGCATGCGCGCCTGGGTCACCAGCACCTGAATCAGGCTGCTGATCAAATAGCCCAGGGCAAAGGCCCACAGCGCCATCCAGAAGAAGCCCAGGCTGGTGAGTGCCGCCTCGTTCCATAGCGGCAGGAAAGCATCCATAGACGAAACCTCCGGCAGAAAGGAGCGAACACGGCATGGGGTGCCGTGGGTCGACGATTTGGCCTATCAGGCTATAACCCTTGGGTGACACAAAGGTCAAGCGATGCCTTTTTCGCGACTCCCCCGGTTGCTCCGCCTCCGTTACCATGGAATCCGAACCGCCACCCCAGGAGGCCGCAGCGTGACAGTGACGTCGTCCGATACCGCCCGCGACGCCCTTCCCGATGTCCTCATCGGGCCACTCCTCAGACGTCTCGCTCCGGATCGCCTGGTGCTCTGGCTGATGGGCTCGCGGCCCCTGGCGCTCACCCTGATGGTGCGCCCCGACGGGGTGCCGCCGCGCCGCCTGGCGCTGGGCGAGGAGCGCCTGCGCCACCTGCCGCTGGGCCGCCACGCCTGGCTGCACCTGATCGACGTATCGCTCGCCACGCCGCTGCCCACCGGCGTGTCCATCGCCTACGACCTCAAGGTCAGCGATGCCCCTGGCGAGCCCGGCATCGCCGACTGGGCGCCCCACCTGCTCCACGAGGCCGAGACGAACCCCACCTTCGTGCTCGCCGAGCGCCATCACCGCCTGCTTCACGGCTCCTGCCGCAAGCCCCACCACGACGGGCCGGACGGCCTGGTGCGCGCCGACGCCTGGCTTGCCGAACGGCGCGAGGCGCCCGACGAGTAGCCGGCCTGGCTACTGTTGACCGGCGACCAAGTCTACGCCGACGACGTGGCCGGGCCGATGCTCACGGCGATCCACGCGCTGATCCATCGGCTGGGGCTGTTCGACGAGCCCCTGGAGGGCGCCACCGTGGCCGACAGCCAGGCGCTCTACGCCGCCCCCACCACCTATTACCGGCGCGAGGCGCTGCTGCCCGATGTCGAAAGCAGCGCCGCCCTGCGCGAGCGCTTCTTCGGCGGGGTGCGCAAGCCGGTGTTCACCTCGGCGAACGCCCACAACCACCTGATGACCTTTGCCGAGGTCATCGCCATGTACCTGCTCGCCTGGTCGCCCACACCCTGGAAGCTGATCGAGCCCGGCACCCCCGAGCTGGACGAGGCAGACGCGGCGCTCTTTCGCCACGAGCAGGCGACCATCGAGCGCTTCGTCGACGGGCTGCCCGCCGTGGCGCGGCTGCTCGCCCACCTGCCGACGCTGATGATCTTCGACGACCACGACATCACCGACGACTGGAACCTCACCGCCGACTGGGAGCAGTGCGCCTATGGCAGATCACCTCCAGCGGCATCAAGAACACCTTTCCCGACACCCTGCTCGACTGGTTCGACCGCGCCAACCGCTGGCTCTATGCGCCGCGCTCGCCGCTCAACTGGTTCACCAAGCGCCGGCGCATGGTCGTCACCCCGCGCGACCCGGACCGTGCCAAGGCCGGCGAGCGGCTGTGGGACGGCAGCGGCATCGGGCTGGTCGACCTCGACGCTGACGGGCGCCCCCAGGCGATTCGCCAGCTCGACGCGCGTGGTTTCGAGGTCGACTTCCCACCGCCGCTCAGCTCGCCTGACGGCGCCGCCACAGCGGCTGGATCGCCACCATCACCAGCCAGGTCATAGCAGGGAGCCCAGCGTCCCCGCGGCCCAGGGCGAGAGCCCCAGGCCCAGGCCGGTGGCGAGCCACAGCAAGGGGGCATCCATCAGCCGGCCTCGACGGCCTGACGCTCCAGCTCGGCGCTAGCCTCGGCCGGCAGCCTCAGCGCCTTCGCCAGCTGGTCGAGCCAGGCGCGCTCCATGGGGTTCTGCTCGTCGATCACCGCCACGCTGATCAGGTAGATCTCCCGGGCCGCCTGGGGGGAGTCGGCCTGGCGGGCCAGCGCCTCGGCATCGAGCGGCGCCTGCATCTGCTGCGCCACCCAGTCGTGGAGCTCATGATCGGCGCCCAGGGCATCGATCTGCTGGGTGATCAGCTCGCGCTCCTGATCGTCGACATGCCCGTCGGCACGAGCGGCCAGGATCATCGCCTGCAGCAGCTCCAGGCTGCGCCGGTCGCGCGCCTCGCCGCCCAGCCGCTCCACCGGCTCGCCCTCCTGGGCCTGGCTGCCGCCCGCATTGCCCTGGTAGTTCTGCCACGCCTTCCAGGCCAGCACGCCGACCCCGGCGATGGCGCCGTACTTGAGCGCCTTGCCACCCAGCTTGCGCCCGCGCTTGGAGCCCACCAGCAAGCCCAGAGCGCCGCCGCCGAGCAGGCTCTTCACGTCCACCCCCGAGCCGCCCTGGGCCGCCCCACCGGCGCCCGAACCGCCGCCCATCTGGCGCGACAGCCCCTCGAGCATGCCCTTTACATCCACCCCGCCGCTGCTGCTGCCGCGGCCCTTGCTGCCACCGGCCTGCTGCATCAGCTGATCGAGAATCCTGCTGGCGTTCATGGCGCCCTCCCTGTCGAGAACAATGCCTGTCGAAAACAATGCCTGTCGAAAACAATGCCTGTCTGGCGAGAACAGTGATTACGCCGTCACGATACCCCCGGCCCGGAGCAACGTCGACGGCAAAGAAACGGGCGGCTCGCAAGAGCCGCCCGTGGTGCGTGTCATGTGTCGGAAGATCAGGCCGCGTCGCGCTTCTCGAACCAGTCCTGGGTGCCGCCTTCGTAATCGTAGACCTGAGTGAAGCCGGCTTCCTCCAACTGCTTGGCCGCCTTGGGGGAGGCGTCACAATCGAAGTTGGCGCAGTAGACCACGACCTTGCGCTCCTTGCTCCCGACCACGTCCTCGACCTTCTCGACGAAGTTCGCGTCTTTGACGGGAATGTTGATCGAGGTGCGAATGTGCTGCTTGTTGAAGGCGTCGCGCGGCAAGACATTGATGAGCACGAAATCATCATGCTCGGTTTCGTTCATGACCTTGAGCTCGTCGCGAGTGATCGCTTTCATGAACACCTCCTCTGCCGTAACGGATTCGGCAACTGCGCTGGCTTGCCCGTCTTCAACATAGAAGGCAAGCCTTTATTTTCCAACGCCTTTTCTTGCCTTTCTTTAGTTGTGACAGGCCCTCGGCCGCCAAGTTCCCTCCGCGGCCGCGAGCTTCCCGGGTGCACTTGACGCGCCGGGCCTGGCAAGATCACGGGCCCGACACTTGCAAAAACGACACCCCGACGATGACGCTCGACACCACCCGTGACAATCGACGCCGCACCCACTTTGCCGGCCATGATGCCATCTGGCTGTTCGGCTACGGATCGCTGATCTGGAAGGCGGACTTCCCCTACCGCGAACGGCGCCCGGCGTACATCCATGGCTGGGTGCGCCGCTTCTGGCAGGGCTCCCACGATCACCGCGGCACCCCCGAGGCGCCGGGCCGCGTGGTCACCCTGGTGCACAAACCCGGGGCGACCTGTCACGGCATGGCCTACCGCATCGCTCCGGAGGTGCTCGAGCCGCTCGACGTGCGCGAGAAGAACGGCTACCTGCGCGAGGTGGTGCGGCTGCATTTCGACGAGGGCGACGGCCACAGCGCCGAGGGCCTGGTCTACCTGGCCGGCGCCGACAATGCGGCCTTCCTCGGCGACGCCCCGCTCGATGCCATCGCCGAGCAGATTGCCACCGCCCATGGGCCGAGCGGTGCCAACCGCGACTACCTGCTCCACCTTGCCACCGCCTTGAAGGACCTCGGCGTGGAGGATGAGCACGTCTTCGCCCTGGCAGCCCGCCTCCACGAGGGGGAACGCTGATGGGCGAACTCGAGGCCTGGCAGTACGCCCTGATCGGGCTGATCTTCGTGTGGAGCGGCTTCGTGCGCACCAGCCTCGGCTTCGGCGGCGCCGTACTCTCGCTGCCCTTCCTGCTGCTGATCCATGACGAGCCGCTGATCTTCTTGCCGATCATCGCTGTGCACCTGCTGATCTTCTCCAGTTGGATCGCCTGGCGCGGCCACCGCCAGCTGGTAGCGGACAACGGCGGCCAGCGGCCGGAAACCAGCAACATCGACTGGGGTTACCTGCGCCGGGCCATGCAGATCATGATCGTGCCCAAGCTGATCGGGGTGGTCGGGCTGCTCACCCTGCCCGGCAACGTGATGACCAGCATCATCTTCGCCATCGTGATCGTCTACGCCGTCGGCTATGTGCTCGACAAGCCCTTTCGCAGCAACAACCGCTACGTGGATGCCGTTCTGCTGGCGCTGGGCGGCTACGTAAGCGGCACCTCGCTGATCGGCGCGCCGCTGATCGTCGCCGTCTTCGCCACCCACGTGGCGGCCCATCAGCTGCGCGACACCCTCTTCGTGCTGTGGTTCATCCTGGTACTGATCAAGATGGTGTCGTTCCTGGTCGTCGGCGTCGACCTGCAGCTCATCCACCACCTGTGGCTGCTGCCCTGCGCCCTGATCGGCCACCTGCTCGGCGAGCGTGCCCATCGCCACATGATCGCCAGCCGCACGAACCTCTATTTCCGCGTGCTCGGCGGCGTTCTGATCCTGGTCAGCGTGGTGGGGCTGCTCGGCCCGACGGGCTGAATGGGCGGCTCGCCAAACTCATGCCGCGCTGCTATGGATGAAGTGAATGATCACGGCGGAGGATGACAGCGTGCCCCGGCAGGAACGCACCATCATGGCCTTCGACGACCAAGGCCGCGAGTACATGATCGACGTCTTCGTCAGCGTGAAGGAGCTCAGCGAGCTGCAGCACGCCGGCGCCATCCATGACCCGCCCGCCCTGCGCACCCGGGAGGGCCACCCGGTGACCTACCTGGGAGGCGGCGAGTTCTCCATCACGCTGCCCGGGGAAGAAGGCGGCATCACCGTGCGCACGGACGATTCGGAGTTCGTGTAGCTCAGGAGTTCGTGTAGCTCAAAGGAGGTCGTGTTCCACGGCATAGCGGATCAGCCCGGACAGGCTGTCCACATCGAGTTTCTTGAGAATGCGCGCCTTGTGGGTACTCACGGTCTTCGAGCTGAGATGCAGCCTGGCAGCGATGACGCCTACCGTCAGGCCTTGCGCCAGGGCCATGAACACCTGATATTCCCGCTTGGTCAGGCGCGCATGAGGTTGGCCCTCCGGCTGTCCGGTCAGAGCCTGGAGGGCGAGCTTATGCGCCAGCTCCCCCGGGATGTAGAGCTGCCCCCGGGCGACTTCCCGCAGGGCCGTCAATAGCTCCTCGGGGGGACGCGACTTGGTGATGAAGCCATGGGCCCCGGCGCGAATGACCCGGGCGGCATACTGCTCTTCCCGGTGCATGCTCAGTACCAGCACGCAAGTATCCGGCGCCCGGCGTCGCACCGCCTCGACCAGCTGCAACCCCGCATTTCCCGGCATGCTCATGTCCATCAGCAGCACCGTTGGCTGGCACTTGAGCACCTGTGCCAAGGCGGCGTCGCCGTTGTCGGCTTCCCCCACCACTTCCATCTCCGGAGTCGATGAGATCAGCGAGCGCATGCCTTCGCGCACGATGCCGTGATCATCAGCAATCACCACCTTAATCATGATGGCCAGGTTCCAGCGGCAGCGTGATGCCGATTCGTGTCCCCATGCCAGGAGAGGATTCCACCCTGAGCGAGCCACCCAGCATCGCCACCCGCTCGCGCATGCCGGTCAGACCGACCCCGCGCTCTTGAGTGGCCTGCGGAATGAAGCCGATACCGTCATCTCTGACCTCCAGGCAAGCCCGATCGTCATGCTCGTCGTAGCGCACGATGACCCGCGAGGCTCGGGCATGGCGACGGATATTGGTCAGGCACTCCTGCAGGATCCGGAACAGCACGGTGGCGGTCTCGCCAACCGCCTGGCCGGTCACTCCCGACCCGGGCTGCCAGCGTATGTCCAGCTGATCGCGTCTGGCACACTGCTCGAGGAACCATTCGGCAGCGGCCTCGAAGCCCAGGTCATCGAGGATGGAGGGCCGCAGATTGGCCGCGATGTCGCGGACTTTCTCGATCACCTCGTCGATGAAATGGCCCTTCTCCCGGAGACGCTCGACATGGTCGCTGGGTAATCCCGGCAGCTCATGGTTGACCCTCTCCAGGTCGAGCTTCATGGCCGTCAGCATCTGGCCCAGGTCGTCATGCAGATCACGGGCAATGCGACGCCGTTCCTCCTCACGGATATTCTCCTGGGCACTGTACAGGCGGCGCAGGGTCTGCCGAGACTGGTAGAGTTCGGTGCCGTCCTGAGCGATGCCGAACACCCCCACCACTTCGCCGTCCACGATCATGGGCACATTGGTCACCTGCGCCACCCGCTCACCGATGGTGCGATCGAGCACTCGGCAGCGATAACTGCAGGACTGGCCCCCCAGCACCTGGCGAAAGTGATGGCGTACGGCCTCCCGGTCTTTCTCGACCACGACGGCTTCCCAGTGCTCGCCCAGCAGCTGCTCGTAACGATAGCCGGTGAGTTCGCAGGTACGGCGATTCACCTCCAAGAACCGGCCGTCGAGGCCCAGGCTGTAGACTGCATCGGGATGTTCCAGGAACAGCGAGTGATAGCACTGTTCGCTCGTCTTCAGCTGCTGGAAGAGGGCGCGACACTTCGTGATCTCGGTCAGTTGGATGACCCGCTGTTCATCGACGGGCGATGTCGGCCCCACGGCGAATCGAAAGTGGCGATCGCCGATGCAGGCCTCGAACTCAGCAAACGCCCCCGGAGCCCCCTGGGGTGCAGCCAGGATCGCCACCAGCCGCGAAACGCCCTGGACATCCAACCGCTCACCCAGCCGCTCGTCAACGGCCAGCCGCCCCAGCAGGCCGTCGGCGGCATGGTTGAAGTCACGAATTCGACCCTGGGGATCGACCTGGATCATCGCGCCCGGTAACGCCTCCAAGGGAATGTGTAGCCTCAATGCATTCATGTATCAGGACGACCGTTCGGTCTGTATCAGCTGCTCGATCTCGTCGGCAGGCCGTGCCGCACTGACCAGGAATCCTTGCCCCCAGTGACACCCCAGCGCCGACAAGCGGTCGCGCTGTGCGATGGTTTCAATGCCCTCGGCCACCACCTGGATCGACAGGTGGCGTGCCAGGTCGAGGATGACCTGGACGATGGGCTCCCCGGCGGCATCGCCGTCGAGCCGGTCGACGAACAGCTTGTCGATCTTGAGGATATCCAGCGGCATCGACTGCAGGCGGGCCAACGAGGAGTAGCCACGTCCGAAATCGTCCAGCGCCAGGTGGAAACCACACTCGCTGAGCACGTTCATCGCCGCCTCGACCTCTTCAGGCTCATGCATGAGGGTTTCCTCGGTCAGCTCCAGGTGCCACCACTCCGGCTGGGTGCCGTCGGCCACCACTTGATCGCGGATGCGCTCAGCCGCCTGACGCCCTTGCAGCTGGCTGACGGAGAGGTTCACGGCCATGGACAAGGTAATCCCGCGCGCCCGCCAGTCCACCAGTTGTCGAGCCGCCGTTTTCAGCACCCAGTCCCCGAGGGGACCCATGAGTTTTAGATCCTCGGCGACGGGGATGAATTCCCCGGGCGAGATGCGGTTTCCCTCGGCGTCCGTCCAGCGCAACAGCGCCTCAACCCCAACCAGGCGACCGCTGCCGATCTCCCAGATCGGCTGGTAATGCAACTGGAACTCCTCGCACTCCAGGGCATGATAGAGACGGGACTCCAGCGACAGGCGCTGGAGTCGCTGCTGCTCCATACCCGGAGAGTAGAACACCAGCTGCTGGCCCTGTTTCTTGGCCTGGTACATGGCCATGTCGGCCTGGTCGATCACCACCTCGGGCTCTGTCGCGTAACAGGGCAGCAGACTGATGCCGATGCTGACGCTCAGGTGGTGACGATGCTCCTGAATGGCGAACGGCTGTTCCAGTGCCTTGACGATCCGACTCGCCAGCGCCTCGGCGCCAGCGGCCAGACGGCGCACGCCATCCTCCCCGCAAGCCAGGGGCTCACGCGGATCGTCGATCAACACCACGATGAACTCGTCCCCGCCCTGCCGGCCCACCAGGTCACCGTCACGCAGGGTGTGCTGGAGGCGCCGTGCCACCCGCTGCAGGATCTGGTCCCCCGCCGCATGGCCCAGCGCATCATTGACCAGCTTGAAATCATTGAGGTCGAGAAACAGCACCGCGGCCTGCTGACCACTGCCGGTGCCGGCCATCAGCTGGTTCAGTCGGTGCAGGAGAAAGCGTCGATTCGGCAGGTCGGTGAGCGGGTCCCGGTAGGCCAGCTTGTGGATCTCCTGCTGCTGACGCTCCCGCTCGCCCTGCACGCGCAGCTTGTCGAGCCCGAAGGTCAGGTGGGTGGAGAGTCGTTCCAGCAACAGTCGCTCATCAGGCCCGAAGACACCGGGCCGGCAGGCGCCGACCATCAGTACCCCAGCCGCGCCGTGCTGCGGCCGCAGGGGCAGGGCGACCATCGATTCCAGCCCCAGGTTCCGCAACTGCGCTCGCCAAGGGGCCAGACCGGGCGCCGTGGCCAGGTCTGCCACCACCTGCGCCTCTCCCGAGGCGAGCGCCCAGCCCGCCGAGCCCTGCCAGGTCGAACCATCCTCGCTCCAGGTGGCGCCGGACACGTCGACACCAACTCCGGTGCGGATCGCCAGGATATGCGGTAGCGACTGGCCCGGATCGGCGATACCGACCCAGGCCGCCGCATGGCCCTTGAAGCACGTGATGATCCGACAAACCGCCTTGGCGAACCCCTGCTCCGTTGCCTCCTGGAGCGTGACCTCACGCACCAGGTTGTATTCATGGAACTGCTGCAGGGAGAGCTGCCGTAGACGCACCAAGTTGCGCACCCGGGCACGCAGTTCCGCCCGGGTGGTCGGGATACGCAAAATGTCGGCGGCCGTGGTGCCGAGTTCACGACTGACCTGGGTCGGTGAGGTCAACTCACTCTTCGTCAACAACAATACCGGGAACACCACCGGCGAGGCCTCGGCGTGCAACTGGTCGATGCGTTGGCGCAAGCGATCCAAAGAGGGGGGATCGACGATCAGCAGGTCGGCCTCGCGGCCGGCCGTGCCCTCGGCATCAAAGCCCCCGATCACATAGCCTTCGGCTCTCAGGGAGCGTGCCAGGAGTTCGTGATCGGCGGTATTACCGACCGCGACCTCGATTCGCAGGCCGCCGCTGCCGATTCCCCAGGCCGGAATATCAACCATCAACTGCCCTGCGTCCGTGGAAGCGTTGCCTCGGGCACGCCGCGCAGGATGCACCGCAAGCCGACCATTGGCTCCCCCACCTTCAGCCCCTGCGATGTGATCTGGAATTCGCGCAGGGTCTTCTCGAAATCACCGGTGCGCTTCTTGAGCATGCCGATGGTCTTGCGCAGTTCACCGTCCAGTTCGATATAGCGCAGCAGCACCACCGTATCGGCCAGGTAGCTGATGCCGTACTCGGACACGCGCAGCTCGCCGCCGGCGATGGAACCGACCTCGTTGACCAGCAGAACCGTGACGCCCATGTTGCCCAGATAGCGACACAGGGCATGCACATGGGGCACCACGTCCTGACCGAATACCGACTGGCGATAGCCGGCCAGGCTATCCAACATGACGATACGCGCCCCCTGGGCCTCCACTTCGTGCCTCACCAGCCAGGCAAACTCGTCGGGGCCGTAGCGCAGCGGCTCGACCTCGCGAACCGCCAGCGTTCCCTGATCGATCATGTCTTCGAGCGGAATGCCGATGCCCTGGCAGCGATAGCGCAGGGTCTCGAGTCGCTCCTCGAAGCTGAAGATCACTGACCGCTCGCCACGAGTGGCGGCCTCACGCATGAACTGTACCCCGAGCGATGTCTTGCCGGCACCCGTGGGGCCCGACAAGATCGTCACCGTGCCTCGTTCGAGGCCACCGCCCATCAGCGTATCGACCTCCGCGACACCGGAAGCGATCGACTCGGTGATGAAATCACGGCGATGATCGGTGGGAATCAGCCGTTCATAGACCGTCATGCCGTGATCACTCAAGCGTACCGAGTGCTTGCCCTCGACGAAGCCGGAGCCGCGATACTTGACGACCGACAGGGTCCGCCCGAACTCCGTCGCCTCCAGCGTCAGGATGGCATCGCCGAGGTACTGGAGGTCCTCCTCGGCAGAGGATCCCCGTTCCGCGGAAAACAGCACGGTCACTCCGGCCCTTTTCAGGTATTCCATCAGGGCCATGACCTGCTTGCGGAACTGGTAGGAGTCGGGGAACAGGTGCCGCAGCTGGCTCAAGGCATCGACGAAGACTCGCTTGGGCAGCCGATCCGGAAAGAGTTCGTGGATCCGCGCCTGCAGATCCGGAGACTCGGCTTCCCACGGCTCCAGTACCGTATAGGCATCCGGTGTTCCACTCGCCTCTGAAGGTGACAGGTCGATGCTGACCACCCCGCTGATATCGAGGCCGATACCGCGTGCGTCTTCGTCAATCGTCCGGTGTGTTTCACCGAGGCTGATCAGCAGGGCCTCTCCAGGCTCTGCCTCCGCCAGGAAATGGAGCCCTAGCGTGGTCTTGCCTGAGCCCGGGCCACCGGATATCAGGTAGGACCTGCCCGCCCGAAAGCCGCCATGGAGTATATGATCGAGACCCGGCACGCCACTCGTGACGCGGGTTGACTTGTCTGGATCATGATTCTGCAAAGGGATCATTTCCTTCTCGTAAAACCGGCCATTTCAATCAGCACTTATATGCTGATATTCTTGCGCCTCAATGCATTCATTGAAGGCGACTAGCGAAAGGGTCGCCCCCCCTTTATCCTTCATTACCGAACAGGGTGCCCCCGGAGAGGACCTGACGTTGATATCGGCCTATGGTCGTTGCCTCGGCATCGCTTTTTCAATCGCTAACACCTGATACTAAACTCAGGCATGGACGACCTTCCTGTAGGGTAATCCCTACAAGCGCCCGCGGTATCCCGGTCACGGGTCGTGATCACTCCGGCTCCCACAGACGCGATACCCCTTGACGGGCGCCCGTTCCTTTAATAGAACGTTCGTTAAAAGGAACGGTTGAAAGGCACCCCATGGACACGCTCTCCCTCGGCACCCTCGGCCAGCACCTGCAGGCCCTGCGGCTCGAACGCGGCTGGTCGCTCTCGCAGCTGGCCGCCGCCGCCGGCATCGCCAAGTCGAACCTGTCGCGGCTCGAACAGGGCAACGGCAACCCCACCCTGGACACCATCTGGCGGTTGGCGGTGCAGCTGGGCGTGCCCTTCGGCACCCTGGTGGCGCCGATCAGCGTGCCGCTGGGCGAGCACGGCGTGGAGGTACGGCTGATCGACCAGGGCAAGGAATCCCCCCAGGTCGACGCCTACTGGATGCGCTGCGCGCCCCACACCCTGCGCCACGCCGAACCGCACACCCCCGGCGCCCGTGAGTCGCTCACCCTCATCAGCGGACGGCTGGAGGCCGGCCCCGAGAGCGACCTGAGCGAGCTGCGGCCCGGCGACAGCCTGACCTTCGCCGCCGACCGCCCGCACCTCTATCGCACCCATGACGCCTGGGCCACGCTGCTGCTCACCATCGTCTACACCGACGAAGGAGACGCGCCATGAGCCAGCAAGCGACTCATTCCCTGCCCCGCCCCTGGCTTGCCGGGCTGCGTGAGGCCATTCCGCTTCTGGGCGGCTACGTACCGGTCGCCATCTCCTTCGGGCTGATCGCCGTCCAGGCCGGCTTCAGCACCTGGGAGGCGGTGGTCATCTCGACCCTGATCTACGCCGGGGCCTCGCAGTTCCTGTTCGTCGGCATGATCGCCGCGGGGGCGCCGCTGTGGCTGGTGGTCGTCATGACCCTGCTGATCAACGTGCGCCACGTGGTCTACGCCCCCAACATCGCCCCCTGGCTGACCGCGAGCCGCGCCTGGCCCTGGCTGATGCACGGGCTGACCGATCAGGTCTTCGCCCTGGCCCACACCCGCCTGCCACAGCTGCCGGCGTCGCAGCGCCTCGGCTGGTTCACCGGCGCCGCGCTGCTCGCCTGGTTCAGCTGGATCGGGGGCACCGCGCTGGGCGCCGTGGCCGGCGAAGAGCTGACCCGGCGCTGGCCGCTGCTCGGCGAGATCATGCCCTTCGCCTTGCCGGCCCTGTTCCTGGTGCTGCTGGCCCCGCGCTTCACCGATCGGCGCTGGTCGCTGGCGCTGGGCAGCAGCATCGCCATCGCCTTGCTGCTCACCGTGAACGGGCTGAGCAACGCTGCCATTCCCCTCGGCGCCGCCTGCGGGGCTCTCTGCTTCTACCTGGTGAAGCTCGACTCGACAACGAGAGGACGCTGACATGAGTACCGCTCTCTGGCTCGCCGTGCTGGCATCGTCGCTGGGTACCCTGCTGATGCGCCTGCTGCCGCTACTGTGGATGCGGCGCCGCCTCGAGCGCCTCGATGACGGCGACGACGGCTTCGATGCCATGCCCCAGTGGCTCGGCATTCTCGGCCCGCTCATGATCGCCGCCGTGCTGGGCACCTCCCTGGTGCCAACCACCGTCGATGCCACCTCCTGGCTCGCCACGGCCATCGGCGTGCTCGCCACCCTGGCCGCGTGGTGGCGGCTACGCTCGCTCGGCTGGCCGATCGCCGCCGGCGTGGCGGCCTATGGGGCGGTGGTGACGCTGCTCGGATGAGGCATCGACCCGCAGTGGGTCGGCGCTAGCCATACCACCTCTACAGTTTTTCCTTACCTCGCCGATACCCCTCTGACCAAATAGTCAACAACGACGCATCGACCCTGACGATGCGCGAGCATGAAGGGGGAACAGTGAGGAATCTAACCATTGCCCAAAAGCTGATGATCGGCATCAGCCTGTGCATGATCCTGATCGTTGGCGGCGCGACGGCCATTCAGTACCGGCTGTTCAGCGAGCTGATCACCGACCGAGTCACCCAAGACGAATTGCCGGCAACCCTGGAAAGCATTCGCAATGACATCGAAGCCAACTTGAGCGGGCCAATCACGACGGCCCAGAGCCTGGCGAACAATGGCTATCTGCACGAATGGCTGACCGAAGGGGAATCGCGGGAAGGTAGCGAGCGCGCGGTGGAGCACTTCGAACGACTCCAGCAACGCACCGGAGCCAACACCGTCTTCTACGTGTCGGCACTCAGCGGCAACTACTACACGGCCAATGGGATCGAGCGCACGCTGGACCGTGAAGAAGACCCCTGGTTCTATCGCTTGGTCGACGATGCCGACAGCCCTGATTATACGCTGGATGTCGATTCAGACGGCGGAGAGCTGAAGGTCTTCATCAACCACGTGGTCGAATTCGACGGCGAACGCGTGGGGGTCGCCGGGGTCGGCTATACGCTCGACGCCATGGCCGAGACGATCAGCAACTATCAGCTGGGTGAGACGGGCTCGGTGTTCCTGGCAAGCCAGGACGGCACGATCAGCGTTCACCCTGAGGGAGCCTCGATGGCGGGCCAGCCGGTAGCGAACCTGCCCGGCTGGGAGACCCAGGCCGCCGAGCTGCTGGCAGGCGTTGGCTATCGTTACGCCACGATCAGCGACGAACACGGCGCCGAGCAGCTGGTCGCGGCGATCGAAGTACCGGGTACCGACTGGATCGCCTTCGCCCGGATACCGCGCAGCGAACTGTTTGCCGATCTCAACCAGGCGGTGCTGATGGTCATTCTGACGGTAGCGGCAATCGTGCTGGCGAGCCTGGTGGTGTTCGCGTTGCTGCTACGTGCCCTGTTCCGCCCCATCCGACGCACCGCCGATGCCATGGGCGAGATCGCCCAGGGGGATGGCGACCTGACGCTGCGACTGCCCGTGCAGGGCAAGGACGAAGCCAGCGAGCTGGCCATCCAGTTCAATGCCTTCGCCGACAAGATGCATGACGTACTCGCCCAGGTGAGGAGCAGCAGCGATGCCGTTCGGCATGCCGCCCAGGAGATCGCCAGCGGCGGACAGGACATGTCGCGACGCACCGACCAGGCGGCGTCCAGCCTGCAGCAGACCTCCGCCTCTATCGAGCAGATCGCTGGCACGGTGGACAACACCTCGGCCTCGTCACGCGAGGCGAACCACCTCTCGCAATCCGCCGCCCAGCTGGTACAGGGCACCGGCGACACGGTATCGCACGTGGTAACGACGATGGGCGATATCCAGCACGCCTCCGAACGTATCGGCGACATCATCAAGGTCATGGATGACATCGCCTTCCAGACCAACCTGCTGGCGCTCAACGCCTCGGTGGAAGCGGCCCGCGCCGGCGAGAGCGGCAAAGGCTTCGCCGTGGTGGCGGGCGAGGTCCGCCAACTCGCTACCCGCAGCGCCCAGGCCTCGCGGGACATTCGCGGCCTGATCGACGCCTCCGGCGAGAAGGTCCAGGGCGGCACCCGGCTGGTACGCGACGCCGGCAACGCCATGAACGAGCTCGTCGAGGTGGTGAACCGCGTGGCAGGCATGCTCGGGGAAATCAGCCACGCCACCACCGAGCAGAGCGACGGCATCGGCCAGGTCAACATTGCCGTGGCCGAGCTCGACCGCATGACCCAGCAGAACGCCTCGCTGGCGGAGGAATCCACCTCGGCCGCCGAGCAGCTGCGCGAGCAAGCCGACCGCTTGGCGGAACTGGTGGGCAGCTTCAAGCTCAACGACGCACGGCAGGAAAGCCGGCAATACCCAGCTTTGACATAGATCCGCTAACCGAACGAAAACCGCGGGCGACCGACATGCGGTCGCCCCAACTCATCGCCGTCGACACAATGTCGATACTTGTTCCCATACCCATATGGGAATAAAATACCGACATGGATTCGCCCCCTCCCAAACCCGTCCACTGGGTGGCCAGCAGCAAGAAGGATCTTCTGGCCATGCCCGACGATGTCAAGGACGTCTTTGGCTTCGCCCTTCACCTGGCCCAGGTTGGCACCAAGCATCCACAGGCCAAGCCGTTGAAGGGGTTTGATTCCGCTGGCGTCCTCGAGGTCGTCGAAGACCACCAGGGGGATACCTATCGCGCCGTCTACACCGTCAAACTGGGTGATGCGATCTACGTCCTTCACTGCTTCCAGAAGAAGTCAGCCAAGGGCATTTCCACCCCCAAGCCTGATATGGACAAGATCCGCGACCGACTCAAGCTCGCCGAGCAGCACGCCAAGGGGGAAACGTCATGACCATCGACACCGGCTCCACCAACGTCTATGCCGACCTGGGCATGCCCGATGCCGATGAAATGCTCATCAAGGCACAGCTCGCCGCCAAGATCGGCGAGATCATCAAGCACCGCCGCCTGACGCAGTCCAGGGCCGCCGAGATCATGGGCATTCCCCAGCCCAAGGTATCCGCCCTGCTACGTGGCCAGTTCCGTGGCATCAGCGAAGCCAAGATGCTCGAGGCCATCGCTCGTCTCGGCCGCGAGGTAAAGATCGTGATCGGTCCATCACGCCGCCGCTCTTCCCCCGGCCATGTTGAACTTGAGATGGCTTGAGGCGGAAAACAGTAAGGCGTCAATTCGGGTTCTGATCGTCCGATGGCTGGTGATGAGGCTGGTCAGGGGCGTCTTCGCCAATCAGCGCCGGCACAGTGCGATTGGGATGATCAGACCTGAGGCCTTCGAGGCCCGAATGATCTCTTAGATCGGTGTCCACGACTGCAGGGTAAGATCAGCGTTCTTCGAGCGCCTGGTGGCACTGCGCCTGTTACCCTGACCCTCCGGTGTGGCCAGGGCCCGCCTCCCGCCGATGGTCCGCCGGGCAGGATCTCGTCCCTGTCGAGCCGTTGCGTCGACGGGGCCAAGGGTCTTCCCGGCGAGCGGTGCCGCGATATCGGTGGGAGCATCCCCGTTCATCACCGGCCAAGTTCGGTCAGCCGCGCCTGCATGTTCTCATTACCGCTCAGGCATTCAACAAGTCAAGGCGGGAGCCCACCCCACAAATTCCTACTGGTTGCATGCCATGGGGCACGACGTGGCCGTAGTGGTAAGGGTGGCTAGCTTGGAGAGAAGAGCAAGCGTAAAGAAAACTCCATATTATGTATGCCAGCTAACGGCCAGATGCGGATCTTCAGCAACTCCTTATGTAACTGATGTAACGCCGGAGCTGAGACGCTGTTTGCAAGCCGCCGCGCGGCTTACGAACGGTCCGGCTCCAGCACTGCGAATGATCATCAAAGCGGGGGAGTAACGACCTCGTCAACAGGGCCTGTCCTCGGTTAGATTCGTCTCAAGTGACATTCGTCCCCGACGACATCCATTCGCCATCGACACCCCGGAGCCCTTTCATGTCTCGTGCTATCGAAATCCCCGCCGCCGACGGCACCATCGACGCTCATGTCTTCACGCCCCGGAACGCCGACGGCCCCCTTCCAGCCGTGGTGCTGTTCACCGATATCGGTGGTCTGCGCCCCTGCTATCACGAGAAGGCTCAGCAGGTCGCGGACAACGGCTATTCCGTCTTGATGCACAATGTTTATTACCGCGATGCGAACGGCCCGGTCGTACCGGAGGGCAAGTCCTTCCGCGACCCGGACGTGCGACCGACGCTGTTCGAGTATGCCGGCCAACTCACGCCCGAGGCACAATCCCGCGACTTCGCCGCTCTCCTGGACTGCATCGATAACGAGGGTGACTGCTCCCCGCCCTAAGCGCTGACGCGCCACGGGTGTTAATGGCCAAGTAAAGTGACCCAGTACCGGCCAACGCTTCTGACCCACCCCCGAGGTGGCAGCGCTGCCACCATCCACCTACCGTGTCGGCTCAGCCAAGGGTCGGGACGGAGATGTGAAGGACTGGGGAATGATTCGTGTGCCGCAGGCACCGACATCAGCCGCACAGGATGGCAGCTGATAAGGGCATAAGCTCGTAAAGAGATGGTGGTAGGTCCACCGGAGTCTGCTGTCGGAAGCCGGCTTCAAACCACCTCAAGCGGCTCCTGTTAAGAGCATGGGTCGTGAGCGTTGAGGAAACGTCAGCCAATGAGCTGGCAGGTAAGGTGCAGAGAGATGAGTTATCCCGAACCTATGTTGACGCGTCGTAATCCAAAAACTGACATCAAAACCGGGGGCGGAATCATCCTTCGGGAACAGTTTGCAAGCGAGCTCCGAAGGCTGTGCAAGCGGTGTCCGGCGTATAGTGGGCATGACTCTGTACCGGGCTCTTTATGGGAACTGCGGGAACCAGTCATCACGATGCCAAGGAAGAAATGCAAGCCACTGAAATGGCGAGCATGAGAGTACCGATGCGTGATACTGGGACGGAGCAACTCGTAGTAGCAAGGAAGTGCCTGTAATGGGCATGGAGCGAAGGGGTTGCATCAAGCGGGCTTGTGTTGTGGCCCAACTGTCGATTGACAGGAGGAGGTCATAATGGAAGCCAAGCCTTTCACCATATCAAAATGGGATGTCCTGCGAGCTTACCAGTTGGTAAAAGCCAACCAAGGTAGCGCAGGGGTTGACGGGGAGTCACTGAGTGACTTTGACCTCAACCTGAAAAGGAATTTGTACAAGATCTGGAATCGCATGTCCTCAGGTGCCTATTTCCCCCCGCCGGTGATGGCGGTAGCCATTCCCAAAAAGGCGGGTGGGGAACGTATCCTGGGCATACCTACCGTCAGTGATCGAATCGCTCAGATGGTCGTCAAGCTGGCATTTGAAACCTCAGTAGAGCGCATCTTTCTGGCGGACTCCTATGGCTACAGACCGGGAAAATCGGCACTGGATGCTGTAGGTGTCACACGAAAGCGATGCTGGCAGTTCGACTGGGTGCTGGAGTTTGACATCAAAGGGTTGTTCGACAATATTCGGCATGACCTGCTGATGAAGGCAGTCGATAAACATACGGACTTGCCTTGGGTCAAGCTATATATTGAGCGCTGGTTAGCGGCACCGCTGCAGCGAGAGGATGGAGCACTGATTGCCAGAACACAGGGAACTCCACAAGGTGGGGTCATTAGTCCTGTGCTGGCGAACCTCTTTCTGCATTACGTCTTTGACAAGTGGCTAGCTAAACACTATCCCAACCTCAAATGGTGTCGTTATGCGGATGACGGGCTTGTGCACTGCCGCTCACGTGAAGAAGCGGAGCATATGCTCTCGGTTCTGCGGAGTCGATTTGCAGAGTGTGGTCTTGAGTTGCATCCTGTCAAAACCAAGATCGTATACTGCAAAGATGGCAGCCGGAAAGGCAACCATGGACATACACAGTTTGACTTTCTGGGATATACTTTTCGACGTCGTGTTGTCAAAAACCGTAAGGACAACAGCCTTTTTCTGAGCTTCACACCTGCCGTGAGCAAAGTGGCACTTTCAGGTATGAAACGAAGAATCCGAGAGCTGCGTGTTCGGTCTCGAACCGAGCTGAGCATTGCACAACTGGCAAAGCAGCTGAATCCGATCCTAAATGGATGGCTTGCATACTATGGCGCCTTCTACCGATCGGCACTCTATGCAATTTGTTGGCATGTCAATAAGGCTCTGGTTCGATGGGCGAGAAGAAAGTTCAAGTCGCTGAGACAACACAAGACACGGGCAGTGAAATTCATGGAAAGGATTTCAGAGCAGTGTCCCCGTTTATTTGCCCACTGGCGGCAGAGTATGCGTGGTTCGTTTGCTTGATGGGAGCGGAATGAATCGAGAGGTTCACGTTCCGTTCTGCGAGAGGCTGCGGGGGAAGTTCCCGCGGCCTACTCACCACAAGATCAAAGCGTTACA
>NZ_WHMA01000021.1 GCF_010994375.1 Halomonas sp. NO4
CCTCCGAAAAGCAATCTCTGCACCATCGCGAACGACCTTCCACTTATCGAAGGTGAGAAATTGATTAAATGAGGCGATGTGCGCATCCAGCTCGGGAATTCTCACGATGAAATTGGCCGGATTGAACACCGTCCGAATGCACTTATCTAGCTCTGGCGTTCCATTAATCGCTTCTAGGCGCTGATCGGTATACATCCACCGGGACGGGAAACCTTGGCCATACGAATCATTGAAGCCGAAACGGTTGAAAAACTGCACAAGCTTAGGGCCCGAACGGTATTCGGTCTCCTCGTTGATTAGTTCCCGCAGTTTTTCCAAAGATGTTGGGCTGAGATTCATATGACTACTATGCTTTCCGAGACACATAGCTGTTCAGCATTTCTTCGCCGTGCGGAGCATGGCGTATAAATGCCTGTTGGACTAAGCCGCCCATCAGGCTGCTACACAGCTTCTATAGGGTATTGTATTGGCCGGTGTGCGGCCTGAGACGTCAGGTCGCGCGCAGTCGGAGCTGTTGTGACGCGTTCGGGCCGTGATGTTGGCCATGATCCCAGTTCCCTCCGGGTCCAATTTGCCCCAACGTAGCGCGCCTGCTGGTCAAAATCCATCACCGGGACGAGCGCCGCCGCGACCCGCGAGCGGGCCGGATCGCCGAGTCCGTTGTGTGAGTAGGGCGTCAGCTCATGCTCGATAGCGTTGCTCCCTGTGGTTGTGGGGGCGGCTACGTTTGAGTCGCCGGGGCGAGAGGGTCCCGCTCACCCGCAGTGTCGGTTGCCCGCAGTGGGGGCAGGTATAGGCCGGCTCCGGGTCACTGGCAGGCGTACCGGCATCCGGTGTCACCTCGACAACTGCCAGAGCTTGGCGGATCTGTGCCAGGCGTCGTCGCCGGCAGCGATTGGCCAGAAAGCCGTAGTGTCGGACCCGCATCAGTCCCTTGGGCAGGACGTGGAGCAGGAAGCGGCGCACGAACTCCTCGCCATCGAGGACGAGCTGTTTACGCCGGTCACGGTCGCGGTAGTCCTTGTAGCGAAGGGTCACCTGGTGGTCGTCCACGGCGAGGATGCGGGCGTTGCTGATGGCGATCCGTCGCGTGTAGCGCGCCAGGTAGCGCACCACCGTGTCGGTGTGTTCGAGACAGTCCTTGCTGTAGACCACCCACTCGGTGGCCATCAGAGTGTTGAGCTGGTCATCGACGTCACCGGGCCGGGTGACCCGGTGGAGTTCGCCGGCAGTGGCGGCCTGACGCAGGGCACTGACCAGGTGCCCGCGAAAGTGGCGCGACAGGGCCCGGACCGGGAACAGGGTGTGGCTGCGAGCCCCATGCCAGCCGCCATCGTCGCCCAGCGCACCGCCGGGGACCAGGCAATGCAGGTGCACGTGCTGGCTCAGGTTCTGGCCCCAGGTGTGAAGCACGGCGCTCATGCCCATCTCGCCGCCGAGACGCTTGGGATCGCGACCGAAGGATCGGAGGGTATGCCAGGCGCTCTGGAACAGCAGTCGGTAGATCACCTCGGGGTGAAGCTGGACCCAGCCGTTGAGGCTGTGCGGCAAGGTGAACACGACGTGGTAGTAGCGCACTGGCAGGATGTTCGCCTGCTGACGCTCGGCCCACTGATGCATGGCGCGGCCCTGGCACTGCGGGCAGTGGCGATCGCGACAGCCGAAGTAGTGCGGCTGGGTGTGGTCGCAGTCCGTACACTGCAAGACCGTCCCGCCCATCGCCTCGGTGCGACAGGCGAGTAGGTGATGGCACACGCGTTGGCGCTGACGATCCAGGCCGGCCGGGTTGAGAAAGCGAGCCAGGGCCTGTTGGAGGGTGGCGGTCTCAGCCATGGCCCACCTCCAAGCCGGCCACCAGATCGATGGGACCCTGGCTCGCCCCCTGCTGGCCCGGCAGCCAGTGCAGGTAGCGCATCGTCGACTGAACGCTGCGGTGGCCCAGCAGCCGTTGAAGCTGATGGACGGGCATACCCTGCTCCAGGACATGCGTGGCGTAGGCATGGCGCAGGCTGTGAATGCCACCGATCCGTTCGACCCCGGCCTGGCGCTTGGCCTGGCTAAAGGCCTTCTGCGGCGCGCTCGGGTGCAGCGCACGATCCGGGAACAGTGCGCTCGGGAACAGCCAGGTCCGCGGCCGGTAGGCACGCCAGTAATCGCGCAAGCGATCGAGCAGGGTCGCCGGCAGCAGGACCATGCGATCCTTCGCGCCCTTGCCCTGCGCGACACGCAGCTGGCCACGCTGGCTGTCGATGTCGCTGACCCGCAGGTGACAGACTTCGCTCACGCGCAGTCCGCAGCCATAGCACAGTTCGAGCATCATGCGATGCTTGGGGTTGTGGCATGCGGCCAGGATCCGCCGGACTTCGTCGCGGGTCAGCAGTTCCGGAATCCGTTGTGGTGTCTTCGGCACCACGGGGGATACCTCAACCGACGGCCAGTGCAACACCTGGAGGTACAGGAACCGCACACCGTGCAGATAGACGCGGCAGCTGGCGGCGGACAAACCACGTTCCTGGACCAGATGATTGAAGAAGCATTGCAGGTCGTCGGTGCTCAACGTGTCTGGCGAACGGTGGAAATAGCGCGCCAAGTCCGTGATCACCATCAGGTAGGTATGGTGGGTGCGTTGCGCGAAGCCATGCTGACGCATGGCCTCGATCATCGTCTGTCGTAAGGCAGTCATCGTCGTCACTCCTGTTCATTGACCCTCGTGGGTCAATGAACAGTGTGGTTCGATGAGGCGAGGGACAGGATTCGACGACAGCTACCGCGAAGCGGTTTAGTTCAACAGGTATTAGACCGCGTGCCTGATATTTCACTTAAACGCGCATGCGCGTTTAACAATGTTATGTTGCACGCTCGAACACAATGCATCCTATTGAATCCCTATGTATTAAGTATAGCTAGGCAGTATAACACAGACCATCGTGGCAGCTGCATAACATGGATCGAGGTGGCCGCAGCCATTGCCCAGTTGTCGGCTTTGGGTCGTCATCTGACGCACATTGTTCATCAGCATGGACTAACATTCCTCATTCGGCCAATAACGGACATTCAGTTAACCCTGATATAACGATACAAGCAGGGTCATATTTTGCGTTTTGAGCGCAGCGAAGCAAAATATGTCCCACTGCCTGGACTTGTTACACTTATTAACTAGATGTCATCGTGCCAATCTAACCCGGAGTCGTCTAGCACGCTCCTGAAAAGCAGTTTCACCACCTTCCAAAATGTCTCGAACAGCCTTTCTAATATCTTCACTCTCTAATCCACCCGCTCGATATGTGATCGGTGGCAGACCTTCTGCTTGATGCGGTCCGGATTCTGCAATAATAATTTGGTCCGCATCGGTGTTAATAACTAGGTTCGCATTATGTGTAACCATAATAACTTGACGCTTTGCCTTCGCAGCGATAAAAAGCGGAACCAGCTCATCATTCACAGATTTCGGATCAAGATTCTCTTCTGGCTGGTCAATAATCAGTGGACGATCATCATTCTCATCTAAAGCCAAATAAAGAAGTAGTAGCACAACCCCTCGTGTCCCTGGTGATAGCTTTCGAATATCTACTCCATCATAAAGAATCTCGTATCGAATGGAGATGTGATCAGTTCCATAAAGCCACTGAGCAAACTTTTTCAACCATTCTTTGTACTCAACTTGTTGCTGTGGATTAAAGGGTGCATGCGCCAGGATATCGGCCAGGTAAGTGGAAACGAATTCCTTAATGGAAGATTGAATATCTATTGCGCTTCCATTTTCCCATGCGCTCTCTAACATCTCTCTAGCACGAGATGTTAGAGCGCCTCGTCCATTAAATGGACCAGCCTTACGGCGATCAAGAAGGTGCTCTTCAGCAAACTCTCCCCATCTGTCTACATCAACAATACGTCTAACATAAAACCCAAGTCTACCTAACGTACCGGAGGATGCTGAAAGCCGCTGCATTAGTGGCGCATACAGATCCGCAAGAGCAGTCTGCTCAGTTATGATTGCCTCAAAAAGTCTTTTATATGCGCTATCACGTTCAGCTTGAAGTTCCTTTCTTCGATCTGCAGCACCACGAGCATCTGTGAGCTTTTCTTCTAGTGACTTGAGGGCGGTATTCTCTTGTGCAATTCTTTTAGTAAGCGCGGCATATTGATCTCGAACTATTTTATCGGCACTGAAAAGCGCTTCCAATCTTGTCATCTCTGCAACGATTATTGCCAAACTTTGAGTGTTTAGGTCAACATCATCAGAAATGTATGGTGTATTTGGATCACCTATGGCAATGGGCTTTCCGCTAAGTTCAGAAATATGGTTATCCGCCCATTTAATGTACCCAGCAAGGCTCTCGTCTACATTTCCTTTATATACAAGCAGAAATTCGTTCCATTGTTGATCGTTAAGCCCACTTAGGTTATGTCTTTCTCTAACTTGACGAAGAAGTTCGGGTGCCTTTGTCTCTCGGGTGCTGGACACCTCATCCTGCATCGCTACGAAGGTCCTGCGCTGATTAGTAAAAGCCTGAATCCTCCCTCTCACAAATTGTACCGCTTCACTAAGCTCTGCATGACGTTTTACCTGAGATTCAGTCCCCTTAACAACAAGCTTCGCAAGGTCGGTATTATAATTCCGAATGAGCGCTTCCTTTTGAACAACTTGTTTGGAGAGAGTATCTACCAACCGCTCTTTTTCTAGCTCGGTAGAAATCCGCTCAGAAAGGTCAGCAATAGCCTCAGCCTCTCGGCTACGAGCCTGCCGGAATCTACTTGTTTTATTCTCGCGAAATTCCGAAAAATTAATCGCCCCATCACGCTCATCAAGCGAATGTGACTCCAAGATCACTCTCTCAATTTCGTCAATGAGACCGTCAGATATACCACTTGCTGAGCACAACTCTTCTACAAACTGTTGTGATAAATACCTTGCTCGAGGATAAGAAAAGTGGTTATTAGCGCTTTCTCCGTTAAGTGCACGATTTGATTCATCCCCGCCACCCCAAGAGAGTGTAACTGTTGCATTCCCTAGGTATTGACTTGCTCGCGTTAAGAAAGACGGACTGGCGTTACCTCTTCCACTCCAAGCGCTCCGCGTGATGGAATCGCACCCTGCTGCTATCATATCTGCTAAAGCTGTTTTGCCTGAGCCACGAGCACCAATGATTGCTACCAAGCCCGAATTTAGAGGAATCTGAGGGGTTTGTGTCCAAGGCGCGTTTGCTACATATGCGTTGGATATGATTTGCGATGGTATAGCAGATGGCGGTGGTTCATCTCCAACAAACGCACGACCTTCCGGATCAATGCAGGCTTGCCGCAATGAATCGAACTCCAATCCACCTTTAATCCAAGAAAATCGATTGGCTGTCGGCTGCCCAATGGTTTCTAAATGATGCGCGTCACTACCATGAAGGCATGGTTTACAGCCATCATACCGCGCCTTTAACTCGTCAATCGAAACGCTGCGCTGACCAAGCCAAAATTCCCTTTGGGCTGCACTGCTAGAGAAAATTATATGGGCGAATTTTTCAATCTCTTGCCGCATAGTTGTGTCTGCAGCTTGACGGACACCGGATGTACCATCACTTGCTCCTCCAGCTACAGCAATAAGAATGTTTTTCTTAGCCCAGTCACTTTGCTGGTAAACCTCACGCAGCTGCGTAAAATTAACTTTAAATTGTGTCACGCCATATTTTAGCGCAGCATGGTCGTCTATAATCGATGGATCTGCGCGTTTTCCAAGTCTAATTAGTTCACTTCGTGTGCAGTCGAACGTGTCACCATGTGCTTGGAATTGTAAACGGATTAGTATTCTCTGAATTTCAGAAATGTGCTCTGGGTCATCTGGGCTTACTAGCAAATGAAGATTTACAAACCCGGATTTAGCAGCCACATCTAATCGAAGTTCAATATTTGGAAAAATCAGCTGGACGTTAGGCAACCTACCTTCTGCTTTGTGACTCAATACTTCTTCGTATGTGTCAACTAAATAGTAATCGGTAACAGCGATAGCTTCGATTGTTGGGCTTGACACTTCAAGAGCAGTCAAATATTTACTCCATGCATCAACACCCTTAAATTGATCGTTAAGGACAGTGCCTGGAGCATGGATATGAGGTTCCCATCGTCTCCACAGTGAACCGCGACTTATCATCGCTCCTCCAAAAGTATTCTTAATGTCGCTTTAAATATAACGCCCGCAGCACGCGCGGCTTTGTAGTGAAGGCGAAGCCGCAACGGAAAAGCCGTCGCTGTGCCTGCGTTTGTTAACTGTATGTTGCACGCTCGCTTGCATCTCTTTCCTTATCGGGATCTTCTCGGCTGTTTGTGGCTGACAGGGCATCTAGGTACGCAGATGGAACTCCCGTTTCTTTCGCACCATTTATGACGTGATGTAAATACCAAGAGTAAGGCAGCAATGACGGATCTGTGTTCGTTGCATAGTAGGTAACAGCTTCATGGGTGTTCCATTGGGAACCACTTACCGTAATCCGCTTTTCTTCATAGCCGTAGCCCAGCCCCTCAGCTCTGTCTAGTACGCTTTTTTCGTCATTTGATATTTCGAACAGTGCGCCAATTACGTAGTCATCAGGATTTCCAGTAAATAGCGCATCGCATTTTCCTGAACCATCTTTCTTGCTTACCTTGTGAAAACGGAGAGTATGCTCAACAAGAGTGAACACTCCTATTCGCTCAGCACTTGGAACCCTCGCCTTCAACCTTGGGAGCGACATATTTGATCCATAAGCGAAATACTTCACGCTTCCTCCGTACAGTTAACAGTTGTATTATATAGCGTTCTCAATATTCCACTTTAACGCGCACGCGCGTTCAACACTGTTATACCGCACGCAACAACACTGACAACCTATTGAAAACCCAATGATTTAGGTATGGCTCGGCAGTATAACACCAATCATCGTGCATGCTACATATCAACAATAGTCGTGCTCGCCGCCTTTTGCGGGATGTCGGCTTTGGGTCGCAAGGTGCCCTATCAGGAAAATGCACCTCGCCCAAAAACCACTCTCATTAGTTTACATACTGAATACATGTCACCTTGCTTGCTTCTTGCGAGCCCGCTCCCGCCTTCTCTATCGCACTAACACACTGAAACATCTTATACGCTTGAAGTAATATTGGAGAGAGCAAAATTGCCATTGCAACCAATATGGCGGATAAGAGAATTGTTCGCTGCAAACTCATAACTCCTCCTATAGTGTTCGCAAAAGACAAAGTTTCATAACAAAGTTCCGGAAAGTTTTCATCATTCCCCCTCGTCAATAATCTGGGAAAGACCTTCATTTCCACCGGCTGCATAACACCGATGACGTGCCTGCTGCCTTTGCCGGCATGGCTGCTTAGGGACGATAGCTGCCATCAATCCGATCAATCACCATCTACGAGGCCATCACCAACACCACCCTTGGCTCGCGACATGAGTGCCAATCTCGACTGAAGCCCCGACTACAATACAGCTTCCACAGTCCAACATCACGATATCAGAACTGCTCAACCCCTCTGTCGTTGCACGCCATGCGAGTGCTTTGAAACGATCAGGCTTCTTTCATAGCATCCTTGTCTACGCCACCGCCATCGTGCGAGGCGCAGCCGGAGGCTCGCCATGATCAACAATGGCAAGATCTCGATAGAATGCCCCGAACAATCAGCCAGGCTTCGTCATGAGTGAATACCAGTACTACGAATTCCAGACAGTGGACCGCCTGCTGACGCCCGTCGAGCAGGCGAAACTGCGCGCCATCTCGACACGCGCGCAGATCACCGCCACCTGCTTCACCAACGACTACCAATGGGGCGATCTCAAGGCCGATCCGACGGACCTGCTGTTGCAGTATTTCGATCTGCACTTCTACTGCGCCAACTGGGGCTACCGACGCTTCGCCTTCCGCCTCCCCGAGGCCGCACTGAGCTCAGCAGAGCTCGATCGTTTTCCGTTGGATGACCTCGAGATCCTCGCGGTACGCCTCACACCACAGGGCTGGCTAGTCGACATCGACCATGAAGACGAAGAGGTCTGGTATGACGTCGATGATGGCAGCGGCTGGATGGCGCCGCTGGCCAGCCTGCGCAGCGACCTGCTGGCCGGTGACTACCGCGTCTTCTATGTCTGCTGGCTCTGGGCCGTAGAAGCCGGCTATATCGACGACGATGCTAAAGAACCGCTGCCCGGTATAGCCCCGCTCACCCCTGGCCTCCAGACACTCGGCGAATTCCTGGACCTCGATCCGCACCTGCTCAAGGTGGCGGCCCGGCGGGGAGAGAACGCCATAGCGGATCCTGAGGGTGTTCGGGACTTCATCGCCGCCTTGCCGGAAGACGAGAAGAACCGTTGGCTCGAGCGGATGGTCGCCCAGGACCCTCTCGCCCCGGTAGAACTGCGCCGACGTTTCCGCCAACAGGCGAGCGGAACCGTGTCGGCACCCTGCCGCCGTGTCGTCGAGCTGCGTGACCAGGCCAGGCAACTCGCCGCCGCCCATCGCCAGGCCGAACACGAACGCGCTGAACGCCTGCGCCGTCAGCAGCAAGCCGAAGCCGAGCGCTTGGTGGCGGAACGCCGCGCTCGGGTCGCGTCCTTGGGTGAGCGCGCCTGGCAGGAGGTTCAAGAACATGTTGCCAGTCGCCAGCCCCGTGGGTACGAGCGGGCCGTTCAGCTGCTGCGCGACCTGCGCGCGATCGCCGACGATCGGGGCTCCCACGACGACTTCGATCATCGGCTACGGGACCTCATCACCCTGCATCACCGCAAACAGCGCTTCCTGGAACGGCTGACGCAGGCAGGCCTGTACGGTGAAACCTGAACCGCGCAGTGCCCCCACGCTACCGCCAGGCGATGCCGCGTCGGGTTTCGCCATCCTGGTTGCTCGGGATGTTCCTTGTCGCCCATGACACTATGTAAGGGAAATGAGGTACCACGGGGCCCATCCTTTTGTATCGAGCCTACTAAAGAATGTTTCGGTTTGTGTAGCAGAACCATGGAGAAAATGTCGTATCAGGGGATGGGGGCGTTGCCAGAGGCGCAATGTTGGCGGTCATCACGGCGCTATAATTGTCAGGTCTGGGGGTCACTCCACGATCCCTCGTGCCTCATCCAGACGTTGCGCGATGCGGATCGCCGCCTCGAGCTCCGAACATCCCAACTCCCGCATCACCCGCATGCGCTCGGCCTTCTCCTCGCCCTCGGTGCCGGCGAGGGCCAGATAGAGGCTGGGCGGTACCACCCGGAACAGCGCCTCCAGACGCCCTGACAGCACCACCCCTTCGGTGTATTTCTTGGAGACCTTGGTGGCGGAGGCCATCAGCTTGCGCTGGGTGGCGGTGAGCTCCTTGAAGCGGCTGACCTGCTCGATCTCGTCGGGGGGCATGTAGAGGCACAGCCAAAACTCGATCATGTTGAGCAGCTTACGGGCTGCGTCCGGGAAGTCTTCGAGGTTCTGGGTGGCCATCCAGATCCAGTGTGAGAGCTTGCGCCCCATCTTGCCCACCTTGACCAGGTAGGGGCTGAGCAGCGGGTTGACGGTGAGCAGGTGGCACTCGTCGATGACCTGGACGATGGGCCGGCCGCTGTACTGGTCCCGCTCGGCCAGGTTAGTGATCATGTCGGTCACGCTGATCACCGCCAGGGCGAGTTGGGCCTCGTAGCCTTCTCTAGCGAAGTGGGCCAGGTCGATGATGGTCACGTCGCACTCCGGCCAGGCAGTCCCGGGGCGGTTGAACACCTCGCCGTCGAAGCCGTCGCAGAACAGCCCCATGGCCTCGCCCATGTCATAGGCGCGGCGCTGCCGCTCCTCGGGGATCGCCGTGTCGCGTGAGATCGCATAGAGCGCCTCGCGCACGTCCTGGGTCATGCAGTCGCGGCCTTCTGCCCGGCAGCGCTCCGCCGCCTGGTAGATGGCATCACGCACCATGCGCCGGTCGGCGCGGCGAAACTCCCGCTCCTCCTTGGGATCGCCGCCGGTGATCATCAGCCGGGCGGTGATCTCCATCTCGCCCAGCAGGTCGCGCTCCTCGTCGGGCTGCTCCTCCTCTTCCTCCAGCGGGGCCTCCTCGAAGGGGTTGGCGTCCTCGACATCGCGGGCCAGGCGCCGCTCCTCCACCTCGTTTTCCAGAAGCCGTGTGGCCGCCGCAAACGGCGGCAGCCTCGCCCCGCAGCCCGGCGACAGCTTGACCTGGTTGACGCTCATCCCCTTGCGCTCGAAATACTGGCCCAGCAGCCCGAAGCTGTTGCCCACCTCGATGATGAACAGTCGCGGGCGGTGCATGGCCATGACCTGGCTCAGCACACCGTTCAGGGTGGCCGACTTGCCGGCTCCGGTAGGGCCGAACACCAGCAGGTGGGCGTTGGCCGAGCGGTCCTCGAGGTTCAGCGGATCGAAGCTGAAGGTCTCACCGCCACGGTTGAAGAAGGTCATGCCGGGGTGGCCGGTCCCGCGGCCGCGCCCGAACACCGGCGCCAGGTTGGCCAGGTGGTGGACGTAGTTGAACTGGGTGTACCAGCGATTCTTGCGATCCTGCTCCGGGTCGAAGTTCATCGGCAGCCAGCGCAGGTAGGTGTTCAGGCCGGCGACTTCGTCCTCCGGATCCACCGGAGAGAGATTCACCTGCAGCAGCTGAGTGGCCAGCTCCATGCTGCGCTGCTGAAGATCCTGCTCGTCGTCGCCCATCAGATAAAACGCCAGGGTGCTCTGGTAGAGCTTGTGGTTCTGGCCCAGGTAGCGGCGGGCGGTCTCGCAGTCTTCGCGGACCTGGCGGGCCAGCACGCTGTCGCCCACCGCCTTGCTGTGCAGGCGGTTGATATGGTCCTCCAGGGGTTCCTGAGGCGTCGCTACAATGGTCAGCACCGCCTCGGTGCCCTCGGGCAGCTTGTCCATCAGGGCGTTGCTCGCCTGGCCATCGGAGCGGCGCACCTCGCCGGTGAGGTGCCCTACCACCGGCGCCCGGCGCATCTCCTCCACCACCACGCAGCACTGGGGCAGCCCATCGAACCACCACAGTCCGGTCTCCACATCGCCGCGGGGCGAGTTGAAGAGCATCCCCTCGGCCAGGTCGTAGTTCCAAGCCACGTCACTGGCATCCTCGGGGTAGTCGCACAGGGCGTAGAAGCGCGCCGGGTCATCGGGGGCCAGTCGCGGCCGCGGATTGAAGCGCGGCAGCAGCCAGCGGTGAAAGGCGCGCCCGTCATAGCGCTTCAGGCGCAGGCCCGCGCCGTGCAGCGCGGCGGCCAGCCGCTCGTAGACCTGATTGGCGGCCTGCTCGGGGGAGAGTCCCCGCTGGCGTTCCCCCGCCTGGCGCTTCTTGCCGAGCCAGCGGTAGAGCACCAGGCGCGTGCGGCGGGTCTGGCCCCGCCAGCGGGTCTGGGTCACGCCGTCATCCTGGAACAGCCCGCCCGGTTTGGAAATGGCCTTGAGGTGAGCGCCCATGCTCGCCAGCCAGTCCTGGGTGAACTCGGTCTCCCGGGCCCGCGGCCGCACATAGTCGCGCATGCGCTCCAGGTCGGGGCGAGCGTCGACCTCATCCTTGACGAAAAGCTGCACCACCCAGGGGTGCTGCTCATACTCCGGCAGGCTGTCCTGGAAGGCAGCCTCGATCTGGTCACGAATCGCCTCCAGGGACTCCGGGGCGCGGCCCTCGGTGGCAATGGGAAAGATCTCGGCCACCACGCCCACCGAGACCCCGTCCTCGAGGAGGAAGCAGCCCGATCCGGGCAGGTACTCCACCCAGGGCAAGTAGTTGCTGAACGAGGGCGCCCGGCGGAAGTGCGAGCGCAGCTCGGCAACGGAAGGTGCCTTGCCCCGGGGCAGAGCCAGCGGCCGGCCCTGCACGTCGCTGCTGAGCGCGACCAGCCCCTCTGGCTCGGCCGCCTGAGTCTTGTGCTCTTCGGACTCATCCCGGTCTGATAGCACGGCATCCAGCACCTGGCCTTGATCGCCCTCACCCGCCTTGGCGCTGCCAAACAGCCGGTTCATCAGGTCGTCGAACTGGGACATCAGAGAGCCCTCCCGTCGAGCCACTCCGCGGTGGGGCGAGCGCTCTCCCCGGGCATGGCGTATTGGATGCGCTGGTAGAGGGGAAATACCGTCGAGTAGCCGGGTACCGGCACCTGCTCCGTCCCGGCCAGATGGGGGAAGACGTACATCACCAGGTCCGGGTTGGGCAGGCGGCGGAACTGGCTGTAGATCTCGTTGCCCACATCCCGGCTGTAGCGCAGCTGCTCCGTGACCATGTCGTCGCTCTCCAGCGGGCGGCGCAGCTCGCTGCGCACGTCCAACAGGCGGCGTTCGCCGGTACTGTGGCCGGCCTGGTGCTGCCAGATGTCCCTCATGGTGGTATCGCCCACCGGCATCAGCTCTTCCTGGGAGGTCGCACAGCCCGCCAGCGCCAGGGTGGTCATCAAGCCCGCCAGCGGCATGGCGGCGCTACGGCAAATCGAGGTTGCCCGCACCAGAACGGTCATATCGCACCCTCCTTCCTTGGGTTTCATAGTCGATGGGCAGCTCACGCTCGATATGAATGGCCACCGGATGCCCCGGCGGCACATAGACGGCGTCGAAGGTCTGGCCGAAGCGCTCCTGCACCCACTCACGCACGTCCGAGACGCCCCCGGCCAAGGCCTGACTGGCGGCATAACGCCCGGAGTCGCCGGTAAGGCCGCTGACCACTCCACTACTGTCCACGCTGGTGGTCACCTCGTTCATGGCCATGGCATCGGCGCCGGCCTCGGCAGCGCCCAGGATGAAGCTGGTCAGCAGGAACTGCTGGGCATTGGTCTTGCGATCCCCGGGGATGCAGGGCAGGCCCCGCGGGTCGGAGAGCCAGCCGAGGGTGGTGCGGCCCGAACTGTCTCCGGAATTGACGTCCTCCGGGGCCGGCAGGGTACGCAAGGTGCCGTCTTCGAAGACAAAGGTCATCGAGTTGACCTGGCCGCGAACGCAGGAGAGCGTCCAGTCGCCGGTGGCGGTGCCGCTGACGATGGCGCTCTCCACCTCCGGCAGAGTGACGCCGTTGGCGGTGAGGTTCTCGCGCCCGATCACTACCTTGAACGGATAGGGGTCGTTAACCGTGCCATCGATCGGCACCCGGCCCAGCAGCGCCGTCATGGCCACCGAACCCATCAGGGTGGAGTTCTCCGGCAGGGTGTAGACGGGCTCCACGGTGGATTCATCGGGGCGCCCGGTCACCCGGCTCTCTACCGCACTCGAAGTGCTCCGGGCCGCCTCGTCCAGCTCATCCGCCACCTCACCGAAGCGGGTCGGGAAGGTGGCGTCTCCGCGCCCACGCTCCTCCTCCTGGGCGTCCAGGGGCTCGACCCAGGTCAGCGCCTGCGCCGAGCCGGGGCCCGAGTAGGCCGCCCCGTTAGGGCCACCGCCGCCCTCCAGCCCCAAGCCAATGGGCAGGTCATCATCGCGCTGCCCATCCACCTGGCGGCGCAGCTGGTCCAGCTGACGCTGCATCGTGCCCAGCATGGAGCTATCCGGCTGGGACTGACCGATCTCCTGACGCAGCCGTTCGCGCTCCCGGCGCAACGCCTCGTCGATGGCACCGTCCACGTCCTGGTTGCGGGTCATCAGCCGCTCGTTCTGGTCGCGCAGCGCCTGGGTTTCCGCCTGGGCCTGCTCCAGATCGCGACGCATGGCCTGGACGTGGCCCACCAGGGTGGCCACGGTGTCCCGCGGGGTATCCCCCTCGATGCCCAGCGCCTGCAGCTCATCGTCGCTCAGGGTCAGCGTCGGGTCTGCCTCCGCGGTCTCGGCATCCGTGCCGGCGTCGCCACCGCTCAGGCCGCGCACCACGATCAGCAGCACGATCACTAGCAGCGCCGGGACCAGCACCTTCAGCAGGGTATTGCTGCGCAGTGTCATGAGGTGCCCTCCTCGGCGTCATCCGTCTCCTCCAGCCGAATCAGAGCCCTGTCTAGGCCACCACGCCGAGTGACCAGGAATACCGTGGTGGTGTCCTCCACAGAGCCCCGCGGAGCCAGGTAGGGGTGCATGAAAGTCGCTGAGTAGAAGTCCCCCTGCAGCCAGCGCGGGTCGAGCTCGAAGGCGCGCTGCCGGTCGTTGTTCTCCAGCTTCACCGCGGTGACCGTCCAGCCGTTGAGCCGCCAGGCGCCCAGGGGTGTGGCGGTCACCGGCAGCGACGGCAGCAGGGTGCGCAAGGACTCAGGTAGCCGCATGGGCACACGGGAGACGCCGCGCAGGGGCTCCATGGTCCGCTGTGGCGCGTAGAGGGACTGGGCCGCATGCCGGGTCAGCAGCACAGGCACCGGCGTGGCGGTGGCCCGCTGAGGCTCACCGCCTGACGCTTGAGCCGCCGGCCGGGACGCCTCTGACGCCTGCGCCCCGCGGCTGCCCGAGGACGAACCCGGCGAGGCACGCGACGCGCTTGCCCTGGCCGGCGACGCCTCGCGGCTGTCCACCACCAGGATCTCCTCGCTGCTGGCTCCCTCGCGGGCCGAGAGGTCCAACAGCAGCACGTCCCCGGTCTCCACGTCCTGCACCCGCACGCGCTGGGTCTCGAAAGTCTCAAAGGCCTTCAGGTAGAGCACGCCGCCGGTGCTCTGCACGCGCAGCACCTCGGGGTTGGCCAGGGCCGGCGGCAGCCCCACGCGCACGTTGCGATCCAGGGTGACGATGCGCTCCTCATCCACCGGCAGCGGTATCTCCAGGGGGCGGCGCTCCCAGTGCATGATCTCCACGGCCATGGCTTCGCCGACCAGCGCCACACTCGCCAGGCAGGACAGTATCATCCGTTTCATGAGGAGCCTCCTTGCTTCGCTGCGTCTGGTAGAGACAGGCGCTGGGGAATGCCATCGAAACAGTCCACCTGCAGGCCCCAGGGGTTGCGCTGCGGGTCCACGTCGGCGCGCACGATGCGCAGCGGATAGCGAATGAACAGGTCGCGCACCGGCGTGCCGGCGTATTGCTCGTCGATGGCCATGTCCAGGGTCACCACCCAGGCGTCGCGACTGAGGATCTCCACGGCTTCGGGACGATAGCCTCGCCCGGGAATCTCGTAGATGCCGCGCACCCGCCCGGAAAGCTCCTGACGGCGGTTGCGGGTCTCGTAGTCGTTATCCAGGTAGCGCTGGCAGGAGGGGGTGAGAAAGGGCGAGTAGGCCTGCAGGTTGCGCCGGTAGTCGGTCTGGCCGTCGGCGGGCCAGCGGTTGATCTGCTGCCAGACATAGAACCCGAAGGCGTAGACGCTCGACGGGTCGACCTCCCACCAAGCGCGGGTGCTGCCGGAGCGCAGGTCGGGCGGGTTGTGGATGGTCAGGTTCTCCGGAGCCGACTTCCAGCCCCACCACAGGCCGGCACTCAACAGTGCCAGCACCACGATGACCAGGCGCAGGGTGGTGATATGGGCATCCCGGGCGCTCAGGGCGTGACGAAAGCGACTCATGGTCGTCCTCCCGGCTGGTAGCGCATCCGCCGCCGCGAGTAGGGGCCGGAGCGGGTGATCAGGGTCTCGCCGCCCCACAGGCGTATGCCCTGCCGGGCCAGGCGGAACTGAAGGCTGCGATAGAGCCAGGAGGCGGGACGGCCGCGACGCAGCCGCCGCATGACGGCGCCACCGAAGTAGAGCGCCATGCCGGCACAGGCGAAGGCCACGGTGGGCACCATGGCGATGGCCCCCAGCAGCCAGGCACCGATCGCGCCCGGTAGCAGGCCCGCGGCCAGGCCGCCCAGGGCCATCATCCCAACCTCATGCCCGGTCATCCCCCGAAACACCACCGGCGCGGCGTTCAGGCGGGTCGGCAGAAAGTCGAGACGGTTGGCCATCAGAGAATCTCCGCCGCCTTGGTGGCCAGCCAGATGATGGCGATGATCAGCACCACCCCAACCACGACCACCACGCCGAACTTCGACCACTCGCCGCGTACCCGGGCCTCGTTGAAGGTAGCGATGGCAGCGATGGCGACGATCAGGAAGGCCACCGTGGCCAGGATCAAGCCGCCCAGGGCGCCGAAATCGAACAGGTAGTTCTGCAGGGTGGTCAGCAGGCCATCCCCTTCGCCCCGGGACGGCGCCTCCATGGTGGGAAGCCCCTGCGCCATGGCCTGAGCAGGGACCAGCCCTACGGCAGCCAACGCGGCGAGGCCCCGGGTACGGGCACGAGAGAAGAGTGAACGCACGGTAGTCATAACGAGCTCCTTGTTGAATGACGGAAGTGCGAGGCCTGCGGCCTCAGAGGAAAATCCAGAACATCACCACGACCAGGAAGACGGCGCGCAGGGCGGCAAAGCCGAAGTCGTCGCCGCTGACGCGCCCCTTGGCGTAGCCTCGGTAGGAGGAGATGGCGCTCCAGCACGCCCAGAGCAGCACCACGGTGCAGCCCACCCCGGCAATCAACGTGCCCAGGGGTGGCGCATCGAAGCCGGCACCGGCGGCGAAGGCCTCCATCAGCGCATCTCCCGGAGGTAGTCCCCGGCAAGCGGCGCCGGCCGACGAGGGGGAAGACGCGGAGGTGACAGCACTTCATCGATGCCCTCGGCCACCGCTTCGATGTCATGGCGCAGACGCGGCACGTCCAGAAAGACGCGGGAGGTGTGGGGGTCGAATTCACCGACGCGACTCTCGAGCCGATCCACGATGCGCTGGATCTGGGCCAACTGATCCTGGATCAGGGCCAGATCCTGGCGGGCGATTTCATCGCGCACGCCGTCGCGCTCGTCGGCATAGGTAGCGCCGAACTGAGCGGTCAGCAGCATCAAAAACAGGGGCGACAGGGCCCGTGGCAAGCGGCGAAGCGTCATGGCAAGACAGTCCATCCGTTGGCTGGGATTGCCGTCATCCTGTCGCCTGCCAGGGTGCTGTGCAGCAGGAAACCATAAGAGCCGCACACGACGTTTATCTGTGCCAGTCCGCCGTAAATGACGCTGAAACAGACACGGAAATACCGGCGTTCAGCCAAGCTCCGGCCGGTGGCTGTGGCCCTGCTGGGATGCCTCAGAGGTACTTCTTGAAGCTCCCCGTGGCGATGCTGACCAGCAGGCCAAAGAGTGCCGCGCAGGGCAGCAGGAAGGCGTTGGGGTGAATGGCAAAGGGCACGCTCAGGTAGAGCAGCCAGCCCACCACGAAGACCGGCGTGATGGCCCGCTTGGCATGGTGGTAGATGAAGGCGGACTCGCGCCCCGCGCCGAAGCGGCGCAGGTCACGCCGCACCAGGCCATCGACGAAGCCCACCAGGGCCGCCAGGGCGAAGAGCGGCGAGGTCAGCAGCAGGATGACCACCCGGGTCAAGGTCATCAGCGTGACGTAGAGCGCCGCCTGCACGTAGACGTGCAGGGTGCCGAGCCAGCCGCCGTGATGGGCGCTGGTCTCGAGCCAGGCCGATATCCCGCTCTTCACGAACAGCCAGTCGTAGGCGCTGCTGACCGCCCCCGTCGCCAGGGCGACCGGGTCCGAGACCAGCAGCGAGCGGGTGAAGGTGGTATCCAGCCGGGCCACCTCCGCTTCCAGGGTCTCCAGGGCATGCTGGGCCCCGGGCTGGCTCCACCACTGCCAGTAGATCCCCGCCCATTCGATCAGCACCGACATCAACAGCGAGACCACCAGCACCGCCATGATCTGAAACGGCAGACCGAACAGCGTGGCCATCCAGCCGCGTCGCGTTTCCTGGGCGCCCTCTGTCGTGGCCATCTCAGTGCACCCTCACCGGTGTCAGCGAGCAGAGCAGCGACCAGCGGCGGTCGTGGTAGTGCAGAATCAGCCGCCCCTCATGGGGGTGCTCGCCCTGCTCCCACACCGGCGAGAGCCCCTTGCGATAGGCGCGCTGGGTCAGCTCGACGCGGTCGATCCCGATGACCACGTAGTCGAGCAGCCCGAACAGGGCCTGAGGCAGTTCACTCAGGGAGCCGCTCTCCAGGGAGACACTGGAGACGATAGCGGTTGCCGCGGTATCAGGCGTCATGGGCGTTGTCTCGATGATCATCGCGGTTCTCCATCTCTTGAGCCAGCGGCCACTCGTCGAGCAGCTGATCCTCGGCCTCTTCCCCCTGCCGGAGCGCTCTGTTCGCTTCCTCCGGCACACGCGGCGGCACCTGGGCATCGCTTCCCCGCACCGAGAGTTCAGCCCCCAGATCGCCCAGCTCCAGGTTCACCGGCGGCGGCATCACCGCGGTCCACCACTGCTCGCCGGTGGTGTAGTCGCGCTTCATGCGCTCGGCCAGCTCGGCGATGCTGCCGGGAATGTCCTCGTGCTTATCGGCCAGCGGCAGCGGCATGCGTACCTTCCAGAGCTGGCCGCCCTCGAGCAGGGCAAAGGCCTGCCCCTTGGGCAGTGAGACCACGTCCGCCGGCTCGATCATCGGCACCTGCACGGTGCTGATGCGGTCGCCGCCGGAGCTGGTGAAGTCGATATCGTTGGCGATGTCGCTGGAGTCGGAGGCCATGCTGACCAGCATGCGGCTGGCCACGTTGACCTGGCGCAGCTGCCGGGTCAGCAGCTCGGCGGTCTTCTCCTCGCGCACCCGCAGCATGACCAGGTTGTTGAAGTTGCCGACCACCTGGCCGGCCTTGGCGGCATTGCCGATCCGCGCCTCGATGTCGGAGAGGGTCTGGGTGTAGGCGGTGACCTGGATGCCGGCGCCGCCGCCCTTGTTGATGAGCGGGATGAACTCGTCGCCCATCAGCTCGTTGAACTCGTCGCAGTGCAAGTTGATCGGCACCTTGCCCATGCGCTTGCCGTTCACCGCCGGCAGGCCGTCGTCGATGCCGTGCTTGTAGATATGCCCAGCCACCGAGACCAGGTCGGCGAACATGGAGTTGCCCACCGCCTGGGCCACCTCGAAGTCGCTCATGGCATCCAGGCCCACGTAGACGATGCCGCGCTTCCGGATGATCTGCTGCCAGTCGATGATCGGCCTGGGGTCTTCGATGTCGTCGTAGTCCGGCGAGAGCAGCTCGGCGATACGCCCGGTGGTCAGCTTCTCCAGCAGCGGCAGGAGGGAGGCCACGATCTTGTCGAAGTAGGTCTTGTCGTAACGCACGGCGCTGCGCAGCCCCTCGAGCACGGCATCCACCACCTTGACCTGCTGCAGGTACTGCTCGATCGCCACTACCCGCTTGTCGCGCCCTTGAAACTGGCGGGGGATGTTCTTGTCGTTGAGCTTGCCCTCGATGGTGGTGATGCGCTCCCAGGCGTGCTGGTCGTGGCGGGTCAGGGTCTGCTGGGCGTACTCGATCATCAGCCCGTCGATGTTCACCACGTCCGAGAGGATCTGCTCATAGGTGGGGCGCTGCCCCAGGGCATGACGGGCCCGGGCCACGATGTTGACGAAACGCCAGGCGAACTCGCGGAAGGCGGCGCTGTTGCCCTCCCCGGAGAGCTGGCCGGCGAGCCGGGTGGCCACCTCGGAGATGCGCCCGAAGCGGCCCACGGCGTTGTAGCGTGCCGAGATATCCGGCCAGCCCAGGTGGAAGACGTAGAAGGCGTCGCCGCGGCCCGCCCGCTGCGCCTCGGCATACATGCGGATCATCAGGTCGGCATCGCCCTTGGGGTCGAAGGCGATCACCACGTCGCCGCGATGGATGTCCTGAGTGATCAGGATCTCGGCGAGCCGGGTCTTGCCCACCCGGGTCGTGCCCTCTACCAGGGTGTGGCCGACCCGCTCGCCCAGGGGCAGGTAGACGTCGCGCTCCTTCCACTCCACGGCATGCAGTGCCGCCATGCCGCCCACAGGCGGCAGCGGGCGCACCGGGTTCCAGGGCACATCGGCGGCGAGCAGCTTCACCAGCGGCCGACCGGCCCCATAGCGTTCCAGCCGATTCTCCAGTTCACGGGCCACGCGGTAGGCCGGCCCTGGGCGCAGATAGCGCTGCACGTGAGGCTGCTGGCTCTCATGCAGCCGCTGGGTGTGGCGCGCCTCCCACTTGAAGCCCTTGCCCATCCACAGCAGCCGCTGGCTGACCGGAATCTGCAGGCTGCGCAGCGCGAAGCGCGGCAGGCGCTTCATGTTGCGACGGTAGCACAGCACCACCCAGGCTTGCCGGGCACGCCACAGCCCGAAGGCAGAAAAGCCCGCCGCCATGCCGTAACCCACGCTCGGCGACAGGGCCAGGGACCAGGGCGCCATGATGCAGAGCACCGCACAGGCCAGGCAGACCAGGGCGGTGTTGAGCTCTACCGCCGGGCGCAGCAGCGCCTCCAGGGGGTGTGTCTGGTTCATCGCACGCTCCTATTGCTCCAGCCCTTGGGCGGTCACCAGCACCGGGTAGTGGGCCAGGCCCAGCCGCTGGGCCAGGTCGTCCCCCGGCGTGGGTCGCAGCTCGAGCCCCGGCGCCGCCTCGCGCAGGCGCTCAAGCCCCTCGGGCGTGGCCACCTCGACGATCAGCCCCACCGCGTTGAGCTCGCGCAGGATCTCTCCGCGGGCCTCCAGCCAGCGCAGCGACAGTGCATCATCCCCGACCAGGAAGAAGGGCGTCATGCGGCTCGGTAGCTCCAGCGGGCGAAAGCGCACCTCGCCGGGCGACAGCCGCTCACTGCTGACCGGCAGCATATCCGCCTCGCTGAACGGCACCGGCGCACGCGGATCCGGCGCATAGCCCTCCTCCTCCGGCACGTCGGCCATGCCGATGGCAACGAAGTAGGGGCGGGCTGGCTCCCCGCCATGGTCGGCGAGCACCTCCAGAGCAGGGCGCTCGGCCAGGGACATCCGGGGGATCGTCTCCGCCTGGGCACTGGCTGCGGCGAGCCCGAGAACCAGTCCGAGCCCCGTCACGGCGTACAGTACTCGGCGATAGCATTCACGCTGCAGCATCAGTCGAATCTCCCTCAGTTGGCTGCCAGCTGCCGCTGGCGAGACGTTCTCAGCCGCTCGAGCTCAGCGGCGACGATGCGGCGATAGCGGGCCGCCGGCTCCCCGCCGGCGGGACGGTGGTAGCGCCCGGCCGCCTGCACCCAGTCGCCGGTGGCATCAAAGTGGCCGCGCAGCAGGCGCGCCGCTTCCTCCAGGTTGGCGTAGGGATCCAGGGCATCGCAGGGTTGAGTAAAGCGCTTGCCGGCACCAAACAGCTGAGGCTGCCAGCGCACATTAAGCTGGGTGATTCCCACGTCCACGACGCGGGTCTCCTGCAGGGCCAACGTCAGCGCCTCGCAGGCCGCCTGGCGGGTCGCGAAATGAGAGCCCTCCCCCGCCACGTTCAGGGTCCATGGCCAGGGCCGGCGCCCCGCCTTCAAGCTGACCACCGATTCCGCGGTGGCCACCGCGTAGAGCACTTCGGGCGGGACCTGATGCAGGCTGGCGGCATCGAAGTAGGCCGGCGGCACCGGTGATGCCGTAGCCGGCGATGACAGCACTGCCAGGCCAATCGCCATACTCCCCATCCAATGCTTCAGCCTCATGCCTACCCCCTCCCTCACCTGGGATAGACCTGGGGCAGTGACCTCGCGGCAATGCCGCGCTCGGGGTCCGGCTGGCCGTGGTTGAGGGTGATATTTCTTGCCCGCACGCGGTCAGCCGGCACGCCCACTCGACGCGCCCAGTCGCGTATCACCGCGTCGTCGCCGTCACTGTCGAGCACGAAGATGTCCATCTGGGCGCCCTGTGCCATCAGCTCGCTGACGGTGCTGTCACAGCGCTCGCACTCCTCGGCCGCCACGTACACCGTCAGGCGGGCCTGTAGTGCGCCCTCATCGGTAAAGTGAAATGCCGAGCGCGGCCGCAGGGTGAACTCATCCACGGGCATCTCATCGGGGTAGAGGCGCTGCCAGGCCTCGTCGTAGGCGCGCTGGAAGGCCAGCTCACGCTCGGTGCGAGCGCGCTCCACCTCCACCAGCAGCTCCGCATAGCGGCGGCGCTCCTCGGCGCTGCGTGCCTCGACGCCGAGTGCGGTGATGGGATCCAAGTTGGGCGACCAGATCCCCCGAGGCCCCTCCATCAGCGACTCATAACGCTCCCAATCACGCTCGGTCAGCCTCCAGGCCTCGGCCTGCTCCGTGCGCGTGCGAGTTCGCTCGCTCTCGAGCATCCGCTGCGCCTCCTGAATCACGCCGGAGGCATCGGGGCGGCTCTCCGGGATGGACTGGGCATAGGCCTGGCTCCCCAGCAGCGTCATAGCCACGGTCGCCAAAGGCAGGGCAGCGCGTTGCATGAATGTCATCGCAGGATCTCCGGTGGCATCAGGGAATCTGTACGTCGACCGAGTGGCCGTTGTGGCGGAAGACCACGTGGGAGCCGCGAATCGCCGACAGCTCCCAGCCATCCTGGCGATCGCCCACGCCCAGCAGCCGGATGTCGCGCAGGCTCGACAGGCCGTTGGGTGACACGCCCACATAGGGGTGGCCACCGCGGGACTCGACGCCGGTGACCTGGAACGGAGGAGACGGCGGGGCCGCTGACCGCGGCGCCTGGCTTGCAGGTGCCGGGCGTGGCGCGGCCTGCTGACGCTGGTTCTGCTCGAGGCGCTCGCTCAGCGTCTGGATCTGCTCGTTCTGGGCGGTGACGCGCAGGTTAAGCTCGCTATCCAGGCGGCTCAGCTCCTCGGCCAGCCCAGCGAGGCGGGGCTCGAGCTGCTCCAGCTGAGCTTGCTTGGCAGCGATGCCGGCAGCGCTTTCCTTAACTCGCTGCTCGGCCAGTTCGAGGCGCTGATCCAGGTCCGTCAGGCGCTGCTCCAGAGTGGCCTGTTGGGACTCTACCCGAGCCAGTACCTCCTCTAGGGGCACCACCGCCCGCTGCACCTGGGACTGCACCAGGGATTCCGCCGCCACCTCGTCGGGAGCCGGTCTCAACAGCAGGGCCCCTGACACCACAGCGCCGACCAGGCTGACCGCCAGCAGGCCATAGAGGGCCTTCCTGCCGCCCTTCCCTGCTCCTCGCTTACCGCGGTGCTTCGCAGAGGAGGCAGGACCAATCGGCTTGTGGTCGGGCGACAGCTCAGTGGGCTCACTCATCGCTCACCTCCGCCACCGTCACGCTGCTCTCGTCACGGCTGTCGTCGTCATGGCCAGGCACGTAGCGGATATCCCGCACCTGATAGCAGACCTCTCTTGCCACCGGGTCGACCTCCAGCTCCCAGGCATCGCCGCCCAGCACCTGCAGGGCCTCGCGCAGCGGCATGGGGCCCAGCCGGTAGTGGGCCGCCGGTAGCGGCTTACGATAGAGGGTGCGCTGAGCGGGACCGGGTGCCGGACATAGCGAGTAGCCGGTATAGCGCAGGGTGTGATGCAGCGCGTCTTCCACGGTGGTGGTCATGGAAGCGGGAATACGCACGTCAATGGTCTGCTCCATGAGGTGGCGCTGGCCCAGCGAGGCTTGAGTCGCCACCAGCTGGTAGCGCCCGGTGCGAATCACCTCGACGGAAGGCAGCTCGTCGCTATAGATGTCCGGTGTCACGGCCTCGGTTGTCGGCGGGTTGAGGCCGGTGATCACTGCCCGATGCCGCTCGCCGTCTACGTCGAAGTACGGCAGCGAGAGCACCAGAGAGTCGGCGTTCGATGGTTCGGGAGTCTGTTGAGGCTGATGGGCACAGCCTGCCAGCAGCGTGGTGGCGATCAGCGCAGCGGTCGAGAGAGTGGGAAGGTTGATCATGCGTTGCCTCAAGGGAGTCCATTCAATGGCGTTGAGGCAGGAGGTTCTCGGGTTTGCGGGGGCGGGTCGATTGGAAAGCGTAATCAGGCGGGGGAAGGAAAAACGCCCCGGGGTGGGGCGTTCTTCGCGGGTTGACGATCGTCAATGCAGGGGCATGACGTGGCGGGGTCATTCCCGCCAGGGTGAGGTTGATCGAAGCGCTGTGGATCAGTGCATGGCCGGCGAATCGAAGGAGCCGGCCGCTTCTCCAGCGTGGGCAGCGGCGTAGCCGTTGCCTGCTTCAGGCGGCTCCGCTGAGGCAGCGGATCTGTCGTTGCTGGCACCCTGATCGTCGCGGCGGGGCGCCTGGTAAACCATCTCGCCGTTCACCTTGATCCAGCTGATGAACAGCAGGCGCGCCTTGAGACTGACGCCGGTCTGGCCAGCCTTGTCGCCTCTGGAGAAGACGAAGGTGTCCGTCCAGAGATCGCCCAGCTTGAAGCCCACCAGCACTTTGCGGCCCTGATACACCGCCTGACGGCAGCGTTTGACGAGCGCTTCGGCCTCACGGCCGCTGATCCGACAGTCGAAGCGGGTGTAGCCCACATCGTCTGCGGGGCCATTCAGGGCCGCGATATCGCATGCCCAGAACGCGTCTCCACGCTTCGGCTTTACCTCCCGGATGCGGTTGAGATAGCCAAGGCCAGTGATATGCAGATCGAAGAAGCCAGTAGTGGCACTCTGGTGAGTGGTGTCCGTCATGGTGTGTCTCCTCGGTGGGTTGCAGTTTGCGCCCGGGAGACACTCGCCCCCTCTGGGAAGTCGAATGGCTTCCCGGGTGGGCAAGGGGTGGATTCAGGCGCTGGCTCAGCCCATCAGCACGCAGTGGTGCCGAGAGCCCGCCAGGTTGGTATGGCAGCAGTCGCAGGATGATGTCGAGAACGCTTCGTCTTGCTCGCTATCGCCAACGACGAGGAAGTTCCCGTTGCGCTGCGCTGCGGCGATGGAGTGACGCACCTCCCGCTCGCGGGCGGCGGCGCTCTCTTCATCCAGGAAGTGATCCAGCCCGGTGGCATCGTCATTGGCGATGATCATCAGGCAGTCGTCACAGACCATGACACGGTCGTCGACAATCGTGGCCATGGGGCATTCCTCCAGGTTCCAGGGGGTCCGCCCCCTGGGGAGGCATCTCCCCGAATGGGTGGTAGCAGTGGCATCCAGCCCTGATGGGCGGCCTCGTTTCGGGATGCGCGAGGCCTTGGGAGGTGGCGTACCGCCAAGCGGCGCACCCTTGAAACGCCTGGGTGCCTGGGGTGTCTCGGTTGGAGCCGGTCGAGACCACCGGGCCGCCAGCGGCGGCACTTGCCTACTGGGAGGCTGCCTGTCACCTCGGCAGCACTTCCTCAATATCCCCACTCGCAAGACGCGGCACGCCACGTCTTGGGATTGAAGACCATAGAGGGCATCAATAGGGTCGTCGCCGTACCGACAAGCACCAGGATGTCCGCCATGCAACTGGAGCCAAGGCATGTCCCTCGTTGCCATGCTTCGCTCACGGTGGCACCCGAATCTCTTCGCGGACGCATTCGGTCAATCAAGCACAGATCCCTGTACAAAGGGCTCCCGTTGGTGATGCGGCGGGCTCCGCAGAAGGGCAGGCGTTTCCAGCGTGGAAACGTCAACCGGCCTGCCGGCTACCCTGGATCAAGGTAGCTGGCAGGCCGGTCGTCGTATGAGACAGGTGGCCAACCAACCAAGCTGGCCTAGGACTAAGGAACCTCGAACCCCGACTGTTGATGATGCAGTGTGAGCCGTAAAGGCTGGATGGGGCGTATTCGTCGCGCGAGGTGCGAATACTTCGGGGGAATGAGCGTTGGCGCTCAAAGGGCGTTGCGTGATGACCGTCAGCAACCAACGGGGTGTATTCATATTATTGAGGCTGCCCTCTCCACGGTCAAGGCGATACCGCTTTACGCCTGCTATCGGAGCCCTTCCTGGGCGCCTTATCGCGCAGCATTCCCTTTCACTCCGGGTAGCGCGTGCAGCCCCAGAAGGCACCGTATTTGCCTTGGCGCTTGCGCATGGGCGCCTGACACTCCGGGCACCTCTTGAGGTCTTGCTGAGGCATCGTCACCGTAGCTTCCCGCGCATGCTGGACCAGCTTCTCAACCATGCCGGCTTGTCGCGCCATGAAGTCCTGCAGCACCAGGCGCCCTGCCGCGACGTCATCCAGCGCCTGCTCCCAGAGCGCCGTCATTCCGGGGTTGGTGATGGCAGAGGGGAGTGCATCAATGAGCTGCTGGCCGGTGGGGGTGGAGACCAGTGCGCGCTTCTGCCGCTTGATGAAGCCCCGCTTCAGCAACGTCTCGATGATGCCGGCCCGCGTTGCCTCGGTGCCGATCCCGGCGGTCTCCTTGAAGCGGGCCTTCAGGCGCTCGTCTGTCACGAACCGGGCGGCATGCTTCATGGCGGCGATCAGGGTACCCTCGGTAAACGGCTTGGGCGGCGTCGTCTGCTTGGCCAACATCTCGAGGTGCTGCGCCTTGCAGGACTCTCCCTCGCTCAGGGCCGGCAGTGGGGGCGTCTCCCGGTCTTCCCCGCTGACCTCGTCCGACGCCGCTCGAGGGAAGAGCAGGCGCCATCCCTCCACCCTCACCTGCCGTCCCGAGGCCAGGAACGCCTCACCCTCCAGGTCCACCCCCACCTCGGTCTGATCATACTCGTGAGCCGGCAGAAACTGAGCCAGGTAGTGGCGACGAATCAGGTCATAGACGTTGCGCTCGGCGTCACTCAGCTTGGCCAGGTCACACGGCACCGCCGTTGGGATGATGCCGTGGTGCGCGGTGATCTTGCTGTCGTTCCAGACACGGCTCGTGCGGCTCGTTTCCAGGAGCTGGCTAAGCCGCGACAGCGTCTCATCCGAGTGCAGCAGCATCGTCATGATGCGCTCGGCATCCCCGAGCTGCGACTCCGGCAGATACCGGCAGTCGGTCCGGGGGTAGGTCGTGGCCTTGTGGGTTTCGTAGAGTGCCTGGGCGGTGTCCAGCACCTGCTGGGCACCGTAGCCAAAGCGGCGAGAGGCCTCCTGCTGAAGCGATGACAGGTCCATCACCAGCGGGGGCGACTCTTTCTTGTGGGTCGTCTCGAGGTGGCTGATGTGTCCCTGCTGCCCGGCGACTCTCTGGACCAGTGACTGGGCCGCGACCTCGCTGACGCAGCGCCCGGCGGCATCCAGGATCGAGGCGTCGAGTGGCTGCCACTTCGCCTGGAAGGTGCCGCCCGCCGTCTGGAACTGAGCCACGACTTCCCAGAAGGGTTGGGGCACGAAGTTCGCAATCTCCCGGTCGCGATCCACCACCAGCCGCAGCGCGGGCGTCTGAACGCGCCCCACCGAAAGCACGCCCTGGTGCCCCTGCCGCTGGGCCAGCACCGTATAGGCCCGGGTCAGGTTCATCCCGACCAGCCAGTCGGCCCGACTACGCCCCAGCCCTGCCAGATAGAGCGGATAGGTCGCCTCCCCGGACCTGATGCTGGCCAACGCCTTCCGGATCGAGGCATCGTCCAGAGCCGAAAGCCACAGGCGGGTCACCCTCCCCCGGTAGTCGCAGTAATCCAGTAGCTCGCGGGCGATGGTCTCCCCTTCCCGGTCGGCGTCGGTGGCCACCACTACCTCGGTCGCCTGGCCCAGCAGCTTCTTCACGACACCGAACTGCTTGCGGCCACTCTTCTTGACCTCCATCTTCCAGGTCGAGGGGAGAATCGGCAGCGCCTCCAGGGACCAGCGCTTGAGCGCCGGGTCGTACTCCTCTGGCGGCGCCTGCTCGAGTAGGTGACCGAACCCCCACGTCACCACGTTCCCGCCGCCGTGCAGGTAGCCCTCGCTACGCTGGCCAGCACCTATCACACGGGCAATATCACGGGCCTGCGAGGGCTTCTCGCACAGGAATACACGCATTGGCTCATCTCCCTCATGAACGTCGAGGGCAGCATGGCAAGTCCATAGAAGCGAGCGAAGAAAGAAAGGAAACGTCAGCGACGCGGCTTTGTACCACCAGGCATCAGGCTTTCGCCATCAGCTCAGCAGCGTCCATGACGTCACCCAGGAGAAACAGCATCTGGGTGCCAGACGAGCCGGCGCCCCTGACGATAGGCCGGGGTGGCGCATGGCCGCGAAGGTCGCGGCCATGCCGAAGGGCATGCTTGAGCTCGGTGACACGGACGCCGAGCAGCTGAGCCGCATGGCCAATGCCGATCCGCTCGTTTCTCAGCTCCTGTGATGTCACCAAGTACCCTCCTCCCTGCGTTAACGAAGCGCCGTGCGGAAGCGCTGCTCGAGCGCCTCGCCCATGGCATCTCCATCGTACCTGGCATTAGCAGTCGGCAGGTACTCCACGTTGATACGAGAGCCGCTACCGTCGCGCTGAATCTGGACCTTCAGCACGAGAGAGTGCTCAGCACCGTTGACGGTCTGTCTGGCGTAGTCGCTCATCTGATAAAAGGCGCCGGGCGTGGCATCAATGTGCCATGCATTATCCATCATCGCCCACTGGTCAGAGTTGCTGTTCGGGTTGAAGTCCGCCTCCGAACGGAATCCGAACTCAGAGCGCACCCTCGCATAGGCCGTATCCACGTCCAGCGGCGACGCCATGCTGAACCGCCCATGCCGATTGCCTGCAGCTGTTCCCTGGTCCCGGCCGGCTGCCACAGCGTCTTCTTCGATAGCAGGCTGCTGCTCGGGATCGTAATTGATAGGCTGCCCCGTCACCGGGTTATTGATGCAGGTCAGGCAGCGCCCTTGAGAGTAGAGGTGGTCCTGAGTGGTACAGCCCGCTGCCACAGTCACAATAGCGCCAAGCCCAACCCAACACAGGACTCTCTTCGCCCCCTTCATCGCTCTCCTCCTTGATTCATCCATGATCAATCAGCGGTTATTCCCCGTAGCCTTCCTGGCTCGCTCCCGGGCCGCTGGCATATTGCTCCGCCGGCTGCTGGTGGCTATGGGGGGTATCCATGATTACCTGGGCCACCCGATGAGGCAAGATGGCCACTCGCTCAGCCTGTACCTTGAAGGCCGTGCGCGTCTCGCCGTTCTGCTCCCAGCTGTCCTGAACCATCTTGCCCACCACCACGACCCGCATCCCTCGCTGATACAACCGCGACCACCGCTCTGCTTCCCGGTGCCACCACTCCACGTCTGCCCAGAAACCGCCGCGATCCACCACTTCCCCATCCTTGGGGGCCAGATTATCGAATCGCACATTGAGCCTGAGCAGTGTGCGGGGCGGCTGGTTGTCACGCACGGGGAAGGTCCTGACCTCGGGGTCACTGCCGATATTTCCCTCACCGTAGAAGCGTGTGCCCATGGGTATCCTCCTTGGTAGTTATCGCTGAAAAGAGACCGCGTGTTCGATATCCGCCAGCGCCTTACCGATTCGCTTGATCGACCAGTTGATCGTGGCCGCCTTGGCATTGAACACGCAGCGCTGGACTTCCAGGTCGATGACGGATTGCCGCATCGCCTCGGATATGTCATCACGTGACAAGAACGTCTCCAGCAGCCAAAGCCCCATGCTTCTCTGCTTGTTATCACGCCACTGAAGCGTTCTGGCCGGAATGCCTGATTTACCCCAAGGGGTCAGCCATAGATCGGTCGATTTCAGCAGACCGCCATTCGCCTGAGACGCCATATCGATCGCCTCCTGACGAGCCACTCTTGCCGAGTCTTCCAGCTCATCACGTAGACGAATCAGCTCTCCCTTACCCTTAAAGGGTTTTAAAAAACCCTTTGCGTAGCTGTTGAATGCGTCATTGCCATAGCTGTTCGATGCGGTATTCAAGCTGCCCCCTCACTCACTCTCAGTGATTCCACTGGAATCACCCAAGACCTGTCCTACGGCACTGCTGCCGAAGTGATTCCACTGGAATCACCCCAAGACCTGCCCTCCGGCGCCGTCGCCCAGGTGATTCCAGTGGAATCACCCCAGAGACCTCCTCCGGCACCACCGCCCTGGTGATTCCAGTGGAATCACCCCAGAGACCTCCTCCGGCACCGCCGCCTAGGTGATTCCAGTGGAATCACCCTGCCGACCCTCTGGCCACGCCCAAGACCTAAGCAAACTTGATGACAGTGGAATCACGCTCCCGGCACTCCGGCCACTACTCCTCCGCCGAGGGCGGTGGGTCACTTTCCACCGCGCCTGCGCCACTGGCCGCCTTGGCCTCCGCCGGCTTGGTAATCGGCGGCGCAAACTCGCTGCGGTGCTTCGCGGAGAGCACATCGTCGGGCAGCGCACCAAACTTCTCGATGGCATTTCGGGCCTTGGCGTTGTTGGCAGCGAAGTCGTCGCGGGTGGCACCGCTGAAGCCCGGGTACTTCTGTGTACTCGCACACAGGCTGCGCAGGAGGTGTCCGCCAACCCGGACGTACTCCTCCATCTGGCGCCGGCTGATCAGGGCAATGTGGTGGGCAAGCATGACGCGCCTGACAAAGCGGTCGAAGTCGATCAGCAGGCGCAGGGCGAGCCATCCATGCTGGCCGCCGGTATAGACGGGGATCTTGAGCGGCTGCTGGTTGAGGTTCTCCTCGACATCCAGCTCTGGCGGCAGCTGTGCCATCAGGCTATCGAGCTCCTGGAGACGCTGGTCCAGCTGAGTGCGAGTGTCGGCAAGCTTGGCATCCAGCTGCAGCAGCCAGTGATCCGCATAGGGGTCATCCTTGGCTGCGTTCTGCTTGATCGCACCGCAGATCAGCAGGAACTGCCGCATGCCGATTATCTGTGGGCGACCCGTCTCGACCCCACGGCCCTTCCAGATCCGTGCAGCGTGGTGGGTATGGAGCGTCAGCTCGATCTTGCTGCGCAGTGCTCCCAGGCGATCAACGGCCATATCGCGTCGTCCTCATGCTGATGTGTTTCCGCGGTATGGCAGGCACTGTCAATCAGTTGGTAAGTGGGAGACAGCGGAATCGTTAATGGCTGTTGAGTGAGTTTTTCCCGCCAGCCGGCCATAGCCCCAGCTTGCGCAGGCACTGCTCTCGGGCCGCCTGGGCCTCCTCGGGCGACGTGGTGCTGGACGGAGTGCTCGATGCCGTGGGTACTGAGGTCTGCGTAGGTGACTGAGTCGCAGCACGTGGTGCAGGCCGCTGCTTAGCGGGTGGAGCGCTCTGGCTCACACTGCCCGCCCGGCGTTCGGCCTGGGTCTGGGCGTAGCCGGTCGCCACGAATTCGCCGCCGATAGCGCGCTTGATCAGCCCCCGCAGGAAGCCCTTGGGGTTTCTCACCGAACCGCTGCTCACGCGGCCCGCCGCCTCATCGAGAATGGCTTGCTGGGTGTCGCCTGATAGACCCGACATCAGCAGCTGAGTCGCCTGACGCTCGCTATCATCCAGCGAGAGACACGCCGGCCAGTGCAGGTTCACGGCTGACGTACCTGTAGGTTTTACACAGTGTGAAGTACGTACTGTACGTGGAGAACTGCCCGAGTTTTCATGGAGAACGGCATCAATGGCCTCATAAGCTCTTGATTCCAGACTTGGTTCTCGATGAAAACCGGGGGAGTTCTTGTGGCTCACCCTGCCGGGTTCTCGCTGAGAACTCGGCGCTTCCCCCTGGTTCTTTTCCTGGGTAACGGCAGAGAACTGGGCAGCCCCACACCTGGCCGGCGACTGGTGCTGAGTCTTCCTGGAACGAGACGCCAGGGTATCGAGACGCGTCGGCAGCTCATGGAGCGCCCCGGCCTCCTGGAGCTCCTCGAGCACAATGGCGGCCACGGCCTTGACCACCTTGTTGTGATGATCCAGACAGCGGCACACATACTCAACGTAATCGGCATCCAGTACCGAGGCCTCGGCGGGAGAGAGGGGCTCATCGTGCAGGATATAGACGTTGCCGATGATGCGGCCATTCTGCGCGTTTCGCGCTCGATGCCCGAGGCTCACCCAGCGTGTCAGCCGGAGAACGGCGATGACGCGGGCGACCGTGGCCCGCGAGGCCTTCTGGCCCGGAGCCCCCCTCAGCAAGGGCTGCAGTTCGTCATAGGTCGGCACCGCGGTGGTTCTGTCCGGATTGACCAGCATCCGCATCATCTGCCAGCCGAGCTTGTCGACATGCCCAAGACACGGATCGAGCAGCAGCGCCCGCGGCACGGTCTCATGGGGATTCCCGAAAAACAGCAGCCCATCCAGCCCTGACGAAGCGTCACCTGCCTGGCCTGTCTCGTTGCCTGCAGTCGCAAACGCCGGGGACTCTCCCCGGCGCTGGGTCATCTCGGAAGCCGCTCGGCCAATCAGGCGATCCAGCCCCTGCCGAGTGGCATCGCGCAGCTGCACCATCACCGCTCTCCTTCTGGAGCCGCCCACTCCTCGACCGGGGGCGCCGTGCGCGGCTGGCCAGGGTCGCCCCACTGCTTGATGAGGTGCCACACCACCGCCAGCGGAATGTCGGTCTCCTCGGCGAGGGTGACCATGCCCTGTAGGTCATCAGTCGACCTGGGGTCCAGGGCGATATGCTGCCAGCGCTCCCAGGCATCGTGCTCGGCCTGCTCCGATGGCATCGCCAATCGCCCCTGCCGCGGCGCAATGCCCAGCAGCTGACGGCGCGTCGAGCAGTCGTTGCCGGTCAGGCCGAAGAAGGCCCCCATCATGCTGACGCTGGCCCCCAGTCTCAGGCAGCGGTCGATCAGGGTTTCCCGGTCCTGGTCGCGGTCAATACGCGCCAGAACACCGCGTAGCGCGGCATGATCCACCGAGAAGCGCGCGACCACAGGTCCCGCGCAGGCCAGCGAGTCGATGTCACTCGCTCTCAACCGACGCAGCGTTCGCAGCTCCTCCTCGCTGAAGCCGAGGGCCAGCGCTCGGCGCATATTGCCCTCTCGAAGAAACCCCATGACCTGGCTGAGCAGCGCCTGATTCAGGTTGGCGGATGAAGAGCTCATGACTGGGCCTCCTGTTGTACCTGCAGGTGTTCACGAAGGCGGCGGATCAGCCGCACCAGACGGAAGAAGCGAAGCAGTACGGCATCGTCCCAGGCGCTCTCGTCCACCTCTTCTCGGTGAGTGCCGAGCAGCGCTCCCCACAGGGTGGCGTCCGAGGGGTATTCGGGGTTGAGCTCGCCGCGCAGGCTGGCCAGCGCCTGCCAGGCTAAAAGAGCTCGGCGGTCGGCGGCGTCCGGCAGCGGATTGAGATCGAAGCCGATGCCGTTGTCATCGGCGATCACCACATCGCTGCCGCCAAAGCCACCCCAGCGGGCAATGACCTGGACCAGCTCACGGATGCGGATGCGCAGCGAACGGGGCTCATCCTCTACCCCTTCGATGAACCAGACGTCGGCAATGGGCGGAGTGGTCTCGCCGGAGAGCACCGGCGCCGCCAGTGGAGCCAACTGCTCGAAGTCGAAGCTGGGCACGCCGAGCTCACTTGCCAGGTGGTGGCGATAACCGCGCTTTCCCGGGCTCTCTTCCCAGCTTGACTGGGTCAGCCCTTCGAGGCGGGCGGCCTGTTCGGCCTCCGTCCGAGCGGCGCCCACAGGCCAGTCGATCTCCTCCTCAGAGAGCGAGGCCATGGGCGCAGGGCGAGGTACCGACGCCGGCTCTCCGAGCCCAGACACCACGGGAGACTGCGACTCGCTCAGCTGCTCCTTTTCACGCTCCAGCGCGGCGACCTGCTGGCGGAGCCGGAGCAGCTCGGCGCTCTCCACTCTCCCAGCGTCGGGATTCACGTCTCTCCCGCTGAGGGTGCGCGGTGACGGCAGCTGCTCGGTTTGCGGTTCAGGGCCAGGCTTGGGCGCCTTTGCCTTCTGCGCACTGCCCGCTGCCGGCTCGGCAGAGGTATCGGGCAGCGGTGGATAGAGCGAGGGTGGCTGGGCATCGGGATCGCGCATCTGCTGCAGCTCAACGTCCAGGGCCTCGAAGGCCTGGTGCTCTTCCAGGTCCCAGCGCCGCTTGCGATAGGTGACGATATTGTCGAGGGTCAGCTCGCAGACGTTGAAGTGCACGCCAGTGTGGTCGGCCAGCATGCCGCAAAGCCGATCCACCACGATGCCCCAGTTCATCTCGGTCTGACCCTCGTCATCGAACCAGGCAATGGTCTGGTGCCAAGCTTCGGCAAAGCCCTCGGGCTCGACCTCCTGGGTGCAGCGCTCCCAGATCAGCCGGCAGGCTTCCCGGTAGCTGATAAGCTTCTCGACCTGCGGCCTCCCCAGGCCGCTGTAGAGGGTGTTGGGCAGCGTGGGCAGCAGATGCTCGACGGTATAGAGCATCTTGCTGATATGGCTCTGGGCCACCTGGTAGCCGTCCTCCGACAGGCGCTTGACCAACTCGCGCTGCGATAGCAATTCACCGCTCTCTTCCTCGTACATCGCCTTGGCATCCATCACCCCCTTGGCTCGCTCGATCCAAAGCAGCTGGCCACGGTTGTCGTTCTCGCTGAGGTGACCCGTCAGCATCTTCACTTCCGACTGCCAGGGTCGGTATAGGGCATAAAAGGCATGGAAACGCGACTCACCGGTCTCTTCGTAGAGCTCGCGTAGGATCTGCAGGCGGGTATTGCCGCCGTCGCAGATGGTGTAGTGCTTCTCGCCCGGCCGCTGGGTCACCGGGGGCTTGTGCTTGAGACCCGCGGCACGGATCGAGGCCTTGATATCCTCATACTTGGGGTTCTGGACCTGCCGGGGGTTGTGCTCATAGGGCTTGAGCATGTCCAGGGTCACCCAGACCGCCATCTCCTGGTCTGGCGGCGTGACGGCGTCGACCGGCTGCCCCTGGCGCCTGGGTCCCGGCTGCGTCAGTCGGTCCCGCAGCTGTTGATCGGTAGGACGCTTCATAGGAGGGCTCCCTCTACGATAGACACGACGGAGGTGATGACAGTGGAATCACTCTTCATGGCGGTACCGCCTCTCCCACTCCGCACGGCGCAACTGGGAGCGCGCATTGAGCTCGGCGCGGCGGTCCTTGGTGGTGAAGGAGGTGAAGACCGGCGCACAGCCTGGCTTGCTGAATCGCAGGTGACCACCGCTAGTACGCTGCACTTCCCAGCCCTGGGTCGCGGCATAGCGAATCAGGCGCTGCATCCCCTTGCACCCCCGCGCTACGGAAAGCGACTTACTCATCTGCGGCCTCCTCGATCTCCCAGAAGCGTTTCAGCAAGGTGTCACCGCCTTCGATGAAGGTGTGGATCTCATGGCCGCTGTAGGTGGCCATCCGAATAACCGCGAGGGCGTCTGCCTGAAGGTCTGCATCGAGCCCTCGCAGCCGCTGCATCTCGAAAGGCCAGCGGTAGCCGTTGTAGAGCCCGAGCAGGAGGCGACGAAGATGGTGGGACTGACCGCTATGCCCCTGGGCCACACGGACCAGGGGCTCCAGAGCGGCAAGGCCCTGCTGTTCAGCCTCGAGCTGCCGCTGGCGAGTCTCGTGCATCACCTCGGCCAGGGCTTGGGAGAGCCGGGAACGGGGCTCCGGTGTGCGTACGCGGTACTGGCTCATGGGGTCACCTCCTGGTGCTGCCACGCCAACGGCTTGAAGCGCGCCGACTCTCCCTGGAACGCCAGGTGCACGGTGCCGGTCGGTCCGTTGCGCTGCTTGCCCAGGATCAGCTCGCCCAGGCCATGGCTGTCTTCGTTCTCGGGGTGGTAGACCTCGTCGCGGTAGATGAAGGCGATCACGTCGGCGTCCTGCTCCAGCGCACCGCTGTCACGCAGATCGGCCATGCAGGGGCGCTTGTTGGGGCGGGTTTCCAGCGAGCGATTGAGCTGCGACAGGGCAATGACCGGAGTGCGCAGCTCCTTGGCGGTTTCCTTGAGAATCCGGCTGACCTTGCCCACCTCGAGGGTCCGATTCTCGCTGCCCGGCTCCTGAAGCAGCTGCAGGTAGTCCACCAGGATCATCGAAGGGCGACCGAAGCGGCGCGTCATCCTGCGTGCGCGTGCCTTCAGGCTGGAGGCGGTGATGCCGGAGGCATCATCGATAAGCAGCTTCCCTTCCAGCTGGGTGAGCCGATTGACCGCGGCAGTCACCTTCGGCCAATCCTCGTCTTCCATCTTTCCGGTGCGCAGCTTCTGCAGGGAAACATTGCCCAGGCTGGCGATCAGCCGCAGCATCAGCTGTGCTTCCGGCATCTCCAGGGAGAAGATAAAGACCGGACCCTCAAGGTCCTCTGCCGTCAGCGCATGCTCCGCGAAGCCGAGCCCCATGGCGGTCTTGCCCATGGAGGGACGGCCGGCCAGGATGATCAGATCCCCGGGCTGCCAGCCCGCGGTCATGGCATCCAGCTCGCTCAGGCCGCTCGGGATCCCCGTCACTCCGCCCTGCGCATTGAAGGCCTGATCGATGACGTTGATGGCCTCTCCCAGCATCTCCTTCATGGAGCTCAGCCGCTCATGCCGGTCCTCCGTCAGGGCGAAGAGCTTCTGTTCGGCCTCCTCGATCAGCTCGGCGGCCGGGCGGCCCTTGGCATTCAGGGCCTGCTGGTTCAGCGTGAAGCAGGTATGGATCAACTGCCGCAGCGCATGGCGGTCCCGCACGATCTCGGCATAGGCCTCGACATTGGCCGCGCTGGGCGTATTGCGTGCCAGCTCCGCCAGGAAGGCGAGACCTCCCACCTGTTCAAGCTGACGCGCTTCTTCCAGCGCTTCGGACACCGTCACGACATCCATTGGCTGGTCGCGCTCCGCCAGCCCCTGAATCGCCTGAAACACCAGGCGATGGGCCTGCTGGTAGAACATCGCCGGCGCCAGGCGGTCAGCAACCTCATCCCACATGGCGTTATCCAGCAGCAGACCTCCCAGCACGGACTGCTCCGCCTCCAGGCTGTGCGGCGGCAGGTAGCCGGCCTCCGGACGCTCCTCGGCCACCCGGAGCTCAACCAGGTTCTCAATGGCACTCATCGTGGCAGCCCCCCTGCATGGCGGTGGTGCAGACCATGGCGTCGATCAACGGCTGCCACTCGGGGTTGAGCTCACAGGCCATCGCCTTGACCTGATCGGCGGCGGCGGGCGACTTGCGCCCGGCGGGCTTGCGCGGTTCGAACTGATGCGCCGGCAGGCCGGCGCTGGCGGCTTGTCGGAAGGCGACACCGGCGCGGATGGTGCTTTGCATCACGCTGACGCCCTGCTCGCCGGCGGCGAACATTTCGGCCAGCGTCTGGTGGATGCCCCGCGCATCGGCGGTCTCATCCAGACGGTTAACCAGGACGGAAACGGGGGGAACGGAGAGGTGGGTGAACTGGCTAAGCGCTTCGAGATCGCGCAGCAGGCCGACGGTGCCGCGCACAAACTCGCGGGCGGAGAGCAGCTCGGGGGTGATGGGGGAGAGAGCATGATCGGAGGCCAGGACGGCCATCTCCAGGGTGATGGAGCGGGCCCCCTGGGTATCAATCAGGATCAGGTCATAGCCCGACAGGCTGGAGAGCAGCTGGGCGAGACGGAAGCGGCCATCCGGCGCGTTGAGCAGCAGCTGAGGGAGCTGGCCGGCGTGATCGTTGGAGATCACCACATCCAGGTTGGGATGGGCGGTATGCGATATGACATGGGCAGGAGCGGTATCGCTGAGCGCGATCAGCTCGTAGGTGCCGCCGGGGGCTTCGGTGCGGAGGGGATAGTAGCTGGAGAGCGTGGGCTGGCTGTCCAGGTCGATGAACAGGACTTTGAGGCCCGCATCGGCCAACAGGCCACCCAGATTGGCAGTGACGGTGGTCTTGCCGACGCCGCCCTTGGTCGAAACAACGGAAACAACACGCATAACCTCACCTCGGTTCCAGATGGAATCAAGTGTGAGGCTGATGATCTGTAGCTATTACACGAAGACGGCTCGATCCACACCACCCCGAGCGGGGCTTCCACTTCTCGCTCGCAAGACGCTGATTTCGAGAAATTTACGTGGTGCCGGCACCAGGAGTCGAACCCGGGACCTACTGATTACAAGTCAGTTGCTCTACCAACTGAGCTATGCCGGCTCGGGACCGACCAAGGCGAGAAACGCGATCGGGGAATAGGTTGGCGTGGCTGGGGTACCAGGATTCGAACCTGGGAATGCCGATACCAAAAACCGGTGCCTTACCACTTGGCTATACCCCAGCATGTGGTGGCCAGAGACGGAATCGAACCGCCGACACGGGGATTTTCAATCCCCTGCTCTACCGACTGAGCTATCTGGCCGCTGCCAACGGGGCGTATTAAACCCCAGCCGACCTGGCGCGTCAACCCTTGGCGATTCAAAAAGATGGCGCCTCAGGCACAGGCCGCGTCACTGGCTGGGCGGTACATAGCCTTCGGCCTGATCGGTCTCGCGGTTGTCGAGGAAGCGCTCCATCTGGTCGTTGAGATAGGCGCGAGCCTCAGGGTCGAGCAGGCTGAGGTGCTTCTCGTTGATCAGCCGAGTCTGCAGGGCCTGCCACTCCTCCCAGGCCTGCTTGGAGACACTGGCCTGGATCTCCTGACCCTTCTTGCCCGGCAGCGGTGGAAAGGGCAGGGCCTCGAGCTCCTGCTGGTACTTGCGACAGAAAACGGTCTGGCTCATGGGGGACTCCTCAGGGGTGTATGACGTCGGGAAAGGCTGTCACGGGCCCGGCGTGGCATCCAGGGTGAAGGTGGCCAGGCTTGCCAGTAGCGACTTGACCGGCGCGGCCAGGCCGATGCGATCGGGGTCATCGGGATCGTACCAGCGCCGCGCCTCGCCCACCGAATCGAGGCCGTCGATGACGGCCGGTTGCGGGGTGATCTCCAGGCGGAAGTGGCTGAACACATGGGTGAAGGTGGCCCAGGGCGTCTCGAGGGCGGCACCCGGCGCGTGGACTTCCAGCCAGGCGCAAAGCGCCTGATCGTCGTCGAACTGCGGCAGGCTCCACAGCCCGCCCCACAGCCCGCTGGGCGGGCGCTGCTCCAGCAGCACCCTTCCGGCGGCATCGCGAAGCAGCAGCATGCGGGTGGTGCGGGTGGGCAGCACCTTCCGGGGCTTCGATTCGGGGAAGCGGCGCGCCTCGCCGCGGGCATGGGCGAGGCATACATCACGGAAGGGGCAGTGCGCGCAGTCGGGGGTGCCGCGCCGGCACAGGGTGGCGCCGAAGTCCATCATCGCCTGGGTGTAGTCGGCCAGGCGGCTGTGGGGCGTGTAGTGCTCGGCCAGCGCCCACAGCTGCAGGGCCACGGCGGTACGTCCCGGCCAACCTTCGACGGCGTGCAGGCGAGCCAGGCTGCGCTTGACGTTGCCGTCGAGGATCACCGCGCGGCGCCCGGTACTCTGGGCGATGATCGCGCCAGCCGTGGAGCGCCCGATCCCCGGCAGCGCGGCCAGGGCGTCGAGGCTATGCACCGGCAGCTCGCCGTCGTGCTCCGCCATCACCTGGCGTGCCGCCTTGTGCAGGTTGCGCCCGCGGGCATAGTAGCCGAGCCCCGTCCACAGGTGCAGCACGGCATCCTGATCGGCCGCCGCCAGTGTGGCCAGGTCGGGAAACCGCGCCATGAAACGCTCGAAGTAGGGGATGACCGTGGCCACCTGGGTCTGCTGCAGCATGATCTCCGAGATCCAGACACGGTAGGGCGTGCGCTCCCGCTGCCACGGCAGATCGTGGCGGCCCTGGGCGTCGAACCAGGCCAGCAGCCGCTGCTGGAACGTCTCCGCAGGCAGGATCAGTGTCGGTGTGGGGGTCATGGCTCTCCCGGCAGCGTCGTTACCAAAAGTCGTCACCAAAAAAAGCGCCGACAGGGGAGCGTCGGCGCAGGGACTGACAGGCTTGGGGTCAATTGAAGAGACCGCGCAGGGCATCGCGAAGTTCCTCGCCGGCCTCCTCGCCGATGCGCTGGTCGAGCTCTTCCAGGGCCCCGCCCAGGCGCTCCTCCACGGCCTCGCCGGCGCGCTGCCCGGCTTCGTCGCGCAGCAGCTCCGCCAGGGTCTGCTGGAACGCCTCGCGATCGAAGCGGCACCACTCGCTGCTGTCGCCGGAGTAGCGGCCGGAGCAGCGCACCGGCAGCGGCACACGCTCGAGGCGTGGATTGACCCGGCAGGCGGCATCGGCGGTGTCGACGAAGCGGGTGGCGGCACGCAGGTCGAAGCGCTCGGTCACCAGATCGAGCTCGCCTTCGCCGCTGACCGCGATGCCCGGCAGGGTGATCTCGATGTCGTCGCTGCGCGCCACGCCGTCGCGAATCGCCACGCTCAGCGCGGCCCGGTCGAAGCGCGTCTCGTCATTCCATTCGCGGGTCATCTCCTCGCCCTCGAGGACCGCGGCCACCGAGCACAGCTCGCGGGAGACGTTGACGTCAAGGATGGCCCCCTCCTCGACCCGGGCATTCAGGTCGCCGTTGAGATGGCGGCGCAGCCGCGGCCAGGTGTTGCCGCTGGTGGTGAGTTCGCCCTCGGTACTCAGGCGCCCCCGCAGCGGCGCCGGCTCCTCGCTGCGATTCAGCGCCTGGTGCAGCGGCTCGAGGCGCACCCGCGACAGCGTCGGTGCGAGCCGCCAATGGATGGGCTCGCGGGTCAGGTCGAGCTCGCCGGTGGCGGACAGGTTGCCGTCGTAGAGACGCGACGCGAAGCGCTCCAGGCGCTGGTGGCCCTCGTTGCCGGCCAGGGCCAGCTCCACCTGAGTGAAGTCGAGCCCCAGCAGGCGCAGGCGATCCAGAGAGAGCTCGCTGTCGAGGCTGAGCGCGGCGAGCCAGTCGGCAGGCACCAGCGGGGCTTTTTCGGCCTCCTGGGCGTAGGCTCGCCCGACACCCGGCAGCCCGAGGCCGGCGGATGCCTCGGCCGGTGCATCGTCGGGCGGCAGGTAGCCATCCAGGTCGAGGCTATCGCCCTGCAGGGCGACGTCCAGATACTCCCCGTCGAGTCCAGCCGCGAGGCGGCCGGTGAAGGTGCTGTCATCCAGCACCAGGGTCAGGCCGGTCAGCGCCAGGCGCGACAGGTCACCCTCGACGGGGCTGGTCAGCGCCACCTCGGTGAGCGCCTCCGGGTCGGCGGTGTCGGGCAGCTGGCCCAGTCGCTCCAGCCAGGGGCGCAGCGACAGCGGGGCGAGATTGAGCTGACCGCGGTAGGCCGGCGCCTCGCCCAGAGCGGTCAGGTTGAGGCTGCCGCTGAGGTTCAGCCCGTCGGGGCCGGTCAGCGCCAGGTCGCGCAGTTGGGCGCTCTGCTCGGCGAGGTCGGCGTCCAGAGCGAAGTCGAGGGTCAGCGGCAACGTCTCCTCGCCGAGGCGCGGATGCTGGAGGCGGCTCTCGAGCTGCGCGCCGGCAAGCGCCAGGTGCTGCTCGGCGAGGTCCAGGGCCAGGCGCTCGCCGCTGAGGGTGACGGACTGCGTCGGATCGATGCCCGCCGCCCGTGTGGCCGTGGTGAGGGTGAAGCCGGCCAGCTCGTAGTGCCGCTCGGCCAGGGCGAGGCGCGTCCGGCCGTCCAGCGTGATCTCGCTGGAAAGCGCCGGAGGACGCTCCAGTTCGCGCCAGTCCAGGGCGCCGTAGCGCGCCAGGCGGAACGAGGCGCGCAGCGGGAAGTCGCGCCGCGGATTGACGTTGGTGCCGGTGAGGCTGAGCGAGTCGAGCAGCCACTCCTGTTCGCTGCCCAGGTCGCGCAGCAGCACTTCTCCGTTGCGCACCTGCACGCTGGCCACGTTGAGCGCCACCGAGAAATTGCTGTCGCCGAGCAGATTGACCCCGGCGCTGGACGGGGTCGGGGTCGCCGCGGCGGCGTTGCGCTGCTCCTCCAGGCGCTCCAGCAGCGGCTCCCAATTGCCCTGCCCCTCGGCGTCGCGCACCAGGCGCAACTGGACGCCGTCCAGCGTCACGCCCTCGATGGCGACCTGGCCACGCAGCAGGGTAGCGAAGGAGAGGCTCACCTCGGCGCGGTCGAAGGCAAGGAAGGGAGCCTCGCTCTGCTGGTCGGGCAACCGCCCCTCGACGTCGGCGATGCTCACCCCTACCCGGGGATAGAACGACCAGCTGAGCGGCCCGTTCAGCGCGAGCTCCAGACCACTGTGCTCGCGGGCGAGCTCGACCAGGTGCGGCTTGAGGTCCTCCGGGTCGAGAAAGGTCGTGACATAGACCACGGCCGCAACGACCACCACACCCAGGATGCCGATGGCCGCCAGCAGCAGCTGAAAGAGTCGCTTCATGGCTCGCTGTCTCCTTGCGAGGGCGTATCCAATTCGAAGTAGTCGCCGGTGTCGTGCAGACGATAGCCCAGCCGCGAGAGCAGAAGCTGGTCGGCCAGCGGCAGCTGGGAGGCCGGGGCGCGCAGCTGCCGCCCCTGCTCGTGCGCCGCGCTGCTCACCAGCGCCAGCAGCCGCGAGCCGACGCCGCGGCGACGGGTGGTCTTGCGCACGCAGAGCTCCGAGAGCCACCACGCCTCGGCATCGGGGCGGATCGCCACGGCGCCCAGCAGGCGGTCGTTGAAGCGCGCGCAGCCGAAGAAATTCCCGGCGCCAAGGTGGTCGTGGACGAATTCATCGACCGGCACGGGGAGCCGCTCGGCCGGCGCATCGGCATAGATTCGCTGCAGATCCTGCTGCACCTGGGCATCCGCCTCCCAGGCGGCCTGATCGACGAAGTAAAGCGTTACCGGCATGGCGGGTCTCCCGGGGCCAGGGGGGACGCGGCGGGCGCGTTATGGGCGCATTGTAGCGGATGGGTGCGCCGATTCTCTATAATGGCGGTCCTGAGGTGGCAAGCCCGCGGCTTGCCCGCCCGGCCACCGGCCCCGTCGGTCGAGCCCGGGCCCAACCCAGGCCCAATCCCGAGAGACGCGCGCCAGCGCGGGAGAGTCCGACATGTCCGAGCGTAGTGCCACCGTCACCCGTGATACCCGGGAGACCCAGATCACGGTGACCGTCAATCTCGACGGCGAAGGTCGTCTCGCCGGCGAGTCCGGCGTGCCCTTCCTCGATCACATGCTCGACCAGGTGGCCCGCCACGGGATGATCGACCTGGACATCCAGGCGTTGGGCGACCTGCACATCGACGACCACCACACCGTCGAGGATCTCGGCATCACGCTCGGCCAGGCCTTCGCCGAGGCGATCGGCGACAAACGCGGCATCTATCGTTACGGTCACGCCTATGTGCCTCTCGACGAGGCGCTCTCACGGGTGGTCATCGACTTTTCCGGGCGCCCGGGGCTGTTCATGGACGTCGAGTTCACCCGCGCGGCCATCGGCCGCCTCGACACCCAGCTGTTCTGGGAGTTCTTCCAGGGCTTCGTCAACCATGCCCGCGTCACCCTGCACATCGACAACCTGAAGGGCTTCAACGCCCACCACCAGGCGGAAACCATCTTCAAGGCCTTCGGCCGTGCGCTGCGCATGGCCGTGGCGCCGGACCCCCGCATGGCCGGCCAGATGCCCTCCACCAAGGGTTGCCTGTGAGGCCGCCGCACGACCACAGGAGTAGCGCCCCATGACCATTGCCGTCATCGACTACGGAATGGGCAACCTGCATTCCGTCGCCAAGGCACTGGAGCACGTCACCCACGAGAACGTGGTGGTGACCCGCGATGCCCGCCGCATTCGCGGTGCCACCCGGCTGGTGCTGCCCGGCCAGGGGGCGATTCGTGACTGCATGGGCGAACTGGAACGCACCGAGCTGCGCGGCCTGGTCGAGGAGCTGCTGCAACGCCAGGCCAAGCCACTGCTGGGCATCTGCGTGGGGCAGCAGATGCTGCTCGACCACAGCGAGGAGAACGGCGGCATCGACTGCCTGGGCTTCCTGCCCGGCAAGGTGACGCGCTTCCCCGGGGACATGCGCGACGACCGCGGCCATCGCCTCAAGGTGCCGCACATGGGCTGGAACCTGGTGCACCAGCACCACGACCACCCGCTGTGGGCGGGCATCGACCAGGACGAGCACTTCTATTTCGTGCACAGCTACTACGTCGACGCCGCCGATGACGCCGCGGTGTTCGGCACCACCGACTACGGACGGGTCTGCGTCCACGCGGCCATTGGCCGCGACGCCACCTTCTCCGTGCAGTTCCACCCGGAGAAGAGCTCCCGGGCCGGGCTCAAGCTGCTGGAAAACTTTATTAATTGGGCGCCGTGAACCACGCCCGTCGCCGGTCTCTTCGCAGGCTCGCAACCGAGGACACGACATGCTGGTAATTCCCGCCATCGATCTCAAGGACGGCCAATGCGTCCGCCTCAAGCAGGGGCGCATGGATGATGCCACCACCTACGGAGACGACCCGGTGGCCATGGCCGAGCGCTGGGTCGACGCCGGCGCCCGCCGCCTCCATCTGGTCGACCTCAACGGCGCCTTCGCGGGCAAGCCGGTCAACTTTGATGCGGTCACCGCCATCGCCCGGCGCTTCCCCGAGCTGCCGATCCAGATCGGCGGCGGCATCCGCACCGCCGCCACCATCGAGCACTACCTCGATGCCGGCGTCAGCTACGTGATCATCGGCACCCAGGCGGTCAAGGAGCCGGCCTTCGTCGGCGAGATGTGCCGCGCCTTCCCCGGCCACGTCATCGTCGGCCTCGACGCCCGCGACGGCTTCGTGGCCACCGACGGCTGGGCCGAGGTCTCCCAGGTCAAGGCCACCGAGCTCGCCCAGCGCTTCGCCGGCGACGGCGTCTCGAGCATCGTCTACACCGACATCGCCCGCGACGGGATGCTCTCCGGCGTGAACGTTGCGGCCACGGCCGAGCTGGCCCGCGAGGGCGGCCTGCCGGTGATCGCCTCGGGTGGAGTCACCAACCTCGACGACCTGCGCGCCCTGATCGCCGCCGAGGAGCCGGGCATCCTCGGCGCCATCACCGGCCGCGCCATCTACGAGGGCTCACTCGACCTGGCCGCCGGCCAGCGCCTGTGCGACGACCTCGCCATCCAGCAAGGGGGGAGCTGACCCATGCCACTCGCCAAGCGCATCATCCCCTGTCTCGACGTCGACGCCGGCCGCGTGGTCAAGGGCGTCAACTTCATCGGCATCCGCGACGCCGGCAACCCGGTGGAGATCGCCCAGCGCTACAACCAGCAGGGCGCCGACGAGATCACCTTCCTCGACATCACGGCGAGCCACGAGGACCGGGACACCACCGTGGAGATGGTCGAGCGCATCGCCGGCGAGGTGTTCATCCCCCTCACCGTGGGCGGCGGCATCCGCACCTGCGACGACATCCGCACCATGCTCAATGCCGGGGCCGACAAGATCTCGATCAACACCGCCGCGGTGAACAATCCCGACTTCGTGCGCGAGGCCGCCGAGCGCTTCGGCAGCCAGTGCATCGTGGTGGCCATCGACGCCAAGCAGGTCTCCGGAAAGGGCGAGCCGCTGCGCTGGGAGATCTTCACCCACGGCGGGCGCCGCCCCACCGGCCTCGATGCCATCGAATGGGCGAGGAAGATGGTCGAGTACGGCGCCGGCGAGCTGCTACTCACCAGCATGGACCGCGACGGCACCAAGGCCGGCTTCGACCTGGGTGTGACCGGCGCCATCAGCGAGGCGGTGAGCGTGCCGGTGATCGCTTCCGGCGGGGTGGGCAACCTCGACCACCTGGTGGAGGGCATCCGCGAAGGCGGCGCCGACGCAGTGCTCGCCGCCAGCATCTTCCACTTCGGCGAGTACACCATCCCCGAGGCCAAGCGCTACATGGCCGAGCACGGCATCGATATGCGGCTTTGATACCAGTCCAGGAGGGCTTATGCGTCTGCGCCCATGGAGCGGAGCCATCACCTCACTGCTGCTCGGGCTGTCAGCGCCAGCCGCCGCCGGCGAGCGGTCGTCGTGGCCACCCGCCATGACGCTGGAACACGTCCTGGTGCAGACCAGCCTGTACACGGATCACTTCAGCCCCGACCCCGAGCACACCAACAACCAGCAGCTGATCGGCCTGGAGCTGCACAACCCCGACCGCTGGCTGGCCGGGGGCGCCCGCTTCAACAACTCCTTCGACCAGGCATCGCTATACCTCTACGCCGGCCGCGAGTTCCCCCTCTGGGAGCCTGCGCAATCGGTCACCCTGCGCGCCAAGCTGACCGCCGGACTCCTGCATGGCTACCGGGGCGAGTATCGCGACAACATTCCCCTCAATCGGTACGGGATCGCCCCCGCCGTGCTGCCGACGCTGGGCGTGCGCTGGCACCGCGTCGAGTCGGACCTCATCCTCTTCGGCACGGCCGGCGCCATGATCACGGCGGGCATCCGCTTCTGAACCCGCGTTTCACTCCGCCGAGAGCCCCAGATTACTGACGCCTTCGTTGCGCCCCAGGCGGCGCAGCCCCTTGAGGGCGTCGCGGTTGAGCGGTGCCTCGACCGCCTCGAGCACGGCGTCCTGGAAGGCGTTCTCCTCCTCCATCAGCGGGTGCTCGCGCACCAGGGCGGCCAGCCGCTGGGCATCCTCTTCGCCCTCGGTAAGCTCGATGAAGGCGCGCACGCCCCCCTTGGAGACCCGGCTGACCTCCAGCACTGCCTCCGGCGCCTCGCCGCGCAGGGTGTCGAGCAGTGCCCCAAGCGCCACCACCGCCTCCAGCGCGCGGCGTGCCCCGAAGCTGTCGTCGTCGCCCGGCGGCTCCAGCTCGGCAAGCTTCTCCGCCTGGCGCTCGAAGTCGATTCGCGCCTCGCGAACCGCAAGCCGCTCCCAGACCAGGTCGAGGATCACACGCAGGCCCTGGGGATCGCCCTGGCCGGTGGTGTCGGCATAGAGCGCATAGTTGGGCAGCAGGCGCTCGACCAGCGCCGCCATAAAGGCCTGCTGGTGGCGCGGCGACAGGCCCAGAAGTCGCTGATGAAAACCGCTCACGGCATCTCCTCGCAGGTTGTCTGTCATAAGGGCACACAGGCTCAAGGCCACAGGCGACAAGCCGGCACGCGGCCACGGGCATCGAACACCACGCCCTCGGCGACCAGTCGTCGGCGCTGTTCGATTGCACCGGCATGGTCGGCCAGCTTGCGCGAGGCGGTGATCACTCGGTACCAGGGCAGGCCGTGGCCGGCGGGCAGCTCGCGCAGCGCCCGGGCCACCAGCCGCGGCGTGGTGGCCTCGGTCATCGCCGCGATGCGCCCATAGGTGGTGACGCGACCGGGCGGGATCGCCGCGATGACGGTGTAGATCTGTTCGCGAAGCTCCGCCTTCATGTACCCTTGCGCTCCTTGGAACCGGCCGGCCGCGACGGCCGGCGAAACGGCACGATGAGGCCCGCATGCACTTCCATCTGCTCCAGCACTCCCCCCATCATGGCCCGGCGCGCATCGCCGACTGGCTGACCAGCATGGGCCACAGCCACACCGTGTTCCATCTGTATGCCGGCGAACTGCCGCCACGCCTGGCCGACGGCGACGCCCTGATCGTCCTCGACGGCCCCATGGGTGTCCATGACGATGCCGAGCACCCCTGGCTCAAGGGCGAGCGAAAGCTGGTCGCCCGAGCGCTGGATGGCAGCAAGCCGCTGCTGGGCATCGGCCTGGGCGCGCGGCTGATCGCCGCGGCGCTGGGCGCCAGCGTGGGGCGCGGCACCCGAACCGAACTGGGCTGGCAGCAGATCGAGCTGGCGCCGGAGAGTCCCTTCGACCTGCCCGAGCGCTTCACCGCCTTCCTGTGGCACCGCGAGGTCTTCGCGCTGCCCGACGAGGCGCTGCCGCTGGGCGCCAGCGCCGCCAGCCCCGTGCAGGGCTTCGCCTGGGACGGCGGCCGGGTGGTGGGCCTGCTGTGCCACCTCGAGGCGACCCGCGACAGCCTGGTCACGCTGTTCGAGCAGCCGTGGCCCGACGACGAGGCCAGGGTGTCCGCCGCCGACGAAGCCGAACTGCTCGACGATCCCAAGCGCTTCGACCGGCTGGCCCCGCTGCTCGACCGCCTGCTCAGCCAGTGGCTGCACCGCAGTGCCGGCTGAGGCGACTCAGGCAGGCAGCGCCGGCTCGTCCACCCGACGCGCGGCCTCGGCGCTCCACTCCCGGGCCGCGGCCAGGCAGCTCTCCCAGTCACCCACGTGCAGAAAGCGCGCCGCGTCGCGCTTCTCCAGCTGGTAGCGGTACATGGGGTCGTAGTATTCGGTCAAAAGCGGGGCCAGCCACGCCTCGTGGGCCTGGGGATTGCCGCGCTCGTGCTCGCGGAAGGCGAGCTGCTGCAGGCGCGAGAGCCGCGCTAGCCGCGCGCCGCCGAGGCGCTTTTTGAGCCGTGTCAGCGCCGTGGCCAGCTGCTTGCGCATCAGCGCCCAGCCCAGCCACTCGCCGAACTGCTGGCGGTGGATCGCCCAGAGGTCATCGATGTAGTCCTTCTGGATCTGGCGCAGCCGCCAGTCCAGCGGCATCTCCACGCGCAGCCGAGGGGCGGACTCCATGGCCTGCCAGAAGGCCAGCGGCAGGTTGGCCGAGCCGATATGGCGCGACTCGTCCTCCACCACCAGGGGGCCGGGCAGCGAGAGCAGGCGCTGGCCCAGATCATGCTCGAAGTCGATCTGCGACGGCGCCGGCAGGGGGTGACGGCCGAAGGCGGAGCCCTTGTGGCGCGCACAGCCCTCCAGGTCAAGGCCGTTGTCCAGCATCTGGATCAGGGCGGTCTTGGCGCAGCCGGTGAGCCCGCCCACCACCAGCAGCGGCTGATCGGCGGCGGCATCGATGCGCGCGCCGAGCGACTGGCGCATCGCCTTCCACCCGCCGCGGATGCGCGGGCGCAAGCAGCCGGCCTCGGCCAGCCACTGTTGGGCGATCTGCGAGCGCAGCCCGCCGCGAAAGCAGTAGATGAGGGCATCCGGATGCGCCTCGATGCACTGCTGCCAGGCGGCGACTCGCGCGGCCTTGATGCCGCCGCTGACCAGCCGCTCGCCCAGCGCAATGGCGGCCTGCTGGCCGCGCTGCTTGTACTCGATGCCGACGAGCCGCCGCTCCTCGTCGTCCATCAGCGGGCGGTTGACGGCACCCGGCAGCGCCCCCTGAGCGAACTCCACCGGGGCGCGCACATCGATCAGCACGCGCCTCTCGCGCAGCAGGGCGGGGTCCGGCTCGACCAGCGGCAAGGTCATCCGCGCACCTCGATCAGCGCCTCGCCCTTGGCCGCTACCACCTCGCCGAAAGGCGCGAGCTCGATGCCGTGCTCGCGGCCGATGCGCTCCACATCGTCCTCCCAGGAGGGGTGCACCGAGAGCAGCAGGCCGCCGGAAGTCTGAGGGTCGCAGAGCCACTGCCAGTGCGCCTCGTCCATGGCCGGCAGGCTCGCCCCCAGCGCCTCGCGGTTGCGGCGGGTGCCGCCGGGCACCGCGCCCTGGCGACGGTAGGCCTCGGCTTCGGCCAGCCGCGGCAGGCGGCGGAAGTCGATGCGCGCCGCCACGTCGCTGGCCGCGCACACCTCGGCGAGGTGCCCGGCGAGGCCGAAGCCGGTGACGTCGGTCATGGCGTTGACGCCCTTGACCTTGGCCAGCGCCATGCCGATGCGGTTGGAGCGCAGCATGGTCTCGCGGGCCAGGCCCTGGTGGCCGGATTCGAGCAGCCCCTGCTTTTCGGCGGTGGTGAGCAGACCCACGCCCAGCGGCTTGGTGAGAAACAGCAGGTCGCCGACCTGGGCGCCCTTGTTGAGCTTCAGGTGCTCGAGGTCCACCAGGCCGTTGACCGCCAGGCCGAAGATCGGCTCGGGAGAGTCGATGGAGTGACCGCCGGCGAGTGCCAGCCCCAGCTCGCGACACACGCCCTGGGCACCGCCTACCACGTCGGCGGCGATCTCGGGGCCGAGCTTGTCCAGCGGCCAGCCGAGGATGCCCAGCGCCAGCACCGGCGTGCCGCCCATGGCGTAGACGTCGCTGATGGCGTTGGTGGCAGCGATACGGCCGAAATCGAAGGGGTCGTCGACGATGGGCATGAAGAAGTCGGTGGTGGCGATCATGCCGCGGCCGTCGCCCAAGTCGTAGACGGCGGCATCCTCGCGCCCCTGGTTGCCTACGATCAGCCGCGAATGCGCCGCCCCGGGGCCGGCCTTGGCCAGGATGCCGTCGAGCACGTCCGGGGCGATCTTGCAGCCACAGCCGGCGCCGTGACTGTACTGGGTCAGGCGGATGGCGCTCATCATGATCTCCTCTGCTGGTGATACCGGCATTCTACATCATCACTCCGTGACACCCTCACAGCGCCTCCAGGGCGTCGGCGAGCTTCTCCACGCCGACCACCTCCATCCCCTCCGGCGCCCGCTTGGGCGCATTGGCCCGCGGCACGATGGCCCGCGTGAAGCCATGCTTGGCCGCCTCGACGATGCGCTCCTGGCCGCTGGGCACCGGGCGAATCTCTCCGGAGAGCCCCACCTCGCCGAACACCACCAGCTCGCGTGGCAGAGCGCGCCCCTGCAGGCTGGAGACCACCGCCAGCAGCACGGCAAGGTCGGCGCTGGTCTCCAGCACCTTGACACCGCCCACCACGTTGAGAAAGACGTCCTGGTCGCCGGTGAAGAGCCCGCCATGGCGATGCAGTACAGCGAGGAGCATGGCCAGGCGATTGGGATCGAGACCCACGGCCACGCGGCGCGGATTCCCCAGCGCCGACTCGTCGAGCAGCGCCTGTACCTCGACCAGCAGCGGACGGGTGCCTTCCCAGACCACCATCACCAGGCTGCCGGGGGCCAGTGCCTCGCTGCGCGACAGGAAGATGGCGCTGGGGTTCTTCACCTCCTTGAGGCCGTGCTCGAGCATGGCGAAGACACCCAGCTCGTTGACCGCGCCGAAGCGGTTCTTCTGGCCGCGCAGGGTGCGAAAGCGCGAGTCCGCGCCGCCCTCGAGCAGCAGCGAGGCATCGATCATGTGCTCGAGCACCTTGGGGCCGGCCAGGGTGCCGTCCTTGGTGACATGGCCCACCAACAGCAGGACGGTGTGCGACTGCTTGGCGAAGCGGGTCAGGACCGCGGCGGACTCGCGCACCTGGGCCACCCCGCCAGGAGCCGAGGCGATGTCCTCGAGTTGCATGGTCTGGATGGAGTCGATGACGAGTATCTCGGGGCGCTCGCGCTCGGCCACGGCAAGGATGGTCTCGACGCTGGTCTCGGCGAGCATCTTGAGTCCGGCCACCGGCAGCTGCAGGCGGTGGGCACGCATCGCCACCTGGGAGAGGGACTCCTCGCCGGTGACGTAGAACACCCGGTGCGCCTGGGCCAGCTTGGCGGCTGTCTGCAGCAGCAGGGTCGACTTGCCGGCCCCGGGATTACCGCCCAGCAGCACCGCCGAGCCCGGCACCAGGCCGCCGCCCAGCACGCGGTCGAACTCCTCGAAGGTGGAGGAGAGCCGCGGCACCTCGGAGAGGTCCACGTTGGCGAGGTCCACCACTTCGCGCGACAGGGCGCCGGCATAGCCCGCCCGCCCCGCAGGAGTCGCCGTCGCGGCCCCGGGACGCGACGGCGCCAAGCGCACCTCGCTGAGGGTGTTCCACTCCTGGCAGCTCGAACACTGCCCCTGCCACTTGCGGTATTCGGCACCGCACTCGGTGCACACGAAGGCGCTCTTTGTCTTGGCCATGCGGGCTAGCTTCCTCCCTGCGAACATGGCGGTCGGCCTGGCCGACGTGACCAGAACGACGGAGGGCAGCCCGGGGGCTGCCCTCCTGACCTGCCGAATCGAACGAGCTCGATCAGATGCGCTGGAGCTGCAGCGCCTCGTTATTCTGGAAGCGCCGCCGCTGGGGGTCGATCAGCTCCAGGGTATTATCGTCGACGCGCAGGAAATAGTAGACCTGGCCTTCGCCGTCGGGGGTCAGCTCGTAGACCGTGGCGTCCGGATTTTCGGCCGTCCCCTCGAGGACTTCCCAGTTGCCGGCGTAGTTCTCGTCCGGCGGCTCCTGGGGGTGTTCACGATAGCTGGCACGCAGGTTGAAGGTACGTTCCTCCAGGGCGCTCTGCTCGTCGCCAACCATGCGCACGTTCAGGTCGATGCCCGCACAGTTGCGACAGGGCAAGGTGCCCTGATAGGCCACCTCGGCATCTTGCATTTCTGGGCCGGCGGCCCGGTCTTCGGTCGGCCCGGCGGCACAGCCCGCCAGGAAGGCCAGCATGGCCGAGCCGGCCAGCAAGGTCCTCATTCGCATTTGCATACTCCTAACCAAGGGGCTCCAAGCCGTGAATCACGACGACCGTTACTACAGCATAACGCGTCACGCCCATTGCGGACAGCCTGTCGCCCCCAGGGTTCCCGCTCACTGCCCCACCCCGGCATGGACGAACTGAAACACCAGGGCGAGCACCACCGGCATGACCACCAGGCTACCCAGGTTGCCGATCAGTACCAGCGACGCCACCGTATGGGGTTCCTGACGATACTGCTCGGCCACCAGGTAGTTGAGCACGGCCGGGGGCAGGGCCGCGAACACCCAGAGTGCCGCCGCCTGCAGCCCGCTGATCTCGAGCCACAGGATCATCGGCCAGGCCAGTATCAGGCCGGAAAGTGGGCAGAGCACCGCGCCCAGCAACCCCGTTTTCCAGGCGGAGAAATCAACGTCGAGCATGCGCACGCCGAGGGCAAAGAGCAGCAGCGGTATGCTCACGCCTCCCAGCATGTGCAGCGCCTCGAGCAGCCAGGCGGGCAGCGGCACCCCGGCCAGGTTGACGCCAAGACCGGCCAGGCTGGCGAGCATGATGGGCAACCGCAACAGGCGGCGCAGCGACGTCCGAGGACTCAGCATGTAGAGCCCCACCGTGAAGTGCAGCATCATCTCGACGATGAACAGCACCACCGCCGCCGGCAAGGCCGCCTCGCCGAAGGCCAGCAGCAGCAGCGGGATGCCCATGTTGCCCGAATTGTTGAACATCATGGGCGGCAGGCAGGTCTTGACCTCGAGTCCCAGCCAGCGCACCAGAGGCCACAGCAGAAGCCCCGAACCCAGCACCACCACCGCACCCGCGAGGGCCAGCTTCACGTACTCTTCCAGCGGTGCCTGGCCGTCGGCGAGCACGGCGAACACAAGCATGGGTACGAACAGCTCCATGTTGAGGGTGTTGAGGTTGCTGATATCCGGCGTACGCAAGCGGCCATAGAGCGTACCGCAGGCGGCAATCAGGAATACCGGCAGCAGGGTGGCGAGAATCTGCGACGTCATGACCGCTCCCGGGTCTGTGCATGGCTGACAAAGGGCCAAGCCTAGCATGACGGTCGCTTGCGCGGTCACGCCCCAGCGGTCACCATGACAGCCATGTCCTGCTGCCAAGAGCCGAGCGAGAACCCATGAGCGAGTTCTGGAGCCCCTCCGTACGCGAGCTGACCCCCTACGTTCCCGGTGAACAGCCGCGTGAGCGACTGATCAAGCTCAACACCAACGAGAACCCCTATCCGCCGGCGCCTGGCGTCGAGGCGGTGCTCCGCGAGTTTCCAGCGGACCACCTGCGACTCTACCCCGACCCCGAATCGCGAGCCCTGCGCCAGGCCCTAGCCGACGAATATGGGGTCGAACAGGAGCAGGTCTTCGTCGGCAACGGCTCCGACGAGGTGTTGGCGCTGGCTTTTCAGGCCTTCTTCTGCCACGGCCAGCCGCTGGAGATGCCGGCCATCACCTACAGCTTCTACCCCGTCTACTGCCGGCTCTACGGCATCGAACGCCGCTCTTACGCCCTCGACGATCACTGGCGCGTGGACCTCGACGCCTTCACTGCCGAAGGCAGCGGCGTGATCTTCGCCAACCCCAACGCACCCACCGCCCATAGCCACGACCGCGCGGGGGTCGCGGCGCTGCTTCGCCGCATCACCGAGCGCGTCGTACTGATCGACGAGGCCTACGTGGACTTCGGCGGCGAGAGCGCCGTGCCGCTAGTGGCCGAGTACCCCAACCTCCTGGTCACCGGCACCTTCTCCAAGTCGCGCAGCCTGGCCGGCGTGCGCCTGGGCTATGCCATCGGATCACGCGAACTGATCGAAGGGCTCGAGCGGGTCAAGGACTCCTTCAACTCCTACCCCATCGACAGCCTGGCCAGCGCCATCGGCATTGCCGCTCTGGCCGATCGCGAACATTTCGACGCCTGCCGCGAGCAGGTCATCACCACCCGTGAGCGCACCCGGCAGCGGCTCGAAGGGCTGGGCTTCGAGGTCCTGCCTTCCCAGGCCAACTTCATCCTGACACGCCATCCCGAGCAGGAGGCCGCCCAGCTGTTCGTCGGCCTGCGCGAGCGCGGCATCCTGGTACGCCATTTCAACACCGAGGCGCTGAGCGACTTCCTGCGCATCTCCATCGGCACCGAGGACGAAATGGACAGCCTCATCGAGACGCTGGAAGCACTCTGCCGTTGATCCCCCCGAACGACAGAAGCCCCGGGTTCGTGCGAACTCGGGGCTTCTGTCTGCCTGGCGATACGGCGCTGGTTTTCCGATAAAGACCCTTTCCGGGATTCCGCGACGCTCCACGGGCAGCCTCTAAACGAGAAAACCCCGAGCTCGTATGAGCCCGGGGTTTCGGGATAAGGTGCCTGACGATGATCTGTAAGCGTTCGGGCATCACCGCTTGTCAGTGATCAGACGGTGTGCTGCCAGTGGTGGGGCAGGAGCTCGTGGAGCTGGCTGGCCTTGTGCGTCGGTAGCCGTTCCAGCACGTCTCGGAGGTAGGCGTAGGGATCGTGGCCGTTCAGCTTGGCGCACTGGATCAGGCTCATGATGGTGGCAGCGCGCTGGCCACTGCGCAGGGACCCGGCGAATAGCCAGTTCGAGCGCCCTAGTGCCCAGGGACGAATCAGGTTCTCGCCCCGGTTGTTATCAATGGGGAGCTGCCCGTCATCGAGGTAGCGCGTCAGCGCCGCCCACCGTTTCAGGCTGTAGTCCAGCGCCTTGGCCGTCGCCGAGCCGTTCGGCACCTTCTCCCGATGAGCCAGCATCCAGCGGTGCAATGCGTCGGCGATGGGCCTCGCTCGTGTGTCGCGTAGTCGTTGGCGCTCTTCCGCAGTCAGCGACTGGGCGTCACGCTCCACCTGGTAGAGCTGGCCGATCAGTTCGATGGCCTGACTGGCGATCTGGCTCTTGCCGGCCACGTGCAGGTCGACGAACTTGCGCCGGGCGTGGGCCATGCAGCCGATCTCGGTGACGCCGTTGGCGAAGCTCTGCTTGTAGCCGCTGTAGTCATCACAGACCAGCTTGCCTTGCCAGTCGCCGAGGAAGTCGCGGGCATGCTGGCCGCCGCGCCCTTCGCTGAAGTCGTAGACCACCGCCTTCAACCCGGCGTAGGGCGTGGTGGCGTAGGCCCAGAGGTAGGCGCGGTGGGTTTTCTTCTTGCCCGGGGCCAGCATCGGCACCGGGGTCTCGTCGGCATGCAGCGCCGGCTCGGCGAGCAGCAGGTCGCGCAGCGCATCGACCAGCGGCTGGAGTCGCACGCCGCAAATGCCGACCCACTCGGCCAGGGTGGAGCGCGGAATCGGTACGCCGGCACGAGCGAAGATCTGCTCCTGCCGATACAGCGGCAGGTGATCGGCATACTTGGCGATCAACACCTGGGCCAGCAGGCCCGCAGTGGGGATGCCTTTGTCGATGATCTGCGCCGGCATCGGTGCCTGGATCAGCGTCTCGCACTGGTCGCAGACCCACTTGCCGCGGATATGGCGCTCGATGTGGAACACTGTTAATGGCCAAGTAAATTGACCCAGTACCGGCCAACGCTTTTGACCCACCCTCGAGG
>NZ_WHMA01000022.1:0-47862 GCF_010994375.1 Halomonas sp. NO4
TCTGGTTCTCATCCAGATTGTCGCTGGCTTCTCATCCAGATTGACGCGCTACACCGCCCGCCGCTCAAACACTTCCCGCGCCTCTCGCATGCCTCTCAGATGCCGCACCTGGTGGGCGGCGTGCCGTCCACCCAAGGCTGAGAATGTTCTTTATGCCAGATCACGCAGTGCTTCAGGGTGCTTCTCCGCCACTCGAAGCAAAGTACGTGCGGTTCCAGTGGGCTCGCGGCGCCCCTGCTCCCAGCCACGCAGCGTACCAAGGCTTACATCCAGCAGGTCTGCAAACTCCTTCTGCGAAAGCCCCATTCGATGGCGTACCTCAGCCGCTTTCGGCACCTCTACCTGAGTCTCGCGAGCCGCTTCGCCACGCTTCATCTGGCGTACTGACTCCAGCAACTTGTTACCCAGCTCTTCACCGGTCATGACATCGGCGTCACGCATCATCGAGCGCCTCCTTGATCTGCCTGAGGATATGGGCCGGGATGTTGCCCCGGACGGACTTGGCATAGATTACCAGCAGCCAGATCTTCCCATTCGCCAAGCGGTTATAGTGAATCACTCGTACACCGCCGCGCTTACCGCTATTCTCCCGCTGCCAACGCACCTTGCGGCAACCACCAGAGCCAGGAATCACAGGGCCCGCCTCAGGGTTCATCGCCAGCCATTCATAAAACTCGCCTCGTTCGTCCTCATCCCAGAGAGCGTCGGCGTCCTTGGTGAATATTTCGGTTTCGGCGATGGTGTACATGCTTCAAAGGTACGTCATTGACGCACACAAAGCAACACGAAATCACACGTTCCCACCGCGTTGACACCAAGAAGCTGTTGGGGCCAACCGGCTCACGCCACCCGCCGCTCGAACACCTCCCACGCCGCTCGCATGCCTCTCAGATGCCGCACCTGGCGGGCGGCGCAGCAGATGGTGAGGCTGGCGGGCGTACCCACCGAGCTGCCGAAGCGCTTGAGCAGCGTAGTGGAGGCGGCAATGAAGGCTTCCGGCTCGATGTTCAGGCGCTTCAGCAGCCTGGGTACTCGCTCGGCGATGGCGCCGCGCTTGTCCGGGCGCTGACAACGGCCGGCGGTCTCGACCAGTTCCAGATAGTCCTCCAAGCTGAAAGGGATGGCGCTGGGGAGCTGCGCCGTGGCGTCGAAGGGCATCAAAGGTTGAAGCGGCAGCGAATCGCACCAGGCCGGCACGTTGGCTGCCGCGGGCGGCGCTGCCTCATCCTCTCCCTCCGGCGCCACATGCTCTGCCTCTGGCGCCAGCGCGGCGACACGCTCGGCCACCGAGGTGTGTTCACTGGTCTCCGGCGTCTCGGCAATGCCGGCTCGAATCGGGTTCAAGTCGACTAGGCCATGGCGCTGAGGATCGCCGCCTCGTCGAGCAGCGCCTGGCTCTTGAAGCGCCCCTCCCAGAAGCGCCCCTTCACGCCATCCTCGGCGTTGGCCTGGCGAGCGATGGATTCGTTGAGCACCCGCATGAACCAGGAGATATCCGCCAGCCGCTCGCGATGAAGTGGCCGCCCACTGCGCCACGGCCTGGCGCATCCCCGGCGTCAGCCCCTCCCCGCCGCTCTCCAGATGCCACACCTGCAGCGGGCCGGTGAATAGCGATGTCCAACTGATGCAAGCAATCGGCGATCCAGCTGCGGCGATGCTCATGCAGCCTTTGTCGTTGAAGAAGAAAGCGCATGCAGCCTCACTGCGGCTGCTTGGCATACTGCTCCCACACAGCAGCCACAGCTTCCTTGTTCACATCTTTTCCTATTTTGAAAAGGCCTGCTGACTCAACCCGTTCTACAACCTCCAAGAACTCAAGCACTACATGGTAGATGGGCCGATTCCAAAAATCATGGATAAAAATCCTAGCTTCTTTTGTCTCTTTTGAATTATCTAATATATGCTGAATCGCTGCCATTGTGCACGCAACGCGGAAACGGCCGTCCACCAAGATCAGGTCAAACGACTGCTTATGGGCATGAATCGCCTGGCTATAATCCGGAAAACTTTCCGAATGCTTCATTGAGACCGGAAATCCCCACTCCTTTGTCGGCCCAATATCCACAACTTCGACCTTACAATTCTCCCCCAACTTAGCTTTCAATGCATTCACCCAGTTGGCATCACTCTCCACCCCGTACGCTATCAGCCCCTGATCCACCGCCCAGACCGTTGAACCGCCAGAGCCAAATTCAAAATAATGCTTCGCCCGAGAGAGCGAATTCATGAAAAGATCACGCTCCGCTGAAGACATGAAGGGCGCTTGAGGAACTTTAAATTCTGATACTCCATGCGCAACTCCTGAAGACTCTTTACCCTCTTCTTCAGCTTCTATCTCTTTTCCTTTCTCTGATTCTCCAGCAAGTGGCTGCATCAACCCCTCAGCCACCAGATATTGTTTCGCCTTTCTACCATCCACTGAAGACAACAGCAGATAAGCCATATCCTTGATACCGAAGATCGCATGTAGCAAAAAAGCCAACTTAATGCGCTGACCATCTACTAGGTCTACTATTCTTGCATAACTGGGAATAAACATTGCATCGGCGGCTACAAGATCGCTTGCCTGGCGTTCTTCCAATGGAACGCTTTCAGGTAGATGGCTGACATGCTGCCTGTCATTGAAGCGATAGAAGCGGAAGCCGTGACGAGCCATCCAGTGGCTCACTTCGGCAAAGTTGGGCTGTCGCTCGTGAGTGTGCTGAAAGGCGATACGCACCTGGATCAGCAAGGTATCTTTGAGCGCATCTTCACCGTGCTCCAGAATGGCCATCGCATCGCTCAGCTCATCGAGAATCAGCCAGTCGAGGCTTTCCAGACCCTCAATGCTGTCCAGAGCGACGGTATTGATAGGCAGTTGGGCCAGCACCTTCGCTCTCTGTATGTTCGAACTGAACTGCTGCTCCTGTGGCAGCGGTTCCAAGGTGCTGCTCATGGCCGGGTCCAGACAGGCATGCAGCGTCGCCGGCCGACCATCTCCCAGTGACGCATGGGGAAAGAGCTGGACGTCGTCGCTACTTTCAAACTGGCTTGCATCCGCCACTCGGCTAGCCGGATCGAAGACCACCACCCCGAAGGCATCAAGGTGTCTCAATCGTTCGAAACCCTGTTCACGGACCAGCTTGGCGCTGTTATCGATAACCACGATCTTGCCCGGCAGTTGCCAGTGGAACCCCTCCTTGGTTTTCGCATTCGCGGCAGGAGACGCCGTGGCGGTTTCCGGGATATCAATGGCGACGGGGTGGGCTTCTCCCTCGAACCAGGCCTCCCCTGCCTTGTTGAAGGTCAGCGCAGTGGGCGTCTTTCCTTCACAGTGGCGCTGCCAGATAGCGCGTAAGGCCTTGAGAAGGTGACGGGCAAAGCGAGGTGCATCGCAGACGGGTGAGTCAAGAAGTTGCTGTCGCAGCCCTTGACGGATCAGTGCCAGGCTATCCAGATCCCCGGCGAGTTCAATCACTCGCTGGCGATACTCGTCCCAGTCATCCGCCACCAGCTCCGGCAGGCCCGCATTGACTAGGTGAGTGGCACTATGGCGCCCGGCGAAGCTAGGCCCAGGCAGGGTTACCACGGGCACGCCCATATAGAGCGCCTCACAGGTGGTCAAACCGCCAGAATATGGCCACGGATCAAGGGCGATATCCACACTGCGGTAGGTGGCTACTAGTTCCTTGTGGGGAACCGGCCCCTCCAACAGCACACGCTCGCGGTCGATACCCTGCTCTTCCATAAAAGCATGCAGCCGTTCGCAATAATTCGTATCGGTAAACTGCCCCCCCTTGAGCAGCAACCGTGACTGTGGCAACTCATGCATCAGGACCGACCACTGCTCCAGCAGCACCTCATTGATCTTCGCCGGATTATTGAAACACCCGAGGGTGATATAGCCATTGCTGAGTGCCGGCAGCAATCCGGGCTCATCATTCAGATGGTGAGGCGGCGTATAGCAGATATAGTCATCGGGCAAACGGATCAGCTTCTCAAAGTAGTAATCATCTACCCCCTTGGGTGTCTCTACTTCGTCTGAGAGCAGATAGTCGACAGCTTCGAGCCCTGTTGTGTTGAAGAGCCCGCCCACCCATTTGACGATTAGGGGCGCCGGCTCTTCCGCAATCACTGGCAGGCGACTGCCCGAGGTGTGCCCGGTCATGTCGATCAGGATATCGATGGCATCATCACGCACCATCCGTGCCAGCTCCGCATCCGGGGTATGCGGAACCTCGCGCCACCGATACATCAGGGACTTAAGACGGCGTGCCGTGGCATCATTTACCAGACTGTCGGAATAGGCATAGAGCAGAAACTGTCCCGACGACAAATGCTCCAGAGCACCGAGGATCATCTGCCCGACCGGGTGGGTCTTGAGACCTGCCGAGATCAAGCCGATTCGCAGGGGGCGTGCAACCGTCTTCTCAGTAGAGGGGCGTGACGGAATTTCCGCTGGCGCATACCGCTGCTGCCACTGTTTACCAATAGCAAAAAGTGCATCAGCGTCATGTTGTGGATTGTAGTGGGCAGTGAAGTAATAGTTGGAAAAAGAAAGCCATGCATCGGGCCTAAGGTCGATGGCTCGCTGATAGAACTCCTCGGCCTCATCAAAACGGCCCATGGTTCCGTAAAGATTGGCCAAGTTGGTCAAAACGCCCGCAGCTTTGGGGTACTGTGCGACAAGTGGCTCCAGCACGGCCAGCGCCTGGTCGTACTCGCGCCGTTCAACCAATACCGTGGCCTTGCGCATCTTGGCCAGCAAGGCGTCCGGCAGGCTCTCCAGGGAACGCTCATAGTAATCTAGAGCCTGGTCATGGCGGCCACGCTGCTGATGGATTCCCGCCAAGTGCATGTTGGCCTGATAGTTGTCGGGGGCATCCGCCAAGGCCCGAGCAAGACAGTCCTCGGCTTCCTTATAGCGACCTAGTTGTTGGAGTGTCTTGCCTAGGCTGGTCAGAGCTTCGTTATTATCCGGCTGAAGCTCGAGGGCCTGCTGCAGAGGCGCCACGGCGCTCTGAGGGTCGCCGGATTCCATCAATGCCGTGCCTAGTGACTTCCAGCCAAATGAGGCTCGGGGATAGCGCTCGGTGATCTCCCGCGCCAGTTCCACAGCCGTTTCCAGCCGCTTGGCCCGGTAGTGTTCGAGGAAACGAGTCGCCAAGCGCTCAAGCTGGGCTTCACGCGCTTGGCGGTTCAATTTCAAAGGGGGGCGGCGCTTAGGCTTGGGCATGTCACTCCTCTCCCGGCTGTTGTGACGATGGGTGTCATGCTACCAACTCGGATTGAGTGTAAAGCCACGAAAAACGGGATAGCCGATGGCTATCCCGTTCCTTGAGCCCACAAAGTGGCCTGAACTTATCCCAGCAGAGAGAGGACGTTCTGCGGTGTCTGGTTGGCCTGGGCGAGTACCGAGGTACCAGCCTGCTGCAGTATCTGAGCACGGGTCATATTGGCCACCTCAGAAGCGTAATCGGCATCCTCGATGCGGGAGCGCGCCGCCGAGAGGTTGGTCTCGTTGGTCTGCAAGTTGGTGATCGCGGACTCGAAGCGGTTCTGGATGGCACCCAGATCGGAACGCAGACTATCCACCTGATTCAGTGACTTGTCAAGCGTAGACAGCTCACTGCTCCGTTCGAAGGTCAGGTTGGCAAGATTCTGCTTAATATTATCCTCACCAGTACCAGTGGCATCGAAGCTCAAGGAGCCAGATGCGATAACGGTTGCATCATCAGCCTCCAGTGCCATATAGACCTCATTTGTGGCAGAGCTTGCATCAATGCGCATGCCCTGCTCGGCCAGGCTCTCGACCTCACTGTCGGTCAGCTCGGTACCATCGATGTTGAGCTTGGTATAGAGGGTGCCATTATCATCGATATATGTCGTGGTGCCCCCGCTAACGGCCGTTCCACTATCCAGACCGAAGTCAGCACCGGTGAGAGCTGAGTTGGCGGTAAAACTTGCAACCGCAGTAGAACTTTCCACAAGCTCGTTGGCATCTGCCAGATCGGCAGCACTCGTCGTGGCCGCCGCTGCTCCCTCCGGGCCGGAGACATTGAACTTGTTAAGGCCCAGAGTTTCGGCATCGATCTTCTCCAGTGAGACATCGATGGTTTCGCCATCGTTAGCACCCACCTGGATAGAGAGTGTCGTGTCGCTGGCCAACACTTTGGTGCCGTTGAAGTCTGTCTCTTCGGAGATACGGTTGATCTCGTTGAGGCGCTGATTGATCTCGCCCTGGATGGACTTCAGGTCATCCTGAGAGTTGGTGTCGTTCTGGGCCTGAACGGAGAGCTCGCGGACACGCTGCAGGTTGTCGTTGACCTGGTTCAGCGCGCCTTCTGCCGTCTGGGCGACAGAGATACCGTCGTTGGCATTACGCTGCGCCTGAGACAGGCCGGTGATCTGGGCGCTCATACGGTTGGCGATGGCCTGGCCGGCGGCATCGTCCTTGGCACTGTTGATGCGCAGGCCGGAGGACAGGCGCTCCATGGAGGTGGACAGCGCGTTCTGGCTCTTTTGCAGGTTCTGCTGACCGATCATCGAGGTGATGTTGGTATTGATCACGGACATGAGATCATTCCTTCTACGTTGGGGGCTCCATTGGCGGGCCCGCTGGGATTATGCTTGGCCCAGCGTTCCGGGCCTGCCGCAACGGCGCCGTTGGCCGTTACCCTGAATAACGGCGGAGCGCGGGGAGACTTTAGGGTGAGGGCGAAAAAAAAATGCGGCCCTCGGCTTGACACTGCACGGCCCGCCAGAAAAGCGGGCTGCCTGCTTCCTACCAAGCTACGTAGACACCCATTCCCGTAAGCGTCATAAAGCCGTGACCAGGAACTCAGCCACCTGGCCAAGGGCCTAGCGGCTGTGGCTCGCCATGCCTCTGCGCCCCACCATTCATTGTGCCGAAACGGGCTTCAGCTTACTTTGCTCCTGCACCCACCCTAAAGTTTCATTCGGCCAGGCCGATCATAAGATGGAGATGACGCATACAGCAGGGACGCCGGATGACTTCGATCCATACCAACATCACCGCCTTGACCGGCCAGCAGAATCAGCGCAAGTCACAGTCTGACCTGAGCACGGCCATGGAGCGGCTCTCCTCCGGCCTGCGCATTAACAGCGCCAAGGACGACGCCGCCGGGCTTGCCATCAGCAACCGCATGGAAACCAACCTGCGCGCCAATGATGCCGTCAGCAAGGGACTCAATGACGGCATTAGCCTGATGCAGACCGCCGAAGGCGCACTGGATGGCATCAATGGCTTGTTGCAGCGGGGGCGCCAGCTGGCGCTGCAAGCAGCCAGCGATACGCTCTCCAGCGAAGACCGCAGCGCCATTCACAACGAGTTCCTGCAAATCGTAGAGGAAGTCGACCGCATCGCGATGGACACCCAGGCCTTCGAGAAACACCTCTTGGCACCGACATCGCAACGGCAAGAGGTGACCGAGCTAGGAAATACCAAGACTATCAAGAACGCCCTTCAGGTTGCCAAGGGAGCCTGGGACAATGGGCGCTCATCGGGTACTGACCCGATCGGTTTCATTCCCAAAGGCACGACCAATTTAGTGATCGAGATAAATTCGCTCGGTGCCGATGATGATATTCAACTCTTCACCCGCAACGGTGCTCACTTGGTCGGCACCCCAATGGTAGAGGGTGACTCGAATGCCACCGACGCTACCTGGACAGCGCGAGGCATCACTACAGAGCAAGATATGAAAGATGATCTGCTCAACGAGGCCAATGGATTCAGCGATCAGGTCGCTTATGATGGCTCGTCGCTATTTCACAACACCAGCCACTACGATGCTACCGGCGGAGCAACGCGCACCGTTGCCGGCATGGAGATCACCTACAGCGGCGACGGAGACTGGCACGATAACGTAATCAACGATGGAAACAATTCACCCTATCCTTCCACAGCTTATGAGAGGGTCTTAATTCAAGAAGTCAAAGAGCCTCTCTTCCTCGCCGTCACGGGCAGTGGCAGCTACGATATGATGGTCGATTGGGACCATATGCCAGATGGACCGCCCAAACACCCCACCAGCACGCCTACTGATATCGTGATGAGCGCAAACAGCGGCGACAAGGCCAACAAACTCACCATCGAGCCGACGCCGGCTGACAGCCAGACCTTGGGACTTGACGAGATCAGCTTGAGCACAGGGCAAGGCGCCAGCGCGGCACTTGGTGCTCTTGATGACGCCTTGGCCAAGGTCGATGAGTACCGCAGCCATTATGGGGCGCTCAACAACCGCTTTGATAGTGCTATCGACAACCTGACTCAACAGAGCATCAGTACGGAAGCCGCGCAGTCTCGCATCCTGGATGCTGATTATGCCGTTGAGACTGCCAACATGATGAAGGTTCAGATCCTGCAACAAGCGGGGCAGAGCCTGCTGGCCCAAGCCAACCAACTGCCGCAGACGGCACTGACGCTGCTGGGCTGAGCCGGCCGCCTGAGTAAACAGAATCGCCCCCGCTTCGCGTTAAAGAGGCGGGGGCGATGGGGTTTCAAACCACGAGAGACAGGCCGTGTAGCCTGTCTCGTCAGTGATCAATCACGACCAAGCTGGGCATCCAGCGACTCGAACTGCTGCATCAGGTAGCTGCTGGTCTGGTTCATGTTGGCAATCATGCTGTCGAGCTGGCCGAACTGCACGCGATAGCGTTCGATAGTGCGCTCGATGCTCTGCTCCATGCGCGCCGTACGGCGGTCGATGCTCTCGACTCGGGTTTCGGCACTCTCCACGGCGCTGCTGATCATGCCATCATCGCCGAGAAAACGCCCAAGGGTGGCATCCAGGCGCCCTGCCATCCCCGAAGCCTCATCTGCTCCGGCAAAGAAATCGGCCAGCTTTTGCGGATTGCTGGTAGCAAGCTCATCGAGCTTGGCATCATCCAGCTCCAGGCGACCTTTTTCATTCAGAGAGATGCCCAGCTGCGACATGATCGTGAGTTCGCTCCCCGCCACGCTATTGGTCAGGTCGCGCGCCAGGTTCGATTCGATATTGCGGACGGTACGATCACCGATCAGCTCACCCGACTTGCCGTCCTCGCCACCGTAGGCTGTCATGCGGCCGATGGTGGACTGCAGCTCATTGTAGGATGACACCAGCTTGCCGACGGCCTCCTTGAGAGAGCCGCTGTCGCGCGCCACGTTCAGGCTGAGGGTTTCGCCCGTGGCGTCAGGCGCCAGCTCCAGCGTCACGCCCTGAATAGCTCCCTCTATCGTATTCGTGGAGCTGGTGATCTCGATGCCGTTGATATCAAGCAAGGCGTTGCGGCCCGCCTGGTGAGTGGCGAGATCCTCATCCAGCGTCACCCCGGTGGCGAGGTTAGTGAAGGCCATGTTGGTGATGCCGGCATCGGCACCGCTCTGCCGAGAGGTAAGCACCAGACGATTGCCGGTACCATCGTTGATAATGGAGGCATCCACCCCGGCCTCAGCATCGGCATTGATGGTATCGCGGATGTCTTCCAGGGTTGCGTTCTCCGGCAAGGCGATACTCTTCGTGCCATTCGTTGTACTGTCGGGCGCACTGCCATCGCCAAAAGTCAGGTCCAGGGACGCATTCGCCCCCGTCAGAGAATCAGTCAAATTATCCACCCGGGTGCTCGCCAGACTTCCAGCGCGGGCGGTATGGGTCACGGCGATTTCGTACTGCCCGGGACTGGCTTCCGCACTCGCAGTAGCAGTCATGCCTTCGCCCTGAACGCTGGCGGAGAGCTTCTGGTAGAGCGAGGTCTCGTTGAGCTTGGTTACCGCGTCCTGAAACTTGTTCAGGCCGGACTGCAGCCGGCCATAGGCGGAGATCTTCGCCTTCTCCTGGCTCTTCTGGGCCGTTAGCGGCTCAAGCTTCTGCTGCTCGGCGGAGCGCAGCTGATCAAGCAGACCGTTGAGATCGAGGCCTGAGCCTATACCAAGGGCTGAGATTGCCATACGTGTTCTCCATGTATACCGCATGACGGAAGCGCGGCTATGCCATATCTATCGGCGCCACTCACGCAAACTTTAGACTCAACCAGCCCACCCGGGAAAACCTGTAGCTGATGGTATGCCGCCCAACCGTAGGAATTCCTCATCGCACGCCACCGCTAGGCATTACAGTTTATAGCCCACCGCCAGACTGGCCACCCTCCAGATTGCTCAGCTGCTGGGTGAGGTAGGCGCTGGTCTGGTTCATCTGGGCGACCATGCCATCGAGCTGGCTGAACTGGGTGCGATAGCGCTCTACCGTCTGCTCGATGCTGGCTTCCATACGGGCATGACGATCGTTGAGGCTGTCGATACGGTTTTCGGCGCCGTTGAGGGAGGTGGTCAGGGCGCCGTTGTCGCTGGTCAGCTGCTCGGCCGTTTCGGTAAGGCGACCCGCCAGGCCTGGCGACGTGCCATCGCCGGCAAAGTAGGCTTCTACTGCGGCCGGGTCCTCGGCAAGGGCGGCATCGAGTTGCCCCTGGTCGAGCTCGAGGGTGCCGTCGACGGTCATCGATAGCCCCACATCGGAAAGCAGGCCCTGTTCGCCATCCACCGTCACCCCGGCGGCAAGGTTACTGCGCAGGCGCGACTCGATGGTGCGCACGGCGCTGTCGCCGATCAGCTCACCGGCTTCGCCCTCTTCACCGTTGAAGGCGGTCAGGCGCCCGGCGGTGCCCTTGAGCTCGTTGTAGCTCTCCACAAAGCCGGTCACCGCCTCACGGATCGACTCATCGTCGCGCGCCACGCTCAGGGTGCCGCTACCCTGCTGCTGAAGGTCTAAAGTCACGCCCTGGATGGCGTCGTCGACCTGGTTGGTGGTGCTGGTGATGGCGATGCCGTTCACGTCCAGGCTGGCGTCCTGCCCGGCCTGGGTAATGGTGTTGTCGGTCAGGGTCGCCTGATCGGCCACGGCGGCGAAGTTGGTGCCGGTGATGCTGGCCTGCTTGCCGGTCTCCTCGGATATCAGCGCCAGCCGGTAGCCCGCGCCGTCATTGACGATGGAAGCATTCACCGCGGCCTCGGGATCGGCGTTCACGGCGTCGCGGATGCCTTCCAGGGAGCTGTCAGCGTCAATAGCCACCGTGGTGTCAAGGGCGGCGTCCTCGAAGGTGAGGTCGAGGTCGGTTGCGCCACTGCTGATCTCGGCCGTGGGGTCGTCCACCCGCTGGGTGGCCAGGCTGCCGGCGGTGGCCAGGTCATTGACCGTGACGCTGTACTCACCCGCTGCCGCATCGCTGTTCACCGCGGCCTGGAAGGCATCGCCGCTCACGCTGGCGTTATGGCCCTGGAATAGCGAGGTATCGCTGAGCTTGCTGGCCGCATCCTGGAAGGAGGAGAGCACGCTTTGCATCTCGCCGTAGGCGGAAATCTTGACTTTCTGCTCTTGGACCTGCTGCTGGATGGGTTCGAGCTTTGCCTGTTCGGATTGTTGAAGCTGGCCCAGCAGGCCGTTGAGATCAAGCCCGGAACCCACGCCGAGCGATGAGATACTAGCCATGAGAACTGCCTTTGGCCGGTGAATTTTGTTGCTCGTGCTACCCACATCGGCGGATGAGGGCGGGACTTTAGGGTTCGAGGGTTTCCACCTCGAACCCCACGATCTGGCGCCGCTCGCGGGCATCGGATCCCTCCCTACCCAGTGCCACGCGCCCCAGCCTACGCCTTTGGTTGCATGAAAGTTCGCTAAAGTTCTTCTCTCCCCGGCCGAAATCCACTTCGAGGCGCGTGGAAGGCGCCTTGCTGTGTTCGCCAGGGAGAGGTGCCGGGCTGCGTTTCATGCCCTCCTGCCGCTTCGCGACGGTGCTGCCGTGTCGTGCCACCGCTCGCTTCCCCTTTGCTTGCGCTCAGCGCCTTCCCTCCCCTCGCCATAGCCGGCCGCCGGAGAGCGGCCGGGCAAGAAGAACGCTTGACGCTACGCAAGGGAACCACATGACGCACACTATCAAGGCACTGGCCGTCGCCACGCTTGCGGTGGGGCTGAGCGGCTGCGCGGCGCACCAGCAGCGCAGCCAGATGGAAGCCTTCAACGCCGCCTGGGTGCAAGGCGACTACCTGGGAGCCGCCGCGACCATGGAGGCCAAGGCCACGCTGACGGGCGGCGACAAAGCGGAAGACAAGCAGCTGCTCGAACTGCTGCACCAGGCGGAAGCCCACCGTTTGGCCGGCGACACGGCCACGGCGATCAGCCTCTACGACCGTGCCGAGACCGGCATGAAGCTCGACGACACCACCGGGCTTGCCGCCGGGCTGCTGGAGGGCGGCAAGGCCGTGCTGCTCAACGACGCCGAGAGCGACTACACCCCGATGCTCGCCGAGACGGTGCTGGTCAACACCTACAAGGGGCTCGCCTTCCTCCAGCAAGGCAACCGCGACTACGCGCGCATCGAATTCAACCGTGCCGACGACCGCACCCGCCGCGCCGTGGAGACCTTCGCCAAGGAGATCACCGCCCAGCAGGAGGCGATGGCCGAAGAGGCGGAAGCCGAGCAGCAGTCGATCCAGCAGAGCCTGGAGAGCGACGCCCTCCAGGAGAGCATCGCCGCTAACTACGGCGAGACCTCGCAGTGGAGCGTCTACCCCGAGTTCATCGTGCCCTCCGCCACCTACCTGCACGGGCTCTTCTTCCTCGCCAGCGGCGAGACCGGCGACCTGGAGCGCGCGGCCACCTCGCTGAAGCGCGTCGCCGAAATGACCCCGGGCAACCGGGCGCTCGCCGCCGATGCCGAACTGGCCACCGCGCTGGCCGCCGGCAAGGCGAAGCGTGAGGCGCTGGGCGATCGGGTGTGGGTGATCTACGAGAACGGCCTGGGCCCGGTGGCCGAGGAGACGCGCTTCGACGTGCCGCTGCTGCTCTTCCACGGCAACACCACCAGCCCCGCCTACACCGGCATCGCCCTACCCCGCTACGCCAATCGCCAGGCGGTGAGCGAGCCCCTCACCCTGCGCGACGGCAGCGGCGAGACGATCACCCCGGAGGCCTTCTCGGCCATGGGCAAGGTGATTCATACCGAGATGCAGGCGCGCTTCCCCGCCGTGCTGGGGCGCGCCGTGGCCTCCGCCGCCATCAAGGCGCTGATCCAGACCGCCGCCGCCGAGGAGATGGGCGCCGTGGGTCAGCTGGGCACAGCGCTCTTCGCCGCCGCCACCACCCAGGCCGACCTGCGCAGCTGGCAGGCCATTCCCGACCACTGGGAAGTGGCCCGCCTGGCACGGCCCGACTCCGGCCGGCTGACGCTCGCAGCCGGCGGCACGGCCCTGGGCGAGCTCAGCCTGCCCGACTGGCCCTACACCCTCGTCTACGTCAAGCGCCCCAGCGCCCAGAGCCCGGCGCAGGTCTCGCTGATCGACCTGCAGGGCGAGCACGGCGGCGAACAGCTCTCGCTGCACGGCGCACCGAGCGGCGACGAAGCCGGCGAGCTGGTGGCCGATGCGTCTTGAGCACAGGGAGGGGCACCTGACGGCGCCTTCGTCGAGGCGTCAAACCGGAGCTAAATCGCCCTCCCGCAATCTATGCACCTGCTACCCCGTGGGAGGCCGATTTATCGGGCGAAGCAGCGCGCAGCGCTGCCAGACAATGGGCACCTGGCGGCGCCTTCGCGCGGCAAGCCGCCCTCCCACAACCCACAACAACCAGCCCTGCATGTATCACAGGCATTTCTTTCCAACCAAGCTTTCCAACCACTTAGGGAATGACACCATGAGACTGCTACTCATCCTGCTGGCCAGCCTGACCCTGCTGGCGGGCTGCGCCACCACCCCGCGCTACGTGGATCCCGCCAACGACGACGGCCCGGTCAGCATGGCGCTGGACTACCGCGACTTCGAGAACGCCGCCGGTCGCGCGGTGGATTCCATGCTCGAGAGCGGCGCCGTGGACAACCCCAACGGCGGCCGCTACGTGATGGTGGTCAGCCGCATCGTCAACGACACCATGCAGCGTCTGGACACCGATCAGCTGGTGAAGAAGATTCGCGTCGACCTGCTGCGTTCCGGCCGCGTGGTGACCACCACCGCCGTGGGCATCGACGGCGCCGAGGACGAGATGAACATGCTCTCGCGAACGCTGCGCGACTCCGACGAGTTCGACCAGCGCGGCGTCCAGAAGAAGGGCACCCTGCAGGCACCCGACCTGAGCCTCTCCGGCAAGATCCTGCAGCGCAACCGCAAGGTGGGTCGCGAGCAGCAGGTGGAGTACTACGTGCAGCTCTCGCTGACCGACCTGGCCAGCGGCCTGGCGCTGTGGGAGGACGAGACCCAGGTCATCAAGCGGGGCTCCAACGCCTCGGTCAGCTGGTAAGGAGGCCCCATGTTCGAACGCACGCTGAAACCGCTTGCCGCCGCCGTCGCCCTCGCCCTGCTGCTGCCCGGCGCCGCAACGGCCCAGGAGCTGGCCGAGCAGAGCCGCGCCGCCCAAACGGACGCCGCCGCCACCCCACCCTCGCCGTTCTATGCCATCGACGAGGTCTCCCAGAGCGACGAGAAGATCCAGGCGTTCCTGCAGGATCGCGGCTGGGTACAGGGCGAGTCGGCCAACAACCCGGCGGGCGGCACCCTGGTCGTCGCCTCGACGGACATCGCCATGGACCCCACCAGCATCGACTTCAGCCAGGCACGCCTGATCGCCACCGAGGAGGCCTTCCTGCAGGCCATGGGCGAACTCGTCTCACAGGACTCGGTGAACATCGGCAAGAGCATGGCTGACCGCTTCATGCAGAACGGCCTGCCGGAAGACGTGGCCGACACCAGCAACCTCGCCGAACTGGGCGAAGCCCTGGCGAGCCGCCTGGCCGAAGCCTCGGTACAGACCCTCAACAAGGTGATCGAGGAGCTCGGTGGCGATGCCAGCCAGCTGCCCCAGCTCAACCTGGCCGAGCGCAAGCAGCTGATCTATGACGAGTTCGTCACCGACACCACCTGGCGCGCCATGGGCGAGCTCTCCGGTATCGGCATTTTCGGCGTCATCGAGGAAGTTGGCGGCGATGGGCCGGTCAACAACGGCCGCGTCAGCGTGGTGGTAGTCAAGTCGGCGCGCTTCAGCGAGTTCGGCCGCCAGCTGCGCACCGGCGACGTGGCCCCGGGTCAGGCGATCCCCGTCGAGACCATCCAGGCGCGCCTGGCGCCCCAGCTCGAGGAAGGCACGCCCATGCTCGGCTACTTCGGCGTGCAGCCGATCGTCGACGGCGAGGGCCGCTACGGACTGATCTCCTTCGGCATGGGGGCGCCGGCCCTAGTGCGCGGCAGCATGGACGAGTTCGCCATCAGTGCCGAGTTGGAAGCGGCACGCACCAGCGCGCAGATGATGGCCGACGGCTGGCTGGCCCAGTTCGCCAGCATGACGGTGCAGGGGCAGAAGGAGAGTACCAAGCGCAAGCTGCGCGAGCAGGTGCGCGAGACCCGCGGCGACGGCAGCTCGCGGCTGCTCACCGAAGAGGGGGTGGGCCGCATGGTCAACAGCGTCCTGCGCTCCGAGGCAGACGCCCATCTGCAGGGCGTGCAGACCGTGGGACAGTGGAACAGCAGCGATCCCAGCACCGGTCACCCTTATCTCGGCTACGTGAAGTACTGGTCGCCCGGCACCTCGGCCAAGGCCCAGGGGCTGACCCAGCGTGACGAGCCGGAGCCGGCTGATGGCGCTACCAGCGGTACGCCGCCCAGCACTCCGGCGACGTCGCGCGCCACCGGCTCGTTCGGGGAGTGGTGATGAGCAGTCTCACAAGGACGCTGCGGTTGCTGCTGTGGCTGCTGGTCGCCGCCCTGCCGCTGGCCGCCCAGGCCGGCGTGCAGACCCGCGTGGTGCAGGCCGAGGCCACCGGAGTGGACCGCGAAGAGGCGATCTTCAATGCCCTGGGCGAGGCCGTGCGCCAGGTGCACGGCGCCCAGGTGGATGCCAGCCGCGAACTGCGCCGCTCGATGAACCGCCTCTCGGTACGCGACGGCCAGGGCCGCGAGGCCTCGGTGACCCATGAATCGCGAGTGAAGAGCGGTACAAAGGTGCGCAGCCAAGGGCTGATCAGCGGGTACGACGTGCTCGAGGTACGCCCCGCCCCGGGCGGCGGCCAGCTGGCGCGGCTCTCCGTGCGCGTGCCGGTGTACCGCGTGCCCGGCGCGGGCGCCCAGAGCAACCGCCAGCGCCTGGCCGTCTACCCGGTGGAGGTCGACACCGCCCAACTGCGCATCAACGGCGAGGCCCTGGCCGCCGGCGACGTCTCGGCGCGGCTCACCCAGGCACTGGTGCAGGCCATGGTCGGCGCGCGACGCTTCAACGTGCTGGATCGGGACATGCAGCAGGCGATCCGCGCCGAGCAGGCCTTCATCGCTTCCGGCCGTGTACCGCTGGCCGAGAAGGCGATGCTCGGCCGCAACCTGGGGGCCGACTACCTGGTGGTGACGCGCCTGACCGAGCTCGACATGGCCCTGCGCGAGGTGGCCAACCCCATCACCGGCGAGCGCTCGCACCAGGGCGATGGCGTGGCCACGCTGGAGGCGCGGGTGGTGATTCCCGCTACCGGCCAGGTGATGTGGAGCCACACCCTGAGCACCGATCTCGCCGAACTGGGCATCGACAGACCCGGCAGCGGCGGTGTCACCCAGCGGGTGTTCGACGCCCTGGGCAGCGAACTCACCTTCCGCGCGCTCAATGTCATCTACCCGCTGCGCGTGGTGGAGAGCCGCGGTGGCGAGATCGTGCTCAACCAGGGCGGGGTGATCGTCAAGCCGGGCCAGCGCTGGGCGGTGTACGACATCGGCAAGGCCTACACGGACCCCTACCACGGCGAGAGCCTGGGCCCGCGCGAGACCTGGGTAGCCGACGTCGACATCACCCGCGTGGCCGACAAGGTCGCCCACGCGCGCATCGTCAGCGGCGCCGTGGAGGGCAACGGCCAGGTGCTTCGGCGCGTGGACGCCACCGGCAAGGCCACTCGCGAGGCCGAGCGGGAAGCGGTGCGTGGCACCCGTGAGCGGGTCTGCCTGCCCATGGATCCGTGCTGATACCGACGAGCTTCCATCGGCTCCACAAGACGACAGGCCAGCGGCAATGCCGCTGGCCTGCTGCGTTGCGGCCGGTACGACGCAGGGTTACCCCTGCATCGGCCGTGTCTCGCTCAAGGTGAAGCCCCCCACCGCTTCAGACAGACGCTCGGCCTGATCCTTGAGCTGCTCGGCGGCGGTGGTGGATTCTTCCACCAGGGCGGCATTCTGCTGGGTCATGCGGTCGAGCTCGGCCACCGCCACGTTAACCTGGCCGATACCGTCGCTCTGCTCGCCGGCGGCAACGCTGATCTCGCCCAGCACCTCGGCCACGCGGTTCACGCTGGCCACCAGTTCCTGCATGGAGCTGCCGGCCTGGCGCACCAGTTCGGTACCGGCGGTGACCTTCTGGCCGGAATCGTCGATCAAGCCACGAATGTCGCGAGAGGCCTCGGCACTGCGAGTGGCCAACTGGCGCACCTCGCCGGCCACCACGGCGAAGCCCTTGCCGTGCTCGCCGGCACGTGCGGCTTCCACCGAGGCATTCAAAGCCAGCAGATTGGTCTGGAAGGCGATGCCGTCCATCACCTTGACGATCTCGGCGATGCGCTGCGACGAGTCGGTGATCTCTTCCATGGTCGATTCCACGCGATGGACCACGTCGCCCCCCTGAGAGGCCATCTGCACGGCCGATTGCGACAGCTCGTTGGCCTGACGCGAGGACTGGGCGGTATGTTCCACGGTGCCGGAGATCTCCTCGATGGAAGCCGAGCTCTGCTGCAGGCTGGAGGCCGCATTCTCGGTGCGCCGCGACAGATCCTGCCCGCCGGTGGCGATCTCGCCGGCCGCCACGTTGACCGATTCGCTGGCATCGCGAATGGTCAACATCACCCCTTCCAGCCTCGAGACGAAGCCGTTGAACGCCGCGGCGATCTCGGCCACTTCGTCCTTGCCGCCCTCGGGCAGGCGCCGGGTCAGGTCGCCCTCGCCGCTGGCGATGTCGACCATGGCACTGCGCACCGTCTTGAGGCGACGGAACATCACGCGCAGCAGCGCTCCCAGCACCAGCGTCGCACCGCCAGCGACCACTAGCAGCGTGATCGCCGAGGTGCCGAGCACCGCGCGCAGGCCGGCAGTGGCCTCGTGATCGTCCAGGGCGACCACCAGCTGCCAGTCGGTGCCCGCCACGTCGGCGCTGCGCAGGCGCTTGGCCTCGCCGCCCAGTGCGACCTCGATGGGCTCGCTTGCCTCGGCAAGCTCAGCGAGACGCGCGGCATCCAGCGTCGGCGCCAGCTCGGTGGTCGAGGCGAGACTGAGCTCCGGGTCGGGGTGCGCCACCAGAGTTCCGTCGGCAGTGGTCAGAAAGCCCAGACTGGAGGGCGTCGGGGCGATCTCGGTGACGATGTCAACGATGTCGGTGATGACGATGTCGCCCCCGGCCACGGCCTGCAGCTCGCCGTCGTCATGGAAAGGCGTGGCGATGGTCACCACCAAATCGCCGGTCTGCGCATCCTCGTAGGGTGCGGTGACGATGGTTTCTTCGGCCTCCACGGCGGCCTTGTACCAGGGCCGCTCGCGCGGGTCGAAGTCGTCGCCGGGCTCCCAACCGTCGGAGAAGATGGTACTGCCGTCGCGGGGATCGCCGAGATAGACGGCCAGAAAGTCGCCGGACTGTTCGACGAGCTCGAGGTCGCCGAGGGAATCGTCGATGTCGTCGCCGACGCGCAGCGCTTCCATCATGGAAATTCGCGTGGCGAACCACTCGCTGATGGCTTTGGCATTGCCCTGGGAGACGGCGGTGAGGTTGCGGGCCACCTGATCGTCGTTGTGCGAGCGCACCGTCAGAAAATTGGCCAGGCCATTGGCCAGCAGCGCCAGGACGATGACCACCACCGTCGCCAGCAGGATACGGAGTCGTAGGGATGTAGGCATGTGAGGATCACTCATCATTATGGGCAAAGGATGCCGCCCGCGGGTGCCACGAGCATGAGTGGGGTACTATCGGCAGGCAGTGGAGTGACTTGAGGGACGTGGGTCACCGTGCGTGGATGATGACTTCCACCCGCCGGTTGCGCGCCCGCCCCTCGGCGGTGGCGTTGTCGGCCAGCGGCCGGGTGTCGGCGAGCCCCACGGCACGCAGCCGACGCGATTCGACGCCGGCTTCTTCGAGAGCATGGACGATGGCGATGGCGCGGGCGCTGGAGAGCACCCAGTTGGAAGGAAAGTCGTCGGTGTCGATGCTGCGGCTGTCGGTGTGCCCTTCCACCGCCACCTCGCCGTCGTGGCGCTGCACGATCGCGACCATGCGCTGCACCAACGTCTCGCCCTCGGCGGTGAGCTCGGCCTCGGCGGTGGGGAAGAGCCACTGATCCTCGACGCGCAGCCGGATGCCCTCGTCCACGCGCGACACCGCCACGCCTTCGAGGTCGGGCAGGTAGGGGGCATCCGCCAGGCGCTCGGCGAGCCGCTCCGCACCGGCCAGTGCCTGCGGGGAGACCTCGCGCACGCCTTCCGGCGGGCGGTCGGTGAGCACCAGCAGGAAATCCGCCGGCGGCAGGGCCAGATCGGTCGCGGCCGGGGCCACCGGCTGGGGAAGCAGCCAGTCGGGCGGGGTCGAGGCCAGCCAGTCGAGCGGCGGGAGCGGCTCGCCCGGCGTGGGCGATGCCTGCGGCAGCGGCCGCCGGGCCAGCAGCGGCGGTGGCTGAACGCTGGGCGGCCGTGGCGGCAGGCCGGCCACGCCCAGGGCCGCCGATACGGCCACCGGGCTCAGCCAGCCTTGCGCGGGAAGGTTAACCGCCGGGCGTGCCGCCAGCGCCCGCTGCAGCGGCTCGGGCAGGGGCACGCCGCGCGTGCGCGGTTCGTCGAACGGTGCGGGCGAAGCCGGGGCATCGGGCTCCTGCCCGGTGAAGGAGAGCGTAAAGATCAGCACCAGCAGGGCCACCAGCAGTGTCATGACATCGAGGTAGCCGATCATCCAGCCACCGTCCTCGTCGTCGCCGGCGTGCGACGGCAAGAGGGAATCGTGGCGCAGGGGGCCACGATGGTCGCTGCTGCCGGTGAATGCGGGTCGAGTCATGGTGTGATCGCAAGCGCGGGACAGCCGCCTAGCCTACTGGCATCGGCGCCCGGGCTAAAGCCGGAAAAGCGCCGACTTGGCGGCGCTCCTCGGACAGGGCTGGCGCCTACGCTCCGGCATGCAGCGGCCGCGATAGATAGCGGCGTGCATACTGGCGCGCTTCCACGGGGCGGCCGAGCAGGAAGCCCTGCAGCAGGTCGACCGGGTAGCGGGCCAGCACCTGGCGCTGCGCGTCGGTTTCCACCCCTTCGGCGACGACCTGCAGGCCCAGCTCGTGGGCCATGCCGGTCACCGCGGCGACGATGGCGGCACTGCCGCGCTCGCCGTCGCCCAGGCGCTTGATGAAGCTGCGGTCGATCTTGAGGGCGGTGACCGGCAGGTCCTGCAGGTAGCTCAGGGAGGAGTAGCCGGTGCCGAAGTCATCGATGGCGATGCTGCAGCCGAAGTCGCGCAGCCCCTGGAGCAGCGTGGCCGCCTGCTGCTGCTTGTCGAGCAGCGTGCTCTCGGTGATCTCGAAGCCCACCAGCCCAGGCGGCAGGCCGTGCGCCTCGAGCTTACGCGCCACCTTGCCCGCCAGGTCGTTCTGCCAGAACTGCCGCGCAGAGAGGTTGACGGCCACCGGTACGGGCGCCCTGCCCTCGCGCTGCCAAACCGCCAACTGGGCGCACACCAGCTGCAGCACGTGCTCGCCCAGCGGCATCATCAGGCCGGCGCGCTCGGCCAGGGGGATGAAGTCGCCCGGGGGAATGGTCCCGAACAGCGGGTGATGCCAGCGCACCAGCGCCTCGGCGCTGTGCAGCCGCCCGCTGTCGCGCTCGAAAAGCGGCTGATAGTGCACCTCGAGCCCTTCGCCGGTCTCCAGGCTGTTGCGCAGGGCGGTTTCCAGCACCAGCTGCCGGTCGTCCTGGCGATTCATCGCGGCACGGTAGAAGCGATAGGCGTTGCGCCCCTCCTGCTTGGCGCGGTACATGGCCACGTCGGCCTCGTGGATCAGCGCTTCGGCGGAGTCGGCGTCGTCGGGATAGAGGCTGATCCCCAGGCTCGCCCCGACCCGAAAGCTGTGCTGGCCGATCTGGCTGGGCTCGCTCACCGCTTCGATCAGGCGCCGGGCGATGCGGGTCACCTCGTCGATCTCGTCGAGATCGGGCAGCAGTACCAGAAACTCGTCGCCGCCCAGGCGGGCCAGGGTGTCGTCCTCGCGCAGTCGCGTCTGCAGGCGCTCGGCGAGCAGCATCAGCAGCTCGTCCCCCGTGGCGTGGCCCAGGGTGTCGTTGACCTGCTTGAAGTGGTCCAGGTCGAGAAAGATGACCGCCAGGCGCGTCTGGTTGCGGTGGGCATGGCGAATCGCCAGCTCGAGGCGGTCCTCCAGCAGGCGGCGGTTGGGCAGACCGGTCAGGGCGTCGTAGTAGGCCAGCCGCCGGACGCGCTCTTCGTTCTCGCGGATGTGGGTGATGTCGTTGAACAGCGCCGCGTAGTGGGTGATCTGCCCGTCGTCGTCGGTGATGGCGGTGATGGTGAGCAATTCCAGATAGAGCTCCCCGCTCTTGCGACGGTTCCATATCTCGCCGCGCCAGTAGCCGCAGCGCTGCAGCGTCTCCCACATCTGTCGATAGAAGGCGGCGTCATGGCGGCCCGAGGAGAGGATCTGCGGAGTACGCCCCACCGCTTCTTCGAGCGTGAAGCCGGTCATGTGGGTGAACGCCGGATTGACGAACTCGATGCGATTCTCGGCATCGGTGATGATGATGCCCTCCAGGGAGGAGTCGATGACCCGCTCGGCGAGCTGCAGGTTGTGGCGCGACTGGGCCAGGGCGTGATCGCGCTGCTCGAGGGCCTCGCGCAGGTCCTGCAGGTAGAGCTGTTCGGCGCCGGCGAGCATGTCGCGAAAGCCCAGCAAGCCGACCACCTCGCCCCCGTCGTCGAGCACCGCCAGGTGGCGGACGCGGTTGTCGAGCAGGCGGTCGCGCGCGGCGATCAGGGTATCGCGGAGGTGCACGGTGAGCAGCGGCCGGCTGGCCAGCTCGCCGACCGGTGTATTCCCCGGGTGGCGGGCCACGAAACATACCAGGTCGCGCTCGGTGAGAATGCCGAGCTCGCTGTCGCCGCAGTGCACCACGGCGGCATCGCCGCCCAGCTCGCGCATGTGGCGCGCCGCGTCCGCCAGCAGTCGGCTCCCCTCCAGGATCAGCGGGCGCTGGTGCATGGCGCCCTGCACTTCCCGCAGGCGCAGGTAGGGCTCGAGCCCCTGGTTGAGAGCCACGTCGGTCTGGGTGAGGATGCCCCGCGGCCCTCCCGAATCGTCGACCACCAGATAGTGGCGACGCCCCTCGGCCGCGAAGCGCATGGCCGCCTCGCCCACGGGCGTGTCGACCGGCAGGCTGACCACCGGACGGCTCATCACCTCGCCGATGGGACGGCGCACGGCGGCCGGGTCGGCGAAGTCGACGGCCAGGGCGTCGTGCTCGGTCCAGATACCCAGCACCTCATCACCCTCGACAACGATGATGGAACTGCACCGGCGCTCGGCCATGCGGTCCGCGGCCACGCAGAGCGGCGTGCCGGGCTCGCAGGTGAGCAGGCCGGTCTGCATGACGCGTTCAACGGGGAGTTCGTGACTCATGACATCTCGCTGAGCAGTGAATGAAACCGAGCTTCACCTCGGGCCGGGCCCGGGGGTTGGGTGGGGTTGCTGGAGTGCTCTCCACTCCTGGCGCGATGGCCATTCGGCCAGCCAGTCCGGCACCTGAGCGGCCGGCATGGGGCGGGCGATGCCGAAGCCTTGCGCCAGGCGGCAGCCCACTTTCGTCAGGGCGCGGGCGTGCTCCAGGCTCTCCACGCCTTCGGCGAGCATGGCCCGCTCGAAACGGTTGGCCATGTAGATGATGCTTTCGACGATGGCCATGTCGTCCGGGTCGCTGAGCATGTCGCGCACGAAGCTCTTGTCGATCTTGATCAGGTCGACGGGCAGCTGGCGCAGGTAGGTCAGCGACGAGAAACCGGTGCCGAAGTCATCGATCGCCACGCGCAGGCCGAGGGTCTGGCAGCGCCGGATCACCGCCATGGCGGTCTCGATGTCGTGCATGGCCGCCGTCTCCAGCACCTCCAGCTTGAGCAGGTGCGCCGGCACCATAGGGTTGGCCTCGAGCATCACGGCGAGACGCTCGGGAAAATCGGCCTGGAGCAGGTGCGAGGGTGCGATGTTGACGCTCACCGGCAAGGTGATGCCCGCCTCGCACCACGCCTGGAGCTGGCACATCGCCTGGGCCAGCACCCACTCTCCGAGATCGACCTCGAGAGTGTTGCCGGCGATGTCCGGCAGGAAGGCGGCCGGCGAGAGCAGTCCCTCGTCGGGATGCTGCCAGCGAATCAGCGCTTCGACGCCCACCACATTGCCGCTGGCCATGTCCACCTGGGGCTGGTAATAGAGGCACAGCTCGTCGCCCGCGATGGCCGCCGCGAAACGCCGTCGACGCTCCTGGCGTACCTGCAGGGCCTGGTCGAGCTCGGGGTCGAAGCAGTGATAGGTATCGCGGCCGCGCTGCTTGGCGCGATACATGGCCTGGGTGGCATGGCGCAACAGCACGTCGCCGTCGGCGGCATCGCCCGGATAGTGGGTGACGCCCAGGCTTGCCGAGACCCGCACCGACTGGTCGCCGACCAGCATCGGCTGGCGGATGGCGCGCTGCAACCGATCGAGAAAGTCGCTCTCGGCACGCCGGTGCAGCACCAGCACGAACTCGTCGCCCCCGATGCGCGCCAGCACCTCGTCACCGCCCAGCAGGTGGCTGATACGCTGCGCGAAGGCGGAGAGCAGCAGGTTGCCGGCCGCCTCGCCCAGGCGGTCGTTGATCGCCTTGAAGTGGTCGAGATCGAGCGAGCAGACGGCCAGCTCGCCGCCGGTACGCACGGCGTGCTGCATGGCGTCCTGGATGAGCTGAGTGACGAGCTGCAGGTTGGGCAGGCCCGTAAGGGCGTCGAAGAACACCTCGCGGCTCGCGCTCGAGGCCTTGCCGGTATCCACCAGGGCAGCCAGGTCGGTGACCACGATGATGTAATGGTCGATGCCGCCCGCGGCATCGCGCAGGCGACTCACCGAGAGCAGCGCCGGGCGCCTCTCGCCCGAGGCATGGCAACACTCCGCCTGCACGCGGAAGCGATCGTCGTACTCGTCGTGCCAGAGCGCCGTCGGCGACTGCAGGTAGTCGGTCAGCAACTCGCCGACGACATGCTCCGCCGCGCGGCCGATGAAATCCCCGAAGGCACGGTTCATGCCGAGGATGCGATGCTCGGCATCGGTCAACAGAATCGCCTCATTGGCCTGCTCGAAAAAGCGGCAACACGACGGCAATCCTTGGCGATGGCGGTCATCTGTCGAGCGACTGTTCCGACCACTCTCCGCGGTCACACCCGAAGGGGGTTGCGTCATGAATCGTACCGTTCCTTGTCATTCATTCCCGGCATGGCGGCTAGCCTATCACAGCGCACCGACAGGCAGGGATTCGACCTCCGCCGGTACCGCCTCGACCTGCTCGGCCGGCGTTTTTCGCGCTCGCTGCGCCTGGAACCGCTGCTCGCGACTGACCCACTCCTTGCCTTCACCGGCCTGGCGCAGCGCCGAAATCGCCACGCTCAGCTGCTCGACCTGTTCGGCTAACAGTGTGCCGAGCGAGGCGGAATGAGAGACCCGTTCGGCGTTCTGGCGCGTCGACGAATCCATCCCGACGACGGCCTGATTGATCTGCTCGAGCCCGATGGCCTGCTCCCGAGACGCCGTGGCGATTTCGCGAATGAGGGTGTCGATGCCGCCTACCGCCTCGACCACGCCACGGTTGTGAGTCTCGAGGCTGGCGATGCGCTGTTCGCCTACCCCCACGTCCTCGAGGGTGGTATCGATCAGGCGTCGCACGTGTTCGGCGGAATCCGCGGAGCTCTCCGCCAGCCGGCGTACCTCCTGGGCCACCACGGCGAAACCGCGACCGTGCACGCCGGCACGCGCCGCCTCGACGGAGGCGTTCAGCGCCAGCAGGTTGGTCTGGAAGGCCAGCCCCTCGATCGCCTCGATGGCCTGGGTCATCTTGCCAGCGCTGGCGGCGATCTGCTGCATGCTCGCCACCAGTTGCCTGACCACCTCGTCGCTCTCGCCGACGGCGCGGCGCACCTTGTCCGCCTCGCTCTCGGCCTGCTCGGTATTGGCGGCATTCTGCTGCACGGTGGTGGTCAGCTCCTCCATGCTCGCCGCCGTCTGCTGCAGCGAATCGGACTGCTGCTGGGTGTGTGACGCCAGGTTACGGTTGTCCCGCTCGAGCTCGGCAGTCTCGCGGGAGACGGTCGCCAGAATGGCGTGGATATCCACGGAGATGTTGGCGAGGCTGCGTTGCATGATGGCCATGGCGTCGACCACCTCACCGAAGCCGTCACGGCCGACGGGCGGCGGCGATGCGGCCAGATTGCCGGCCGCGACCTGCATGGCGAACTCCCGCGTCCGTGACACGGCGGCGGCATGACGACGCCACACACTGACCACCAGGCCAGCCACGGCCAGGGCAATCAGCAACCGCCACTGCCACACCAGTAGCCCCGCCAGCATCAGACCCGCGACCGCCATCAACAGCGTGGCCAGCAACCGACCCTGCAAGGCATTGAGCGAGAGCCGTTGCAACGCACCGACGAGACCGGTATGCACGAGGCGGCCGCGATTCAGCCCGATACCCCGGGCACGCCCTTCGCGGATTCGCACGTAAGCGGCCTCTGCCCGCGCCTTGTCCGCATCGCGCGGCTTGACCCGTACCGAGGTATAGCCCTTGACTTCGCCCGCCTCGACGATCGGCACCACATTGGCATGCACCCAGTAGAAGTCACCGTTCTTGCGCCGGTTCTTGACCAGTCCGGACCACACCTCCCCCGCCTCCAGGGTCTCCCAGAGGTTGGCAAAGGCGATCTCCGGCATGTCGGGATGGCGGATGAGGTTGTGGGGCGAGCCGATCAGCTCGTCGCGGGAGTAGCCGCTGACCTCGCAGAAGGTAGGAGACGCATAGGTGATGCGCCCTTTGCTGTCGGTACGCGAGATGAGGTTCTGATCCTCGCGTATGACATACTCGCTGTCCGTTACCGGCTGGTTGTTGCGCATCGTCTCCTTGCTCCCTGCGTTTTCGTTATCGTTCGGCAAGCGTTGTATTAGCTTTCGCTTTGCGCAGGGAAAGACGCTAGTAAGGGCACACTAAAGTTGCAATGACACAGATCAAGACAGGCCGCGAATGGCTTGACAAGCTTCGCCGGCCTTGGCCTGAGTGGCTTGTTTGACAAGAAAAAACGGATCGATGACGCGAAAGGCGCCCCTCGACCGTAAAAGGCTAAAGTTGGTGAAACAACGGCCGATAGGGACTGAAACGGAGGGGACCCACTGCGCGGGTCAAGAACCGACAACAAGGGAAGATCGCCATGACATCACCGCTGACCGATGCCACCAGTGCCCAGGCACCCTCGCCGCTTCAGACGATGACACCTCGCGAACGCAAGGAAACCGTGATCGCCTCGCTGCCCACCGCCGGCGGTATGCTGTCCCAGGCCGAAAGCCATGCCCAGGCTCCGGGCCAGGCCGAGCTGATCGAGCCGGTCCAGCGCATCAACGAGGTGTTGCGTCAGTACGGTGTGGAATTCGAGATCAACGAGGTACCTTCCCAAGTGGTGACGAAGATCATCGATCGGGAGTCCGGCGAGGTATTGCGCCAGATCCCCGCCGAGGAAGTGCTGGCGATCGCCGAGCGACTTCAGGAGCTGCAGGGTCGCCTCATCGATCTCGAGGCATAAGCACGCGCCTCACACCTGCATGTTCATGACATCCTTGTAGGCCGTCACCAGGCGGCTACGCACCTGCTTGCCCATCTCGAAGGCGACGCTGGCCTTCTGCATGTCGACCATCACGTCGTTGAGCTCGACACTGGGATCGCCGGCCTGGAAGGCCTTGGCCTGGCTGTTGGCGGTCTGCTGCAACTGGTTGATGCGCTGGATCGACGCCTGCAGCTCGTCGGCGAAGCCGCCCTGTCCCACGCGGGTGGAAACCTGCTGCCCCTTGTCAGACTGGCCAGCGGCCTGACTGGCGAGGCTCTGCATCTGGGCAAGCGCCGACTGGATGGAGGGTGAACTCATGCGCAAGCTGTCCCTGGTCAGATAATCGAAAATCACGACGGTGCTTTAAAGGTGATGCCAGGCTAGCAGCTCGGTGTCGCGCGCCATGCCACCAAATGGCACGGAAAAACCGGGCTTTTCCTGCCTTTGGCGTACACGCCCCCTTGGATAATGGCGTCCATCATAAATGCGCACTTGCCGGCAGGTCACACTGCAGCACGGGCGCCAGAATAGCGATGGACGGATGCAGTCGATGCCTTCATCTCGGAAAAGCAGGGAAACCAGGGTTCATCAGGCGGGCATGGCGCGCTCTCGGGGGTGCGCATGAGCAATGGCGCTACGACGCCAAACCGCCAGGAATCCAGCAACAACCAGACGGCGGGCTCTGCCAGGCAGGGCTCGCTGGATCAGTTGCTGGCCCCCCTGCGCAACAACCCGCTGATTGCCGTCCTCATCGGCGGGGCCGCCTTCATTGCGATCGTGGCGGCGCTGATCATGTGGGCGCAGAGCCCGAACTACCGGGTGCTCTACAGCAACCTCAGCGAGGCCGACGGCGGTCGTATCATCGGCGAGCTGGACAGCCGCGGCGTACCCTATCGTTTCAGCCAGGGCGGCCAGGCCCTGCTTGTGCCCGGCGACCAGGTTCACACCCTGCGCCTGCAGCTCGCCGAACAGGGCCTGCCGCAAGGCGGCAATGTCGGCTTCGAATTGATGGACGAGCAGGCGTTCGGCGTCAGCCAGTTCGCCGAGCAGGTGAACTTCCAGCGCGGCCTGGAGGGTGAACTGTCGCGCTCCATCGAGTCGCTGGGGCCGGTCACGCGGGCTCGCGTTCACCTCGCCATGGCCCAGGACTCGGTGTTCGTTCGTGACCAGAAGCCGGCCAAGGCATCGGTGGTGCTCACCATGCAGCCCGGGCGGACAATGGGCGAAGGCCAGGTCAACGCCATCGTGCACATGGTCTCGAGCAGCGTGCCCGACCTTGCCGCCGAGGATATCACCGTCGTCGACCAGAACGGCCGCCTGCTCTCCACCCCCAGCGGCAATGGCCTCGACCTCGACGGCACCCAGCTCGACTACATCGCCGAAGTGGAGCGCTCCTACCGGCAGCGCATCGAGAACATCCTCATTCCCCTGCTCGGGCGCCAGCGCGTGCGAGCCCAGGTGGCCGCCCAGATCGACTTCTCCCGGCGGGAGCAGACCGCCGAGCGCTACGCGCCCAACCAGCCCCCCAACGAAGCCGCTATCCGCAGCCGCCAGTCCTCGCTCTCCTACAATGGCGATGACGACCTGGCGCTGGGGATCCCTGGCGCGCTGAGCAACACGCCCCCCGGCACGGCGCCCTCCCCCATCGCCCAGCCCGAGGGCGAGGACAGCGAAGAAGGCGACGCCGAGAACGGCGAGGAGGAAACGACGGCCCAGGAAGAGGCGCTGCAGGCGCTGAACAACCTGCGCCAGGACGACGTGGTCAACTACGAGGTGGACCGCAGCGTCGAGCACATCCAGCATCGTCGTGGCAGCGTGGAACGTCTCTCCGCCGCGGTGGTGGTCGACTATCGCGAAGAGCGCGACGAAGCCGGCGAATGGCAACAGGTACCGCTCAGCGATGTCGAGATCGACCAGATCGAGCGCCTGGTGCGCCAGGCCATCGGCTTCTCCCAGGCACGCGGCGACGAAATCGAAGTGGTCAACAGCCCCTTCAGTCGCACCGAGGAGGCAGAAGAAACCCTCGAGTGGTGGGAATCGCCCGAGGTGCACACCCTGGCGCTCACCATCGGCCGCTACCTCCTGGTCGCGCTGGGCATCCTGCTCACCTACCTGCTGATCCTGCGCCCGCTGATCAAGCGTTATACCCAGCAGCCGGTGCTCACCACCGCCACCACCACGGGCGGCGCGCTCAGCGTGCAGGTGGGTGACGAGGCGGCCACCAGCGAGGACGAGAGCGAGGACGCCAGCGCCGACAAGGAGCGCACTTATCCCAAGCCGAAGCGCCGTCGCAAGTCGTCCGCCTACGAGGACCACCTCACCGAGCTGCGCGAGATGGCCCAGGAGGATCCGCGCATGATAGCCATGATCGTTCGCAACTGGATGAACAAGGAATGAGTGCCGCAACCACCCAAGCCATGAGCGGCCTGCGCCGCAGCGCCATCCTGATGCTGGCCCTGGACGAGGACAGCGCGGCCGAGGTGTTCAAGTTCCTGCCGCCCAAGGAGATTCAGCAGCTCAGCATGGAGATGGCCGAGCTCGGCCAGGTCTCCCACGAGGACATGCAGCGGGTCCTGCAGGACTTCAACGACGAGACCGAGGAGTTCATCGCCCTCAACCTCAACTCCAGCGAGCACATCCGCTCGGTGCTGACCAAGGCACTCGGCAGCGAGCGCGCCACCAGCCTGATCGAGGATGTGCTCGAGACCTCGAGCACCAGCTCGGGTATCGACTCGCTCAACCTCATGGAACCCTCCATGGTGGCGGAGCTGATCCGCGACGAGCACCCGCAGATCATCGCCACCATCCTCGTCCACCTGGAGCGTCACCAGGCCGCCGACGTGCTCGAGCTCTTCGACGACAAGCTGCGCAACGACGTGGTGCTGCGTATCGCCACCTTCAGCGGGGTGCAGCCGGCCGCACTCCAGGAGCTCACCGAGGTGCTGTCGAACATGCTCGACGGCCAGAACCTCAAGCGCAGCAAGATGGGCGGCGTGAGAACCGCCGCGGAAATCCTCAACCTGATGAACTCCAACCAGGAAGAGACCGCCATCGAGACGGTGCGCGCCCACAGCGAGGACCTGGCCCAGAAGATCATCGACGAGATGTTCCTGTTCGAGAACCTGCTCGACATCGACGATCGCAGCATCCAGCTGGTGCTCAAGGAGATCGACACCAACTCGCTGGTGGTGGCGCTCAAGGGGGCCCCCGACTCGCTCATGGAGAAGTTCCTGCGCAACATGTCGCGCCGTGCCGCCGACCTCATGCGCGAGGACATGGAGGCGCGCGGCCCCATCCGCGTCTCCCAGGTGGAGGCGGAGCAGAAAGCGATCCTGCAGGTGGTGCGCCGCCTCGCCGATGCCGGCGAGATCGTGCTGAGCGGCGGAGACGACACCTATGTCTGATCAGCCCGCCGTCCCCATCGAGCGCAACGCCGCCTGGCAGCGCTGGCACATGGGCGAGCTGGCCTCCGGTGCGCGCCGCCGCGAGGAGGCCGCACCGCCGAGCGAGCACGCCCGGCAGGAGGCCGCCACTCGCCGCGCTGCCGAGCGGCAGCGTGCCGAGCTGGAGGCGCTGCGCGAGCAGGTACGCCGTGAGGCGCGCGAGGAAGGCTACCGGGCCGGGTTCGAGGAGGGCCGCCGCGAGGGCCATGCCCAGGGGCTCGAGGCGGGGCGCCGCCAGGCCGAGGAAGAGCTTGACGCACGCGCCCACGAAACCCTCGCCCCCCTCGAGCCGCTTGCCACGGCGTTCTCCGAGGCCCTCAGCGAGCTCGACGAACGGCTCGGCGACGACCTGGTGGCGCTGGCCCTGTCGACCGGCTACCAGCTCGCCGGCGAGGCGCTCAAGACGCGCCCGCGGCAGATCCTCGAGATCATCCGTGCCCTGCTGCACACCGAGCCGCCGCTGACGGGGCAACAGCGCCTGTGGCTCCACCCCCTGGATCACAAGCTGGTGGAAAAGCACCTCGGCGAGGAGCTGGCAGCCGCCGGCTGGAAACTGCAGCCCGACGACCAGCTCACCCGCGGAGGCTGCCGGGTCACCAGCGCCAGCGGCGAACTGGATGCCACCTGGGAGAGCCGCTGGCAGGCGGTCAAGGCGCAGGTGCGCCAGCGCCGCTCTCCGTCGTCCGACCGCAAGAGCGAGTAGCAGGAGCGCCCCATGCCCGAGGCCCTGGCCCACAACCCCCATCACGCACGCTGGCAGCAGACGCTCGCCCACGTGCGCGAGCGGGTCGACAGCGTGCCGGCCTATCGCACCAGCGGGCGCGTGCTGCGCGCCACCGGCATGGTGATCGAGGCCGTGGGACTGCGCGTGGCACTGGGCAATGCCTGCCGCATCGAGCTGCCCTCCCCCGGCAGCCATGAGCCGCCGCGCTATGCGGAAGCCGAGGTGGTCGGCTTCGCCGGCGAGAAGCTCTTCCTGATGCCGCTCTCCGAGATCACCGGCCTGATGCCGGGCGCGCGGGTCTTTCCGCTGGGCGACGGCCCCGACCATGCCGCCCGACGCTTCCCGCTGGGCGAGTCCCTGCTCGGGCGGGTCGTGGATGGCAACGGGCAGCCCCTCGACAGCCTCGGCCCACTGGAGGGCGCGCCGCGCGCACCACTCTCCTCCCCACCGCTCAACCCACTGTCGCGCGCGCCCATCGAGGACCAGATCGACGTGGGGATTCGCGCCATCAATTCGCTGCTGGCCATCGGCCGCGGCCAGCGCATGGGGCTGTTCGCCGGCTCCGGCGTAGGCAAGTCGGTACTGCTCGGCATGATGGCGCGCTACACCCGGGCCGACGTCATCGTGGTGGGGCTGATCGGCGAACGGGGGCGCGAGGTCCAGGACTTCATCGACAACATTCTGGGTGAAGAGGGGCGCCGCCGCGCCGTGGTCGTGGCCGCGCCGGCCGACACCTCGCCGCTGCAGCGCCTGCAGGGCGCTGCCTATGCCACGCGGCTCGCCGAGGGCTTCCGTGACCAGGGGCAGAACGTGCTGCTGATCATGGACTCCCTGACCCGCTACGCCATGGCGCAGCGCGAGATCGCCCTGGCCATCGGCGAGCCGCCGGCCACCAAGGGCTATCCGCCCTCGGTGTTCGCCAAGATCCCGAGCCTCGTCGAGCGTGCCGGCAACGCCGAGCGCGGCCGCGGCTCGATTACCGCCTTCTACACGGTGCTCACCGAAGGCGACGACCAGCAGGACCCCATCGCCGATTCGGCGCGCGCCATCCTCGACGGCCATATCGTGTTGTCGCGTACCCTGGCCGAGGCCGGGCACTATCCGGCCATCGACATCGAGGCGTCGATCAGCCGTGCCATGACCCACATCATCGACGCCGACCAGCTGCGCATGGCGCAATCCTTCAAGCAGCTCTTCTCGCGCTACCAGCGCAACCGCGACCTGATCAGCGTCGGGGCCTACACGCCGGGCCACGATCCGCAGCTCGACGAGGCCGTGAGGCGCTACCCCGCGCTGGAGCAATTCCTCCAGCAGAGCATGCAGGAGAGCGCCTCGATTGCCGCGGCCCGAAAGCAGCTCGAGACGACCCTCGGAGGTAAGCAATGAGTGCAACCTCACAGCTGGACATGCTCAGCGAGCTGGCACGCAATGCCCGCGACCAGGCAGGCCAGGCGCTGGCAGGCGAGCGACAGAGCGAGCAGCAGGTCAACGCCCAGCTCGAGTCGCTGACCCGCTATCGTCACGAGTACGCGGTGCGCCTGCAGCAGGCCATGCGTGACGGCATCGACCCGGCCAGCATGCACAACTACCAGCAGTTCCTCGCCTCGCTGGATGCCGCCCTGGAGCGCGCCCGCCAGGCCCTCGAGGAACAGCGCCAGCGGGTGACGCGGCGCCAGCAGCAGTGGCAGCAGGAACAGCAGCGGCTCTCGGCCTACGACACCCTGTCGTCGCGCCGCGAAGCCGAGCAGCAGAAACAGGAAGCGCGCCGCGAGCAGCGCTTCAATGACGAAATGGCATCGGGACGGTTGCTGCGCGAGCGCAACGCCGCCCGCGACACCTGAGACACAGCGGGAGATGGCGATGGACATTCAGATGATGCTGGCCGCCCTACCGGGCAAGAGCGCCACCAGGCAGCCGGGCAACGCCCCCGCCGCCGGGCAGTTCGCCCAGAGCCTGGCCAGCGCCGGGCAGCGCACGGGCGGCGACCTGGCCACGCTGGCGGCGTCTGCCTCCGCGACGCCGACCGCGCAGCCCCCCCCCCAGACGGCACGCGCCAACGCCCTCGCCGAGGCACTGGCTGCCCACGGTCTGTCGATGCCCGGCGCCGACGCTCCCCAGCTGGAACTGCCCCAGGCGCAGCAGGACCTGGAGGCGATCGTGGAGCGCCTGGAGTCCATCATGGCCGACGCCTCTGCCGCCCCACCGCAGCCCGGACAGGAAGGCACGCCCCTGCCTCGCCTGGAGGACGTGCTGACGGACTTGGCTGACGACCCGTCGCTCGACGCGGCGACCGCCCAGGCCATCGAGGCGGCCATTCAGTCCAACGAGGCAAGCGCCCAAACCGCTGACGACACCAGCATCGCCGCTCTCCAGCAAGCCCTGGCGGCCCTGGCCGGCGGTCAGCGCCAGGCAACGGCCGGCGAGCGAGCGGCCGAAGCACGCCCAGGGATAGCAGCGCCAGCCCAGCCTGCCACTGGGACACCCGCCGACGCGCTGCTGAACGGCCAGGGACGGGAGGCGAAAGCTACCGATAGAGGCGGCCCGCAGTTCGCCGCCAAGTCGCTCGAACCCACACCGCTCGACGCCAAGTCACTCGATGTCAGGGCCGCCGAGACAGCCTGGCTGACAGCACGTCAGAACGCCGGATCGAACGGGCTCGGCAGCGAGAGTGGGCGAGCGGTAGCTAACGAGGCCATGGCGGCCCTGACTAGCAGCCCAGCCGGCCCGCAGGGCAGTTTCACACAGGCCATGGCGTCGGCGACTGCCGCAACGACCGGCACTGGCATGCCCGGCCAGGCCAGCCTGAGTGCACCGGTCCAGAGCCCGGCCTGGCCCGGCCAGCTGGGCCAGCAGCTGGTGCAGTTCGCTCGTCAGGGAGGGGAGCAGCACATCGAGATGCGGTTGCATCCTGCCGAACTCGGGCCGCTGTCGGTGACGCTCAAGATGACCGAACAGGGTGCCCAGGCCCAGTTCCTGTCGGCCCATGCCCAGGTGCGCCAGGTCATCGAGCAGGCGATTCCTCAGCTTCGCGAGGCCCTTGCCGAGCAGGGCATCGACCTGAACGACACCTCGGTGGGCGAGCAGCGCCAGCAGGAGGGCCAGGCCTTCGCCGGTAACGAGGAAGGCAGCGGCCGTGGCACGGCGGGCCAGGGTGAGCTCGCCGACGAAGGCCTGGCCCGCGGCGATGGCACGCCTCCTGCCGGCGAGGGCATGAGCGACATCGCCCTGGACGGCCGGGTCAACCTTTACGCCTGAGGCCGTGAGACGCGGGCCAGGGCCTCGACGCTGACAAAAACTTGAGATAGCGGCGTACACGCAGGGTGTTCGCCCCATCGTTCCGGAACGCCACCGGGCATACTTCCGGTTTTTCGCACGGCGATCCATCACGACAACCCATCACGATAGGCAGGGCAATGGCAAACTCGAAGGACGGCTCTTCCAAGCTTCTATGGCTACTGCTGGTGCTGGTACTGCTTTCCAGCGTCGCGGCCGGCATCGCCATCTATCTGGTGATGCAGGATGACGGTACAGAGGCTGACGGCCAGCTGCAGACACAGCAGGTAGAACGCCCTTCGCCGATCTTCGTCAAGATCGAGCCCTTCACGGTCAACCTGGCCGACGACCGCTACGGCTCGCGACTGCTGTATACCGGTCTCTCGCTCAAGGTCGGCGACGAGGAGACGCGCGAGATGCTCGAGGAGCACATGCCCCAGGTGCGCAGCCGCCTGCTCACGCTCTTTTCCGGCAAGGAGGCCCAGGAGCTCACTTCGCCGGAGGGCAAGCGGTTGCTCAGCCAGGAAGTGATAGCAACCCTCTCTGAGCCCATGACCGAGCCGCAGCCGTCGCTGGAGATCCAGGACGTGCTGTTCACCGAGTTCATCGTCCAATAGCGCTGGCGGGCCACCATGTCCCAAGACGACCTGCTGTCACAGGAAGAGATCGACGCGCTCCTCAAGGGCGTGAGCGGAGATGATGAGCCGTCGGCGCGCAGCGACGGCGACTCCCGCGTGCGCCCCTATGATCCGGCGACGCAGCACCGGATCATCCGGGAGCGGCTGCAGGCCCTGGACATCATCAACGAGCGTTTCGCGCGCCATTTCCGCATGGGTCTGTTCAACCTGCTTCGCCGCAGCGCGGACATTACCGTCGACAACGTGCGCTACCAGAGCTACAGCGACTTCTCGCGCAACGTGCCGGTGCCCACCAACATCAATATCATCGCCATGAAGCCGCTGCGCGGCTCGGCCCTGATCGTGTTCCCCCCCAACCTGGTGTTCATGGTGGTCGACAACCTGTTCGGCGGCGACGGGCGCTTCGTCACCAAGTCCGAGGGGCGCGAGTTCACCAATACCGAACAGCGGATCATCCAGCGCCTGCTGTCACTGGCCATCGATGCCTACTCGGAATCGTGGAAGTCGGTGTACCCGCTGGAGATCAGCTACCTGCGCTCCGAGATGCAGTCGAAGTTCGCCAACATCACCAACTCGCCCAATGAGATCGTGGTGAACACCAGCTTCAACATCGAGGTGGGCAACCTCACCAGTAGCTTCCAGGTCTGCATCCCCTACTCGATGATCGAGCCGCTGCGCGACCTGCTGGCCAACCCGCTCAGCGATGGCAGCCAGGACCAGGACGGCACCTGGACCCAGCGCATGGCGGGCGAACTTCGTCACTCCGAGGTGGAGCTGATCGCCAATTTCACCACCATTCCCAGCCGGATCGCCCACGTGATGGCGTTGAAGGTGGGCGACGTCCTGCCCCTCGAGCTGCCGGAAACCGTAACGGCCAGTGTGGATGGCGTCCCCGTGATGAAGTGCGAGTACGGCAGCCAGCACGACCAACGCGCGCTTCGTGTCATCCGCATCATCGACCATGGGGCGCAGCACTCTTCGTCTCCCGACGCCTTCATCAAGGGCACTGCGCCGCAAGCCAAGGACTTCAAGCATGACTGATCCCAAGAAACCCGATCAGAACGTCTCCGACGATGACTGGGCGGCCGCCATGTCCGAGCAGGAGAACACCGGAGCCTCTGCCGATGACGATCCCTGGGCGGAAGCCATGGCTGAGCAGCAGGCGGCGGAGCAGTCGTCGGGCCCGGCCGAGGAAGATCCTTGGGCCGAGGCTCTGGCCGAGCAGGAAGCCGCGGAATCCGCCGAGCAGGACAGGCCCGCCGAAGAGTCGCGTCCCAAGGCACCCGCTCAGGCGGCCGGCGACCAGGTGTTTCGTCCTTTGGACAAGGGCGCGGACAGCAGCACGACACCGCGTGACCTGGAAATGATCATGGACATCCCGGTCAAGCTAACCGTGGAGCTCGGCCGCACCAAGCTGACCATCAAGCAGCTTCTGGAACTGGCCCAGGGTTCGGTGATCGAGCTAGACGGCCTGGCCGGAGAGCCCATGGACATCCTCATCAACGGCTACCTGATCGCCCAGGGCGAGGTGGTGGTTGTCGATGACAAGTACGGCATCCGCATCACCGAGATCATCACGCCCTCCGAACGCGTGCAGAAACTCAATCGATGAGCGACACCCCTGCTTCCGAAACGCAGGCTGCCGGGCTCGACGCCCTCGCCTCGAGCGGCGACAGCCTGGTGGGCATGGCCACCCTGGGCAAGACGGCTGCCGCCCTGGCGTTGGTCGTCGTTATCATTTTCGTGTGCACGGCGTTGCTGCGCCGCTGGGGCGGGCACACCCGCATGGCCGGCCACCACCTGCAGGTCGTCGCCAGCACCGCGCTGGGCAACCGCGAGCGCCTGGTGATCGTCGAGGTGGAAGACACCTGGCTGGTACTCGGCGTGGGCGGCGGCCAGGTCACCAAGGTGCATGAAATGCCCGCCCCGCCCACTCCCGAAGGCGCGCCAGCGGAGGCGGCAGGTGACGAGCCCTTCGCCACCCGCTTCGCCCGTGCCCTGCGCCACAATGCCGGTCTGGGAGGCAATGGCCGGAGGGGATCATGATGCGCGCCCTGCTGCTGGCAGCGGCCGGTGTCCTGCTGCTGCTCGTCGGTACCGCCGGAGCACTGGCCCAGGAAATTCCCGGCATCGTCAGCAGGCCGCTCGAGAATGGCGGACAGCAGTGGTCGCTCTCCCTGCAGACCCTGCTGCTGCTGAGCTCGCTGGCCTTCCTGCCCGCGGCACTGCTGATGATGACCAGCTTCACGCGCATCATCATCGTGTTGAGCCTGCTGCGCACCGCCATGGGCACCCAGGCCACGCCCCCCAACCAGGTATTGCTGGGGTTGGCATTGTTCCTCACCTTCTTCATCATGTCGCCGGTCATCGGCAACGTCTACGAGACGGCCTGGGTACCGCTCACCAGCGACGCGATCAACTTCGAGGAGTTTCTGGCCCGGGCCCAGGTGCCGGTCCGCGAATTCATGCTGGCCCAGACCCGCGAGCCCGACCTCGCCCTCTTCGCCCGTCTCGGCGAGGTGGGGCCCATGCAGGGCCCGGAAGAGGTCCCCTTTCGCATCCTGGTGCCGGCTTTCGTCACCAGCGAGTTGAAGACCGCCTTCCAGATCGGTTTCACCATTTTCATCCCCTTTCTGATCATCGACCTGGTAGTGGCCAGCACGCTGATGTCGCTGGGGATGATGATGGTGCCGCCGGTGACCATCTCGCTGCCCTTCAAGCTGATGCTGTTCGTGCTGGTGGATGGCTGGCAGCTGATCGTGGGCTCGATGGCGGAAAGCTTCTACTTGTGACAACCATTACCTGTGACAGCCACTACCTGTGACAGCCTCGTTCGCGTGACCCGCCCGTCTGGCGGGAAGGAGCCGACACGATGACACCCGAAACGGTCATGGGAATCGCCTACCAAGGCATGCGCACCGCCCTCTTCCTGGGCGGCCCCCTGCTGCTGACGGCCCTGCTGACGGGCTTGACGGTGAGCCTCTTCCAGGCGGCCACCCAGATCAACGAGATGACCCTCTCCTTCATTCCCAAGATCCTGGCGGTCTTCGCGGTGCTGGTGTTGACCGGCCCCTGGCTGTTGAAGCTGATCACCGACTTCACCCGGGAGCTTTTCACCGGCATCCCCGGCATGCTGCAGTGACCCGCCCATGGTGGAGGTGACCTTCGCCCAGCTCCAGGGCTGGCTCGTTGCCTTCTTCTGGCCCTTCGTGCGTATCCTCGCCTTTTTCGGCGCCTCGCCGCTGTGGGGGCATTCCAGCGTCCCACGACAGGTAAAGATCGGCCTGGCTCTGCTGATCACCGTCGTCATCGCGCCGGTGCTGCCGCCCATGCCCGACATTCCCATGCTCTCCTGGGCAAGCTTCGGGGTGATGATCGAGCAGCTGCTCATCGGCATCGCCATTGGGCTCGTCATGCGCGTGACCTTCGCCGCCGTGCAGGCCGCCGGCGAGTTCATCGGCATGCAGATGGGGCTCGCCTTCGCCACCTTCTTCGATGCCAGCAGCGGCACGAACTCGGCGATCCTGTCGCGCATCTTCTACATGATCACCCTGCTGATGTTCCTGGCCATGGGCGGCCACCTGATGGTGCTCGAGGCCCTGATCGCCAGCTTCCAGGGGCTGCCAATCGGCATCGGCCGCTTCGATCCGGCGGCCTTCGAGCTGCTGGTGCGCTACGGTGGCACGATCTTCGTCTCCGGCATGTCGCTGGCCCTGCCGCTGGTGGGGTCGCTGCTGATCATCAATTTGGCGCTGGGCATCCTCAACCGTTCGGCACCGCAGCTCACCGTCTTCAATATCGGTTTTCCCACCTCCCTGACCGTCGGCCTGATACTGCTGATGGTGCTGATGACCGATATCTCGCGTTTCCTGGCGCGCCTGTTCGGCAACGGCCTGGCCTTTGTGCACCAGCTCATCGAAAGCCTTGCGCCACTCCCGCCCCCGACGTGAAGCTCAAACGAAAAAACCGCCCTGGCGAACCGGGGCGGGACAAGGACCATGGCAGTCGCCACGGTCGGCAGGGAAGCACTGGCGTACGGTGATCAGAGGAAATTGAAGAGCGACAGCCCCTTGATATCCACGAAGGCCTTCTGGGCGGCCTGGAGCCCGACCTGACGCAGGCTGTATTCCGAAATGGCCTCGTTGTAGTCGAGGTCGACCAGGTCGGACAGGGTCTGTTCGTAGTTCATCATGCGGTTGCCGCCCACGGCATCGACGACATCGAGCTCGTTGAGCCGTGCCCCCATGGAGGCACGCACCGTCAGAACGTTATCGAGGCTGTTGTCGAGCTCGCGCATGGTGGAAGAGAGCGTGTTGCGGACATGGGCGCGGTTCTCGGGTTGCCCCTGCTGATCCATCTCCAACACGTCGATGGCGTCCTTCAGGGACTTGAAGAGATCCTGATTGGCGTCGTCCGCATTGGCCGGGCGCAGCTGGATTTGATCACCGTCTTCAGGTTCGCCTTCAAGGGTAATACTGATTCCAGCAGCGTTGATGGTTTGCCCCGACTCATAGACTACATCTTGGACAGAGTTACCCGCTTCATCCTGCATGGCATTTCCAGCCGCATCGAGAGCAGAGTAAGAGACAGTTTCGGGAGTAGTAGTGTCATCAACACTGAACTCAATACGGAAACTCTCACCGAAACCAGCAGCATCAGCATTTACACGGCTTGGACCCTTGAACGTGACCGAGCCACTATTGGCGAAGAAGCCTTCTGCTTCTTGAACACCAATAGTGTTGCTGCTTCCTGCATCCGTATCCCTTTCTGCCCGGGCCACATAGCCCGCGCCCGAGGGCACGCTGCGGAAAATCGTCTCGCCGTTGTCCGCCACCGGCATCAACCGTGAGGCGTCGATGCGTTGGGCACGGGTGTTGTCGTCGCCGATATACTTGACCCCCTCTACCCCGTCGCCGCTGGTACGGGCAAAGGGTGGGGAATCATCCTGATAGCCACCGAACAGGTAACGGCCGTTGCCGTCGGTGGCGTTGGCCTGGCCGACCAGGCTCTCATAGATACCACGCAGCTCCGCAGCGACCGACTGGCGGTCGACGTCGCTCAGGGTATCGCTGGAAGCCTGCACCAGCAGCGTCTTGGCGCTGGTGATGGCGTCGCTGACGCTGTTGAGCACGCTCTCGCCCTGGGCCAGCGTATTGCGTGCCGACACCCGCGCATCGGCATACTGTTCGGTGACGGCCTTGGCCTGCGAGACGCCCACGGCACGCGACGCGGCCTGGGGGTCGTCGGAGGGGTTGACCACTCGGCGACCGCTGGCGATCTGCTGCCCGACCTTGAGGAAGTCGCTCTGCTGGCGATTCATGGACGAGACGCTCTGCTCGTACATGGTGACGCTGCTGATACGCATGCCGGAAGACTCCCTTCAGAATCAGTTACGCAGGCCGAGGATGGTATCGAACACCGTGGAGGCGGTGTCGATCACCTTGGCGTTGGCTTGATAGAACTGCTGGAAGCGGATCAGGTTGGCCGCCTCCTCGTCCAGATTCACGCCGGACTCGGACTGCTGCACCGCCCGCAGCTGATCGGTCAGCCCCTGGCGAGCATCGAGATTGACCTTGACGATATTGGTGCGGTTGCCCACGTCGCTGACCATGCTGCCGTACGCCTGGCTGAGCGAAGCATTGCCGGCGACCAGCTCGGCATCCTGCAAGTCTTGCATCGCCAAGGCATTGGTGTTGTCGCCCGAGCCCGCAGCGTTGCGGCCAAACTCCAGGCCGCTGGTTTCCCCGGCTTGGGGCAGTTCGTCAATTGTGAATCGGACGCCGTTGACTTCCAGCTTGTCACTGGCGGCTATGGGAGCACCATCAACAACGCCAGAAGCGTCCACAGTGCGCGTCTCTCCATTGACGAGAATGTCAGTCGGCTGGGTGAAGCCGGTTGCGCCACTGAAGGTTAGCTGGCCCGCATCGTTCAAGGTGATATCGTAGGCCTCGCCGCCACTGAGTGCGCCGGCGTCGGCCCCCAGCCCCGATACGGCCATATCGCCGTCGGTCGCCACCAAGCTACCCGCCGCAATCTTATCGAGATCAGCAATATTGGTTTCCATCTCAGCAGCGGCCTGGCGTACGGGCTGCACCTCGAAACGGTTGCCCTCCTGCAGGGCGGTGCTGTCATTGAACGTCAGCGTCATGCCGCCGAAAGACAGTGTATCGGTCGCAGCATCGAACGCATCAGCGTCGAGACTGACTTGCTCGCCACTGTCCTTGCGGATGATCGAAAACCCGGTAGCATCGGTAGGGTTATCCTGCGTCACTCGAATCTCGTAGCCGGTAGCACGCAGCTTACCGATATTGGCCGCATCGAAGGCGGTAGCGTCGATCTCGGCGCTGCCGGCATTGCGTTCATTGGAGTAGGCGCGTGGCTGACCGATGGCGAAGAAGTCCTCGCCCTGTTCGCCATCAAGATCCTGGCCAAGGCGGTGCTGCTCATTGAAGCCGACGGCCATGGAGACGGCCATCTGGCCGATCTGATTCTGGGTCTTGTCGAGGGTCTCGGCGCGGAAGGTCATGAGGCCGCCCAAGGTACCACCGGTGACGGTGTCTTCCGACAGCGGCTGGACGTTGCCCCCCGAGTCACGATAGCCCAGCACCATCTGCTGGGGATCGCTCGGCGACTCCATGGCCAGCAGCGGGCGATGCTCGGTGCCGGACACCAGCGGCTGACCGTTGGGCAAGCTGATGTTATAGGCCTTGCCGTCCTGAATATTGAGGCGCACGTCCATGCGCTCACTGAGCTCGTTCACCAGCCGATCGCGCTGGTTCAGCAGTCCATTGGGGGCTTCACCCTGCCGTGCCCTGGCCAGGGCGATCTCGCGGTTCAGGGTCGCCAGCTGCTGGGTGGTGTTGTTGATCTGAGTGACTTCATCCTTGATCTGGCCATTGATGCCCTCCTGCATGTCCTGCAGGTAGCCATCGAAGGCGCGAAACTGCGCACTCAGGGTATCGGCGCTGCCCAGTACGCCTTGACGCGAGGCGGGATCGGACGGTGCCCCCGCCAGATCCTCGAGGGACGAGAAGAAGTTCTGGACCAGCGGGGCCAGTCCGGCATCCCGATCGGCCAGAAGATTGTCGATCTGGCTGACCTGGTTCTCGTAGGTTTCCAGGGCGCTCGAGGCGCTGGTCGCCGCGTTGAGCTGCGAGGCCACGTACTGGTTGAACTGGCGCTGGATATCATTGACACGCACGCCACCGTCCCCCTTCCCTTCGGAGAGGATCGTCGACTCTCGGTTGAACCCGGGGGTGTAGACGTTGCTGATGTTGTTGCTGGTGGTATTCAGGGCATTCTGGGCGGCGTTGAGTCCGCTCAGGCCAGTCGAGAAGATGCTCATGGTCTCGCTTCCTTTGCCAATACCCTGTTTATCGGCGACGCCGCCGGCAACTTTAGGCCTATCAATGAATAATCCCGTGACGGCGAGCGCGTGGCACGCCCTCAGTACAGCGACTGCGCCAGGCTGAGATCGCTACCCGTGTCGGCCTCGGCCAGGGCCGTGCCCGCGGTATTCCGCAGCTGTCCCATGATGGCGATGAGCTTGTCGGAATAGGCGGGGTCGGTGGCATAGCCACCGGCCTGCAAGGCCCGGGCCGCCTGTTCGGGCGAGCCAGCCCGGCCCACTGCCGCATAGCGCGGGTTGTCGCCGATCAACCGCGCATAGTCGGTGAAGGCCGCCTCGAAGGAGTCATAGACGCGGAAGGCGTCGGTGACAGGCGTGCGCCGGCCGTCGATGTATTCGTGGGTGGTGATGTCCGTCGTCTCGCCGGCCCAGCTGCTGCCGGCCTTGATACCGAACAGGTTGTGACTGTTGCCGCCATTGGCCGTGGGAATCTCATGCCGCCCCCAGCCGGTCTCCAGCGCCGCCTGAGCCAGAATCAGCTCGGCCGGCACCCCCGTGCGACGGCTGGCCGCTCGGGCGGGCTCGACGAGGCGTTCCGCAAAGCGCTGCACGGGCCCCAGCTCATCGCCGGGCGCCTTGGCCCGGGTGGATTCAGCTCCTGGTACCGTTTCACTGGCGGCCACCGTTGCCTGGACGGCATTCATGAAGCCGCCGCGCTGGGCATCCAGAGCATCGAGGAAGTGGGATGGCGAGTCGGCGGGGGCGGTTTCAGCGGGCTCGGAGGTGCTCTCGGCATCGGGCTGGATGGCATCCTGAAGCACACTCGGGGTACCGCGGGGAATGCCCGCAATCAGGGCCTCGAGCTCGCCCTCGTCGACTCGCTCCTGTGACGGCGGAACGAGTCCTCGCGATTGGAGCTGTTCCACCAGGTGATCGGCCAGGCCGATGCCACGCTCGGACATCGTCTGCGCCCACTGCTGGTCGAGCATCGACTGATAGAACTCGGTCTGCTTGCTGGACATCAGATCCGAGGTGGGTACCGCATCGCGCATGCTCTTGACCATCATCTGCAGAAACATCGCCTCGAACTGCTTGGCGGCATCCTGCAAACCGGCCCCGGCATCCTGCCTTGCCGTGTGCTTGAGGCGCTGCAGGCCCTGCATGTCGAGGGCAAACTGGCTGCTGGATTGCTGAATGCTCATCAGATGATCTCCAACTCGGCACGCAGCGAGCCGGCTGCCTTGAGCGCTTCGAGTATCGCCATGAGGTCCTGGGGCGTGGCGCCCAGCGCATTTAGCGCATTGACGACCTCGGTCAGGCTGGCGCCTTCCACCACCCTCAGGTAGGCCTCCTGCTGCTGGATCTCGATATCGGCATCCGGCACGACGACGGTTTCGCCCTCGCCCAGCGGTGCCGGCTGGCTGACGCCGAATTGGGTGTCGATGACGATGGAAAGGTTGCCGTGGGCTACGGCGGCACGGCGTAGCGTCACGGCACTGTTCATGACCACGGAACCGGTGCGCGCATTGAACACCACCTTGGCCGGGGCTTCGGTGGGCGTGACGTTGATCTGCTCGACCCGCGCCATGAAGTTGACCCGGGAGTTGGCATTGTGGGGACCGTCGAGGGCGATGACACGCCCGTTGCGTGCGGCGGCCACCGGACGCCCGAACTCCAGATTGATGGCGCTCACCACCCGCTGTGCGGTACCGAAGTCAGCCTCATGGAGCTGGAGCTCCAGCAAGCCGTTGTCGGCGCCCAGCTTGACGGGCACCTCGCGTTCGACCATGGCCCCGCCGGCAATGCGCCCCCCCGCCTGCTGATTGATTTGCACGCTGCTGCCGGCCGCCTCGGCACCGGCACCGGCGACCAGCAGATTACCCTGGGCGATGGCATAGGTATCACCGTCCGCCCCCTTGAGCGGTGTCATCAACAGGGTGCCACCGCGCAGGCTGCGCGCGTTGCCGACCGACGACACGTTCACATCGAGACGCTGGCCGGGCTGCGAGAAAGGCGGCAGGTCGGCGGTGACCATCACGGCGGCCACGTTGCGCAGCTGCATGTTGGTGCCTTCCGGCACGGTAATGCCGAGCTGCGAAAGCATGTTGGTCAGGCTCTGACCGGTGAAGGGGGCCTGCATGGTCTGGTCGCCGGTACCGTCGAGGCCCACGACCAGGCCATAACCGACCAGCACGTTGTCGCGCACGCCGGCAAAGCTGGCCAGTTCGCGGAGGCGCTCGGCCTGGGCCGGAAGGGCCACCACACAAGCCAGCAACAGCACGGCGAGGCTCGCCAGGCGCCGGCGCAGCGGCAACGGGCGTACTGCGCGGGTTACGGGAAACGTCATCGGGTTGCCTCGGAAGCCAAAAGCCATCAGATCAGAAAGGGGACACGTTGAGGAAGAAGCGCTGCAGCCAGCCCATGTGCTGCGCCTCGCTGATGTAGCCATCGCCCACGTACTCGATGCGCGCATCGGCCACGCTGGTGGAGGGCACCGTATTCTGCCCGGTGATGGCACGCGGATTGACCACCCCCGAGAAGCGGATGAACTCCACGCCCTGATTGATGGCGATCTGCTTCTCGCCCCGCACGCGCAGATTGCCGTTGTGCATCACCTCGAGCACCGACACCGTGATCGTGCCGGTGAAGGAGTTGTTGGCCTGGGAACCCCCGCCACCGCTGAAGTCGCTCTCGCCGGACACGTCAAACCCGTATTCGGAAAGCGTCTCCAGAGCATCCGGTAGTTGGGCCAGATCGAGGCTCGCCGAGCCGTCGCGATCGGCGTTGGAACGCGCGTTCTTGCTGGCGCTGACCTCTTCGTCGAGCACGATGGTGAGGATGTCGCCCACCTGACGCGGGCGCCGATCCTCGAACAGTGGCTGGTACCCGCGATGCGCCTGGTAGATGGAACCATTGGCCTTGCGCGGCGGCGGCTCAACGAGCGCGAGCTGCTCCTGTTCACCCACGATCGAGGCGCGGGGAATCTGGGCGCAGCCAGCCAGGGCCAGCAACGTCAGGGCCAACAGCGCCACGGCAAGGCGCCGGGCCACGGGGGGCAACTGGGAGTTCACGCAATTCTCCGGGCCGGCGGCCTTACAGCTGAGCCAGGCGCGCCAGCATTTCGTCGCTGGTCTGGACCGCCTTGCTGTTGATTTCGTAGGCCCGTTGGGTCTGGATCATGCTGACCATCTCCTCCACCACGTTGACGTTGGAGGTTTCGACATAGCCTTGGGAGAGGCGCCCCGCCCCGTTCATGCCGGGCATGGTTTCGTTGCGCGGTCCCGACGAGGTCGTCTCGACGTAGAGGTTGCCGCCGATGCTCTCGAGCCCCGTGGGATTGACGAAGGTGGAGATGGTGACCTGACCCACTTCCTGCGACTGGTTGTTGCCCGGCTGACGCACCGACACCACGCCGTCTTCGCCGATCGAGAGGGAAAGGGCGTTGTCGGGAATGATGATGGCCGGCTCCAGCGGATAGCCGTTGGCGTTGACCATCTGGCCATTCTCGTTGAGCTGGAAGCTGCCATCGCGGGTGTAGGCGGTGGAGCCATCCGGCATCAGCACCTGGAAGAAGCCGTTGCCGTTGATCGCCAGGTCGCGCGAGTTGCCGGTGTTTTCCAGCCCCCCCTGGGTGTGCAGGCGCTCGGTGGCCACGGGGCGCACGCCGGTACCGACCTGCATGCCGGATGGCAGGCGATTCTGCACGTCGTTCTGGGCACCGGGCTGGCGCAGGTTCTGGTAGAGCAGGTCTTCGAAGACGGCCCGCGACCGCTTGAAGCCATTGGTGCTGACGTTGGCCAGGTTGTTGGAAATGACGTCGAGCTTGACCTGCTGGGATTCCAGGCCGGTCTTGGCGGTCCAGAGTGACTTGATCATGTTCTAGGTTCCTCTTGCGTGGGCCGCATCAGCCCTGGATGGACAGCAGGCCGTTGGCGCGCTGGGCGTTCTCGTCGGCGGTGCTGACCACTTTCATCTGCATCTCGTAGCGCCGCGCCACGTCCAGCATGGAGACCATGGCTTCCACGGCGCTGACGTTGCTGCCTTCCAGCGAACCACTGGCCACCCGGGCATTCTCGTCCGCCGGCAGCGCTGCTACGTTGCCTTCCGCGTTCGGCGGGGCACGGAACAGGCCGTCCTCCCCCCGTACCAGGCCGTTTTCGCCAGGCGTGACGAGCTTGAGCCGGCCGACGTCGACCAGCGCATCGGGGTCCTGCCCTTCGCCGATGGCGCTGAGCGTGCCGTCGGCGCCAACCGAGACGCTGGAGCCCAGCGGCACGATGATCGGGCCATTCGCACCGATCACCGGCCGCCCATTGATCTGCACTACACCGTTGCCATCGACCTGCAGGTCACCGCGCCGGGTGTAGGCCTCTCCCCCGTCGTCCGCCTGCACTGCCAGCCAGGCGTTGCCTTCCGGCGCCACGTCGAGGTCACGCCCGGTGCGCTGCACGGGGCCCTGGGAAAAGTCGGTGCCCGGCGTGCTGGCCGCCACCGACACCCGGGTGGCATGGGCCGCCTCCCCCTGCACGGGCACCGCGCGCATGGCATGCAGCTGCGCGCGGAAGCCGGCCGTGGAGACGTTGGAAAGGTTGTGGCTGACCACCGCCTGCTGGTCCATGCTCTGCTTGGCGCCGCTCATGGCGGTATAGAGGATGCGATCCATGGCTGGGACTCCCGTCTCGACTCAGGCTTAGCGCAGGTTGATGGCAGTCTGCAGGAGCTCGTCCTGAGTCTTGATGGTCTGGGAGTTGGCCTGATAGGCGCGCTGGGCTACGATCATGTCGACCAGTTCGCGGGCCATGTCCACGTTGGAGGTCTCCACCGCACCCGACACCACGCCACCGAACACCCCGGTACCCGGCTCGCCGACGAGTTCCGGGCCGGATTCGACGCTCGCCGTCCAGGCATTGTCACCGGCCGGCGTCAGCCCTTCCTCGTTGCGGAAGTTCACCAGGGCGATCTGGCCGGCCGGGCGCGACTGCTCGTTGGAGTAGTTGCGCATGATGGTGCCATCGTCTTCGATTGTGATGCCCACCATCGTGCCGGAGGTGTAGCCGTTCTGAGTCAGGGTACTGGTCGTGGAGGTATTGCCGAACTGGGTAGTGCCAGCGAGATTGACCTGAACAGCAAGTGCTTGGGCATCACCACCCAGTGGGGTATTGGCATTGCTGGCGAAATTCAGGTCATAGGTAGTAGTGCCTGCAGTACCACCAACGGCCTGCAAAGTACCGTTATTATCGAACTCAACGGTCGTATCGTTAGCCGGATCGTAGAAGCCATCCATGCTGACTTTTACATTCCAAGTATTCGGCTCGGCCGTTGGCGTCAGGGGAGTAGAGCCTGCGGGCGGTGTAGCACCGGAACTGGCGCCACCAGCATCATAATAATCCGTGCCGTCAAAATATACGGCATTGCCATTCACATCGGTGAATATCTCTGATCCAGCAGGAGCAGGGTCAGTGCCTACTGGCGCTCCGAGAGTTGCCTGCGCCTTCTCATAGTAAACCGTAATGTTCCTGGGGTTACCCAAAGAGTCAGGTTCTTCGTCACTTCATGTGGATTTGGCCTGATCGAGCAGGCGCCCCACGGGGCTGCC
>NZ_WHMA01000022.1:47872-47940 GCF_010994375.1 Halomonas sp. NO4
TACAGCGTAAAATTATTAGAATATTGGTAATCTATTTCGACGTCGTTGCCCGTTGCATCGGTTACCGT
>NZ_WHMA01000022.1:47950-54608 GCF_010994375.1 Halomonas sp. NO4
TTATTAGAATATTGGTAATCTATTTCGACGTCGTTGCCCGTTGCATCGGTTACCGTCGCTTGACTCAGGTCTTCGCCAACATTTTCACGCGCATCGAGGTTGAGGGTCATTGACGCATTGGTCGTGGCGCTGGCCGCCAACTCCTCCGCCGAGACGTTGAGCGGCTCGGGCTGACCACCGGTCTGCACCTCCCCGGCCGCGTTGAGCCCGTAGCCCATGATCTGGGCACCCTGGGAATTCACCAGATCGCCTTCGGACGTCATCGACAGCTGGCCGTTGCGAGAATAGAGAACCTCGCCGCCTTCGCCCTGATAACGGAAGAACCCCTGCCCGGAAATGGCCAGGTCGAGGTTGCGATTGGTCGACTCCACGTTGCCTTCGCCGAAGTTCTGCAGCACCGCGGAAACCTGGGTACCCAGGCCAATTCGCGAATTGGCGAACACGTCGGAGAACTGGACGTTGGAGCCCTTGAAGCCCACGGTCTGGGAGTTGGAAATGTTGTTGCCAATCGCTCCCAGCTTGTCCTTCTGGGCATTCAGGCCGCTCAATGCTTGGGAAAAGCTCATCTTCTCGTTCCTCTGCCTACCGGCTTATTGGTGCCGCTGATGCGGTTCTATTCAAAGATGCTACGAATCACAGGATCTGTTTGACCTGGTCGATGGTCACCTGGCCATAGACGGCGCCTAGGTCGAGCCGGACACCGCCATTCTCGTTGGGCGGGGTGACGCCGCCAACGACGGCGTAGTTGAGCGTCTCGGAATCGAGGGTGTCATCACCGCGGGTCGCCTCGACCTTCACGTTATAGGCGCCCGGCGCAGCGTCCACGCCTTCGCTAGTCTTGCCGTCCCAGGAGAAGGATTCCACGCCGGCGCTCACCGAGCCGATGTCATAGCGGTTGACCACCTGGCCATCGCTGCCGGTGATAGTCACGCGCACGTTCTCGGCGCTCTGGCCCAGCTCGATGCCGAAGGGTGTGGTGTGCAGGGAACCTTCGCCATCCTTCTCGAGCAGTACGCGGTTGCCCGGCACCATCACGCCCTGGCCGATCAGACCGGAGGCCTGCATCGCCTGATTTTCATTGATCTGTCCAGTGATGCCGGCCAGTGTCTCATTGAGATCCTCGATGCCGCTGACCGTGTTAATCTGCGCCAGCTGAGAGGTCATCTCGTTGTTCTCGAGAGGGTTGAGCGGGTCCTGGTTCTGCAGCTGCGTGATCAGCAGCGTCATGAAATTGTCGCGCAGGTCACCGGATTGGCTGGCCATGCCACTCACGCCACCCGATCGGCTCCCTCCGGCATTCAATGCGTTGAGCACACCGGAATCGATGGTACTGGACATGGCGATCAGCCCTCCCCGAGCGTGAGTGTCTTCATCATCATCTGCTTGCTGGTGTTCATGACCTCGACGTTGGCCTGGTAGGAGCGCGAGGCGGAGATCATGTTGACCATCTCGTGGACCGGCTCGACGTTGGGCATGGTCACGTAGCCCTCGTCATTGGCCAGCGGATGCTCGGGGCGGTACTCCTGGCGCATGGGCGAGGGGTCTTCGACCACCTCACGAACCCCCACGCCGCCGATGCCGCTGCGACCCTGCTGGCGCGACTCGAACAGCACCTGCTTGGCGCGATACGCTTCGCCATCGGGCCCGGCAACACTGTCGGCGTTGGCCAGGTTGCTGGCGGTGACGTTCATGCGCTGCGACTGGGCGCTCATGGCCGAGCCGGAGATATCGAAAACGGAAAACATCGTCATGTCGGCACTCTCTGCATAGTCAGCCGGCCCGATCATTCGGGCTGCATGGCACCCTTCAAGCCCTGGATGCGGCGGTTCATGAGGGTCAACGCCGCCTGGTAACGAACGGCGTTGTCAGCGAAGGCGGTGCGTTCCCGGTCCATATCGACGGTGTTGCCATCCAGGCTGGCCTGGTCGGGCACTCGATAGAGCAGGTCGCTGCGGGCCGACGGCATGCCCTGCCCGGCCAGGTGGCGCTCTGAGGTGCGCGCCAGCGCCAGACCGCCTCCATCATGGCTGCCCTGCGCCACGGCCTTCTTGAGCTCGTTGGCGAAATCCATGTCGCGCGCCTTGTAGTTGGGCGTATCGGCGTTGGCGATGTTGCTGGCCAGCACCTTGTGGCGCTCCTGACGCAGTCCCAGCGCTTGCTGGTGGTAGTTAAAGGCGGCCTCGAGCTGATCGATCATGCCGGCGCTCCCTGTGTACGCAACGGTCGAGAACGAATGCGAAAATTGCTGAGGGTGCAGAATAGCCAGGCATACATCACCTCAATGGCATGAACAGGCCACGATTACTGGGGCAATTCCGCAGTTGCACCGAGGTAACGGGGGATAGAATGCCAGTCACATACCCTTGAACCCGTGCCGGTCCTCTCATGCTGCGCTTCGTCCCCCGTCGCTTCCTTCTGGGCCTTGTGGCCTGCCTCTGGCTGTTGCCAACGGCGGCGACAGCTGACGATGGCCCGATGGTCGCCGCGGTACAGGCCTTCCTCTACGACCGGGCCCAGACACTTGGCGACGAGATCGTGGTGGAGGTGTACCCGCCTTCCGCCCGCCTGCCCGCCTGCGAGGTGCCCCAGCCGTTTCTCCCCCGTAGCGGCGAGCCCGCCATGGGTCGCGTCTCGGTGGGGGTACGCTGCGGCGAGTCGGGCCGCCAGGTGCGCTATCTCCAGGCGGAGGTCGGCGTGATCGGCTCGTATCCGGTGCTCGCGACCGACCTCGACGCGGGCACCACCCTGCGTGCCGAGCACCTCGACACGCGCCGGGGCAACCTGGCCGAGCTGCCGCGACGCACCCTGCTCGAGGCCGAACGGCTGGTTGGCCAGCTGACCACCCGACCTCTGCGGGCGGGCGAGGCGCTGCAGGAACACCAGGTACGCGAACGCCCGCTGGTCGAGCGCAACCAGCGGGTGACCGTGGAAGCGCGCGGCCAGGCATTTCGCGTCAGCCGTGAGGGGCAGGCCCTGGAGCCGGGCGTGCTGGGCGACGAAGTCCGCGTGCGCTTCGGTTCCCGCGAGATCATCACCGCCCGGGTCAGCGGCGAAGCCACCCTGAGCGTGGACTTTTAGGGGCGACCGGCGCTAGGCTAACGATCACAGCGGACAGGCAGCACACGCTGCCTGCCGGCTGCTGTTCAACCGTACCCTAAAGTTTCGTTCTGCCAGGCCGATAGCAGGGGAAAGCACCGGTCACGAGGCCCATACCGTGAAGATCAACAGCCAGAACCCCCTTGCCCGCCCCACCTCGACCGCGCCGCGGGAAGAGACGCAGCCCGCCAAGGGCCCCGAGCGCACGCAACAGAGCGATGCCGGCCCCGCGGCGCAGACGCACCTGCGTCAGGCGGCCATCGATACCTCGCACGATATCGATACGGCGCGCGTCGAGGAGATCCGCGAGGCCATTCGCGAAGGACGCCTGGAGATTCGCGCCGACCGCATTGCCGATGCGTTGATCGACTCCCTGCAACAGACCACCGGCAACGAAGGCGACGCATGAGCACGAGCCTGGCCAAGCTGCTCCAGGAGCAGCAACATCGCCTGGACACCCTTGTCGACCTGCTTGATGCGGAACGCCGCCTGCTGGCGGAAGCCGAGATCGACGGCGAGGCCCTGGCCGAGATCGCCCAGAAGAAGCAGGCACGTCTCGAGCAGCTCGAGGCTGCCGAGACGCTGCGCCAACGCGTGCAGCAACGGCTCAGCTATCCTGCGGGGCTTGCCGGCGCCCATGACGCCGCGCGGGACGCCGACTGTCTCGCCGCTTGGGAGCAGATACTCGAACGTACCCGCGAAGCCGAGCGCATGAACGGCGTGAACGGCCAGCTCATCCACATGCGCATGAGCCAGAACAAGCGGCTTCTGGACGTCATTCACGACGCCGCCGAGAAGACCCTCTACGGGGCGACGGGCCAGGTCGGCGCCCAGTCAGGGCGCCTGAAGACGTCGGTCTGAATCGGGCGACGTCGGTCGATCCAAGTCGGATGCTGCGCGCGCCCTACTCTTTCGCCTCTCTCTAGCGCTCCTCTCTAGCGCCTCTCTCAGTCTCAACGCCGCCCCCTGACTCTTGCCCCTACTCGCCCTGGGGGGATTCTCGCACCCTCAGGGAAACAGGGCATCGATGCTCTGGTCCTCGCCAATAGACAGGCACTCCCCGGCGGTACCGATCACGATCGCATTGCGCCCTTGTGCCTTGGCCTGGTAACACGCCTCGTCGGCGCGGGCCAGGACAGGGTCGATGGTACTGTCCGCCTCCTGCAGCGCGGTCACGCCCACGCTGAGAGTGACGTGGTAGGTCTTGCCTTCATGACTCACCTCGACTTCCGCCACGGCCTGACGCAGTGACTCCGCGATGCGTGCGGCCTGCTTGAGGGTGCAGCTCGGCAACAGCACGACGAACTCGTCGCCACCCTGGCGTGCCACGTGGTCGCTGCGCCGCACCTCCCAGGCCACCACCTGGGCGATCCGTCGCAGCATTTCGTCCCCCAGGGCGTGACCGCCCTCGTCGTTGATCGGCTTGAAGTGGTCGAGGTCGAACAGGATCAGCACCGAGGGCGTTCCCGTCTTGGTGCACTCCGCCAGCGCTTCCTCGAGACGGCGCTCGAAACCTCGCCGATTGAGCAGCCCCGTGAGGGGGTCGTGTTCCGCTTCCCAGCGCTGCAGGGCTTCCTTCTGGCGGCGCTCGGTGATGTCCTTGACCATGCCGACGAAGCCCAGGGGTTGATCGTTGCCACGCACCTGGGAGGCATGCACTTCGAGCCACAGGGAGCCTTCGCGGTTGTCGAGGTAGCGCAACTGACGCACGAAGTCGCTGCCCGTCCGCAGGGTATGCTGCCACAGGTCTCGAGCCCCTTCACGATCATCGGGATGGATGCGCTCCCACCAATCGCTGGTTCGCAGCGACTCCTCCCCGACCCCCAGCAACTCGCGCAGTGCCGGGTTGATATAGGTGACATAGCCCTCGAGATCGGCAACGAAGACGCCCACGGGACTGGAGGCGAGCACGGCATCCAGAAACGCTTCACGATCGCGCAGATCGGCCAGCGCGGACAGGCGCTCTCTTTCGAGGCGATTGAAGCTATCGGCGACCTGACGCAGCTCGTCCATGCGGGTATCGAGCGCCAGGTAGTGCCGTTGCCCGGCCCCCACTTGAGCAATCTGCGCCTCGAGGCGATGCAGCGGCGCCAGCAACCGCCGAACGAGCCAGCTGATGCTGACGAGCAGCAGCAACGCCACGCCCACCCAGGCCCACCACAACTTGCCGAGAAACACGCTGAGGGGCGCGTAGACCTGGGATTCCGGCAAGGCAATGCCCACCACCCAGTTCGCCGGCCAGATCTGGCGATAGGCCACCAGGGCGGGCGCGCCTTCGATACGCCCGACAACGACCTCCCCCTGCCAGCCATCCAGGGCCAGATCCAGCTGCGGGGCTTTCCGCCACACCCTGGCTATTTCCGAAGAACCATCCGCCCGTCGCGGAAAGAGCTGCTTGCCGGAGGCCGTAAACGCGGCGACGTCACCCTCCTCACCCAGCCGGTGCACCTCGAGGCCGCGAAACAAGCCGCTGCGCTCCAGGTTGAGCATGCCGCCGACCACGCCCTGGAAGGCGCCCCGATCATCGAAGCGCGGTACCAGCACCAAGACCAGCGATTCGCCACTCGCCCGGCCCACGAAAGGTTCGGTAACGTAGGGAGAGCGGGTATGGCGGACCATGGGGAAGAATTCGGTGCTTCGGGTCTCGAGGCCGACACGCCCCTCGACGACCGGCCAGTCGGCGACCACGATCCCCTGCCGATCGGTGACCATGATGCCCTCGAACCAGGCCAGGAGCGCCTGGTTGTCCTGAAGCACCCGTTGCAGATCTGCGCTGCTCTCGTTGCTCAAGCGTTCGGCGAGTTGGCCGAGCGCCTCTTGGCGAAGTGTGACGTCCTCGTTCAACCCCTCCGCCACCAATCGAGCTTCGTAGCGCAGGTGGGACAGGTTGGCGTCGTTGACGAGGCCCTTGCCGAACTGCCAGGCGAGTGCCAGCAGCAAACCGACGATGACCAGCCAGGTGGTGGCAAGCCCCAGCAGCAGGCGCCCCTGCAGCGAGCAGAAGACCCGCGCCAGAGACATGAAACGAATCGATTGCAGCAACGCGCCCTCTCTCGGCTCGACATCATCGCAGCCGCGAATGCCTTCTTGAACGGCCGGCTAACAACTGCCCGCTACCGTAGTCTGATAGAGAGGTATCGGCAGATAGCGACGCACCTTGAGCCGGAGTTGACTGCAGAGCGCCACATCGCATTGAAAAAGTCCATAAGCGGTGACTGCTCCCCGCTCGCTAGCGGGCGGGGCTTCCCACTTCTCAGGCCGCTGCCGGCGACATGCCAGACTGACGCAGGCCTCCATGGGCAGAGACCGACAGCCCTTCGGCCTTCAATTGGAGGATGCCCTGGCGCCGAATGTTGCGCGCCGCATTGATGTCCCGGTCGATGCCTTGGGTGCCGCAGGCCGGGCAGTCCCAGGTGCGGATAGTGAGCGGCATCGACTCGACCTTGTGGCCGCAGTGAAAGCAGGTCTTGCTGCTGGGGTACCAGGGGTCGATTTTCACCATATGCTTGCCTGCCTGCTCGGCCTTGTAGGCAAGCTTGACGAACAGGCCACCCCAGGCCGC
>NZ_WHMA01000023.1 GCF_010994375.1 Halomonas sp. NO4
TTACATCGAAAACCAGGATGACCCTCGCAAGCTCGGGCAGCCGCTTGACTAACGCATCACTCTTCGCGTCGATGCGTAGGATGCGCGGCTGGTTTGCTCAAGACGCTGGCCTGACCCGGCTTTTGCCGCGCCCAGCGCTTGGCCGTACAATGCGGGGTCATTGCGGCCGACTCGCGGCCCCTTCCATTTGACGAGCTCAAGGAACCGCCGGACCCATGCGCGCCACCCAACTGTTGATCGCCACCCTCAAGGAAACGCCCGCCGACGCCGAGATCGTCAGCCACCAGCTGATGCTGCGCGCCGGTATGATCCGCCGCCTCACTTCCGGCCTCTACACCTGGCTGCCGGTGGGCCTGAAGACCCTGCGCAAGGTGGAGCGCATCGTGCGCGAGGAGATGGACCGCGCCGGCGCCCAGGAGGTGCTGATGCCGGCGGTGCAGCCCGCCGAGCTGTGGCAGGAGTCCGGCCGCTGGGAGCAGTACGGGCCGGAGCTGCTGCGCCTCAAGGATCGCCACGAGCGCGACTACTGCGTCGGTCCCACCCACGAAGAGGTGATCACCGACCTGATGCGCAAGGAGCTCGCCAGCTACAAGCAGCTGCCGGCCAACTTCTACCAGATCCAGACCAAGTTCCGCGACGAGATCCGCCCGCGCTTCGGGGTGATGCGGGCCCGCGAGTTCGTCATGAAGGACGCCTACTCCTTCCACGTCGACCAGTCCTCCTTGCAGCAGACCTACCAGGGGATGTACGACGCCTATACGCGCATCTTCGAGCGCCTGGGCCTCGACTTCCGTGCCGTGCTCGCCGACACCGGCGCCATCGGCGGCACCGACTCCCACGAGTTCCACGTGCTGGCCGACTCCGGCGAGGACGCCATCGTCTTCTCCACCGAGTCCGACTACGCCGCCAACATCGAGAAGGCCGAAGCGCTGCCCGCGCCGCTGGGCACCACGCCCGAGCGCCCCGCACCCAGCGAGGAACTGCGTCTGGTCGACACGCCCAACGCCCGTACCATCGCCACCCTGGTGGAGCAGCACGGGCTGCCCATCGAGAAGACCATCAAGACGCTGATGGTACAGGGCACCGAAGGCGGCCTGATTGCCCTGCTGGTGCGCGGCGACCATGAACTCAACGAGATCAAGGCCGAGCACCTGCCGGAAGTGGCCACACCGCTGACCATGGCCACCGAGGAGGAGATCCGCGAGGTGGTGGGCGCCGGCCCCGGCTCGCTGGGCCCGGTGAACCTCGACATGCCGCTGGTCATCGACCGCAGCGTGGCGCTGATGAGCGACTTCGGTGCCGGCGCCAACGTCGACGGCAAGCACTACTTCGGCATCAACTGGGAGCGTGACGTACCGCTGCCCAAGGTGGCAGACCTGCGCAACGTGGTGGAGGGCGACCCCTCGCCGAACGGCAAGGGCACGCTTGCCATCAAGCGCGGCATTGAGGTGGGCCACGTCTTCCAGCTCGGCAAGAAGTACTCCGAGGCGATGAACGCCACCGTGCTGGGCGACGAAGGGCGAGCCGTGCACCCCTGGATGGGCTGCTACGGCATCGGCGTGACCCGCGTGGTGGCCGCCGCCATCGAGCAGAACCACGACGACACCGGCATCATCTGGCCCGACGCCATCGCCCCCTTCCACATCGCCCTTGTACCGATGAACGCCCACAAGTCGCAGCGCGTGCGCGAGGAGTCGGACGCGCTCTACCGGACGCTCAGCGAGGCAGGCTACGAGGTGCTGCTCGACGACCGCGACCTGCGCCCCGGCGTGAAGTTCGCCGACCAGGAGCTGATGGGCATTCCCCACCGCCTGGTGGTAGGCGACCGCGGTCTCGACAAGGGCGAGCTGGAGTACAAGGGACGCCGTGACAGTGACGCCACCATGGTGCCGGCCGATCAGATCCTCGACTTCCTGGGCAAGGCGATCCAGCGTTAGGTGGTGCGGGGCCGTCGCCCTTGCCGCAGCGGCCTGCCTGCCCCTCTCCGCCGGCGCCGAGACGCGTGACTTTCTGGCCGCCCTCCCTGCGCCGCTCTCGGCTCAGGGGGAGCGGTCAGCGTCGCTGCGCGACACCCTGGACGACTTGCGCCAGGCGGCCCCGCCGCCGGCGGAGATCTGGGCAGCGCGCCAGTGGCTCAGTACCATGGAGCCGCGCCTGGCTCGCTTCATTGCCGATGGAGAGCAGCGCCGCGAGCTGCTCCGGCGCCTCTATCAGGAAGCCAAACTGGCCGGCCTGGCACCGGAGCTGGTGCTGGCGGTGATCGAGGTGGAGAGCGCATTTCGCACCGAGGCGGTGTCGTCGGCCGGCGCCGTGGGGCTCATGCAGATCATGCCGTTCTGGATTCGCGAATTGGGCCTGCCCGCCGACGACCTCAAGGACCCGTGGCGCAACCTACGCTACGGCTGCACGATACTGGCCCACTACCTGGCCGTGGAGCGTGGCGATCTCACCCGGGCGCTGGCCCGCTACAACGGCAGTCGCGGTGAGACCTGGTATCCCGAGCGGGTGCTGCGCGCCTGGCAACGCCACTGGCGAATGGACCATCACGACCGGTCAACGGCGACCCGCTGACAGCCCGTCTCCGACACCGCCTCGATCAGCCCTGCGTGGGCGAGCTGCGCCAGCAGTTGCTGCACGTCCGCCTTGACGACGGAGGCCTCAGCGCCCGCGAAATGCGTCTGCAATGCCGCGGCCAGTTCGACGCTGCTCAAGGCCTCAACCCTGAGCAGGGCCCATACAGCCCGCCCCGTGACGTTCAAGCGGTGAATGGCACCGCTCTCCGGATCGATCAGGAAGAGTTCGTCATCCAGCGGATAGTCGCGGATCGCCGGGTGAGCTTGCCACCGGCTGTCGAGCGGCATCGGTCGCGGCAGGGAACGCGGCACACTCGACAGGCTGGCTTGCGGCGGCGACGCCTGGACGGGTGCGCCCAACTGATCCGCCACAAGGCGTGCCGCCGCCATGGGGTCGGCGTAACGCAGCAACCAGCACGGCAGGCCCTCCATGAGCGCCAGGAAACGCGGCATCAGGGAAGCACGGGTCTCGGCATGAGCGAAGTGCTGGCACAGTAGCTGCCATACGCCGTCACCGGGTGCCAGGCTCACCAGCTCCGGCACATCCAGGTGCTCGTCGCGTTCCAGCAGCACCAGGCCGCCCAGCCCACGCCGCTCGCCGTGGGCTGCCAGCTGCCCGTCGGGCAGCGCCAGGTAGCGGTAGTGGGCATCCTCGGGACCGGCATGGCGGGTGATGAACGCATGCAACACTGGCTCGAGCCTCGTGGGCAAGGGCAGACGCAAGCGCGGCGCCACGCCCAGGGCCATGCCCTCGCCTGCCGGGGTCAGGGCCAACGCATCGTCACTGAATACCCGCTGATCGGCCGCGGCAAAGGCCGCTGTCAGCGTGCTTTTGCCTGCGCGGTGTTCCGCGGGGAAGAGTACCAGGCACCCGTCGAGTTCCACCGCGGCGGCATGCAGGCCGATCAGCTCGGGATGGCGCGCGAAGAAGGCCGACACCAGGTCAGCGGTCAGACTGCAGGCCGCGGAAACCGCGCTATCCAGGAACAAGCCGCGGGGCAGCGCCGGTGCGTGCTGGCGATAGCCGTTCCCCTCAGAGCGCAAGCGGATGGGCGGCGCCGGACCCTGGGCCAGCTCGACCGAGAGTGGCCAGCCCGGCATCGCCTGGCGCAGGGTCGCCATCATCGCCGAGCAGTCACGCAGGCGCAGCGCCCGCCCCAGGCCCGCCAGCGCAACATCGCCCCCCTCCGGCCGGCCTCCCCGCCAGCGCCGCCGAATCACCAGCGGCTCGGCCAGCGCACATAGAGACGGCGCGACGCTCGGCGATCCTGCCGGTCGTGGCGGTGCCAGTCGCGACGCCTTGACTCGTGCTGCCAGCGGCGGTTGGCGCGGTCAGGATATCCCCGGTCGTGGTCCCGACGACTGGGGCGGCTGTAGCTGGGATGACTGCGGCTCGGCCGGCTGTAGCTGGGGCGGCTGCGACTCGGCCGTGAGCCCTGGACAGCACCGTGCCTGGCCTGTGCCTGACCGAGGGTGAACAGGGTGGGCGCAACGTAGGCGGTGGCGGCTGCCACTCCCAGCGTTGCCAGAAGACGGCGGCGCTGCCGCCGTGATGTTGTGGTAACCGCATTCATGACACCGTTCCTCCGGTATTGGCGAACAGTGTTCATGGTAGTCAGGGCGGGGCCCGCTCTCCAGATTCCGACATAGCGTTGCTACACCTTGCCATTTTCTTCCACGGTGTCTGCACCTTCGCTGGCCAGCCAGCCGTCGCGGCCCTGCTCCTTGACGCGGTAGAGCGCGCGATCGGCGGCTGCGTAACCGCTGGCAAAGCCCGCTTCGCCCGCCACGAAGCAGGCTGCCCCGATGCTCAGGGTGACGGTGCGCCGATAGGGATGCCCCGGATGAGCCATAGCTGCCTCGCGCACCCGCGCGGTAAGGGTGGCACAGCGCTCAGCCAAACCGCCGCCGTCATCACGGAGCAACAGGGCAGCGAACTCGTCGCCGCCCATGCGGTAGAGACGCGCCTGACCGGCCAGCGATGTGTCGATAAGTAGCGCAAGCTCGCGCAGCAGCTGGTCACCGTCGGGGTGACCGAGGGTATCGTTGTACTGTTTGAAGTAGTCAATATCGATCAGCATCAGGCTCATGGGCTTGCCGGGCTGGGCCATGACGTCCTGATGAAGGGCGCTGCGATTGCCGACGCCGGTGAGCGGGTCGCGCAGGGCGCGGGCCATCCAGCGCAAGCTCTCGCGGGTGGCGCGCTCGGCCTGGCGCCGCTGACGCTCGTGCATCCACCAGAACACCAGCCCCATCAGGAAGATTACCAGGCTACCGCCCAGCACCACGCCCTGGTGACGGCGGGTCTCTTCGACGAAGGCAGTGGTCACCGCACTGCGCCGTTCGAGCTGATCCATCTCGATCTCGGTCAGGCAGCGGATCGGCCCCAACAAGTGGTCGTTGAGCGTGGCCGGAGTGAGCCCGCCCCCTATCTCGAGGCGGTCGGCCAGGGCGTCCAGCTCCGCCAGGCTGGGCTCGGTGCAGGCATACTCACGGCGGTACAGGCCTATATCGAAGAGGCTGTAGGCCAGTTCCAGCCGGAAACCGGCCTCTTGGCGTGCGGCGTCCGAATCCGGGGCCTCCAGCAGGCTACCCAACCCTTCTTGAAGGTACTGGCGTGAGCGAGTGGCAAGCTGCTGGCCGGTGAGATTGCCGGTCTGGCTGAAATAAGCGTGAATCTCGGGGTAGACCCAACGCGTTTCGTAGGTGATCAAGATCAGCAGCGTCGTGAAGCTCATCAGGCTGAGCCACAGCCAGCCCGCATGACGGCGCCAGGACGGCCTCGCGGTCACGGGACCGCCTTGATGCTGCGGATCATCCAGACCCAGTCGTTGAAGTTGCGCAGGTTGGCCGGATCGCGATCACCATAGTCGCGCTCGACCAGGCGCAGCGGACCGCGATCGCGCAACGACAGCGGCGCGCCGTTCTGGTGGGTGACCAGTATCCAGCCCGGATCATCCCAGCCGTCGAGGGTGACCCGATAGTCGTCCCAGGCATCGAAGGCCAGCGCCTCGGGCACCTCGCCAAAGTGCTCGACCAGGAAGTCACGGAACACCAGCCCACGCACCGCCAATTCTTCCCCCGCGAAGGGATCGAAGAAGGAAAAGCGCACGTCCGCCTGGTCACGCAGCGCGGCGACGGAGAGCCGCGTTGCCCCACCATCGTGGCGCAATACCAGTGCATCGGGACCGGCCAGAGTGGGAACCGTGAGCAGCAGCGCCGCGGCGAGGCCGAGCCCCGCCAGGACGGCGCGCCGGGATAGCAACCGTGCCAGCATGGTGGGAATACCTTGCGTACTTGTGTAGAAAATCGCTTTCTCTTTATTCGAATGAGTCTATAACAGCGCGCAAAAAAAGCCGACCCAATTGGGTCGGCTACACTGGGGGGAAAATCCCCCCTCCCCTGACGACTTGCTGTGCTGCTGGATTCAGTGGCGCTTCTTGCGCTGGTGATCGCGGATCACGAAACCAATCCAGCCAGCCATGAAGGCGATCATCATTCCGACGGTGACCAGGCCAAAGATTACGGCGTCATCCCAGTACATGGTTCAGCTCCCCCGTCTCGTGATGTGTTGAGGGAACTCTAGCCCGTCAGCGGCGGGGGAAAACTGACCTGGGTCAATTCAGCGGGTTCGCATATGCCCTGCCGGGAATAAACTTGATGCAAGTCAGTTTTCAAGGCGTTGCGCGCCCTTTCAGGGCGCCTTGCGATCCTCGACCTGAGCCGGGTCGACATCCGGCGGGAGCGGGTGGCCCTTGGCGAGCTCGGCGCGGTTGGCCTCGCGCACCTCGAGCACCTCGAGGCGATAGTGCAGGGTACGGCCGGCCAGGGGGTGGTTGGTGTCGATACGCACCCGTTCGTCGGCGACATCGAGCACGGTGACGATCTCGGGACCGTCGTCTCCCGGCGTCTGGAAGCGCATGCCCGCCGTCAACTCCTCGACCGGGAAGGCGTTGCGGTCGACCTCGCGCACTAGCGCCTCGTCACGCTCGCCGTAGGCATCGCCGGGGGCGAGTGTCACCTCTAGCGACGCCCCCGTCTCGTGACCATCCAGGACGCTCTCAAGGCCGGGCAGGATGTTGTCGTGACCGTGCAGGTACTCCAGGGGCTTAGCGCGTCCTCGCGAGTCGTCGAGCACGTGGCCCCGCTCGTCACTGAGCACGTAGTGCAGGGTCACGACCCGTTGCGGGGCGATCATCATGGGGTCCTCCGATGGCAATGGGGATGGTGCCGGCTGTCACTCCCTTCGACGCAGGTGGGCGACCGGCATCTCCAGGCGCTGCTGGCGCTGCAGCAAGTTGAGCAGCACCACGGCCCGCTCCTCCCCGCTGTGGTTGGCGAAGACCGCACTCAGGTTCTGGAAGGGGCCTTCGGTGATCTCGACCGGCTCGCCGGCGCGGAAATAGACGTTGGCCGCAGTATCCTGACCGTCACTGCCATGGCTGCGCAGGGTCTCGACCAGGGCGTCGTCCACCGGCAGTGGCCGGTCGCCGAAGGTGACGATCTTCAGCACCCCACGGGTCGAACGGATCGGCCGCCAGTTGCTGGCCAGCCGGTCGAGCCGGATGAAGAGGTAATAAGGGAACAGCGGCTCGCTGAGCCACTCCAGCTTGCCGCGGCGCTTCTTCTGTACTTCCAGCACCGGGTGAAAGATTTCGAAGCCCTGGTTGGCGAGGTTCTCGCTGGCCCGAAAGGATTCCCCGCCCTTGCACTGGATCGCGTACCAGCGCGGCACGGCGTCGTCGTCGGATGTGTCGGGATCGCTCATGGCACTCCTTACGGCTGGTATCACTTGCGGGGCTCTGCAACAATCCGTCGCTGCAGTTGGCGGCCGCGCACGGCAAAGCCCGAGGGCCCGGCGTGGCGCCAGTCTACCATCGATGATAGGCAGCGAGGGGCCCCAGTCGCCACCGTGCTGCCGGGAGCGCTGCCACGCATGACCTATCCTGTCGCCCAGCGCAGCTGGCGGGCCGCCCTGGCCATCTACCTGCGCCCGCCGGTCGTGACCATGCTATTCCTGGGCTTCTCGGCCGGCCTGCCTTTCCTGCTGGTGTTCTCGACGCTCTCCGCCTGGCTGCGCAGCGATGGCGTGGAAGTCGCCGCCATCGGCTTCTTCTCGTGGATCGGCATTCTCTATTCGATCAAGTTCTTCTGGGCGCCGGTGGTCGACCGTCTGAGTCTGCCCGGCCTCACCCGCGCCTTCGGTCAGCGCCGCGGCTGGATGCTGTTGGCCCAGGCGATGATCGCCGCCGGGCTGGTCGGGTTGGCCAGCCTCGAGCCGGTGGGTAACCTGCCGCTGGTGGCCGCCTTCGCCCTGCTGGTCGCCTTCGGCTCGGCGACCCAGGACATCGCCATCGACGCCTTCCGCATCGAGTCGGCACCGGATGACGTCCAGGCCGCCATGGCCTCGACCTACATCATCGGCTACCGCGGCGGCCTGCTCGCCGCCGGCGCCGGCGCGCTCTACGTGGCCTCCTGGCTCTCCTGGGAAGCGGCCTACCTGACCATGGCGGCCCTGGTCGGCGTGGGGGTCGTCACCGCGCTGCTGCGCCCCGAGCCGCCGCGCCTGTCGCTGACCACCCAGCTGATTCATGAGCCGCGGGTGCGTGCCTTCGTGCGCGCCACCCGCGGCCGGCCCAAGGCACTGCGCCGCCTGGGCGCCTGGCTGATCGGTGCGGTGGTCTGTCCCTTCACCGACTTTTTCACCCGCCACCGTCACAAGGCGCTGTGGCTGCTGCTGTTCATCGCGGTGTTTCGCATCAGCGACCTGGCCATGGCCTCCATGGCCAACCCGCTCTACATCGACCTGGGCTTTTCGCTGGCCACCATCGCCAACGTCACCAACGTCTTCGGCATCGCCATGAGCATCGGCGGCGGCATCCTGGGCGGGCTGCTGGTGGCGCGCTACGGCATCGGGCCGATCCTGGTCCTGGGCGCCATCCTGGCCACCCTCACCAACCTGCTGTTCGCCGCCCTGGCGCTGGCCGGCGAGAGCCTGCCCTTCCTGGTAGCCGCCATCGTCGGCGACAACCTGGCCAACGGCCTGGCCAGCGCGGTGTTCATCGCCTTCTTGTCGAGCCTCACCTCGCGCGCCTACACGGCGACCCAGTACGCACTCTTCTCGTCGCTGATGACCCTGCCGGGCAAGTTCCTGAGCGGTTTTGGCGGCCTGGTGGTGGCCGCCGAGGGCTATGCCCTCTTCTTCGTGATCGCCACGGCCCTGGGGCTGCCGGCCATCGCCCTGGCTATCTGGATCAGCCGCGACCATTCCCTGGTGCCACCACCCACGCCCCGCGCTGCCTGAAACAGGCCAGGCGGCTGCGCTCAGTCGAGCTGCTCGCGCAGCCAGGCCAGCGCCCCCGGCGTGGTGCGCCACTGGTCGCGCATCAGCGTGCGGTACTGCCAGGCCTCAGCGCGGCTGCCGGGCTCGGCGGCACCATCCGGGCCCGCGGCCACCGGCCGGGGGTTCTCGGCGCACAGCATGCCCAGGGCATGGGCGTTGTGGCGCTCCACCTCGGCCAGGGCGTCGCCCGCTTCGTCGCGTCGGCCCAGGCGGTAGAGCGCCAGCACGCGGCCCATCAGCAGACCGAGCACCGGCACGCTCTCTCGGTAGCGCTCGGTCATGGCCAGCGCCTCCTGGTCACGCCCCTCGCGCAACAGCTGGTCGAGCACCAGTTCCTGCAGGCCGAGGCTGTCCTGGTCGTCCAGCACCAGCAGCCGTTCGGCGAGCTCTCGCGAACGCTCCCGGGCGCCGCGCTCCATGCCCACCACCAGCGCCAGGCCGGTGCGCAGCAGCACGGCGTTGTCGGCGCGCTCCCACAGGAAGGGGCCGTTTCCCGCCTCGCGCACGCGCTCGAGCCAGCGCTCCAGGCGGTCGGCCAGGGGTTCGAAGAGGCTCGGCGACATCCACGGCAGGCTGCCGAAGCGGCTGGTCAGTGCCAGGGCCAGCGACTGGACGACGCGCGGCGCATCCAGCCACTCAGGGTGGGCACAGAGTTCGCGCAGCCAGTCGCCGGCATGCGGCCAGGGATCGTCTTCGAAACCCATGGCGCTCTCCTCGTCCACCGCCACGACGAAGTGCGCCTGCCAGGCGGCGAACAGTGTGTCCTCGCGGGCGCTGGCATGGTACTCGAGCTCGCCCTCGGCGTTGACGTGCACGTCCAGCGCCGGCGCGGTCGGCAGCTCGGCGAGCAGCGCCTGCAGGGCGGCAAGCGGCTCGGCGAGGTCCTCCTCGGCGTTGAGCAGCTGGTCGGCCAGGGTCGCCCCGGGATTGTCGGCCAGGTCGGAGAGGAACTGCAGCTGGTCCGGGTCGAGCTCGCCCTGGCGCGCCAGGCGACGGAACCAGAAGCGCGCCCGTTCGGCGGCCTCCTGTTCGTGCCCTTCGTGGAGCAGCAGCATCGCCTCGATGTAGGCCAGCGTGGGCGAGTCGGGGAGCGCCTGCTGGGCGCGCACGAAGGCGTCCCGGGCGCTGTCCAGGTCGTCGTTGTCCAGATGCATCAGGCACAGCCGTTCCAGCGCCACCCCGCGCAGGAACAGAGGACCGCGCTCGAGCACCTCGTCGAGCAGCGCGGTGCGCTTACGCGTGAAACCGCGCTCCTGGTAGAGATCGATCAGCAGCTCGAAGGCGGGCTCGGCCTGCTCGGGGAGGCGCGACCAATCCGCGCGCTGGAAGAGCGCCTCGAGGATCTGCTGGGCCCGCCCGCGTTGGCCGCTCTCGGCGGCGATCAGCCCCGCCTCGAGCAGCGCCTGCGCCGGGGCGCGCCCGCTGGCCAGCGCGGCCTTGAGCGTCGGCCCTGTCCAGTCGCGCAGCGAAAGCATCCACATCAGGTGATCGGGGATCTCGCCCGGCAGGGTCACCGCCCCGCAGCAGTGCTTGGTCTTGCGCCCCGAGTCGCACCAGCAGAGCTCGTTTTGCCCGGGCCGTGCCAGCGTCTCGCAGGCGAACCCCAGGCGCTCGAGCGGCGTCTGCGTCCACAGCTCCGGTGCCAGGGCCTGGGCCAAGGCGAGGTCGCCGCCCAGTTGAGCGACCCCCTGGCGCCGCGCCCAGGCCATCAGCGTGGGGTAGTGCTCGTCCTCACGGATCGCCGCCAGGGCGCCCGTGGCAAAGCCCAGCAGCTGTTCTACCCATACCGCCAGCATCGCACTCTCCGCCATCCAAAAACCGCACAGTCTACCAGCCCTGCGCGAGCCTGGGCAGCCGCTCAGCCGCTGCCGGTGCGCCGTGCCCAGGCCAGCAGGGGGCGGCTGCGCGCGTGCATGTCGAGTCGCGCGCCCAGGCGCACCAGATTCCAGTAGTGGCCATTGAGGGTTCGCGACAGGAGCAGCGTATCGGCGGGCGGCTGCAGGCGATCCATGGCACGCCACACCTTGGGGCTGAGTTCGCGCAGGCGGCGGTGCACCCGCACGTCGCCGAAATCCTGCTCGCCGGGGGCGAACAGCGGGGCCACGGCCGCGGCGGACTCCCCGTAGAGCGCCAACGGGGCGCCCTGCCCCTGACGCCCGCCGAGCTCGAGCAGCGCCGCATCCATGGCCACGGGATCGGCGTCGAGCGTCGCCTCGAGCAGACGCATCATGGCGGTGAGGCGGGCCTCGGGCACGGGGATCACCGCCCCCAGGTCGTAGATCACCAGGCGACCCTGGTCATCGGCGGCGAAGTTGCCGGCATGCGGGTCGGCGTGCAGCTCGTGGTGGGTGAAGAGCTCCTCGGTGAGCCAATCGGCGAGCGTCACCGCCAGGCGCTGGCGCAGCGCGTCGTCGGCACCTTCCAGTTCGCGCAATGGCGTACCCGCCACATAGCGCATGGCGAGCACTCGCTCGGTGCAATGGTCGAGGCGCGGTTCGGGAATCACCAGGTCGTCACGATGCGCATAGCGCGCGCGATAACGCGCCAGAGCACTGGCCTCGGCACGGTAGTCGAGCTCACCGCGCAGGCTCGCCGCCAGCTCCTCGAATAGCGCATCGAGGCGCACCTGGGGCACCTGGAGCCAGCGGCCCAGACGCATCAGTCGGCGCACCTGGGCGAGATCGCTCTCGAGCACCTCGGCGAGCCCCGGATACTGCACCTTGAGCACCAGCGTCTCGCCGTCATGAGTCACTGCGCGGTGCACCTGTCCCATGGAGGCGCTGGCGAAGGGGCGCTGCTCGATTTCGCGAAAGCGTGTCTCGAGGTCGCCGTAGGCCTCGACCAGGGTGCGGCGGATGCTCGCCCAGGGCATGGGTTCGGCCTGGCGCTGCAGGCGCGAGAGCTCCTCGGCGAGATCCGGCGGCAGCAGGTCGTCCCACTGTGCGAGGATCTGGGCGAGCTTCATGGCCGGCCCCTTGAGGTCGGAGAGGCCCTCGAACAGCGCCTCGCCCAGCGCCCGCCAGTCGGCCTGACCGCCCAGCCGCGTGCGCACCAGGGCACCCCCGGTCCGGGCGCCGAGGCTGATGAGTCGCCGTGTCCTGCCGCGTTCGCGCATCCTACCCTCGCCCGTGATGGATACCCTGGCACTACTGATACAGCAGTTGTACATCCAATCAACCAGCTTACACCTGGCGATCCCAGGGGAATACTGGAAGAATGTCCATGCCATTGTTCGCCGCGAGCCGCCATGCGCCTGATCATCGCCGAGAAGCCCAGCCTGGCCCGAGCCATCGCCGATGCCCTGCCCGGCACGTCGCGTCGCGCCGAGGGGGCACTCCTGGTCGACGACACCACCGTGACCTGGTGCCTGGGCCACCTGCTCGAACAGGCGCCACCCGACGCCTACGACCCGGCGCTCAAGCAGTGGCGCCTCGATACCCTGCCGATCCTGCCCGACCGCTGGCGGCTGGTGCCCCGCCCCAAGGCCCGCGGCCAGCTGGCGGTGATCCGCGGCCTGCTCAAGTCCGCCCGCGAGGTGGTTCACGCCGGTGACCCCGACCGCGAGGGGCAGCTGCTGGTCCAGGAGGTGATCGAGCACCTGGGCTGGAAGGGGCCGGTCTCGCGGCTGCTGGTCAGCGATCTCAACCGCCCGGCAGTGCAGCGCTCGCTCGCCCGCCTGGAGGACAACGCCCGCTACCTGCCACTCTACCGCGCCGCCGAGTCCCGCGCCCGCGCCGACTGGCTGTACGGCATCAACCTGACCCGCGCCTGGACCCTCACCGGCCGCCAAGCGGGCCACGACGGGGTGCTCTCGGTAGGCCGGGTGCAGACCCCGGTGCTGGGGCTGGTGGTGCGCCGCGACGCCACCATCCGCGACTTCGAGCCGCGCCCCTTCTACGCCCTGTGGGTGGATCTTGGCGTGGCCAACGGCGAACTGCGCGCCTGGTGGCAGCCCGGGGACAGCCACCCCCTCGATGACCAGGGCCGCCTGCTCGACCGCCAGCCGGCCGCCGCCCTGGCCGAGCGATTGCCGGGCGCCGAGGGGCGGCTGACCGCGCTCGAGCGCCGCGAGCGGCGCCAGGCCGCGCCGCTGCCCTACTCGCTCTCCGCCCTGCAGGTGGATGCCGCCCGGCGCTTCGGGCTCTCCGCCCAGGCGGTGCTCGACATCTGCCAGCGCCTCTACGAGCGCCATCAGCTGATCACCTACCCGCGCTCGGACTGCCGCTACCTGCCCGAGGAGCACTTTGCCGGCGCCCGCGCCACCCTGGAGGGCGCTTGCCGCGGCGACGAGACGCTGCGCCGGTGGCTCGGCGGCGCCGACTTCAGGCGGCGTTCCAAGGCGTGGAACGACGCCAAGGTGGGCGCCCACCACGCCCTGGCCCCCACTGGCAAGCCGGCCGACACGGCGCGCCTGGCCAAGGCCGAGGCCGATGTCTTCCGGCTCATCGCGCGCAACGTGCTCGCCCAGTTCTACCCGGCGCTCGCCGTGCGCGAGGTGAAAGCGACCTTCACCCTCCCCGATGAGGCCTTTCGTGCCAGCGGGCAGGAGATTCTTGAACCGGGCTGGAAGCCGCTGTTCACCACCCGGGACGAGGCGCCGCCCCTGCCCGCCCTGCGCGAGGGAGAGGCCTGCCGGGTGCAGGACGTCGGGGTCGAGGATCGCGAGACGCGCCCCCCGGAACCCTTCACCGATGCCAGCCTGATCAAGGCGATGATGAACATCGCCCGCTACGTGGAAGACCCGGCGGTGAAACGCACCCTGCGCGAGCACGACGGCCTGGGCACCGAAGCCACCCGCGCCGGGATCATCGAAACCCTGGTGACCCGCGGCTACCTGGTACGGCAGGGGAAGGCGCTGCGCGCCACGCGGCTCGGCAGCGCGCTGATCGCCTCGCTGCCGGAAGCCGCCAGCCGCCCCGAGCGCACGGCGCAGTGGGAGCAGCGCCTGACTGCCATCGCCGAGCAGGCCGACGCGCCCGCCCCCTTTCTCAGCGCCCTGGTCGAGGATTTGCGCGGCCTGCTGGCCTGTGCCGACGCCGAGGGACTGCGCCAGGCCCTGCACAGCGCTCGAGGCGAGGCGGCCGCGGCGCCACGTTCGACACGCCGGCGCACGACGTCCACCGGCAAGGGCAAGCAACGCCGCACCCGGCGACGGAAGGGGGCGTCATGACCGAGGCCAGCCACTGGGATGCCAGCCACTGGAGTGCCAGCCACTGGATTGTCGGCCCCGGCGCCCTGGGGCGACTGATCGGCCTGCGCCTGGCAACCAGGGCCGCCGTGACGCTCGTCGGCCGCCGCTCCCTGCCCGCCCGCCAGACCCTGGTCACGCCAGAGGGCGACCGCGTGACGCACCCGCTGGCAACCGCTTGTCTCGACGCCCTCCCCGAGGCCACTCCCGGCGTGGTGCACCTGACCACCAAAGCCTATGCCGCCGAAGCCGCCTATGCCGCCATTGCCCCACGCCTGGGCACCACCACTCGCCTGGTGCTGTGGCAGAACGGCTATGGCGTGCAGCCCAGCCTCAGCGCCCACCACCCGGGCCCCGTGCTGTGCGCCACCACCACTGAGGGCGCCTACCTGGAAGGCGATGCCCGGGTGGTCCACGCCGGGCACGGCGAGACCTATCTCGGCTCCCTCGACGGCGGCCATGCCGACGAGGCCGCCGATTTGGCGCAAACGCTGAGCTGCACCGGCCTGGCGACCCGGGCCGTGGACGACATCCACACCCGGCTGTGGCAGAAGCTTGCCGTCAATGCCGCCATCAACCCCCTGGTGGCGCGCTTTCGCATCCGCAACGGCCAGCTGCGCGACCGCCCCTTCCACCCCATGGTGGAAGGGGCCATCGCGGAGGTGGCCACGATCCTCGCCGCCGAAGGCATTGCCCCGCCGGAAGGCCGGGGCCGGGCGGGCTGGCAAGCCCTGATCTGGCGCGTGGTGGCCGGCACCGCCAACAACCGCGCCTCCATGCTGCAGGACGTGCTGGCCGGGCGCCCCACCGAACGCGAGGCCATCCTCGGCCCGCTGCTCGCGGCAGCGCAGCGCCACGGACTGGCGGCCCCGCAGCTGGCCGCGCTCGATGCCCAGCTCAGGCGATGCGATTGACCCGGCGCCACGCATCCCTGGCGAGCTTCCCCAGGCCTTGCTACGCTGCATGAGATAATGACGAGAACGTGACAGGCAGGCGGTGGCAGCGATGATCCGCCTGCTTGAGGTCAGGGATATGAAACCGAGTGCTTCCGCCGCCGCCATGGCGGTGATGCTCGCCATGCTGTCACCGCTGGCCCTCGCCTCGGACGAGGCAAAGACGACGCTTGGGCTGACGCCGGTCGTCGACGACCCCGTGTACGCTGGCGAAGACATGGCGCGGCTCGTGCAACTCGACAACGGCGTGGTCGTGCAGGGCGCCGATGTGATGACGCCCGACGGCTACACCTCGGGGTTTCGGCTCACTGCAGGCTACTCCCCCTACCGTCTGCCGCGGTTCGACCTGGGGGCGGAGCTCACCTATCGCGCCAGCGATGAGGTACCGCTTACGCTGGGCAGCGAGAACCTGCTGATGAATACCACCAGCATCGGCGGCAGCCTGGTAGCCGGTGTTCGCCTGGGGCGCCTCGGCCTGTATGCCAAGACCGGTGTTGCGGAGTGGGACGGCGACACGCTGGAGCGCCACGAGGATTCAGGGCTGGCTACCGCGGGGACCTCGCGCATTCAGGGCTTCGGCGCCCATTTCGACCTGTCACGAGTCACCGGACGACTGGAGTTCGAGGAGATCGATGCGCCGAGCATGGAGCATCTCAACCTGATTACTGCCTCGCTGCATATCCCCTTCTAGGCGCATTGGCGCAGGCGCAGATGTTCTCGCTCCTCCCCTTGCGGACGGCGACAACGGATTCTGCCCGGGAAAGGGCTGACCGGCCCTAGCTCCGGATCTAACCCTCTGCGCTCCGGGTCTATAGTTACCCCGGTTTCATGCACTTGCGCTCCGGGTCTATAGTTACCCCGGTTTCATGCACTATAGTTATTGGCAGGCGAAGCCCCATTGGGGCGGCTTCGCCGCGACAATGTTTCACCCCTGGAACGAGAGGTTACAACGATGAGTCTGCGAATCGGTGATACCGCACCGGACTTCACGGCACAGACCACCCAAGGCACGCTGAATTTCCACGAGTGGGTTGGCGACAGCTGGTGCATCCTGTTTTCCCACCCCAAGGACTTCACCCCGGTGTGCACCACCGAGCTGGGCTACATGGCCAAGCTGAAGCCGGAGTTCGACAAGCGCAACACCAAGATCATCGGCCTCTCCGTGGATCCGGTGGACAACCATGCCGCCTGGTCGAAGGACATCGAGGAAACCCAGGGGGCCGCCCCGAACTTCCCGATGATCGGCGACGACCAGTTGGAAGTGGCCAAGCTCTACGACATGCTGCCCGCCGAGCTCGAGGGGTCGGCCGAAGGCCGTACGCCGGCCGACAACGCCACGGTGCGCTCGGTATTCGTCATCGGCCCCGACAAGAAGGTCAAGGCGATGCTGATCTACCCCATGACCAGCGGGCGCGACTTCAACGAGGTGCTGCGTCTGCTCGACTCCGTGCAGCTGACCGCCCAGCACACCGTCGCCACCCCGGTGAACTGGAAACCCGGCGAGGACGTCATCATCCCGCCCTCGGTGAGCGACGAGGAAGCACGGAAGAAGTACCCGGAAGGCTACACGACCCTCAAGCCCTACCTGCGCACGGTCAAGCAACCCTCCTGACCCGCAGCGACCGCCCGAACCCGAAACGCCCCGGCATGCCGGGGCGTTTCATTGGCGGGGCACATCATGCCGAGAACAGTCTACGAGCGCCGTCACTTATCAGCCGGTGTTGCGCAGACCGGCAGCAATCCCCGCCATGGTCACCATCAGGGCCCGGGTGAGCTCGCCGCTTATGGCGCCGTCGGCGTCGCGATTGCGCTGCAGCAACTCCGCCTGCAGTCCGTGCAGCGGATCGATGTAGGGGTTGCGCACCTCGATGGCTTGACGGATCAGCGGCGTCTGCTCCAGCAGCACCCCCTCGTCGAGGATCTCCAACACCACCCCCTGCAGGCGCGTGAATCGCTCGCGCAGCGACTCGCCCAGCGCCTTGAGGGCCGGTTCGTCGACCAGACGCCGCTCGTAGTAGGTGGCGATCCCCACGTCGGCCTTGGCCAACAGCATCTCCAGCATGTCCAGATAGGTGCCGAAGAAGGGCCAGCGGTCGCGCATCTCGCGTAGCACCTCGAGACCGCCCTCCTCCCCCACCCGCGTGGCGAAGGCCTCGCCGCTGCCCAGCCAGGCGGGCAGCATCAGGCGGATCTGCGTCCAGGCAAAGATCCAGGGAATGGCGCGCAGCGTCTCCACGCCGCCGTCCTGACGCCGCTTGGTGGGTCGCGACCCCAACGGTAGACGCCCCAGCGCCCCCTCCGGAGTAACCGCACGAAAATAGGGCACGAAATCCGGATTCTCGCGGACCACGCCCACATAGGCGCGATGGGCGATCTCGGCCAAGCGATCCATCTCCTCGCGCCAGTGCGGCTCGGGGGCGGGCGGCGGCAGCAGAGTCGCCTCGAGCACCGCGCAGGCGTAGATCTCCATGGAGCGCAGGGCGATGTCCGGCTGGCCGAACTTGAAGCGGATCATCTCGCCCTGCTCGGTGACGCGCAGGCTGCCGTTCACCGACCCGGGGGGCTGGGAGAGGATGGCCGCGTGGGCCGGGCCGCCACCGCGGCCCACGGCCCCGCCACGACCGTGGAAGAGGGTCAGGTTGACACCGTGCTGACGGCATACCCCCACCAGGCGCTCCTGGGCACGGTACTGAGCCCAGGCGGCGGCCAGCTGGCCGGCATCCTTGGCCGAATCCGAATAGCCGATCATCACCTCCTGGCTGTCGCCGGCGAGCGACCGGTAGCCGGGCAGCGCGAGCAGGCGATCGATGACGTCGGGGGCGCGATTGAGGTCGTCGAGGGTCTCGAACAGCGGCGCGATGGGCAGCGACACCTCGCCGCCCACCTCCTTCATCAGCAGTGCCACGGTGAGCACGTCCGACGGCTGGCCAGCCATGGAAATGACGTAGGTCCCCAGCGCCTCGCAGTGCTCGCCGGCGATGACACGGAAGGTGTCGAGCACTTCGCGGGTCTCGGTCGAACACTCCCAGCGCCGCGGGATCAGCGGCCGGCGCGACTCCAGCTCGGCGAGCAGGAAGGCCTGGCGCTGCTCCTCGCTCCAGTCACGGTAATGGCCGAGCTCCAGGGCATCGGTGAGCTCCTCCATCACCTGGGCGTGGCGGCTCGCCTCCTGGCGGATGTCGAGCTTGGTGAGACTCACCCCGAACACCGCCACTCGGCGCAGGGTGTCGAGCAGCACGCCATTGGCAATGGTGTCGAGGCCCACGTCGCACAGCGAGCGGTAGCAGGCGAGCAGCGGTGAATAGAGCTGATCGCGGGTCTCGATGATCGGCCCGCCCTCGAAGCTTTTGCCGTCGAGCTGGGCCTTGGCCCAGTCGCGGGTCGCCTCGACCCGGCTTGCCAGGCGCTTGAGCAGCTCGCGGTAGGGTTCGGCGACGTCGCCCACCTCGGCCTTGAGCGCGGTGTTGGCCTTCCACATGGAGAGCTCGGCCTTGAGCTGGTCGAGGTCGCGCAGGTAGAGGTCCGCCGCCATCCAGCGCCCCAGCAGCAGCACCTCGCGGGTGACCTTGGACGTGACGTTGGGGTTCCCGTCACGGTCGCCGCCCATCCAGGAGGCGAAGACCAGGGGCGAGGCATCCAGCGGCAGCCGCTCGCCGGCGGTCTCCAGCAGCAGGTTGTCGAGGTCGCGATGGAAGGCCGGCACTGCCTGCCACAGCGAGTTCTCGATCACAGCGAAGCCCCACTTCGCCTCGTCCACCGGGGTGGGTCGCTCGTGACGAATCTCGTCGGTGTGCCACGCCTGACTGATCAGTTCCTCGAGGCGGCCGCGGGCGCGGCTGGCCCGCTCCGGGTAGTCCGCGGAGGATTCGATGATCGACAGGCACTCGTCGATGGCGTCGTACTTCTGGATCAGGGTGCGACGGATGACCTCGGTGGGGTGGGCGGTAAGCACCAGCTCGACGCGCATGGCGGCGAGCGTCTCCACCAGCTTGCGCGGCGAGTGGCCGGCGCCGCGGGCGCGCTCGAGCAGCTCGCCGAGTACCGGCTGGCTGCCGGGCTTGTAGTCCTCCACCCGGCGGAAGCGGGCGCGATAGTGCTGCTCGGCGATGTTGGCCAGGTTGAGGAACTGATTGAAGGCGCGGGTCACCGGCAGCAGGTCGCGATCCGGCAGCTTGCGCAGGTAGTCGATCAGCTCGCGGCTGCTCTGGGCATCGCCCTGGCGCCCCTGCTTGGCCAGGCCGCGAATGGTCTCGATACGGTCGACGAACCCCGCGCCCAGGTCGTCGGCAATGGTACGCCCCAGGCTGTCGCCCAGGACACGCACGTTGTCGCGCAGCGATTCGTGCAGGTCGTTGCTCATGGCCGTTTTCCTCGCAAGGCTGGAGCTGAGGGGGTGTCGTGCTGCTTGGCGTGCTGCCAGTGCGCCTCCAGGGTGTCCAGATCGACGTCCTGGGGGCGGATGCCGCGTGCGGCCAGGGCCGTCTCGACATGCCGGAAGCGGCGCTCGAACTTGGCGTTGGTGTCGCGCAGGCAGCGTTCGGGGTCGGCCTTGAGGGTCCGCGCCAGATTGGTCACGGCGAACAGCAGGTCGCCCACCTCCTCGGCGGCGTGGTCGTGATCGCCGTGGGCCAGCGCCTCCTCCACCTCGTCGAGCTCCTCGCGGATCTTGGCGATCACGCCGCGGGCGTCGGGCCAGTCGAAGCCGACCCGCGCCACCCGCTTGGAGAGCTTGGCCGCCCTGGAGAGGGCGGGCAGGGCGCGCGGCACATCGTCCAGCACCGAGGCCGGGGCGCCGTCGGTATCCGCGGTGCCGGTGGTGTCGCTGGCCCGCTCGGCGCGCTCCTCGGCCTTGAGCGCCTCCCAGCGCGAGTGGACCTGACGGGTCTCGATCGCCTCGGCGCTGACCCCGGGCGGGCGCCGCGAGGTCAGGGTCCCATCGGGGAAGACGTGAGGGTGGCGGCGCAGCATCTTGGCGGTCAAGGCGTGTACCACATCATGGAAGTCGAAACGCCCCTCCTCACGACCGAACTGACTGTAGTAGACCACCTGGAAGAGCAGATCGCCGAGCTCGCCGGGCAGCTCGTCGAAGGCGCGCCGCTCGATGGCGTCGGCGACCTCGTAGGCCTCCTCCAGGGTGTGGGGCACGATGGAGTCCCAGTCCTGCTTAAGGTCCCAGGGGCAGCCCTGCTCGGCGTCGCGCAGCACCGCCATCAGGTTCAGAAGGTCCTGCAGGTCGTGGCGTGTCTCGCTCATGCCTTCTTCCTCTTCGCTTTCTTGCCCTTGGCACCGCTGCGCAGACGCTTGACGTCGATGACATTGGACAGCTGCTGGATGCGCGAGAAGAGCCTGCCCAGGGTCTCCAGGCCGTCGACCTCCACGGTGATGCGCATCCGCGCGATGCCGTCGCGGGTGTCGGTCAGGGTGTTGACCGAGAGCACGTTGACGCGGTCGTGGCTGAGCACGCCAGTGACGTCGCGCAGCAGGCCGGAGCGGTCCCAGGCCTGGATCTCGATGTCCACCGGGTACTGGGTGTGGGCGCGCTCGCCCCACTCCACCTCGATCACCCGCTGCGGCTCATCGACGCGCAGCTGCAGGATGTTGGGGCAATCCTGGCGGTGCACGGTGACGCCGCGTCCTTGGGTGATGAAGCCGACGATGGGGTCGCCGGGTACCGGGTGACAGCAGTTGGCCATGCTGGTCTTGAGGTTGCCCACGCCGAGCACGGTAATGTCGCTGGCCGTGCCCTTGCCGGTGTCACGGCGCGGCTTGGCCAACAGGCGATCGAGCTGTTCCTGGTCATCGCTCTCGCCGAACAGCTGCTGGGCCTGGTGCAGCACCTGACCGACGCGCAGGTCGCCGGCGCCGAGCGCCGCGTACATGTCGTCCGCGGTGGTGTAGTTCACCTTGTGGGCCAGGGTTTCGAGGTCCATGCCCTCGATATCCAGGCGCTTCATCTCGCGCTCGAAGAGCGCCTTGCCCTCCTCGAGGTTCTGGCTGCGCGCCTGGTGCTTGAACCAGGCCTGGATCTTGGCGCGCGCCCGCGACGTGCGCACATAGCCGAGGTTGGGATTGAGCCAGTCGCGGCTCGGCCCGCCTTTGGTGGCGGTGAGGATCTCCACCTGTTGACCGGTCTTGAGCCGGTAGGTGAGCGGCACGATGCGCCCGTTGACCTTGGCGCCGCGGCAACGGTGGCCCACCTCGGTGTGCACGCGGTAAGCAAAGTCGATGGGCGTGGCGACGCGCGGCATGTCGATGACGTGGCCATCCGGGGTGAAGACGTAGATGCGGTCCGGCGCCACGTCGCTGGAGAGCCCCTCGCGCAGGTCGCCCAGGTCGCCAACCTCTTCCTGCCACTCGAGCACCTGGCGCAGCCAGGCGATCTTCTCCTCGTAGCTGGTGCTCTTGGCCTTGGTGTCGTGACCCTTGTAGCGCCAGTGGGCGCAGACGCCGAGCTCGGCCTCCTCGTGCATGGCGAAGGTGCGGATCTGGATCTCCAGCACCTTGTTCTCGGGGCCGAGCACCGCGGTATGCAGCGACTGATAGCCGTTCTTCTTGGGATTGGCGATGTAGTCGTCGAACTCGTTGGGCACGTGGTGCCAGCGCGAATGCACCAGCCCCAGCACGGTGTAGCAGTCGGCTACCTCGGGCACCAGGATGCGCACCGCGCGCACGTCGTTGACCTGGGAGAAATCGATGCGCTTGCGCTTCATCTTGCGCCAGATCGAGTAGATGTGCTTGGCGCGACCGTTGACGTCGTAGCGCGGAATCCCCTGGGCTCCGAGCATTCCCCGCAGGGTCTCGACCACGTCGTGGATGTAGCGGTCGCGGTCGACGCGCTTCTCGGCCAACTGCCGGGCGATGGTCTTGTACTCCTCCTCGTGGAGGTAGCGGAAGGAGAGATCCTCGAGCTCCCACTTGATCTGGCCGATCCCCAGACGGTGAGCAAGGGGCGCGTAGATGTCGAACACCTCGCGGGCGACGTGCTGCTGCTTCTCGCGCGGGGCGTCCTTGACCTGGCGCAAGGCGCAGGTGCGCTCGGCGATCTTGATCAGCGCCACGCGCACGTCGTCGATCATGTTGACCAGCATCTTGCGCAGGTTGTCCTGCTGGTCGTGCTGCACCAGGCCCTGGGTCGGCGTCTGGGCGTTACTGATGGCGGCCATCTGCAGCACGCCATCGATCAGCTTGGCCACCTCGCTGCCGAAGCGCTTGGTCACTGCCTCGAGCGACAGCAGACCCTCACGCACCGCCCGGTAGAGTACCGCGGCCTCCAGCACCGTCTGGTCGAGCTTGAGCTCGCCGAGGATGTCGGCCATCTCCAGGCCCATGCGATAGCTGGTCTCGGCCGGCAGCCAAGGCTTGTGGGGTCGCTCGGCAGCGCGGGCGAGACGCTGGGCCAGTTCGCAGGCCTCACGGAGCTCCTCTCGGTCGCGCAGCTTGACGTCCTCTTCCAGCCGGGCGAGCCAGTGGTCGATGTCGACTTCGCCGCTTGCGGTGAGCGGCTGGTCATCGCGCACTTTCACCATATCGTCAAGCTCCTTGCGCTGACGGCTGCCGCTCGGGGTGCTCGAACAGCAGCACGGATTCCAGGTGCGAGGTGTGCACGAACATGTCGGCCACCGCGACACGCCGGAGACAGTACCCTCCATGCACGAGGCGTGCCGCATCGCGAGCCAGCGTGGCCGGGTCGCAGGCGATATAGAGCACGCGCGGCACCGGATGGGCACACAGCGCCCGGCAGACGGCCTCGGCGCCGTCGCGCGGCGGATCGAGCAGCACGGCGTCCGGTGCCTGCGTGGCCAGCAGCGCCGCCACGGCGCCGGCCTCGCTCAGATCGGCCTGCTCGGCGGTCACCGTCAGGGCGTTGTGTTGGGCATTGTCGATCAGGCGCTGCACCATGGCCAGGTGTCCCTCGGCGGCGGCTACCCGAGCTCCGTCGGCGGCCAGCGGCAGGCTGAAGTTGCCGATACCGGCGTAGAGGTCGAGCAGGCGCTCCCCGGCGAGCGGCGCCAGCCAGGCGCGCGCCGTGGCCACCAGGCGGCGGTTGACCGCCGCATTGACCTGCACGAAGTCCCCCGGGGCGAAGCCCAGACGCAGACTGTCGTCGGGGCCCGCCCCGGGCAGCGCGTAGTGGAGGTCAGGGGCATCGCCGAGCCAGGCGAATGCCGGGCCGTCACGGCCCAGCCAGCGGCCCACCGCCACGCCCTGGGCTGCACCGAACGCCTGCCAGCACCGGCGGTCCGCCGCGTTCTCGCGCAGCTGACGCACCACGACGGCCGTGCCGCCGTCGCTGTCGATCAGCTCCACATGGCCTACCTGGCGCGGCGCTGCTAGCGCTTCGAGTAGCTCGCGCAGGGGGCCAAGCAGCGCCTCGAGCCGCGGCACCAGCACGCGGCAGGTGGTGATATCCACCAGGTGGCTGGCGTGGCGCTCGCGAAAGCCCAGGTGCACCCGGCCTTCGCTGTCCACCTTGACACCCAGCCGGGCGCGCCGCCGATAGGCGGTATCGGGCTCGGCCAGGAGCTCGGGCGGCTCCGCGAGGGCCACGCCCTCGCGCGCCAGCAGGTCGACCAGCACCGCCGACTTATGCGCACGCTGCCCGTCGAGCGACAGGTGCTGCAGGTCGCAGCCACCGCACTGGGCGTAGTGGGGACAGGGCGGCGTGACACGCCGGGGCGAGGCCTCGACCAGCGTGCGGACGTGCGCTTCGTCATAGCGCTTGCGCGCGCGATGCACGGCGACCGTCACCCGTTCGCCGGGCAGCGCGCCCTCAACGAACAGTGCCTTGCCATCCGGGGCATGGGCCACCCCGCGCCCGTCGTGGGCGAGGCGTTCGATTCTCACCGCGGCGTCTTGCGCGCCGGCCGCCGGGGGTGTCGTCGCCGACGCGGCCTGGCGCTGCAGCCCCGAGACGCCACTGCGCCGCCGCGTGGGGCGGCGTTTGCCGAGCATGGCCACCTCAGGCCTCCGGGGCGAACAGGCCGGTGGAGAGGTAACGATCGCCGCGGTCGCAGACGATGAACACGATCACCGCGTCCTCGACCTGCTCGGCGACGCGCAGCGCACCGGCGAGGGCACCGCCGGAGGAGACGCCAGCCAGGATGCCCTCCTCGCGAGCCAGGCGGCGCATGTTCTCCTCGGCCTCGTGCTGGCCGATGTCCAGTACCCGGTCGACGCGGCGGCTGTCGAAGATGCGCGGCAGGTAGGCCTCGGGCCAGCGGCGGATGCCGGCAATGCTGGCGCCATCCTCGGGCTGCAGGCCGACAATCTCGACCGCGGGGTTGCGCTCCTTGAGGTAGCGCGACACCCCCATGATGGTGCCGGTGGTGCCCATGGAGCTGACGAAATGGGTGACGCGTCCCTCGGTCTGCTCCCAGATCTCCGGGCCGGTGCCCTGATAGTGGGAGAGGGGATTGTCCGGGTTGGCGAACTGGTCGAGGCGCTTGCCGTCGCCACGCGCGATCAGTGTCTCGGCGAGGTCGCGGGCCTCCTCCATGCCGCCCTCCTTGCTGACCGTGATCAGCTGGGCGCCGTAGGCAGCCATGGCCTGCTTGCGCTCGCTGGAGGCGCTCTCGGGCATGATCAGCACCATGCGATAGCCCTTGATGGCGGCAGCCATGGCGAGCGCGATGCCGGTATTGCCGGAGGTTGCCTCGACCAGGGTGTCACCAGGGGCGATCTCGCCGCGCGCCTCGGCCTGTTCGAGCATGGAGAGGGCCGGACGATCCTTCACCGAGCCGGCCGGGTTGTTGCCCTCGAGCTTGGCGAGCAGGGTATTGTTGCGCCCCGCCGTGAGTCGCTTGAGGCGTACCAGGGGCGTGTGGCCGATGACTGTCTCGATGGTGGGAAAAGGCATGAAACCGTCCTTAGGAAAAGGGCATTGCAACATTATATCCGGGGGGCCATCCACTGGACAGGCCAGCCACCGAGCTGTGGCATACTGGAGGCGCCACCCCCTGTCCCGACCAAGGAAGCTGCAATGTCGCTCGGCAACCGCCTCGCCCTGTGGATTGTCTGCCTGCCGCTAGCGGTGCTGGCCCTGGTGGCCGTCATCGCTCTCCACCAGGACACCCAGTGGCGCAAGGCGGCCCTGCAGAAGCGTCTGGTCACGGCGGCCGAGCTGCAGGCCCCGCAGCTGGCCGAGGCGCTGACCGCGGCCGATTCGTCACGCCTGGAAACGCTGGGGCATCGCCTGCTGGCCCTCGACGACGTGCGCCACGTCAGGGTCCACGATCCTTCAGGGGAGCCGCTGCTCGAACTGGGTTCCCGCAACAGCACGTTCACTGTCCCGGCGAACGCCGAGCGCCACCTGGACACCGGCGGCGATGTCTGGCGACTCGTCCTGCCCCTGCGCGCCGACGACGGTCGGGATGGTGCCCCCCGCGCGGGGTGGCTGGCGCTCGGCATCGACACCCGCCACCTGACGCTCGCTTTCTACCGCCACCTGACGAGCACCGGCCTGGGCCTGCTGGTGCTCGGCCTACTGCTCTTCGTGCTCGGCACCAGCCTGGGCCGCCGCCTGGACGCTCGCCTGAACGATGCCGCCGAGGCACTGCACCTCCTCGCCAAGGGGAGTCGCCCCGCTCCGCTAGACGCGACCCAGGGGTCGCCGGAACTCAACCGCCTCGCTCGTCGCATCAACGCCCTGAGCGACACCCTGGAGCAGTCCCGCGACAACATGCAGCGCCAGATCCAGCAGACCACCGCCGAGCTGCAGGAATCGATGGAGACCATCGAGGTCAAGAACATCGAGCTCGACCTGGCCCACCGTCGCGCCTTGGAGGCGAGCCGCGTCAAGTCGGAATTCCTCGCCAGCATGAGCCACGAAATCCGCACCCCGCTCAACGGCATCGTCGGCTTCTGTCGCCTGCTGGGTCGCTCGCGGCTGGAGCCGCGTCAGCGCGAGTGGCTCGACCAGGTGCAGCTGGCCTGTGACAACCTGCTCGCCCTGGTCAACGACGTGCTGGACTTCTCGCGCCTCGAATCGGGACGCCTGGAACTGGAACGCACCGAGTTCGACATGGTGACGCTGGTCGACGAGGTGCTGGGCCTGCAGGCGCCGCTCGCGCACCAGAAGCATCTCGAGCTGCTCGGGCTGGTCTACGACGACGTGCCCTCCCCGCTGCGCGGCGACCCCCTGCGCATCCGCCAGGTGCTCACCAACTTGGTGCACAACGCCCTGAAGTTTACCGAACGCGGCGAAGTGATCGTGCGGGTGATGGTCGATGACCCGTCACCCAGCGGCCAGATCATGCTGCATTGCCGGGTCAGCGACACCGGCATCGGCCTCACCCCCGAGCAGCAGCGCGAGCTTTTCCAGGCCTTTCGCCAGGCCACCCCGGGGCATACGCGACGCTACGGCGGCTCCGGCCTGGGCCTGGCCATCAGTCGCCAGCTGGTGGAGCAGATGGGCGGCGAGATCCGCGTGGAGAGCGAGCCGGGCCAGGGCAGCGTCTTCTTCTTCACCCTGCCGCTGGAAAGCCTCGCCAGGGCCGAGTCATTGTCGGAGCCGCTGTTCCACGGCGAGCGCGTCGCCCTCTACGAGCCCCATGCGTCGACCCGCTTCGCCCTGGCCCACCTGCTGCGCCACTGGGGCGCGCGGGTCGTCGAGGTGGCCAGCCTCGGCGAGGCCGATCCACCGCCGGCCCTGGTCGTGGCCACCCTGCCGGCACCGCTGACGTCGGCGGCTCGCTGCAACTGGCAGGCCAAGCTGGCCGAGTGCCAGGCCCCCACGCTGCTGCTGGTCAATGCCAGCCCCCTGGAACTCCCCCACCTGACCCTGCCCGAAGGCAGCGAGATGCTGTGCAAGCCGCTGGCCCGCCACCAGCTCGCCGATGCCCTGCACCGCCTGGCGCGACAAGGCCTCACAGCGCCGCCCGAGCGGCACTCCCTGCGTCTGCTGGTGGTGGACGACAACGCCAGCAACCGCCGTCTGCTGCGCGAACTGCTGACCCGCCCGGGGCTCGCCGTCGAAGAAGCGGCGAGCGGCGAGGAAGCACTGGCCCTGGCGGAGGGCGAATACTTTGACCTGGTGCTGATGGACATCCGCATGCCGGGACTGGACGGGGTCGAGACGACCCAGGCCCTGCGCCGTCTGGGCGGCACCTGGACTCGCTGCCCGGTGATCGCGGTGACGGCCCACGCCCTGGCGCCGGATCGCCAGCGGCTGCGCGAGGCGGGCCTGCAGGACGTGCTCGTCAAGCCGGTGGAGAGCCACCAGTTGGAGGCGCTGCTGCGCCACCACCTGACAACGCTGCCCCCCAGCCAGGCAGCCGCCCTGCCCCTGCCCGACTCGCCCGACGAGGTCGCTGCCGACGAGGGCGCTGCCGGCGAGGGGCTGGAGGTGGTGGACCTCACACTCGGTACCCGCCTGGCCAACGGCAGCGAAGCCCTGGCCCGGGAGCTGCTCGACGAGCTGGCCCGCTCCCTGCCGGCCAGCGAAGCAGCCATGCGCGACGCCCTGGCCGCTGGCAACGAGGAGGCTCTGCTCGATGCCGTGCATGCCCTCAACGGCGCCTGCCGCTACTGCGGCGCCCCGGAGCTGGCGCTGATCGCCGAGACCTTGGAGACGCGCCTGCAATCCCGGGGACTGGCCGCGGTCGATGCCCTGATGACGGAGCTGTTCGATGCCATGGCCCGCCTGCGCGGCTGGCACGCCACACAGCCCTCAAGCCCCGCTCAGCCCTCGAGCACCACCATGGCCAGGGCCAGCTCGGCCTCGTCGGAGAGCGACAGGTGAAGCGCCTTGACGCCGGCGGCCTTGGCCACCTCGTGAGCCTTGCCAGACAGCACCAGTGACGGCCGGCCGAGGGCGTCGTTGACCACCGCGATCTCGCTCCAGCGCATGCCCCGACGCAGCCCGGTGCCCAGGGCCTTGACGAAGGCCTCCTTGGCGGCGAATCGCTTGGCCAGGTAGCTGGCGGGCTGGGAATGGCCGTTGAAGCGGTCGAACTCGGCTTCGCTGAGCAAGCGCCGGGCGAAGCGTGGCCCATGACGCACCATGCCCGCCTGGAAACGCGCCACTCGCGCGATGTCGGTGCCGATGCCGATGATCATGGCTCAGTGGTCGTGGTCGTCGTGGTCATGGTCGTGATCATGGGCCTCGATGGCGGCCACCAGCCCCGCCTCCTGGCCGGCGATGATGAGCCGCTTCATCTCCGCCACCGCTTCCTTGAGGCCCACGAACAGCGCACGCGCCACGATGGCATGGCCGATATTGAGCTCGTTGATGCCGGGGATGGCGGCGATCGCCTCGACGTTATGGTAGTGCAGCCCGTGGCCGGCGTTGACGGTGAGCCCGAGCTCCAGCGCCTGCTCGGCGGCCCGGCACAGCCGCGCGTATTCGCGACGTGCGGTCTCGCCTGTCGCCTCGGCATAGGCACCGGTGTGCAGCTCGATCACCGGCGCGCCCGCCTTCACCGCTGCCTCGATCTGGGTCAGATCGGGGTCGATGAACAGCGACACCTCGCAGCCCGCGGCGGCCAGCCGCCGGCAGGCGTCGGCCACGGCGCCGAGGCTGCCGGCCACGTCGAGCCCCCCCTCGGTGGTCAGCTCTTCGCGTTTCTCCGGCACCAGGCAGACATGGGCTGGGCGCACCTGCTCGGCCAGCGCGATCATCTCGTCGGTGACCGCCATCTCCAGGTTCATGCGGGTATTGAGCGTCTCGGCCAGCAGGCGCACGTCGCGCTCCTGGATATGCCGGCGGTCCTCGCGCAGGTGGATGGTAATGCCGTCGGCACCGGCCTCCTCGGCCAGCAGCGCGGCCTGGACCGGGTCGGGATAGCGGGTGCCGCGGGCCTGGCGCAGCGTGGCAACGTGGTCGATGTTGACGCCGAGCAGTAGGCGCGGGGGGTGCATGGGACTCTCCAGCAGCACGATGGGAAAAGGTCAGTGTGACGGTGAACGACGCCGCTCGACAAGCTGGCGCATCAGCTCCCGGGAGCGCAGCGGCCGGGCACCGAGCAGCGGCGCCAGCGCCGCCCGGGTCACCGCCTTGGCCGCGCCGGCCAGGCCCGGCTCATCCCAGCCGCCGCTGGCCAGCAGGCGAAGGGTGCGCCCGTCGAGGCCCGGATCGGCCACGACGAAGGCGCGGGACGCGGCATCGAAACGGTAGCGGCGCTGGGGGTCGAGCTCGCCACCCTGCGGGTCGGTGAAGCGCGGGGCGGCATCCAGCGCCTCGAGCAGCGCCACCTCCAGGCGCCGCAGCCCCGGCGCCCGGGCCTCGGGCCGCGGCAGCGCCTCGAGCAGTGCCGTGTAGTGGGCGAACACCTCGGCCACCGGCAGCTCCAGCGGCAGCGTGCGGGTCAGCAGTTCGTTGGCGTAGAGCCCGCATAGCAAGCCTTCGCCGGCGAGCATCGCCGCTGCCCCACCGCTCTCCATCAGCCGCAGGCGCTTGAGTTCGCCCTCGCCCACCCAGGTGACGTGCAACGGCGAGAAGGGTTGCAGCCGCCCGCGGGAGCGAGAGCCAGGGCGCTGCACGCCCTGGGCCACCGCCCGCACCCGCCCGTGCTCGAGGGTGAGCAGGTCGACCAGCGCACTGGTCTCGCGGTAGGGGCGCTTGTGCAGCAGGAAGGCGGGCTGCGGCTGCATTATGCGGAGCCTGGAATGCGTTCAAACCTCGTCGAGCGAAGGCCAGACAAGGCAAAAAACGTCGAGATAGCGGAGTTTACGAATCTGTAAATGAGCATATCGAGACGGTTTTTAACGCAGTATGGGCGAGCGCAGGCAGGTTTGGCTCATTCCAAGTCGTAGCCCAGGCTCTTCAAGGCCCTTTCATTGTCCGACCAGCCGCGCTTCACCTTGACCCACAGGTTGAGCATCACTTTGGCGCCGAGCAGACGCTCCATCTCGAGTCGCGCGTCGCGGCCGATGGCCTTGATGCGCTCGCCGTTCTCGCCGATCAGGATCTTCTTCTGACCGGCACGCTCCACCAGGACGAGGGCGCTGATGTGCACCACCCGGCCTTCGTCGCGGAACTCCTCGATCTCCACCGTCATCTGGTAGGGCAGCTCGTCGCCGAGCTGACGCATGATCTTCTCGCGAACCAGCTCCGCGGCCAGGAAGCGCTGGCTCTTGTCGGTGATCTGGTCGTCGGGGAAGTAGTGCGGGCTCTCCGGCAGGTGCTTGGCCACCTCCGTCTCGAGCTCGGGGAGGTTGGTGCCGTGCTTGGCGGAGATCGGCACGATGGCGGCGAAGTCACGCCGCGCGCCCACGCTCTCGAGCCACGGCAGCAGGGCGCGCTTGTCCTGGAGGCGGTCGACCTTGTTGACGGCCAGGATCACCGGCGCCGTGACGTGCTCGAGGCGCTCGAGCACCACCTGGTCCTCGTCGCTCCAGCGGGTGCGGTCGATGATGAAGACCACGCAGTCGACGTCGCGCAGCGCCTGGGTGGCTGCCTGGTTCATGAAGCGGTTGATCGCCTTGTTGCGATCCTTGGCCAGGATGTGGATGCCGGGCGTGTCGACGTAGATGAACTGCGCCTCGCCCTCGGTCTTGATGCCCATCACCTGATGGCGGGTGGTCTGGGGCCGGCGCGAGGTGATCGACACCTTCTGGCCGAGGAGGCGATTCATCAGGGTGGACTTGCCCACGTTGGGGCGCCCGACGATGGCCACGAAGCCGCAAGTCTCGCTCATGTGCGCAGCCCTCCGCGCGGGTCGAGCCGGACCAGCGCCTTGTCGGCGGCTTGCTGCTCGGCGTGGCGGCGACTGGAGCCGGTCCCCAGGGTGCAGGCCTCGAGCAGCTCCACGTGGCACTCGACGGTGAAGGTCTGGTCGTGGGCCTCGCCCTCGACGGACACCACCTCGTAGCGCGGCAGAGACGCCTGGCGCGACTGCAGGAACTCCTGCAGGCGGGTCTTGGGGTCCTTCTGGGTATCCTGCAGGTCGATCGCTTCCAGGCGCTCGGCGTACCAGGCCAACACCCGCGACCGGGCGGTGTCCATGCCGGCATCCAGGTAGATGGCACCGATCACCCCCTCGACGGCATCGGCGAGGATGGAGTCGCGACGGTGGCCGCCGCTTTTCATCTCGCCCGACCCCAGCCGCAGACACTCGCCGAAGGCCATTTCCCGGGCCAGCTCGGCCAGTGTCTGGCCGCGCACCAGGCGCGCGCGCAGGCGCGACAGCTGCCCCTCCCGAGCCTGGGGAAAGCGCTGGTAGAGCGCCTCGGCAATGACGAAGTTGACGATGGAGTCACCGAGAAACTCGAGACGTTCGTTGTTCTGTCCGCCGAAGCTGCGATGGGTCAGGGCCAGCTCCAGCAGCGAGATGTCGCTGAAGTCATGGCCGATCCGTCGGCTGAAGGCGATAAGAGAATGGCTCACGAGGCTCCTGCTAGTCTGCGGTTGATACGGCGGAGCATCAGCTCCGCCCCGGCCACGTTCACGGCCGATGTCAATGGATGCGTCGCACGCTGGTGAAGCTGGGCAGGCCGCCATCCCAGTGCATCCACACGGCGAAGGCGCGCCCCACGATGTTCTCCTCCGGCACGAAGCCCCAGTAGCGACTGTCGTTGGAGTGGTCGCGATTATCGCCCATGGTGAAGTAGTGGCCTTCCGGCACCACCACCTCGCGCACCCGCGGCCCCGGATCCCGGGGATTATTGTAGATTCGGTGGCTGAGCTCGCCCAGTTGCTCCTCCAGCAGCCACTCGTCGGGCTCGCCCGGCGGCGCGGGATCGAGCAGTTGCTTGGGCACCGGCTCGCCGTTGATATAGAGCTGCTTGTCCTCGTAGCGCAGCCGGTCGCCGGGCAGGCCCACCACACGCTTGATGAAGTTCACCGCCGGCTCGTTGGGAAAGCGGAACACCATGACATCGCCGCGCTCGGGCTCGCCCAGCTCGACGAATTGCGTGTTGGTGACCGGCAGGCGCAGCCCGTAGGCGAACTTGTTGACCAGGATGAAGTCGCCCACCTCCAGCGTCGGGCGCATCGAGCCGGAAGGGATCTGGAACGGCTCGACCAAAAAGCTTCTCAGCAGCAGCACCACCAACAGCACCGGGAAGAAGGAGCGGGCGTAGTCGACCGGCCAGGGCTCCTTGACCGCCTTGTGGCGGGCCGCCTCGCTCAGCCCCTCGGTGGTACCGGCCTCGACGGTGGCCAGCCGGCGGCGCCGTGCCGGACGCCACCACATCAGGTCAAGCCCCCAGATCACTCCGGTGAGCGCTACCGCGATCACCAGCAGAAGAGAAAAATCCATGTTGCGTCGGTTCCTAGTCGTTGACCTTGAGCACGGCGAGGAAGGCGTCCTGGGGAATCTCCACCCGGCCCACCTGTTTCATGCGCTTCTTGCCCGCCTTCTGCTTCTCGAGCAGCTTCTTCTTGCGCGTCACGTCGCCGCCGTAGCACTTGGCGGTGACGTTCTTGCGCAGCGCCTTGACCGTGGAGCGGGCCACTACCTGGCCGCCGATGGCCGCCTGAATGGCCACATCGAACATCTGGCGGGGGATCAGCTCTTTCATCTTGTCGACCAGCAGGCGGCCGCGGGAATGGGCGTGATCGCGGTGGATGATCACCGCCAGGGCATCGACGCGGTCGCCGTTGATCAGCACGTCGAGGCGTACCAGCCTCGCCGCCTCGAAACGCTCGAAGTTGTACTCCAGGGACGCATAGCCCTTGGAGATCGACTTGAGGCGATCGAAGAAGTCCATCACCACCTCAGACATGGGCAGCTCGTAAGTGAGCTGGATCTGGCTGCCGAGGAACTGCATGTCGAGCTGGGTCCCGCGCCGGCCTTCGCACTCGGTGATGACGTTGCCGACGAAGTCCTGGGGCACCAGGATGCTGGCGCGCACGATGGGCTCGCGCATCTCCTCCACATCGGCCATGTCGGGCAGCTTGGAGGGGTTGGCGACGTAGAGAACCTCGCCGTTCTTCATCGCCAGCTCGTAGACCACGGTGGGCGCGGTGGTGAGCAGGTCCAGGTCATACTCGCGCTCGAGGCGCTCCTGGATGATCTCCATGTGCAGGGTGCCGAGAAAGCCCACCCGGAAGCCGAAACCCAGGGCGTCGGAGTTCTCGGGCTCGTACTCCAGGGAAGCGTCGTTGAGCGCCAGCTTCTCCAGGGCGTCGCGGAAGTCCTCATAGTCGTCGGCGCTGACCGGGAACATGCCGGCGTAGACCTGAGGCTTGACCTTCTGGAAACCGGGCAGGCGCGGCACGTCGGGCGTCTTGGCGTGGGTGATGGTGTCGCCCACTGGAGCCCCGTGGATGTCCTTGATGCCCGCGACGATGAAGCCCACCTCACCGGCGCGCAGGACACCGGTTTCCTTGCGCAGCGGCGTGAAGATGCCCACCTCGTTGGCCTGCCAGTCGCGACCGGTGGACTTGATGCGGATCTTGTCGCCCTTCTTCAGGGTGCCGTCGAAAAGCCGAACCAGCGACACCACGCCCAGGTAGTTGTCGAACCAGGAGTCGATGATCAGCGCCTGCAGCGGGGCCTGGGTGTCGCCCTTGGGCGGCGGAATGTCGCGTACCAGGCGCTCGAGCAGCGCCTCGATGCCGATGCCATTCTTGGCGGAAACCTGGCAGGCATCGGTGGCGTCGAGGCCAATGATCTCTTCGATTTCGTGCGAAACCTTGTCGGGGTCGGCCTGCGGCAGGTCGATCTTGTTGAGTACCGGCAGCACCTCGAGACCCTGTTCGATCGCCGTGTAGCAGTTGGCCACCGACTGCGCCTCGACGCCCTGCCCCGCATCCACGACCAGCAGCGCCCCTTCGCAGGCGTAGAGCGAGCGCGAGACCTCGTAGGAGAAGTCCACGTGACCGGGGGTGTCGATGAAGTTGAGCTGGTAGGTGTTGCCGTCCTGGGCGTGGTAGTCCAGCGTGACCGACTGCGCCTTGATGGTAATGCCCCGCTCGCGCTCGAGATCCATCGAATCGAGCACCTGCTCCTTGAGCTCGCGTTCGGTCAGGCCACCGCAGGTCTGAATCAGGCGGTCGGCCAGGGTGGACTTGCCGTGGTCGATGTGGGCGATGATCGAGAAGTTCCGTATTCCCTTGATGACTTTGCGCTCTTCTGTGGTTGCCATGCGATAGAACCTGGGTCGTGTACGCGCCGCCTTGCGGGCTTGCTTGCCACCCCGCCAGGCGCGTCGAGAGAGATGCGCGCATTGTACCGGCATGGCACGGGGTTGGACAGCGCGCCTCGTCCAAGGCCCCACAACAGCGACGCCTCGCCGCTGGGCGGCGAGGCGTCATTGGCACCGGGCAGCCAGGGCCCGATCGGCTACTCCTCGGCGAGGCGCAGAGCGACGAAGAGCGAGCGGCCGTCGCGGTAGAGGCGCACGGGCACGGCCCGGTCCGAGGGCAGCGAGCCGACCAGTTCGGCCAGCTGGGAGGGGCTTTCCACCAGGCGATGGTCGAGGCTGACGATGACGTCCCCCGGCCGGATGCCCGCCGCGGCAGCCGCACCGCGCGGGTCGACGTCACTGACCATCACGCCGCCCTCGATGCCCAGCTGCTCGCGCTCGGCATCGTCCAGCCCTTCGACGGCGATGCCCAGGCGCGCCTGGGCGCTGGGCTCGCTGGGACTGCCGCCAGCGGACGCCTGTTCGGTCTCGGGCCAGTCGCCGATGGTGATCGTCTCGGTGCGCTCCCGGCCGTCGCGCAGGATGGTCAGCTCCGCTTCCTCGCCGGGGTTGATGCGCCCGATCAGCCGCGGCAGGGTGCTGGAGCGGTCGACCTCCTGGCCATTCACCTCGAGGATGATATCGCCGGCCTGCAGGCCGCCACGGGCCGCCGGACCTTCCGGGTCGAGATCGGCGATCAGGGCGCCCTGAGGGCTGTCCATGCCGAAGGACTCGGCCAGGTCGCGAGACACCGGCTGGATCATCACCCCGAGCCAGCCGCGCTGAACGCGCCCCTCGTCGCGCAGCTGGTCGGCCACGTCCATGGCCACGTTGATGGGAATCGCGAAGGAGAGCCCCATGAAGCCGCCGCTGCGGGTGAAGATCTGCGAGTTGATGCCGACCACCTCGCCATCCAGGTTGAACAGCGGCCCGCCGGAATTGCCCGGGTTGATGGCCACGTCGGTCTGGATGAAGGGCACGTAGGCGTCGCGGGGCAGCGTGCGGTTGATGGCACTGATGATGCCAGCGGTGACCGAATGCTCGAAGCCGAAGGGCGAACCGATGGCGGCCACCCACTGCCCGACCTGGAGTCCGTCGGAGTCGCCGGTGCGTACGGTGGGCAGGCCACTGCTGTCGACCTTGAGCAGCGCCACGTCGGTGCGCTCGTCGGCCCCCACCAGTTCCGCCTCGAGCTCGCGGCGATCACTGAGGCGCACGAGAATCTCGTCGGCCTCCTGCACCACGTGGGCGTTGGTCATGATGTAGCCGTCTTCGCTGATGATGAAGCCCGAGCCGAGCGACTGACGCTCCTCGCTGCGGCCCCCGCCGCCGCCTCCGGGCGGCATGGGGAAGCGTTCACCGAAGAAGTGGCGGAAGATCTCGGGGATCTCCTGCCCCCCGAAACCCTGGAAAGGGTCACGGCGTTCGATGGTGCGCGAGGTGGAGATGTTCACCACCGCCGGGGAAACTTCATCCACCAGCTCGGTGAAGTCCGGCAATTCCTGCGCCGTGGCCGACTGCCAGCCCAGCAGCAGGGCAGCCAGCAGAACCCACAAAGAGAGGTATCGCGTTGTTGGCCTCATGAAAAGCTCCTGCGTCAAGGTATCCAATAGGTCACGCCAGTACGTCTCACCGGCGTCGAGTTGATAACCGTGTCCCACGAAAAAGGTTCACGTCAGCCACCGCGACAGCGGCGACAACTTGCCCTTCTCGACCCGCGCTGGCTCCAGCGGTTCCATTACTCGGCCGAGCCCGAGGTGTCCCAGGCGAGATTTTCCGCCACTCGGATCAGCACCTGGGGCGGCAGTTCCCCCATCACGACCACCTGCATCGGCTGCTGCGCGCGGCGCAGGTGATGCACCACGGCCAGCGAGATGCCCAGGCGGTGCAGGCCGGGGATCAGCCGCTGGCGCTCCTCCGCGAGCGGTTCCACGAACAAGCTCAGGGTCGAGAGGCCGTCGCTGTAGATGCGGTGCTCCACGCGCCCGCCGTGGCGACGGCTGCGGGTGTCCACGGGCTGGGCGATGAAACCGTCGGGCAGCCAGGCGGGGCGCCACGCCAGAGGCGGAGAGGCGCGGCGTTCATCCAGCATCACACTGCCCTCGTGCAGCTGGGGCTGCTGGAGTTCGGTGAACTGGAAGGTCTCCACCACACGCCCCTGCTCATCGACGAGCTGCTGCTTGAGGGGCAGTGCCGTCTGGCGATCCAGCCAAAACCGATGGCCATAGCGGTGATCGTCGAGTGGCTCGAGATCCAGTCGCACCACTCGCCGGCTGGCGATACGCGCCTCACCGCCAAGGCTGAGCCGGTAGAAGCGTTCAAGATGGGCCGCGATGCCGGCCGGTGAGGCTGGCGCTTCGGCCCCCTCATCGGTCCAGGTCAGCCGGCCGATACGTCCGCGCCGTTCGAAGACCACCGGTGGGCCATCCAGAAAGCGCGCCACCTGGCGCTCGACGCCGTCCTGGACGTCATGGGAGAGCGCCACGGTGCGCACGCCATCCAAGCTGATGCGCACCGCACGTGCCTGAAACACATAGCAGTGGCTGGCCCACAGGCTGCGTTCATACCAGGCCCTGGCCGAGTCAGGTGTTTCCCAATCCGCTATCTGGGCACAGTCGAAGTGCCGCGGTTCGGAATCGTCGGGGCCCTCCTGGGCGAAGGCCGTGAGGGCCAGCGACCCGACCAGCGCCAGTGAAGCGAGCAGCGCCAGACGCCACGCTGTGCGCCCGGCCTGCATCAGGGCTGTCCCAGGGTCTCGCTACCCGAGGCGCGCAGCAGCGGCATCCAGGCGTCGCCGCTGCGATAGGCAGCCCCTTCCGCATGGCGGTCCAGGTAGGTCTGGAGCAGTCGCGCCTGTTCCTGATCGCGACTCGCCGACTGGCGCAGGCTGGGTGACAGAAACAGCGGACTGTCGAAGTCGCTGCCCACCGGCGTGAGGAAGGAAGGCCCATCGCTGACCGACGGCGGGGTACCGAAGAGCGGCAGGCCCACCTGGGCGGCCTGGCCGGAGGCAGCCGGCAGGGAGAAGCGACGCTGCCCCGCCACGGTGTCGACGGAAGCCGGTGCATCGGCACGCGTATCGGCGACTTCGGGCTGACCACCGCCAAACCCGCTGCCGTTGTAGAACTGCACGCCGCTGATCACCATCAGGGTCACCGCCGCCGCAATGCCGGCACCGCGGGCCAGCGGCAGGGAGCGACGCGGCGACGGGGTGCGCGCCGCCGGCGCAGGAACCGGCTCCTCCTCAAGGCGGGCCAGGATGCCGGCCGAGAGGTCTGTGCTGACATCGATGTCATGATCCCGCCGCAAGAGGCTACGCATCAAATGATAGCGTCGCCAGGCGTCCGCGGCGTCGGGCTCGTCCTCCAGCGACTTCAGGACCCGGCGCAGCTCGAGATCATCACCTTCGCTGTCCATCAGGGCAGAAAGCGATTCCCGTGCGTTCTGACTCATTCTTCACGTCCTCACATCCACAAGGCCGATGCCTTGGCTACGATGAATTCCCCATATTCCCTGCACACCGGGCGTGCCATCACCCTCGGGAATACCGAAAACCGACCTGCTTGTCTATCGATCACTGCATCTGACGCCAATCACGGCTGACAGTTCAGCAAGCGTGCAAAAACCTTGCACTGGATCATCAATCGGCCACCGACTCGCGGGTTCGCGAGGTCGTGACCAGCGGGCGGATGTGCTGATCCACCGCTTCACGGGCACGGAAGATCCGCGAACGCACTGTGCCCACCGGGCACTGCATGATGTTGGCGATATCCTCGTAGGAGAGGCCGTCGAGTTCGCGCAGCGTGATGGCGGTGCGCAGGTCGTCGGGGAGCTTCTCGATCGCCTCGAAGACGGCCTCTTCGAGCTGGTCGCGGGCGATCGCGGCTTCCGGCGTCTCGATATCGGCCAGCCGACCGCTGTGGTCGACGACCTCGGCATCGACGATGTCCAGGTCGCTGCCGGGGGGGCGGCGTCCCTTGGAGACGAGGTGGTTCTTGGCCGTATTGATGGCGATGCGGTACATCCAGGTATAGAAGGCACTCTCGGCGCGAAACTTGCCGAGTGCCCGATACGCCTTGATGAACGCCTCTTGGGCCACGTCCTGCACCTCGGCATGGTCCTGCACGTAACGGCCAATCAGGCCGATTATCTTGTGCTGGTATTTCTTCACCAGCAGATCGAAGGCGCGCGTGTCCCCCTGCTGGGCGCGTTCCACGAGTTGCTGATCGGTTTCACGGTTGCCCATTCACACCCTCCCCGACCGGGAGAGATCCTGGCGCGGCGTGACGGAGTGGCGGGGCGTCGCAACAAAGTCTGCATGCATGGTCTCAACCTGCTGCCCGGCGGCAGCTCATGTCCCTGAATATCGCCGTTTCTGGAAACGGCAAGTGTTCCTGTTTCTCGCTTGCGCATCAAGCGGCCGTGCCCATGCCGATGCCCGCGCTGTGACCGACCGGCGCACCTTGCGGTTCCCCATCCAATTGATTTTTGCCTCATCGGCGAGCGATAGTAGGCGGATAACTTGCCATCAACGCATCACGACACGATACAGGTAGCACCCATGTCCGATCAGCAGGTCAGCAACCTCAACGTTCTCTCCCAGGATGTCCTGGTCACGCCCGAGGCCCTCAAGGAGGAAATTCCCCTGAGCGAGGCCGCGGAGCGCACGGTGATCGAGGGGCGCCGCACCATCCAGAACATCCTTGACGGCAGCGACCCGCGCCTGCTGGTGGTGATCGGCCCCTGCTCCATCCACGACGTGGATGCCGCCCTGGACTACGCACGTCGCCTGCGTCGCCTGGCCGATGAGGTGAAGGATAGCTTGTATGTCGTGATGCGCGTCTATTTCGAGAAGCCCCGCACCACCGTGGGCTGGAAGGGGCTGATCAACGACCCGCACATCAACGGCTCTTTCGAGATCGAGCAGGGCCTGCACATTTCACGCAGGCTGCTGGTCGAGCTCTCCGAGCTGGGCCTGCCGCTGGCCACCGAGGCCCTGGACCCCATCTCGCCGCAGTACCTGCAGGACTGCATCAGCTGGTCGGCCATCGGCGCGCGCACCACCGAGTCCCAGACCCACCGCGAAATGTCCTCCGGCCTGTCGAGTCCAGTGGGCTTCAAGAACGGCACCGACGGCAGCCTCGACGTGGCGGTCAACGCCCTGCAGTCGGTGGCCCACCCGCACAACTTCCTGGGCATCAACCAGGCCGGCCAGGTAGCGATCATCCGCACCCGCGGCAACGCCTACGCCCACGTGGTGCTGCGCGGCGGCAACGGCAAGCCCAACTACGACAGCGTCAGCGTGGCACTGGCCGAGCAGGAACTGCGCAAGGCGGGCGTGCAGCCCAACATCATGATCGACTGCTCGCACGCCAACTCCAACAAGGACCCGGCCCTGCAGCCGCTGGTGATGGAAAACGTCACCAATCAGATCCTCGAGGGCAACCGCTCCATCATGGGCCTCATGGTGGAATCCCACATCGGCTGGGGCAACCAGAAAATTCCCGACAACCTGGACGACCTGCAGTACGGTGTCTCCATCACCGACGCCTGCATCGACTGGGACACTACCGAGCAGGCCATGACGCGCATGGCGCAGAAGCTCGCCCCGGTGCTGGCCGAGCGGCGCACCGACGCCTGAGCCTTCCTTCGCCCCTCTGCCTGAACGGCCCGCCTCCGGCGGGCCGTTGTGTGTCAGGGCACTTGCCGCACCCCGTCGATCTCGCGTTCGAAGGGCGGCAGGGCATCGAGCAGCGCGCGGCCGTAGCGTCGCGTCAGCACCCGGCGATCCAGCAGGGTGATGCGCCCGCGGTCGGCCTCCTTGCGAATCAACCGCCCGCAGGCCTGGACCAGTTTAATGGAGGCATCCGGCACGCTGATGCGCATGAAGGGATTGCCGCCACGGCTCTCGATCCACTCGGCCAGCGTCGCCCCCACCGGATCGTCGGGGACCGCGAAGGGCAGCCGAGTGACCACCACGTGGGTCAGGTAGTCGCCGGGCAGGTCGATGCCTTCCGCGAAACTCGCCAGGCCGAAGATCACGCTGCCCTCCCCCGCGTCGACCCGCGCGCGGTGACGCGCGATGAGCTCGCGCTTGGGTAGCCGATCCTGGGCCAGCACCCGCTCGACGAGCGCGCCCGGCAGCGCCTTCTCCACGGCGCGCAGCTGCGCGCGCGACGAGAAGAGCATGAGCACCGCCTCGTCGTCAGCCAGGCTTACCACGAAATCAACGATCGCTCGCTCGTGGGCCTCGCGGTCGGCTGGGTCCGCCGCCTCGCGCGGCACGCTGAGAACCGCCTGGGAGTAGTCGAAGGGGCTCGGCAGGCGCTGATAGCGGTAGCGGTTGGCCAGGCCGGCGCGCTCCTGCAGGCGTTCGAAGCGCCCCAGAGCGGTGAGCGTCGCCGAGGTGACCACCGCCCCGAAGCAGCTACCCCACAGGGTGCGCGCCAGCGTCGGCGCGGCGGAGACCGGGCTCGCCGCAAACGTCAGCTCGGCGTCGCTACCCTGACGTTCGAGCACCAGCCAGCGCGCCCGCGGCGCCTCGCCCTCCGCGTCGCTTTCAGCGTAGGCCTGCCACAGCGCGTGGGCCTCCAGGGCGCGGCCATGCAGCAGGGCGATAAGCGGCAGCCAAGCTTCCGCCTGCTCGCGGGCCAGGCCGGTGTGCTTGTCGGGGTCGTGGCTCTCGCGCAGGATGTCGCTCATCGTCTCCAGCGTGCGCGAGAGCTCGGCGAAGGCCGTGACCAGCGCGCCAGCCTGGTCGCGCAGGGCATCGGGTACGCGCCCCATGGCAAAGCGGTGAACCCTGCTCTCCTCGCCGTCGCCCAGCCCCTCCGGCCGCCCGGCCAGCTGGTGGCCGAGCGCGAAAGCCTCGCCCAGGCGCGGCTCCAGCGCGGCGATCAGCTCGGGCAGGCCGGCCAGCAGGCGCGCCAGGGTCGGCTGCACGGCCAGCGCCGTGTTGAGCTCGGTGAGCGACTTCTTCAGCGTACCCAGCCAGCGCAGCGCGCCGCTCACCCCAACGCGGTGGGTGAAGTGCTGCAGGGCCTTGTCGGGCAGGTGGTGCCCCTCGTCGAAGACGTAGATGCAGTCGCCGGGCGACGGCAGCACCACGCCCCCGCCCAGGGCCAGGTCGGCGAGCACCAGGTCATGATTGGCGACGATGACGTCGGCGCTGTCGAGATCGCGACGGGCGCGGAAGAAGGCGCAGGCGCCGAAGTGGCCACAGCGCCGGTTGGTGCACTGGCGATGATCGATGGTCAGGCGGCGCCAGTCGGCATCCTCGATGGCGTTGGGCCAGCTGTCCCGGTCACCGGGCCAGCGGCCGCTGCCATAGGCGTCGGCCATCTCCTGCACCAGCACCTGGAAGTCGTCGCCTCCTCGAGTGGCGAGGCTCTGCTCGAACAGTGACAGCGTGGGATTGTCGGCCACGCCGTCGAGGGCCTGCTCGAGACGGGCCACGCAGAGGTAGCGGCCGCGCCCCTTGGCCAGGGCGAAATCGAAGTCGAGACCGCTGTGTGCCTTGAGCGCCGGCAGGTCCTGGTGGAGCACCTGCTCCTGCAGCGCCACCGTGGCGGTGGCGACGACCAGTCGCTTGCCGTGAGCTCGGGCCACCGGCAGCGCGGCCAGCAGGTAAGCGAGCGTCTTGCCGGTGCCGGTGCCCGCCTCGAGCACGCAGACGTGCTCGTCCGAGGTGCGTCGCCCCGCCTCGTCGGCGGTGATGCCGCCCAGGGTGCGGGCGATCTCGGCGATCATCAGCCGCTGGCCGTAGCGCGGAGTGAGTTCCAGTGCGTCCAGCACGCGGCGGTAGGCACCCTGGATCTCGCCCTTCAGGGCTTCGTCAAGCATGCGTGGCCTATAGCAGCCCTTCAGGCGGGTGCTCGCAGGGCAGCTTGTCGCCGATGTAGCGCTCGATCTCGGGCAGCGAGAAGGCGTCCTCCTCGCCCACGAAGCTGATCGACACTCCCTTGGCGCCGGCACGTCCGGTGCGCCCGATGCGGTGCACGTAGTCCTCCGGATCCTCCGGCAGGGTGTAGTTGATCACGTGGCTGACGTCCTCGATATGGATGCCGCGCCCCGCCACGTCGGTGGCCACCAACACCTGGATCTCGCCCTCGCGGAAGGACTCCAGGGTCTTGATGCGCTGGTTCTGCGGCACGTCGCCGGAAAGCATGGCGACGTTGATGCCCGCCTTGCGCAACAACTCGTCGAGCTTGCGCACCAGGTCGCGGCGGTTGCCGAACACCATCACGCGGTCGAAATCCTCCTGCTGGAGCAGCTTGACGAGCAGCTTCTGCTTGTCGTCGTCGCTGACCAGGTAGACGCGCTGATCGATGTCGGCCTGGTTCTCGACGGTGACCTCGATCTCCACGTACTCCGCCTGATGGGTCCACTGGTTCGCCAGGTTGAGGATGTCCTGGGAGAAGGTCGCCGAGAAGAGGAAGGTCTGGCGCTCCTCCTTCTTGGGCGTGTGGCGGATGATGCGCTTGACGTCGGGGATGAAGCCCATGGAGAGCATGCGATCCGCCTCATCGAGCACCAGTATCTCCACCTGGGTGAGGTCGACGTCGCGCTTCTCGTGGAAGTCGAGCAGCCGTCCGGGCGTAGCCACCAGGATGTCGAGGTTCTTGCCCAGGTTGTCGCGCTGCTTCTGGTAGTCCATGCCTCCCACGACGCTTGCCACGTTGAGTGAGGTGAAGCGCGCCAGGGCCTTGGCGTCCTTCTCGATCTGCAGCGCCAGTTCGCGGGTCGGCGCCACGATCAGCGCCCGCGGGGCGCCGGGCTTCTGGCCGTCCGGGGTCTCCTCCTCAAGGAAGTAGGCGAGGATCGAGATCAGAAAGGCGGCCGTCTTGCCGGTGCCGGTCTGGGCCTTGCCGACCACGTCGCCACCCAGCAGGGTATGGCGCAGGGCTTCCGCCTGGATCGGCGTGCAGTACTCGAAGCCCAGCGCATGGATGGCGCGCATCAGCGGCAGCGGCAGGTCGAAGTCGTGAAAGCGCCACTTGCCCGCCACGGCAGGCACCTGAAACTGGCGCAGGTCCCAGTTCGACTGGCGACGGCGCGGCTTGCGGCGCCGACGCTTCGGCTTGCGATTCTGGGCCGGGGCTGTGGTCTGTTCCGACTCGCTCATAGGCTGTGTGTCTTGTCCGTAACAGTGGATGGAAAGCCTCGTTCGGCGGGCATTGTACCAGCCTCGCGCGACGAGGGCGCGTCCGGTGGTCGAGGCTGGTAGAATGCCCTCCCGCTTGGCATTCGACACGTTCAGGAGTCCGGCCGATGACCCGCCGCAAGAAGACCCGCTCGCTGGCCGACAAGGTGACCATCCGTACCGGCCGGCGCAAGGACTACCGCAAGTGGCGTCACGAGAACCCCGACGAGGTGACCTCGTCGCGCCGCTTTACCCAGAAGAAGCGTCAGCAGCGCAAGCTGCAGGCGGCGCGCAAGCAGGCACGGCAGCAGGACGGTCAGGATATCCCCATCCATCCGCCGCACGACGACAAGGAGACCGACTGATGCGCCTGGTGTCGTTCAACATCAACGGTCTGCGGGCCCGCCCTCACCAGCTCTCGGCCCTGGTGGAGACCCACCGTCCGGCGGTGATCGGCCTGCAGGAGACCAAGGTGCAGGACAGCGAGTTCCCCCGCGAGGCGGTGGAGGCGCTGGGCTACCGGGTCGCCTTCCACGGCCAGAAGGGGCACTACGGCGTGGCGCTGATGATCGACACGGCCCAGTGCGGCGAGCCGGAAGCGGTCTACTACGGCCTGCCCTACGACGGTGAAGAAGCCCAGCGCCGCCTGATCGGCGTGCGCCTGCGCCCGGCCGAGGGCGCGCCGCTGACCGTCTACAACGGTTACTTTCCCCAGGGCGAGAACGTCGAGCACCCGGTGAAATTCCCCCACAAGCGGGCCTTCTATGCCCAGCTATCCCAGTTGCTCGAGACGCACCACCGCCCCGACGAGCGCCTGGCGGTGATGGGCGATTTCAACATCTCCCCCGAGGATATCGACATCGGCATCGGCGAGGCCAACCGCAAGCGCTGGCTGCGCGAGGGCAAGACCAGCTTCCAGCCCGAAGAGCGCGACTGGCTCGCCCGACTCAAGCGCTGGGGTCTCGCCGACAGCTACCGGCTCTGCCACCCCCAGGTCGACGACCGCTTCAGCTGGTTCGACTACCGCTCCCGCGGCTTCGAGCGCGACCCCAAGCGCGGCCTGCGCATCGACTACATCCTGGTCACGCCGGCCCTGGCCGACAGCGTCACGGCAGCGGGCATCGACTACGATCTGCGCGGCATGGAGAAGCCCTCCGACCACGCCCCGGTCTGGGCCGACCTCTCCCTGTGACTCGCCAAGACGCCGGCGGCCGCCCCTAGGGGGCGGCCGCCGATCACCTGGCGCTGGCGCGATTTCTCAGCGAACCACGGTCCAGGCCGTCTTCAGGTAGGCCTCGCCGTTGGCCTTGACGCCCTCGTAATCGCCGGTTTCAGAGCCGATGTGGACTTCCTCCAGGGTGGCAGCCACGGCCTCCAGGTCGGTGTGGATCTTGGCCAGCGCTTCCTCGATGGTATAGCTCAGCTGGTGGATGTTACCCATGTCCTCGTCGCTGAGTTCGTCCTTCTCGAGAATGGCGGCCAATTTCTCGTTGTACTCGGTGAAGTTGGCCACCGCTTCCACCAGGGTTTCCGATGACTTGGCCTCGAAGTGATCGACGCGCTCCTGCTCATCGGCCATGGCCAGCGGTGCGGCGCTCAGCAGGCCGGCAACGGCGAGTGCGATCAGCGGCTGTTTCATGTCGTATCCCCTTCTGTTCGTCGAGTTGGCAGTGCGGATAAACACGGCAGGAGCTTCCTGCCCACGGAAGAAAGCCTATCAGCCGCTTCCGCAAATGCAAACCATTATTATTAATAATTCGGACGTCAAGGGACCTGGGTCAAGTCTTCCCTTTTTCCCCGGGCATCGCGGCCGGGCTCCTCCCTCTCCAACACTGCCAGCCAGGCTTCGGCCGCCTCGGCGCCTCGCGCCAGGGCGGTTTCCAGAGCACGTTTCGCCAGGGCGTCACGCCCCCAGCCGTGGGCCAGTTGGCCCAGGCGCAGCCAGTCATCGCCGCTATCGCTGCGCCGGGCGACGTAACGCCAGGCCGAAAGCGCCCGCTCGCGATCCCGTGCCGTTTCCCAGGCCTGGGCCAGCAGGCGTCGGTGGGCCAGGGTGTCGGCCAGCACGCCCTCCTCGAGCGCCTCGACCAGGTGCTCGCCCGCGCGGGCCGGGGTGCCGCCGGCCAGGTGCAGCTTGACCAGGGTGAGGCGATCCTCGCCGCCGCGCAGCACGCCGAGACGCCACCCGGCTTCCCAGAGGGCCGCCGCCTGCCCGGGTGCTCCCAGCCGCTGGGCGAGCCCTGCCGCGCCTCGCCATGCCGCAGCGTCGCTGTCGGCATCCAGGCCCTCGCCCAGCAGCGCGAGGGCCCGCTCGTCCTGACCGGCACGCCGGTAGACGGCCACCGCCAACGCCCGCTGCGCCGCGTCCGGCTCGCCATCGGCCAGCGCCCGCTCCACCCAGCGCGCGGCCGCCGACCAGCGCTCCAGCTCCGCCAGGGCACGCGCCATCCGCCAGTGATCGTCAGGCGCGCCCGCATGACTCTGGAACCAGTCGTCGAGCAGGGCCACTCCCTGCGCCGTCTGTCCGGCCGACAGGCGCAGTGCCGCTTCCTGTCGCAGCCAGCGATCGCGCCGCTCGGCATCGACCCCGTCGCTGTCGCGCGCCTCGCGCAGCCGGTCGGCCGCCGCCTCGGCGCGGCCGGCGCGCGCCGAGGCACTGGCGGCAAGCTGCAGGTAGAGCGCCCGGGCCCAGCGATCGGCGGCATTGCCACCGGCCAGGCGCTCGGCCTGGGCCTGGGATCGCTCACTGACGGCTGCAACCTCGCCCGCCTGGAGGCGACGCTCGAGCGCCTCCAGGTCGGCGATGATGTCGCCCGGCAGGGCCGGCGCCGCCGCCACGGGCGGGGCCATCGCCAGGCACAGCAGCAGGGCGGCAAGGAAACGAAAGCGAGTCATGGCATCACCTCAGCTGGAATTCCAGGCGCTGGCGGGCCCGGCGCAGGCCGCTGCCGGGTTCGAACTGCCAGCGCGCCACCGCCTGGCGTGCAGCCTTGTCGAAGACATTGCGCGGGCGCGCGGTTACCACCTGGATGGAGCCGGGATCGACGCTGCCGTCGGGGCGGATCACGAAGGTCAGCTCGACATAGCCCTCCATGCCGCGCCGCTGGGCCCTGGCCGGATACTCCGGCGGCACACGGTTGGTGGGGGTCAGGGCGCCCACGTCAACGGGCTCCTGCTGGGCGGCCGCGGAAGGGGCCGCAGTCGCCTCGGCCAGGCTGTCGCTGGGCGACGCCTCGGCCACTTCGGCCGGTTCGGTGGCCGGCTCCGGTTCCGCCTGGGGCGGTTGGGGGGCCGGCTCGGGTTCCGGTTGCGGCTCGGGCTCCGGTTCGGGCTGCTGCTCGGTGAGGTCGGGCAGCGTCGCATCGAGCTCGAGCGGGGGCGGCTCGACGGCCGGCAGCTCGGGGTCGGGCAGCGCAATGGGGCTGTCGGCCAGCGGCGCCGGCTCCGGCATGGGCGGCGGCGTTTCCGGCGCGGCGGGCGGTGGCGGCGGCGACGTGGGGGGCGCCGTCTCGGCGGGCGCCTGCTCCGTCGGCGCCTCGGCCTCGACGAGACTCAGCGTCGTCGGCTCGAGCACCTCGATGTCCGCCTCCGGCGGCGCCACCAGCAGGGCCAGCAGCCAGAACAGCGCCAGCGCCAGCGCCCCACCCCCGAGCAGCGAGACGGGCGCGCGGGTCATGACGTGCCCCGACTCGCCGCCACGGCGACCTGCTCCACGCCAGCCTCGCGGATGCGGTCCATCACCTGGATCAGCAGCCCGGTGGCCGCCTCGCGGTCGGCCTGGATCACCACGCTGCCGTCACCGCTGACCAGGGGGGCCACGGTGTCACCCACGCGGTGCACGTCCACCGCCTGACCATCCACCCAGACCGCGCCCTCCTGCGTGATGGCGACCATCACCTGGGCATCGGGACGCGGGCTTGCCGCGCTCGACTCGGGCCGCTCGATCTCCACGCCGCTCTCCTTGATGAAGCTGGTGGTCACGATGAAGAAGATCAGCATGATGAAGACCACGTCGAGCATCGGCGTGAGGTTGACTTCGTTCGACTCGTCGGACTCGGCGCCCAGGCGGCGTCTACGCATCGGTGTCCTCCAGGGCACGGGCCAGGCGGTCGTGCAGCCGCTGATCCTCGCGCCGGATGATGTGCTCCAGGCGGCTGGTGAACAGCAGGCCCACCACCGCCACGGCCATACCACTCAAGGTCGGCAGGGTGGCGCGCGCCACGCCGTCGGCCATGGCGCGGGCCTGATTGGAATCGCTGACCGCCAGGCTGTCGAAGACGGTGATCATGCCGGTGACCGTGCCGAGCAGCCCGAGCAGCGGACACAGGGCCACCAGCAGCTTCAGCCAGGGCAGCGGCCGACGCAGCCGGGCGATCAGCTGGCGCGTCCAGGCCTCGCGCAGGGTGCGCGCACTCCAGCTCAGGTGGTCGCGGCGCGCCACCCAGCGCTCGATCAGGCGCCGCCGCGCGCGGCGATAGGTGACGCGAAAGTACCAGACGCGCTCCAGGGCGAGACTGAACAGCACGGTGGCCACGGCCACGATCACCACCAGGATGACCCCGCCCGCCTCGATCAGGCGTTCGAGGGGCTCAAGCCAGGGCAGAATCACGGCGACGCGTCTCCGCCAGATCCAAGGCGCCATGGGGGCGCCCTTCCAGATGCTCGGCCAGGGCGGCACTCGCCTCGCCCTCCACCGCACCTGCCAGGTGGCGGCTGCGTGCCGACAGCGCAGTATGGGCGAACAGCAGGGGCACGGCGGTGATCAGGCCGAGCACGGTGGTGACCAGCGCCTGGCTGATGCCGCCGGCCATGCGCTGCGGGTCGCCGGTGCCGAAGACCGTGATCGCCTGGAAGGTGACGATCATGCCGGTCACGGTGCCCAGCAGGCCGAGCAGCGGCGCCACCGCGGCGAGCAGCTTGACCAGCGGCTGGCCGCGCTCGAGGCGCGGCAGCTCGGCGAGCACCGCCTCGTCCAGGCGAGCCTCCAGAGCCTCCGGCGGCTGGTCGGCCTCGAGGGCGCGAAAGCGCGCCAGCACGCGCCCGAGCGGGTTGTCGTCGCGCAACCGCGAGAGGTCGCGCCGCTGGCGACGCACCGTCAGACTGACCCGCAGCAGGTAGGCGTACTGGCCCAGCGCCACCAGCAGCCCGAGGCCACCCAGCGCCACCACCACGTAGCCGACCGCCCCACCCTGGTGGAAACGTTCGATCAGGGTGGGCTGCTGGGCCAGGGCCGCGACCACGTCGCCCCGCGTGGGATCGAGAGCCAGACGCTGCGACTCGCCGGCGTGGAAGGCGGCCAGCGTCTCGGCCACCGCCGCCGGGGTGCGCGGCACCACGGAAAGGGCCTCGTCATTGCTGCCCCGGCGCAGCAGGTCGGCATCGGTAAATGCGGCAACCGCGCCCAGCCGCACCACCGGCTGCGCGGTCACCTCGCCGTCGTGGCCGGCCACCGGTGCGGTGAACCGCACCGCCCGTCCGCTCTCGACGGTCAACGCCATCAGGCCGTCGGCCAGTCCCTCCAGGTGCTCGAGTTCGAGCACCTCGACATCCTCGAGTCGCGGCGGCAGCGCCGCACGCCCCTGGGTCAGCCAGCTGTCGCTCAAGGCATCGCGCAGCTCCCCGCTGTGCCGGGTCAGGGTGGCGAGCACCGCGGCCAGGTTGTCGCCCTGCTCCGCCTGGCGGGCTTGGAGGTCGGCCTGGCGGGCCGTCAGCGCGGCTTCGCGCTCGTCCAGGGCGTCGCGTCGTGCCACCGCCTCGGCATGCGCCGCTCGCGCCTCCTCCAGGGTGGCCTCGAGCGCTGCCCGGTCGTCGAGCAGTTCGGCCAGGCGTGCCTGATCGCGGGCCTCGGCGGCCTCCCGCTCGGCGCGCAGCGTGGTCAATGCCTCGGTCTGCGCCAGCGCCGGCAGCGCTGCGCCCCCCAGGGCGATCGCCACCAGGGCGGCCTGGAGCCAGTATCGAATGCGCCTCATGACGCACCCTCCTCGTCGTCGCGCCGCTCCAGGGGCTGGGAAACCGGCAGGGTCAGCAGCTCCGGGGCACGCTGGTCGCGGGCAATGCGCAGGCCGGTGCGCACCTCGCGGCGCTCGGCCTCGTCCAGCGAGGCCCACTGCCGGGCGTCGGCCAGCCACACGCCGCCCTCGCGGCCGTCCGGCGTCAGGTAGTACAGCCCCACGCGCCCCAGGCGCAGAAAGTCGACCTCGCGGCGGCGCTCGCCCTCCCTCCCGAGGTAGCCGCGCCAGGCATCCAGCTCGCGCCCGTAGTCGAGCTCGGTGCGCCAGGCGCCCAGGATGCGTTCGAGCTGGTCGGCCTCGGAGAGTTCGGGGTCGCTGAGGCTCTGCTCCAGGCTCGCCACGCGCGCCTCGCGCGATTCGACGAGAAACGGCAGGTCTCGCTCGATCCAGCGCGCCAGGCGCTCCACCAGGGCGCGCTTGAGGCCGGGTAGCGCCTCCCGGGTGTTTTCCAGCGCATTCAGCGCCGCCTCGCGACTCTCCAACCGCTCGGCCAGGCGGTCGAGGCGCGGCGCCCGCTCGGCGTTGTGCTCCGCCAGGCGCCGGGTCTCGTCGCGCAGCTCGCGCAGTTCCCGCAGCTGCTCGCGAGTGGCCTCGTCGGCGGCATCGATGCGTTCCTGCAGGGCGGCCTGCTGCCGCTGCGCCTCCAGCGCCTCCTCGGGCAGCGGGGTGTCACCCGCGGCCGGCAGCGCCACCAGGATCGTACCCAGCAGCAGCGCACGCCCATGGGCGGCGAAGGGAGGGGTATCACTCACGCGGGGTCTCCCATGACCGGCGCCCGGCCAGGGTGCCGGGCGGAATAAAAGTGATTAGTATTTGCGTAGTGCGGCATAGCCTACCATGCCACGGCGGCTTGGCAAGGGGAGGCCGGCATCCTGTCGCGATCCAGGCCGGTGAGCGCGACCCGGGCACCAACGACACAGCCCCGAAGCAAGGGCTTCGGGGCTGGCGAGAGTCAGTCTAGGCGCGGGGAACGGATCAGGCCTTGGCCTCCTGATAGCGGCGCTCGACGTCGTCCCAGTTGATGACGTTGAAGAAGGCCGCCACATAGTCCGGGCGCTTGTTCTGGTACTTCAGGTAGTAGGCGTGTTCCCAGACGTCCAGGCCCAGGACCGGGGTATTGCCGTGCATCAGCGGGCTATCCTGGTTGAGGGTGTTCTCCACTACCAGCTGCTTCTCGGGGGTGACGGAGAGCCACGCCCAGCCACTGCCGAAGCGGCCCAGCGCCGCCTTGGTGAACGCGTCCTTGAAGGCGTCGAAACCGCCCAGCTCGCCGTCGATGGCCTGGGCCACCTGGCCCTGGGGCGCCCCGCCACCGTTGGGCGACATCATCTGCCAGAACTTGGAGTGGTTGGAGTGGCCGCCACCGTTGTTGATGACCGCCTGCCGCTTCGCTTCGGGCACCCGGTCGAGATTGGCGATCAGCTCATCCACCGGCACCTCCTCGAGGCCGGTCCCTTCGAGGGCGGCATTGAGGTTATTGACGTAGGTCTGGTGGTGCTTGGAGTGGTGGATCTCCATGGTCATGGCATCAATGTGCGGTTCCAGCGCATCATAGCCATAGGGTAAATCGGGTAGTGTATGCGGCATACTGGCTCCTCCGTGAAAGGTTTCAATCGGGTCTTGCCCTTACCACATTCCCTAGGATGGCAGACTCTGCCGCACAGTGCTAATAAAAACCGTTTTCAGCTAATATAGCCTAAAGTTATCACACGCCGCCCAAACGGCAGCGAGCCGGCCCTTGGGCCGGCTCGCATCGTGCGCCTAAAGTGGCGGCTTGTAGCCTTACAGCTTCTGCTCGAGTTCCGGCAGCACCTCGAAGAGGTCGCCGACCAGGCCGGAGATCCTGAAGCGTGCGACCTGGAAGAGCCCGATCTTCTCTA
>NZ_WHMA01000024.1 GCF_010994375.1 Halomonas sp. NO4
AGAACACCACCGATGCCGTATCGGCTCCTGAAGCTGGCTGAGCCTTATGCGTAATCAGGACACCTTTTGAGCGAACACGAGCCGTCATTCAGGCACGCGCGTTCCTGATCGAGATCGCACAGGATCTTTCGCTCCCCGAGGCTATCCGCCAGGAAGCCTGGCGCCTGCTGCGACACTACCCTTCCCGAGAGGAGATGCTGTTGGCCGGGAAACTGGAGGAGCGTGCCGGCGAAGGAACGCTCCTCTCGCCGCTCTTCAGCTCGACCACGGATGTGAAGAAGCCGCAAGGCGAGTGGCCGGCATGGTTTGCCAGCGAAGGCGTGAGCGATGATGCCTTCGTCCACCGTGATCAGATTCTGGAGCGTCTGAAGGGGTCGGTGCGTGAATACGACCGACCGTTCGAGCCGGTGGGCGCCGAGGACTGGGAAGCCCATGACAATGCCGCCATGAGTGCCGCGATCATGCGCACCATGCCGAACATCGCTGCCGAGTGGGGCCTGTCGCACGTCGATATGGCGGCTCTGCTCGGCGTGGAGATGGCGACGTATCGAACCTGGTTGGGCGACCCATCCCGAGCGGCACTGAATCCTGAGCAGGCCGAGCGAGCCTCTCTGCTGCTGGGGATCTACAAGGCGCTGGCACTCTTGTTCCCCCCGCCGGAACGGCAACGGCGCTGGCTTCACCAGCCAAACCAAAACGCACTGTTCCAGGAAGTCGCGCCGATCGAGCGTATACGCCATGGCGGACTGGAAGGCATGTGGGCCGTGCGTCGGCATCTCGATGCTGTATGCCAAGGAGGGGAGTCGTGATTGAGCCACCATCGCCACCCGACCGCACGGCAGTCACAGAGTGACCCTGCCTTCATCAGCGATGACCGCAGGACGCTCCATGTTCACGCGCAGCCACGTCTCGCGTAGCGTGCCAAGGTCGCCGCAGGCGATGACTTCCAGTGCTGACCGGCCATCGAAGCCTTCGTTGTCATTGGCCATGCTCATGAAGCCATACAGGTTATCGGGGTTGTCGAAGAGAACCCGAAGCGCGGCATGGATGTTAAGCACGTAGCTGATGCGGGTGAGCTGATCATCGTCCAGACTGACGCGCCATTCCGGATCACGGCGCTGCGCTTGACTGTAAGTGGCAGGAGTGACGTTCAGAATCGCCGTACCCTGATCAGTGGTGGCGCCCCACTTCCCCAGGATCGTGACAGCGGTCTTTAGCCCCGTGGTGTCCCTGTCTTGGTTCGGCATAGTAGCATCCCTCTATCTGTCCACACGCTGCGCAAGCGCTGGAGGCTGCGATGATGGGCCGACGCGACGCGCCACTGGAGCCCACGAAGGAGGATAGCGCAATCGCCGTTTGGCGGGCAGCGATCGAACTGTTCGAAGGTGATCGCAGCGCCGCCGACCGCTGGCTGCACAAAGAAGCGAAGGGCCTGGGGCTGCAGCGTCCCATCGATGTCATGGAAGACGATCCCCAACCAGTGCTGGATCTGTTTGGACGGCTGGATCGAGGAGTTGGCACATGATTCCGCCGAGAGACAGCAATGACGCCTTTACCAGTCGCGCGACGCTGAGCGCTTCCCTGGAACACGAGGACCTGGCCAAGGCGGCAAACCATTCCGAGCTCGAGCAGCTGTTGGCCGAGTGCGATCCGGAGGCGCCCGAGATGGAAGCGGTGCGAGCCTGGCAGGCGACACCGGCCGTGGGGCGAGAGGTGGTGTAAACGACAGGCCCCATGACTACCGCGACCGCTTTCAGCAACCTGCCCCTGATCACCTTCCTCGATGTCGAGGCATCAGGGCTCGAGCAACCGGATAGCTACCCCATCGAGATCGGCTGGGCCGACACACTGGGCAACAGCGATGCCTTCCTGATCCGTCCCATCGACACCTGGTCCCACTGGGATGGCAATGCCGAAGCCTTGCATGGCATCCCGCGTTTACGGCTGTTCGAGGAAGGGATCACCGTGGTCGATGCCGCCTGTCGGCTGAATGACATGCTGGGCATCGAGAGAGTCTTCTGCGACGCCTTGACGTTCGACGGCATCTGGCTTGACCGGCTCTTCAAGGCCGCAGGAATGGAGGCATCGTTCCAGCTGGCTGATGTCTTCCAACTGTACGGTGCGCTGGGTGCCAAGCGGGCAGCACGGATGATGAAAATCCTGAGGGACACACCGGCTCCACACCGGGCACGGGAAGACGCCGAGCGGTACGCGGCGGCATACTGTGCGTCGATCATCGACCCGTAGCCGTCAAGGATGCCGACCCGTGCGAGCAGCACCTCTCCAAGCCACTCTCCTTGCCGCTCTCACCGCCCTACCGCTCTCTGTCAGTGCTGATGCACTGATCGCGAGCTGGAACATCAAACACTTGGGCTGGAACAACGACAAGGCCTTTGATGCCGTCACGCATGTGGCCAACCACTTCGACCTGCTGGCCATCCAGGAGCTGATGGATCCCACGGCCCTGCAACGGCTTGAGCGCGAGCTGGAAGCCCTATCCGGAGAAGCGTGGTCAGCCATGGCCAGTGATGACCTGGGCCGCAGCAGCTACCGCGAGCACTACGGCTTTCTGTGGCGCGAGAGAGAGGTGGAGTACACCGGCGGCGCCGTCGTTTTTCTCGACCAACGCGACGTCTTCGCCCGCGAGCCCTATTCCGCTGTGTTCCAGGACCGAGATGTCGGCACCGAGTTCGCCGCTGCCACAGTGCACGTGGTGTACGGTGACAGCATCAGCGACCGTCTGCCGGAGATCGACGCACTGGCAGACTACTGGCAGTGGCTGGCTGAGGCCTATCCGGACACGCCACGTCTGCTGATGGGAGACTACAACCTACCGCCACAGCATGACGGCTGGTCGCCGCTGCGCGACCTCGGCGCAGCACCGTCGATCACGCAGGGCGCGACGACCCTCAGCAGCACCAACGGCCAATACGCCAACCTCTACGACAACCTCTGGAGCGAGGCGGGCCGGCTGCCCATCACCGGGCAAGGCATTCTGCGCTTCCCGGAGCTGCTGGGCATGGGTCACGAAGAAGCCCGCGATCTGGTGTCGGACCACGCGCCGGTCTACGTCGCACTCAATGGTGCCGAGCTGGATCGGCAGGCAGCCAGCTTCACCACTGAAAGCAGCGCCAGCACGGACGATGCCGTATCCCGCCGCTGCATCGATCTCAACAACGCCTCCGCCGAGCAGCTCGACGCACTGCCGCATATCGGCCCGGCCCGTGCCGACGACATCATCGAAGGCCGCCCATGGCCCAGCGTTGAGTCGCTGACACGCATAAACGGCCTGGGACCGAGCCGCGCCGGAGATATCCGAGACAGCGGGCTGGTCTGCATGTAGTGAACGCAGCCTCACTGGGCCTGGAGCCTCCAGGATAATTGTCCTCCAAGACTCCATCACACGGCCCCGCCCCAATCGAGGGCGTGAAGAATGCGTTTGACCTGCTTGGTACCAGTCTCTGTACCACAGAGCATGATCGGCGGCTGACCTCCCAGCGCCTCATTGGGACGAGCCAGCCAAGTGATTGCCTTATCCCTATCCCCGAAGATCTCTTCAGCGAGGTGGATTACGGACTGGGGAGGAACTGTTGTCTCAGCCATGGGTTGACCTCATCCGACGACAGGGTTGGCTGAACTCAGTATGACACCACACGACCCTCGGCTACTCGAAGCAGCAGATTTTCCGGCTGTCACCGAGAGAGGGAGAAACTGTCGCGAGATGCGACAGGATACGGCGCTACTCAGGAGAAATTGTCACAACCGTGATAATCGGTCAGCCAGTCCAGCCAGCCTCCAGCGACTGGAGGTAGCGGAGAAGGTCGGGCTTGCGGCCCGCCTCGACCAGTTGCTGTGGCGTCTGATGATCGAAGACCGGCAGCGGCTGGCGATACCATGCCAAGGCCTTCGTTCTATCACCGCTGATCTGCTCGGCAGCGCGCAGCACCTCGAAGTCGATGACACCCATGATCACCCTCCATTGCGCAGCCAGCGTGAAAGATGAACGCAGGACGTGGCTTCTGTCATGTATACCCTCCCTTGTCGGCATGTGACAGCAACATCAGCACATCATCGGCATGCCCATCCTCAACCAGCTGCAGAGCGACTGCCTGGCGCGGCAATCAGGTAGCTGCGGTACCACACCCAGGCGGCGTCTTCGGAGCCGGCCCAGGGCGCTGTTTTCTCCGCGATCCGTCGGGCTTGCTGCTCGAGGGAGAGATGTGTCAGTGGGTGAACAGCCATACTCGCAGCAGCCGTCAGGCATTGCTTGCCTTCATCCTAGCCTATCGACCAGACGCTGCTGCCAGGCCAACAGGCAACTACAGCTGCAGTAGGATCTTTCCGTTGGCATCCGGCAGTGAAGCCATTTGCCCCAAGGAGCCTTCTTGAGGCCTTCACCTACGTGCTGGCGAAGTCGGATGTTGCCGAGGCTTCAGAATACATGAATTTCATTGATTCACTGTCCGCACGGTTTTCAATAATTTTCATATGGAGGTGCCGCAAAACGGCTCGATGTCTTCCCCGCCTCTATTCCCAGTCGCTGCACTATATCCAGTAGCGCTGCCTGATATGTTGGACATGCCCTCGATATAATGAATACGTAGTCACACCTTATACTAAAGTATATTTACCAATTAATTAGGTAGTTATACGGCTCTCCTTCGAGGGATTGCCGGATCTTGCTTGCATACGTATGCATCATCGCCTAGAACATCCACTGGGCTTGGCCTCTGGTAAGGGCACCGACTGCAGAGCCCACATCGACGTAGATGACAGACCACAACGACAACGCGCCCAGCGCTAACGCTGGATCACCATCAGGAGTATTGCATGAATCGTTTACAGACCAGGATCTTTCCCCTCATTTCCTTGGCCGGTGCCGTCGCCTTGGCCGCATCAACGACCGCCTTTGCCCAGGCAGAGCGCGTCATCAATGTGAGCCTTCCGCTCGGACCAGAATCACAGCAGGGTATCGGAATCCTCAAGTTCGGCGAAGAGCTGGAGCGCCTTTCCGATGGACGACTGACCATTGAACCTCATTATGACAATGCACTCGGCGCCGAACGTGAAGTGGTAGAGGGCATGGGTTTCGGCATGATCGATGCCGGCATTACATCGACTGGCCCAATGGGAGGCTTCGTCGACGAATTCATGCTCTTCGATCTCCCCTATGTGTTCGAAAATCACGAGCACGCCTACGCCTTCATGGATAGCGAGCATGGCGAGTATCTTGCCCAGCTGGCCGAGGAAGGCATGAACGTCAAGTTCTTGTCGTGGATGGAGAATGGCTTCCGGCATAACACCAACTCGGTACGACCGATCGAGCATCCCAGTGATCTGGAAGGTATCAACCATCGCACCCAAGAGAGCCGTGTCCAGGTCGACACCTGGGAAGCCCTGGGAGCAAACGCCACACCCATGGCATGGACTGAGGTCTATACCGCGCTCCAGCAAGGCGTGATGGACAGCCAGGAAAATCCGCTGGCCACTATCTATGACGTGAACTTCTACGAGGTTCAGGACTACCTGAACATGACCCAACACGTCTACTCGCCGGCGCCTCTGATGATGGGCCTGGACCTCTTCAATTCCTTCAGCGAGGAGGATCAAGAGATCATCATGGAAGCGGCACAGATCGCACTGTCCGTCCAGCGTGAAGCCAGCCAAGAGCTCGAGCAGCGCTACCTCGGAGAACTTGAAGAGCTGGGAATGACCGTGACCCACCCCGATCTCGCCCCCTTCCGTGAAGCGGTACGTCCGGTCATCGTTGAGTGGGCTCCCACTGTCGGTGAGGACCTGGTCGACGCTGCCATCAACTTCGAGTACTGAGCCCCACCCCGCCCGCAGGAGATTTCATGTCCTGCGGGCGCCGCGCTAACGCATGAGGCATGCCATGAAGACATACCTACTGCTGGCCAACAGGGCCATCGATCAGTTCAACCGTCTGATCGGCTGGGGGCTGGCCGCACTTTTGCTGGTGATGACAGTGCTCATCTTCTGGCAGGTCTTCGCCCGCTTCGTGGTGGGCAGTCCCCTGTTCTTCTCCGACGAGATCGCCCGTTTCGCCATGCTCTGGCTGACCTTCCTCGGGGCCGGTTATGCCTATCGCAAGGGGGCGCTGATCTCCGTGGACATCGTGCTGGAATATGCCGGCAAGACGCTGGGTTGCCTGCTGCGGATCTCCATCATCCTCTGCTCCGCCGTCTTCGCCTTCATCATGGTCAAGTACGGCTACGACCTGATGGATCGTGTCTCCAGCCAGACCGCCCCCAGCACCCGCATCTCCATGATGTGGCCTTACATGGCGATTCCCGCTGGCGGCGTGGTCATCATGGTCAACAGTCTTGGCCTGTTGCTCGATGAAGCGCTCGGCATTCCGCATGCACCCAAGCAGGAGGCGAACTGACCATGGCACTTCTCCTGTTTCTGGTACTGATATCGCTGTTCATCATCGGCGTACCCATCGCCTTCTCGCTAGGGCTGGCCTCCGCCGTGACCGTCTGGCATGGCGACCTGATGCCGATGCTGGTTATCGCTCAGCAGCTCATCGCCTCGGTGAATTCCTTCCCGCTAATGGCAATCCCGTTCTTCATCCTGGCGGGCTATCTGATGCAAGGAGGTGGCATCTCCCAGCGTCTGGTCGACTTTTCAAACACCCTGGTCGGCAGCATGACAGGGGGGCTGGCGATGGTGGCCATCGTCACCTCGCTGTTCTTTGCGGCCATTTCCGGCTCGGGAGCGGCCACCACCGCAGCGATCGGCTCCATCCTGATCCCCGCGATGCTGGCAAAGGGCTACCCCGGGAGCTATGCCGCCGCCAACCAGGCCGCCTCCGGCGCCCTCGGCGTGATCATCCCCCCCAGTATCCCGCTGATTCTCTACGGCATTGCCGCCAACGTCTCGGTGGGCGACATGTTCATCGCCGGAATACTGCCGGGCATCCTGGTCACCTTGACCCTCCTGATCTTCGCTTACTTTTTCGCCAAGGCCAACGGCCTGGGAGGCAACGAAAAGAGCTCCCTGATGGACGTCCTGCGCGCAGGACGCAAGGCCATCCTGGCGATCCTCATGCCGATCATCATCCTAGGGGGCATCTACGGTGGCATCTTCACGCCGACCGAAGCCGCAGTGATCGCCGTTGCCTACTCCTTCATGATCGGCTTCGTCATCTATCGAGAAATCAAGCTGACCGATCTGGTCGACATTCTGAAGCAGGCTGCAGTCACCACTGCCGTGGTGCTCAGCATCATTGGAGCCGCGGGGCTCTACGGACGCATCCTGCAGCGCTTGCGGGTGCCGAACATGATCTCCGATTTCGTTGTGTCAGCCATCGACAGCCCGCTGCTGTTCATCATCCTGGCCAACCTCCTGCTGCTGGTGGCCGGAATGTTCATCGAGGCGGCCGCCGCAATTTTGATATTCGTGCCAATCCTGCTGCCCATTGCGATCGGCTTCGGCTTCGACCCGGTCCACTTCGGCGTCATCATGGTGGTCAACCTGGCCATGGGCATGTTCACACCGCCGGTCGGGCTCAACCTCTTCGTGGCCTCGCAGATCACCCATATCGGTATCGCCCGTCTCACCTGGGCCGTCATGCCCTTCGTCGGCATCGTGCTCATCAACCTGCTGATCATCAGCCTGCTGCCCTTCCTGTCCACCTGGCTGCCTTCGCTGTAAGTCCCCTTTAAGGAGTGAACCCTATGTCCGTCGTAGAAAGTCTGGCGCCGCGCCACGGCCTCAGAGTCCTGATCACCGCCGGCGCCAATGGCATCGGCCTGGCCATGGCCAAGGCCTTCCAGGAGGCGGGCGCTCGCGTGCACGTCTGTGATATCGACACTCAGGCCCTGGCGGCCCTTCCCGAAGGCATCACGCACACCCAGGCCGATGTCAGCCAGAAAGCGGATGTCGACCGACTCTTCCAGGATGCAGCCGCTCTGGGCGGACTCGATGTGGTAGTCAACAACGCCGGCATTGCCGGGCCCACCGCCGGGATCGACGAGATCGATGAAGACACCTGGACCCGCACCATCGATATCAATCTCAACGGCCAGTACCGCGTCGCCCATCGCGCCGCATCACTACTGCGCGAAAGTCAGGGCCTTTTGATCAACCTGGCCTCGGTCGCCGGCCGCCTCGGTTTTGCCTATCGCACACCCTACGCCGCCAGCAAATGGGCTGTCGTCGGACTGACCAAGAGCCTGGCCTGTGAGCTTGGCCCCGAGGGGGTGCGAGTGAACGCCATCCTGCCCGGTATCGTGCGCGGGCCGCGCATCGAGAAGGTCATCGAGGATCGCGCCGCCAAGCGCGGGATCAGCTACGCCGAGATGGAGCAGGAAAACCTCGCCAAGATCTCGATGCGACGGATGGTGGAACCTACCGATATCGCCGCCATGGCGCTGTTCCTGTCGGCGCCGGGCGGCACCAACATCTCGGGTCAGGCGCTGAGCGTCTGCGCCAACGTCGAATCCCTGTGACCGGCAAAGGAGTCAACTCATGACAGCTCGCATAGGTATTCTCGGTGCCGGCTTGATTGGTCGCGCCTGGGCCATCGTCTTCGCCAGGGCCGGTATGCCCGTGTCCCTCTACGATGTGGATGCCGGCGCCCTGGACAAGGCACGGGAGGCTATCCGCCAATCCCTCGATGATCTCCAGCAGGCTGGCCTGATCGAGGACGTAGAAGCCCCCCTGTCGCTGATCCAGACAGAGAGCGATCTGGCACGCGCCATGGCTGGCGCAGAGTACATCCAGGAATGCGGTCCCGAGGATGTCGAGGCAAAGCAGCGCATCTACGCCGACCTCGAGGCAGTAACGGCCGTGGACACCGTGCTGGCCAGCTCCACCTCGGGCATCGCCGCCTCGCAGTTCACCGATCACCTGGAGCATCCGGAACGCTGCCTGGTCGCCCATCCGGTGAACCCGCCCTACCTGATCCCTCTGGTCGAGGTCGCCCCCGCCCCGGCCACGTCGGAGGCAGCGGTGAACCGCACCATGCGTCTCATGGAGCAGGCCCGCCAGGCACCCATCCTGGTCCGCAAGGAAATCCAGGGCTTCATTCTCAACCGCCTGCAGGGCGCCCTGCTCAACGAAGCGCTGCGCCTGTTCCGCGACGGTTACGTCTCCGCTGAGGATCTCGACAAGACCGTCAAGCACGGGTTGGGGCTGCGCTGGTCCTTCATGGGGCCCTTCGAGACCATCGATCTCAATGCCCCATCCGGCGTGGTCGATTATGGCCAGCGCTACGGGCCCCTGTACCGCGACGTCGATCGCCAGCGCGGTGACGACGATCCGTGGGATCCCGCGACGCTCGCCGAGCTGGACAAGGAGCGCCGGGAGCGGTTGCCAACCGGCGGTCTCGCCGACCGGCAAGCCTGGCGCGACCGTCGCCTCATGGCGCTGATGGCCCATCAGCGCCGCTTTTCCCCTTCCTGACATCCATTACCCACGAGGAGAAACATTCCATGGCTACCCAACGCAAGGTCATCATTACCTGCGCCGTGACCGGTGCCATTCACACCCCCTCCATGTCACCGCACCTGCCGGTTACCCCGGAGGAGATCGCCGAGGCGGGCATCGCCGCCGCCGAGGCAGGGGCCTCCATCCTTCACCTCCATGCACGCGACCCCGATACCGGAAAGCCCACGCAGGATCCCGCCATGTTCGAGCGCTTCCTGCCGCGCATCAAGGCTTCCACCGATGCAGTCATCAACCTCACCACCGGCGGCAGCCCCCACATGACCGTGGAAGAGCGAATGCGCCCGGCCATGGAGTTCAAGCCGGAGCTTGCCTCGATGAACATGGGCTCGATCAACTTCGGCCTGTTCCCCATGCTCAATCGCTATGACAGCTTCCAGCACGAGTGGGAGCGCGCCCACCTCGAGAACAGTCGCGACCTGGTGTTCAAGAACACCTTCGCCGACATCGAGAAGGCCATGACCCTCGGAGGGGAGAATGGCACACGCTTCGAATGCGAGTGCTACGATATTGGCCACCTCTACAGCCTGCGCAACCTGATGGATCGGGGCATCGTGGGAGGTCGCATCTTCGTGCAGAGCGTGTTCGGCATTCTCGGCGGCATCGGTCCCCACCCGGAGGACGTGATGCACATGCGCCGCACCGCCAACCGACTGTTCGGCGATGACTACGAGTGGTCCGTGCTGGGTGCCGGTAGCGGTCAGATGCGCATCGCCGCCCAGGCGGCGGCCATGGGCGGCCATGTTCGCGTGGGACTCGAGGATTCCCTGTGGCTCTCACCGGGCAAGCTGGCCGAAAGCAATGCCAGTCAGGTGACCAAGGTTCGTGAAATCCTCGAAGGCCTCTCCTTCGAGGTAGCGACCCCCGACGAGGCACGTGAGATGCTGCAGCTGAAAGGCGCCGACCAGGTCGGCTTCTAAGGAGATTTGCTCATGCCGGTCTATCGACTGGAAGGTCACGCGCCAGACATCGAACCTGGCGCCATGGTGCTGGATGAGGCCACGCTGATCGGTCGCATCCATCTCGCCCATGAGGTCACTGTCTGGCCCGGAGCTGTGCTACGCGGTGACAATGAACCGATCACCGTAGGGGAAGGCAGCAACCTGCAGGACGGCTGCGTAGTGCACACCGATCCCGGTTATCCGGTCACCATCGGCCGCCAGGTGACCGTCGGTCACCTGGCCATGCTGCACGGCTGCCGTATCGGCGATGGTGTGCTGGTGGGTATGAACGCGACACTGCTCAATGGCGCCGAGATTGGCGATCATTGCATCATCGGTGCCGGTGCGCTGATCACGTCCGGCAAGCGGTTCCCACCCCGCTCGCTGATCGTCGGCGCCCCGGCGAAGGTGGTGAGGGAGCTGAGCGACGAAGAAGTACAGGGAGCGCTGGACAACAGCTCCGTCTATGTGAAGAAGATTGCCCAGTACCGGTCTCTGGAGAGGCTGTGAAAACAGGGTGGGGCAAGTCACGGTCTCCGGTTCTGATGAATCGCGTTGTGCATGATCTGTCCGATCCTCTGAGAGCGTGATACATGAAAAGGAAATCCGTAACGTCCCGTGATGTGGCCAAGCTGGCTGGCGTGTCGCAGTCGGCGGTGAGCCGCAGTTTTTCGCCTGATCCCAAGGTGGCGGAAAAAACGCGCAAGAAGGTGATGGCGGCGGCGCGAGAGCTGGGGTATCGCCCCAACTCGATCGCCCGCTCGCTGATCACCCGCTCCAGTCGCACCATTGCCGTGGTGACCTACAGCCTTGAAAACCCCTTCTATACCTTCATGCTGGAAAAGGCCTCGCGCTTCTTTCAGCAACAGGGGTATCACCTGCTGCTGTTTTTCGCCCCGTCCGACAGGGGGTTCGCCACGGTCATCGACGACATCATCAGAAGCCAGGTCGAGGGCGTGCTGATGCTGGCCATCACCCTCGACAACGCTCAGGCAGAGGAAGTCGCGGATTTCGGCATTCCTGTCGTGATCATCAACCGCACCGTGAACTATGCCGGGATCAGCCAGGTCGGCAGCGACAACGTCAGCGGGGGGTACTGGGCCGGTCGTTACCTCGCCTCACTTGGCCATCGCCGCATCGCCTACCTTGCGGGGCTGCCCGACTCCTCCACCGATCGGCAGCGACACGACGGCTTTATCGAAGGGCTTGCCACCGAAGGCGTAGCCTGCCAGGCGCTGGAAGTGGGCAACTACCGCTACGCAGATGCCTGTCAAGCCACGCGACGCCTGTTTGCCGCCTCGTCGCCTCCGGATGCGCTGTTCTGTGCCAACGATCTGATGGCGATCGCCGCCATGGAGACCTTGAGCCATGAGTTCGGCCTGACGGTGCCGGATGACGTCTCGGTAATCGGTTTCGACGATGTGCCGATGGCGGCCTGGCCCAGTCACTCCTTGACGACCCTGCAGCAGCCCGTCGATCAGATGATCATGAAGGCCACGGAACTGCTGATGGGACAGATAAACCAGACCGACACCGCCCCGGAGCACATCACGCTGCCGGTCACGCCGATGCTACGCGGCAGCACCCGGCGCCCGGCGCGTGACCCCGAGGACAGTTAAGAGGAGGTACAGCGTGCACATCATCCTGGCGCCAGATAGCTACAAGGATGCCCTGACGGCCCGTGAAGCCGTCAATGCGATGGTGGCTGGGATTCGGCGAGCCTTGCCAACGGCGCAATGGGATGCGTGTCCCATGGGGGATGGTGGGGAAGGAACGCTCGACGCCCTGGTTGTCTCGACGGGGGCGCAGCGGCGTTACCAAACGGTACAGGATGCCTTGGGACGTGCCTGCCGGGCAGAGTGGGGCTGGCACCCGGCTACCCGAACGGCCTACATCGAGCTGGCCGAGGCCTGTGGGTTACAACAGCTAGCGCCACACGAGCGTACCGCGCTGAACAGCTCCACCCATGGGGTCGGCGAGCTGATTCTCGCCGCCCTCGATGCCGGCGCCGAGCGCCTGTTGCTCATGCTCGGCGGCAGCGCGACCAACGATGCGGGCGCCGGTATGTTGCAGGCCTTGGGCGCCAGGCTGCTGGATGACCAGGGACGACCCTTGCCACCCGGAGGTATGGCACTGCTCAATCTGGCCCGGCTGGATCTCGACGGCCTTGATCCCCGCCTGGCTGACGTGGTCGTCGAGACGGCCGTGGATGTGGATAATCCCCTGCTCGGTGAACGCGGGGCCAGTGCCGTATTCGGCCCCCAGAAAGGCGCCAGCAAGGAGGATGTCGCCAGGTTGGACGCTGCGCTTGCGCATTTCGCCGACAAGGTGACCGAGACTCAAGGGGGCGATTACCGCGATTTACCCGGTTCGGGAGCGGCCGGCGGCATGGGGTTCGCGGCACGCACATTTCTTGGGGCAGCGCTGCGCCCGGGCATTGAGCTCGTGATGGCCCAGGTGGGGTTTCGGCAGCGACTGGAACAGGCCGATCTGGTCATTACCGGCGAGGGAAGGCTGGACGGGCAGAGCCTGGCCGGGAAGACGCCGATTGGCATCGCTCGCTGTGCACGGGACGCGGGAGTCCCCGTGGTCGTCCTGGCCGGCAGCCTCGGCGATGGGTGGCAGTTGGCATACCACGAAGGCGTGACAGCGGCCTTTGCCCTTGCCAGTGGACCTATGGACCTGCAGGAGGCTCTGGAGCGCTGTGCCGAGCTGCTGACAGACCGCACCGAAAGCATTGTGCGCTTGTTGGATTCAGTACCAGCACACTCGCCTTGAACCGCACTCGCAAGCCCATAGCGCATGCTGCACCCATCCCAACATGTTCCGGGCAGCCCTTGACCAGCAGGTCGGAGGAGAGACTCACTGCCCCGTCCATCCCGGCTAGGGCATGCCACCGATTGCCGGAAGACACCGTGAGATCATCCCGCCTTCAACACCTCGGCATGCCGGCGGAAATTCTTCGCGGTAACGAAGAAGGCTCTGACGATGGGGTCCTGCGTTTCGGATAGGCGAAATACCGATTCAGGGCAAGGCGCTCCCATGCCGGTGACGGTGATGCGGTGGATGGTATCGGTGCGCCCCGTTCCGTGTCGCCACATGAAACCCACGCCCAGGCGGTTGGCCACTGCCTCGCAGACCCCATCGCGCGTATCCAGCACCAGCCTGGCGCGTGGCTCGAGACCAGCCTGACGGAAGGCGGCGTCGACCATCGCCTGGGTCGACGAGCCGCGGCTACGAAAGATCAGGGGGCTCTGCATCAGCTGTTCGCAGTCGATGCGGTCGAAACGCGAGATAGGGTCGTCGGGGTGAGCGATGGCCACCACGTCCTGGTCGATCAGGCTCTCCCGAACGAAGCGTCTGTCCTGCGGCACGTTGGGCAGCACGCCGACATCCAGCTCTCCTTCCACTACGCCCCGGATGATGTTGGCGAAGTCGCTGAGCACCACCGACAGCGTCACGGCGGGGTATTCACGTTGAAAGGCAGCGATCAGCGCCATGCCGGGCATCGAGTTGCCCAGGCCGATGCGCAGATGGCCCGACTGGATCGATTGGCGGCGTTCCAGCAGCCGGGCCGCCTGCGCTTCCAGAACGTCGATGCCCTCGGTAATGCCGGTCAGCTCCTCGCAGAAGGCAGTCGGCACCAGGTGGCCGTCGCGGCGTTCGAAGAGCGGAGTGCCGCAATGGCGCTCCAACGCCTTGATCTGTTGAGCGATGGCGGGCTGGCTCACCCCGGCATGGCGTGCCGCCGCGGCATAGGAGCCGGTGGTCAGCACGGCATGCAGCGCGCGTCTCGCCGAAGCGGAAAAGGTCATGGTCGATTCCTAGTGAAAGTTCAGTCACTAAAAGATCAGCTTTAGATTGCAACAATATTGTCAAAGCGTGACTTCACTCTGCTCCCGTGAGCCCATTCACCGGAGCCCGACCCTTGCCGCAACGTGCCCCCACCCTGGCCGCCGAAAACCGGCCTTTCCGATCACCCGATGTCATGGACCCGCACTGGCAGGCAATTCTCTGCGACCTGGACGGCTGCTTGATCAGCGGCGAGGTGGCGTTGCCGGGCGTCCAGGCGTTCTGCCGCTCCATTGGCGAACGGCTCTGGATCGTCTCCAACAACTCGACGGATTCGCCCGCGAGCCTTGGGGCTCGGCTGCGCGACCTGGGGCTGCCGATCGCCGACGAGCGGTTGATCCTGGCGGGGGCCGAAGCGGTGAGAGCCTTGTCGCAGCGAGCGCCCGCAACGCCGGTCGCCCTTTTCGCCAGCCAGACGCTGGTCGCCTACGCCGAGCGGCTGGGTCTCGACGTCTCGGAGCAGGAGCCCGGCACCGTACTGCTGTGCCGTGACGTCAGCTTCGACTACGCCGCATTGCAACGCATCCTTGACCTTCTCGAGGCCGGCGCGGAACTCGTCGTGGCGAATCCGGACGTCAGCCATCCCAGCCTTGCGGGCACGCCGGTACCGGAGACCGGCGCGCTGCTGGCGGCGATCCGCAGCATTCGTCCCCGGCAGCGCTTCCACGTGATCGGCAAGCCGGAACCTCACCTGTTCGCCATCGCCATGGAGCGTGCCGGGGCGACCGCCGACCGAGCGGTAATGATCGGGGACAACGAGGCGACCGACGGCGCCGGTGCCGACGCGCTGGGCATGGCGTTTCTTCGGGTGGTGCCGAACCTCGGTCTCGGGCATCTGCTGGGAGACGCGACATGCTGAGCTTTCTGTCGATGCGCCTGGTCAAGCTGGTCGTCACCCTGTTCGTGGTGATCACGCTGGTATTCTTCGCCACTCGCCTGTCGGGAAATGCCATCGACTTCATTGCCGGCGAGGGGCTGGATGCCCAGAGCCGCAGCGAGCTGATCGCCTACTACGGCCTGCGCGAGGATATCCTGACCCAGTACTGGCGCTACCTGCGCGGTATCGTCGAGGGGGAGTTCGGGCTTTCCTTCACCGAACGGCGCCCGGTCACCCAGGTATTCTGGGAGCGCGTCGGCCCCACGCTGCAGCTGATCGGCGGTGCCATCCTGCTGACCCTGGTCGTGGCCGTGCCCGCCGGCATCTTCGCCGCGGTGAGGCGGCGCGACGCCTCCGCCCAGGGGGTCATGACGCTGGCATTCCTCGGCTATGCCACCCCCAACTTCGTGCTGGCCACCCTGCTGCTGCTGGTCTTCTCCTACTGGCTGCAGATCCTGCCGAGTGCCGGCAATGATACCTGGGCCCACTACCTGATGCCGGTCACGGCACTGTCGCTGACCTACATCGCGGCACTCATTCGCTACACCCGCAATGCCACCCTGGATGTGCTGGGGCAGGATTACCTGCGCACGGCGCGCGCCAAGGGACTGTCCGAGCGCGAGGTCGTGACTCGGCATGTGCTCCGCAACACGCTAATCACGGTGCTGTCGGTGTTCGGCCTGATGGTCACCGCACTCGTCTCCTCCGGCGCGGTGGTGATCGAGAGCATCTTCTCCTGGCGGGGCATCGGCGATCTGCTGGTCCGCGCCGCGATACGTCGCGACTACCCGGTGCTGCAGTTCGGCGTACTGGCGGTAGCGGTTGCCGTGGTCACGATCAATACCCTGATCGACATCGCCTATGCGTGGGTCGATCCCCGCGTGCGCCTGGGGGCGCGTCTCACATGACAGTCCTTGTTGCCCATGCTTCCCGTGCGGCCGCCGCCTGGCGCGATAGCGGCCTGTCGTTCCGCCTGGCTGCCATCGCCGGCCTGGTGCTGCTGACGGTGGCTGCCCTGGCGCCCTGGCTGGCGCCGTTCGATCCCGACCAGCAGACGCTGCTGGCACGGTTGAGCCCGCCTGCCGGTTTCGAGGGGGCCAAGGCGGGACACTGGCTGGGTACCGACGAGCTGGGGCGCGACATCCTCTCGCGCGGGTTGCATGCGCTGCGCATCACCTTGGGTATCGGCATGGCCGGCGCCTCGCTCGGCATGCTGCTGGGCCTGACGCTGGGGCTCTTCGCCGGGCTCAAGGGTGGGGTCGTCGACGACCTCGTCGCCGGGGCCATCGACATCCAGATCGCCTTGCCCTTCACGCTGCTGGCACTGCTTGCCGTGGCGATCTTCGGCGGCGACCTGATGGTGCTGATCATCGTGCTGGGCATCGCCGGCTGGGAAACCTTTGCCCGGGTGGTGCGTGGCGAGGTCATGAAGCTGCGTGGCCAACCGTTCATCGAGGCGGCACTGGCGGCCGGAGCGTCTCCCTGGCGGATCGCCACGCGGCATCTCCTGCCCAATCTGGTCTCGCCGCTGGTGGTGATGTTCGCCCTCAGCTTCTCGCAGATCGTCCTTCTCGAATCGACCCTGTCGTTCCTGGGGCTCGGGGTGCGCCCACCGACCGCCACGCTCGGCAGCATGGTCGGCCAGGGCCGCGACTACATGCCCAGCGCGCCCTGGCTGGTGATCGTTCCTTCGCTGCTCGTCCTGCTCGTCACCCTGGTCGTGCAGCTGCTTGGCGACTCCCTGCGCGACCGCACCGACATCCGGCTGCGGCAGCGCTGAACCCAGACCCAAGTACCATCGCAAGTGCCATCAATCGCGGCCCAAGGCCGCTCAAGGGGGAATCATGAAACGTGTCTTGTTAGGTGCCATTGCCGCCGTGCTGGCGGTGCAGTCCGCCAGCGCCCAGGAACTGCGCGTCGGCGTCCAGAACATGAACAACTATCTCGACCCGGGCAGCGACCACTCCAATGCCGGCTCGCAGTACTACTACAACAGCTTCGATACCCTGATCGATCGCGACCACGGCGGCTCGGGCGATTTCGTGCCGGGGCTCGCCACGGAGTGGGAGATCGTCTCTCCGCAGATGATCGAGTTCACTCTGCGTGAGGGGGTGCGGTTTCACGACGGTTCGGAAATGACCGCCGAGGACGTGGTCTTCTCGCTGAATCGCATGTTCTCGCCGACCTACCCGCCCTACCTGGTGCGCAAGCGCGACCGTCTGGGCAACTTCACCCGCGCCGAGGCCACCGAGGATGGCAAGGTGCGCGTCTACACGGCGCGCCCGGAGCCGATCTTCGAGACGCTGCTGTCGATGCAGCAGACCATGATCGTGCCGAAGGGCTACCTCATGGGGCTCACGGGGCATCCCGAGGTCGATGAGGTGGGCGACTACGAGGCCTTCGGCCTGGCCCCGATGGGCACCGGCCCGTACCGGATCGCCGAGTTCGTGCCGGGAGAGCGCATCGTCTACGAGCGCTTCGACGACTTCTGGGGCGAGCCGGCGCCCTACGAGCGTGTCGTCGCCACGCGCATTCCCGAGACGGTCAGCCGGGTCACCGCGCTGCGCTCCGGGGAGGTGGACATGATCACCAACCTGGCGCCCGACCAGCTCGACCTCGTCGACGGCGACCCCAACCTGAAGACGGCCGGTTCGGTCACGCCGCTCTTCCACGTGATGATAATGAACGTCAATCATCCCGAGCTGGAAGATCCGCGCATCCGCCGCGCGCTGAGCCTGGCCATCGACCGCGACCTGCTCAACGAGTCGCTGTGGAAGGGCATGGCCGAGGTGCCCTCGACGCACACCATGGAAGAGTTCGGCGAGCTCTACATGCCCGAGCTCGAAACCTTCCGTTACGACCCCGAGGAGGCACGTCGCCTGCTCGACGAGGCCGGCTACGACGGCGCCACCATCACCTACGACACCCACTCCGCCTACTACACCAACGGCCTGCTGGCCGCCCAGGCGATCATGGAGATGTGGGACGCCGTGGGCGTGAATGGCGAGATCAACGTGACCGAATCCTGGACCACCTGCGTGCCGGAGATGATGACCCGCAACTGGTCGAACCCCATGTACTTCGCCGACCCCTTCGGCTCCTTCGGGGTGATGTGGGGCCCCGGCGGTCCGTCGGAGAGCTGCGATCGCTTCAATACCGACGAGGCCTACCAGGAGTCATGGGAGCGCTTCCGCTTCTCGGAAACGGTCGAGGAGCGTCGCGCCGCCTACGCCGAGCTGATGGAGTTCATCGAGCAGGATCCCCCCGTTCTGCCGCTCTACCGCCCTTATGAGGCCTGGGGCATGCAGGCGGATATCGACTGGGAACCGCTGCCCAGCCATATCCCCTACGTGCTGGACTTCCGCGCCGGCCGGATCACGCCGGCAGCCAACTGATCCGTCAGCGACTGCGCGCCGTCCCTGGGGCGGCGCGCTCGATAGGAGCTCAACCATGCCCCTGCAACTGGCCGTCATCACCGATATTCACCATGGGCCGAACACCCGCACCAAGTGCGGGCAAGCCGCCCTCGAACTGACCCGCGAATTCGTGGCGGACGTCAATGCCCGTCAGCCGGATGCGGTCATCGAATTGGGCGACCGTATCTCCGACGTCGACCCCGGCACCGACCGGCGCCTGGCACGCGAGGTGGCCGAGGTTCTTGCCGATATTCGCTGTCCCCGCTTCCACGTCAACGGCAACCATGACCTCGAGCACCTCTCGGTCGCCGAGAATGCCGAGATCCTTGGCCAGCCCATGGCGCATGAGGTGGTTTCGCTGGGAGACTGGGATCTGGTGCTGTGGCGGGCCGACCCCCGGCTGCATCCGGGCGGCGCGCGGCGGCTGATCCTGCCGGATGCCGATCTGGAGTGGCTCGAACGCACCCTGAGCTGGGCAAAACGGCCGCAACTGGTCGTCAGCCACATTCCGGTTTCGCCGAACGCCCCCTCGGGAAACTACTATTTCGAACGCGCGCCTCACCTGAGCGCCTATCCGGAGGCACCCCGGGTGCGCAATGTCCTGTCTCGGGCGGCAGTGCCGGTGGTTCATCTCTCCGGGCACGTACACTGGAATGCCTTCACCCAGCTGGGCGGTATCTTCTATCTTGCCCAGCAGTCGCTCACCGAGAGCTTCACCACGGATGGCCAGCCGGCCGGGGCCTGGGGACGCCTCGAACTCGGCGACACCGTCCGCTGGCAGGTCGTCGGCAAGGATCCGCTCAGCGTGGGATTCACCCCCCGCGCAGGCCGGTGGATGGCGCCGCTGCAGCCCGAGTCGCGGCCGCTGACCAGGCAGGCGGTCTCATGAGCGCCCCGCTGCTCGAGGTGTCCGACCTGCACGTCCGCTTCGGTGACAACGAGGCGGTGAAGGGGCTCGATTTCACCCTGCACCGCAATGAGACCCTGGCGCTCGTCGGCGAATCGGGGTCGGGCAAGTCGGCCACGGCGTTGGCCCTACTGCGCTTGATCGAGCGTGAAGGAGGCACCATCACGCGCGGACGCATCCGCCTGTTCGATGAAAAGCCCCATGACCTGACCCGGCTCTCCGACCGGCAGATGCAGGCGATACGGGGTCGCCTGGTGTCGATGGTCTTCCAGGAGCCCATGACCGCGCTCAATCCGACCATGACCGTTGGCCGGCAGCTGACCGAGGTACTGGAGCGGCATGCGTCCCTGACGCGCCGCGAGCTGCGCCGTCAGGCAGTGGCGGCACTGGAGCGCGTGCAGGTACCGCGAGCCGCCGAACGCCTGGGCCAGTACCCGCACGAACTCTCCGGCGGCCAGCGCCAGCGGGTCATGATCGCCATGGCGCTGGCCACCGGGCCGCGCCTGCTCATCGCCGACGAACCGTCGACGGCGCTCGACGTCACCACCCAGGCAGAGATCCTGGCACTGTTGCGCCGGCTGCAAGCCGAGACCGAGATGGGGGTGCTGTTCATCACTCACGATCTGGGTGTCGTGGCGGAAATGGCCGACCGCGTGCTGGTACTCAAAGCCGGCAGGCAGATCGAGTCGGCTCCCGCTCGGGCCCTGTTCACCGCGCCGCAAGCCCCCTATACCCGTCGACTGCTGGATGCCGCCCCGCGCCTGGGTGGCGGTTCGCCGACGCCCCCCGCGACGTCGCCGCTACTGGAAGTCAGCGACCTGGTCACCGCCTATCCGGGCCGGCGAGCTCACCCCTTCGCGGCGCGTCAGCCGGTGCGCGCCGTGGATGGCGTCAGCCTGCAGATCGGCCGCGGCGAGACGCTGGGGCTGGTCGGCGAGTCGGGGTGCGGCAAGTCGAGCCTGGCGCGCTCGATCCTGCGCCTGGCCCCGATCCAGTCCGGCTCGATACGCCTGGAGGGGCGCGACGTCTCGCAGCTGCACGGACGGCACCTGCTGCCGATGCGCCGCGCGGCACAGATGATCTTTCAAGACCCCTTCGCCTCGCTGAATCCCCGCCTGCCGGCCTGGAAGCTGGTGACCGAGCCCGCCCTGATTCACGGCCTGGTCAGCGAACGCGAGCGGCGCGACCTGGCCGTCACGCTGCTGTCGGAGGTGACGCTCGACAGCGCGCACCTCGACCGCTATCCGCATCAGTTCTCGGGTGGCCAGCGCCAGCGGTTGTGCATTGCCCGGGCGCTTTCGGTGCGGCCCCGCTTGATCATCGCCGACGAGCCGGTATCGGCGCTGGATGTGTCGATCGCCCGGCAAGTCACCGAACTCCTGCAGGACATACAACAGCGTCACGGCTTGTCCCTGCTCTTCATCACCCACGACATGGCCGTGGTGGAGCGCATCAGCCACCGTCTGGCCGTGATGCTCGGGGGGCGCATCGTCGAGACCGGGCCTACCGCCGAGGTGCTGACGTCGCCCCAGCACGACTACACGCGAAAGCTGATCGATGCGGTGCCCCACACGGAAATCCCCAGACGAGTGTCGACGGCGGTTTCGCCGCCGGAACGCTATGCCGGGGCGTGGGTGTGAGCTCCCAGGTACCGCGATGGCAACGCCTTGACACGCGGCTGTCACACTCGCCCGCCATGCTCGAGGCGAAGTGCCACGGGAGTCCGACTGCATGCCGCCGCGTCAACCGCTCAGCCCAGCAGAGTTGAAAACTCTCACGCGACTGGCCCAAGGCAATGCCTTGACCTTGCAGCGCCAGGTAGCCCAGTAGGGCGCATGCTTGATCAGGCCAAATCCACATGAGACGACGAAGAGCCAATAAACAGGGGCATATCAAGAATCACTGTGGTATTTCTTGAAACGATGAAAGACCTTCCAGCCCGCTTGTGGCGCGGCTATTGGCATTTCCTGGAATGTAACGAAACCTAAATTTGGTGGGCCCAGCTGGACTCGAACCAGCGACCAAGGGATTATGAGTCCCCTGCTCTAACCAACTGAGCTATAGGCCCTTACCGGAGAAACGCCGAACGGCGCCGCCGTATGATAGCGAAAGGCGGTGGCCGAGACCATAGCCACCGCCCTTCGATTCACTCCACGTCGGCCGTGGCCAGCGCCCCGGTCTGCACCCGCCACTGGGCGGCGTAGCGGCCGTCGGCGGCGAGCAGGCTGTCATGGGTGCCGCGTTCCAGCACCCGGCCGCCCTCGATCACCACGATCTCGTCGGCATGGACGATGGTGGAGAGGCGATGGGCGATCATGATCACGGTGCGGCCGTGACCGATCCGCGCCAGCGAGCGCTGGATCGCCGCTTCGGTTTCGTTGTCCACGGCGCTGGTGGCCTCGTCGAGCACCAGGATCGGCGGGGCCTTGAGCAGCGCCCGGGCCAGCGAGAGGCGCTGGCGCTGGCCGCCGGAGAGGCGTACGCCGCGCTCGCCCACCGGGGTGTCGAGCCCTTGGGGGAGCGCCTGGATGAACTCCCACGCCTCGGCGGTCCTGGCCGCCTCGATCACCGCTTCCTCCGAGGCCTCCGGCTTGCCGTAGGCGATGTTGTCGCGCACCGTGCCCTCGAAGAGGTAGACGTCCTGGCTGACCAGGCCGATCGCCTGGCGCAGTGAGTGAAGGCTCACCGCGTCGATCGGCTGACCGTCGATGCACACCCGCCCCGCGCTGGGGTCGTAGAAGCGCAACAGCAGCTTGACCAGGGTCGACTTGCCGGAGCCGGTGGAACCCACCAGCGCCAGGGTGTGGCCGGCCGGAACGTTCAGGCTCACCTGCTCCACGCCCCCTTCGCTTGCCGCGTAGTGAAAGCTCACCGACTCGAAGCTCACCTCGCCGCGCACCGGTGCGGCCAGGGGGGTGTCGTGGTTGTCGCGCACGCGGATCGGTACCGCCAGCAGGTCGAGGATACGCCGCGTGCTGGCCATGGCGCGCTCGAAGAGATCGATCACCTGGGCCAGGCCGGTGAGCGGCCACAGCAGGCGCTGGGTGAGGAATACCAGCACCCCGTAGGCGCCCACATTGAGATCGCCACGCAGCGCCAGCATGCCACCCACGGTGAAGGTGGCCAAAAAGCCGGCGAGGATCGCCATGCGGATCACCGGGATGAAGGCCGAGCTGACCTGGATGGCACGGCGGTTCGACGCCACATAGGCCTCGCTCGTCTCGCGCAGGCGCGCCGCCTCACGCGCCTCGCTGGTGAAACTCTTGATGGTGGCGATACCGGCCAGGTTGTTGCCAAGCCGACTCGACAGGTCGCCCACCTTCTCGCGCACGTCGGCGTAGAGCGGACCGGCCTTGCGCTGGAAATAGAAGGCGCCCCAAATGATCAGCGGGATCGGCGTGAAGGCGAGCAGCGCGATCAGCGGCGAGAGCACGAAGAACACCGCGCCCACCGCCACGACGGTGACCCCCACCTGGATCAGGGCATTGGCGCCGCCGTCGAGGAAGCGCTCGAGCTGGTTGACATCGTCGTTCATGGTCGCCACCAGCTGGCCGGAACTCTTCGACTCGAAGAACGCCATGTCGAGGCGCTGGGCGTGCTCATAGGCATCCTGGCGCAGGTCGGCCTGCAGGCGCTGGGCCAGGTTGCGCCACAGCACCTGGAAGAGGTATTCGAACAGCGACTCCCCGGCCCAGATGAAGAAGGTCAGCACGGCCAGGATCATGATTTGCTCCTGGGCCGACTCGAAGCCCAGCCGGGCCACGAAGCTCGCCTCCTGGTTGACCACCACGTCGATGGCCACCCCGATGAGGATCTCCGGGGCGATGTCGAAGAGCTTGTTGATGATCGAGCAGGCCGAGGCGGCGATGATGCGGCGCCGGTAGCCGCGGGCATAGCGCAACAGGCGCAGCAGGGCCTGGAAGCTGTTGGCGGAAGTCGACATGAGAATGCGTCCGAGTACGAGAAAAACATCAGTGTAACGCGTTTAGCGGCCTAAGGGTTTGCGCAATGCCGCACGAATCATGACAATGATGCACCTGTGTCCTGCATCCTCTCTCCCCGACACGGGAACCGCGCATGCTTGCCGAACTCTTTGCCGTCATGGCCCCGGTGCTGGCCGGTGCCGGCCTGGGCTTCACCTGGATCCGCCTGGGTCACCCCTACCCCGTGGAGTTCGTTACCCGCCTGGTCTTCAACATCGGCACTCCCGCGCTGGTCATTGCCTCGCTCTCCGATGCCGAGATCGACGCCGGCAGTTTCGGACGCACCATGCTGGCCACCGCCCTGGTGATCACCCTGATGGCCGGGGTCGCCTTCCTGCTGGCCCGACTGCTGCGCCGCGACTGGCGAGTGCTGCTGGCGCCCACCATGTACCCCAATACCGGCAACATGGGGCTGCCGGTGGTGCTCTACGCCTTCGGCAGCGCGGGTTTCGTGTACGGCATCACGATGATGGTCACGGTGTCGTTGTTCCAGTTCACCCTGGGCACCATCCTGGCGAGCCGTGGCAATCCGCTGAAGTCGCTGGCCAAGACGCCCACTGTCTACGCCATCCTGATCGCCCTGGCATTGCTGCTCACCGACACCGACCTGCCGCTGTGGGCGGCCAACAGCGTCGATCTGATCTCTGGCTTCACGGTGCCACTGATGCTGATCACCCTGGGCGTATCGCTGGCCAGCATCCAGGTGAAGAGCCTCCGATCGGGCATCGGCTTCAGCCTGCTGCGCATTCCAGCCGCCGCCCTGCTCGCCTGGGGCATCGGCCACCTGCTCGAGCTGCCGCCCATGGCCCAGAGCATCCTGGTGCTGCAGATGAGCATGCCGGTGGCGGTGTTCAACTACCTGTTCGCCCAAAAGGCGCGCCGCGAGCCGGAATACGTGGCCAGCCTGGTGTTCTGCTCCACCCTGCTGTCGCTGTTCTACCTGCCGCTGCTGCTGGCCCTCTTCATGTGAGCGCTTCCGGAACACTCGCTCCCCCGCGAAGTCACTAGCCTGTCAGAGAGCCGGTCCGAAAGAACCGATCCGATAGCAACAACCGGAGGGAAGCGGGATGGACAGCACACGCAAGCGGCGAACCACCACCCTGGTGCTGGGCCTGGCCCTGGTGGCCGGCCTCGCCCAGGCGCAGGAGGTGATCGACGAGCGTCTCACCACCGACCACCTCGACTTGCGCCTGGAGCGCCTGGCCGCCGGCCTTGAACACCCCTGGGCAGTGGCCCGGCTGCCCGACGGCGACTTCCTGATCAGCGAGCGCGCGGGACGGCTGGCACGGGTCGAAGAGAGCGGAACGATCACCCACCTGAATGGCCTCCCCGAGGTCAGCACCCACGGCCAGGGCGGCCTGCTCGACCTGGTACTCCACCCCCGCTACGGCGACAGCCAGGATGGCGAGCACGACTGGGTCTACTTCACCTGGAGCCAGCCCGGCCCGGGCGGCACGGCCACCACCCTGTCGCGTGCCCGCCTGGAGGGCGAGGCACTGGTCGACGTGGAGCAGCTCTTCGTCCAGGATCGCTTCTCCGACCCCGGCCGCCACTACGGCTCGCGGCTCGCCTGGCTGCCCGACGGCACCCTGCTGATGAGTATCGGCGACCGCGGCCGCGAGCCGCCCCGTGCCCAGGACAAGGGCGACCACGCCGGCAGCGTGCTGCGCTTGACCGCCACCGGCGAGCCGGCCGCCGACAACCCCTTCGTCGACGAGCCCGACGCCCACGACGAGATCTACACCATCGGCAATCGCAACATCCAGGGTATGACCGTACGCGCCAACGGCGAGGCCTGGGCCAGCGAGCACGGCCCGCGCACCGGCGACGAGCTCAACCGCCTGGAGGGCGGCGTCAACTACGGCTGGCCGGAGGTCACCCTGGGCCGCGACTACGCCACCAACCAGCCCATCGGCGCCGATTCCCTGCCCGGCATGCGCGACCCGGTGCACGTCTTCGAGGGACGCTTCGCGCCCTCGGGGCTCGCCGAGGTGGAAAGCGAGGCCTTCGCCCCCTGGCGGGGCGATCTGCTTGCCGGCGGGCTGCGCAGCGAGACCCTGCTCCGCCTGCGCCTCGACGGCCATGACGTGGTCGAACGCGAGGTCATCCTCGACGGGCACATCGGCCGCATCCGCGACGTTCACCAGGGCAGCGACGGCGCCCTTTACCTGCTCAGCGACGAATCCGATGGCGGGCTCTACCGGCTCACACCCGCGGACTAAAGCCCCGCGCCCCGACATCGCCCCCCTGGGCAACACCTCCGGGACGATGCCGGGGCCTCCTCCCCCGACCCAGCCGAGCGACCATGCGTCTACGCACCCTCATCCTGCTCACCGTTATCGTCCCGCTGTTTCTCGTGCTACTGGTCTTCAGCCTGGTGGCCATCACCTCTCTCGAGGAGAACGTGCGTTCCCGGCTCGAGCGCGAAGTGCAGGTGATCACTCAGGTCATCGGCACCACGCTCGGTCAGGCGCTGTCTCGCGATGCGGCGGAGCCCTTGGATGAGACGTTGCACTCGGCGTTTTCCTTCCATCGCATCTATGGTGCCTACGTCTTCGATGCCCAGGGCCGCGAGATCTATGGGCTGGGCCTCGGGGAAGCCCTGTTCAGTCCCGAGGATATCCGTGCCGTGGTGGAATCCGGCGAGATGCAGGCCGACTATCGCCAGCATGACGAGTGGCACTACTACTCGGCGCTCAAGCCGCTGACCGCACCCACCGGCGAGGTGCTGGGCGTGCTGCAGGTCAACCGCCTCAACACCGGCATCGAGAACTACACCGGCTTTCTCAGCCAGATCGCCCTGCTCGCCTTCATGATCGGCGCCGCCGGCGTAACACTGGGGCTGTGGTGGTCCTTTCGCCATCACATCGAACGCCCGGTCAATCGCCTGCTGGCGGTCATGCAGCAGGTCGAGGCGGGAAACCGCCACCAGCGCGCCGCGGTCGACGGGCCGGTGGAGTACCAGCAGCTTGCCGTGGCACTGAACGGCATGCTGGATGGCCTGGCCGAGAAGGACGCCGACATCGAGGTGCGACGGCAGAAGGAGATCGAGCTGGAGCAGCGCCTGCGCAAGTCGAAGAAACTGGCGGAGCTCGGCGTGCTGGCTGCCGGCGTCGCCCACGAGCTCGGCGCCCCGCTCACGGTGATCAAGGGCCAGGCACAGCGCCTGGCGCGCAGCCCAGCCATCGGTGACCAGGAGCAGGCGCGCCTCACGCGCATCCACGGCGAGGTGGATCGCATCGTCGACATCGTGCGCCAACTCATGGAGCTGGGGCGTCGCCACAACGTGGCCAAGGAGCGGCTGGCCCTGGACCGGCTGATCGACACCGCTCGCGAACTGGTCGAGGAGGATTTGGAGGCGTACGCCATTCGCCTCGAGCACGACCTCCCCGACCCGTCGCCGGTGGTGCTCGCCAACACCCAGCAACTGGTCCAGGTGCTCACCAACCTACTGCGCAACGCCGCCCAGGCCGAGGGCGTCCACCGGATCGCCATTCGCGCCCACCAGGAGGGCGACTGGCTCACCTTAACGCTGGAGGATGACGGCCCGGGCATCACGGATGACGACAAGTCCCGGATCTTCGACCCCTTTTTCACCACCAAGCCGGTAGGCCAGGGCATCGGCCTGGGGCTCTCCATGGTCCATCGCATCATCAACGACCATGGCGGCACCATCGGGGTCTTCGACAGCGAGCTCGGCGGTGCCGGCTTCGAAATCGGTCTCCCCATGGACGACAACCTGAACGCCCCGGAATCTCCACACCACACGACCCAGAGAGGCAGTACGACGTGACCAGGACGGCCCCCGCTTTATCCTCCTCCCCTTGGCTGTTGATCATCGAGGACGACCCGGCGATTCTCGAACTACTCGAGGAGGAGCTCCAGGACGCCGGCTACGCCACCCTGGGCGCCACCAGTGCCGAGGAGGCCCTCGCCACGCTCAGCCACAGTGAGGTAGCGCTGGTGATCAGCGACGTACGCTTGCCCGGCCTCAGCGGCATGCAGCTACTCGAGCAGCTGCGCGACGCGGGCAACACGGTGGGCTTCATCGTGATCACGGCCTTCGGCACCATCGACCAGGCCGTGGAGGCGTTGAAGATCGGCGCCGACGACTTCCTGACCAAGCCGCTTGACCTGGAAGGCGTCCGCGAGGCGGTCTTTCGCGTGCTCGAGAACCGGCGGCTCGTCGAGCACTTCCGTCAGCAAGCGCCAGAGGTGGATGACTTCCACGGCATCATCGGCGACAGCGAACCGATGCGCGCCCTGTTCCGCGACGCCGCCCGCCTGGCCAAAAGCGACGCCCCGATCCTGATCCAGGGCGAGAGCGGCACCGGCAAGGAGCTGCTGGCACGCGCCATCCATGCCGAAAGCCCGCGGGCCACAGGGCCCTTTCTGGCCATTAACTGCGCCAGCATCCCGGCCGAGCTGATGGAGAGCGAATTCTTCGGCCACCGCAAGGGCGCCTTCACCGGCGCCAACGAGCACCGCCAAGGGCTCTTCCAGGCCGCCCAAGGCGGCAGCCTCTTCCTCGACGAGATCGGCGAGATGTCACTCAACCTGCAGGCCAAACTGCTGCGTGCCCTGCAGGAGAGAACCGTCAAGGCGGTCGGCGCCGAGCAGGAGGAGCCCGTCGATGTGCGCATCATCGCCGCCACTCACCGCGACCTCGAGCGGGAGATCGCGAGCGGCCACTTCCGAAGCGATCTCTTCTTCCGCCTGGAGACCTTCTCGCTGCGCATCCCACCGCTGCGCGAGCGCCCCGGCGACATCGAGCGCCTGCTCTCGGCACTCATTCGCAAGCATACCAGCGAGCAGGGCAAGCGCATCGAGCACGTCGAGCCCGCCGCCCTCCAGGCCCTGCTCGACGCCCCCTACCCCGGCAATGTTCGTGAGCTTGAAAACGCCATCATGCGCGCCGTGACGCTGGCCGAGGAGGGCGTGCTGTGCCACGCCGACCTGCCGGAACGGCTGCGTCAGCAACGCGACGCGCAGCGCCACCAGGCCGGTACCAGCGAGGCGGCCAACGCTCTGGCGGAAGGCCAGGCCAGCGGCAACTGGCCCAGTCTCGAGGAGGTGGAGAAGCGCTATATCGAGAAAGTGCTGGATGCCACCGGCGGCAACAAGCGGCGCACCGCGGACATCCTGGGCATTGCCCGGCGAACGCTTTACCGCCGTCTGGACGAGTAGTGCAGATATAAAAAAGCCCCCGAGAGTTCGGGGGCAAGATGCCGCTGCTTCACCGCCTGACGAAGCAAGGGGAAGGTGGGAAGGCGGTGGGGAACGCAGCAGCGGGCGCAGGGAACCGGTATGTCACCTCAGGCGAGGGGCGGCAACAGATGCGCCGCCCCTCGCCGCGGCCTTACCAGCCGCTCTGTTCATCCTCCTCTTCCCAAGTGGAGCCAGGCTCGTCACTCTGCTCTGGCGCCTGCTGGGCAGGATCGCTGCCCGGCTCGGAACTGCCCGGCATGGGCTCGGTGCCGCCGCCGAATCCGGGTTCGTCGGCCGGCGAGGTGGTGGCGCCTGGCGACTCCGAAGTGGTGCCGGGTGAGGTGCCCGTCGCCGGGTCGGCCGGATCGCTGCCGGGGTCCATGCCCTGCGGCTCGCCCTGCTGCTCATACTCGCCCTGTTGCTGGGGCACACCCTCGTCCTGGGACACGCCTTGGGCAAGAGCCAAGGGGCTCGCCACCATCCCCACGGCAATGCCGAATACACCGAGTTTCTTGAGAAACGCCTGGGACATCATGAAATCAATACCTCCGGTCGGTCTCGTCATCTAACGGAACATGAAGGGCAGCGGGCCGGCTGTCCGCAGCGAGCCACCACCGCCCATGCGGTTCAGAAGCCGTTCTGGTCTTCCTGATTTTCCGGGCTACCCATGGTGCTCTCTTCGCTCATGGGGTCCTGTTCGCCCATGGAGCCTTCCTGCTGGGAATCACTTTCCATCGGGTTGCTCTGCTCCATGCCGGGATCTTCTGCCGGCTCTTCCATCGGCGGCAGTTCGTCATCGTTGCCGCAGCCGGCCAGGGACAGTGTCCCCAACGACAGAGCTATCACCGAGGCAAGTGCAGCCAGGCGTCGCAGGGTGGGCGAGCGTCGAATGTGGGGGTCGATGAGCATTGGCAAGGCTTCTCTCTTCCGTTCGAGTTCGTCTCGAGAATTGCACAGGCCATGCCACACCAGACAAAACTATGATATATTTTTTTAAAATCAAATACTTAAAATTAATCATCGTGTGCCAGAACGGCAACGACTCTGCCCTTGGCCGTGGTGAAAACCGACACATGCGCCACACCTGACACAGCTGCGACAGCCCGGTTTAAGTTGAATGCTCGTTCAAAAACCACTAGGGTATGTCCATTCGCGACCCATCAACGCTACCGCGTGGCAGACTATGCCGCGGTATCACGATTCGACTGAGAACCTTCGTGCGCCCCGCATCGAACCAGGGGCTGACAAAAGGCATAGCCAATGAGCGATAACCGTAACGTCAAGATTCGGGTACGCAACCTGAGCAAAGTCTTCGGCAACCAGCCGAAGAAGGCGCTCGAACTGCGTGACCAGGGGCTGGGACGCTCCGAGATTTTGGACAAGACCGGCCAGACGCTGGGCCTGTCCCACATCGACTTCGATGTCCACGAAGGCGAACTGCTGGTCATCATGGGGCTCTCCGGCTCGGGCAAGTCGACCCTGATCCGCTGCCTCAACCGCCTGATCGAACCCAGCGAGGGCGAGATCGTCATCGACGGCGAGAACATCCCCGAATTGGGCGAGAAGGCGCTGCTCGAGTGCCGTCGCCGCCACTTCTCCATGGTGTTCCAGAACTTCGCCCTCTTCCCCCACCGCACCGTGCAGCAGAACACCGAATTCGGTCTCGAGGTGCGCGGCATCGACAAGGAAGAGCGGCAACGCGTGGCCCGCGAGGCACTCAAGCAGGTGGGCCTGGATGGCTGGGAGGACGCCTACCCCAACCAGCTCTCGGGCGGCATGCAGCAGCGCGTGGGTCTGGCCCGGGCGCTCGCCAACGACGCCAGCGTGCTGCTCATGGACGAGGCGTTCTCGGCCCTCGACCCGCTGATCCGCGGCGACATGCAGCAGGAACTGCTCCAGCTGCAGAACCAGATGCAGAAGACCACGGTGTTCATCACCCACGACCTGGACGAGGCGCTGACCATCGGCGACCGCATCGTGCTGCTCAAGGATGGGGAGATCGTGCAGATCGGCACCCCCGAGGAGATCCTCACCAAGCCGGCCGATGACTACGTGCGCCGCTTCATCGAGGGGGTCGACAAGTCGCGCATCCTCACCGCCGAGAGCGCCATGCGCAAGGTACGCGCCACCGTGCGCGACAGCGACGGCCCGCGCACCGCGCTGCGCAAGATGCGCGACCACAGCCTCGACTCCATCTACATCACCGACCGCGATCGGCATCTGGTCGGCCTGATCGAGGCCGAGGCGGCCAGCCAGGCGCTGGAGCAGGGCAAGGAGAAGGTAACCCAGGCCATGACGCAGGAGTTCCGCAGCGTGGGGCCCAACGAGCCGCTGCATAACCTCTTCGCCATGTTCCACGACAACAGCTTCCCCATTGCGGTGGTGGACGACGACAGGCGGCTGCTCGGGGTAGTCGTCAAGGGCGCCGTGCTCGACGAGTTGGCCCAGGCGGCCGAGACCCCGGAACTTGCAAAGAGCCCAGAGAGCGTAGAGACCGCACCGGCAGGAGACGAGTGATGGCAATCGAACTTCCCCGCGTACCGCTGGGCCAGTGGATCGAAGGCGGACTGAACTGGCTGACCAGCGAATATTCCCTGATCACCCGTGGCATCTCACGGGTCACCCAGACCGGCATCACCGGCCTCAACGAGGCGCTGATGTGGCTGCCCGAGTGGGCCCTGCTGGCAATCATCGCCGGGCTGTGCTGGAAACTCGCCAACCTTCGCCTGGCCATCGGCGCCGTGGCGGGCCTGCTGCTCATCTGGAACATGGGCCTGTGGGAGCCGATGATCGAGACCCTCACCCTGGTGGTGATCGCCACCCTGGTAGCCGTGGTCATGGCCATTCCGGTAGGCATCGCCGCGGCGCTCTCCGAGCGGCTCTATCGTGGCATCATGCCGATACTCGACTTCATGCAGACCATGCCCGCCTTCGTCTACCTGATTCCGGCGATTCCCTTCTTCGGCATCGGCTCGGTGTCGGCGATCTTCGCCACGGTGATCTTCTCCATGCCGCCGGCGATCCGCTTCACCACCCTGGGCATTCGCCAGGTGCCGGTAGAGCTGATCGAGGCCGCCGACGCCTACGGTGCCACCCGCCGCCAGAAGCTGATCAAGGTGCAGCTGCCGCTGTCGCTGCCCACCGTGATGGCCGGCATCAACCAGACCATCATGCTGGCGCTCTCCATGGTGGTGATCGCCGCCATGATCGGTGCCGATGGCCTGGGCAGCGAGGTATGGCGCGCCATCCAGCGCCTGCGCCCGGGCGACGGCTTCGAAGCCGGTATCGCCGTGGTGATCCTCGCCATGCTGCTCGATCGCCTCACCCAGTCGCTGCGCAAGTCGCGCAAGGCATGAGCTGCACCTTGGAAAGAAACGCCTTGTATAACGTTGGTAACAGCCCTTGCATCTTGGCGGTCCGGTCGCCAAGGTGGGTGGGTCTCACGTAAATGGAGGAGTTTCGATGAACAAGCACGTTCTCAATCGCCGCATTCGTCTGGCCGGCCTGGCGCTGGCAGCCGGCACCGGCCTGGCCGCAGGCGCCGCCCAGGCGCAGGACAAGGGCAACGTCCATCTCGCCTACGTCGAGTGGTCTTCCGAAGTCGCCTCCACCAACGTGGTGCGTGCCGTGCTCGAGCAGCAGGGCTTCGAGGTGGAGATGACCTCGCTCTCCGCCGCCGCCATGTGGCAGGCCGTGGCCACCGGTGATGCCGACGCCATCGTCGCCGCCTGGCTGCCCACCACCCACGCCGACTACATCGACCGGGTAGGCGACCAGGTGGTCGACCTGGGCGTCAACCTGGACGGCACCAAGCTCGGCCTGGTGGTCCCGGCCTACAGCGACGTCGACTCCATCACTGAGCTCAACGACCACGCCGATGCGTTCAACAACGAGATCATCGGCATCGACCCGGGCGCCGGCCTGATGGGGCTGACCGAGGACGTGATCGACACCTACGATCTCGACCTGGCCCTGCGCAGCGGCAGTGGCGCCACCATGACCGCCGCCCTGGCCACGGCCATCGAGAACGAGGAAGACATCGTCGTCACCGGCTGGACACCGCACTGGAAGTTCGCCCGCTGGGACCTCAAGTACCTCGAGGATCCGGAGAACGTCTACGGTGGCGCCGAGCAGATCCACACCATCGCCCGCCAGGGTCTCGAGGAGGAGATGCCGGAGGCCTACGCCATTCTGGATGCCTTCGAGTGGACGCCCGAGCAGATGGGCGAGGTCATGCTCATGAACCAGGAAGAGGACGCCGACCCCTACGAGAACGCCAAGCAGTGGGTCGAGGAGAACCAGGACGTGGTACAGGAGTGGGTCGACGGCTAAACGTTTCCTGACCATCGTACCTGCAACGCAAGCGGGGAGGCCACTGGCCTCCCCGCTTGCGTTGGTAGCATTCGTCTCGCGGCTACCTAGCCCGGGCTCACCCCGCGCAGCCGCTCGCCGCGCCGGCGCAACAGCTCGAGGGTGGTGAGCAGCAGCATGGAGAGCAGCACCAGTAGCGTCGCCACGGCCAGGATCGTCGGGCTGATTTGCTCACGAATGCCCGACCACATCTGGATCGGCATGGTGCGCTGCTCGGGCCCGGCGATGAAGAGCACCACCACCACCTCGTCGAACGACGTGATGAAGGCGAATAGCGCCCCCGACACCACCCCCGGGGTGACCAGCGGCAGCACCACCTTGAAGAAGGTGCGCGCCGGGTTGGCCCCCAGGCTGTGAGCGGCGCGGATCAGGGTGGTGTCGAAGCTCGACAGGGTAGCGGTGACGGTGATCACCACGAAGGGGATGCCCAGCGCCGTGTGGGCGAGGATCACTCCCGGGTAGGTCTGGGCCAGGTTGACCTTGGAGAAGAAGAAGAACATGGCCGCCGCGGAGATGATCAGCGGCACAATCATCGGCGAGATCAGCAGCGCCATGATCGCCCCGCGCGCCGGCATGTGGCGGCTGGACAGCCCCAGTGCAGCCAGGGTACCTAGCACCGTGGCGAGCAGCGTCGAGGCGATGCCGATGATGAAGCTGTTCTTGATGGCCCCGAGCCATTCGCTGGAGGTGAAGAAGTCCTCGTACCAACGCAGCGAGTAGCCGGCCGGGTCGAGGCGCAGCATGGCCTCCGAAAAGGTGAAGTAGGGCTCGGCGTTGAAGGAGAGCGGGATGATCACCAGCAGCGGGCCCACCAGGAACAGGAAGATCAGCGCGCAGAGGCCCAGGAAGACGTAGTGCCAGAGTCGCTCGCCGCGGGTGGCGTAGGAAGGAATGGCCATCAGATTACCCCAGCTTGACCTTGTCGACGCCGATCAGGCGATTGAAGACCAGGTAGAAGACGATCACCACCAACAGCAGGATCGAGGCGATGGCTGCCGCCAGGCCCCAGTTGAGCGAGGTCTGCATGTGGTAGGCAATATAGTTGGTGATGAAGCGCCCCGACTGTCCGCCCACCAGCGCCGGGGTGATGTAGTAGCCGATCGCCAGGATGAACACCAGGATGCCGCCGGCGGCAATGCCGGGAATGGTCAGCGGAAAGTAGACGCGACGGAAGCTCAGGATCGGCTTGCCCCCCAGCGAGCGCGCGGCGCGCATGTAGCTCGGCGGGATGGTCTTCATCACCGAATAGAGTGGCAGGATCATGAACGGCAGCAGGATGTGGGTCATCGCCACGATGGTGCCGGTCTTGTTGTGGATCATCTGCCAGCGCGCCTCGTCGGCGATCACCCCGATGGCCACCATCATGTCGTTGAGCACACCCTGGGACTGCAGGATGGCGATCCAGGTGGTCGTGCGCACCAGCAGCGAGGTCCAGAACGGCAGCAACACCAGGATCATCAGCAGGTTGGAGTGGCGTAGCGGCAGGTTGGCCAGCAGGTAGGCGATGGGATAGCCCAGCAGAAGCGTCAGGCCGGTAATCACCGCGCTCATCCAGAAGGTTCGCCAGAACAGCGCGACATGGATCTCCAGGTAGTCGGGCACCTTGACGATCTCGCCCTCGGGACTCAGTTGGCGATCCATCGCCGCCAGGTAGTAGGAGAGCGTGTAGGGCGACGATTCCCGCTCGATCAGCTTCCAGGTGCTCAGCTCCCCCCAGCTGTCGTTGATCTCGATCAGCGCCTCACGGTAGGGCGGTTCGAGGTTGCCAAGGCGCCGCGCCGTACGGCTGATGGCCGAGCGCATGCCCGACTTCTCGTAGTTCAGCCGGCTCGACAAGAGCCCCAGGTCGCGCGCCTCCTGACCCTCGCGCAGGTCCGCCACCAGGGCGGCGAACACCGGCTCCCCGGGCAGCGACTCGCCGTCCCAGCCCTCCAGAGCCTCGACGGTGCGCGACAGGCGGGTGGAGACCTCGGGGTTGTCGACGCTGCGCCACAGCATGTCGAGAATCGGCATGACGAAGGCGATGATCAAGAACGCGAGCAGCGGCGACACCAGCAGCAGCGCCTTGAACTTCGAGCGGCGCACGGCGCGACGCAGGCTCACCTTGAGCGGCACGCCATCGGCGGTGGTCAGGGTGTCAGAGGGCGATTGGGACACGCAGGCCTCTCCATCGGGCAGGGATGCAATCGGAATCGCGGCAACAGGCCGCCGCCCGGCAGTGCCGGGCGGCGGCTAGGCCTCACTGGGCCAGCCAGGCGTCGAAGCGCTGGGTCAGCTCGTCGTTGTAGTCGGCCCAGAACTCGTCATCCTTGGGAATGGCGGTGGCGAAGTTGGGGCCGTAGGTGGGCATGTGGGGCTCCATCTCGATGCCGGTCTCGGCGTGGGTCGAGACGAACTGCGAGGAGGACTTCCGCGCCGGGCCGTAGGAGATGTACTTGGCCTGGTCGGCGAGGCGCTGGGTGTCGGTGGCGAAGTGGAGGTAGTCCTTCACCTTGTCGAGTTTGCCGGTGGGCACCACCCACCCATCCAGCTCGAAGACCTGAGCGTCCCAGATGATCTCGAAGGGCTGGTTCTCGGTGACCATGGCGTTGAAGATACGGCCATTGTAGGCGGAGCCGAAGGCCACCTCCTGGTCGGCGAGTAGCTGCGGCGGCTGGGCGCCCTCCTCCCACCAGATCACCTCGTCCTTGATGGTGTCGAGCTTGGCGAAGGCGCGCTGGATGCCCTCCTCGGTCTCGAGCACGTCATAGACGTCTTCCGGCGCCACGCCGTCGGCAACCAGGGCCCACTCGAGGTTGTTGATCGGCTTGCGCAGCAGGGTGCGCTTGCCGGGGAAGTTCTCCAGGTCGAAGACATCGGCGATGGTGCTCGGCTGGTTGTCCTCGGGGAACATCTCGGTGTTGAAGGCGACGATGTTGGAGTAGACGATCGAGGCCACGAAGCACTCACCCAGGGCGCCGTCCACGAAGTCCTCGCCGGGCGGTGTGCCGTCGGGGGCATCGGCCAGCAGGGCGTCGTGGTCGAGCGGCTCGATCAGACCCTCGGCACAGGCGATCATGGCGTCCGCCGGTAGCATGTCGACCAGGTCCCAGGTGACGTTGCCGGCCTGGCTCTGGGCACGCAGCCCGGCCAGTGCATTGCCGCTGCGGTCGATGTTGACGATCTCGTCGCCGTTCATCTCCATCCAGGGCTCGTGGTAGGCCTTCTGCTGGCTCATGCTGTAGGCGCCGCCCCAGGAGACGATGTTGAGGGTCTCCGCCTGCGCGGTGGCCGAAAGCCCCAGGCCGCTCATGCCGACCAGGGCGACCGCCGCACTCAGGGTTCCCTTGCGAAGGATGCGATGTGTCTGCTTCATGGACTTCTCCATTGTTGTTGTTGCCGTATCGTGCTGTTGTTGCCGTATCGTCGTTGCCGTGATGTCACGCATCGGAATGGCGGCCCGCCAGGGCCGCATCGGTGGCCGGCACCGCAGACCTGAGGCGCCGGCTGCACGGGTGTCGCCGGCCGGCGGATTCAGGCATCCAGGGCGCGGCAGTCCTGCCAGGTCCAGCCGACCGTGACCGACTGGCCGGGGCGCAGCGAGGCGTTTCCCTCGGCGTTTGGGGTCTTGAGGATGAACTCGTCGTTGCCGCACAACTGGAGCCGCGTGCGCAGGTGGTCACCCAGGTAGATCACCTCCTGCACGATTCCCGAGAAGCGGTTGTCGTAGCGGCCCTCATCGTCATCGCCGATCAGCGCCACCCGCTCCGGCCGCAGCGACAGCGTGGTGCGCGTGCCCACGCCACCCACCGCCACCGGCCTGGCGACGACCCGCTCGCCGCTGTCGAGTACCACCTCGCAGCGCTCGCCGAGGTGCTCCACGACCTCACCCTGCAGGCGATTGTTCTCGCCGATGAAGCTGGCTACGAAGGCGTTCTCCGGCAACTCGTAGAGGGTCTCCGGCGTCGCAAGCTGCTGCACCACGCCGTCATTGAACACGGCGATGCGGTCCGACATGGTCAGCGCTTCGGTCTGGTCGTGGGTCACGTAGATCATGGTCACGCCGAGACTGGCGTGGATGCGCTTGATCTCGTACTGCATCTCCTCACGCAGGTTCTTGTCGAGCGCGCCGAGCGGCTCGTCCATCAGCACCAACTCCGGCTCGAAGACCAGGGCACGGGCCAGGGCCACGCGCTGCTGCTGCCCCCCGGAGAGCTGGGCGGGACGGCGACTGCCGAAACCCTCGAGACGCACCATGCCCAGCGCCCGGTCGACCTGCCGCGCGATCTCTGCCTTGGGGAGATGGCGCACCTCCAGGGGAAAGGCGAGGTTCTCGGCCACCGTCATATGGGGAAAGAGCGCGTAGTTCTGGAATACCATGCCGATGCCGCGCTTGTGGGGCGGCAGGCCGTTGATGGGCTGGCCCTGGAGCAGGATCTCGCCGTGGGTCGGCGTCTCGAAGCCGGCCATCATCATCAGGCAAGTGGTCTTGCCGGAGCCGGAGGGGCCGAGCAGGGTGATGAATTCACCGCGCTGGATGTCGAGATTGAACCCTTTCACGACCAGCTCGACGCCGTCGTAGCTCTTCTGGACGTCGATGAAGCGGGCAAAGCAGGTGTCGGCTTCCTGGGGCAACGCCTGGCGGGCGTCGATAGCAGCGCTTTCGTTCATGCAAGCTTCCTGTCGGCGGCCGAGCCGGGAGATTCCGATGCCCTGCGCAGGCCTGTGCCGGCCCGGCCGCTTTGTATTGTTCTAATTCAATGAGAGCGACATTAGTCTTGCAGGGTGTACTGTCGCAATCCCCGCTGGGTTCAACCAGCGTTGAAACGTAAGACGACAATCAGGAGAAAAGTCAGCTAAAAGGCACGAGTTCATTCGTGATCGATACAGGAGGCCACGCATGCCCGGAGCGGACAGGCACGCCGACATCGTCATCATCGGTGCCGGCATCGTTGGCCTGGCCACGGCCTGGGCGCTGCTCGAACGCGGCCGGGCCGTGACCCTGCTCGACCCCGGAGCGCCGGGTGGCGAGGCCTCTTCCGGCAACGCCGCCACCCTGGCCAGCTACGCCGTGGAACCCCTAGGCCATCCCGGCCTGCTGAGTCAGTTGCCCGCGCTGCTCTTCGCGCCCTCCTCCCCGTTTCACCTGCGTTGGCGGCACCTGCCGCGTCTCGCCCCCTGGCTGTGGCGCTTTCTCGCCGCCACGACCCCGGGGCGTACGGCTGCGGCCACCCAGACGCTGCACCGCCTGCTCACCCCTGCCATGGACGACTGGGCGGCCCTGCACGCCGCACTGGGCGCCGACACACCCGAGACGGCGCTGCACCAGCGCGGCGCCCTGACCTTCTTTCGCCGGCGTCGCCACTGGAGGGCCGAGCGCAGCGCTTTCACCGCCCGGGACCAGCTGGGCATTCCCCAGGTCTATCTGCAGGCCCACGAGGTGGCCGAGCTGGAACCGGCGCTGGCTGGCATCGCCCAGGGCGGTGTGCACTTCCCGGCCGCCGGCCATCTGGCAGACCCCCGAGCCCTGGCCGAACGGCTGGCCAGCCGCCTGGCTGAGCGTGGCGCTGACTTCCACGCAGCACGGGTCACCGACCTGAGCGGTGCCGGCGGGCGTGTGCGCATCGACAGCGACCTTGGCTGCTGGCACGCGGAGCAGGCCGTCGTCGCGGCCGGCGCCTGGTCGGCCCCGCTGGCACGCGCCGTCGGCGACCGCCTTCCCCTGGAGGTGGAGCGCGGCTACCACCTGGAGTTTGCCGATACCCCGGCACGCCTCACTCGCCCCTGCAACCCGGCGGAAAACGCCTTCTACATGGTGCCCTTGGCCGGCCGCCTGCGAATCGCCGGCACCGTAGAACTCGGCCATCCCCGCGATCCGGCCAATCCGCGCCGTCTCGCCTACCTGCGCCGTCACGGCGAGGCCATCCTTGGGCCGCTCGGCCCGGCCCAGCATGCCTGGCTGGGGCTGCGTCCCTCACTGCCCGATTCGCTGCCGGTGATCGGCCCCGCTCGCCTACCCGGGGTCGCCTACGCCTTCGGGCATGGCCACCTCGGCCTGACCTTGGCCCCGACCACCGGCCGGTTGGTCGCCGAGAGCCTGGCCGGGACGGCGCCCGCCTGGCTCGCGGCCTGCCATGCCCGGCGCTACTCACGCTAACCCCAAGTGGCAACAGGGAAAAATCCCGCCTAAGCTGTCGGCGTAGGCAGTGCCTTCCTGTACCATTGCGTTACAACGCCGTCCACGACAGGGAAGCGTTGATGGCTCGACTGGCATGGAAGGAGTTGACCACCAGACTACGATGATGAAGGGGCAAGCCATCCATCCATGGCCATTCCTCGACTCACAGGATGCAAGGAGACGCAGTCATGTACCGCAAGATCATGGTGCCGATCGACCTGGCACACCTCGACTTGCTCGAGCCCTCGCTGGCCACCGTGGCCGACCTGGCCCGCCACTACGACGCGGAAATCTGCTATGTCGGCGTCACCGCAGCGCAGCCGACCAGCGTGGCCCGCACCCCGGAGGAGTACCAGCAGAAGCTGGACGCCTTCGCCGGCGAGCGCGCCAAGGTGCACGGCCAGCCGGTGAGCACCCGCACCATCACCAGCCCCGACCCCGTTGCCGACCTCGACGACCTGCTGATCGATGCCATCGATGACGTCGGCGTCGACCTGGTGGTGATGCCGACCCATCCGCCCAGCCATCTCGACGCGCTGATTCCCTCCCACGGCGGCAAGGTTGCCACCCACACCGACGTGTCCGTTTTTCTGGTCAGGCCCTCCAAGCAGTAATCGCCTGCCCCTGAAAACCGCTACCGATACGTCACCCCGACGAACTGAAGGGAGAAAGTTCCATGGCCAATCAGTCTCATGACGAAGGTGCTCAAGAAAAGCCTTCAGAAGGCATTCCGGCCCCGGAAGGGCCCGCCAACCTGATCGACACCGACTACGTGATCGGTCAGGACAACATCACCGCCAGCCCCATGGGGATCAATCTCGACCTGCACGGCAAGGTATTCACCTTCTCCTCGCTGGTGATCCTGTTCTTCGTGATCATCACGCTGGCCCTGCAGGATCAGGTCGAACCCATCTACAACGGCCTGTTCAGCTTTCTCACCGGCAACCTGGCCTGGTTCTTCCTGCTGGCCGCCAACATCTTCGTGATCCTCTCCGTGGTGTTGATCTTCACCCCCCTGGGCAAGGTCCGCATCGGCGGCATGAATGCCACCCCGGACTTCAGCTACCTGGGCTGGTTCTCCATGCTGTTCGCCGCCGGCATGGGCATCGGCCTGATGTTCTACGGGGTGTCCGAGCCGTTGACGCACTACGGCACCGCCATCGGCGGCACCGCCATGGAAAACGGCGCCCGCACCGACTGGGCACCGCTCGGCGCAGCCGAAGGCAATGAGTCGGGCGCCATCTCGCTGGGCATGGCCGCCACCATCTTCCACTGGGGCCTGCACCCCTGGGGCATCTATGCCGTGGTCGCCCTGGCCCTGGCCCTGTTCTCCTACAACAAGGGCCTGCCGCTGACCATGCGCTCGATCTTCTACCCCATCCTGGGAGAGCGCGTATGGGGCTGGCCGGGGCACGTCATCGACATCCTCGCCGTCTTCGCCACCCTGTTCGGTCTCGCCACCTCACTGGGGCTCGGTGCGACCCAGGCCTCGGCGGGGCTCGGCTATCTGTTCGGGGTCCCCGAAACGAACACCACCATGGTGCTGCTGATCATGGGCATCACGGCAGTGGCCCTGGTCTCGATTCTGCTCGGCGTCGACAAGGGCGTGCAGCGGCTGTCGCAGCTCAACATGGTACTCGCCGCCCTGTTGCTGCTGTTCGTGATCTTCGTCGGCCCCACGCTGCTGATCACCACGGGCATCTTCGAGAACCTGGTCGCCTACGTCGTGAACCTGCCGGCGCTCTCCAACCCCTTCGGGCGTGAGGATGCCAACTTCACCCAGGGCTGGACGGCCTTCTACTGGGCCTGGTGGATCGCCTGGTCGCCCTTCGTGGGCATGTTCATCGCCCGGGTCAGCCGCGGACGCAGCGTGCGTGAGTTCCTGATCGCCGTGCTGCTGGTGCCGTCGGTCGTCTCGGTGATATGGATGACCGCCTTCGGCGGTACCGCCATCGACCAGGTCGTCCGCGAAGGCTTCGAAGGCGTTCAGGACGCAGCGCTCGAGCTGCAGCTGTTCGTGATGCTCGGCGAGCTGCCGCTCACCGCCATCACTTCCTTCGTCGGCATCGTGCTGGTGATGGTGTTCTTCATCACCTCTTCCGACTCCGGCTCACTGGTGATCGACTCCATCACCGCCGGCGGCAAGGTCGATGCACCCAAACCGCAGCGCATCTTCTGGGCCATCATCGAGGGGGCCGTCGCCATCGCACTGCTGCTTGGCGGCGGACTCACCGCACTGCAGACGGCGGTGATCACCACCGGGCTGCCCTTCACGCTGGTGCTGCTGGCCGCCTGTTACGCCATCGTCAAGGGGCTGATGAGCGAACCGCGCACCTGACCGGGCACCTTGCCCTTCGACCGACGACAGGCGGCCATGTGGCCGCCTGTCGTTTTCTGGGCTCGCTCACTCGAAAGCATGACACTCATTCACAGTCTTTCGGCGTATTCTGCTACGACTCCGTGGCCGTGAACTGGCACGGGGGTGCCGCTTCGGGCATATTTTCACGACATCCCTACCGGAGCCCCGCCGCCGATGATGGCCCCCGAAGACGCCTTTCGGCTGCTTGCCGACGGCCTGGGCAAGGCAGGAACCCCGCAGCGCTTCGAGCAGCTCGCCGAGCACCTGGCGGCCATCTTCACCGTCAGCCACGTTCTCATCGGCGCCCTTCAACCGGACGGCGTGACCCTTCGCACCCTGGCCCACTGGTCCCGTGGACGACTCCAGCTGCCAACGGAGTATCCGCTGGCCGGCACGCCCTGTGCGCACGTGCTGGCCAATCAGGTGTGCCGCTATCCCGACAATGTCTGCGCCCTCTTTCCCCACGGCGCCCTGCTGCGTGAAATGGGCGTGGTCGGCTACATGGGCGCCCCCATGCGGGCCCCGGACAACGAGCTGCTGGGACTGGTGGCAATCCTCGATGAAACGCCGCTTGACCTCCCCGACTATGCCGGCGAAGTACTGCGCATCGCCGCCGCTCAGGCCGGCGCGGAACTGGCCCGCCATGTCGCCGAGCGCGCACGCCGCTCCAGCGATCACCGCCTGGCGCAGCTCGCCTACTGGGACAGCGTCACCGGGCTTGCCAACCGCCACCACTTCATGGAGCACCTCGCCGAGGCCTGCCGCCGGGCACGGCGCACGGGCGCGTCCCTCGGCCTGCTCTACCTCGATCTGCAGCGCTTCCGGCAGATCAACGACAGCCAGGGGCATGAACATGGCGACCGGCTGCTGACCGACGTGGCCGCGCGCTTCAGCGACGTCGTCCAACCTGGGGAATTCCTCGCCCGACTGGGCGGCGACGAGTTCGCCGTGCTCGTGCCCAACGCCAACCAGGGGCAGCTCCAAGCGACCGTGGCACGCTTCCGACACAGTCTTGCCGCGCCCCTGCATCTGGGCGAGCAGCGCTACGCCCTGACGTTCAGCGCCGGCGTGGCCCGCCTGCCCCAGGACGCCACTGACGCCGCTGCGCTCTTCCAGCACGCCAGCATCGCGCTCAACCACGCCAAGCGCAGCGGCCATCGCACGCGCTTTTTCAGCGCCGCCATGGCCGAGGCGCTGCGCCAGCAGGAGCAGCTCCAGTCGCGCCTCGTCGAGGCCCTCCACCACGGGGGGCTGATGCTGCACTTCCAGCCTCAGTTCAGCCTGGCCAGCGGCAAGCTGATCGGTGCCGAGGTGCTGTGCCGATGGCACGACGAGCGGCTCGGCTGGGTGAGCCCCAGCGACTTCATCCCTCTGGCCGAGCGGCAGGGCCTGGCCCGGCCCCTGGGCGACTGGGTCCTCAGCGCCGCCTGTCGCCAGCTGCAGACCTGGGAACGCCAGGGCCATCCCTTTCCGGGACGGCTGTGCGTCAACGTCTCGGCCCAGCAGATGGATGGCCCACAGCTCGTTCGGCATGTGCAGCAGCTGGTAGCCCAAATGCGGCCGGGGCTGCTGGGGCTGGAGCTGACCGAAAGTGGCCTGATCCGCGACCCGGAACAGGCGGTGGGGATCACCCGCACGCTGCGTGGTGCAGGGATCGGCATGGCGATCGACGACTTCGGCACCGGCTACTCGTCGCTGGCCTACCTCAAGCGCTTCGCCGCCGACACCCTCAAGATCGACATGTCCTTCGTCCACGACATGCTCAAGAGCCGCCATGATCGCGCCATTGTCGCCACCATCATCGCCATGGCGGGGACCCTGGGCATGCAGACGGTCGCCGAGGGGGTGGAGAGCGCCGCTCAGGCCGAGGCGCTCCGCGAGCTGGGCTGTACCGCGGTGCAGGGCTTTTACTGCGGGCGCCCCGTGGATGCCGAAACCTTCGCGGCCTGCTGGCTGGGTCAGCCGGTGTCTTCCACCCAGACGGACGCGATCAACCGGCCGTAATGGCTCTCCTCTCGAGCATTCAGCTCCACAGCTCGCCCACCGGCGTCTCCAGGCGATAGTGGGTGGCGATCTGTGCCTGGAGCAGTTCAGCAGTGGCCAGGGCATCGAGCAGGGCGTGGTGGCCCTGGTAGGCGGGCAGGCCATAGCGCAGCCGGCTATCGTGCAGGCGGATGGAAACCGGCGGTCGCCGCAGCCAGCGGCGAAAGCGCGCCCACAGCGAGAGACGATGGCGGCGCGCTTCCAGGGACATGGTGTCGATCACCGGGAAACGGATCCCCTCGCCGAGGCGCTCCTTGACGGCACCATCCAGGAAGGGGCGCTCGATATGGCGGAAATGCACCACGACCAGCCGCCCGGCCATCACCTCGAACAGTTCGGGCAATATCCGCTCGAGGTCGGGTGCCTCGGCAATCTCCGAGTGGGTGATGCGGTGCAGCGTGACCGACTTGCTGGAAAGCGGCCGGGTGGGCTGCACCACCCAGTAGCACCGCTCGGCCAGCCGGATGCGGTCCAGAGTGAAGGGCACCGCCCCAACGCTGACGACGGCATGGCGACGCGGGTCGAGGCCGGTGGTTTCCAGGTCGAGCGCCACCATCTCCACGTCGCCGACCGGGGTCGTCGGCGCCGCCGTTCCCGACGAGAAGTAGCGTGACAGCAGCGGCGAACGGCAGGCCGCGGCACGCTGCTCGAAATACTCCGGCCAGCTGGGCGCATCGCGAGGAGAGGCTTGGCGCAATGTCCTCATGGCAGGGGCCTGATCACCGCGAACGAGCCGACCGCGACGGCAGCGGATAGCGATACTTGAGGAACTTTTGGGCGTTGCTCAGCGCCTGGAAGGCATCCTTGAGGTTGTGTCGTTCGTTGTCGGAGACGTTCTCCGGCTCGATGTTGTTGTCGGGCTCGCGCTCCTGCTGGATATCGATCATCTGGTGACGAATCCGCGACATGGCAAGGAATTCCAGCGCATAGCGCAGCTTCTCCCCGACCCCCGGCGCCAGCAACTGGGTGTTGCCGATATCGTCGAGGCGATCAAAGCTGTTCTGGGCACTCGAGCCGCACGCCAGGGCATGCACGCGGATCAGGTCCACCATGGGGGCGGTGCCACGGCGCTTGAGGTTGATGGAATTGTTCTGCTTACCATTCTTCTCCATCACGAAGGTGCGAAAGAAGCCCAGTGGCGGAGTGCGGTTCAGGGCATTACGCGCCATGGCGGCGAGGAACAGCGGGCTCTTGGCCGCCTGCCTGGCCACCTGGTCCTGCAGCTGCTCGACGTAGGCTTCCTCGCCATAGGCGCTGTCCAGATCGAAGAAGATCGAGCTGTGCAGCAGTCGCTCGGGGGTGGGGTCCTCGATCCAGTCGCGGAAGTAGCCCCGCCACACCGCGAGCGGCTGGCGCCACTTGGGATTGGTGGCCATCACCTCGCCCTTGCAGTAGGTGTAGCCGCAGGCGTGCAGGCCATCGCTCACCCGCTGTGCCAGGGCCAGGAAGTAAGCGTCGTGGCGCTCGGGGTCGAAGTCGTCGGAGAGCACCAGGGCGTTGTCCTGGTCGGTGACGATGGACTGTTCGTTGCGTGCCATGGAGCCGTTGACCATGAAGCAGTAGGGCACCGGCGGCGGCCCCAGTTCCTGCTCGGCGAGTTCCAGCAAGCGCCGGGTGAAACTGCGCCCGATCGTCGACAGGGCGCTCCCCACCATCTGCGAGTTGGCGCCCTCCTCCACCATGCGCACGAAGGCCGCGCGCACGTCGGGGGCCAGCTTGGCGAGCCCCGCGGGGCTCGCCTGGTTGTAGATATTGCTGACCAGGTAGAGGCTCGAGTGGGTCTCGTAGCGGATGATGTCGGAGAGGTGCACGATGCCCACCGGCCGACGGCGATGCAGCACCGGCAGGTGGTGAATATTGTTGCGCAGCATGGTGAGCATCGCCTCGTGCACCGACTCATCCGACTGGATGGTGATCGGCGGCTTGCCGACCAACCGCCCCACCGGCGTGTCCGGCGGCAGGCCCTCCGCCACCACCCGGGTCCGGAAGTCGCTGTCGGTGAGGATGCCGCACATCTGCCAGAGCCGCTCCTCGCTGTCGGTGAAGCTGTAGCGGGGATTCTCGCCGCCGGCGTCCAGCACCAGGGCCGCCGAGGCCTGCGCCTCGCTGATCTGACGCGCCGTCTCCTGCACCGTGGTGGTGGCCTCGACCATCACCGGGTAGCGCGTCAACAGCTTGCGCACCCGGGTGATCATCATGTCGTTGGCCTTCTTCTGGTCCTCCACGGCCGCTTCGAGGCGTGGCCGGCCGAGTTCGACGAAGTCGGCGAAGTGCACGTCGGATTCGCACAGCCGACGGAATACTGGCTCGGGAATGAAGTAGATCAGGGTGTCTTCCAGGGCCGCGGCCGGAAAGCGCGCCCGGTGGTTTCGCAGCAGGCTGAACTGGCCGAAGATGTCGCCCTCGCCAAGGCGGTTGTAGAGATCGCCGTTGCGCCGGTACACCTCAACGGCGCCGCTGCGGATGTAGCAGAGGTCGTGGACCTCCTGATCCAGCGTGAGGATGTCGGTGCCCGCCTTGTAGTAGCCCACCTCCACCTGCCCGGCGACCTCGTCGAGCAGATCATCGGAGAGGCTGTCGAAGGGGGGAAATTGCGCCATGTGCTGGCGAATCTCCAGTAATTCCACGTCCATGCGTCACCCCCGCTGCCATCACCTAGACACTTGGCTTTCAGTGTGTGTGCACCCTGACGGGCTGTAAAGGACAGGATACGCCGTCCCGATACGCGAAAGGCCACCCTAGGGTGGCCTTCCGCTGTCACGTCGGCGTGGACAATGGCATCAGATCACGAGTCCTGAGCCATCTCCTGCACGCGCTGCATCATCTCGGGGTCCTGCTGGATGGCTTGACCGATGGCATTGAAGGTATCCACGTCGAGACCGCTGTCCTCGACCACCTCGACCATCTTGTCATTGGCTTCCATGCGCACCTCCTGCTGGGTCTGCTCGTCTTCCGCTTCCTGCAGCCGCTGGGTGTACTCCTGAGAGATCACGGCAATTTCCTGCGAGGCGTCAGCGAACTGCTGCAGTTGCTGATCGGAAATGTCCTCAGCAGAAACCGACGGCTGCTGCTGGGTGGCTGCCGGGTCCTGAGCCGGGTCCTGCTGTGCCTGGGCCTGGACACCCATCAGCCCCGCAGCGAGCAGAGCAGCCGAGAACAGTGCAGTCATCCGTTTCATGAATACCTCCAAAGGGTGTTGCGTGTGTGTGCGATAGTGGGACGTCGCCGATCACGGGGGGTTCACTCCGTTTGCGTTACGGAGTGTAAGCTGGCGACCGCGGCCCCTGCCCTTTCCCGCACCGCCGGATCGCAGTATGGTCGACGTTTCGTCGCGACCAGGACTGCTTGACCTCCATGCCCTTTCCAACCTCCCTGCCTTCCCTCTCCGCTGTCTCGCCGAGCCGCCTGTGGCTGGCCAGCATGCCGGTGCTCTTCGTGACCCTCTGGAGCACCGGCTTCATCGGCGCCAAGTTCGGCCTGCCCCATGCCGAACCCTTCACTTTCCTGTTCGTGCGCTTCGCGCTGACGCTGACGTTGCTGATCCCCCTGGTGGTCCTGCTCAAGGGCGGCTGGCCTCGGGGCCTGCAGCTGTGGGGGCACATCGGCGTGTCGGGGCTGCTGGTGCACGGAGCCTACCTGGGCGGCGTCTTCTACGGCATCCAACTGGGCATGCCCGCGGGGCTCGCCGCCCTGCTGGTGGGACTGCAGCCGCTGCTCACCGCGGCCCTGGCGCGTCCGCTGCTGGGCGAGCGCCTCTCGGCGCGGCAGTGGCTGGGGCTGGCCCTGGGGCTCTCCGGCATCACTCTGGTGCTGGGCAGCAAGCTCGACCCCGGCGAGGCGCTGTTCCAGGGATTCGGACTGGGGGCGCTTATCAGCGTGACGGTGGCACTCGCCGGCATCTCCCTGGGCACTCTTTACCAGAAGCGCTACTGCACCGGCATGCCACTGCTTGGCGGTACCGTGGTGCAGTACCTGGCTGCAGGCCTCCTGCTGGGGCTTGGGGCGCTGCTCTTCGAGGCGCGCACCATCGAATGGACGCCCACCTTCGTGCTCACCCTGCTGTGGCTGGTGCTGGTGCTGTCGATCAGCGCCATCCTGCTGCTGATGGCGTTGATCAAGCGCGGCGAGGCCTCGCGGGTGGCGAGCCTCTTCTATCTGGTGCCACCGGTGACGGCGCTGGAGGCGTGGTGGCTGTTCGACGAGCGCCTGCCCCTGGTGGGCCTGGCCGGCATGGCGGTGACCATCGTGGGGGTGGTGCTGGTGGTGCGCGGCCGGCGCTAATCAGCGAGCCGCGCCAGGTAGTCGACGCCGCCGAGATTACGCATCTGCTGGCGGATCCAGGCGCTGCGCCGCTCCACGCGGAAGCTCGGCCGAGCAGCGTCCCAGCCGCGCGGATTGGGCAGGATGGCCGCCAGCCGGCTGGCCTGGGCTGCGCTGAGGCGGTCGGCCGGCACCCCGAAGTAGTGCTGGGCGGCCGCCTCCAGGCCGAACACGCCACTGTCCCACTCGACGATGTTGAGGTAGACCTCGAGCACCCGCTGCTTGGGCCAGAAGGTCTCGATGAGCAGGGTGAACCAGGCCTCTAGCCCCTTGCGCACCCAGCTGCGCCCCGTCCACAGGAAGAGATTCTTGGCGGTCTGCTGGCTGATGGTGCTGGCGCCGCGCAAGCGCGCCCCGTCGCGGCTCGCCTCCCAGGCGCGGCGCATCTCGACCAGGTCGAAGCCGCGATGCTCGGGGAAGCGCTGATCCTCGGCCGCAATCACCGCGAGCTTGGCATGATCGGACAGCTGCTCCCAGGGACGCCACTGATGGCGAAGGGGCAACGACTCGCCGGCCAGCCACGCCTCGACCTTGCGCTCGACCATGACCATGGAGGCGTGGGCCGGGACCTCGCGCAGCCCCAGCACCAGCAACAGGGAGAGCGCCACGAAACCCAGCGCGACAAGGGCGAGTCCCCGCCACAGGCGACGCAGCAGGGCTCGGGGCAGACGACGCACCGCGCTCATGCTCATGCAGCGACCGGCCCGGCGGCGTCAAAACACCGCCGGGCCGGCGACGGGCCGTCAGCGCTTGGAGAGCCGTCAGCGTGTGGAGAGCCGTCAGCGTTTGGTGAGATGCTCGGCATGGTAGCGCAGGTGGTCCTCGATGAAGCTGGCGATGAAATAGTAGCTGTGATCATAGCCGGGCTGGCGACGCAGCGTCAGGGGATGGTCGTGCTCGGCGCACACCGCCTCCAGGCGCTCGGGCCGGAGCTGCTCCTCGAGGAAATCGTCCGCCTCGCCCTGGTCGATGAACAGCCGCTGGCTCGAGGCGCCCTTGGCCACCAGTTCGCAGGCGTCGTACTGGGTCCAGGCCCCCGGATCCTCGCCCAGGTAAGCGCTGAAGGCCTTCCGGCCCCAGGGGCACTGGCTGGGGTTGACGATGGGCGAGAAGGCCGACACCGAACGGTAGTGGCCGGGTCGGCGCAGCGCCATCACCAGGGCCCCGTGGCCACCCATGGAGTGGCCGCTGATCGCCTCGCGGCCGTTGACGGGGAAGTGCTGGCGCACCAGCGAGGGCAACTCCTCGGTGAGGTAGTCGTACATGCGGTAGTGGCGCTTCCACGGCTCGCGGGTGGCGTTGACGTAGAAGCCGGCCCCCGAGCCCAGATCATAGCTGTCGTGCTCGCCGGGCAGGTCGGTGCCGCGCGGACTGGTGTCGGGACAGACGATGGCCATGCCGAGCTCCGCAGCCACGCGATGCGCGCCGGCCTTCTGCATGAAATTCTCATCGGTGCAAGTCAGCCCCGAGAGCCACCAGAGTAGCGGTACCCGCTGCGTCTCGGCCTGAGGCGGCAGGTAGACGGCAAACACCATGTCGCAGTCCAGCGCCCGGGAGCGATGGCGATAGCGGGCGTGCCAGCCCCCGAAGCTCTTATTGGCGGCCACCCTTTCCAGGGTCTCGCTGATGGTCATGCGGTCACTCTCCAAGCGGCGTCAGGTCGAGTCATGGTGCCTGCATTTCGCGGCGATGCGAAGCCAGCCGGCTCAATTCAGTCGCGCGGCGTCGGGCGCCATTTAATAGTGCAGCACCGTGCGGATGCTCTTGCCGGCGTGCAGCAGCTCGAAGGCCTCGTTGATCTGCTCGAAGGGCAGGTCGTGGGTGATGAAGTCGTCGATGTTGATCTCGCCGGCCATGTAGCGCTGCACGTAGTCCGGCAGCTCGGTACGCCCCTTGACGCCACCGAAGGCAGACCCTTTCCACACCCGGCCGGTGACCAGTTGGAAGGGGCGCGTGCTGATCTCCTCGCCGGCACCGGCCACGCCGATGATCACCGACTCGCCCCAACCCTTGTGGCAGCACTCCAGCGCCTGGCGCATGACGTTGACGTTGCCGATGCACTCGAAGGAGTAGTCGACCCCGCCGTCGGTCAGGTCGACGATCACCTGCTGGATGGGGTCGGAGTGCTCGCTGGGATTGACGAAGTCGGTGGCACCGAACTGCTCGGCGAGCCGGAACTTCTCGGGATTGACGTCGATGGCGATGATGCGGCTGGCCTTGGCCATCATCGCCCCCTGGATCACGGCGAGACCGATGGCACCCAGGCCGAACACCGCCACCGTGGCACCGGGTTCCACCTTGGCGGTATTGAGCACCGCACCGATGCCGGTGGTCACCCCGCAACCGAGCAGGCAGATCTTGTCCAGCGGCGCCTCCTTGGACACTACGGCCAGGGACACCTCGGGGAGCACCGTGTACTCGCTGAAGGTCGAGCAGCCCATGTAGTGGTGAAGCTTCCGGCCATCCAGGGAGAAGCGCGAGGTGCCGTCGGGCATCAACCCCTGGCCCTGGGTGGCGCGCACCGCCCCGCACAGGTTGGTCTTGCCGGAGCGGCAGAACTTGCACTGACCGCACTCGGCGGTATACAGCGGGATGACGTGGTCGCCGGGCTTGACGCTGCTGACCCCCTCGCCCACGGCCTCGACGACGCCGGCACCCTCGTGGCCCAGCACCGAGGGAAAGAGCCCTTCCGGGTCGGCGCCGGAGAGCGTGTAGGCGTCGGTATGGCAGACGCTGGTGGCGGCGATGCGCACCAGCACCTCGCCGGCCTTGGGGCCTTCCACGTCGATCTCGGTGAGCTCGAGAGGCTTGCCCGCTTCCCAGGCGACGGCAGCGCGTGACTTCATGGGGAATCTCCTTGCTGTCTAGCTTACGATCAGGGGAATCGCCGCAGGCGTCCATCGTCCGCGGCCGTAGCCTTCAGCATATCAGCCCGGCCAGCGCCTGCTCAGCCCCGTGCGGCGCACGCCTGCCAAGCCGCGTCATCTTCTGCCACGCCACTCACCTGCCCTGCATCGGGTAGGGGCCGGGGTTGCCCCCGGCGCCCTCCCACACCACCGGGCATACGGTTCC
>NZ_WHMA01000025.1 GCF_010994375.1 Halomonas sp. NO4
TTGCCCGTCGCCGGCAGCGGATGCGTACTTTACGGCCTGGGCCGGAGCGACGCAAGGGGTTTTACCGAAAAATGTCCGGCAGATGACCCGGACCGGGAACATGGCCATCCACAGGGCCGTGGCGAAAGGCGCTGTGGATAAGTCATCGCCGGCCGGCAGACGGCGCAACACCCGAGCAAGGCGGGCGTTGTGTGTACTTTCCCCTGTTGTATGTGCTTTCCCGAGTCGTGGCGTACCGAGATCAGCGCAGGATCACGCGAGCATAGCGCTTCTTGCCCGCCTGGATGACGTAGCTCGTGCCCGTGTCGAGCATGTGGTCGCGCTCGACCACCTCGCCATCGACCTTGACCCGTCCGTTGCCCAGCATGTCCTTGGCTTGAGCGCTGTTCTTGGTCAGCCCCGAACGGTTGAGCACCGCCGCGATGGGCGCCTGGGCACTGCCCTCGAAATCCACTGTCACCTCGGGCAGGTCCTCCGGCAGCTCACCCTCCGCGAGCAGGTTGCCGGCGGACTTGTGGGCATGCGCCGCGGCCTCCTCACCGTGATAGCGCCCGATCAGCTCGCGGGCCAGAACCATCTTGATGTCGCGCGGATTGGCGCCGGCCTCGACGTCGCGCTTGAGCGCGTCGATCTCCTCGTTGGACTTGAGCGAAAGCAGCTCGAAGTAGCGCCACATCAGACTGTCGGGCATGGAGACCAGCTTGTTGAACATCGCCCCCGGCGCCTCGTCGACGCCGACATAGTTGTTCAGCGACTTGGACATCTTCTGCACGCCGTCGAGCCCCTCGAGCAGCGGCATGGTGATCACCACCTGGGGCGCCTGGCCGAAGTGCTTCTGGATCTCGCGCCCCATCAGCAGGTTGAACTTCTGGTCGGTACCGCCCAGTTCCACATCGGCCTCGAGGGCCACGGAGTCGTAGCCTTGAACCAGCGGATAGAGGAATTCGTGGATGGAGATCGCCTGATTGGCCGTGTAGCGCTTGTCGAAGTCGTCACGCTCGAGCATGCGCGCCACGGTACTCTGGCCTGCCAGCTCGATCATGTCGGCGGCGCTCATGGCCGAGAACCACTCGGCGTTGAAACGCACCTCGGTCTTCTCGGGGTCGAGGATCTTGAAGACCTGCTGCCGGTAGGTCTGGGCGTTGGCGCGCACTTCCTCTTCGGTGAGCGGCTTGCGAGTGACGTTCTTGCCGGTGGGATCGCCGATGCGCCCGGTGAAGTCGCCGATCAGGAAGATAACCTCGTGACCCAGGTCCTGGAACTGGCGCATCTTGGTCAGCAGCACGCTGTGGCCCAGGTGCAGGTCTGGCGCCGTGGGGTCGAAGCCGGCCTTGATGCGCAGCTTGCGCCCGGACTCGAGCTTCTTGACCAGCTCTTCCTCGATCAGGATTTCATGGGTGCCACGCTTGAGCAGCGCCAGCGCGCTCGCGACATAGGTCATCGTCTCCAACTCCACAGATACGGTTGTCGGTCCTGTACGCAGGCTCCTTCGAATGGGGCAGGATGGTAGCATGTCTTGGCGCCTTGCGGTGGCGCGGCCGCGACTGGGAGAGCCCCATGCCCTACTTCATCGGACTGATGTCCGGCACCAGCCTGGACGGCATCGACGCCGCCCTCGTCGAGTTCGATGCCGCAGGCAGCCCTCGCCTGCTCGCCACACACGACGAGCCCATGCCGGATGCGCTGCGCGACGCGCTGTGGCAGCTCTGCCACGCCGAAGAGGCCAGCTTCCGCGAGCTCGCCGCCGCCGAGGATGCCTTCTGCCGGCTGCAGGCCCGGGCGGTGGAGACGCTGCTGGCGGCCAGCGGCACGCCGCGCACGGCCATCGCCGCCATCGGCAGCCACGGCCAGACCATCGAACACGCCCCGACCGGGCACCATGGCGGCCCGGCCTATACCCTGCAGCTCGACAACCCCAGCCTGCTCGCCGAGCTGACCGGCTGCCCGGTGGTGGGCGACCTGCGCCGCCGCGATCTGGCCGCCGGCGGCCAGGCCGCCCCCCTGGCGCCGGCCTTCCACGAGGCGCTGTTCCGCGGTGGCGACGCTTGGCGGCTGGTGCTCAACCTGGGGGGCTTCGCCAACCTGACCCTGCTGCCGCCAGTCGGCAGCGAGGCCGCGGTGCTGGGTTTCGACACCGGTCCGGCCAACGTGCTTCTCGACGCCTGGCACGCCCGCCACCGCGGCGGACACTTCGATGCCGATGGCGCCTGGGCCGCCTCGGGCAGCGTCGATAGCGACCTGCTCGAACGGCTGCTCGCCGACCCCTTCTTTCACCAGCCGCCGCCGCGCAGCACCGGACGGGAGCACTTCCATCTCGACTGGCTCCAGGGCCATCTCGCGGACACCGAGTCGCCGGCCGACGTCCAGGCCACCCTGGCCGAGCTCACCGCCACGAGCGTGGCCCTCGGCGTGGAGATGGCCCGCGAGCAGCTGGACGCCCCGCCGGCCGAGGCGCTGATCCCCTGCGGCGGCGGCGCCCACAACCGCGACCTGTTGGCGCGCCTGGCGCGCCACCTGCCGGAGACGTCGCTGGTACCCAGCGACGACTGGGGCTGGCCGGCCGACTGGCTGGAAGCCGGCGCCTTCGCCTGGCTCGCCTGGCGACGCCTGGCGGGGCAGCCCGGCAACCTGCCCAGCGTCACCGGCGCGGCCGGTCCACGGGTGCTGGGCGGCCTCTACGCCCCCTAGCCAAAGCCCAGCCCCCTCCGTCCTAGAAGTCGTCCTCGTCGCGCAGCGAGAGCTTCTGCGCCGAATCCTGCGCCCGGGCCAGCGCCTCGCTGCCCTCGTCGCCGTACTTGATCATCATGCGCAGGTCATTGGCCGAGTCGGCGTGCACCATCGCCACCTCCTCGCTGATCTGGCCCGCCTTGAAGAGCTCGAAGAGCGCCTGGTCGAAGGTCTGCATGCCAAGATCCCGCGAGCGCGCCATGACGTTCTTGATCTCGCCCACGTCGCCCTTGCGGATCAGGTCGCCGACCAGCGGCGTGCGCAGCAGTACCTCGATGGCCGGGCAGCGGCCGCCGTCGCGAGTGGGCAGCAGCTGCTGGGCGACGATGGCGTGCAGGTTGAGCGACAGGTCGAGCCAGATCTGGTCGTGACGCTCGTGGGGGAAGAAGTGAATGATGCGATCCAACGCCTGGTTGGCGTTGTTGGCGTGCAACGTCGCCAAGCAGAGGTGGCCTGTCTCGGCGAAGGTGAGGGCGTGCTCCATGGTCTCGCGGGTGCGCACCTCGCCGATCAGGATCACATCCGGCGCCTGGCGCAGGGTGTTCTTCAGCGCCACCTCGAAGGACTCCGTGTCGATACCCACCTCGCGCTGATTGATGATCGCCTTCTTGTGCGGGTGGACGTACTCGATGGGGTCCTCGACGCTGATGATGTGGCCGCCCACTGTCTCGTTGCGCTGCTGGATCATCGACGCCAGGGTGGTCGACTTGCCGGTGCCGGTGCCGCCCACCACGAACACCAGGCCGCGCTTGATATTGGCGAGCTCGCCGAGCACCGGCGGCAGCGACAGCTCCTCCAGGTGGGGAATCTCGTAGCCGATGCGGCGAATCACCATGGCCAGCTGGTTGCGCTGCTGGAAGGCGCTGACCCGGAAGCGGCCGCGCCCCGAGAGACTCAGCGCGAAGTTGGCCTCGCGCTCCTCGCGGAAGCGCTCCCGGTGAGCCTCGGGCAGCGCGGCGGCGACCAGCTCGCGCACCTGCTCCACCGAAAGACGCTGGTCGCCGAGCGCGATCAGCTGGCCGGCGATCTTGATGGTGGGCGGTGCCTGGACCGAGATCAGCAGATCCGAGGCCTCCTTCTGGGCCATGATGCCCAGCAGCTGTTCCAGCCATTCGCGTGCGGTCATCTACCTGCTCCTGCATCGATGGGTGTCAGCCGCCTCACGGCGACAGCATGCTCTTGGCGCGGGCCTGGGCCTCGTCACGGGCCACCAGGTTGTCGCTCACCAGCTTGGCCAGGCTGGCATCCAGGGTCTGCATGCCCAGGTTGCCACCGGTCTGGATGGCCGAGTAGATCTGCGCCACCTTGTCCTCGCGGATCAGGTTGCGCACCGCCGCCGTGGCAATGAGGATCTCGTGGGCCGCCACGCGCCCGCCACCTTGGCGCTTGAGCAGGGTCTGGGCGATCACCCCCTGCAGCGATTCCGAGAGCATCGAGCGCACCATGGCCTTCTCCTCGCCGGGGAAGACATCGATGATCCGGTCGATGGTCTTGGCCGCCGAGGTGGTATGCAGGGTGCCGAACACCAGGTGGCCGGTCTCGGCCGCGGTCAGCGCCAAGCGGATCGTCTCCAGGTCGCGCAGCTCACCGACCAGGATGACGTCGGGGTCCTCGCGCAGGGCGCTGCGCAGCGCCGGGGCGAACCCCTGGGTGTCGCGGTGCACCTCGCGCTGGTTGATCAGGCAGCGCTTGCTGCGGTGCACGAACTCCACCGGATCCTCGATGGTGAGGATGTGGTCATAGCGGTTGTCATTGATGTAGTCGATCATCGCCGCGAGCGTCGTGCTCTTGCCCGAGCCGGTGGGGCCGGTCACCAGCACCAGGCCGCGCGGCAGCAGCGCCAGGCGGCGGAAGACATCGCCCAGGCCCAGGTCGTCCATGGTCAGCACCTCGCTGGGGATGGTGCGGAACACCGCCCCCGCGCCGCGTGCCTGGTTGAAGGCGTTGACACGGAAGCGCGACACCCCGGGCACCTCGAAGGAGAAGTCGGTCTCGAAGTGCTCCTCGTAGTCGCGGCGCTGGCGATCGCCCATGATGTCGTAGATCAGCTTGCGTACCTCCCGGTCATCCATGGCCGGCACGTTGAGGCGGCGGATGTCGCCGTCGACGCGAATCATCGGCGGCAATCCCGCCGAGAGGTGGAGATCGGAGGCGTTCTGCTTTGCCGAGAACGCCAGCAGTTCGGTAATATCCATGCACTTCCCCTGCTCCAGGTAAGGTTCCCCCAGTATGCCAGAGCTTTCGACATCACGGACTTCCTGTGACTGAGATGACGGATCTCATACTTCGCGAGTCGCTGGCGGCCGCCCGCAAGCGGCTGTCGTGCGCCCTGGCCTCGGCCGGGCGCCCTGCCGATGGCGCGCGTCTGCTGGCCGTGAGCAAGACCAAACCGGCCGGCATGATCCGCGCCGCCTGGCAGCTCGGGCAGCGCGATTTCGGCGAAAACTACGTCCAGGAGGCCCTCGACAAGCAAGCCGAACTGGCCGACCTGGACGGGATCGTCTGGCATTTCATCGGCCCCCTACAGTCCAACAAGACCCGCACGGTGGCCGAGCATTTCGCCTGGGTGCACAGCGTCGACCGCGAGAAGATCGCCGTGCGTTTGAACGATCAACGCCCTGCGGCGCTCGGCCCGCTCGATGTCTGCCTGCAGGTCAACGTCAGCGGCGAGGCCACCAAGGCCGGGGTCGGCCTGGAGGAGCTCGGGGCGCTCGCCGAGCGGGTCGTCGCGCTGCCCAACCTGCGCCTGCGCGGCCTGATGGCGATTCCGGCCCCGGCCGAGGGGCTCGCCGCGCAGCGCCTGCCCTTCGCCCGCCTGCGCGAGGCCCTCGAGGCGCTGCGCACGCGCCTGCCCGAGGCGCCGCTGGACACCCTTTCCATGGGCATGACGGCCGACCTGGAAGCCGCCGTGCTGGAAGGCGCCACCCTGGTACGCCTGGGCACGGCGATCTTCGGGGAGCGCACCACGCCCTAGCAACAGCGACCGGCGCATCCGCCGCTGGCGAGTCACCACGAATTGGAAGAAGGACACAACGCATGGCCAGCAGAGTCACCTTCATTGGCGCCGGCAACATGGCCAGCGCCATCATCGGCGGGATGATCGACAACGGCTACCCCGCCACCGCCATCACCGCCACCTCGCCCAGCGACGCCTTCCTGGCGCCGGTGCACGAACGCTTCGGCATCCACACCGACACCGACAACGTCACCGCGGTGCGCGATGCCGATGTCGTGGTCCTGGCGGTGAAACCCCAGGTGATGCGCGAGGTGTGCGAGGGCCTGCGCGACAGCCTGCAGCGCCAGCGCCCGCTGGTGATCTCGGTGGCCGCGGGCCTCACCGCCGAGACCCTCGACACCTGGCTCGGCGGTGGCCTGCCGCTGATCCGCTGCATGCCCAATACCCCCTCGCTGGTGGGTGCCGGCGCCTCCGGCCTCTACGCCACTCCCCAGGTCAGCGACGCCCAGCGCACGCAGGCCAGCGAACTGCTCGAGGCGGTGGGGCTGGTGGAATGGGTCGACGACGAAGCCCTGCTCGATGCCGTCACCGCGGTCTCCGGCAGCGGCCCGGCCTATTTTTTCCTGATGTTCGAGGCCATGGAGGAAGCCGGCGTCAAGCTCGGCCTGCCCGCCGAGACGGCGCGCCGCCTGGCCATCCAGACCGCCCTGGGGGCGGCGCGCATGGCGGCGCAGAGCGACCAGGAGCCGGCCCAGCTCAAGCGCAACGTGATGTCGCCCGGCGGCACCACCGAGCGCGCCATCGAGCACCTCGAGCAGGCCGGCCTGCGTCGCGCCCTGCTCGACGCCATGGATGCCTGCGCCGCCCGCGCCCGTGAAATGGCCGAGGAACTCGGCAAGCGCTGATCGCCCCACCCGCGCGCCTCACGCGCCTGTACGCACACGACATGGAGGAGCCCTGATGGGCAGTCAACTGGGAAACGCCGGCCTGCTGCTGGTCAACACCCTGATCAACATCTACCTGTTCCTGATGATGCTGCGCTTTTTGCTGCAGGCATCGCGGGCCGATTACTACAACCCGCTGAGCCAGTCGGTGGTCAAGATCACCCAGCCGGTGGTGGGCCTCTTCCAGGGCTTTCTCGGCCCGGTGATGGGCCGCTTCGACCTGGCCACCCTGGCCGCCGCCCTGGTGCTCAAGGCCGTCGCCATCGTGGTGATCCTGCAGGTGGCCGGGTTCGGCATGCCGCCCATCGCCAGCATCGCCATCGGCGCCGTGGCCGCGCTCGCCAACGCCATTCTCAAGATCTACTTTTTCGCGCTGATCGTGATGATCATCCTGAGCTGGGTGGCGCCCAACGCCAGCCATCCCGGTGCGCTGCTGGTCATGCAGCTGGTGGAGCCGATCATGGCGCCGGTGCGCAAGGTGATCCCTCCGCTGGGCATGATCGACCTGTCACCCATCGTGGTCTTCATCGCCATCAGCCTGATCGACGGTATCGTGGTCGGCTCGCTGACCCGGGCCGCCGGTGTCGCCGGCGCGCTGGTCGGCCTGTGAGCCAGCCCGACCTGAGTCGAACCCCAACGACGGGACACCCACGCCCCATGCCCGATCTTCCCCGCGATTCGGTCGGCCTGGTGACGCCACAGACGGCACACTTCGACGACCCCCTGGCCCTGGCCTGCGGCCGGACGCTGCCGGCCTATGACCTGGTCTTCGAGACCTACGGCACGCTCAACGCCGAGCGCTCCAATGCCGTGCTGATCTGCCATGCGCTGTCGGGCCATCACCACGCCGCCGGCTACCACAGCGCCGAGGAGCGCAAGCCCGGCTGGTGGGATGCGCACATCGGCCCCGGCAAGTCCATCGACACCGAGCGCTTCTTCGTCGTCTCGCTGAACAACCTGGGGGGCTGCCACGGCAGCACCGGGCCGGTGAGCGTCAATCCCGAGACCGGCCGCCAGTGGGGGCCGGACTTTCCCATGATGACGGTAGGCGACTGGGTCCACAGCCAGGCGCGCCTCGCCGACCGCCTGGGGATCGAGCGCTTCGCCGCAGTGATCGGCGGCAGTCTCGGCGGCATGCAGGTGCTGCAGTGGACGCTCACCTACCCGGAGCGGATCGCCAACGCCGTGGTGATCGCCGCCACGCCCAAGCTCTCGGCCCAGAACATCGCCTTCAACGAGGTGGCACGCCAGGCGATCCGCTCCGACCCCGAGTTCTTCGAGGGCTGGTACGCGCAGCACGGCACGGCGCCGCGCCGTGGCCTCAAGCTGGCGCGCATGGTGGGCCATATCACCTACCTGTCGGAAGACGCCATGGGCAGCAAGTTCGGCCGCGATCTGCGCAGCGACGACCTCAACTTCGGCTACGACGTGGAGTTTCAGGTGGAGTCCTACCTGCGCTACCAGGGCGATACCTTCTCGAGCTCCTTCGACGCCAACACCTACCTGCTGATGACCAAGGCGCTCGACTACTTCGACCCCGCCGCCGCCCACGGCGGCGACCTGGCACGGGCCCTGGCGCCGGCCGCCTGCCCCTTCCTGGTGGTGAGCTTCACCAGCGACTGGCGCTTCCCGCCGTCGCGCTCGCGGGAGCTCACCAACGCCCTGATCCGCGCCGGCAAGCCGATCAGCTATGTCGACATCGACTCGCCCCACGGCCACGACGCCTTCCTGCTGCCGGAGCCGCGCTACCAGGCGGTGTTCTCGGCCTTCATGACACGCGCCGCCCGAGACCTGGGCCTGGCAACGGGGACGGAGGAGACAGCCTGATGCGCACCGATCTCAAGCTGATCCACCGCTGGGTACCCCAGGGTGCCCACATTCTCGATCTGGCCTGCGGCGACGGCACCCTGCTCGCCGCCCTGGCGCGCGACAAGGGCGTCACCGGCTACGGCCTGGAGATCGATCCCGACGGCATCACCGCCTGCATCGCCAAGGGGGTCAGCGTCGTCGAGCAGAACCTCGATGCGGGACTCGCCAATTTCGAGGACGACAGCTACGACCTGGTGGTGATGACCCAAGCGCTGCAGGCGCTGCGCCGCCCCGACCGCATGCTCGACGAGATGCTGCGCGTCGCCGACGAGTGCATCATCACCTTCCCCAACTTCGCCTACTGGCGCCATCGGGTGCACCTCGGCATCCGCGGCTACATGCCGGTTTCCAAGTCGCTGCCCCACGCCTGGTACGACACCCCCAACATCCACCTGTCGACCTTCAACGACTTTGAACACCTGTGCCGCGACAAGGGTCTCACCATCACCGACCGGGCCGTGGGCATCCGCGACCACGAGGGGCACTGGACCTCGCGCCTGTGGCCCAACCTGTTCGGCGAGATCGCCATCTTTCGCGTCGGCCGCCAGTCCGGCTGACGCGCGGCTGCCAAACGAGGAACTCGTCATGAGGCATCGCACCGTCCTGTGTCGTCTGAGCGCGGCCCTGCTGCTCGCCCTCTCCCTGCCGCTCGCAGCCCAGCAGTTCGAGCAGGTGGGTGACTACCAGATCCATTACAGCGCCGTGAACACCAGCTTTCTCTCCGAGGAGATCGCCCGCGCCCACGACATCCCGCGCAACCGCGCCATGGCGCTGCTCAACGTGAGCGTGCTCGAGGAGCGCGACGACGGCACCACCCGGCCGGTGAACGCCCAGGTCGACGGCCAGGTCGGTGAGCTGGGCAGCGACACCGGCTCGCCGCTCGCCTTCCGCACCCTGCGCGACGACGACGGCCTGCTGTCGCAGGTCGCCGTGTTCCGCATCCACGAGGACGCCCCCATGCGCTTCGACCTGGACGTGCGTTACGACCGCAACGCCGAGCCCGCCGAGGTGAGCTTCATCCAGCGTTTCTATATCGAGCGCTGAAGAGGGCGTTTTCAAACTACTGTGCGGCCTGAAGGGCTCCATCCAAGCGCACCGGAAGCCGCCCGCCCAAGCGGATCGCCACAGGCCGGCCGTGGCGCCGCTCGACCTCGCAACCGTGCGCCAGCACCTCGACGCCCGCCCCCGCCACGCGTGACAGTATCGCGGCATAGGCCGGGTCGAGGTGTGCGGCCGGGGCCACGTCGGGAATGCCCTCGTGGGCCACGCAGAACAGCAGCACAGCGCGGTGGCCCTGCCCGGCCAGCGCCGCCAGCGCCTCCAGGTGCCGTCGGCCTCGCTCGCTCACCGCGTCGGGAAAGTAGCCATGGCCGTCAGCCTCCCTGAGCGTGACCTGCTTGACCTCCACGAAGGCCGTACCGCGCACCGGGTCCTCCAGGCGAAAGTCGAGCCGCGTCTTGCGCTCGCCCGCCACCGTCACCGCCGCCTCGCGTCGGAGCGCCGCGTAGCCGGAAAGCCCCGACACCCGCCCGTCACTCAGTGCCTCCTCGACGAGGCGATTGGCCCGCCCGGTGTGCACCGAGGCCAGGGCCAGGGTGCCGTCGGGCTGGGGCAGCTCGATCAGCTCCCAGGTCCAGGCCAGCTTGCGCGCCGGGTTGTCGCTCGGCGCCAGCCACACCCGGCAGCCCGGCACGTTGACCGCGCGCATCGAGCCGGTGTTGGGGCAGTGGGCGACCACCTCGCGGCCATCGTCGAGGCGTACGTCGGCCAGAAAGCGCTTGTAGCGGCGCAGCAGCGTGCCGGGCACCAGTTCGGGGTAATCCATGCGGCTCCCCTAGCGCCGCGCCAAGAAGCGCTCGAGGCGCGCCACCGCCTCCTCCAGCCGGGCGATGCCGGTGGTGAAGGCGATGCGCACGTGGTGCTCGCCACCCTGGACGGCGAAGTCGGTGCCCGGGGTGATGGCGACGTTCTCCTCCTCGAGCAGCGCCCGGCAGAAGGCCTCGCTGTCGCGGCTGTAGTGCGAGATGTCGAGCCACAGGTAGAAGGCGCCCTGGGGCGGCAGCGCCGGCGCCAGCTGCAGCGCAGCGAGCCCGGCAAGCAGGGCATCGCGACGCCGGCCGAGCTCGATACGGCGCTGCTCAAGGATGTCGCGGCACTCGGACGTGAAGGCCGCCAGGGCGGCGTGCTGGGCGGGCGTCGGCGCCGCCAGGAAGACGTTCTGCGCCAGGCGGGTGAGCGGCTCCACCGCCGCCTCGGGCGCCAGCAGCCAGCCCAGGCGCCAGCCGGTCATGCCGAAGTACTTCGAGAAGCTGTTGACCACGAAGGCATCCGGGGTGATCGACGCCGCCGACAGCGGCGGCAGATCGTAACAGAGCCCCTGGTAGATCTCGTCGACCAGCAGGTGGCCACCGCGATTCGCCACCGTCTCGGCCACGGCCGCGAGCTGCCCGGCGTCGAGCATGTGGCCGGTGGGGTTGGACGGCGTGGCAAGCATCGCCAGGCGCGTGGCGTCGTCCCAGTGGTCAGCGACCAGGCCGGCATCGAGCTGCCAGGCACTGGCGTTGTCCACCGGCACGGCATCCACCTCGGCCCCGGCCAGCGCCATGAGGTGGCGGTTGCAGGGATAGTTGGGATCGGCCATCAGCACCCGGTCGCCGGCCCCCACCAGCAGCTGGCTGGCCAACAGCAGGGCACCGGAGGCGCCGGGGGTGACCAGGATGCGCGCCGGGTCGACCGCGGCGCCGAAGTGCTCGGCGTAGTGGCCGGCGATCGCCTCGCGCAGCGCCGGCAGCCCGGCAGCCGGCGTGTAGCGGGTGTGACCGGCGGCTAGAGCCGCCTGGCCGGCCGCCACCACCGGCTCGGGGGTGGCGAAGTCGGGCTCGCCCACCTCCAGGTGAATGACGTCATGGCCGGCGGCCTCCCGGGCCTGGGCGATCTCCAGCAGGCTCATCACCCGAAAGGGGGCGACACGCGCGACGCGCGAGTTCCACGGCATGGCAGGCTCCTTGGCAGCGCTTGGGGGTTGGTGGGCCGGCTCGGCCCGCCGCATGATCACCGGGCCATTCTAGCGACTTTGTCGAATCTCGCCTAAACCCGGCACGCCAGAGGTTGCAAAGCCGGCATTTTTCCGCTAAACAAGCATGCCTTTGGCGTGAGATACCTGACCCCGTGGCGGGTATTGATCAGCAGTCACTCAAGTAACGAGGCACTCCCATGCCAGTAGCCGACACCAAGACGGAAGCGCCCAAGAAATTCACCCCGTACGAGCCGGCGCCGGGTGAAGAGTACATGAACGAACAGCAGCTGGAGCACTTCCGACAGATCCTGCTGGGCTGGAAACAGGAGCTCATGGAGGAGGTGGACCGCACCGTGCGCCACCTTCAGGAGGAGGCGAACAACTACGCCGACCCCGCCGACCGCGCCACCCAGGAAGAGGGCTTCAGCCTGGAGCTGCGCACCCGCGACCGCGAGCGCAAGCTGCTCAAGAAGATCAACGAGACCCTCGAGAAGATCGACGAGGAGGACTATGGCTTCTGCGAGGCCTGCGGCGTGGAGATCGGCATCCGCCGCCTGGAAGCCCGTCCCACGGCCACCCTCTGCGTGGACTGCAAGACCCTCGCCGAGCTCAAGGAGAAGCAGCTGGGTGGCTGAGCGGCTGCTTCGCTGCACCCTCGTGACGGGCACCCCAGGGTGCCCGTTTGCGTAACGGCCACTCCCGGCAGGAGTCGCCCATGCCCCACTACCGCGGCCGCTTCGCCCCCACGCCCTCCGGGCCGCTGCACTTCGGCTCGCTGGTCGCCGCCCTGGCCAGCTACCTGGACGCCCGCCAGGCGGGCGGCGAGTGGCTATTGCGCATCGAGAACATCGACCCGCCGCGCTGCGTGCCCGGTGCCGCCGACGCCATCCCGCGCCAGCTCGCGGCCTTCGGCCTGCACTGGGACGGCCCGGTGCTCTGGCAGCACGACCGCGACGCCGCCTACCGGACCGCACTGGAGTCACTCATCGCCCGGCAGCTGGCCTACCCCTGCAGCTGCTCGCGCAAGCAGTGGCGCGACTACCCCATCTACCCGGGCTGGTGTCGCGACGGGCTGAGCGAGCCGGACGCGCCCGCCGCCTGGCGGCTGCGCAGCGACCGCGGCCTGCGCCCGGTGACCTGGGAGGATCGCCTGTTCGGCCACCAGCACTTCGACCCGGCGCTGCTCGGCGACGTGGTGCTCCAGCGCAAGGATGGCCTCTGGGCCTATCAGCTCGCCGTGGTGGTGGACGACGCCGACCAGGGGATCAGCGACGTGGTGCGCGGCTTCGACCTGCTCGACAACACCCCCTGGCAGCGGGCGCTGCAGCACGCCCTGGCGCTGCCCGTGCCGCGCTACCTGCACCTGCCGCTGATCCTGGGCGAGGGCGAGCAGAAGCTCTCCAAGCAGAACCACGCCCCGCCGATCCCCGAAGACACCGAGGCGGCGCGACCGCTGCTCCACGCCGCCCTGGCGGCACTCGACCAGCGACCTCCCGCCGAACTCGCCACGGCGCCGGTCGCCGAGCAGCTCGCCTGGGGCGTGACCCACTGGTCGGTGGCGCGCATTCGCCCGCAATCCACCCGGCGCATCGCGGCGCCTTCCGACTGAGCGAGGCACCGGCCATGTACGTCTACCGCATCATGCTGCTGCTGGTGTTCGTGGGTTACTTGCTCTCGCCGCTGCTGATGAGCGGCTGGTCGAGCCCCGGCGTGGCCTGGTACCGTCCCTTCGCCATCTGGGGCGTGCTGATCGCCCTCACCCTGTGGCTGGAGCAGAAGAGGAAACTCGATGAGCGCTGAGCTGGCGCGCCTCTCCCCGGGCGGCCTGGTCGCCCTGGGTACCGGCTACCTGCTGGTGCTCTTCCTGCTGGCCCTGGCCGTGGAGCGCGGCTGGGTCGGCCGCGCCGTGACCCGCCATCCTGCCGTCTACACGCTGGCACTGGGCGTCTACGCCAGCGCCTGGGCGATCTACGGCAGCCTGGAGCTTGCCGCCAGCAGCGGCTACGGCTACCTCGCCTACTACCTGGGCGTGGCCGGCGCCTTCCTGCTCGCCCCGGTGCTGCTGGTGCCCATTCAGCGCTTGACGCGCAGCTATCAGCTCGCCTCCCTGGCCGACCTCTTCGCCTTCCGCTTCCGCTCGCGCTGGGTGGGCACCCTGATCACCGTGGTCAGCCTGCTCGCCGTGCTCCCGCTGCTTGCCCTGCAGGTGCAGACCCTGGGCGACAGCATCCAGCTGTTGACCGGCGCCGCCTCGCCGGGCCTGCTGGCACTGGTCTTCTGCGCCCTGAGCGCCCTGTTCGCGATGCTCTTCGGCGCCCGCCACAGCCGCCTGCACGCCCGCCACGACACCCTGCTCGCGGTGATCGCCTTCGAGTCGGTGATCAAGCTCGGCGCCCTGCTGACCCTCGGTGCCGTCGCCCTGTTCGGCGTCTTCCACGGCCCCGCCGATCTCCAGGCGTGGCTCGACGGCCCCGGCCAGCTGCACCAGGCCGCCAGCGCCCAGCCCGATGCCGCCCACTGGCGCACCCTGCTGCTGCTCTTCTTCGCTGCGGCGCTGCTCATGCCGCACATGTTCCACATCACCTTCGCCGAGACGCTGTCGCGGCGCACCCTGCTGCAGGCGAGCTGGACCCTGCCGCTCTTCCTGCTGCTGATGGCCATTCCGGTGCCGCTGATCCTGTGGGCCGCCCAGGCCCAGGGGCATGACCAGGCCGTGGGTAGCGCCTACCTGGCGTTCATGTTGTCGGAGGCCGCCTGGGTGGGGGCGCTCGCCTTCCTGGCCGGCCTGGCCGCGGCGAGTGGCACCATGATCATCATCGCCCTGGCCCTGTCGGGGATGATCCTCAACCACGTGCTGCTGGTCGCCCACCCGCCCGACGCCCAGCCCGATCTCTACCGCTGGCTGCGCTGGCTGCGCCGGGCGCTGATCGCCGCGGTGATCCTCGGCGGCTGGCTCTTCTATCACCTGATCGGCGTACACCACGACCTGACCACCCTGGGGCTCGCCGCCTTCGTCGGCATGGCGCAGTGCCTGCCGGGCCTGCTGGCGCTGCTCTACTGGCCCGGGGCCAATCGCAAGGGGATGGTCGCGGGGCTCACGGTCGGCACCCTGATATGGCTGGCCGGCCTGTGGCTGCCGCTGCTCGCCGGCTGGCCGGCGCTGGTGCTCATTCCCCCGGGGCTGGAGGGCCTTGCCGGCGAGCCCGGCTGGTACGTCGTGGCGCTGGTCTCGCTGGCCGCCAACAGCCTGATTCTCATCCTGGTATCGCTGGCCAGCCACACCTCCGCCGGCGAGCGTGCCGCCGCCGAGGCGTGCTCGGTGGACGCGGTGATCCGCCCCAAGCGCCTGCCGCTGCAGGCTGCCACCGGCGCCGACTTCACGCATCACCTGGCGCGGGCGCTGGGCAAGGAGGTCGCCGAGCGGGAGGTGGAGCGCGCCCTGGCCGACCTCGGCCTGTCGCCGCTCGACGGGCGCCCCTATGCGCTGCGCCGGCTGCGTGACCGCATCCAGGCCAATCTCTCCGGCCTGATGGGCCCCTCGGTGGCCCAGGACATCGTCGACCGCTACCTGCCCTATCGCCACGGGGGCCAGGATGCCACCGAGGACATCCACTTCGTCGAGAGCCGCCTGGAGGCCTACCGCTCACGGCTCACCGGCCTGGCCCGCGAACTCGACGGCCTGCGCCGCTACCACCGCCGCATCCTCGCCCGCCTGCCCGTGGGCCTGTGCACCTTCGGCGTCGACGACGAGCTGCTGATGTGGAACGACGCCCTGGCCGAGCTCTCCGGCATCGACGGCACAAGCGTGGTCGGTGCTCGCCGCGACGGCCTGCCAGCCCCCTGGGGCGAGCTGCTCGGTCGCCTGCTCGCGGCACCGGACGATCACCTCTACAAGCAGCCGGTGACACTTGGCGGCACCACCCGCTACCTGACGCTGCACCGCGCCGAGCTGCCCGCCGACGACGACCTCCGCGGCGGCACGGTGATCCTGATCGAGGATCACAGCGAGCTGAAGTGGCTGGAGGACGAACTGGTCCATGCCGCGCGGCTCGCCTCCATCGGGCAGGTGGCCGCCGGCGTGGCCCACGAGATCGGCAACCCCATCACCGGCATCTCGTCGCTGGCCCAGAACCTGCGCTACGACACCGAGGACCCCCAGGTGCTGGAGACCGCCGGGCAGATACAGCAGCTCACCGACCGCGTCTCGCGCATCGTCTCCTCGCTGGTCGGCTTCGCCCATGGCGGGCGCCATGTGGGCGGCAGCCGCTTCGCGCCGGTGGCCATCGCCACGGTCACCGAGGAGGCACTGCACTTGATCCGCCTGGCGCGCTCGGGCGAGGATGTCCATTACCGTAATCTCTGCACGCCCGACCTGGAGGCGATCGGCGACGCCCAGCGGCTGCAGCAGGTGATGATCAATCTGCTCAGCAACGCCCGGGACGCCAGCGAGCCCGGCGGAGAGATCACCGTCGCGGCCGACCGCGAGGGCGACTGGCTCAAGGTCAGCGTCACCGACGAGGGCCACGGACTCGACGACCGAATGCGCGAGCACCTGTTCGAGCCGTTCACCACCACCAAGCCGCCGGGTGAGGGAACCGGCCTGGGGCTGCCGCTGGTCTACAGCATCGTTGCCGAGCACCACGGACGGATCGAGATCGACTCGCCGCCTCCCGACCGGACGCGCGGCACCCGCATCAGCCTCTGGCTGCCCACCGACCGACAGGATGGTGACACCACCGATGAGCCGGATTCTGATCGTTGAAGACGAAGCCATCATCCGCACGGCCCTGCGCCGCCTGCTCGAGCGCCACGACTATCGCGTCAGCGAGGCCGGCTCCGTGGACGACGCCCTGGCCCTGGAGCCGAACGGCTTCGACCTGGTGATCAGCGACCTGCGCCTGCCGGGCGAGCCCGGTACCGAGCTGATTGCACGCGCGGCACCGACGCCGGTGCTGATCATGACCAGCTACGCCAGCATGCGCTCGGCGGTCGATGCCCTCAAGCAGGGGGCAGTGGACTATGTCGCCAAGCCCTTCGATCACGACGAGCTGCTGGAAACCGTGGCCCGCGTGCTGCACCAGCAGGCGTCGCGGTACACCGAACCCCCGGACATCACCGACAAGGCCGGCGCCCGCCATCAGATGATCGGCGAGTGTTCGGCCATGCAGGCGGTCTACACGCGCATCCGCAAGACCGCCCCAGCCGACGTCACCGTGCTGATCCAGGGCGAGTCGGGCACCGGCAAGGAGCTGGTGGCGCGCGCCCTCCACCAGCAGAGCCAGCGCACCCACGCCCCGCTGATCTGCGTCAACTGCGCTGCCATCCCCGAAACGCTGATCGAATCGGAGCTGTTCGGCCACGAGAAGGGCGCCTTCACCGGGGCCAGCGCCGCGCGTACCGGCCTGGTGGAAGCCGCCGACGGCGGCACCCTCTTCCTCGACGAGATCGGCGAGCTCCCGCTGGACGCCCAGGCGCGCCTGCTGCGCGTGCTGCAGGAGGGCGAGATCCGCCGCATCGGCTCGGTGGAGACACGCCACGTGGACGTGCGGTTGATCGCCGCCACCCATCGCGACCTGCGCGCACTCTCCAAGACCGGCGAGTTCCGCCTCGACCTCTACTATCGCCTCAACGTGATGCAAATCGACCTGCCGCCGCTGCGCGACCGCGAGGACGACATCCTGATGATCGCCGACGTGCTGCTGGAGAAGGCGTGCCGCCGCCACGGTCGCAGCGGCCTGCGCCTCTCCCGCGCCACCCGCCAGGAAATTCGCCAATACCCCTGGCCCGGCAACGTGCGCGAACTCGAGAACGCCCTGGAGCGCGGCGTCATCCTCGCCGAGGGGCACCTGATCCACCCCGATGACCTGGGCCTCACCCCGGGGCCGGCCAGCGTCGCCCGCCCCCCGGCCGAGCCGACCCCGCGCAGCCTCGAATCCGCCGCGGACGACGCGGCCGAGGGCGAGGAGGACCTCTCGCTGGAGGACTACTTCCAGCACTTCGTGCTCGAGCACCAGGACCAGATGAGCGAGACCGAACTGGCCCAGAAGCTCGGCATCAGTCGCAAGTGCCTGTGGGAGCGCCGCCAGCGCCTGGGCATCCCGCGCAAGAAGCCGGCACGCCGCACGGCCAGCTGAGTCTGCCAGGCCACCGCTACGACCATGGTTGAACGCCCGGCACACCCGCGCCTTGCCGGGAATTGTCGTGCGCCCCCGGCGACTTCTGCACCAGGTGTTACCTTCCCACACAGCAAGCGCCCCGCTTTGGCGCGAAGGCGGTAACACATCCTCCGCTCACGCCTCCGCTCGCGCCGCCGTGATTTTATAGCCAGCTGTTTTCCCAGAAAAAAGACCATCATGGCACATGGCATGCAACTCCCATGGCAAGAAAAACAACATCCGGCTGTCCCCGCGCCAACAACAACAACCAGGCGGCCAGGCGAGACAGGGCCCGTGCCAACAACAACAACCACGGGCCGTGGGATGACGCGGAAACGGGCGCAACAACAACTACACAGGCCCCGGCATCTTCCGCCCTTCGCTCCCCAACAACAACAATCAGCGAAGCACCGGATCCATCAGGACGCGACGCGCTCACTCGGCCACCAACAAGAACAAGGGCCGTCACGGCGCACCTTCGGCCAACAACAGCAACAAGCCGAAGGGAGGCAATCTGAATGCCGTCGTGGTTGGATTATTGTTTTGAATACGAGACGGTCGCTATCAGGAACGTCGACAAGCACAACAACACGGCTTGCCTGTGAACGCCTTGGTGACTGTGGTGCGTATTCAAGGCGATGCGCCATCACGAAGAAGAAACAGCCGCATGGATGCAGCGTTTTCGACCTGTCAGAGGAGGCCTTCGGGCCTCCTCTTTTGCTGTGGGCGCCACCCACGGGTGTTTCCCAAGGTGTCGGGGGTCGGCTACACTCTAGGGTTTTCGCACACCGCGCGAGGCGATATCGCCGCATGTTCAAAGGATTTACCCGCTTTCTGCAGAGTCCCGGCGCTCACCTGCGCACTCTCTTCGGCCCCGAGGAAGCCGCCGCCGGCGGCCGTGCCGGGCCCCTCATCATTCCCCGCAGCGACCATCCCGTATCGCGCCAGCACTTCAGCGAACCGGCGCTCAAGGTGCTCTATCGCCTGCACAACGCCGGTTTCGAGGCCTATCTGGTGGGCGGCTGCATCCGTGATGCACTGCTCGGTCGCATGCCCAAGGACTTCGACGTAGCCACGGATGCCACGCCGGAGCAGCTACGCGACCTCTTCCGGAACTCCCGGATCATCGGCAGACGCTTTCGCATCGTGCACGTGCGCTTCGGCCGCGAGGTGATCGAGGTCACCACCTTCCGCGGGCGGCACGGCGATGACCACGGCGACCACATCGCCCATCGCTCCGAAGAGGGCCTGCTGCTGCGGGACAATGTCTGGGGCAACATCGAGGAAGACGCCCTGCGCCGCGACTTCACCATCAATGCCCTCTATTACAGCATCGCCGACTTCTCGATCCACGACTTCGCCAACGGCGTGCACGACATCGAGACGCGCACATTGCGCCTGATCGGCGATCCGGAGACCCGCTACCGCGAGGACCCCGTGCGCATGCTGCGCGCGGTGCGCTTCGCCGCCAAGCTCGACTTCCAGCTGGCTCCGACCACCGAAGCGCCGATCGAGACGCTCGCCCCGCTGCTGCTGCAGATTCCGCCGGCGCGCCTGTTCGACGAGATTCTCAAGCTGTTCATGGCCGGCCATGGCGTGGCCACCTTCCGCCTGCTGCGCCACTACGGCCTGTTCGCCATGCTCTTCCCGGAAACCGAGGAAGTCATGGCCGAGCTGCCCTGGGCGGAACCGCTGATCGAGGCGGCTCTGGCCAGCACCGACCGGCGCGTCGAAGAGGAGCGCCCGGTGACGCCGGCCTTCCTGTTCGCCGCCCTGCTGTGGGGCCCGAGCCAGCAGCGCCAGGCAGCCCTGGAGGCCGAGGGCATGCCGCCCATCCCCGCCCAGCAGGCCGCCGCCCAGCAGGTGATCTCCCGACAGTTGCAGCACATCGCCATCCCCAAGCGCTTCAGCCTGCCCATGCGCGACATCTGGGAACTCCAGCAGCGCCTGCCCAAGCGCAGCGGCAAGCGCGCCCGCCAGACCCGCGAGCACCCGCGCTTCCGCGCCGCCTACGACTTCCTGCTGCTGCGCGAGGCCGCCGGCGAGATCGCCCCGGGGCTCGGCGACTGGTGGACCGCCTTCCAGGACGGGGACGACCACGAACAGGCACGCCTGCTGGACAAAGCAGGCGACGACACCGGCCCGGGCGGCAACGGTCGCGGCCGCCGCAGGCCCCGCAAGCGCCGGCGGCGCAGCACACGCCCCGAGTCATGAGCCTGGAGCGCCACCTCTACGTCGGGCTGGGCAGCAACCTCGACGACCCGCAGGGCCACGTCGAACGGGCGCTCGAGGAACTCGACCGGCTGCCCCTCACCCGTCGGCTTTCGGGCTCGCGGCTCTATGCGAGTCGCCCCCTGGGGCCTCAGGACCAGCCCGACTTCATCAACGCCGCGGCGCGCCTGGAAAGCCGGCTCTCGCCGCTCGCCCTGCTCGACCAGTTGCAGGCGCTGGAGCAGCGCCATCGCCGCCTACGTCGCCGGCGCTGGGGCCCCCGGACACTTGACCTCGACCTGCTACTCTACGGAGGGCTGTCCCTGCACACACCGCGCCTGACGCTGCCCCACCCCGAGATGCTGGGCCGCAGCTTCGTGATGGTGCCGCTGGCCGAGCTAGCGGGCTCGTGGACCCTGCCGGACGGGCGCACGATCGCTGCCGTGGCGGCCGGTCTGGACGGCACCGACCTGCACCCGGTGTTACCGGCGATCTGACGACAACCCGCCAGGTGTTACCTATCGACACCCTCGGGCGATTCGGGTAACAATCGCGGGTTACACCGAGGCCGAGGGGTAACGGCCCCGACGACACGACGAGAGCACGCCATGAAAACCGTGACCTTGAGCACACTGAAGGCCCGCAAGCAGGCGAGCGAGCCCTTCAGCTGCCTCACCGCCTACGACGCCACTTTCGCCCACGCGGCCGGCGAAGCCGGTATCGAGGTACTGCTGGTGGGTGACTCCCTGGGCATGGTGCTGCAAGGGCATCCCAGCACCCTGCCGGTGACCCTCGACGACATCTGCTACCACACCCGCTGCGTGGCCCGCGGCAAGGGCGGCAGCCTGCTGATGGTCGACCTGCCGTTCATGAGCAACGCCACCACCGAGCGCCTGCTGAGCGACGCCGGGGCGCTGATGCGCGCCGGCGCCGAGCTGGTCAAGGTCGAGGGCGAGGCGTGGATGGCCGAGGGCATCCGCGAGCTGACCCGCCGTGGCGTCCCGGTGTGCGCCCATCTGGGCCTCACCCCGCAGACCGTCTACCAGCTGGGCGGCTACAAGGTGCAGGGCCGCGACAGCGAGCGCGCCGCCCAGATCCTCGAGGATGCCCGTACCCTGGTGGAGGCCGGCGCCTCGGTGATCCTGCTGGAATGCGTCCCGGCGAGTCTCGGCCGCGCGGTGAGCGAGGCGCTCGAGGTGCCGGTGATCGGCATCGGCGCCGGCCCCGATACCGACGGCCAGATCCTGGTGATGCACGACGTGCTGGGGGTCACCCACGGCCGCACGCCGCGCTTCGTCAAGAACTTCCTGGCCGAGGCCGACAGCGTCGAGGATGCCTTCCGCCGCTACCACGACGACGTCAAGGCGCGTCGTTTCCCGGCCCCCGAGCACTGCTTCTGACCCCGGAGCCCGCCATGCGTACCCTGCGCGACATTGCCGCCCTGCGCGAGGCACTCGACGACCACCGCCGCCGCGACCAACGCATCGCCCTGGTGCCCACCATGGGCAACCTGCACGACGGCCACCTGGCCCTGGTCGCTGCGGCGCGCCGCCAGGCCGAGGTGGTGGTGGCCACCATCTTCGTCAATCCGCTGCAGTTCGGCCCGAACGAGGACCTTGCCGCCTACCCGCGCACCCTCGCCGAGGATCAGGCGAAGCTCGAGGCCGCCGGCTGCGACCTGCTGTTCGCCCCGGACAGCGCCGCGCTCTACCCGCACGGCCTGGACCACCAGACCCAGGTGCGCGTGCCCCAGGTGAGCGAAGGGCTGTGCGGCGGCGCCCGACCCGGCCACTTCGACGGCGTGGCCACCGTGGTCGCCATGCTCTTCAACCTGGTGCAGCCGCATCTCGCCTGCTTCGGCGAGAAGGATTACCAGCAGCTGGCGGTGATCCGCAAGATGGTCGCCGATCTGCATTTCCCCCTGGAGATCGTCGGCGTACCCATCGTGCGCGCCGAGGACGGCCTGGCGCTCTCCTCGCGCAACGGCTACCTCTCCGATGCCGAGCGCCAGGTGGCGCCGGCGCTCTACCGCACCCTGAGCCGGGCGCGCGACGCCCTGGAGGCGGGCGAGGCGCCCGAGCCGGTGCTGTCCGAGGCCAACGAGGCGCTGCGCCAGTCGGGATTCGCACCCGATTATCTCGAACTACGCGCCCGCGACCTGGGCCCCGTCACCGCCACCACCCGGGAAGCCGTGCTGCTCGCTGCGGCGCGGCTCGGCCCGGCGCGCCTGATCGACAACCTGACCCTGACGCTGCCCACCTGAGGCAGCGCCTCATCCAACACCCACGCGGTTTCACAAGGACTTCCCGCCGATGTACACCGTCATGCTCAAGGCCAAGCTGCACATGGCCCGCGTCACCCACGCCGTGCTCAACTACGAGGGCTCCTGCGCCATCGACGGCGAGCTGCTCGACATGTCCGGGATTCGCGAAAACGAGCAGATCCAGATCTACAACGTGGAGAATGGCCAGCGCTTCACCACCTACGCCATTCGCGCCGAGGAAGGCTCGAAGGTCATCTCGGTGAACGGCGCCGCGGCCCATCTCGCCGGTGCCGGCGACCGGGTGATCATCTGCAGCTACGCCCACTACAGCGAGGCGGAGCTCGACGCCCACGCCCCGGCACTGGTCTATCTCCAGGAAGGCAACGCCGTCAGCCACACCAGCAACGCCATTCCCGTCCAGTTGGCATGAGCCCGAGGTGGCTTGCCTCCCGGTTGGCCACCCTCAGCATCCTCCCCCTGATCGAGCAGTACGTCCCCACGCCAGCTATACTGAGGGGCCCTGACAACAGGCAAGTTTAGCCATATTGGCCATTGTCGCAGTGCACAAGGGTCCCCTATGCTGACGGGGCAGACGCCCGCACTCATGTTCAGGAGGTTCTTCCCATGCAAGAAGTGGTGATCGTTGCCGCCCGCCGCACCGCCGTCGGCGCCTTCGGCGGTTCCCTGGCCGGCATCCCCGCCAGCGACCTAGGCGCCCTGGTGATCAAGGACATTCTCGCCAACACCGGCGTTGCCCCCGAGCAGGTCGACGAGGTGCTGCTCGGCCAGGTACTCACCGCCGGGGTCGGCCAGAACCCGGCGCGCCAGGCCTCCATCAAGGCCGGGCTGCCCGACGCCGTGCCCGCCATGACCATCAACAAGGTGTGCGGCTCGGGCCTCAAGACCCTGCATCTCGCCACCCAGGCGATCCGCTGCGGCGACGCCGAGCTGATCCTCGCCGGCGGTCAGGAAAACATGTCGCTCGCCCCGCACGTGCTGCCCAACTCGCGCACCGGCCAGCGCATGGGCGACTGGAAGGCCATCGACTCCATGGTCCACGACGGCCTGTGGGACGCCTTCAACAACTACCACATGGGCATCACCGCCGAGAATCTGGCCGCGAAATACGGCATTACCCGCGAGGACATGGACGCCTTCGCCGCGGCTTCGCAGCAGAAGGCCTCGGCTGCCATCAAGGAGGGCAGGTTCAAGGGCCAGATCGTTCCCGTGGAGGTGCCCCAGCGCAAGGGCGACCCGCTGGTCTTCGATACCGACGAGAACCCCCGCGAGGTGACCGCCGAGAAGCTCTCCGGCATGAAGCCCGCCTTCAAGAAGGACGGCACCGTCACCGCCGGCAACGCCTCCTCCATCAACGACGGCGCCGCCGTGGTCATGATCTGCTCCGCCGAGAAGGCCAAGGCCCTGGGCCTCGAGCCGCTAGCACGCATTGCGGGCTACTCCAATGCCGCGGTCGACCCGGCGATCATGGGCATCGGCCCTGCCCCGGCTACCCGCCGCTGCCTGGAGAAGGCCGGCTGGAGTCTGGACGACCTGGACCTGGTCGAGGCCAACGAAGCCTTCGCCGCCCAGGCACTGTCGGTCAACAAGGAGCTCGGCTGGAACACCGACAAGGTCAACGTCAACGGTGGCGCCATCGCCATCGGCCACCCCATCGGCGCCTCGGGCTGCCGCATTTTCGTCTCGCTGCTGCACGAAATGATCGCCCGCGACGCCAAGAAGGGGCTGGCGACGCTGTGCATCGGCGGTGGGCAGGGGGTTGCCCTGGCCATCGAAAGATAAGCGCAAAGCTCGAAAGCAGAGCCTAAAAGAGACCGCCCCCGCAGCCAGGCTGCGGGGGCGGTCTTTCTTCCAGCTTCCGGCATTCAGCCGCCGGCTTACTTACACCGTGTTGTCGGCCGCTTCGGCCTCGAAGGCGGCCTTCTCTTCGGGGGTGATCTCCTTGATGGAGAGCTTGACGCGGTTGCGGTTGTCGATGTCGAGCACCTTGACCACCACCTCGTCCCCTTCGTTGAGGAAGTCACGCACGTCGTTGACCCGCTCGGGTACGATCTGGGAGATGTGCACCAGGCCGTCGGTTCCCGGCATGATGTTGACGAAGGCGCCAAAGTCGGCGATGCGCACCACCTTGCCGCGGTAGAGCTTGCCGATCTCCGCCTCGGCGGTGATGGCGAGCACGGTGTCGATGGCCTTCTTGGCCGCCGCCTTGTCCTCGGCGTAGATGCGCACCGTGCCGTCGTCGTCCAGGTCGATGGAAGCGCCGGTGTCATCGCAGATCTTGCGAATGGTGGCACCGCCCTTGCCGATCACATCGCGGATCTTGTCCGGGTCGATCTTGATGGTGGCCATGGAGGGCGCGTTCTCGGAGACCTCGGCACGGCTCTGGCCGATCACCGTGTTCATCTGCTCGAGAATGTGCAGACGCGCCTCGTGGGCCTGCTGCAGCGCCTGCTCCATGATCTCCTCGTTGATGCCCTCGATCTTGATGTCCATCTGCAGGGCGGTGACCCCCTCGGCGCTGCCGGCCACCTTGAAGTCCATGTCACCGAGATGATCCTCGTCACCCAGGATATCGGTGAGCACGGCGAAGCCGTCGTCGTCCTTCACCAGGCCCATGGCGATGCCCGCCACCGGCGCTTTCATCGGCACCCCGGCGTCCATCAGTGCCAACGAGGAGCCGCACACCGAGGCCATGGAGCTCGAGCCGTTGGACTCGGTGATCTCGGAAACCACGCGAATGGTGTAGGGGAACTCGTCGTCGCTCGGCAACATGGCCTGCACACCGCGCCGTGCCAGGCGGCCGTGGCCGATCTCGCGGCGCTTGGGCCCGCCCATGAAGCCGGCCTCGCCCACGCAGTAGGGCGGGAAGTTGTAGTGCAGCAGGAAGCGATCCTTGCGCTCACCCTCCAGCGACTCGATCAGCTGGGCGTCGCGCAGCGTGCCCAGGGTGGCGATGACGATCGCCTGGGTCTCGCCGCGGGTGAAGATCGCCGAGCCGTGGGTCTTGGGCAGGGTGCCCACCTCGATGGCCAGCGGGCGCACGGTCTTGTGGTCACGGCCGTCGATGCGCGGCTCGCCCTTGATCACCCGCGAGCGCACCACGTGCTTCTCGAGGCTGGCGAAGGCGCCCTTGACCGCGTCGGCATCGAACTGACCCTCTTCCTCGCCGGCCAGCTGCGCGACGGCCGCGGCCTTCAGCTCGGCCAGGGCATCCTGACGCGCCATCTTGTCGGTGATGCGGTAGGCCTCGCCCACCTTGGTCTCGAAGGCCTGCGCGACCGCATCCTTGAGCGCGGTGTTCTCGGCCGGCGGCTGCCACTCCCAGCGCTCGGCACCGGCCTCGGTGGCGAGCTCGTTGATGGCCTCGATGGCCACCTGCATCTCCTGGTGGGCGTAGAGCACGCCGCCCAGCATCTCGTCCTCGAGCAGCTCCTTGGCCTCCGACTCGACCATCAGCACGGCCTTCTCGGTACCCGCGACGACCATGTCGAGCTCGGAGGTGGTGAGCTCTTCCACCGTGGGGTTGAGGAAATACCCCTTCTCTTCGCTGAAACCGACGCGAGCGGCACCGATGGGGCCGTTGAAGGGCACGCCCGACACGGCGAGCGCCGCCGAGGTGCCGAGCATGGCGGCGATGTCCGGGTCATGGTTGCGGTCGGTGGAGAGCACCGTGCAGATGACCTGCACCTCGTTCATGAAGCCCTTGGGAAAGAGCGGGCGAATCGGACGGTCGATCAGCCGCGAGGTCAGGGTCTCCTTCTCGGTGGGGCGCCCCTCGCGCTTGAAGAAACCACCGGGGATCTTGCCCACCGCGTAGGTCTTCTCCTGATAGTGAACGGAGAGCGGGAAAAAGGGCTGGCTGGGATTGGCCTCCTTCTTCGCCACCACGGTGCACAGCACCACGGTGTCGTCCATGGTGACCATCACGGCACCGGTGGCCTGGCGGGCGATGCGCCCGGTTTCCAGGGTGACGGTGCTGCGACCGTACTGAAACGTTTTCTTGACCGGATTCACGGCGACTTCCTTCAACTTTTCTATCTCATGTATGGGTCGTTTCGACTCGGCGACCATTTTAGGGGTTGACGCCCGCCGGGGCTACCGGTTAGCGCCTTTGGCCGACCAAAAACGCAAAACGGGCAGCCCGAGGGCTGCCCGTTTTGCGTCGCCTTTGGCGCCGTCGCTTAGCGACGGAGGCCGAGACGCTGGATCAGCGACTGATAGCGCTCGAAGTCCTTGCGCTTCAAGTAGTCCAGCAGCTTGCGGCGCTGGTTGACCATGCGGATCAGGCCACGACGCGAGTGGTGATCCTGCTTGTTGGTCTTGAAGTGGTCCTGCAGGCCGTCGATGTTGGCGCTCAGCAGGGCCACCTGCACCTCGGGGGAACCGGTGTCGTTCTCGACTCGGCCGTACTCCTTGACGATCTCGGCCTTCTGTTCGGCTGTCAGTGCCATCTGTCTCTCCAGTCAGCAATATGCCTGAATGATGTGAATGGGTGAGACCACGCATATTTGCAGTCTCGAATCGTGCTTGATCCTGCCTTCTATTGCGCGACTGCCGTGCTGCACAGCCGCTTCGGCGCCACCTCCTGTGGCGCCGTCACCGTGACCAGGCCCAGGAAGGTGCCGTCACGGTAGAGCCTTGCCGTCTCGCCGCTGGCGAGCCCGGCGGTGGCCAGCCGCGCCGGCTGGCCGTGAGTCAGTCGCTGCGCTGCCGACGCCTCGGCATCGAGACGCGGCAGGTGGGCCACCAGCACGTCGGCAGGCAGCAGCGCCGCCTCGCGCGCGACCTGGTCGGGCAGCGCCTCGAGGGCCTCGAGGCTCAGCATGCCGTCGGCGGCAGCGAAGGGCCCGGTGGCGAGCCGGCGCAGCGCGCTGATATGCGCCCCGCAGCCCAGCACCTGGCCGATGTCCTCGGCCAGGGTGCGAATATAGGTGCCCTTGCTGACCCGCACCTCCAGCTCGAAGGCCTCGCTCTCGCAGGCGAGCAGCCGGGCATCATACACCCTCACGCGCCGCGCTGCACGCGCGATTGTCTTGCCCTCGCGGGCCAGCTCGTAGAGCTTGCGGCCCTGGTGCTTGAGCGCCGAATGCATCGGCGGCACCTGCTCGATCTCGCCGCGAAAGCGCGCCAGTACGCCCTCGATATCGGTGGCGTTGAGCGGCGGCACCTCACGCCGTGCCACCACCTCACCCTCGGCGTCTCCGGTGTCGGTGACTCTGCCCAGCTCGACGCGGGTGCGGTAGACCTTGTCGGCCTCGAGCAGGTGGGCGGCAAACTTGGTCGCCTCGCCGAAGCACAGCGGCAGAAGCCCGGTGGCCATGGGGTCGAGCGTGCCGGTATGCCCCGCCTTCTGCGCCTGCAGGAGGCGTCGGGCCCGCTGCAGGGCATGGTTGCTGGACACGCCCGAGGGCTTGTCGAGCAGCAGCACCCCGTTGACCGGCAAGCCGCGACGCCGACGCGCCATTAGCGACTCTCTCCCTCGTCGCCGTCCTCCGCCTCGCCGCCTTCCTCGTCGGCATGACGGGCGCGGTCGCTTTCGACCGCCTCGTCGATCAGCGAGGAGAGGTGCTGACCTCGCACCAGGCTCTCGTCGAAGTGGAAGCGCAGTTCCGGCACGTGGCGAAGCTTGATGCGCCGCGCGACCTGGCCGCGCAGGAACCCCGCGGCCTTCTTCAGCACCTGGAGGTTCTCCCGGATGCGCTCCGGACTCTGCTCGCCGAGCAGCGTCACGTAGACATCGGCATAGCCGAGGTCACGACTGACGGTGACGGCACTGACGGTGACCATGCCCAGGCGCGGGTCCTTGACCTCGCGCTGGATAAGCACCGCCAGCTCCTTCTGCAGCTGGTCGCCGACCCGGTCGGTCCGCTTGAACTCGCGCATGCCCGGCTCCGCTTAGAGCGTCCGCTCGACCTTGACCTGATCGAAGACCTCGATCTTGTCGCCGACCTGGACGTCGTTGTAGTTCTTCACACCGATACCGCACTCCATGCCGTTGCGCACTTCCTGGACGTCGTCCTTGTAGCGGCGCAGCGACTCGAGTTCGCCCTCGTAGATGACCACGTTCTCGCGCAGCACGCGGATCTTCTTGTTGCGGTACACGGTACCCTCGACGACCATGCAGCCGGCCACGGCGCCGATCTTGGGCGCGCGGAAGACGTCGCGGACCTCGGCCACGCCGACGATCTCTTCCTTCCACTCCGGCTCGAGCATGCCGCTCATGGCCTGCTTGACCTCGTCGATGAGCTGGTAGATGACGCTGTAGTAGCGCAGTTCCAGCCCCTCGCGCTCGATGATCTCGCGGGCCGCGGCGTCGGCACGCACGTTGAAGCCGATGACGATCGCCTCGGAGGCCAGCGCCAGGTTGGCGTCGGTGCCGGTGATGCCGCCCACCCCGGAGGAGACCACGGAGACCTGCACCTCGTCGGTGGAGAGCTCTTCCAGCGCGCCCTTGATCGCCTCGAGCGAGCCCTGGACGTCGGCCTTGAGCACGATGTTGAGCTTGGCCACCTCGTCCTGGCCCATCTGGCTGAACATGTTCTCCAGCTTGGCCTTCTGCTGGCGGGCCAGGCGCACCTCGCGGTACTTGCCCTGACGGAAGTTGGCGACCTCGCGGGCCTTCTTCTCGTCGGCCACCACCATGAAGTCGTCACCCGCCTCGGGGGTGCCGTCGAGGCCCTGGATCTCCACCGGCATGGCGGGGCCGGCCTCGTCGACCTGCTTGCCGAGCTCGTTGGTGAGGGCACGCACGCGGCCGTAGTGCAGGCCGGCGAGCACGATGTCGCCCTTCTTCAGGGTGCCGTTCTGCACCAGCACCGTGGCCACCGGGCCGCGCCCCTTGTCCAGGCGCGACTCGATCACCACGCCCTTGCCGGGCGCCTCGGGTACGGCCTTGAGCTCGAGTACCTCGGAGACCAGCTGCACTGCCTCGATCAGTTCCTCGATGCCCTCGCCGGTCTTGGCCGAGACGTGGACGAACTGGGTGTCGCCGCCCCACTCCTCGGAGATGACGCCGTGCTGGGAAAGTTCGTTCTTGATGCGGTCCAGGTCGGCGCCCTGCTTGTCGATCTTGTTGACCGCCACCACCAGGGGCACCTCGGCCGCCTTGGCGTGCTCGATGGCCTCGACGGTCTGCGGCATCACGCCGTCATCGGCGGCTACCACCAGAATGACCACGTCGGTGGCCTTGGCACCGCGCGCACGCATGGCGGTAAAGGCCGCGTGGCCGGGGGTGTCGAGGAAGGTCACGCCGCCGTGATCTCCCTTCACGTCCTTGCCCTGCACGTGGTAGGCACCGATGTGCTGGGTGATGCCGCCCGCCTCGCCGGTGGCCACTTTGGCCTGGCGGATGTAGTCGAGCAGCGAGGTCTTGCCGTGGTCGACGTGGCCCATCACCGTGACCACCGGGTCGCGGGTGACCTCCTCGCCCTCGTAGGAGATGCCCTCGAGGACTTCGGTCTCCAGCGCATCGTCCTTGACCAGCTTGGGCTTGTGGCCCATCTCCTCGACCACGATGGCCGCGGTGTCCTGGTCGATGGTCTGGTTGATGGTCACCGCCGCGCCCATGGTGAACATGGTCTTGATGACCTCGTTGGCCTTGATCGACATCTTGTCGGCCAAGTCGGCGACGCTGATCGACTCGGGAATCGACACTTCACGAACGATCGGCTGAGTCGGCTTCTGGAAGCCGTGCTTGCCGCCCTGGGTACCGCCGCGGCGGCCGCCGCGACGCTCGGCGCGCTTGGCCTTCTTGCCGCCGCGACGCCGCTCCTCGCGGTCGCCGCGATCGTCGTCGTCGCGCTCTTGACGGCCCTTCTTGGCGACCTTCTTGGGCGGCGCGGTGCGGCGATCGGAGCGTCCCTCCTTGGGCGGCGCCGGCGGCTGCTCGGCCGGGGCCGGCTCCTCCAGCTCGGGCACCGGGATCTCCGGCTCGGGCTCGGCCTTGGTCGTCGCCTTCTCGGCCTCGACCTTGGCGGCAGCCTCACGGGCCGACTCCTCGGCCGCACGCGCCTTGGCTTCCTCCGCCTCGCGCGCTTCGCGCTCGGCCTGGGCCTGCTGAGAATCGGCCATATCACCGACCAGCTGACGCGGGCCGCTTTCCTCGGCCGGCTCGGGGGCCGGGGCCTCCTCTTCGGCGCGCTTGACGTAGGTGCGCTTCTTGCGCACTTGCACCTCGATGCTCTTGCCACGCTCGCCGGTCTTGATCCGGCTGCGCGTCTTGCGCGTCAGGGTGATGCGGTTGCGCGCCCCGGCACCGCTACCGCCGTGGCTCTTGGTCAGGTAATCCAGCAGCTGCCGCTTGTCCTCCTCGGACACGGCATCGCTCTCGGACTTGTGGGCGAGCCCGGCTTCTTTCATCTGTTCCAGCAGGCGGGGGACATCGCGCCCCACCTTCACTGCAAAATCCTTAACGGTCATTTCCGACATGTTGACCCTCCTCAGCCCGTGACCCGTTTTACGCTTCGCCTTCGAACCATGGCGCACGGGCAGTCATGATCAGTGCTGCAGCGCGCTCCTCGTCCATGCCCTCGATATCCATCAGATCGTCGACGGACTGCTCGGCCAAATCCTCCATGGTGATGACCCCCTGGCTGGCCAGGATGAAGGCCAAGTGGCGCTCCATGCCGTCCATTTCCAGCAGGTCCTCGGCGGGCTGGGCCCCGTCCAATTCCTCCTCGGAGGCAATGGCCAGGTTGAGCAGTTCATCCTTGGCGCGCGCGCGAAGTTCTTCCACCAGCTCCTCGTCGAGCTCCTCGATCTCGAGCATCTCCTCGAGGGGTACGTAGGCGATCTCTTCCAGCGTGGTGAAGCCCTCCTCGACCAGCAGCCGGGCGAGGTCCTCCTCGATGTCCAGGTGCTGGATGAAGTGCTCGACCAGGTCGTCGATCTCCTGCTCGCGCTTGTCCTCGGCCTCGCTTTCGGTCATGACGTTGAGCCGCCAGCCGGTGAGCTCTGAGGCCAGGCGTACGTTCTGGCCGCTGCGGCCGATGGCCTGGGCCAGGTTGTCCTCGGCGACCGCCACGTCCATGGTGTGAGTCTCCTCGTCGACGAGGATAGAACCGACATCCGCCGGCGCCATGGCGTTGATGACCAGCTGTGCCGGATTGTCGTCCCACAGCACGATGTCCACGCGCTCGTTCTGCAGCTCGCTGGAGACCGCCTGGACCCGCGAGCCGCGCATGCCCACGCAGGCGCCCACCGGATCGATGCGGCGGTCGTTGGTCTTCACCGCGATCTTGGCCCGCGAGCCGGGGTCGCGCGCCGCGCCCTTGATCTCGATGAGCTGCTCGGCGATCTCCGGCACCTCGATCTTGAACAATTCGATGATCAGCTCCGGACAGGTGCGCGACAGGATCAGCTGGGCGCCGCGCGCCTCGGCATCGACCTTGGTGAGCAGCGCCCGAACGCGGTCGTTCATGCGGTAGCGCTCGCCGGGAATCATCTCGCTGCGCGGCAGAAAGGCCTCGGCATTGTCGCCCAGGTCGATGATCAGGCCATCGCGTGTCGTCTTCTTGACGATACCGGCGACCAGCTCGCCCTCGCGCTCGGCGTATTGGCGCACCACCTCGGCGCGCTCGGCCTCGCGGACTTTCTGCACGATGACCTGCTTGGCGGTCTGGGCGGCGATACGACCGAAAGCGGCGTTCTCGATCGGCTCTTCCACCACGTCGCCCAGGGTGAGCGGGGGGTCGCGGCGCTCGGCGAACGACTGCTTGATCTCGGCGTCGGGGTTCTCGAATTCGTCGTCTTCCACCACCACCCAGCGGCGGAAGGTCTCGTAGTCGCCGGTGTGGCGATCGATCTTGACCCGCACGCTGACATCCTGCCCTTCGAAGCGCTTGCGCGATGCACTGGCCAGCGCCGCCTCGACGGCCTCGAAGATCACCTCGCGGGGCACGCCCTTCTCATTGGAGATCGCATCAACGACCGTCAGAATTTCTTTACTCATGCCTTTGCCTCGCCAGAAAACCTGTCCTTATCCATCGCCATCACGACTCGAAGGTGGGCACCACGCGTGCCTGGTCGATGGTGTCGATGGGAAAGCAATATTCCTCGCCGTCGAGCTGCAGCAGGACGTCGTCCCCTTCGGTACCGGCCAGCAGCCCCTTGAACTTGCGACGCCCCTCGAACGGCACCCGCAACCGCAAGGCCACCTGGTGGCCGCGAAAGCGGGCGAACTGATCGAGCGTGAAGAGCGGACGGTCCATGCCCGGCGAGGAGACCTCCAGGTGGTATTCACCGGCGATGGGGTCCTCGACGTCGAGCACGCCGCTGACCTGGCGGCTGACGTCGGCGCAGTGCTCGACGGTCACGCCCTCGGCATGATCAATGTAGATCACCAGCCGTGAGTGCTTGCCCTGGGACAGGTAGTCGATGCCCCACAGCTCGAACCCCATGGCAGTGACCACCGGCTCGATCAGCGCATGCAGCGCGGCGTCCTTGAGTGCCACTGAGAAAGCTCCTACAGCCGTTGCATCAGGCACCTGGCCGGGAGTGAACAGGAAAGCTAGGTGGCTGATTGGCGTTGCCCGAACCGGACCCGTCGCTCGCTGCCGAGCGTGGCCCGCTAACAAAAAGCCCCTTCGCAGGAAGGGGCCTTTCACAAGAAACCTGTCATACCTCTTCTCGAAACCACCTGCCGGCGGCAGGCCTTCGGGAAGATGGTAGCGGGGGCCGGATTCGAACCGACGACCTTCGGGTTATGAGCCCGACGAGCTACCAGGCTGCTCCACCCCGCATCATTCCAGGTCGGCGATTGTAGGCAGTCGAGGCTGAAGCGTCAAGGAAAAGCGGCGCTTCCACTACAATCTTTCTGATGCCAATCCTGCGTTCTTACGATCCCCAGCGTGCCATGATGACAGGCCCGGGGTACAGATGGTGCCGAAGGCGGGACTTGAACCCGCACGGCCATAAGGCCACTACCCCCTCAAGATAGCGTGTCTACCAATTCCACCACTTCGGCAAAAGCGGACGCTGGAACTGCGACTCAGTCGCTGCTTTCCTCCAGCACTGGCGCAGCATTATCCACATCCCCGCCCTCGTCGTCAAGGGTCGGCACGCCGCGCTGCTGATCGATCACGCGCGCGTCGGGAATGCCCGATTCGGGCGCCTCACCCGCCTGGGAGGCGAAGTAGGCCAGCGTCAGCGAGGTGGCGAAGAAGGCTACCGCCAGGACCGCCGTGGCCCGGGACAGGAAGCTACCCGAGCCGCGCGAGCCGAAGACGGTCTGCGAGGCCCCGCCACCGAAGGCGGCGCCGGCTTCGGCGCCCTTGCCCTGCTGCAGCAGGATGAGAGCGACCAGGGCGATCGCGATCACCACATGGATCATGAGAATGGTAGCTTGCATGGTTTCAACCTGCTGACTGACAAATGGCTAGGAAGTCGTCGACCTGGAGAGAGGCACCGCCTACCAGGCCGCCGTCGATGTCCGGCTGGGCGAGCAGCTCGCCCGCGTTGGCGGCCTTCATGCTGCCGCCGTAGAGAATCTTCAGCGCCTCGGCCAGGGCCGGGGCGTAGTCGGCCAGGCGAGCACGAATCGCCGCGTGCACCGCCTGGGCCTGTTCGGGCGTGGCCGTCCTCCCGGTGCCGATGGCCCACACCGGCTCGTAGGCGAGTACCAGACGGGCGCGCTCGTCGGGCCCCAGGGCGTCGAACACCGCCGCAAGCTGGCCGAGGACCACCGCTTCGGTGCGCCCGGCCTCGCGCCCCTCCAGCGTCTCGCCCAGGCACAGCACCGGTGTCAGGCCGTTGGCCAGGGCCGCCTGGACGCGGGCCAGCACGCCCGCGTCGTCCTCGCCGAACAGGCTACGCCGCTCGGAGTGCCCCACCAGGACGTAGCGCGCACCGAGGTCGGCGAGCATCGCCCCGCTCACCTCGCCGGTGAAGGCACCGGCGGGCTGATCGCTCAGCGTCTGGGCGCCCACCGCCACCGGGGCGTCCCGAAAGGCGCGAGCGGCGGCACCCAGATAGGGAAAGGGCACCATCAGCGCCACCTCCACCCGCGCCGGCAAGCGGGTCGTGACCAGGGCCTGTGCAAAGGCGTCGACCAGCGCCAAAGAGCCGTTCATCTTCCAGTTGCCGGCGATCAGCGGCGTTCGCATGCTCGATCCTCTTTCAAAGTGGTGCGAAATGGTATAGGAGCACCCCGGGCAAGACAACCATGGCGACCCCAGTCAAGCCAGCTCGCTGGTCACATCGTCGGCAATGCGCCGGGCGAGGGCATCGACGTCGAAATGGGCACGCCCCTCGACCATCACCCGCAGCAGCGGCTCGGTGCCGGAGGGGCGCAGCAGTACGCGCCCCTCCTCGCCGAGGGTTTCCTCCACGGCGGCGACGCTGCGCTGCACGGCCTGGCTATCCATCAACGCGCGAGCGTCGGTGCCCGGCGTCAGGCGCACGTTGACCAGCGCCTGGGGCACCTTCTCGAGGCCACCCAGCAGCCGCGCCAGCGGCTTGCCCTCGTTGATCATGATCGCCAGCACCTGCAGCGCCGAGACGATGCCGTCGCCGGTGGTCTGAACGTCGGCACAAACGATGTGGCCGGACGACTCGCCGCCGAGCTGCCAGCCGTTGGCCGTCATGCGTTCCACCACGTAGCGGTCGCCCACCTTGGCGCGCTCGAAGGGCACGCCCATGCTATCGAGCGCCATGGCCAGGCCGAAGTTGGTCATCAGGGTGCCGACCACGCCGCCCGCCATCAGCCCGCGGGCATGGCGGTCGGCGGCGATCAGGTAGAGGATGTCATCGCCGTCGATCTCGCGGCCGTCGGCATCCACCATCAGCACCCGGTCGCCGTCGCCGTCGAAGGCGATACCCAGGTCGGCGCCCTGCTGGATCACCGCCGCACGCAGGCTGGCCGGCGAGGTGGAACCTACCTCGCGGTTGATGTTGAGCCCGTCGGGATTGGCCCCCACCAGGCTCACCTCGGCCCCCAGCTCGCGGAACACGCTGGGCGCGATGTGATAGGTGGCGCCGTGGGCGCAGTCGAGCACCATCTTGAGGCCGTGCAGGCTCACCCGATTGGGGATGGTGGACTTGCAGAACTCGATATAGCGCCCGGCGGCGTCGTCGATGCGCATCGCCTTGCCCAGCTGCCCTGCCGCCACCGTGGTCAACGGTTTCTCGAGCATCGCCTCGATGCGTGCTTCGATGCCGTCATCGAGCTTGGTGCCGGCACTGGAGAAGAACTTGATGCCGTTGTCGGCGAAGGGGTTGTGCGAGGCGGAGATGACGATGCCGGCATCGGCGCGGAAGGTGCGCGTCAGGTAGGCGATGCCCGGCGTGGGCATGGGCCCGAGCAGCGCCACGTCGACGCCCGCCGCCGAGAGCCCGGCCTCCAGCGCCGATTCGAACATGTAGCCGGAGATGCGAGTGTCCTTGCCGATCAGCACGCGGGCACGGCCCGAATCGCGGGCCAGCACGCGTCCCATGGCCCAGCCCAGCTTGAGCATGAAGTCCGGCGTGATCGGGTACTCGCCCACCGTGCCGCGGATCCCGTCGGTGCCGAAATAGCGTCTTGTCATTAGCAGCCTTCCTTGAGTACAGCCCAGGTCATGTTGATGGCGTCCAGCGCGGGCCCCACGTCGTGGACGCGCACGATCCTCGCCCCGCGCTCCACCGCCAGCGCCGCCAGCGCCAAGCCGCCGGGCAGGCGCTCTTCCACCGGGCGGCCGAGCACCTTGCCGATCATGCTCTTGCGCGACATGCCCACGAGCAGCGGGAGGCCGAGCCGCTCCAGCTGATCCAGCCGGTTGAGCAGGCGCAGGTTGTGCTCCACGGTCTTGGCAAAGCCGAAGCCGGGGTCGAGCAACAGCCGCTCGCGACGCAAACCGGCCGCCTCGCAGGCCGCCACCCGCGTTGCGAGAAAATCACTCACCGCGGTCTCGATGAGGTCATCATAGTACGGCGCCTCCTGCATGTCGGCAGGCTCGCCCTGCATGTGCATCAGGCACACCGGCAGGCCACTGGTGGCGGCCGCCGCCAGGGCACCCTCGCGGCGCAGGCTGCGCACGTCGTTGAGCATGCCGGCGCCGGCCTGGGCTACCGCTCGCATCACCTCGGGGCTGCTGGTGTCCACCGACACCAGGGCGTCCAACTCGCGGACCAGCGCCTCGACCACCGGCACCACGCGATCCAGCTCCTGCTGGGCGCTGACGGGCGCGGCGCCGGGCCGGGTGGATTCGCCGCCCACGTCGATGATCGCCGCCCCTTCGGCCAGCAGCCGCTCGGCATGGCGCAGGGCATCGTCTCGCGCGTTGTGGCGCCCCCCGTCGGAGAAGGAGTCGGGGGTGACGTTGAGCACCCCCATCACGCGGGGAAAGGAGAGGTCGAGCCGATGGCGGCCGCACGGCAGCCAGGCCGGGGACGCGGATTCCATCATGGTGTCGTTCCTGTGGCGAGTCAGGCGCGGATTGGCGGGCCCAAGGGTATCACAAACAACTCGGGCGCCCCGCAGGACGCCCGTCGTCGACGTGGCGGAATCAGGAACCGGCTGGCCCGCCCAGCGGGTCGGACGGACGGCGTCGCGGCTCGTCGTCCTCCTCGTCCTCGTCCTGGGATGGTGCAGGCTCGGGGTCCGTCTCGCCACCGGACGGGGACGCGCCGCCACTGGGGTCATCCCACCCCTCGGGTGGACGGGGCTGGCGCCCTTCCATGATGTCCTTGAGCTGGGTCGAGTCGACGGTCTCGTACTGCATCAGCGCCTCGGCCATGGCATCGAGCTTGTCGCGATTCTCCTCGAGGATCTGCTTCGCCTTGGCGTAGCACTCGTCGATGATCTTGCGCACTTCCTTGTCGAGCTTGGTGGTGGTCTCGCCGGACTTGAGCTTGCCGCCCTGCCCCGCGCCGCCGAGGAACTGGTGAGACTCGTCCTCGTCGTACATCACCGGCCCCATCTCTTCGGAGAGCCCCCACTTGGCCACCATGTTGTGGGCCAGCTCGGTGGCGCGCTTGATGTCGTTGGACGCTCCGGTGGTGACCCCGTTGGGCCCCAAGGTCATCTCCTCGGCGATGCGGCCACCGAACAGCGAGCAGATCTGGCTGATGAGCTGCTGGCGCGACAGGCTGTAGCGGTCCTGCTCGGGCAGGAACATGGTCACGCCCAGCGCGCGGCCGCGAGGTATGATGGTCACCTTGTAGACCGGGTCGTGCTCCGGCATCACCAGGCCGATGATGGCGTGACCCGACTCGTGGTAGGCGGTGTTGAGCTTCTCCTTCTCGGTCATGACCATGGAGCGGCGCTCGGCGCCCATCATGATCTTGTCCTTGGCCAGCTCCAGCTCTTCCATGCTCACCAGGCGCTTGTTGCGCCGCGCGGCGAACAGCGCCGCCTCGTTGACCAGGTTGGCCAGGTCGGCGCCGGAGAAGCCCGGCGTGCCGCGGGCGATCAGCACCGGCTTGACGTCGTCGGCCAGCGGCACCTTGCGCAGGTGCACGTTGAGGATGTGCTCGCGACCGCGGATGTCGGGCAGCGGCACCACCACCTGGCGGTCGAAGCGGCCCGGGCGCAGCAACGCCGGGTCGAGCACGTCGGGGCGGTTGGTGGCGGCGATGACGATGATGCCCTCGTTGGCCTCGAAGCCGTCCATCTCCACCAGCAACTGATTGAGGGTCTGCTCGCGCTCGTCGTTGCCGCCGCCCATGCCGGCGCCGCGCGACCGACCCACGGCATCGATCTCGTCGATGAAGATGATGCACGGCGCCTGCTTCTTGGCCTGCTCGAACATGTCGCGCACGCGCGAGGCGCCCACGCCGACGAACATCTCGACGAAGTCGGAGCCGGAGATCGAGAAGAAGGGCACCTTGGCCTCGCCGGCAATGGATTTGGCGAGCAGCGTCTTGCCGGTACCGGGCGGGCCCACCATCAGCACGCCGCGCGGAATGGTGCCGCCCAGGCGCTGGAACTTGGAGGGATCGCGCAGGAAGTCGACCAGCTCCTCGACCTCCTCCTTGGCCTCGTCACAGCCGGCCACGTCGGAGAAGGTGGTCTTGACCTGGTCGTGGGAGAGCAGCTTGGCCTTGGACTTGCCGAAGCTCATGGGCCCGCCCTTGCCGCCGGCGCCCCCCTGCATCTGGCGCATGAAGAACACGAAGATGGCCAGGATCAACAGGATCGGGAAGCTGGCGATCAGCAGTCGTGTCCACAGACTCTGCTGCTCGGGCTCCTTGCCGACCACGGTGACGTTGTTGGCCAGCAGGTCATCCATCAGCTTGGGGTCGTCCGCCGCCGGCCGGATGGTCTGGAACTGCGAGCCGTCGGTGCGCTCACCGGTGATGGTATAGCCATCGATGGTGACGCTGCGCACCTGTTGATTCTGCACCTGCTGGACGAACTGCGAGTAGTTCATCGTCTGCGGGGTGCTGTCGACGCTGAAGTTGTTGAACACCGTCAGCAGCACCGCCGCGATGACCAACCACAGAATCAGGTTCTTCGCCATATCATTCAAGGGAGTACCCTCATTACAAGCAACTGTCGGCCGATCACGCCTGGCAATGGGACCACGCGCACAGCGATAGCGTTCCCCGCCGTCGCCGCCTGGCTGTCAAACTCCACTGTGACACAGTTGAGTCGCCATGTCCGGCCATTACGCCATTAGTCTTTCTCTATCGGCAACCGACCCTCCGGTTGCCGGCCGTTCAAGCGGCCGAGCCGGGCTCAGCCGCGGAATCCGTCTGCCAGCAGGTACACTTCACGAGAGCGGGAGCGCGACGCCTCCGGCTTGCGGGTGACGACCCGGCGAAAATTCTCGCGCAGCGCCTTGAGGAAGGGATCGAACCCCTCACCCTGGAACACCTTGGCGAGAAAGCGCCCCTCTGGCGCGAGCGTCTGCTGCGCCAGGTCGAGTGCCAGTTCCACCAGGTACATCGCCTGGGGCTGGTCGATGGCAGCCATGCCACTCATGTTGGGGGCCATGTCGGACATCACAAGGTCCACCGGGCGATTCCCCAGGGTGTCGAGCAACGCGTCGAGCACGGCCTCCTCGGTAAAATCCCCCTGAATGAACTCGACCCCCGCCAGGGCATCCATCTCGAGAATATCTGAGGCGAGGACCAGACCCTCGTCGCCGACCTTCTCGGCCGCCACCTGGCTCCAGCCGCCGGGCGCCGCCCCCAGGTCGATCACCGTCATGCCCGGGCGGAACAGGCGATCCTTCTCGTCGAGCGCCAGCAGCTTATAGCTGGCCCGCGAGCGGTAGCCCTCCTGCCAGGAGCGCTGCACATAGGGGTCGTCGAAATGCTCCTTGAGCCAGCCGGCACTGCTCTTGCTGGCCGCACCCTTGCCGGCACGGCGAGCGGAAGCGGCACGGCGACCTGAGGCGCCATCGCGCGAGGAGGGAGTGGAACGAGCCACGACATCACCTTGAAACGAAACGGGTAAGCGTGAGGGCCAGCGGCCCGGGGCGGTGTACTGGGCGTCTGGACGGGAGGCCCGTGTTCGGACCCTGCCATGCTTTCACCGGCTAGCGTTTCCCCGTACCATAGCGGGCTGCGCGCAACCGGGAAGACGCAAGATACCATGAGCTTGTCACAGGCACAAAAGAAAGCATTCCGCAGCATCGGTCACCACCTGAATCCGGTGGTCACCGTCTCCGAGAACGGCCTCTCCGAGGGCGTGCTCGCCGAGCTCGACCGGGCGCTGACCGACCATGAACTAATCAAGATCAAGCTCGCCATGGCCGAGCGCGACGACCGCGCCGCCATGCTCAACGAGCTCGTTGCCGACAGCGGCGCCGAACTGGTACAGACCATCGGCAAGGTGGCGCTGCTCTACCGGGCCAGCCCCGGCGGCAACCCCAAGCTCTCCAACATCAAGCGCTTCGAGAACCATCACGGCCGCCACTGAGCTGTCGCTCAGAGTCGCTCAGAGTCGCTCAGAGCTGTAAGCGTTGAGCCGTAAGCTGCTGTAGGTCAGACCGAAACACCCCCGAGGCACTGCCTCGGGGGTGTTTTCTTACAGCTTCCAGCTTATGGCTTACAGCTGCCCGAAGGGCTACAGGTGCTCGACGCCGGCGATCTCGTACTCGACCTCGCCGCCGGGCGTCTTGACCACCACCACGTCGCCCTCCTCCTTGCCGATCAGGGCGCGGGCGATGGGCGAGGTGACCGAGATACGGCCCGCCTTGATGTCGGCCTCGTCCTCGCCGACGATGCGGTAGCGCACCTCCTCGTCGGTATCGAGGTTGATCAGTTCCACGGTGACGCCGAAGATCACCTTGCCGGTCTTGGGCAGCTTGGTGACATCGATCACCTGGGCGCTCGAGAGCTTGCTCTCGATCTCCTGGATGCGCCCCTCGATGAAGCCCTGCTGTTCACGCGCCGCGTGGTACTCGGCGTTCTCCTTGAGATCGCCGTGCTCGCGGGCCTCGGCGATGGCGGCGATCACCCTGGGGCGTGCCTCGCTCTTGAGCTCCTCGAGCTCCTTGCGCAGGCGCGCCTCCCCAGCAACGGTCATCGGGACCTTGTTCATTGCGTTGCTCCTGCATGCAGTTCCTGAAGCCGCCGCACCGTGATCGCATTGCCGTATTCCAGCGCCAGACAAACGGCACTCGCCCCTGCCAGGGTGGTGGCATAGGGAACCTTGCGGGCAAGCGCGGTACGGCGGATGACCGAGGAGTCATTGATCGCCTGACGACCCTCGGTAGTGTTCACGATATAGGCAATCTCGTCGTTCTTGAGCAGATCGACGATATGCGGACGGCCTTCGTAGACCTTGTTGACGATCTCGACCGGCAGGTCGGCCGCTTTCAGGGCGGCGGCAGTGCCACGCGTGGCCACTAGACCGAATCCTAATGCTAGCAGAGAACGCGCCACTTCGATAACACCCACCTTGTCGGGATCGCGCACCGAGAGGAACGCCTTGCGCTCCCCCTCGAGCCGCGGAATCGCCTCGCCGGCGCCCAGCTGCGCCTTGTAGAAGGCCTCGGCGAAGGTGTCGCCGGAGCCCATCACCTCGCCGGTGGACTTCATCTCCGGCGACAGGATGGGATCGACGCCGGGGAACTTGTTGAACGGGAAGACCGCCTCCTTGACGCTGTAGAAGTGCGGCACGAGCTCGGCCTCGAAGCCCTGCTCGGCCAGCGTCTTGCCGGCCATGCAGCGGGCGGCGACCTGGGCCAGCGAGAGGCCGATGCACTTGGAGACGAAGGGCACGGTGCGCGAGGCGCGCGGGTTGACCTCGATCACGTAGATCTCGTCGTCCTGCCAGGCGAGCTGCACGTTCATCAGCCCCTTGACGCCGAGCTCCACGGCCATCTTCTTGACCTGCTCGCGCATGGCGTCCTGCACCTCGGCAGGCAGCGAATAGGGCGGCAGCGAGCAGGCCGAATCGCCGGAGTGCACCCCCGCCTGCTCGATATGCTGCATGATGCCGCCGATCACCACCGTGTGGCCGTCGGAGACGGCGTCGATGTCGATCTCGATGGCGGCGTTGAGGAAGTGGTCGAGCAGCACCGGCGAGTCGTTGGAGACCTTGACCGCGTGGGTCATGTAGTTCTCCAGTTCGTCGGCGGAGTAGACGATCTCCATGGCGCGACCGCCCAGCACGTAGCTGGGGCGCACCACCAGCGGGTAACCGATCGCCTCGGCCTTGGCGAAGGCGTCCTCGAAGCTGCGCGCGGTGGCGTTGGGCGGCTGCTTGAGGTCGAGCTTGTCGATCATCTGCTGGAAGCGCTCGCGGTCTTCGGCGCGGTCGATGGCATCCGGGGTGGTGCCGATGATCGGCACCCCGGCGGCCTCCAGCTCGCGGGCCAGTTTGAGCGGAGTCTGGCCGCCGAACTGCACGATCACCCCGGCCGGCCGCTCCTTGTCGGCGATCTCCAGCACGTCCTCCAGCGTCACCGGCTCGAAGTAGAGGCGGTCGCTGGTGTCGTAGTCGGTGGAAACGGTCTCCGGGTTGCAGTTGACCATGATGGTTTCATAGCCGTCGTCGCGCATGGCGAGTGCGGCGTGCACGCAGCAGTAGTCGAACTCGATGCCCTGGCCGATGCGGTTGGGTCCGCCGCCCAGCACCATGATCTTCTGGCGGTCGGATACCTCGGCCTCGCACTCCTCCTCGTAGGTGGAGTACATGTAGGCGGTGTCCGAGGCGAACTCGGCGGCACAGGTGTCGACGCGCTTGTAGACCGGGCGGATGCCTGCCTTCTGGCGGGTCTTGCGGAACTCCTTCTCGGCCACCCCCAGCAGGCTCGCCAGGCGAGCATCGCTGAAGCCCTTGCGCTTGAGGCGAAAGAGCTCGCGCGGCGAGAGCTCGGAGAGCGAGCGCTTGGCCACCTCCTCCTCGAGGCGCACCAGCTCCTCGAGCTGCACCAGGAACCAGCGGTCGATCTTGGTCAGGGCGAAGACCTCGTCGACGCTCATCCCGGCGCGCATGGCATCGGCGATGAAGAAGATGCGCTCGGCCCCGGCGGCCTGCAGCTCGCCCTTGATGTGGGCCATAGCGTCGTCGGTGAACTCGGTCACCTTCGGGTCGAGACCGTCGTTGCCGGTCTCCAGGCCACGCAGCGCCTTCTGCAGCGACTCCTGGAAGGTGCGCCCGATGGCCATCACCTCGCCCACCGACTTCATCTGGGTGGTCAGCCGGTCGTTGGCCTGGGGGAACTTCTCGAAGGTGAAGCGCGGAATCTTGGTGACCACGTAGTCGATGGCCGGCTCGAAGGAGGCCGGGGTGCGCCCGCCGGTGATGTCGTTGGCCAGCTCGTCCAGGGTGTAGCCCACCGCCAGCTTGGCGGCGATCTTGGCGATGGGGAAGCCGGTGGCCTTGGAGGCCAGCGCCGAGGAGCGCGACACCCGCGGGTTCATCTCGATCACCACCATGCGCCCGCTGTCCGGGTCGACGCCGAACTGCACGTTGGAGCCGCCGGTCTCGACGCCGATCTCGCGCAACACCGCCAGCGAGGCGTCGCGCATGATCTGGTACTCCTTGTCGGTCAGCGTCTGGGCCGGGGCCACGGTGATGGAGTCGCCGGTGTGCACGCCCATGGGATCGAAGTTCTCGATGGCGCAGACGATGATGCAGTTGTCGTTCTTGTCGCGAACGACCTCCATCTCGTACTCCTTCCAGCCCAGCAGCGACTCGTCGATCAACAGTTCATGGTTGTTGGAGAGCTCGAAGCCGCGCTGACAGATCTCCTCGAACTCCTCCTTGTTGTAGGCCACACCGCCGCCGGAGCCACCCATGGTGTAGGAGGGGCGGATGATCACCGGAAAGCCCAGCGATGCCTGAATGCGCCAGGCCTCGTCCATGCTGTGCGCCACCTCGGCCTTGGGGCACTCCAGGCCGATGCGCTTCATGGCCTGGTCGAAGAGGTCGCGGTCCTCGGCCTTGTTGATGGCGTCGGCGTTGGCGCCAATCATCTCCACGCCGTACTTCTCGAGCACGCCATGCTTGTCCAGATCGAGCGCACAGTTGAGCGCCGTCTGGCCGCCCATGGTGGGCAGCACGGCATCGGGGCGCTCGGCCTCGATGATCTTGGCCACCGCCTGCCAGGTGATCGGCTCGATGTAGGTGGCATCGGCCATCACCGGATCGGTCATGATGGTGGCCGGGTTGGAGTTGACCAGGATGACCCGGTAGCCCTCCTCGCGCAGCGCCTTGCAGGCCTGGGCGCCGGAGTAGTCGAATTCGCACGCCTGGCCGATGACGATGGGGCCGGCGCCGATGATCAGGATGCTGTGAATGTCGGTACGCTTGGGCATGGTGCTTCCCGCAAAAAAAGGTGACGAACGAGGGACGGCGGCCGACGTCTAGCGACGCGCCTGCATCATCGCGACGAAACGGTCGAACAGCGGCGAGACATCGTGCGGGCCGGGGCTCGCCTCGGGGTGCCCCTGGAAGCTGAAGGCCTGACGGTCGGTGCGCTCGATGCCCTGCAGCGAGCCGTCGAACAGCGAGCGATGGGTGGCGCGCAGGTTGGCCGGCAGGGTCGCCTCATCGGCGGCGAAGCCGTGGTTCTGGCTGGTGATCATCACCTGGCCGCTGTCGAGGTCCTGCACCGGATGGTTGGCGCCGTGGTGGCCGAACTTCATCTTCACCGTCTTCGCCCCGGAGGCCAGCGCCAGCAGCTGGTGCCCCAGGCAAATGCCGAACACCGGAATCTCGGTCTCGAGAATCTCCTGGATGGCGGTGATGGCGTAGTCGCAGGGCTCGGGGTCGCCCGGACCGTTGGCCAGGAAGACGCCGTCGGGGTTCAGGGCCAGCACCTTGGCGGCCGGGGTCTGGGCCGGCACCACGGTGAGGCGGCAGCCGCGCGAGGCGAGCATGCGCAGGATGTTGCGCTTCACCCCGAAGTCATAGGCGACCACGTGGTAGGAACGCTTGCCCTGGGTGGCGTCGGCATAGCCCTCGCCCAGCGCCCACTCGCCCTCGTGCCACTCGTAGGGCGTCTGGCAGGAGACCACCTTGGCCAGGTCCATCCCCTTGAGCCCGGGGAAGTCGCGCGCCGCGGCCAGCGCCCGCTCCACGGCATCGTCGCCCTCGGCCAGGGGGCCGGCGAGGATCGCGCCGTTCTGGGCGCCCTTGTCGCGCAGGATGCGCGTCAGGCGGCGGGTATCGATGTCGGCGATGCCCAGCACGTTCTGGCCGGCCAGGTAGTCGGAGAGCGTCCGCTCGCTGCGAAAGCTGCTCGCCAGCAGCGGCAGGTCGCGGATCACCAGGCCAGCGGCGGCGATGGCGCCGGACTCGACGTCCTCGGCATTGATGCCGGTATTGCCGATGTGCGGGTAGGTGAGGGTGACGATCTGGCGGGTATAGGACGGATCGGTCAGGATCTCCTGATAGCCGGTCATGGCCGTATTGAACACCACCTCACCGCTGGTCTGTCCATCGGCACCGATGGCCGTGCCGTGGAATACACTGCCCTCTTCCAGGGCCAGTATCGCGGGTCTGTTCAACGCAACGTCCTCCCATGCTCGTCAAGGAATTCTAGTCGGCTCGCGCCCATCGAGCCGGGCGAGCGCCTCTCGCACCTGCGCACGACCAGGCCGCGGCCCGGTCGTGAATCGCTCCCGGGTGGCCGGCCCGCAAAAAAGCGGGACGAAACCCGATGAAGACCGGTTTCATCCCGCTTGTTGTCATTCGCTCGGAATGCCTGGGCCGAAGCAACAAGCGCTCGAAAGGGCTTTCGCCCATGCGCCCGGCCAAAATTTTGGGGATGTTACCGGATATGGGGATTGGCGGCTACCCCCGGATCCGTCGCGCGGCCCCGACAGCCCGTCTCACAGCCCCAGCACGTCCGGCATGCCGTAGCGTCCATTGCCCCGCTCGGCCACCCAGCGCGCCGCGCGCACCGCGCCCTTGGCGAAGGTCATGCGGCTCGACGCCTTGTGGGTGATCTCGACGCGCTCGCCCTCGGTGGCGAACATCACCGTGTGCTCGCCGACGATGTCGCCGGCGCGCACGGTGGCGAAGCCGATCTCCTTGGGATCGCGGGGCCCACACTGGCCGACGCGCTCGAAAACCCCGTGCTCCTTGAGATTGCGGCCCAGAGCTTCGGCCACCACCTCGCCCATCTTCAGCGCCGTACCGGAAGGCGAATCCACCTTGTGGCGGTGGTGGGCCTCGATCACCTCGATGTCGTAGCCCTCGTCACCCAGCGCCCTGGCCGCGGTTTCCAGCAGCTTGAGCGTCAGGTTCACGCCCACGCTCATGTTGGGCGCGAAGACCATGGCGAGCTGGTCGGCATAGCCGTCGAGCTCGGCGAGCTGGGCGTCGTCGAGGCCGGTGGTACCGATGACGATACGCTTGCCATGTTTGGCACAGAACGCCAGGTTGGCGAGTGTCACTGCCGGGGCGGTGAAGTCGATCAGCACATCGAAGTCGTCGACGATGGCATCGAGCGAGTCCGCCGCCGCCACGCCCAGCCGGCCCAGACCCGCCAGTTCGCCGATATCGGCGCCGGCCAGCGTACTGCCCGGCTCGATGACGCCGCCGGCGAGGGTGGCCTCGGCATCCTGCTCCACGGCGTTGACCAGGGTGCGGCCCATGCGGCCGGCGACACCGACGATGGCGATACGGGTCATGCGGACTCCTGCGACTGGTTGACGGGAATGGAGCGGGAGTATAGCAGAGCCGCTCGCCTCCCGACCCCTTGGGCAGGGCCTCCGATTCCCCCACACTGGGCCTATCGTGGGGCCTATCGAGAGCACGGGCCATGACCATGGACACGACACCCGACCGCCTGCCCAGGGACCATCCCCTGCCGGACCTGCTCGCGCGTTCCCCGCGGGTGCTGCTGCTCGGCGCCCCGGGCAGCGGCAAGACGACGCTCGCCCGGGCTGTGGCCGCCCGCCTCGCCGAACAGGGTCGGACACTCCGCTGCCTGAGCGCCGACCCTGGCCTGCCCGGCTTCGGCCCGCCCGGCGCGGTGTGCCTGGGCGTGTGGCACGACGGCGACTGGCGGCTCGAGGCCCTCGCGGCGCTGGCCACCCTCGATTCGGCGCGCTTTCGCCTGCCGCTGGTGGAGGCCGTGCGCCGCCTGGCCGAGCGCGTCACCGCCGGCCCGCTGCTGGTCGACGCCCCCGGCGTGGTGCGCGGCACGCCGGGGGCGGAGCTGCTGCCAG
>NZ_WHMA01000026.1 GCF_010994375.1 Halomonas sp. NO4
AACCGAGAATGCCGGTCACGCTCTCAACGCTCTGGCAGCGAGAGCGGGAAGCCCCGCATCAATGCGCAGCATGATGCGCGGGAGCATTCACCCAGAACACCATGGGCTTGTCGGTCTCCTCGGCCTGATCGACGTCCTTCCAGCGGAAGGTGGTGGTCAGATCGGGCTGGCGCTCGTAGCCCTGGGCGCGCCAGAAGCCGTGCAGCGGCTCGTAGCCGGCGGGCCTGAGCGGATGGTCGTCGGGGCGCTCCACGGCGCAGAAGGCGACGATGGCGAAGCCTTGCCGCGCTGCATGTTTCTCTCTTTCGGCCATGAAGGCCTTGCCGATGCCCCGGCCGCGGTAGGCCGGCAAGAGCACCGACTCGCCGTAGTAGAAGATCTGGGCGATGTCGTAGTCCGCCTGCTCGAAGGGGGCGCGGAACTCTTCGACGTCGTCGGTGAGCGGCATGCCGGTGGCGGCACCGACCAGGGTGTCGCCGTCGAAGGCGAGCACGAAGAGGCTGTCGGGGCACTCGGCGTAGCGACGCAGGTAACTCGCCTCGTAGTCGAAGTCGCCGTCGTAGAGATAGGGGAAGTCGCGGAAGACGCGAATGCGCAGGCGTGCCAGGTCGTCCAGGTGCGGGCCAATGGCCTCGCCCTGGCAGGTCGTCAGCTGGATCTCGGCCATGCGTGCCTCCGTGAGCGGGTAAACGCGGAATGGATGGGGAAACGGCTCCCGATTTTGCCGATCGGGACTCCCGGCGGCAATGCTGCTTCGCTGTTACCCCTGGCGAGGCGTAACGCCATGACGCCCTTGCCTATGCCTGGGTCGGTTTGGGGCAGGTGGCAGCAGGCGTGCCTGACCAGCCTCCCGACTCTCGGGGCGCTAACCGGACAACGCCAGCAATTTCCGCAGCGCCAGCCCCAGCAGCAGCGCGCTGGTGACGCTGAGCAGGGTGCCCAGCAGCACGTACTCGGTGAGCTTGCGGTCCTGTGCCTCGCGCAGGTCGCCGAAGCGCAGCACCGACTTGGCGACGAGCAGAAAGCCCACCGCGGCGAGCTGGTCGAGCAGCGCCAGGGTCAGCACCAGGGCGCGCTCCAGCATACCGATACGCGCTCCCGCCTGGGCCAGGGTGCCCGGTGCGGCGAGCTGTTCGCTCCAGCGCCGCATGGCCAGCGCGATGGCAAAGGCGGCGGGGCGGGTCACCAGCAGGTAGGCCGCCGCCACTCCCAGCACCTCGGGGGAGACGAGCCAGCCAACGGCCTCGGCGAGTGGCCGGGTGCTGCCAAGCCAGGCAAGCCATACCCCCGCCAGCATCAGCCAGTGCAGTGCCTGGTCGAGCAGGAACCAGCGCAGCCGGCCGGCGGGCAGGTGTGCCTTGCCCAGGTCGATCAACCAGTGACTGATGACCACCGCCGCTGCGCCGGCCAGCGCGGCGAGCAGGCCCGGCGTGCCGGCCATGGCCAGACCGGCAATGGCGAGCACCGAGAAAGTCAGGGCGCCATGCACCAGCACGTGATGGACGAGATGGCGCGAGCGATGCAGTCGGCGCTGGCGATCCTCGACCCAGGCGAGCGGCTGCAGCAGGAAGTCGCCGACAAGGTGGGCGAGCAGCAGCCCCAGCAGCACGGAAAGCTCGGCGGTGGTCATGGGTGATCCTCTCCATTGGCCAGGCGTTCGCCCAGGTAGGCGAGGGTGTCGGCGAGCAGCGGCCAGCGCGCCACGCGCAGGCGCTTGTGCACGCTGGGTTGGCGGATGCCGAGCTGCTCGGCCAGCGCCTGCTGCGAGCGGGCTTCTTCCAGGCTCAGCCGCACCACCTCCGCCGAGTAGGGCGACCAGCTCGCCACCAGGTCGTCGAGGTAGCGCACCAGCAGGGCCAGGCAGCCGTCGTCGCTTTCGTCGAGCAGCGCCAGCGACAGCCGCGCCGGCCCCTCGGCCAGCGTATCCAGCCCCTGGCCGGAGTGCACGAAGGGGGCGTCGTCGGCGTTGGTTAGGCGTCGCTCGCCGTGCCAGTGCGATGCGCCTACCGCCACGGCGAGGCGCGCGTCCCAGCGCTGCTCGGCTTCGGAGTGCTCGATCAGCGCTGCGCGCAGGGCAATGGCCACCGCCATGGCCGGGCGGGGATCGGGCAGGGCGAGTTGGAAGGCATCGCCACGGAAGCGCTCGGCGCGGCCGCCGTGGCGGGCGGCCAGCGCCGCCAGGGTGTCGTCCAGCAGGCGGTAGAGGCGAGTGCGGTCCCGCACCTGGCGGGAATCGATTACATCGCCCGTGAGTACGGCGATTCGCTGGGGCATGGCGAACACAGGCTCCACTGGCGGTTACCTTAAGTATAGCCATTGTAGGCTATATCGCCAGTCAATAGCCTTTAACGGCTATAAAGTTAAAATATTCCCTGTCACGGCTATTTGGCGAGCTCGATCATGGCCCTTTCGAGGCCTTCCAGCGTCATCGGATACATGCGGTCGTCAATCAACTGGCGGATCAACTGGGTGGAGTGGGTGAACTCCCAGGCGCGCGGCGGCATGGGGTTGAGCCACGCCAGGCGGGGGAACTTGTCGACGAGGCGCTTCAGCCACACCGCGCCGGCCTCGTCGTTGAAGTGCTCGACGCTGCCGCCGGGGTGGGTGATCTCGTATGGCGACATGGCGGCGTCGCCGACGATCACCACCTGGTAGTCGGACCCATAGGTGTGCAGCACGTCCATCGTCGGGATGCGCTCATGATGGCGACGGGAGTTGTCGCGCCACACCCCCTCGTAGAGGCAGTTGTGGAAGTAGTAGGGCTCCAGGTGCTTGAATTCCGCTCGCGCTGCGGAGAAGAGCTCTTCGCAGGTGCGGATGTGGTCGTCCATGGAGCCGCCCACGTCGAGCAACAGCAGCACCTTCACGGCGTTGTGACGCTCGGGGCACATCTGCACGTTGAGCAGCCCGGCGTCGCGGGCCGTCTCGCGGATGGTGGCGTCGACGTCGAACTCCTCCGCCGCGCCTTGGCGGGCGAACTTGCGCAGCCGGCGCAGCGCCATCTTGATGTTGCGCGTGCCCAGTTCGAGCGAATCGTCGTAGTCGCGGAAGCGTCGCTCGTCCCACACCTTCACCGCGCGGCGGTGCCGAGAGCCGTCCTGGCCGATGCGGATGCCCTCGGGGTTGTAGCCGTAGGCGCCGAAGGGGCTGGTGCCGCCGGTGCCGATCCACTTGTTGCCGCCGGCGTGGCGCTCCTTCTGCTCCTCGAGGCGCTGCTTGAAGGTCTCGATCAGCTTTTCGAGCCCGCCCAGCGACTCGATTCGGGCCTTTTCCTCGTCGCTGAGCTGTTTCTCGAACTCGCGACGCAGCCAGTCGTCGGGGATCAGCGCCTCGATGGCGGCGTCGAGGTTCGAAAGCCCCTCGAACCAGGCGGCGAAGGCGCGATCGAAGCGGTCGAAGTGGCGCTCGTCCTTGACCATCACAGTGCGTGCGATCTGGTAGAAGGCCTCCATGTCGGCGAATACTACGCCGCGCTCGACCACCGCGTGGAGGTCGAGCAGCTCGCGCAGCGACACCGGCACCCCGGCGCGCTTCAGGGTCTCGAACAGGCCGATGAACATCGTGGTTACCTGCCTTGCCGACGCAGCATGAACGCCAGCCGCTCGAGCAGGGCGGTGTCCTGCTCGTTCTTGATCAGGGCGCCGGCCAGCGGCGGAATCGCCTTCACCGGGTCGCGCTGGTAGAGCGCCTCGCGGGCCAGGTCGTCGGCCATCAACAGCTTCAGCCAGTCGACCAGCTCCGAGGTGGAGGGCTTCTTCTTGAGGCCCGGCGCCTGGCGCAGCTCGAAGAACACCTCCAGCGCCTCACCGACCAGCTTGGGCGCGATGTCGGGGAAGTGCACGTCGACGATGGCCTGCATGGTCTCGCGATCGGGGAACTCGATGTAGTGGAAAAAGCAGCGGCGCAGGAAGGCGTCGGGCAGCTCCTTCTCGTTGTTGGAGGTGATGACGATGATCGGGCGGTGGCGGGCGCGAATGGTCTCGCCGGTCTCGTAGACGTGGAATTCCATGCGATCCAGCTCCTGGAGCAGGTCGTTGGGGAATTCGATGTCCGCCTTGTCGATTTCGTCGATCAGCAGCACCACCCGCTCGTCGGCGGTGAAAGCCTCCCACAGCTTGCCGGGCTTGATGTAGTTGGCGACGTTCTCCACGCCCTCGATGCCGAGCTGGGAATCGCGCAGGCGGCTCACTGCGTCGTACTCGTAGAGACCCTGGGCGGCCTTGGTGGAGGACTTGATGTGCCAGGTGAGCAGCCGTGTGCCCAGTGAGCTGGCCAGTTCCTCGGCGAGCAATGTCTTGCCGGTGCCCGGCTCGCCCTTGATCAGCAGCGGCCGCTCGAGGGTCACGGCGGCGTTCACCGCCTGCTTCAAGGCCTCGGTGGCCACGTAGGTGGAAGTGGAGTCAAATGCCATGGGGTCGTGCCTCGGCTGGGGAAACACTGCACAAATGTCTGCGCGGGCAAATCGCTGCGTTGCGCGCTGCTCGACATCCTCACCTAGTACCGCATAGGCTCCGGTGTCTGCGCTGCGTGCGCCTTGCGCTTTATTCCGCTCGCCAATTTGATCAGCGTTTCCCAGGGTCAAAAAACGTTTGCAGTCAAACGAGTGTACGGAAGGGCGGGGGTGGGGACAAATTCGGCCCGGCGGCAAGTGGACAGATACACTAGCCACGGAGAGTCTTGATGTCGACTTGATGGCCGGCAGGAGAAAGCTGTGGTGCAAAACCTCTTCGCGTCGATTCCTCTCTCCCAGGCGGCGGAGCAGTTCGATGAGCTGGTGGGCGGCCAGGACGTGCGGGTCGAGCGCATCGTCTCGCACGGCCACGCCTCGCCGGAGCAGGGTTGGTACGACCAGCCGCAGCACGAGTGGGTGGTGGTGCTGCAGGGGCGGGCGGTGCTCGCCTTCGAGCAGGGCGATGACGTGGCGCTCGCGCCGGGCGATTACCTCACCATCCCGGCGCACTGCCGGCATCGCGTCAAGTGGACGGCCCCGCAGCAGGCGACCGTCTGGCTGGCGGTGCACTATACCGCGTGAAGGCCTCCGCGAGACGGAGGGGGAAGCGGTTGCGAACGTCACGTCAGCAAGTCTGGCCCGCGACGGGCGAGGAAACGTTGCAGTTGACGAGCGTTCTCGACGGCATGACCGGCCTCGTCGTTGTTGAAGTAGGCGTAGACGTCGTTTCCGCCCTCGGCCAGGTCCCCGAGGCGCCGGGCCTGGGCGCTAAGGTACTGGGGCGAGTATCGGCCCTGGTAGTGTTCGCCGTGATGGCGCAGGTAAGCCCAGTCGGCGGTGAGCCGCCGGGGGTGGTCGGGGAGCATGTCGTACCAGCACAGAGCGGCGCCGTGGGCTTCCAACACCCCGTAGACGGCGTCGCAGAGCCAGGAAGGGTCGCGGAATTCCAGGGCCCAGCGCTGCTCGGCCGGCGCGACCTCCAGGAAGGCGTCCAGGCGTTCGGCGTTGGCCCGCCAGCGGCCCGGCAGCTGCACCAGGATCGGGCCTAGCTTGTCGCCGAGCAGCCCGGCCGCGTCCAGGAAGTGGCCAATGGTGTCCTGGGGTGCCTTGAGCTTCTTGATGTGGCTGCCGTAACGGCTGAACTTGACGGCGAAGCGGAACCCCTCGGGAACGGCGTCGCGCCAGGCACGGAAGGTGGCGGCCTCGGGCAGTTGGTAGAAGGTGTTGTTGATCTCCACCGTAGCGAAGTGCTCGGCGTAGTGGCCGAGCCAGCGTTCGCGGGGCAGGTCGTGCGGGTAGAGGACGCCCCGCCAGTGCTCGTACTGGTAGCCCGACGTCCCGATGTTCACTTGTCCCGCCCGGCTCATGCGGCCTCCCGATGCCCGTGTCAGACAGACCGTGTCAGACTGCCCGTGGCGAACGCTGCTCCTGACGCGGAGCGCAGGCTCAGGATGGACCCGATACCGCGGTGTTGCCAGTGGGGGCCGGCCGTGGGGCTCAGTCGCCGTCCCCCGGGCGATAGGTCTCCACCAGGGTGGCCGGGTCGTGCTCGGCGTGGCCGTGGCTGGCGTGGGCACGCATCAGCTGGGCGGCCAGACCGCTCATGGGCGTGGCGTTGCCGGCCCGCTGGCTCTGCGCCACCGCCATGTCGAGGTCCTTGAGCAGGGTGCGCAGGTGCCAGGGGGGCTTCTCGAAGTCGCTCGCCGCCATTCGCGGCACGAGGATCTGGAAAGGCTTGGAGTCGGCATGGCCGCCGGAGAGTGCCTCGGTGAGCCGGCCGGCGTCCACGCCGCTGACCTCGGCGAGTGCCACCATCTCGGCGATCACCGCTGCCTGGCAGCCGACGATCATCTGGTTGCACACCTTGGTCACCTGGCCGCTGCCAACCGGGCCCATGTGCGTCAGCCGGGCAGAGATCGGCTCGACCAGGGGGCGGATGGCGTCGATGTCCTCCGTCTCGCCGCCGGCCATCATCACCAGCGTGCCGCTCTCGGCCCCAGCCACGCCGCCGGAGACGGGGCAGTCCACCCAGCGCATGCCGGATTCGCTGGCCAGCCACTCGGCGAAGTCGCGGGTGGCGGCCGGATCGCTGCTGGAGAAGTCGATCAGTCGCTGCTCGGCGCGGCCGTGCTGGGCCACGCCGTCCTCGCCGAACACCACCGACTCCACCGCGGCGGTATTGGCGAGGCACAGCATCACCACGTCGACGCCTTCCACCAGTTCGCCGATGGAACCCGCCACCTTGGCCCCCGCCTCGCGCAGCGCCTCGGCCTTGCCGGGCGAGCGATTCCACACGGTCACGTCGCAATTGGCGGAAAGCAGGCAGCGCGTCATGGGATCACCCATCAGGCCGATACCGATGAAGCCGAGGCGAGGGGAAGTCATGGCAAGTCTCCAGCAGCTGTGGAAAACCTCAGCATGCGCGATGGAAGGGTTTTCCAGCAAGTCACCTCGCTACAACGTAATCACCTGATCCGGCATGTTGCCGCCGAGCGCGGCGTAGAGGTCGGGAAAGCAGCCGATGGGTACGCCGGGCATCAGCTGGTCGGCGATTTCGCGTTCGTAGCAGCACTGGTCGCAGCCCATCAGCAGCATGCCGCTCTGCTCGGCGACGGCGCGCAGGCGCTCGCCGATGGGGTTGCCGTTCACCAGTACGTAGTTGTTGTCCTCGAAGAAGAACATGCCGACCACCTCGACGCCGTGGCGGCCCTCCTCGAGTTGGGGCAGGATCATCTTGGCGAGCACGTAGGAGACGTTGTGGCGCTGGGTGGCGAAGAGGTAGGCGACTTTCATGGGGAAGGCTCCTTGGTCGTCATCAGTAGGGCCGCGCGTAGGGCGGCCACGGCGAGGATGGCGCGGTCCTGTCGCGCGGGCGGTACGCCCTCGAGTCGTGCCGCCAGGGCGTCGGCGTCCAGGCTCGGCGTGGCGTCAAGTGGCCGGCCTGTCTCGTGGTCGGCCAGGGCCTGGCAGTAGGCCACGAGGGTGGCGCAGGCCGTGGCCTCGAAGCGGACATCGACCAGGGTGTCGTCGCGGATCGCCAGGCTGAAACGGGCGCGCAGCCCCTGGGGTGTTTCGACCCACTCGCCGAGGTGCGGCAGCGGCGGGGCGCGCCGCGTGCGCAGGCCACGCTCCAGGCACTCAGGTAGGCGCAGGGAGCGCGGTGCGTCGCGGCAGTAGCCCATCAGCGGTACTTCCAGCGCAGCAGGTAGCGCTCCAGGGCACCGGCCAGGCCGAAGAGAATCATCACGAACACCAGCACCAGCACGATCAGCGCGAAGGTGAGGGCGGCGTTGTAGGTGCTCTGGGCGAAGGCCAGCAGGTAGCCCAGGCCGCGGCTGGAAGCGACGAATTCGCCCACCACGGCGCCGGTGAAGGCGAAACCCACGGCTACCTTGAGGCTGCCCATCACCCAGGCCACCACCGAAGGCACGTAGACCTCGCGCAGCAGCGTCCAGGAGCCGCCGCCGAGGGTTTTCACGCGCTCCACGAGCCGCGTGTCCACGTCGCGAATGCCGTTGTAGACAGCGAAGAAGGTGAGCACCACCACTAGGATGAAGGAGAGCGCCACCTTCGAGGCGATGCCGATGCCCAGCCAGATGATGAACAGCGGGGCGAGGATCACCCGAGGGATGGCATTGAGCATGGCCATTACCGGCTCGAGCAGCTCCGCCACCGGACGCAGCAGGGCGGCGATGAAACCGAGCAGGGCGCCACCGATCAGGCCCAGGAAGAGGCCGAGCAGGGCGGCGCCGAAGGTCGCCTCGAGGTGGCCGTAGATATCGCCCTCGACGAAGAGTTCGGCGATGGCGCCGCCGATTGCCGAGGGCGGCGGGGCGTAGAAGGGGTCGACCCAGCCCAGGGCGCTGATTCCCTCCCAGAGCAGCAGGACCACGGCCAGGGCCGTGGCGCGGCGCAGCTGCAGCCAGAGCGTCGCTTGCTTCATGGTGTCGCTACCTCCCTCTCCGGTCGCTGTCGCGCGGTGGGGGTGCGTACCTCCTCGGAGAGCGCATCCCACAGCGCCCGCGTGGTCACCGCGAACTGATGCGCTTCCTTGACGCGCAAGAGGTCGCGCGGTCGCGGCAGGTCGATCTCCCAGCGCCCCTTGACGTGGGCACGCGGGCCGTTGCCGAGCAGCACCACCCGGTCGGAGACGGCCACCGCCTCCTCCAGGTCGTGGGTGACCATGAGCACCGTGAGATGCTCCTCTTCCACCCAGCCCAGCAGGTCCTCGGTGAGGTAGTGGCGCACGATGGCGTCGAGCGAGGCGAAGGGCTCGTCCATCAGCAACAGCTTGGGGCGCAGGGCCAGCACCTGGGCGATGGCCACCCGCTTGCGCTGCCCGCCGGAGAGCTCACGGGGATAGCGGTCGCCGAACTGGCCGAGCCCTACCGACTCGAGCCACTGCATGGCGGTGCGCCGCGCCTCGGCCTTGGTGAAGCCGCGGATGCGCAGGCCGAGTGCCACGTTGTCGCGTGCGGTGCGCCACGGCAGCAGGGCGTCGTCCTGGAACAGCAGACCGATCTCGCGAAGCGTCAGGCCCCGGTACACGTCACCGGCGCTGGGCTTTTGCAGGCCCATCACCGCGCGCAGCAGGGTGCTCTTGCCGCACCCCGAGGGGCCGATGAGGCTGACGAACTCGCCGGGCGCTACGCTGAGATCCACGTTTTCGAGCACCGGCTCGTCACCGTAGCTCATCTGCAGGTTGCGGAGGTCCAGCATCATGAGGTGAGTAGGTCCGGCCTGGCGATCTGCTCGAGTTCGACACTGCCCCCGCGGCCGCCGGCGGCCTTCTGCACGTCGATCACCCGCTGCATGGCCTCCAGGTTGAGCTCCACCTCACGGGGATAGAGCGAGGCCCGGTAGCGCGCCAGGCTCTCGGCGACGATCTCGCGGTCACCGCCGGTGATGATCTCGCGCGGCAGCGCCTCGACCAGCGCCTCGGGTTCGGCTTCCTGGACGTAGCGAAGCCCCTTGCCAAGGGCACGGGCCAGGCGCTGCATCTCCTCGCGGCGCTCGTCGAACTCCTCGCGGCGCACGGCCACACCCATGAACTCGTAGGCACCGCCGAGGTATTCGTTGGCGTCCTCGATGTCCATGCCGTTGACCAGCACCCGGGCGCCGCGCTCCTGGAGAAGCGACAGTGCCGGCTCCTGCACCATGCCGGCGTCGAGCTGGCCGAGGCGCAGGGCGTCGTAGAGGTTGGTGCCGACAGTGGCGAAGTCGACACTGTCGAGGTCCACGCCGGCACGCTCGAGCAGGTACCTCGCGAAGGCATGGTCGGCATTGCCGAGTGCCGAGACGCCGATGGTCTTGCCCTCGAGATCGCCGACCTCGGTGATCGTCTCGGCTCCTTCCACGCTGGTGGCCAGGGCGAACAGCGGCAGGCGCCCGGTGGTCGCGAAACGCACGATGTCGGCGCCGCTGGCGAAGGCGTTGAGGGCGGCATCGAAGGAAGTGGCAGCGTACTCCACGGCGCCGCCGTTGAGCGCCTGCAGGGCCGCGCTGCCGCCCCGGGTGTAGACCAGTTCCACGTCGAAGCCCTCTTCGGCAAAGAAGCCTGCGGCGCGCGTGGCCTCGTAGGGCACCACGCACAGCAGCTGGCTGCAGAAGGCCAGCCGGATGTGCTGGAGCTCCTGCCCGAAGGCCGACAAGGGGGCGCCCAGAGCCGCCAGACCGGCAGCGCCGGCCATGCCCTTGAGCACCGAACGGCGGTTGAAATCGCGGCTGACGTGCAGAATGTCCAGCTCGCCGTGCTCCTGAGGTTGCAGGTCGTGGCAGCAATCTGACATGACGGACCTCCCGAAAATCGGGCTTGTGCTTATGACTCTATGAAAAGAGTGGAGCGAACCACAAAGAATAAACCGCATTAGCGATATAGCGGCTCGCGATGAACGGCGGAAGAGGTGCGGACATGCATCGCCATGATGCACTGCGGCATGAAAAACGGCTATGCTGGTGCAGCAGGGGGCGGGCTGAGGGCCGTCCAAGCGAGGCTGGGTACGAGTTGTATTTATAGATTCTTGTTTTTGAATGGGTTTTTCTGAGGTGGCACAATATGCGCATTATATAGGGCAGACGGTCACCGCAAGCCGACCCTGCCATTGAAGGCATTCACTGCGGATTCCGGTGACTTCATCGCCTGACGCCCGAGGCAACAGGCGATCTACTGAGTGAGCTGGCGTGCTCCTACTGGTCCCCTTCGGGGGACCTTTTTTATGCGTTTCTTATGCCTTGTCGACGCCATTCACCCTCGTGCAGCGCCGAAGACAAGGCAATGCGACCTTGGTCGGAAGCATCACCCAGCTTGAGCAGCACCGCTCGATGTTGGCTGGAATATTGGCTTCCCAGCGCCACTGGGTCCACCTGTTGGAGTTCAGATAGAGATTGCTGTCGACGTTCTTCCACGCGATGTTTGCTCACTTCGGGGGCCTCGGGACCGCCTTCCGCCGTCGGGGGGAAGGGGAGACTTGCCTGCTAGACTGGATCGAGCCTGGTTATCGAGGGTGAGCAGCTATGGGGTCCAAGGCAGAGCGGGACGTGGAAAAGGGTGTCCCGCGCGCTCAGATGATGATGATGAGATAGAGTTCCAGCTCAAATGGGCACGCTGAAGACTTGACTCGGGTCGCGTTCGGCTAGGCGAATGACAACATACTTGACGAGTCATCTATGACAACCGCTACTTGGTTTATCTTGATCGGTTCGCTGCTGTTGGTAGTGGGCTTTACTTTCTCCTATCTCAAAAGCGTGCCTGCCACTTCTGCCATTGTCTATCTGCTTATCGGGTGCATCGTGGGGCCCATGGGCTTTGAGCTGTTTCATTTTAATCCGCTAGAAGAGTCGGCCTTATTGGAGCTCCTGACCGAGATCGCCGTGCTCATTTCCTTGTATTGCGCCGGCGTAAAAATGCCAGCGCCAGTGACCCTGAAGCGATGGCGAAATCCCCTACAACTGGCGGTGGTCTCGATGGCGATTACCGTCGGATTAGTGGCGCTGTTCGGCTACTATTGGCTCGCTTTGCCCCTTGGGGCTGCCGTGTTGCTCGGTGCCGTGGTCGCACCGACCGACCCTGTACTGGCGACGGAGGTTCAGGTTCGTCACGCTGATGATCCTGACGAACTACGTTTTTCATTGACCTGCGAGGCCGGAATGAACGATGGCAGTGCCTTCCCGTTCGTGATGCTCGGTCTCGGTTTGCTGGGTCTGCACGATCTTGGCGATGCCGGTTGGCGGTGGCTGGCAGTGGATGTGTTCTGGGCAAGCGGTGCGGGTATCGGTATTGGTATCTTGGCGGGCGTTGGTGTCGGTTGGCTGGTGAACAAGACACGCACTAGCTTTGTGGGCACTGCCTTTCTGGAAAGCTTTCTCGGCTTGGGGCTGATTGCGTTCGCCTATGGAATCAGTCTGTTAGTGGATGCCTGGGGCTTTTTGGCCGTTTTTAGTGCAGCGGTAGCTCTGCGTCATACCGAATTGAAATTGGCCGGCCTCAAGCAAGGTTACGCGGTACCTGTCGAGACACCCCTGGAAGGTGAGCCGCAAGCCATAGCGCACGTGCACGTGAGCGAAAGCTCTCTAGTATTCAACGAGCACCTCGAACGGTTAGCAGAAATCGTGTTGGTTTTACTGATCGGTGGCTCGCTCTTCTGGGATTCCTGGAGTTGGCGAGCCGTGGGTTTCGCGGCATTTCTGTTTTTTGTCGCCCGCCCCGTCAGTGTGCATCTTGGCGTGCTTGGCAGCAGGTCGCCCATGCGCATGCGCCACCTCATGGGCTGGTTTGGCGTTCGCGGTATTGGCTCACTGTACTATCTGATGTACGCCATCCAACACGGGCTGCCAGAGGAAGTCGCGCTGGAATTGATACACTTGGTCCTGGTGGTGGTTGCTTTGTCGATTCTGGTTCACGGGGTCAGCGTAAAGCCCACTATCGCTCGTTATTGGCCTTCGCGGAAACCTCGGTAATAACTCTAACCTCATGTCCTTACACTGGCTGACTGTCAGGCAGCTAACCTCACCCCACCAACCGATTCAACCGGCCTGTGTCTCGTCGTCACCCCCGCCCATGGCATGGGCTAGGTCGGCGATCAGGTCGTGGCATTCGCAAGAGGTTGCATTGGGGCCGCCGGGAACCGGTGCCTCCCCAAGGGTCAGTATGGGTGCCTGGCGGTTTCGCTAGCGCCGTGATGGAGCGCGGCTAGCGGCTATGCCTCCTGGCGCACCAGGTTGATCAGGCTGCCGTGGCGGATCATGTCGACCTGGCGGGGCGAGAGGGCGTGGCGCATCGTATAGCGCCGGTCCTTGGTGCGGTTGTGGAGCTGGACCGTCTCGCCCCGGTCGAGAGCGGCGACGACATCGTCCAGTGCCAGTTCGTCGTCCGCTTCGATGGTGTCGAGATCGTTGGGGTCCTCGAAGGTGAGCGGCACGACGCCGAAGTTGGCCAGGTTCTGCCAGTGGATGCGCGCGTAGGAGAGGGCACAGACCGCACGCAGCCCCAGGTAGCGCGGGGCGATGGCGGCGTGTTCGCGGCTCGAGCCCTGGCCGTAGTTGTGGCCGGCAATGATGAAGAAGCCGTCGCCGTCCAGCGCGTGGGCGCGCTGGCTGAAGTCACGGTCGATGGCGCGGAAGACGTGTTCGGCGATGGCGGGGATGTTGCTGCGCAGCGGCAGCACCTCGGCGCCGGCGGGCATGATCTCGTCGGTGGAGACATCGTCGCCCAGCTTGAGCAGCACCGGGCCGGCAAACGCCGCCGGGATGGGCTCGAACTCGGGCAGCGACTTCACGTTGGGGCCCTTGACCAGCTCGACCAGGCCGCTGTCGCCGGCCGGGGCGAGGAGCATCTCGCGGTTGATGGCAAGCCGCTCGGGTTCCTGAAAGCGCGGGCAGGCCATATCCAGGTCGCGCGGGTCGGTGATCCGGCCGGTGAGCGCCGCGGCGGTGGCGGTTTCCGGGCTGCACAGGAAGACCCGGTCCTCGGGAGTGCCGGAGCGGCCGGGGAAGTTGCGCGGCACGGTGCGCAGGCTGTTGCGGCCGGTGGCCGGCGCCTGGCCCATGCCGATACAGCCGTTGCAGCCCGCCTGGTGGAGCCTCGCCCCGGCGCGGATCAGTCGCGATAGGTAGCTCTCGTTGGTGAGATTCTCCAGTATCTGGCGCGAAGTGGGGTTGATGTCGAACGACACCCCGGGTGTCACTTGGCGGCCCTCGACCATCAACGCCGGCACGGCGAAGTCGCGAAAGCCGGGGTTGGCCGAGGAGCCCACATAGGCCTGGTAGATCGCCTCGCCGGCCACCTCGCGCACCGGCTTGACGTTGCCGGGGCTGCTCGGCAGGGCGATCAGCGGCTCGAGCGTCGACAGATCGAGGCTCACGTGCTCGTCGTAGTCGGCGCCGGCGTCGGCGATGAGCTCGCGCCAGTCGTCACCGCGCTCCTGGCGCTCGAGAAAGCGCTTCACCTCGGCATCGGCGGGGAACACCGTGGTCGTCGCACCCATCTCGGTGCCCATGTTGGCGATCACGTGGCGGTCCATGGCGGAGAGAGTCTCGAGCCCGGGGCCGTAGTATTCGAATACCTTGTTCTTGCCCCCCTTGACGCCGAAGCGGCGTAGCATCTCCAGCACCACGTCCTTGGCGCTCACCCAGTCGGGCAGCTCGCCGGTGAGCTCGACGCCGACCACCGCCGGCATCTTGAGGTAGAGCGGCTGGCCGGCCATGGCCAGGGCTACCTCGAGGCCACCGGCGCCGGTGGCGAACATGCCCAGCGCCCCGGCGGCGGGGGTGTGGCTGTCGGAGCCAACCAGGGTCTTGCCGGGAATGCCGAAACGCTCCTGGTGCACCGGGTGGCTGACGCCGTTGCCGGCCGGGCTGAACCAGACGCCGTACTTGCGGCAGGCGCTCTGCAGGAATAGGTGGTCGTCGGGGTTCTTGAAGTCTTCCTGGAAGAGATTGTGGTCGACGTACTGCGCCGAGAGCTCGGTGCGCACGTGGTCGATCTGCATGGCCTCGAACTCCTGCATCACCAGGGTGCCGGTGGCGTCCTGGGTCAGCGTCTGGTCGATGGCCAGGGCGATCTCCTCGCCCGGCTCCATGTGCCCGGCGACCAGGTGGGCGTCGATCAGCTTGCGGGTCACGTTGAGGCGTGCCATGGCGGCTCCCCGTCGGACGTGTACCCCTTCAGTCTAGCAGGGGGCGCCCGTTCACCATTGCTGGCGGATTAGACCGTAGGCTCGCGGTTCGGGGCGTGGCGACCGAACTGCAGCTCGGCGAGGTGGCGATACAGTGGGCTCGTCTCGAGCAACTCCTCGTGGCGCCCGGTGGCGACGAGGTGTCCCTGATCGAGCACCAGCAGGCGGTCGGCGGCCACCACCGTGGCCAGACGGTGGGCGATCACCAGGCTGGTGCGGTCTTCCATCAGGCGGTCGAGGGCCTGCTGCACCTGGCGCTCGCTTTCGGCGTCCAGGGCGCTGGTCGCCTCGTCGAGCAGCAGCACCCGCGGGGCCTTGAGCAGGGCGCGGGCGATGGCCAGGCGCTGGCGCTGACCGCCCGAGAGCTGCACGCCGCCGGGGCCGAGCGGGGTAGCGAAGCCATGGGGCAGGGCCTCGATGAAGGCTAGGGCGTTGGCGTCGGCGGCGGCGCGGCGCAGGTCGTCGAGGTCGGCCTCGGGCTTGCCGTAGCGCAGGTTCTCGGCCACGGTGCCGGTGAACAGCACCGGCTCTTGGGCCACCAGCCCCATGGCGCCGCGTAGCGCGCGCGGGTCGAGGTCGCGCAGGTCGACGCCATCCAGGCGGATGCGGCCCTGGTCCGGGTCGTGGAAGCGCAGCAGCAGGCCCAGCAGGGTGCTCTTGCCGGCGCCGGAAGGACCCACCAGGGCCACGCGCTCGCCGGGGTGGAGGGTCAGGTCAAGTGCTGTCAGTGCCGGCTGCTCGCGCCCCGGGTAGGTGTAGCTCACCGATTCCAGTGTGATCTCGCCGGCCAGCGGCGCGGGCAGGGGCACCGGGTCGACAGGGGCGTGGATACCCGGCCGGGCGTCGAGCAGCTCCAGCAGCCGCTCGGCGGCGCCGGCAGCGCGCTGCACGTCACCGGCCACCTCGGCCAGGGTGGCCACGGCGCCGGCGGCGAGCACGGCGTAGAAGAGGAAGGCGGCCAGCTCGCCGGCGGTCATGCTGCCGGCGAGCACCGCCTGGCCGCCTTGCCAGAGCATCACGCCCACCGCGGCGAAGATCGCCAGCAGGGCCACGCCGGTCAGCCAGGCGCGCTGGCGGGTGCGCGCCACGGCGGTAGCGAAGGCGTCCTCGACGCGCTCCCCGTAGTCGCGGCGCTCGATATCCTCGTGGGTGAAGGCCTGGACGGTGCGGATGCCACTGAGCGCCTCGCCGGCATAGCGGCCGAGTTCGGCGACGCGGTCCTGGCTGAAGCGGGAGAGACGGCGCACCCGACGCCCGAACCACAGGATCGGCAGCACCGTGGCGGGAATGCCCAGCAGCACGATGGCCGACAGCCAGGGCTGGGTGATGAGCATCAGCGCCACGGCGCCGACGAGCATCACGACGTTGCGCAGCGCCAGCGAGATCGAGGAGCCGAACAGCGTCTGCAGCACGCTGGTATCGGCGGTGAGGCGCGAAGTGATCTCGCCGGCACCCTGGTTGGCGTGGCTGGCGCTCTCGAAGAAGCCGGGTTCCAGATCGAGCAGGTGATCGAAGACCCGGCGGCGCAGGTCGGCGGCGAGACGCTCGCCGATCCAGGTGACCAGGAAGTAGCGCAGCGCCGAGGCGCTGGCGAGCACGGCCACCACGCCGAGCATCAGCGCCAGCACCTGGTTGAGGCGGGCGCGGTTCTCAGCGAGAAAGCCCTGGTCGATCACCAGGCGCAGCCCCTGGCCGAGCAGCAGCACGCAGCCCGAGGCCACCAGCAGGGCCAACGCCGCCATGGCCAGGCGGGTGCGGTACGGTCGCAGCAGCGACAGCAGCCGCATCAGCACCCGGGGGTCAGGTTGGGTCATCATGCCGTTACAATACCAGCCAAGGGCCTGGGGCGCATGACGCGAGCGGACAGGCCCCTCGCCGGTTGAATTCGACCGCCAGGGCCGCCAGTCTGATTCATGTACCCCGCAGGCCACGAGGACGCCATGCGACTGCGCATCCTGTCCGATCTGCACCTGGAGCACTTCGACGGGTCGCGCGAGCTGCCGGACGTCGAGGCGGATGCGGTGGTGCTGGCCGGCGACATCCACCGCCATACCAGGGGGCTCGAGTGGGCCGCCGAGCGCTTTCCGGACACGCCGGTTCTGTACGTGCCGGGCAACCACGAGTTCTACGGCACCTGCATGTCAGCCTTGCGCGCCGAGCTCGCCGACACCGCGCAGCGCCTGGGCATTCATCTCCTCGACAACACTGCCGTGACGCTGGGTGGCGTGCGTTTTCTGGGTACCACGCTGTGGACCGACTTCGCGCTCTACGCCGGCGAACCGGAGCACGATCCCACGCTGGGCCTGATCGAAGCTCAGCTGCTGATGGCCGATTTTCGTCTCATCGAGCAGCCGGCGGATGAGGTGTTCACCCCGCGTGCCAGCCAGGCACTGCACCGCGAGGCACGCGCCTGGCTCGAGACCGAGCTGGCCGCACACGACGCCACGCCCCGAGTGGTGATCAGTCACCATGCGCCGCTGCCCGACTGCGTGCCGCTGCGCTATCGCGGCGATCCGCTCTCCGCCGCCTTCGCCTCGAACCTGGCGGCGCTGATGGGGCGCATGCGCCTGTGGATTCACGGCCATGTGCACGATCCGGTGGATCTGGAGCGGTCCGGCACGCGGGTACTCGCCAACCCGGGCGGCTACCCGGGAGAGCATGAGCCACCGCTGTTCGTGGCCGACCAGGTCATCGAGATTCAAGCTTGAGCCATCATCCGGGAAGGGAGTTGCCACGCCATGAGTGACACCGCCATGAAGAGTGCCGTCGCCATTCGTCACGTCGCGTTCGAGGATCTCGGCATCTTCGAGCCCATGCTCAAGGCGCGGGACTACCGTATCCGCTACCTCGACCCCGGGCAGCTGGAGCCGGCGGCACTGGAAGTGCTCGATGTGGAGAGCCCCGAGCTGATGGTGGTGCTTGGCGGGCCGGTGGGCGCCAACGACGAGGCGCTCTATCCCTTCCTTCCCGCAGAGCTCGCGGCCATTCGTCGGCGAATCGAAAGCGGCCGCCCGCTGCTGGGCATCTGCCTGGGCGCGCAACTCATCGCCCGCGCCCTGGGCGGGCGAGTCTTCCCCATGCCCGAGCAGGAGATCGGCTACGGCGATTTGAGCCTGACCCGCGAGGGCCTGGAGAGCCCACTGCGTCACCTGGGCAATCCCGACACCGTACTGCACTGGCACGGCGACATGTTCGAGACACCGCCGGGCGCGGTGCGGCTGGCCTACAGCTACCCCTGCGCGCATCAGGCCTTTGCCGTGGGCGATACCGTGTTGGGCCTGCAGTGCCATCTCGAGGTCGATTCACGGCGCATCGAGCCGTGGCTGATTGGTCATGCGGCGGAGTTGGCGGCGGCCGGGGTCGATCCCGTGGCGATCCGCGAGCAAGCCCATCGCTACGGCCCGGCGCTCGAGGCACGCGGCCAGCAGGTCTTCCACGAGTGGCTGGCCCAGGCGGAGGCGACCCTGGACCAGGCGTGACGCTTGCCTTGGCTCACGCCTTCACGGCGGAGAGCGAGGGCGCCTGTGGATCGGCGATCACCACGCAGTTGCGGCCGCGGGCCTTGCCGGCGTAGAGCGCCTGGTCGGCGCGCAGCAGTGAGGCCTCGAGCTGCACCTCGGTCGCTTCCAGGCGGCTGATGCCCACCGTGACCGAGAGCTGCCCGAGGTCATCCACGGTGGGCACGGTCAGGTTGGTGACCTTTTCGCGCAAGCGCTCGCCGATGCTGGCGGCGGTGTGCAGCTCGGCGTTGGGCAGCGCCAGCACGAACTCCTCGCCGCCATAGCGGCCGATGATGTCGGTGTCGCGCAGCACCGATTGACAGCAGGCGGCGACGGCCGCCAGCACGCGATCGCCGGTGGCATGGCCGTGACGGTCGTTGAGCTGCTTGAAGTGATCGATGTCCACCATGCAGATGGCCAGCGGGGTACGCTCGCGCAGCGCCCGGCTCAGCTCACGGCTTGCCAGTTCGAAGAAGTGGCGACGATTGGCGATACCAGTCAGCTCGTCGGTGGTGGCCATGTGACGCAGCCGCTCCTCGAGCTGGCAGCGCTCCTCGATCTCGCTTTGCAAGCGGCGATTGATGGCGCGCTCCTCCAGCAGGGAAGCGAACTGGGTGCGTTGCAGCCGGTTGAGCCGGGTGAGGGTCAGGCTGCCGAGCAGATTGACGAAACCCAGCAGCAGCAGGCTCGTGAAAATCAGCTCGGGCGGGAGGTTCGACCAGATGAGCATCGCCGTGACCACACCGGCAGCCAGGTAAGCGTTCCAGGTCAGAATCCACGGAAAGCGGTTGGGCACGAAGAGGTAGAGCACCATGCTGGCGAAGATCATCGACGCCAGATGAATGCCGATCTGGTCGGGCCGCAGCGGGATGGTCGCCATCAGCCCGGTGAGGCAGATCAGACAGATAAGGTTGACCGGCAGGGGGCGCTGGGCGAGCGCCGGGCGCTTGAGGGTCGCCATGGTCAGCGCCAGGCAGCACAGCGCCACGCCCACGCGCATCAGCAGCAGCGACAGGAAGGCACCCCCCGGCCCGAGCAGGGCGTAATCCGCCAGGCTGAAAGCCAGGAAGAGTCCCGCTGCCGAGCACAGCGCATAGCGCAACTGGCAGGCATCGTGGGTTTGCATGGTGCGCCGGAAGAGCGCCTCTGCGGCTGGCTCGCTGAATTCCGCATGCCAGTTGAGACGCGAGCCCGCCTTGGCTTCGATCTGGCCTACTGCCATTCGCCACCATCCTTGAGAAAGGTGGCCGACATGGGCCCCTTCCTTCCCTACGGTGTTGTTATCGGCCGCTCATGTCATCGGCTGCTGCTCCCGACACAATCGGATGCGGCTACCGAGACAAAGGCCGTGTTCACAGCGAATCATGGGCGGGAATGGCAGCGTCTGCCAGTGACTTGAAACAATGTCATTCATAGCGCACAGAAGCTGTAAGAGAATGCCTACAGTACAAGATTGAGCGGGCTCTCAGTCGTTGCTACGAGACCCTCTCACTTTTTCCAGGCCGGGGTGGAGGTTAGCCGTGGTCAGGCAGCCGCTGCGCCGTAGCTCACTTCGCTTTGCCGCCTCGGCGCCCTGGCGGTAACGCTCGGCCAGGGCGTGGCAGAGGTGGGGGCTGCTGCTGTCGGGGTGTCCCTGGAGGATCAGGATGCGACGCATCACGCGGCCTCCCTGCGGTGAGAGAAGATGCGTTACAGCATAGCCCGTCCTTGCCGGCCCGCGCTGTGTTCCGTCGGGCGTGAGCCGTCAGGGCTTGAGCCGGTAGCCCGTCCGGAAGATCCAGGCCACCAGCGCCAGCGCTACCCCGAGGAAGGCCAGGATCATGACGAGGCTCACCAGCGGACTCACGTCGCTGATGCCGTAGAAGCTCCAGCGAAAGCCACTCACCAGGTAGACCACCGGGTTGGCGAGCGTGACCGCCTGCCAGAAGGGCGGCAGCATGTCGATGGAGTAGAAAGTGCCGCCGAGGAAGGTCAGGGGCGTGATCACCAGCAGCGGCACCAGCTGCAGCTTCTCGAAGCCGTCGGCCCAGATGCCGATGATGAAGCCGAGCAGACTGAAGGTGACCGCGGTGAGCACCAGGAACAACACCATCATGATCGGATGCTCGATGGAGTAGGGCACGAAGAGCCGCGCGGTGACCAGCACGATGGCGCCCAGGATCAGCGATTTGGTGGCCGCCGCCCCGACATAGCCGAGCACGATCTCGAAGTAGGACATCGGCGCGGAAAGGATCTCGTAGATCGAGCCCGAGAAGCGCGGGAAGAAGATGCCGAAGGAAGCGTTGGACACGCTCTGGGTGAGCAGCATCAGCATGATCAGGCCCGGTACGATGAAGGCGCCGTAGCTCACGCCGTCCACTTCGCTGATGCGCGTGCCGATGGCGGCGCCGAAGACCACGAAGTACAGCGAGGTGGAGATCACCGGTGAGACGATGCTCTGCAGTACGGTGCGCAGGCTGCGGGCCATCTCGGCGAGATACAGCGTCTTGACGGATTGCAGGTTCATCGGCGCTCCCGGACCAGGCTGACAAAGATGTCTTCCAGCGAGCTCTGACGGGTGTGCAGGTCCTTGACCCGCAGTCCCACCGCCTCGAGGTCGGCGAGCAGCCCCGAGATGCTCGAACCGTCCTCCTGACTCGCGGCGTCATAGGTGTAGACCAGGGCGTGGCCCTCCTCGGTAAGCTCCAGCGCATGGCCAGACAGCGCCGCCGGTATGCCCGCCAGCGGTTCGTGGAGGTGCAGGGTCAGCTCCTTGCTGCCGAGCTGGCGCATCAGGGCATGCTTCCCCTCCACCAGCACGATCTCGCCGGCGCGGATCACGCCGATGCGGTCGGCCATCTCCTCGGCCTCCTCGATGTAGTGGGTGGTGAGGATGATGGTCACGCCCTGGTCGCGCAGGCCGCGCACCACGTCCCACATCTCGCGGCGCAGCTCCACGTCGACCCCGGCGGTGGGCTCGTCGAGGAACAGCACCTGGGGCTCATGAGCGAGCGCCTTGGCGATCAGCACCCGGCGCTTCATGCCGCCGGACAGCTCGAGCAGGCGGTTGTCGCGCTTCTCCCAGAGGGTCAGCGAACGCAGTACCTTCTCGATGTGGGCGGGATCCTTGGGCTTGCCGAACAGGCCTCGGCTGAAGCTCACCGTATCCCACACCGTGGTGAAGGCCTCGTTGGTGAGCTCCTGGGGCACCAGGCCGATCAGCTGGCGGGCGGCGCGGTAGTTGCGCACATTGTCGTGGCCGTCCACGCGCACCCGCCCGCGGCTGGCATTGACCAGCCCGCAGATCACGCTGATCAGCGTCGTCTTGCCGGCGCCGTTGGGGCCGAGCAGGGCGAAGATCTCGCCGCGGCGGATCGTCAGATTCACGTCCCTGAGCGCCGGGAAGCCGTCGGCGAAGGTCTTCGACAGCCCCTCGACGTGGATCATCGGCGCCTCATTCATCGACGCTTCACTCAAGAGTGATGTCGCCGTTGAACTCAAGGTCCAGGTCCAGGCCGGCCACCTGCACGCGAACGGTGGCCGGCAGCGATTCATCGCCGCTCAGCCGGCCCTCGGCGAGCGCCTTCGCGACCGCCTGTTCGATCGCCTGCTGGGAGTTCACGCCCACGTTCTTGAGTAATTTGCGAATGCTGTGCTGGAAGGTGTCGTCGTTCATGGGATTCCTTGCCTCGATGGCTGGCGCGCAGGATGGAAGGGCCAAAGCATAGCATGCGAAGCGGCATGCGCCGGAACGCTCCCGGCCTGGGCCGGGAGGGAAGAGCCTGCGCGTGGCCCAGGCCGGTAACGCTGGGCCGGCCCAAACGCGGGAGTGTCAGGGCAGGGGGATCTCGTTGACCCACTTGGGGCAGTGGTAGCCGCGCTCCACGGCCGGACGCTTGGCGATCTCGACGTACCAGCGCTTGACGTTGGGGTAGTCGCCGAGATCGATCTGCTGCCATTCGAAGCGCGAAGCCCAGGGCCAGATGGCGATGTCGGCGATGCTGTAGTCGCCGGCCACGAAGTCGCGCCCCTCGAGCCGCTTGTCGAGCACGCCGTAGAGGCGGTGCGCTTCCTTGTGGAAACGCTCCTCGGCATAAGGTGCCTTGCCGGCGTTGAATTTCACGAAGTGGTGCACCTGGCCGAGAAAGGGCCCGAACCCGCCCATCTGCCACATCAGCCACTCCATGATGCGATGGCGGCCCTCGAAGTCGTTGGGCATGAGTTTGCCGGTTTGCTCGGCGAGGTAGAGCAGGATGGCGCCCGATTCCATCAGGGTCATGCCGGTCTCGCTATCGCGAATGGCGGGAATCTTGTGGTTGGGGCTCAGCTCCACGAAGTCCGGCGCGTGCTGCTCACCCTGGGTGATATCCACCGCATGGGTGCGGTAGGGCAGGCCGAGCTCCTCAAGCATGATAGAGACCTTGCGGCCATTGGGGGTGCTCCAAGTCCAGAGATCGATCATGGGGTGTTCCTTTTCGGTCATTCAACGACTCAGGATAGCAGTGCCCCTTGCGCTTGATCGGCGGGGGGAGGAGTCGCACGGAACGGTTGGTCTCGAGCGCTGACAGGAGCGAGCGCCGCTGAGCCGCTATGCTGCCAGGGAAGCCCCGCGAACCCGCGAAGGAGGAGAGCCATGCTGCTGGAAGGTTCCTGCCACTGCGGCGCCGTGCGCTTTTCGGTCGAGTCGCCGCACCCCTATCCCTATCAGCGCTGCTACTGCTCGATCTGCCGCAAGACGGCCGGCGGTGGCGGTTATGCCATCAACCTCTCGGGGCGGGCCGAGACGCTTCGGGTCGAGGGAGAGGCGCACAAGCGCATCTATCACGCCGTGATCGATGGGGTGGAGAGTGGCGGCGAGCGCCACTTCTGCTCGCGCTGTGCCAGCGCCCTGTGGGTCTATGATCCCGACTGGCCGGAATTGGTGCACCCCTTCGCCTCGGCCATCGATTCCGACCTGCCGATCCCGCCGGAGCGGGTCCACCTGCTGCTCGACAGCAAGGCGGGCTGGGTCGAGCCGGACGTGCGCAAGGGCGACAAGTGCTTCGATCACTATCCCGAGGAGAGCATCGCCGAGTGGCACGAGCGGCGCGGGCTGGTGCGGGACTGACCGCCCCGATGGCCTGTGCCACAATGGCCCCGTACGGCCGACAGGGCCGGGTTGTCGAGCAGGAAGGAGAGGCACAGCATGGCAGAGCCGTCCCGCGTTGCCGAACGCATTCCGGTGGGCATCAGCGCTTGCCTGATGGGCGAACAGGTACGCTACAACGGCGGGCACAAGCGCTCGCGCTACTGCCTGGACGTGCTCCAGGACCGCTTCGCCCTCGAACCCTTCTGTCCCGAGCTGGAGGCGGGGCTCGGTGTGCCCCGCGACCCCATCCGCCTGGTGGGACGGCTCGGCGAGGAGCCGCGCCTGGTGGGCACCAAGGATCCGAGCCTCGACGTCACCGAGCGCCTGGCCGAGGTGAGCGCGGCTTTCGTGGAGCAGCACCGCCACCTGCGCGGCTTCATCCTCATGAAGGGCTCGCCGAGCTGCGGGCTGGAGCGCGTCAAGGTCTATCACGACAACGGCATGCCCAGCCACAGCGACTCGGGCGCCTTCGTGCGCGCGCTGCGCCGCCACTTCCCCGAGCTGCCGCTGGAGGAGGAGACGCGCATGAACGATGCCGTGCTGCGCGAGAACTTCATCACCCGCGTCTACGCCTTCGACGACTGGAAGCGCCACGTCGAGGCCGACCCCAGCCACCACGCCCTGCTGGAATTCCACAGCCGCCAGAAGTACCTGCTGATGGCCCACCACGTGGAGGGCTACCGCGAGCTGGGCCGCTACCTGGCCGATGCCGGCAAGCGCCCGCTCGACGAGGCGATGCGCCACTACCTGCAGCGCTTCATGGCGGCGCTGGCGCGCCCCGCCACGCGCAAGACCCACGCCAACGCCCTGACCCACGTGCTGGGCTACCTCAAGCAGGCCCTGGACAGCGACACCAAGCAGGACCTGCTGGCCGCCATCGACGACTACCGCCTCGGCCGCGTGCACCTGGTGGTACCCATCCGCCTGATCAACCACTACATCAAGCGCCACGGCTCGGAGTACATCCGCGCCCAGACCTACCTCGACCCGCACCCGTACGAACTGGGCCTGCGCAACGCGATTTGAACGCCGTGTCCTTGCCCCCGATCGAGCGTTTCGCTCGCCTGACCGCGCTGCTGGCCGAGTGGCAGGCGGTGTGGCGCCCCCTGCCGTTCCAGCACCGCCACCTGCCGTGGGAAGCGCACCTGCCGGGGCTGGCCGAGGCGCTGCTGGCACTCGATGAAGAAGCGGTCGCGCGATGGCAGGACGCGCCCTTCGCGGCCTCGCCGCTGGCGGCGTGGCTGCCGGTGGACGAGCTGGCGACTCTGGTCAACCTGCCGGCGTTGCCCGCCGACCGGGACGAGCCGCCCGGGGCCTGGGGCGAGCACATCGGCGGGCGGAAGTGGCAGCAGATCGCCGCCTTCGTTGCTCGCACGCGCGTGCACCCCGGCGAGCCGCTCGTGGAGTGGTGCGCCGGCAAGGGCCACCTGGCCAGGACCCTGGCGCGCGTCCACGATCGCGCGACCATCGGCCTGGAGTGGCAGGCGTCGCTGTGCCAGGCTGGCGCCGGCCTGGCCGAGCGGCAGGGCGCAGCCGTCACCCTCGCGCAGCAGGACGTGATGGTCGACGAGGCAACGCACTGGCTGGACGACGAGACCCACGTGGCCGCGCTGCATGCCTGCGGCGACCTGCACGCCCGCCTGATCGAGCTGGCCGCCGAGCATGCCGGTGCCGTCACCCTGGCGCCGTGCTGCTACCACCGTACGGCGGCACAGCGCTATCGGCCACTCTCACAGCACGGGCGCCGGCTCGCCGCCGAGCAGGGGCTGACGCTCGCGCGCGACGACCTGGCACTGGCCGTGCAGGAGACCGTCACCGCGCCGCGGGGCGACCGGCGCCGCCGGGAACAGGCCAATGCCTGGCGGCTCGGCTTCGACCGGCTCCAGCGCGAGGTGCGCGGCGTCGACGCCTACCTGCCGGTGCCGAGCCTCGCCTACGGGCGATTGCCCGAGACGTTCGCCGGCTTCTGCCGCTGGGCGGCGGCCCAGAAGGGGCTCGACCTGCCGGCGCACCTCGACTGGTCTGCCTTCGAGCGGGCAGGGCGGCGGCGCCTGGTCGAGGTCACGCGCCTGGAACTGGTGCGCCATCTCTTCCGCCGGCCGCTGGAGGTGTGGCTGGCGCTGGATCGGCTGCTGCGCCTCGAGGAGGCGGGGTTCTCGGTCGAGCTCGGCACCTTCTGCGCGCGCGAGCTCACCCCGCGCAACCTGCTGCTGAGGGCGCGCTCCTAGTCGTTGGGCAGATTACTAGTCGTTGGGCAGGTCAATAGGCGTTGGTCAGAGGATTCCGGGCAGGAGGCGGTATGAAGCGTTGGGCGGCAGTCCTGCTGGCGGTCGTGGCGCTGACACTGGCAATTGCGCTGGTCGGCGGCTATCGGCTGATCGTGCATATGCCGGGCAGCAGTTACCGGGATACGCCGCCGCCCCTGGATGCCCGGGGCGAGGCGCTGCGTGCACGTTTGCAGGGCCATGTGCGCACGCTCGCGGAGACGATTGGCGAGCGCCACGTCGGGCGCCCTGAAGCGCTGCGGGCGGCCGCCGACTACATCGAGCGGGCCTTTCGCGATGCCGGCTTCGAACCGCGGCGCCTGCCGGTGCCGACCGGGGACCGGACATTCCACAATCTGGAGGTACGGCTGCCGGGCCGCGGGGCAACGAACGAGAGCCTGGTGGTCGGAGCCCACTACGACACCGTGCGCGGCAGCCCCGGTGCCGACGACAACGCCTCGGGCGTGGCCGTGCTGCTGGAGCTGGCGCAGCTGCTGCGGGAGGCCGAGCTCGAGCGGGAACTGCGCCTGGTCGCCTTCGTCAACGAGGAGGCGCCGCACTTCGGTAGCGAGGCCATGGGCAGCCTGGCCTACGCCCGCGAGGCTCGGGCGCGGGGCGATGCCATCGTGGGCATGCTGTCGCTGGAGATGCTCGGCTACTACCGCGATGCACCCGGCAGCCAGGCTTACCCGCCGCTGCTTGACCTCGTCTATCCCGAGCGCGGCGACTTCATCGCCTTCGTCGGCAATCTGCGCTCGCGACGCTTGGTGCGCCAGGTCACGGGCGCCTTTCGCAAGCGCGCCGAGCTACCCTCGGAGGGGCTTGCCGCCCCGGAGCTGCTGCGCGACATCCTGCGCTCCGACCACTGGGCGTTCTGGGAGATGGGCTACCTGGCGATGATGCTCACCGACACTGCCAACTTCCGCAACCCGTACTACCACGGCCCAAGCGATACCTGGAACACCCTCGACTACCCCAACATGGCGCTGCTGACCGAGGCGCTGGCCGAGACGCTCGAACAGTTGGCTCGGCGTTGAGCCAGTGTCTGCGACGCTGCCACCCAATACGCTTTGGCCCGCACGCTTGGGTAAGCAACTTGATCCAGGCCAGTTCTATTGGATTAGTCTTTCGTTATACGATGTATCCGGCGTAACAGTGGGGGTGGGGAAGCGAAAATGGCAGCACTCGCGCAGGCCGATGCCAGGCCTTTCGAGACACTGGTGGGGGCGTTGCCCCTGCCGATCCTGGTGGCGGGACGCGCAGGGGAGTGCCGCTATGCCAACAAGGCCGCCAGGCGACTTTTCGGCCTGCCGCCGGAGGGCGAGGTGCCGAGCCTGTCGGCGCTGCTGTTCGAGGAGGACCCCGCCGCCTTGGCCGGCCTCTGGGAGGCGACCGACGACCAGGGCTCCGAAGTGCGCCGCTGCCAGCAGCTCGCCCGCGCCGGTCAGTCGGTGGTGGAACTGCGTGCCCGGCGCCTGGACTGGGGCGACGAGCCGGCACTGCAGCTCACCCTGGTCCTGCTTTCCGAGCCGGGCCCGGCATCGCACGAGACGATCTACCGACAGATGTTCAGTACCAACCCGGCGGTCAAGCTGCTCGTCGACCCCAGCGACGGCCGCATCATCGATGCCAACGCCTCCGCGGCGGCGTTCTACGGCTATCCACTGGAGGTGCTCAAGCAGCTCAACATCGCCGACATCAACTGCCTCTCACCGGCCGAAATCCAGCGCCGCATGGCGCAGGCGCGTGCCTGTCGGCGGCTCTTCTTCGAGTTCCAGCACCGCACCGCCAGTGGCGACATCCGTGACGTGCATGTCTACACCGGGCCGGTCACGGTGGGCGAGCATGAGTACCTGCACTCGATCATCGACGACGTTACCGACGAGAAGCGCCACCGCGCCCAGCTGGAAGTGCACAACGAACTGATCCGCAACCTGCCGGTAGGGGTCTACCGCAACACGCCCGGCCCCGAGGGGTGTTTCATCACCGCCAACCCGGCCATGCTGACGATCTTCGAGGCGAAGTCGCTAGCGGCGCTGTGCGAGGTGCCCGTCGCCGATCTGTACGACTCGCCGGCCGAGCGCCGGGCCTTCAGCGAGGCCATCCTGCGCGAGGGGGCGGTGGAGCGTCAGCGGCTGTGCCTGCGCACCCTGACCGGGCGACGGTTCTGGGCCGAGGTGACCGCGCGAAAACAGGTCGAAGCGGATGGCCGGGTTGTCTTCAACGGTATCGTCGAGGACGTCACCGCCCGCAATGAAGCCCAGGTGCTCAAGGAGCGGCTGACCCACCTGCTGGATGCCTCGCCGGATTTCGTCTCCATCACCGATGCCGAGCAGCGGGTGGTGTACCTCAACAAGGCGGCCCGGCGGCTGGTGGGCGAATTGCCGGAACATCTGCCCGCCGCGCTCAGCGCGGCCCATCCGGAGTGGGCGCGGCGGCTGATCGCCGACCAGGGCATCCCCTTTGCCCTGGAGCACGGGCACTGGTATGCGGAGACGGCGCTCCAGCAGCCGTCGGGCGAACTCCCGGTCTCGCAGCTCATCGTCTCGCGCCGGGACGAGCAGGGCGAGCTGGACTGCATCGCCACCATCATGCGCAATATCAGCCAGACCAAGCGCTACCAGGCGGAGCTCGAGCACCTGGCCGGCCACGACCCGCTCACCGGCGCCGTCAATCGCAACCGTTTCCTCACCCTGCTCGAGCGCGGGCGCGTCACCGCGCGCCGCCAGGGCCGCCCCCTCAGCCTGGTTATGTTCGATATCGACCACTTCAAGCGGGTCAACGACAGCTACGGCCACGGCACGGGGGACGAGGTGCTGCGCAAGCTCGTGACGATCAGCCGCGCGCTGCTGCGCGAGGCGGACGTGCTGGCGCGCTGGGGCGGGGAGGAGTTCATGCTGCTTCTGCCCGATACCCCCGTGTCGGGAGCTCTGATTCTGGCTGAGCGCATGCGCGAGGCCATCGAGAACGCGGTCTTTTTCCCCGTTCCCCGTGTGACCAGCAGCTTCGGCGTGGCGGAGCTTGCGGCCGAAGAATCGCCCGAGGCGTGTTTCAAGCGCCTCGATGCCGCGCTCTACGCTGCCAAGGCAGCAGGGCGCAACCGGGTCATGGTCGCCGAATCCCGAGTGCTTTCATCGGAGGAGGGCGAGTCGTGATTACCGAACGTGAACACCGCTGTGGAACCATGCCGGCAGAAGGTGTGCATGTCTATTGGGCCGAGAACCTCCTGGGCGAGGATTGCGAGTGGCGCTGGTGCCTGTATATCGAGCGCACCGCCACCGAGGCGGATCTGGAGCAGTATCACTACCTGGATCAGGAGGGGGCACGCTGTGGTGCGCGGCGGTGGGGATCAGCCACTGCCCCTTCTACGGCCAGCGGCTGTCGGGCGATGATGCCGTAGATGGCCGCGAGGCTGACATGATCATGAATGACTACCGCTTCAACTGGTTGGGTCGATAATCCCGAATTCGTTGCCAGGAGCCGCTACGCAAGCCATGAGTGAATACCAGTACTACGAATTCCTGGCCGTGGACCGGCCCTTGAGCGTGGATGACCAGCGGGCGCTGCGAGCGATTTCCAGCCGGGCGCGCATCACGTCCACCAGCTTCACTAATCACTACGAATGGGGCAACCTGAAGGCCGATCCGGCCCGGCTGCTGCATCGCTACTTCGACCTGCATGTCTATGTGGCGATGTGGGGATCGAAACGCCTGCTCATTCGGCTGCCCAGGACGGCACTTTCCCTGACGGACCTGGACGCCTTCCAACTGGATGAGTGTGATCTGCTGGAGGTCCGTGAGATTCCCGAAGGTTGGTTGATCGACATCGATGTCGAAGCCGATGAAGAGTCGGAATGGGAGGCGTTCGACGATGGCAGCGGCTGGATGGGGGCGCTGACGGGGTTGCGCCAGGAGCTGCTCTCCGGTGACCTGCGGCTGTTCTACCTTTGCTGGCTGTGGGCCGCGCAGGTCGGCTATATCCGCGAAGAGGCCCTGGAGCCGCTGCCGGGCATCGCCCCCCTGACCCCCAGCCAGCAGGCGCTGGTCGAGTTCATGGCGCTTGATCCCATGCTGGTGGAGGCCGCTGCCGAATCCGGCGAGAAGGCGCCTGCCGGCAGTGAGGTCGAGGGCTTTGTCGCCTCCCTTCCCCTGCCGGAAAAGGATGCGCTGTTGCGGCGCCTGCTGGAGGGCGACAGCAGTGTGTTCGCCGAGTTGCAGCGTCGCCTTCGCCAGCATGGTCAGGCGGATCAGCCGCCTCGGCGCAGCTTAGCCGAGCTGAAGATACAGGCCGATGCCTCCCACGAGCGCCATCGTCAGGCCTATCTGGCGGAGAAGGCGCGCCGGGAAGCGGAGCAGGCGGCAGCGGAGGAGAAGCAGCGTCAGGAGCGAATGGCCCAGGTGGCTAGGCTGGGCGAGCGAGCCTGGCAGGAAGCGCTGAGCCAGATTGGCCATCGGCAGCCCAAGAGCTACGAAATGGCCGCCGGGTTGCTTGCGGACCTGCGTGCGCTGGCCATCGACCGCGGTGAGCAGGCCGCCTTCGAGGAGCGCCTGGACAGGATAGTGGCCGAACATCGGCGAAAGGGCCGTTTCCTCGAACAATTGCAACGCTTTGGGCTGTTGCCGTGAATCCTGAGAAGCCTATGGCTCGCTGCCCGCAGCTGCGTGTCCGCGCAATCGACCAGTGCCTGCAGTCTGTTCGTTGAGCTCGGCTTCGCGTACCTGGCGGGTGGCTTCGGGGTAGCGCTCGGCGGTGGCCACGGCACTGGGCAGGATCTCCTGCAGGGCCGTGGTATCACCGGGGATGCCGGGGTTGGGCAGCTCCTGGCCCTGGTCGCGCAAAGAAGGATTCGAGACTCCACCCCTTCAGGGATAGCGCCCGCTACGGCGGTTCTCCACCAGTACCGCGAGGATGGCATTGGCGTCCTGCATGATCGGAGAGGGCGTCTCGCCGTGCCGGCGGCTGCAGATCACCGCCGAGGTGATGTGCTTGTCGGCGAGATAGGCGTAGACGATGCCGCCACGCGACGCGCCTGGTCCGTGGACAGGGCGTTCATGGGGTAGATGATCAGAGCCTTGATGCCGCGCTTCTCGGTCACCGCTGGATCGGCCCGCAGGCTGGCGCAGTGATCGAGGATCGGCAATAGAAAACATTCGGTCTTGCCCGAGCCGGTGCCGGTGGCCACCGTAGGCGTAATGCTCACTCAAATTAACAGAAACGCCCTGCCGCGCCGAGCACCATGCCAAGACCTTGTCTGCTTACCTCTGTTGGGCACAGCATGCTTTCCGCGGCCACAGCAGGATGCTCCGGGAACGTCTCGTCTTGCACAAGGTCCCATAATGGGACATGATGGGCAAATGAGGATCATCGCCATCAAGAATTTGCGCCACTTCTGGGCGCAGCACCCAGATGCCAAGGCGCCACTGGAAGCCTGGATCGATGAAGTGAAGCATGCCGACTGGAAAAATGTGCATGACATCAAGGCCAAGTACCGGAGTGCCAGTCCAGTGGGCAACAAGCGCGTCGTGTTCAACATCAAGGGCAACGACTACCGGTTGATCGTCGCCGTTGCCTACCGGTTCGGCGCGGTCTATATCAAGTTCATCGGCACTCACGCGGATTACGACAAGGTGGATGCCGAAACCGTGGAGATGGAGTAACCCATGGATATTCGCCCCATTCGCACCGAAGAGGACTATCAGGCTACCCTGCGGGAAGTGTCCGCCTACTTCGACAATGAGCCGGAACCCGGCACCGAGGAAGGCGACCGCTTCGAGATCCTCATGACCCTGGTCGAGGCCTATGAGGCCAGGCACTTTCCCGTGGACCTGCCGGACCCCATCGAGGCCATCAAGTTTCGCATGGAACAGCAGGGCCTCACGCCCAAGGATCTCGAACCCGCCATTGGCCGACGCAACCGCGTCTATGAGATCCTGAATGGCAAGCGGAACCTGACCCTCGCCATGGTCTGGAAACTTCACGACATGTTCGGCATCCCCGCCGAGAGCCTGATCAAGCCCCCTCACCATGCCTGATATCCGCCTGCGTATCGAACTGCTCGACACCGATCCCCTGGTCTGGCGCCGCGTGCTGGTGCCGGAGCAGATCAACATGCACCGCCTGCACGAGGTCATCCAGGCCACCATGGGTTGGTGCGACTGCCACCTCTTCGAGTTCGAGTGCAATGGCCGCTACTACGGCGAGCCGGACGACTGGAGCGACCGGCCCATCGCGCTGGCGCGCAACGCCAAGCTCAAGGCCATTGCCTCGCGGCTGACAGACAATACCTTCCACTACCGCTATGACTTCGGCGACGATTGGCTGCATCGCATCGTGGTGGAAGCGACCGGATTGGCCGAGACCAATTCCTGCCCGCGGCTGATCGATGGCGCTATGGCCTGCCCGCCGGAGGATATCGGCGGCACGCCGGGGTTCGAGGCGCTCAAGGCAGCCGCCGCCGGGCGCGGCGACGAGAACGGCGAGATGCTGCTGGAAGCCGTGGGTGGCGATTTTGATCCGCAAAAGCTGGACGCGGACGAGATTGAATTCATGCTGGAGCCGATCCAGGCCGGCTTTCGCCGGGGCGGACGCAAGGTAGCCGATCGGCGCATGTCGCCGGGTATTGCCGCCAAGCAGGATAGGGAAGCCTCGCTTCACGAGGAGAACCTTCGCTCCATCGCTCAACTGAGACAGGCACTGCAGGCCGAGAGGGACAGGAATCGCAAGGGATAGACGCCGCCGAGCGATTCCCTCCATGCGCTACCAGGCGCCCTCGTTGACGTCGGGGGTGGAAAGATCATCGTAGCCGGAACCGATGGCGCCCTCGTTGATGTCCGGAGTGGAGAGGTCGTCATAGCCCGAGCCGATAGCGCCCTCGTTGATGTCCGGGGTGGAGAGGTCGTCATAGCCCGAGCCGATATTGCCCTCGTTGATGCCTGGGGTGGAGAAGTCATCATAGCCCGAGCCGATGTGCCCCTCGTTGATGCCCGGAGTGGTGAAGTCGTCGTAGCCAGAGCCAATGGCCCCTTCGTTGACGCCCGGCGTGGTGAAATCATCGAAGTCCTGCGCGGCCGTCGGCAGGGCCATGGCAAGTAGCATCCACGTCACAAGAGTGAACTGGCGCATCATGCTTCCTCATCCTGCTTAGCCAACTGTAGCCGCCCGTTACGTTCCTGGATGTGCTCGCTGTCATGTAGGTCCTGAAGCACGGCTTCGACACGCTGGCGGATCGGTTTGGTCAGGCGCTTGAAGCCAAGCAGGTTGATGGCAGCTCCCATGGCATCCATTGGCTCGATCGAGACACTGTCTCTCAGGGTGAGCAGGAGGGCATGCTCCAGTTCGCTGGGTGGCACTAGCTCGAACTTGCGCTGGCTGGCAGGCAGGCTGCTCCAGTCACGCTGGGGCGGTACCTCCCGCTCCGGGGTATCCAGAAAATCGCCGTGACGGTGTAGGCGTCCCTGGCGCTCCAGGGTACGGCTCTCAGCTTCAACACGCCGTTGGATACGTGCGCCGGCGCGTTGCAGCCCGGTGGCGTCGGTCAGCCGTGATAACAGCATCTTGAGGTGCATTGGCCCTTCATGAGCGACTGCCTGGTGAATGGCTTCCTGAAGTCGATGGCTCGGGATCTCCTCAAACTGGCAATCGGCTGGTGAAAGCCCTAATGCACTCGTGTCTACAGGAGAGTAGATCGGGATGCTGGTCGCCTCTTGTGAGGGCGCCTCTCGCTCGATGTTGGCCGAGGCCGGCTCCACAGTTACCTCGACGACCTCTGCCTCGCCTGTGCCTTGGCGGGTGGCCTGTGGAGCCTCCTGTTCTGCTGTCTCCAGGCTCGCCGCTTCAAGGGCCTTCTGATGGCGCTGGGCGGCTTCGATGGCCTCTTTAAGTCGCTGCGTCTCGGCCGGGGCATTACGGAACCACTCGGTACTCCAGATGCGATGGAATCGCCATCCAAGGCCTTCTAGTACCGATTGCCGCAACCGGTCTCGATCCCTGGCCACGGCACTGCTGTGATAGCTGGCACCGTCACATTCCACGGCCAGCAAGAATCGACCCGGGGCATCAGGGTCCCTCACCGCAAGATCAATGAAGAATCCCTGACTACCGACCTGCGGCTGTACCTCATAGCCCAGATCCTGAATCGCTCGCATCACCTCCCACTCGAAAGGCGAATCAGGCTCCTTGTCCGTCATTTCGTGGGTAGGCAGCTCACCTGTCTCGGCGTACTTCAGGAATGCCTGGAAGGCACGCACGCCGAAGGGGGAACCGTCGGTCACGCGTAGCTCATCGGCCTGGAAGTTGGCGAAGACCTCCATGGCCAGGCGTGCTCGGGAGATCAGCACGTTGAGTCGTCGCTCACCACCTGCCTTGTTGAGGGGGCCGAAGTTCTGACCCAGGCGGCCCGCCGCGGTGCGCCCATAGCCCACGCTGATGAAGATCACATCACGCTCGTCGCCCTGAACGTTCTCCAGATTCTTGATGAAGAATTCATCGCCGCCGTCGTGATGACGGAAGAAGTCCTCGAGCTCCTCATGCTCGCGCCGCAGGCGTTCCACCTCCAGCAGGATGGCCTCGCGCTGAGCGGTGCTGAAGGCCACAACCCCCAGCGACAGCGCGGGATGACGCCGGACATGCTCTATGACGGCTTTGGCCACGGCCCTGGCCTCGCCCGCATTGGTTCGCGACCCGCCGCGATCGTAGTGGGTATCAGGCAGGTAGCGGAATCCCAGCCCGCGGGCATGGGGGTGCAGCCCGGGGCTGGGGAAGATCAGCAACTGGTTGTCATAGAATTGAGCGTTTGAGACCGCGATGAGCGAGTGATGGCGGCTGCGATAGTGCCAGCGCAGCATGCGTTCCGGCATGCCGCGGGCCTTCATCATGCCGAGGATGCTCTCCACATCGGCGGTAGCGCTCTCGTCAGCCTCCTCGTCGGTGAGCTCCACCGATTGCCCGAAGAAGTTGGTGGGTGGCATCTGCTTGCTGTCACCAACCACCACCACCTGCCGACCGCGTAAGATCGCCCCCAGAGCTTCAGGGGCGGGGATCTGGCTGGCCTCGTCGAAGATCACGAGGTCGAAGTCCAGGTTGCCTTGGGCGAGGTAGCCGGCGACCGACATCGGGCTCATCATGAAGACGGGCTTCGCCTGCTGGATGACCGTGCCTGCCTCACGTAACAAGCGCCGGATCGGCAGGTGACGGCGCTTCTTGGTGAACTCCCGGCGCAGGATCTCCATCTCTCCGGCCGCATGATAGGACGGAAGGGTATCGTGCAAGCGCTCGACCAGCGACTCCTGCGCATAGCGGAAGCAGGCTTCGTCCAACTGGTTGAACTCCTGGATCAGGCGTTCATGGGTCAGCCGATCGAAACGCCCTAAGCGGGGTCGCTCGACATAGGCATGATCCACCAGACCGCCGTAGTAGCTCAGCGCCAGCCACGGCGAGAGCACGTGGGGCGCGTGTGGCCAGCCGGCCAGGATCTCGACCAGGTGCCCCAGTCCGGCTTCCTCGAGGTCTTCGCTGAGCTGGTTGAAACGCACCACCGAGTACAGCTGCTCGGTGTCTCGCCATTCGGCCAAACGGTGATGCCAGGTGCCCAGAGCCATCGAGGATGCCTCCTCCTGCCACTGGATCTGATGGCACAGTTCCTGGAGCAAGCCCTGGACGCTCTCGGATTGGGTCTGCAGGGCCTCGACCTGATCGCTGTGTTCGCGCAGATCGGGGTTGCCATCCAGGAAGGCCGCCAGCCCCGCCGGCAGCTCGCCCTTGCCGATCGCCTCGTACAGGTCGACGATCCAGTCGGCGAGCTGCGCGAGCACGGGCCAGTCGCTCTCCTCGCCCTGCCACTGCGCGCCGAACAGGGTCTGGCAGGTCGGTGAGAGACGCTCCAGGGTCTGACGGTGCTGCTGGGCTTCCAGCAGCTCGTCCACCCAGGCCAGCCACTCCACCGGCGACCCCGTCAGCCGGTCGCGGGAATAGCCTTTCAGGGCTCCCGCCGCCCGTCGGTACTCGCCTGAAAAGACCCGCCACCACTTGTCGGCTCGCCCAGCGAGACCCGTACGGATCGGCAGCAGGTCGGCGTCATACACCGCCTTGATGAAGCGCGGCTGCATCGCCTCGCGAACGCGCGCCAGAGCCTGCCCGGCTTCGATCACCCGACGCACCTCGTCCCGCCTTGCCTGCCACTCCTCGGTGTTGACCCGCACGCCGGCCAGGTGGGGGGCCTGCAGTGCCCGTGTGCCGGCACGCTGCAGGATGGCGATGTCGTCGAAGTCCTGAGGAATGGGCAGCTGCATGACCGTGGCCAGGGAGACCGCGTTGTCGGTCAGCGCCGTTAGCTGATCGGATGCCCGCTGGACCAGCTTGCGTAGCTCCTGCTCTTCCCCCGGCGACAAGGCATGACGCCGGGAACGGTGGAAGGGGTTGTCAGATGGGGGACCATACTCTGCGAGGTAGTCGCCCATGGCGTCCATGGCACGCCGCCTCCGGGCCAGGTCCTGAGGTCCCCAGTTGCGGAGACGCTCGAAGTCGATCCGTGACAATGCCTGCAGGCGCTCGTCGCGCTGGAGCTCCAACATTCGCCCCAGGGCGGTCACGTAGTCGGTCTGTGAGGCCAGGATGGGGGTGCGGAGATCCTCCACATAGGCATCCAGGGACTCGCGGACCTCGCCGAGGCGCTGATACTCGTGAGTACGGACCGGGACCTTGGGGCGCCCGTTCTCGAATACCCGCCGTAGCGAGTCGAGGACCGCCTTCTTGTTGCTCTTGTGGCTATGCAGCTCGAGAACCGCATCGCCGAGATGGCACTCGTCCAGGCGTGATTTGACGACCTCCAAGGCGGCCATCTTCTGCGCCACGAACAGGACCTTCTGGCCGCGCGCCAGGGCTTCGCCGACCAGGTTGGTGATGGTCTGCGACTTGCCGGTCCCCGGCGGCCCCTGGACCACCAGGCTGGCACCGTCCATCACAGCCAGGATGGCCTCGAGCTGGCTGGAGTCGGCATCCTTGACCAGGTGCAGCGACTCGGGTGTCTTGAGCAGATCATGGCCAGAAGATGCCTCAAGGCGTTCGGCATCCTCTCGGTAACCTGTCTCGAATAGTTTCTCGAGTTGGGGATGCGCCACGAGATCGTGGGATTCCGGCCAATTGGCCGGGTCCAGATCGGTGTACATCTGGAACTTGCCGAACGAGAAGAGCCCCAGTCGAATCTGGTCGGCATGGACTCGCCAGCGGGGGCGATCAGCGATCATCTCCTCGACCCGACCGAAATAGTCGATCAGGAGCGTGGCGTCATCGAAGTCGGGAAGGATCAGCCGGAAGTCCTGCTTCAACCGGGCGGCCAGGGCCAGGTTGCCCCCCATGTCGGCGTCGGTAAACGACAGGGTAAAGCCGGCGCGGGCGGATTCCCGTTGCAGCGCTACGGGAACCAGGACCAGGGGGGCGAAGCGCGGCGTGTGAGCGTTTTCGTCCTCGTACCACTCCAGGAACCCCAGTGCCAGATAGAGTACCTCGATGCCCTGCTCCTGCAGCAGGGTATGGGCCTCGTCCTCGCGCTTTGCGTAGGCCTCCGGCAAGGGAAGGAAACGCATGGGTTTGCGCTCCTCGACCAGGATGTTGGCGACCTCGGTCGATCGCTCATCCACGATGTCCAGGAAGCGCTTGTTGCTGGGCACGTGCAGCAGTGGATTGCCGCGCAGGCCCATGTCGAGCAGCTCATGGCGGGCGAGCTCGAGCTTGTTTTGCAATGAGGTATCAGGCATGAGTCAATTCCCGGCGCCATTGCCGCCAACGGCTATGCGATGAGGAGCGTTCAGTCTCCGAGTGACGAAATATCGCCCTCGATGCTACCAAGGTGAGAATCAATCGAGTTCAAGGCCTCATAGATCTGCTTGGAAAATGACAGGTCTTCGGCCCAGTTAAGCTCCGATCGTATCTCGTTGATATCGGACTTTATATCGGTAAGCTGGTCAGAGATCGATTCGTTGACTTCGATGAGTCGGGCAAGAAAGGCTTCGATATTTTCAGTGTCCATGACGTCTCCTTGTGAGCTTGTTTAGGGCATTTTTGGCGGCCTTTCCCTGAAGGTCTATGAATTCTATTGTGTGGAATTCTTCGGCCAGGTGGTCATCGTCATGCCACTGACGCCAAGTGTCTTTTGCATGGTTGAATCCTGCTTGGATTTCTTCAATATACCGTTCTAAAGCCTCTAATTCATTGGCCTGCATGTATAGCATGGCCTTGTGGGCATTGGCGTGTATTTCCTTGGCGCATAGCGTTATCTCTTTTTCCATGTCGCTTGCTTGGGTTCCTGCCATCGAATATTCATTTGACAGCTCGCCTCTCACGAAATGGTCGGAAAGAAAGGCAATTCTGGATATTCTCTCGAAGAAGTATTCCCTTGCCCATATTTCCTTCTGCCATTTCCACTCTCTGCGTTTCGCATGCAGAGGGAAGAAGCCTATAGATAGATAGGCCCCAAGGGCGAGTGCGGCCAGAGTCGTAAAGAAGGAGGTAGCGATATCCGTCATGAGGAGGCCCGCTCAAAATACGCCCAGGCTTCCTCGTAGTCCTTCTCCCGGTCCGGGCGGGTGAAGGGGGCGTGGTATTCCACGGTCTTTTCCCAGGGCCCATCGGGGAGGGTATCGTCGAGGTAGGTCTTGCGGACGACGCCTTCCTGCAGGTCCTTGATCTCTTCCCAGCCGAGGGCGATGCCATATGCCGTGCGATCCGGGGAATCGATGGAGTAGTGGATATCGTTGTCCAGGTCCTTCTTGTTGGCCTTGCGTGGCAGGCCGACGCCGACGAGGCGCTTGCTGGGGGTGAGGATTATGCGGCCCCAGCGGGCCAGGGCATGCACCGCCTCGATCTCGCGCAGCCGTTCGTGGGCGCCGCGGCGCAGCAGGGCCCAGGGCGTCTCGCCGTGTTCGGTGGCGCGCTGCTGCCAGGCCTCGAGCACGCCGCGGACATCGCCCTCGAAGATGTCGGCGAGGTAGTGCTCGCTGTAGAACTCGTTGTCGTTGACGATGCCTGCGTATGCCATAGCGTGCCTTGCCTTAACGCGTCTGCGCCCCGTCGGCCGCGGCCGGCGGTTGTGGATGAAGCGATGCGAATCGTTGCTGCCAGTCGTCCGGGAAGCCCATGGGTGGGCGAGGGATATCGGGGTATTCCTCGAGCAGGGTCTGCAGGCGACCGGGCCTGCGGGTGTCCGGGCTGATCTGGGTGGTGAGGTGAGTCAGCATCATCAGGACGGTGAAGAGGCGGCGGGGGACGCCCCTTCCCGCCTGAGGTGCCGGAAAAGTGAGGTGTTTCGGCCAACTAGGCGGAATCGAGAGCTCGCGGTTCCAGAGCCGGAAATGATGGGCACAGACATTCCGAATGAATGTCAGAGTGTGCAGCCAGCTCGCGAGCACATGGTGCGGGAGGGCGAAGCGCCTTGCGATGGACTTTCGATCACGATACTCGTCAAGCCCATCGAACAGATGGGATAGCGTGCCGAGGCTCAGCTCTTCCACCATCGCCCAGGAAGGCAAGTGCGCAGGCTGGTCGTAGGTGAGCGCGTAATAGCGTGGGTAATTGTCACGCTTGCGGCTCTCTTTTCGTGCCTGTTTGATTTCCTCGGGTACCTTCGCCCTCTCGATCCGTTCTATCTCTTTGTGATACTGACGGGCTTCCTTGACGAGTTTGTCGTTGAGCTCACTGAGCAACCGTGGATGATCGAAGTGGGCCTTGAAGCGCGCGGGCGTCAAGTACCAATGCGTACCGTATTGGCAGGCCATATGGTTGCTGATACCCGTCCGTACGGCGATCTCGACCCTCTCGATGGCCACCATCACAAGCTGACGAAGGTCGCTGTCGAAGCGGTAGACCTGCATGATGTCCGATAACCTGGCGTCCGGTTTGAACCGGTGTTCGGGGTCATCGGGATATTGGAAGGGCCGCATATAAGGGCTGAGCCTGAAGGATGTCGTGACTTCAAGCAGCCGAAGAGCGCGTTCACGGTCATTGATGTGCAAGCCACGCTCGATCAGTAGGTCGAGCTGCTCGCCTGCCGTCAGGGCGGGTTTGGCGAAGCGGGTCATCGTGCCACCTCCGGAGCGAGGTGGCTGGAGCCTTGCGTAGGGGCAATAAAAAAACCCGCGCAATTTGAGCGTGAAGACCGAAGTCCACATAGGCTTGGCGGGTGTATTGAAAACAATGGTAGCCCCGCCGGCGGCGCGTTGCAAGGCGCCGGCTGCCATGGCGTTCCGGTTCGCCAGGGATGGGTGAGCGAGAGCCAGCCCGATAAGACGCATCACGGCTGCGCCTCCTGGGGAGAGGCGGGGTCGCCGGTGAAGATGGCGGCGACCTGGAGCCAAGGCCGGGGCTCGATCTGCTGAGTGGCTTCCAGCCAGTCCAGGTAGTCGTCGAAGACGCGCTCGAGCTGGGCGGTGCGTTCCTCTCGGCGGCGCTGCTTGCGGGCTTCCTGCTCGCGGCTGGCGGCAAGGTCGAGTTCGATTTGTTGCTGGTGGCGGGCCTTGAGGGCGTCCATCGCGGCGTGGTGGCCGAGATGGATGCGCTCGTCAGTCGGGGCGGTGTCGCGTAGCTGGGTGGCCAGGTTGAGCAGGCCGGCACGATAGCCTTGGGAGAGGTCGTCGACCAGCTCGGTGGTGGCCGGGTCGAGGATGCGGATGTCGTCCTCGAGTCGGCTGAGAAACTGGGCCTCGCGGCCGCGCACCAGCATGGAGAGTCCGGTACAGCCGAGCAGGTAGCCGCCGTCCCTCGAATGATCCAGGCGAGTGAGGCGCCACTCGGCATCGAGGATTTCCAGGCGCATGCCCGGTGCAAACTGCTGGTGCTGGCCCATGCCTTCCCCCGAGGTACTGCAAGCGGCCTTTCTCTAGCTCGAGGGACGTCCTCCTTATGTTCGGTCGTGCGTCCCTGCGGCTGCCTGGCATCGTGTTAAGCGCCCTAATGACGTTTAGCGTAACAAAGCGTTGATAGGGAGCTATGGTGACTTCTGGTGTATGGGAGGAGGTAGGAAGGGTGGCGTATCCTGTTGATTGATCACGACCAAGA
>NZ_WHMA01000027.1 GCF_010994375.1 Halomonas sp. NO4
CCAGAATAGGGCCGCTTGCGCGGCCCCCGCTTACCTCCCCGCCCGAGTGGGCGAGGGTTCGCGCGGATTTTTGCTGAGCCAAGTGCCTGTGCCGGTCGTCGGCGAGTGTGGTAGATTACGGACCTGCGACCAACGTATCAATCGGCCCGCCCTGCCGCTGCCAACCGCCTTCGGGCAGGGCCCGGCATGCGCCGAGTGGAGAGGCTCCCCATGAGCGAGGACAGCGCAAAACGCATCCCCAGCGGCGAGAAGTTTCGTACCGAACACGGCTTCGCCGCCATCAAGGACGGCATCAAGCAGCGCACCCACCCCGACGCTGACAATGGCGACCCGGGCCGCAAGCCCAAGTGGCTGCGCGCCCAGATTCCCGGCGGCGAACGCTTCGAGGCGGTCAAGCGCAACGTCAGCGAGCACCGCCTGAGCACGGTCTGCGCCGAGTCCCACTGCCCCAACATGGGCGAGTGCTGGAGCAACGGCACCGCCACCATCATGCTGATGGGCTCGGTGTGCACCCGCGCCTGCCGTTTCTGCGCCGTGGACACCGGCAACCCCGGCGGCTGGCTCGACCCCGAGGAGCCGGCCAACACCGCCAAGTCGGTGGAGCTCATGGGGCTGCGCTACGTGGTGCTCACCTCGGTGGACCGCGACGACCTCGACGACGGCGGCGCCGGCCACTACGCCGACTGCATCCGCGCCATCAAGATGCACACCCCCGAGGTGGTGGTGGAAGCCCTGACCCCCGACTTCGACGCCGACCCCGCGGCGGTGGAGCGCGTCGTCGACTCGGGCCTCGAGGTGTTCGCCCAGAACGTCGAGACCGTGGAGCGCCTGACCCGCCGCGTGCGCGACCCGCGGGCCGGCTATCGCAAGACGCTCGACGTGCTGGCCCATGCCAAGGCCCACAAGCCCGCGGTGCTCACCAAGACGAGCCTGATGCTGGGCCTGGGCGAGACCGACGAGGAGATACTGGCCACCTTCGACGACCTGCGCGCCATCGGCGTGGACATCGTCACCCTCGGCCAGTACCTGCGCCCCACCCGCAACCACCTGCCGGTGGAGCGCTGGGTCAGCCCCGAGGAGTTCGAACGCTATCGCCGGCTCGGCCTGGAGAAGGGCTTCATGGAAGTCGCCTCGGGGCCGCTGGTGCGCTCCAGCTACCGTGCCGACCGGGTGTTCGAGAAGAACAACCTGGGCCTGGCCGCCCCCGCCGAGGTGCCGGGCCAGGCGCCCGACCCCAACCGCATCGACGCCATCAACGTGGGATAACAGGAACGAGGGGCAAGGGACGAGGGTTTCCTCGCTCGTCCCTTGCTTGGTCCTAGACCCTGGCCAGTTCGCGGCCCAACTCTCGTGCCAGGCACGCGGCCAGGCGCTCGCCCACCGTCTCGACCGGGGGGCAGTCGACGACATGATCCGCCAGGCGGGTCATGGCCATGCCGGCATAGCCGCAGGGGTTGATGCGCGCGAACGGCGACAGGTCGCCATCCACGTTCAGCGCCACGCCATGGAAGCTCGCTCCGCGGCGGATACGCAGCCCCAACGAGGCGATCTTGCGCTCCCCGACGTAGACGCCGGGAGCGTCGGGCCGCGCATGCGCGGCAATGCCGTGCGTGCCCAGCAGGGCGATCACCGCGTTCTCGATGGCGCTGACCAGCTCGCGCACCCCGAGCCGCGCGCGGCGCACATCGAGCAGCGGATAGAGCACCACCTGCCCCGGGCCGTGGTAAGTCACCTGGCCGCCGCGGTCGGTCTGAACCACCGGGATGTCGCCCGGCATCAGCAGGTGCTCGGGCTTGCCCGCCTGCCCTTGGGTGAACACCGGCTCGTGCTCCACCAGCCAGAACTGGTCGGCGGTGGCGGCGTCGCGCCCGTCGGTGAGCGCGCGCATCGCCTGCCACACCGGACCGTAGGGGCGACGCCCCAGGTGGTGCAGCACGATCGGCGCCAGGCCTGGCGTCGCCATGCTCAGACCACCATGTGCACGCGGCCGGTGGCCTTGAGCTCGGCAAACAGTGCCTTGAGCTGAGCCTCGCCGGTGGCGCGCAGGGTCAAGCGCACCGACTGGAAGCGGCCGTTGCGGCTATCCACCACCTCCAGGCTGGATGCGTCGAAGGTGGCGTCGTGACGCGCCACCACCTGGCAGACGGCGGCAGGGAAGTCATCGGCGGCATCGCCCACCACCTTGATCGGATAGTCGCAGGGGAAGGTGATCTTGGCCGACGGGCGCGAGGGGCGCACCGGGCGGCGCAGATCACGCAGGCGTCGATCGCTCATCATCCGAACCACTGGCTGTAGAGATTGCTGAAGAAGCGTTGCACTTGGTCGAAGAGGCGCTTGAAGATGCCCCCTTCGGCGATGCTCTCCAGGGCCACCAGCGGCTGGTCGCCGACGACCTCCTCGCCGAGCATCACCTGCAGCGTGCCCACTCGCTCGCCGGCGGCGACCGGCGCGGTGAGATCGGCACCAATGTCGAGACGGGCGCCCAGCTCCTGGTGGCGCGCGCGCGGCACGGTCATGTGCACATTTTCGTCGACGCCGACGCGCAGCTCGTTCTTCTCGCCGCCCCAGACACGCGGCGAGGTGAGCACGGCCCCCTGATCGTAGAGGCGCAGGGTCTCGTAGTAGCGAAAGCCGTAGCTGAGCAGCTTCTGCGTTTCCTGGGCGCGCGCCTCCTCGGAGCTGGTGCCCATGACCACCGAGATCAGCCGCATCTCGTCGCGCTCGGCCGAGGCCACCAGGCAGTAGCCCGCCTCCTCGGTCCAGCCGGTCTTGAGTCCGTCGACGCTGGGGTCGCGCCACAGCAGGCGGTTGCGGTTGGGCTGGCTGATGCCGCCGTAGGTGTACTCTTTCTGGGCGTAGGTGGCGTAGTGGGACGGGTAGTCGTTGATGATGTGCTCGGAGAGCAGGGCGAGGTCGCGCGCCGTGGAGTAGTGGTTCTCGTCGGGCAGGCCGGTGGCATTGACGAAGTTGGTGTTGTGCATGCCCAGGCGCGTCGCATGCTGGTTCATCATGTCGGCAAAGGGCTGCTCGCCGCCGGCGAGGTATTCGGCAACGGCCACGCTGGCGTCGTTGCCCGACACGACGATGATGCCCTGCAGCAGGTCGGCCACCGAGACCAGGGTGTCGACCTCGATGAACATCTTCGACCCCCCGGTGCGCCACGCCTTCTCGCTGACCTGCACGGTGTCGTCCGGCTGGATGTTGTCGCGGTCGAGCTCGCGCTCCACCAGATAGGCCGTCATCAGCTTGGTCAAGCTGGCCGGGGGCAGGCGTTCGTCGGCATTGTGTTCGGCCAGTATGCGGCCGCTGTCGGCATCCATGAGGATCCATGACTTGGCCGCCAACTGCGGCGGTGCGGGAATCATGGTCTGCGGCACCGGCGCCGACTGGGCCAGCGCCTGGGAGGCGACCAGCAACAAGCAAAGCAACGACAGCCGCCAGCGGCGGAAAACGGGGAACGGCACTCTCATGGGGTCAAGTCTCATCACAGCATCGGGGGTTCAGGGGGACAGGCGCCGTCAGTCGGCGTCTTTGACGATAAAGGTCTGGGCGAAACCGGCGCGACGCAGCTCGTCGCGGGCGGGCTCCACCTGACCGGTGTGGGCCAGGGGGCCGACCTGGACACGGTGCATGCCGGTGGCACTGGCGACTCGAACCGGGTGCGAGAGCTCGCCCTCGAGGCGCGTCTTGAGCTCGCGTGCGTTGTCCGCCGAGCCGAGCGCCGCCACCTGTAGGTAGATGGGGCGGCCTTCCGCCGGGCGGCGTTCCGCGGGGCGGCCTTCCGCCGGGCGGCCCTCCGTCGGCTCCGTCGGCCGGCCTTCCGTTGGGCGGCTCTCCGCAGCGCGTTCGCTGGTCTCGGTCGCGGCCTCCCCGCCGCCCGCTTGGCCAGGCCGGTTCGCCGCCAGCCAGGCTTCGGGGTCGATGGCCTCCACCTTCACCCGTCCGGTGCCCCGTTCGAGGAAGCCCAGACGGGCCGCGGCCGCATAGGAGAGGTCGATCTCACGGTCGCTGTGGAAGGGGCCACGGTCGTTGACGCGCACGATCACCGAGCGCCCGCTGTCGAGGCTGGTCACCCGGGCATAGGTGGGCAATGGCAGCGAGCGGTGGGCGGCGCTCATCTTGTACATGTCGTAGATCTCGCCGTTGGAGGTGGCGTAGCCGTGAAACTTCTCGCCGTACCACGACGCCGTGCCCTGGCGCGCATAGCCGCGGGCCTCGGGGAGCACCCGATAGGTCTTGCCCCACACCTGGTAGGTCTCCCGGTTGCCGCCCCGCGAGCGCGGTTCCACGCGGGGCACGGCGTCGGGAATCTCGCTGACATCCGGTGGGTCCTGGGGATAGGCGTCACCGCTCAGGGCATAGCGCCCGTCGCTGGCCGCCGAGGCGGCCGTCTCGCGCTCCCCCGCCGGCGACGTTCCCCCGCGCCCGGCACAGCCGGCGAGCAGCACCGCCAGGGCCAGGCAGACCAGCGCGACTCTCATGCGTCCTCCTTCGGCTCGGCGACGCCCGCCTCCGAGCGATCCGAGGCCGGAGCGCGCCTCGCCGCGATGGCCTCGGCCAGCTCGGTGACCGCCATGGCGTAAAGGTGGCTGTGATTGTAGCGGGTGATGACGTAGAAGTTCTCCCGCCCCAGGCGGTAGCGCCACTCCGTCTCGCTGACCTCAAGCGCCAGGGGGATGACCGCCGGGTCGGCGCCCAGCGCAGCCCGGCTGACTACGCCCGCTTCGTCCAACGTCGCCAGGCTTGCATAGGGTCGCGCCGTGCGGTTGAAAGCGATCCCCTCGGGAGGCGTGTTCGGCCCCTCGGCCTCGTGATAGATCGGCGCACCCCGCTGCCAGCCGTGCTCGGCGAGATAGTTGCCCACGCTGCCGATGGCGTCGACGGGATTGGTCCAGAGGTCGCGGATGCCGTCGCCGTCGAAATCCACGGCATAGGCACGGTAGCTGGTGGGGATGAACTGCGGATAGCCCATGGCCCCGGCGTAGGAGCCGTCGAGACTGCCGGGCGCGACGCCCTGCTCGTGGGTGATCTCGAGGAAAGCCGCCAGCTCGCCGCGGAAGAAGCGCCCCCGCGACGGGTGCTCGAAGGCCAGCGTCGACAGGGAGTCGAGCACCCGATGGCGGCCGGTGTAGCGCCCGTAGGCGGTTTCCACCCCGATGATGGCGGCGATCACCTGCGACGATACGCCGAAGACTTCCTCGGCCCGGGCGAAGGCCTCGGCATGGGCCTCGATGAAGGCCACCCCCTGGGTGATGCGCTCGGGGGTAAGGAAGATGGCGCGATACTCGTCCCAGCGCAGCCGCCGCTCGGCGGCACCGGCCATGGCCTCCAGCACGCCCGGCCGGAAGGTCGCTTCGCGCAGTGCCGAGGCGGCCCAGTCACGCGCGAGGCCTCCCTCGCCGAGCTCCTCGACCAGGGCCTGGGCGTCCGCGTGGGTGGCCGGATCGTACTCCCCGGCCCCCAGCGCGGTCGAACTGCCCCACAGGGCCACGATCATCGCGCCGCCGGCGACGCCCTTACTCCATCTGCCCGCTGGCATCATGTGCTTGCCACTCCCGGAAAACGACCTTTTCGCTGCTCTACCCTAGCGCGGCAGGAAACGACGGTGGCCATGAATGGCCATGAGAATACCGAAACCCGCCAGCAAGGTCACGCTGGAGGTGCCGCCATAGCTCACCAGCGGCAGCGGCACACCGACCACCGGCAGAATGCCGCTGACCATGCCCACGTTGACGAACACATAGAGGAAGAAGGTGAGGATGATGGCCCCGCCCAGCAGCCGTCCGAAGGTGTCGTGGGCCTTGGCGGCCAGCCACAGGCCCCGCAAGATGATCAGCAGATAGAGCAGCAGCACGGCGAGCATGCCGACCAGGCCAAACTCTTCGCCGAGCACCGCGACGATGAAATCGGTATGGCGCTCGGGGAGGAACTCCAGCTGCGACTGCGTGCCCTGCAGCCAGCCCTTGCCCCACACCCCGCCGCTGCCGATGGCCGTGGTCGACTGGATGATGTTCCAGCCCGACCCCAGCGGGTCGCTGTCGGGATTGAGGAAGGTCAGCACCCGCTGTCGCTGGTAGTTATGCAGGTTCATCCACAACAGCGGCAGCGCCGCCGCTGCCATCGCGGCCAGGGCAACGATGAAGCGCCAGGAGAGCCCCGCCAGAAGCACCACGAAGACGCCGGCCGCCCCCACCAGCAGTGAGGTGCCCAGATCGGGCTGCCGGGCGATCAGCAGCACTGGCAGCGCGATGATGAGAGCACACACCGCCAGGTCACGCAGGCGCGGCGGCAACTCGTGACGGCTCAGCCAGGCGGCGACCATCATCGGCATGGCGAGCTTCATCAGCTCCGACGGCTGGAAACGGATCACCCCCGGAATCACCAGCCAGCGCTGCGCGCCCATCCCCATGTCGCCCACCAGCTCGACCGCGATCAGCATCAGCAGGCCAGCGCCATAGGCCAGAGGGGTCCAGCGCAGCAGCGTCGCCGGCAAGAGTTGCGCCAGCACCAGCAGCCCGCCCAGCGCCACCAGAAAGCGGATACCTTGGGCGATCACCACATCGATACGCTGGCCGCTGGCGCTGTAGAGCACGCCCAGGCCCGCGGTCATCAGCACAAGCAGCAACAGCAGCAGCCAGGGATCGAGGTGGACTCGCTCCCACAGGCTCTTGCGCCGCGTCATGCCGCTACTGGGCGGGCGCACGGGGTGGCCGCGCAGGCGTTGGGTCCAGGAGGTCATCGTCATGGGTCAGTTCCCCGCCACGCTACCGTCATCGGTTTCCAGCGTCTCCCGCAGCGTATCCACATCGGGCTGCGCCTCCTCGTCGAGCAGCCAGGCATCGGTCATGGCCCGGGCCAGGTGAGCGGCATGGGTACTGCCGCCACCGGCGTTCTCGACGATGACCGCCACGGCGATCTCGGGGTCCTCCAGCGGAGCAAAGGCCATGAACAAGGCGTGGTCCCGCAGCCGCTCGGCAAGCTCCTCGGCGTTGTAACGCTGATCCTTGCCCAGCGAGAAGACCTGGGCCGTACCCGACTTGCCGCCCATGCGGTACTGCAGCCCCTCACCGGTGCGCCGGGCGGTGCCCTCATGGCCACTGATGACCTTCTCCATGCCGGAGAAGATGCGATCCCACCAGGCGTCGTTCTCCACGACGATGTCGGGCGGGGTCTCGGGCAGCTCGCGGGGCACCGGCTCGTCGCCGATACGCCGGGCCAGGCGTGGCTTGACCCACTCGCCGCGATTGGCGAGCACAGCGGTGGCGGTGGCCAGCTGCAGCGGTGTGACCTGCCAGTAGCCCTGCCCGATGCCCACCGAGAGCGTCTCACCCGGGTACCAGGACTGGCCGAAGCGGCCGCGCTTCCACTCGCGGGAGGGCATGAGCCCCCCGCTCTCGCCATAGACGTCATGGGCCACCCGCTGACCGAACCCCAGCGCACTCATGCGCGCGTGCAGGCTGTCGATTCCCAGGTCGTGGGCCAGGGAGTAGTAGTAGGTGTTGTTGGAGACGGCGATGGAGCGCTCCAGGTCGACGCGACCATGCCCCCAGCGCAGCCAGTTGCGATAGCGCCGGGAGTCGTTGGGCAGCTGGTAGTAGCCGGGGTCGTAGATGGTCTTTTCCGGGGTGATCGCGCCCTCGGCCAGCCCGGCCATCGCCAGGAACGGCTTGATCGTCGACCCCGGGGGATAGTGGCCGCGAATCGCCCGGTTGAACAGCGGCAGGTCCAGGTCTTCCTGCAGGCCGCGGTAGGAGGCCACGTCGATCCCGGTGACGAACTGGTTGCTGTCGAAGCCGGGGGCCGAGACCATGGCCAGGATGTCGCCGCTCTTGGGCGCAATGGCGACGATGGAGCCGCGGCGCCCCTCGAGCAGTTCGTAGGCGAGCGTCTGGAGTTCCTTGTCGAGGGTCAGGGTCAGATCCTTGCCCGGCACGGGCGCGGTGCGCCCCAGCTCGCGCAGCACCCGCCCCCGGGCGTTGGTCTCCACCTTGCGCAGCCCCGCCTGGCCGTGCAGTACGTCCTCGTAGAAGCGCTCCACGCCGGTCTTGCCGATGAAATGGGTGCCGGCATAGCGACCGGCATCCAGGGTCTCGAGCTCGTCGGCATTGATTCGCCCCACGTAGCCCAAGGCATGGGCCATGATCTCGGCATCCGGATAGTAGCGCAGCAGCTGCGCCTCCACCTCGACGCCGGGCAGACGGTGGCGATTGACCGCCAGGCGGGCGATCTGATCCTCGTCGAGGTCGCTCATCAGCAGTGCCGGCTGGAAGGGTCGCTGACGCTGGCCGGCGCGAACGCGGAACGCCTCGGCCTCCTCCTCCGACAGCGCCAGCAGCGCTTCCAGGCGCGCCAGGGTGGCCTCGAGATCATCGACGCGTTCGCGAATCAGCATCAGGTTATAGGTGGGGCGATTCTCGGCGAGCAGCACGCCGTTGCGATCCTGGATCAATCCGCGGGTGGGCGGCAGCGGCTCCACGCGCACGCGATTCTTTTCCGAACGCGTGGTATAGACCTCGTGCTGGACCACCTGCAGGTAACCGAGCCGCCCCATCAGCAGGCCGGTCATGGTTACCACCAGCAGCGCCGCCAGCAGGGAGCGGGCACGAAAGATGCGCAGCTCCTGCTGGGGATTCTTGAGGGTGTCACGGCGAAGACGCATGCCGGCTAGAAACCTCGAGCAGTCGTTTCGAAAGTACCGCTAACACAGCGGTGCCAGGGAGGGTCAGCGATGATAGGGATGGCCCACCAGCAGCGTCCAGGCTCGATAGAGCTGCTCGGCGACGATGACCCGCACCAGGGGATGGGGCAGCGTCAACGCCGAGAGCGACCAGCGCCGGTCGGCCGAGGTCGAGAGCGCCGGCTCCAGCCCGTCGGGGCCGCCCACCAGCAGCGCCACGTCACGCCCCTCGAGGCGCCAGCCCTCGGCCTCGCGGGCCAGGCGCTCGGTGCTCCACGCCTGGCCGCCCACCTCGAGGGCCACCCGGATCTCGTCACCGCGCAGGCGTTCGCGAATCCGGCGCCCCTCCAGAGCCACGGCCTTGGCCACGTCGGCGTTCTTGCCCCGCGCGCCCGGCGCGATCTCCTCGACGTCCAGGGCGAAATCCCGCGGCAGGCGCTTGCGGTACGTCTCGACGCCCTCGGTGACCCAGGCAGGCATGCGCGTTCCCACCGCCAGCAGGCGGACCTTCATGCGCCGCCCTGCCTCCCGCCGAAGTCGACATCACTGGGCAGGTCGGCCCACAGGCGCTCGAGGTCGTAGAGCTGGCGGGTCTCGGCGAGCATCACGTGCACCACCAGATCCCCGAGGTCGACCAACACCCAGTCGGCGCCGGCCTTGCCCTCGATGCCAAGCGGCTGCACGCCGTGCTCCTTGACGTCCTGAATGACCCGCTCGGCGAGTGCCGACACGTGGCGGGTGGAAGTGCCACTGGCTACGACCATCACATCGGTGACGCTGGTCAGCGTGGAGACGTCCAGGGTGGCCACATCCTTGGCCTTGAGCGAGTCCAGCGCCTCCAGTACCAGTGCCTTCAGGGAATCCGTGGTGTGCGAATGGTTGTGCATAGCCCCTCGTCGATGGGAAGTCCGGGTCGGCGTCCATTGTAACGCCTCGCCGGGTCACTGGCAGCGCTCAATGCGACCGATAAAGGCCAAGATCGAGAATCCGTGCCTCCACCGCCGCCGGCACCAGGTAGCGCACGCTGCGCCCCTCGGCCAGACGTCGGCGCAGCGTGGTGGCGGCAATCGCCATGCGCGTGGGCAGGGCGAGGCGCAGCAGGCGCCCCGACGGCCGGGCCATCAGGGCGTCAGCGTCGCCCACCTCGCGGCCGCGGATCAGCGACTCAAGCGCCGCAGGCAGCGGAGCTTCGTGGTCGGGACGCTCGATCACCACGACATGGGCCAGCTCGAAGAGCCGTGCGGGGTCGTGCCAGTCGGCCAGGCGCAGGAAGGCGTCGTGACCCAGCGCCATCACCAGTCGCGCCGCATCACCCACCTCGTCGCGCAGGCTGGCCAGGGTATCGGCGCTGTAGGAGGGCCCCTCGCGCGCCAGCTCCCGCGGGTCGGCAACCAGCCCCGGGGTGTCACCGATGCCCAAGCGCAGCAAGGCGAGCCGCTCCTCTGGCGACACCTGCGGCTCACCACGCAGCGGCGGCATGGCGGCAGGTACCAGGTGTACCCGATCCAGCGCCAGCGCCTCGCTCAGTTCCACGGCGCTGCGCAGATGGCCCAGATGGACCGGGTCGAAGGTGCCGCCCAGCATGGCGATGCGCGGCGGGTCGTCCGCGCCGCGCGCCGGCAGCGCCATGGCCCGATGCTCGCTCACTGGCGCACCTGGCCGTCGCCCAGCACCACGTACTTGCGGGTGGTCAGCCCCTCGAGGCCCACCGGGCCGCGGGCGTGCAGCTTATCGGTAGAGATGCCGATCTCGGCGCCGAGGCCATACTCGAAGCCGTCGGCGAAGCGGGTCGAGGCATTGACGATCACCGAACTGGAGTCGACCTCGGCCATGAAGCGCCGTGCCAGGCTGTAGTTCTCGGTGACGATGGCATCGGTGTGGTGGGAGCCGTAGCGCTCGATATGGTCGATGGCGACCTCGATGCCGTCCACCACACGGATGGCCAGCACCGGCGCGAGGTACTCGGTGCCCCAGTCGCTCTCCGCGGCCGCCACGCAGTCGGGGAGGATCGCCCGGGTGCGCTCGCAGCCGCGCAGCTCGACCCCATGCTCGGCATAGCGGGCGGCCAGGCGCGGCAGCAGCGTCTCGGCCAGGGGGGCATCGACGAGCAGCGTCTCCATGGTGTTGCAGGTGCCGTAGCGATGGGTCTTGGCGTTCACCGCGATGGCCAGCGCCTTGTCGAGATCGGCGCTGGCGTCGACGTAGACGTGGCAGACCCCGTCGAGGTGCTTGATCACCGGCACCCGTGCCTCCCGGGAAATGCGCTCGATGAGCGACTTGCCGCCCCGCGGGATGATCACGTCGACGTACTCGGGCATGGCGATCAGCTGGCCCACGGCGGCACGGTCGGTGGTCGCCACCACCTGGACGGCAGCCTCCGGCAGCCCGGCCTCGGTGAGCCCGGCGGTGATACAGGCGGCGATGGCGGCATTGGAGTCGCGCGCCTCGGAGCCGCCGCGCAGGATCGCCGCATTGCCTGACTTGAGACACAGGCTCGCCGCCTCGAGGGTGACGTTGGGCCGTGATTCGTAGATGATGCCGATCACGCCCAGCGGCACGCGCATCTGGCCGACCTGGATACCGCTGGGACGCGCGCGCAGGGCATCGATCTCACCGACCGGGTCAGGCAGCGAGGCCACCTGGCGCAACCCTTCCACCATGGCATCGAGGCGGGCATCATCGAGGGCCAGGCGATCGAGCAGCGGCGGCGCCAGCCCATCCACGCGGCCCCGCTCGAGGTCGCGAGCATTGGCAGCGAGCACCTCAGCTCGCCCCTGGTCGAGCCGCGCCGCCATGGCCTGCAGGGCGGCGTTCTTGGCAGCGGTCGGTGCACGACGCATCTGGGCGGCCGCACCGCGGGCGGCCTGCCCAAGGCGGGTCATGTAGGCGGCGACGTCGCCCTCGGCGACGTTGCCTTGGGTTCGGGAAGCGAGATCTGACATGCGGTTGTGACTCTCCTGGATCAAGCACCCGGCCTGGATCAAGCACCAAGTGCGCTTCGGTCGTTATACTGTGGCCAGATTGTTCATCGGCGGGATCATTCATAGTAAGGCACCATGCAAAGCAAGTACAAAGTCGGGCTGATGCGCCTCAATCTGCTGGCCGGAGCCCTCCTGCTGGCACTCCTCGCCCCCCGCCAGCCTCAGCTGCCCGGGGCGCTGCTGCTGTGGCTGGGGGTCGTCTGGCTAGCGGTCACGGCGGTGCTGCTGGAGTTCAGCCACCGCCGCCCTCCCCTGCTGCCCTGGCAGCTGATGCCCGGCCTGCTCCTGGCCGGGCTGCTGTGGACGGCACCGGAGCGTTACGCACTATGGCTGTGGCTGTGGCCGGCCACGCTGCTGCTGCCCCAGCCGGCCTGGACGCTGGTCATCAACCTGCTGCTGGCCACGCTCTCCTGGTGGGCCCTCTATCCGCTGCTGGGCCCAGCCCAAGGGCTCTTCGCCGCCCTGGCCCTGGGCGTGCTGGCGGCCATGGCCATCGCGCGTCGCCGCCAGCCGCAGCAGTTGGTCGTCCGCCAGCGGGTGCGCCTGGTACCGGGCCTCCCGCTGTGGCCGGCCCACCAGCTGCAAGCGGATCTGTCGCGCGAACAGGCCCGTTGCCAGCGGGAGGGTGTCCATGGCGAACTGCTGCTGCTCTCGGTGCCTCGTCATCAACTTTGGACCACGGCAAGGGCGCTGTGTCACCAGCTGCACGAGTTCGAGAACTGCTACCGACTGGACTCGCGCACCCTGGCCGCCCTGCTGCTCAGCCGCGATGCCGCTCAGGCCGAACAGCGCCGCAACGCGCTGCTGGCCGACCTGCCGGCGCCGCGACGGGTGCGCTTCGTGCCGCTGTCGGCAACCGACGCCCTGGACATCCCGGCCAGCGACTTCCCACACCAGCTCCTCACCGGTGACAGGGAGCTCACGCATGGCTGACGGCATCCCCACCACCGCCGGGCGTTTCGCCCTCGCCTACGTCGCCGGCGCGCTGCTGCTGGCCGGCTATGCGGCCTGGCACTACCTAATGGGCCACTACGCACGCATCCTGCTGCCCACCCTGCTGGCCCTGCTGCTGGTGGTGGCCGCCGTACTGCGCCTGACGGTGGCCAATCGGCCGCGCATTCCCGCCTACCTGACCCTGATCGCCGGCTATCTGCTGCTGGCCATGGAACTGCCCTGGCTGGAAACCTCCGCCAGCCTGTGGGTCGGCCTCGCGCCGGTACTGCCGGTGCTGCTCCTGCCCCTGGCGCCGGCACTGCTGCTCAATGCGGTCATGGCCCCGGCCTGGCTGCTGCTCAGCGGCGAGCCCCTGGACGGCGACCTGACGCTGAGCTACCTGGCGGCCATGACCCTGGTCCCGCTCGCGCTCTGGGAACAGCGCCGCCAGCGCGCGCTGCTGCTGGCCACCGACCCCCGCGACGCTGACTGCCAGGCGCTCTCCCGCGAGGGCCTCCACGCCCACCTGGCAAGCGAGTTCCAGCGCACCGAGCTGCTGCACCAGCCCCTGGCGATCCTGGTGATCCACTTGCCCCAGGTGGAGATGGCCAGCGAACAGTTCGGCAACCGTGCCCGCCAGGCACTGCTCGACACCCTGTGCCGCGAGGTGAGCCGCTGCTCGCGTCGCCACGACTTCCTGGGGCGCCAGACCCCCGCCACCTTCTGGCTGGTCCTTCCCGATACCAGCGAGAGCGGCGCGCAGCTCGTGCAGCAGCGCATCCTGCAGGCCCTCGAGCCGGTGGTGCTGCTCGACACCGGGCCGCTGCGCACGCACATGGGGCTGTGCCAACGCCTTCCCGGCGAGAGCTGGCAGCGACTGCATCGCCGCCTGCTCGAGTTCACGCGCCGGCTGGAAGCGCAGTAAGCCTGAGTTCCCACCTGTCCACTGGAGCTACCCCACCGGAGCCGCCGCTTGAGCCTCACTGCCACCCTCTACCAGCTGACCCCCGCCCCAGGCACGCTGCTGCTGATCATCGCCGTGATCGCCATGGTCGAGTCGCTGGCCATGGTGGGACTGCTGGTGCCCGGCGTATTGTTGATCACTGCCGCGGCATCGCTGGCCGGCCACCAGGAGCTGGCGATTCCCGCCGTGCTGCTGGCCGCCTTCGCCGGGGCCGTCATCGGCGACGGGGTGAGCTTCGCCTTGGGCTATACCCTGCGCGAGCGTGTGACCCAGCGCTGGCCCTTCTCGCGCCACCCGGAGTGGCTTGCCCAGGGCGCCCGCTTCTTCCAGCGCTACGGCACCCTGTCGGTGTTCCTGGGCCGCTTCGTCGGCCCGGTGCGCCCGATCATCCCGCTGATCGCCGGCATGCTGCACATGCCGCCGCGCACCTTCACCTGGGCCAACCTCGCCTCGGCGGCGCTGTGGGCGCCGGCCTACGTGCTGCCCGGCTACCTGCTGGGCCAGGCCTGGCAACAGCGCCTCGACCTGCCCCCGGGGCTGGAACGCTGGCTGATCGTGCTGGGGATCGTCGTGGTGGCGCTCGCGGTGGCCTTCTCCTGGCTGCGCCAGGAGGTGAGCCGCAGCGGCCGGCTCTACGCGCTGATGCTTCGTGGGGCGCGCCGCTCGGCGCTGCTGCGCCGCCTGTGGCTGGGGCAGAGCGAACAGGGCGAGGTTCCCCTCGGCACCTGGCTGCTGCTGATCCTCGCCCTGGGCGGGTTCTCGGGCTGGACCATCGCCGTCATCCACCACGACGGCCCTCTGGAGATGGACCGGGCGGTACAGGCCCTGTTCGCCGCCCTGGACACCCCCTGGCTCCGCGCAATGGGCGAAATATTGGCACGCGTCGGCGATCTCTACGGCATCCTGACCCTTACCCTGCCCTGGGCGCTGTGGCTGCTGGCCCGCCGCCACCGGGCGGCACTGGGCCACCTGGCCGCGGCCCTGGGCGGCATTGCCTTGCTCAACGTCCTGGGCAAGGCCCTGATCGGTCGCGCACGCCCCATGGCGCCCGAGCACCTGGTCGACTCGCTCGCCTACCCCAGCGCCCACACGTCCACGGCCGTGGTGCTGCTGGGCACGGCGGCGGCCTTCACGGCCCGCGAACTGCCCCACCGCCATCGCTTCTGGGCCTACTGGGCCGCCATCGGCCTGGTGGTGCCCATGGCGCTGTCGCGCCTGGCGATCGGCGTGCACTGGCTCAGCGATCTGGTCGGCGGGGCCCTGCTGGGGCTGGTGGTGTGCGCCCTGGTCCAGCTCGCCTGGCAGCGCCGCCCCCATCCCCGGCTGGCGCCCTGCCCGTGGCACGCCCTGCTGGCCGTCTCGCTGCTGCTGGTCAGCATCCGGGTGGTGTGGCTGCCGCCGGCCTGAGACGCCTCTCAGCCCTCTCTCGTCACCCCAGGGCCAGCCACACGCCCACCCCCACCATCAGCGTGCCGGCCAGGCGGTTGAGCAGGCGCACGTTGCCGCTCTCGCCGAGCAGCCGGCGCAGGGTGCGCCCCCCGCTGGCGTAGAGCAGCAGGGCGAGGAACTCGATGGAGAGGATCACCGTGACCAGCGCCGCCAGCTGCCCGGTCAACGGCCGGGAGGCGTCGAGGAAGGGCGGCAACAGGGCGACGAAGAAGGCCCAGCCCTTGGGGTTGGCCACGGCGGTGACGAAACCTTGCAGGGCGAGCTGCCCCCGGGCGACGAGCGCGGCGTCGCGATCCAGCGTCAAGGGAATGGCCATGCGCCCGCGCGAGCACCACATCATCACGCCCAGATAGCCGAGATAGGCGCCGCCGACCCACTTGAAGAGCGCGAAGAGTGCCGGCTGGCGCAGCATCAGGGCCGCGACGCCGGCACCGGCCGCCGCGGCCACCAGCCCCACGCCGACCAGTTCGCCGACCATCATCCACAGGGTACGACGCACGCCTTGGGTCATGCCCAGCACCATGGCCAGGGTCATGCACATGCCTGGGGTGAGCGAAACGAGCAGAAAGGTCGGCACGAAGACCGAAAGCAGCGACAGCTTGAGCATGGTGGCAGTCCCTTGTCCCGGAAAACTCAGGGTGGCGTCGCCGGATGTCACCGCCATGACGGCAGCCGGCGTCGGCGAGCCTACTCCCCCCAGCGCGGCATCAGGCGATGCTCGATGCCCAGCTGGTTGAGGATACGCGCGACGATGAAGTCAACGAGGTCGTCCACCGAGCGCGGCTGGTGGTAGAAGCCCGGTGCGGCGGGCAGGATCACCGCGCCCAGGCGCGTCAGGGCGAGCATGTGCTCGAGATGAATCGCCGACAGCGGCGTCTCGCGTGGCACCAGGATCAGCTGACGACGCTCCTTGAGCGCCACGTCGGCGGCGCGCTCGATGAGGTTGTTGCTGGCGCCGGTGGCCACCGCCGAGAGCGTGCCCGTGGAACAGGGGCAGATCACCATCGCCGTGGGCGCACCGGAACCCGAGGCCACCGGGGCCATCCACTCCTCGCGACCGAAACAGCGCACCTGACCCGGCCGCGCCCCGCTGCGGGCGGTAAGCGCCTCGGCCAGCCGCGCCGGTCGCGCCGGCAGCTCGGACTCGGTCTCGGTGGCGATCACCAGCAGCGCCGCCTTGGAGACCATCACCCACACCTCGCGGTCGGCGGCCACCAGGGCGTCGATCAGGCGCAGGCCGTACTGGGCGCCGGAAGCCCCGGTGAGCGCTACCGTCACCGGGGGGCCGAAGGCGAGATCAACCATGGGCCGCCTCCAGCGCCGCTAGCAGCTTGGCGTGGATACCACCGAATCCGCCGTTGGACATCACCACGATGCGATCCAGCGGTCGCGCCTCGGCGACCAGCGCCGCCACCAGGGCGTCGAGGTCCGCTTCGAGGCGTGTGGGTATCGGGCTCGCCTCGACCACCGGCGCCAGCGACCAGTCGAGCCCTTCCGGCTGGTACCACCAGGCGGCATCGGCGGCGGCCACGCTCGCCGCCAGTCGGCTGCGCAGCGTACCCTGGCGCATGGTGTTGGAGCGCGGCTCGATCACCGCCAGCAGGCGACCACGGGCGGTGGCCGCGCGCAGTCCCTCGAGGGTCGCTTCGATGGCGGTGGGGTGGTGGGCGAAGTCGTCGATGACCTGGATGCCGGCCACCTCCCCGCGCACCTCCTGGCGCCGCCGTGGCGTCTCGAAGCGGGAAACCGCCGCCGCACCGCGCGCCAGGTCGACCCCGCAGGCGTGCGCCGCGGCCAGCGCCGCCAGGGCGTTGCGGGCGTTGTAGGCGCCGGTGAGCGGCCAGTCGACGACGGCATCCTCGTCGACCTCCGCGGTCTGGTGAATGACCCGGAAGCGCGAGGCATCGTCGCGCTCCAGCTCGAGCCGCCAGGGGCTCGAGGGTTCACTGCCAAAACGCTCCACCGGCGTCCAGGCGCCCATCGCCAGCACCCGGTCGAGGGCCGGCTCGCCATCGGCCACCAGCAGCCGCCCCTTGCCGGGCACGGTGCGCACCAAGTGGTGGAACTGGCGCTCGATGGCGGCCAGGTCGTCGAAGATGTCGGCGTGGTCGAACTCCAGGTTGCCCAGCACGGCGATCTCGGGGCGGTAGTGGACGAACTTGGAGCGCTTGTCGAAGAAGGCCGTATCGTACTCGTCGGCCTCCACCACGAAGGGCGCGTCCGACCCGCCGAGACGTGCCGAGACGCCGAAGTTGCGCGGCACCCCGCCGATCAGAAAACCGGGACGGAGCCCCGCGGATTCCAGCAGCCAAGCGACCAGGCTCGCTGTGGTGGTCTTGCCGTGGGTGCCGGCCACCGCGATCACCCGCCGCCCGGGCAGCACCCGTTCGGCCAGCCACTGCGGCCCGGAGACATAGGGCAGCCCGGCATCGAGCACCGCCTCCACCTCGGGGTTGCCTCGCGACAGGGCGTTGCCGATCACCACCAAGTCCGGTCGCGGCTCAAGGTTGGCCGCCGAATAGCCGTCGTGTAGGGCGATACCCGCCTCGGCAAGCTGGGTGCTCATGGGCGGGTAGACGCCGGCATCCGAGCCGCTGACGGAGAAGCCCGCTTCGCGAGCCAGCAGTGCCAGGCTCCCCATGAAGGTGCCGCAGATCCCAAGAATGTGCAGGTGCATGCCGCCCTCGACTCCCTTGCCTGTGCGGCGGGCCGCCGCGGCCCGCCCATCCGGAAGCGGCAGCCTAGCACGCTGCCCCGGGGCCCTCCAGCGGATGCAGCACCGGGCGCTTTGCGCTAGACTTCCACGCCCGATTACCAACCCGCCCACGATCCAGGAGCATGCAGCCCCATGGCCCCGCATAATGCCTTCTATGCCCAGTCTGGCGGTGTCACCGCCGTGATCAATGCCAGCGCCTGCGGCGTGATCGAGGCCTGTCAACGCCATTCCGACCGCATCGGCAAGGTGTATGCCGGCCACAACGGCATCATCGGCGCCCTCACCGAAGAGCTGATCGACGTCAGCCAGGAGTCCCCCGAGACCATCGCCGCGCTACGCCACACACCGGGCGGCGCCTTCGGCTCCTGCCGCTACAAGCTCAAGGACATCGAGACCCACCGTACCCAGTACGAGCGTCTGATCGAGGTGTTCAAGGCCCACGACATCCGCTACTTCTTCTACAACGGTGGCGGTGACAGCGCCGATACCTGCCTCAAGGTCTCGCAGCTCTCCGAGAAGCTGGGCTATCCGCTGACCGCCATTCACGTCCCCAAGACCGTGGACAACGACCTCCCGATCACCGACAACTCGCCGGGCTTCGGAAGCGTGGCCAAGTACATCGCCACTTCGACCCTGGAGACCTCGCTGGACATCGCTTCCATGTGCGCCACCTCCACCAAGGTGTTCGTGCTCGAGGTGATGGGCCGTCACGCCGGCTGGATCGCTGCCGCCGGCGCCCTGGCCGGCCAGGGCGAGGGCGAGCCGCCCCACCTGGTGATCTTCCCCGAGGTAGCCTTCGACCGAAAGGCGGTGATGGCACGGGTCGAGGCGTGCGTGAAGCAGTACGGCTACTGCGTGGTGGTGGTCTCCGAGGGGGCGCGCTACGAGGACGGCACCTTCCTCGCCGACTCCGGCAACACCGACGCCTTCGGCCATCGCCAGCTGGGCGGCGTGGCGCCGACGCTCGCCGGCATGATCAAGCAGGACCTGGGCTACAAGTACCACTGGGCCGTGGCCGACTACCTGCAGCGCGCCGCGCGCCACCTGGCTTCCAGGACCGACGTGGAGCAGGCCTATGCCGTCGGCGAGAAGGCCGTGGAGCTGGCGCTCGAGGGCAAGAACGCCATGATGCCCACCATCAAGCGCATCAGCGACAGCCCCTACGAGTGGCGCATCGAGGCCGCGCCGCTGGCCGAGGTGGCCAACCGCGAGAAGTTCATGCCGCGCGACTTCATCCGCGAGGACGGCTTCGGCATCACCGAGGCGTGCCGCACCTATCTTGCGCCGCTCATCCTCGGCGAGGAGTTCCCCCCCTTCGAGAACGGCCTGCCCAAGGTCGCACGCCTCGCCAGGCACAAGGTCGAACGCAAGCTGCCCGAATTCACCATTTAAGGATCAAGGCGCGAGGAACAAGGGGCGAGGACCCTCGAACCTCGTTCCCCGAACCTTGTCTCTCGAACCCTGCCCTTCGCCCGAAGTGCGTCAGCGCAGCAGCCAGGAGAGCACCAGCAGCAGCAGCAGTAGCCCGGCCACGCCCTGCCAGAAGCTGGCCGGATCGCCCAGCCGCTGGCGACGCGATGCAGCGGGCCGGTCGTTGTGGTGGCGCAGCGCATAGAGCAGCTCGGAAAGGCGCCGGAAGCGCAGCGAGCGCTGCGGATCCAGCGCCCGGCGCAGGGTGTCATCGAGCGCCGGGGTGACCTCGGGGTTGAGGGTGCGGGCACTGCGATAGACCAGCTGCTCCAGGTCGGTATGGCTACGCAGCTGGCTGGGCGCCAAGGCATAGGGCAGCTCGCCGGTGAGCAGCCAGTAGACGGTCGAGGCCAGCGCGTACTGGTCGCTGCGCCGACCCACGCTGTCGTCGAGGGCGTACTCGGGGGCGCTGTGCTCGGAGAGCCCCACCTGGCGGGCCAGCTCGCGGGAGCGGCGGTGACCGTCCAGGTCGCGCATATGGCAGGCGCTGAAATCGGTGAGTACCACCTGCCCGTGGGTGTCTATCAACACGTTGTCGGGCTGGATGCGCTGGTGCAGCAGATCGCGGTGGTGCAGGGCCTGGACCGCCTTGCCCAGCTGCACGGCAATGTCGAGACGCTGCGAGAGGCTCGCCTGGGGATGACGGCGCGCCCAGTCGGCGAGCGTCTCGCCCTCGACGTAAGCCATCAGGTAGTAGAGGTAGCGGCGCGGCCGCGATGGCTCCATCACCCGCACCACGAAGGGCGACTTGACCCGCTCGACGACCCACTGCTGGAGCAGGAAGTGCTCCAGGTAGGCGTTGCGGTTGGAGAGCTCGGGGCTGGGTGCCTTCATGACCATTTCTCGCTCGGTGCGAACATCGCGCACCCGGTAGACGCGCGATTGCGCCGTGCGCGACAGCACCTCCTGCACTTCCAGGCCATCGAGTCGCTCGCCCACCGCCAGCTCAGGAGGGATCGGCAGGTCGCCGTAGACCTTGCCGGGATGGTCCTGTTCCGCCTCGGGCAGGGCATCGATGCGCACCAGTTGGAAGCAGAACTGGTCGGCGCCATAGCCGCGCGCCTGGGCCCGCTCGCGCGCGGCCTGGGCCAGGCGCTCGCAGGCGGCATTGAGGTCGCTGGCGTCCTGCCGGATCAGCTGCACGTAGTCCGACGGCATCAGGGTGCCGCGAACTGCCTGGGTGGTGAACAGGAAGATATCGCCCTGCTTGAGCGGCAGGCGCAGATAGTCGATGTCGATGCTGCCGTCGAGCCCCAGCGCCCGCGACGGGTAGCGGTAGCCTCCCAGGTCGGAGACATGGTCGCGGCTGAGCTGCTCGAACTCGGCCCCGCGCAGGCGGAACACCAGGGTGTCGCCCATGTGGAAGAGGTGGGCCTCCTGGGCACGGAAGACCACGGCCGAGAGTGCCGCCACGAAACTGCCGTTCTCCACGTAGTGGCTCTGGCTGTAGCACCAGGCGTTGAGGGCCCGCAGTACCCGAGTGGCGGAGGTCTTGACGTCCCAGTGATCCGGGGTGGAAAAATAGTCGGCGAGAAAGCCGCGCACGCTCAGGTCACCCGCCTGCTTGGCGATGGCGTTGCGCGAGCTGGTGTCGCTGATCACCGCACAGGCGCCCTTGGCCGCGAGCAGCGCCGCCTCATCGGGAAGGCGCACCGACATGGAGCTGCGATGGTGGCGCCGTTCCGGGGCGACGAACGCCTGCCCGATACTCAGTGACAGCTGGGTCGATGACAAGTCGTGCTCCTGAGAGTCCGGTAGTCCCTGATGGACGGGCGCCACAACCGCTCGCCCGCGCCGGCCATCATACACGCTTGCGCCTCGCCCGACCCGTCAACCAAAGCCCAAGCCGCCCCTATGGTCGCATTGGTAATCGCCGGGGCGGCTCCGTATAATTCGCGGCATTTCGGCCACTCCGCATTTCCGCCAACCAAGGAAGCGACGATGAACTTCGACAACATCCCTGCCGGCAAGGACCTTCCCAACGACGTCAATGTAGCGATCGAGATCCCCGCCAACCACGCGCCGGTCAAGTACGAGATCGACAAAGAGATGGGCGCCCTGCTGGTCGACCGCTTCATGGCCACGCCGATGTTCTACCCGGCCAACTACGGCTTCATTCCCCACACCCTGGCCGACGATGGCGACCCCCTGGACGCCCTGGTGGTGACGCCCTATCCGGTCCAGCCCGGCAGCATCATCCGCGCCCGCCCGGTGGGGATCCTCAACATGACCGACGAGGCCGGCGAGGACGCCAAGCTGGTCTGCGTGCCCCACGCCAAGCTCACCACCCTCTATGACGAGGTTCAGGAAGTCACCGACCTGCCGGAACTGCTGCGCCAGCAGATCGCCCACTTCTTCGAGAACTACAAGGATCTCGAGAAGGGCAAGTGGGTCAAGGTGGAATCCTGGGAAGGCGCCGAGGCCGCCCGCAAGGCGATCGAGAAGGCCGTAGCCGCCCACGAAAAGGCCTGATTCTCGGCCTACGCCTCGCCCGACGGGCCGTCTTCGGACGGCCCGTCGTCGTTGGTGGCCGGCGCCGGCGATGCCTCCGGCGCAACGGTGGTCTCCGCATCGCTCGCCTCGACGCTCTGCCCCTCCAGCGCGCCGGCCAGGGTACCGGTCAGGTCGCGGGCATGCAGCAGGTAGTTGGCCATGACCAGCGAGTGATTAGCGAAGACCCCGAACCCCGAGCCGTTGAGCACCACCGGGCTCCACAGGCGTCGCTGGGTGCGCTCGAGCACCACCAGCAGCCGATCCCAGCGCTCGGTGGCCCCTGCCGCCGCGATCACGTCGGCGTGATCCCGGCGCACCCCTTCCAGCAGGTGGATGAGCGCCCAGCCGCTGCCCCGCGCCTCGAAGAAGATGTCGTCGACTCGGTGCCAGGGCGTGGGCTCGGGCAGCGCCTCGACATCCACCCCCAGGCGTACGGCTTCACGGCTGCCGGCGCTCGCCGACAGACGCTGTGCCAGGGCGTCGAGGCGGCCGGTCACCCCGTCCAGCCAGTGTGCCAGGCCGTCGCCGGCCGCCGTGAAAGCCCCTTCGTCGGCCCCCAGGCCCGCCAGGTGCTCACCCAGCGCCGCCCGCGCTGCTGCCAGCTGCTCCTCGGTGCCGGGCAGTGCCCAGTCGCGACTGTCGTGCATCAGCGCCGCATGCGCCGCCTGGAGGGACGCGGCCTCGCCGTCGGCGAGCGGCGGCAGCGCGCCGGCCAGCTCGCGCAGTTGACCCAGCACGCCGTACTCCCAGGCCGGCATGTTGTCCAGCCACACCCCGGGGGGCGCCACGTCATTGCGCAGGAAGCCGCCCGGCTTGTCCAGCAGGGTGTCGAGGGTGGTCATCAGAGTCGCCACGGTGACGGCGCCGCGGGCCGCCGGCGAGGTGGCGGCCTGGCCACCCGACTCGGCCACCGCCCCCCGCTGGGCGGCGGTGGCCCGTTCCACGTCGAAGGGGGCCGGCGCGCGACTCCACCACACACCCAGCGCCAGCACCACCACCAGGTAGATCCCCGCCAGGGCAAGCAGGGGTTTCCAGATCCAGCCATAATCGGGCCGTTCGAGAACGTCCGCGCGACTGCGCGGGCGTCCGGCGTCGCGCTTCAGGAATGCCATGTCGTCTCTTCCCTGTGCCGGTGAGTCATGACGGTAGCGTGGCGGCGCGACAATGTGGCGCAGCGACCCCGTCCGCCCCGTCGGTCAACAGCGTTGCCAACCTGCGTTATCCTAGCACGCAACGTGCGAGCTGCCGGCCGGAACTCCCCCGAGAGCCGCCGGTCCTACAGCCGCACCGACCCGCTTCGGAAAAGGATCCTTTGCCTTGACCCTTTCACGCTCGCTTCGCTGTCTGGCCGCCTGGCTCCTGCTGCTGCTCCCGCTGGTCGCCCAGGCGCAGTGGTTCGGCTCCTCGGACGACAAGGAATTCCTGCCGGTCATGGAGGCCTTCCAGCCCAGCGCCTGGCACGACGGCGAGACCCTCTACATCGGCTTCGAGAACGCCGAGGGCTACTACCTCTACCGCCACCGGCTGGGGGTGGAAAGCGCCGCCGGCGATCTCGTGCTGGGCGACCCCGAGGTGCCGCCGGGGGAGTACAAGGAGGACGAGTTTCTCGGCGAGGTCTATGTCTTCTACGAGCGCGTCGTCTTCGAGGCTCCCATCGAGGGCAGCGCCCAGGGCCCGCTGGCGATTCGCGTCAGCTTCCAGGGCTGTGCCGATGCCGGGCTGTGCTACCCGCCGGAAACCGTCGACCTGCAGGCTCCCGAGAGCGAGATGCCCGCGGCCTTCGTCGGCTGGCGCAGCGGCGCCGGTGGCGACCCGGCTGCTGCGAGCAGCGCCGGGGCGGGCGACGGCGACGCCTTCACGACGCGCAGCGAGGATGGCCGCTTCAGCAGCCTGATGCGCCAGGCGAGCCTGCCGCTGGCGCTGGGCCTCTTCTTCCTGGCCGGGCTGGGGCTCACCTTCACGCCCTGTGTGCTGCCCATGGTACCCATCCTGTCGTCGATCATCGTCGGCCAGAACCCCAGCCGACCGCGCGCCTTCGCCCTGTCGGCCAGCTACGTGGGCGGCATGGCCGCCACCTACGCCGTGGTCGGGGTGCTGATGGGGCTGTTTGGCGCCGGCCTCAACCTCCAGGCACGCCTGCAGTCCGCGCCGGTGCTGATCACCTTCGCCGTTCTCTTCGCACTCTTCGCCCTGGCCATGTTCGGCACCTTCGACCTGCGCCTGCCGCCGCGCCTGGCGGGCCGCATCGAGCGCTGGCAGGCGCGCGCCCAGCGCAGCGGCCCGGGCGGCCTGGCGCTGGCCGGCGCACTCTCCGTACTGGTGGTCTCGCCCTGCGTTTCGGCGCCGCTGGCCGGTGCCCTGGTATTCATCTCCACCACCGGCGATGCCCTGATGGGCGGCGCGGCTCTGCTCGCTCTGGCCCTGGGCATGGGTGTGCCGCTGCTGCTGGTGGGCACCTTCGGCGCCACGGCCCTGCCACGCAGCGGCGCCTGGATGAACGGAGTCAAGGTGGCATTCGGCATCCTGCTGCTGGGCGTGGCCATCTGGCTCGTCGAACGCCTGATTCCCGCCCCGGCGGCGCTGCTGCTGTGGGCCGCCCTGGCCATCGGCAGCGCTCTGGCCCTGGGGGCCCTCACCCTTAACCAGGGGCAGGGGTGGCCGCGTGTGCGCCAGGCTGCGGGGCTGTTGCTGCTCGCCTGGGGCGTCGCCCTGGTGCTGGGAGCGGCCAGCGGCGCCAGCGATCCGCTGCGCCCACTGGCGCCACTGGCCGCTCCGGGCGGAGCGACGCCCCAGGCACAACCCGTTACCACCGTCGACACCCTGGCCGGCCTGGAAGCGGCGCTGGCAGACGCCGCCGACGGGGGGCGCCCGGCCTTCGTGCACGTCACCGCCGACTGGTGCATCTCCTGCAAGCAGCTCGAGCGCCGGGTCTATCCCGACCCCCGCGTCGCCGAGACGCTCACCGCCTTCGCGCGCATCAACCTCGACGTTACGCAAACCGACGCCACGCGGCGCGCCCTGCTCGACCGCTTCGAGCTGTTCGGCCCGCCGAGCCTGCTGTTCTTCGCCGACGGCGAGGAGCTGCGCGAGGCGCGCATCCAGGGCGAGGTGGACGCCGCGGAGCTCGCCCGCCATCTCGACGACGTGCTGGGCGCCCTGCCGACGCGCCAGAGCTGAGCCACCTTCGCGCTTCCGGCCAGCCGTGACGAACAGCGTTCGGGTACGGCTGGACATCATCGCGGATTTTAGGCAAACTCCGCCGAAACGCTCAACACGGCCGATAGCGCAGGCAATATGCGACATCTTGCTGCGATCTATCCAAAGCCGGCACGGGTTAACAGCGCCCGGGAGCACCGACATCTACCCACCGATCGAGACAGAGCCATGGATATCCGCAAGGTCAAGAAGCTGATCGAGCTACTCGAAGAATCCAACATCAGTGAAATCGAGATCCAGGAAGGCGAGGAGTCGGTACGCATCAGCCGCCACCCCAATGGCGTGAGCTGGCCGCCGGCCACCATGCCGCAGCCGGCCGTCGCGACCCAGCCCGCCACCCAGCCTGCTGCGACCCCGACGGCCGAGCCGGAGCGCGAAGCGCCCGCCGAACCCCAGGGCCATTCCCTGAACTCGCCCATGGTCGGCACCTTCTATCGCAGCCCGGCACCCGGCGCCAAGCCCTTCGTGGAAGTGGGCCAGAGCGTCAAGAAGGGCGAGACGGTCTGCATCGTCGAGGCCATGAAGATGATGAACCAGATCGAGGCCGATCACGACGGCGTGATCGAGGCGGTCCTGGCCGAGGATGGCGAACCGGTCGAGTTCGACCAGCCGCTCCTCATCATTTCTTGACACCATCGACACGGGCGGATCCATCATGCTGGACAAGGTACTCATCGCCAACCGCGGCGAGATCGCCCTGCGCATCCTGCGGGCCTGCAAGGAACTGGGCATCAAGACGGTCGCGGTGCACTCCAAGGCCGACCGCGAACTGATGCACGTGCGCCTCGCCGACGAAGCGGTCTGCATCGGACCGGCGCCCTCGGCCCAGTCCTATCTCAATATCCCCTCGTTGATCAGCGCTGCGGAGGTCACCGACTCCAGCGCCATCCACCCCGGCTACGGCTTTCTCTCCGAGAACGCCAACTTCGCCGAGCAGGTGGAGCGCTCGGGCTTCGTGTTCATCGGCCCCCAGGCCGAGACCATTCGCCTGATGGGCGACAAGGTAAGCGCCATCGAGGCCATGAAGAAGGCCGGCGTGCCCACGGTGCCCGGCTCCGACGGCCCGCTGGGCGACGACGAGGGGGACATCGTCGCCACCGCACGACGCATCGGCTATCCGGTGATCATCAAGGCCGCTGCCGGCGGCGGCGGGCGCGGCATGCGCGTGGTGCACACCGAGGCGCACCTGCTCTCGGCGGTCACGGTGACGCGCACCGAGGCCCACTCGGCCTTCGGCGACGGCACCGTCTACATGGAGAAATTCCTCGAGCACCCGCGCCACGTGGAGGTGCAGGTCATCGCCGACGGCCAGGGCAACGCCATCCACCTCTTCGACCGCGACTGCTCCCTGCAGCGCCGTCACCAGAAGGTACTCGAGGAAGCTCCGGCGCCGGGCATCGACCCCGAGGCGCGCGCCAAGGTACTCGAGGCGTGCCGCGAGGCGTGCGTCGAAATCGGCTATCGCGGCGCCGGCACCTTCGAGTTTCTCTACGAGGACGGCCAGTTCTTCTTCATCGAGATGAACACCCGCGTCCAGGTGGAGCACCCGGTCACCGAGATGGTCACCGGCGTGGACATCGTCCGCGAGCAGTTGCGCATCGCCTCCGGCATGCCGCTCTCGATCTCGCAGGAGGAGGTCACGCTCAACGGCCACGCCTTCGAGTGCCGGATCAACGCCGAAGACGCGCGCACCTTCATGCCCTCCCCGGGCAAGGTGACGCTCTACCACCCGCCGGGCGGGCTGGGCGTGCGCATGGACTCCCACCTCTACACCGGGTACAGCGTGCCGCCCCACTACGACTCGCTGATCGGCAAGCTGATCACCTGGGGGCCGAGCCGCGAGACCGCCTTGGTGCGGATGCGCAACGCGCTCGACGAGCTGCTGGTCGAAGGCATCAAGACCAACATCGACCTGCACAAGGACCTGGTGCGCGACGGCCACTTCCAGCAGGGCGGCGTGAACATCCACTACCTGGAGAAGAAGCTCAGCGCCTGAAGCGGCGCCGGCATCGACTCCCGCGGGGTGGCCACGGCCACCCCGCTTGCGTTCCCCACACCCCGGAGGCCCCATGCCCTGGCTGCAACTCAAGGCGCGCGTCGCTCCCGAGCAGGCGGAACTGCTCGAGGAGCTGCTGCTCGCCGAAGGCGCCACCGCCATCACCCTGCAGGACGCCCACGACGACCCCGTCTTCGAGCCCGAGCGCGGTACCACGCCGCTGTGGGACGAGACCGTGCTCACCGGCCTCTACGACGACCTGGAGGGCCTGGAGGCAATGCGCGAACGCCTCGCCGCGGCCTGGGCCGAAGCGCTGCCCGGCGAGCCCTGCCCGACCATCGAGCACGAACTCGTCGCCGACCGCGACTGGGAGCGGGAGTGGATGGAAGACTTCCAGCCGCTGCGCATGGGCGAGCGGCTGTGGATCGTGCCCAGCTGGCACGCCCCGCCCGAGCCCGATGCCGTCAACCTGCACCTCGACCCGGGGCTGGCCTTCGGCACCGGCACCCACCCCACCACGGCACTGTGCCTGGAATGGCTCGACGCCCTGGCGGTGCGCGGCGCGCTCGCGGGGCGCGAGGTGCTCGATGTCGGCACCGGCTCTGGCATCCTCGCCATCGCCGCGCTCAAGCTGGGTGCAGCGCACGCCACCGGGACCGACATCGACCCCCAGGCGCTCACGGCGAGCCGCGACAACGCCGAGCGCAACGGCATCGCTGACAGCGCCTTCGCGCTGCACTATCCGGAACGGCTGGCGGCCGAGCGCGCCTTCCCCCTGGTGCTCGCCAACATCCTGGCCGGCCCGCTGGTGGAGCTTGCGCCCATGATCGCCGGGCATGTCGCCCCGGGCGGCCGCCTGGCCCTCTCCGGCATTCTCGAGAGCCAGGCCGAGGAGGTCCGCGACGCCTATGCCGCCCAGGGCCTGGCGATGGACGAGCCCGCACTGCGCGAGGGCTGGGTGCGGCTCACCGGCCGGCGCGACCGTTGAGCGAGCAGCCGCCTTCACCATTATCGGCCGGGGGCGTATGATATGCCCCCCGCACGCCACCAGGCCCAACCATGCCCGACAGCCGCCCCCTACCACAGATCGGCCGCCACCGTCTCGCCAACCGGGTGATCCTGGCGCCCATGGCCGGCGTCACCGACCGCCCCTTTCGCCAGCTCTGCCGGCGACTGGGCGCGGGCCTGGTGGTGGGCGAGATGGTCACCGCCGACCCGGCGCTCTGGCACACCCGCAAGTCGCGCCAGCGCCTCGACCATCGCGGCGAGCCGGGGCCACGCAGCGTACAGATCGCCGGCGGCGACGCCGCCATGCTGGCCGAAGCGGCGCGCCTCAACGTCGAGCAGGGCGCCGAGATCATCGACATCAACATGGGCTGCCCCGCCAAGAAGGTGTGCAACAAGGCCGCGGGCTCGGCGCTGCTGCGCGACGAGGCCCTGGTGGGCGAGATCCTCGAGGCGGTGGTGGCCGCGGTGGACGTGCCGGTCACGCTCAAGATACGCACCGGCTGGTGCGCCGCGAGCAACAACGGCGTGCGCGTGGCGCGTCTGGCCGAGGCCGCCGGCATCCAGGCCCTGGCGGTGCACGGCCGCCACCGCCAGCAGCGCTACAGCGGCACGGCCGAGTACGACACCATTGCCGCCATCAAGGCCGCCGTGAGCATTCCGGTGTTCGCCAACGGCGATATCGACTCGCCGGAGAAGGCCGCCGCCGTTCTCGACTATACTGGGGCGGATGCCGTGATGATCGGCCGAGCCGCCCAGGGCAACCCCTGGATCTTCCGGGAGATCGACCACTACCTGCGCCACGGCGGACGGCAACCGCCGCCGCAGGACAGCGAGCGCGCCACGCTTCTGCGCGACCACCTGAGCGAGCTGCACCGCTTCTACGGCAACTACATGGGGCCGCGCATCGCCCGCAAGCACCTCGGCTGGTACCTCGCCTCGGACTGCCGCTTCGACGCCCGCGAGCAGCGCGAGCTGCGGGCGGCGTTCAACGCACTGGAGCAGCCCGACGCACAGCATCGTTTCATCGATGACCTCTTTCGCTCAGGGCCGACGTCGTCTCCTCACGCCGTCGCCCCGCGGACAACGCATGGAATCAGTGCCGCATGAACCGTCACCCCATCGAACGTTCCATCTCCCCCTCGCTGGAGGACGACCAGGCTGCTGCCGGCCTGGCCACGCCCGGCGACACCGCGAACTCGCTGGCCGAGGAACCCGCCACGCTGGGCGAGAGGCCCTTGCGCGAAGCGGTGGACGCGGCCATGCGACGTTACTTCGATCACCTGGATGGCGGCATCGTCACCGATCTCTACAGCATGGTGATGGCCGAGGTCGAATCGCCTCTACTAGCCGCCGTGCTCGACTACACCCAGGGCAACCAGACCCGCGCCGCCGAGATTCTCGGCCTCAACCGCGGCACCCTGCGCAAGAAGCTCAAGCAGCATGACCTGATCTGAGCGGCGGCGGCCAAGGGTCGCTCCGCCCTGTCCCCCATCCTTTCCACTACCACGACGAGTTGCACCATGGCCGACACCCCCCGTCCCCAGCCGATCCGACGCGCGCTGATCAGCGTCTCCGACAAGCACGGCATCGTTGACTTCGCCCGCGAACTCGGCGCGCGCGGCGTCGAACTGCTCTCCACCGGGGGCACCTATCGCCTGCTCCAGGAGCACGGCATCGCGGTGACCGAGGTCTCCGAGCACACCGGCTTTCCCGAGATCATGGACGGCCGGGTCAAGACGCTGCATCCCAAGATCCACGGCGGCATCCTCGGCCGCCGCGGCCAGGACGATTCGGTGATGGCCGAGCACGGCATCGACCCCATCGACCTCGTGGTGGTCAACCTCTATCCCTTCGCCCAGACCGTGGCCAAGCCCGACTGCACCCTCGAGGACGCCATCGAGAACATCGACATCGGCGGCCCCACCATGGTGCGCGCCTGTGCCAAGAACCATGCCCACACCACCATCGTGGTGGACAGCGGCGACTACGCCCGCGTGCTGGACGAGATGACGAGCCGCGATGGCGCCCTGTCCGATGCGACCCGCTTCGACCTGGCGGTGAAGGCTTTCGAGCACACCGCCGGCTACGACGCCGCCATCGCCGACTACCTGGGCAGCCGCGTGCCGGGCGGCGAGGACGGCTTCCCGCGCACCTACAACCTGCAGTTGGTCAAGAAGCAGGCCATGCGCTACGGCGAGAATCCCCACCAGGCGGCGGCCTTCTACGTCGAGGCCGCCACCCGCGAGCCGAGCGTGGCCACCGCCGACCAGCGCCAGGGCAAGCCGCTCTCCTTCAACAACGTGGCCGATACCGACGCCGCCCTGGAGTGCGTCAAGAGCTTCAGCGAGACCGCCTGCGTGATCGTCAAGCACGCCAACCCCTGCGGGGTAGCGGTGGGCGGCAGCCCCCGCGAGGCCTACGACAAGGCCTTCGCCACCGACCCCACCAGCGCCTTCGGTGGCATCATCGCCTTCAACGTCCCGCTGGACGGCGAGACCGCCCGCGCCATCATCGACCGCCAGTTCGTCGAGGTGATCATCGCCCCGGGGGTCGAACCGGCCGCCGCCGAGATCGTTGCCGAGAAGCCCAACGTGCGCCTGCTCGACATCGGCGAGCACTGGCCCGGCAAGCGCGAGCATGCCCATGATTTCAAGCGCGTCACCGGCGGGCTGCTGGTTCAGGACCGCGACCTGGGCATGGTGGGCCGCGACGAGCTCACCGTGGTCACCGAGCGAGTGCCCTCCGAACAGGAGATGCGCGACCTGGCGTTCGCCTGGAAGGTAGCCAAGTACGTCAAGTCCAACGCCATCGTCTACGCCAAGGAGGGTCATACCATCGGCGTGGGCGCCGGCCAGATGAGCCGCGTCTACTCGGCGAAGATCGCCGGCATCAAGGCCGCCGACGAGGGCCTCTCGGTGCCCGGCTCGGTGATGGCTTCCGACGCTTTCTTCCCGTTCCGCGACGGCATCGACGCCGCCGCGGCGGCGGGCATCACTGCAGTGATCCAGCCCGGCGGCTCGATGCGCGACCAGGAGGTGATCGACGCCGCCAACGAGGCGGGGATTGCCATGGTATTTACCGGGATGCGCCACTTTAGGCACTGAGGCGCGAGGCGCGAGGCGCGAGGCGCGAGCAGTCTAGGCTTGCTACAGAATAACCCCCACCGGGCGTGTTGCCCGATGGGGGGTTGTTTTGGCTGAGACGCGAACCTCGAACCTAGGATCCCAGATCGATGCACAGGTACTTGGTTTCGAGGAACTCCTCCAGCCCCTGGTGGCCGCCCTCGCGGCCCAGCCCGGACTCCTTGACCCCGCCGAAGGGCGCGGCGGCGTTGGAGATCAGCCCGCAGTTGATGCCCACCATGCCGTACTCCAGGGCCTCGGCGACGCGCCACACCCGCCCCAGATCGCGGGAATAGAAATAGGAGGCGAGCCCGTACGGAGTATCGTTGGCCATGTGCACCGCATCTTCTTCGTCCTCGAACGGGAATACCGCGGCCAAGGGACCGAACGTCTCCTCCTGGGCCACCTTCATGTCGCGCGTGGCGAAGCTGATCAGCGTCGGGGTGAAGAAGTTGCCGCCCAGGGGGTGCGGATGCCCCCCCAGCAGCAGCTCGGCCCCCTGATCCACGGCATCGTGGACGTGCTCGCTGACCTTGGCCACGGCGCGGTCGTCGATCAGCGGGCCGATGTTGATGTTGGGCTGCATGCCGTCGCCCACCTTGAGCTCGCTGTTCATGGCCACGGCGAGCTTCTCGCAGAAGGCGTTGACCACGCTGGACTGCACCAGGAAGCGGTTGGTGCACACGCAGGTCTGGCCGCCGTTGCGGAACTTGGCGGCCATGGCGCCCTCCACGGCGGCGTCCAGGTCGGCATCCTCGAAGACGATGAAGGGGGCGTTGCCGCCCAGTTCCAGCGAGATCTTCTGCACGTGCTGCGCCGCCTGCGCCATCAACTGGCGCCCCACCTCGGTGGAGCCGGTGAAAGTGATCTTGCGCACCAGCGGCGACTCGGTGAGCGCGGCGGCGATCTCGGCGGCGCGCCCGGGCACCACGTTGAACACCCCGCGCGGTATCCCCGCACGCTCGGCGAGCAGCGCCAGTGCCGTGGCGGAAAAGGGCGTCTGGCTGGCCGGCTTGACCACGAAGGTGCAGCCGGCCGCGAGCGCCGCCCCGGCCTTGCGGGTGATCATCGCCGCCGGGAAGTTCCAGGGGGTGATGGCGCCCACCACGCCCACCGGCTGCTTGGTGACCACGATGCGCTGGTTGGGCTTGGCGGCGGGGACCGTCTCGCCATAGACGCGCCGCGCCTCCTCGGCGAACCAGCGCAGGAAGCTCGCCGCGTAGGCGATCTCGCCGGCCGCCTCCTTGAGCGGCTTGCCCTGCTCATAGGTCATGATCATGGCCAGGTCGTCCTGATGTTCGAACATCAGGTCGTGCCACTTCATCAGGATGTCGGCGCGCTCCTGGGCGGTGAGCCCCTTCCAGGCCGGCAGGGCCGCATCGGCCGCGGCGATGGCGCGCTCGGTCTCGGCCCGCCCCAGCCGGGGGACGTTCCCGAAGGCCTCACCCGTGGCCGGATTGATCACGTCGATCTGCTCGCCGCTGTCGGCAGCGACCCAGCTGCCGTCGATGTAGGCGAAGGGACAGTAAAGCTGCGTTTCCTTGAGGGCTTCCATGGGGGTCTCCCGGCCGCCGGGCGGCCTTGTTGACGATTTATCTTCCATGCTAAGCGTAATGCCCCTCGCACACCAAGTCGCCCTCAGCGGCTGCGACGCGGTTCGCGGCTGGCAGAGAGGGTGATGGAGACCGAATCGGCGAAGCGCAGGGCGTGGGGCTTGTCGATCTCGACCTGGGCGGTGAGCACCGGTTCGTAGGACATGATCAGGTCGAGCACCTCGCGGGTCAGGCGTTCCAGCAGCAGGAAGCGGCCCTCCTCCACATGGGCGATCACCGCCTTGGTGATGGTGCGGTAGTTGAGCGCCTGCTCGATATGGTTGAAGGCCACCGCCTGGTCGGCTCGGTAGCGGATCACGGCGTTGATCACCACGTCCTGGCGGTTGTTGGTCTCCTCCTCCTTGATGCCGATGTAGGTGCGCAGGCGGAGGTTCTTGATGCGGATCGTCGCCAGGTCGTGGTCGAGGTGCTGGTCATCGAGGGCGTGAAGCGCCATGGGCGGCCTCCCAGAGAAGCGGTGGTAACGGGCTCGGCGGAATCGAGGATGGCGTGACGACGTTTCATCGCCCGCTGACCAGGGTGAGAAACTCCTGACGGGTGGGTTGGTTCTCGCGGAAGGCGCCCAGCATCACCGAGGAGGTCATGCTGGAGTTCTGCTTCTCCACCCCGCGCATCATCATGCACAGGTGGCGCGCCTCGATCACCACGGCCACCCCGCGAGCGTCGGTCACCTGCTGCACCGCCTCGGCGATCTGGCGCGTCAGGTTCTCCTGGATCTGCATGCGGCGGGCATACATGTCGACGACACGGGCGAATTTGGAGAGCCCCAGCACCTTGCCATTGGGCAGATAGGCGATGTGGCACTTGCCGATGAACGGCAGCAGATGGTGTTCGCACATCGAATAGAGCTCGATATCCTTGACCAGCACCATCTCGTCGGTCTCCGAGGCAAAGACCGCGCCGTTGACGATCTCCTCGAGGCGCTGGGTATAGCCGCGATTGAGAAACTGCATGGCCTTGGCGGCCCGCTTGGGCGTATCGCGCAATCCTTCCCGATCGGGATCCTCGCCCAGTTCGTGGATGATCTGGCGGAAGTGGTTGGCGAGTTCTTCTGTCATGGTCAGGCCCCGTGGCAGTAGCGAGCGTTTTGCCGGAAGCGGGCACAAAGACCCAGCCACCAACTGTACAAGATCTACACTAATATATATGCGTGTACAACAATTACCCGATTGAGACCCATTCTAGCGCAAGCGTGCCCCGCCCGCCGACTGCGACTGGCACCCGCGTAACATCCCTGCGACGATGCGCCCGCTGCCGGCCCAGCGGGCCCTATGGTAGACTGATGGCCATCGTTTCACGGCGCCTGGCGCCGCCCGCTTCAGTGAGAGCCCGCGATGATCAAGACCCCTACCGCGCTGTTGACCGCCATTGGCCTGGGACTGCTGGCCCTGCCGACCGCCGCCCTGGCCGACACCCTGACGCTCCCCGCCGATGCACAGGTCGCCGTGACCGTCATCGACCGCATTGCCCTGGACGACCAGGAGGGGCAGCGCAACGACATCCTCATGCACCCCGTAAGCGGCCACGCCGAGGCCAGCCACACCCTGCCCGAGTACTGCGTGCTGGTGGGCAATGCCCGCCTCGACGGCCAGCGCATCCAGGTCACCACCGATGCCCTGACCTGTATCGAGACCCAGGGAGGGGACAGCGCGATCTATACCGGCGAGCTCTCCGCCGCCGCCTACGCGAGCGACGGCAGCTACGGCATCGCGGCAGAGTGTGACGGAGCGCGCTGCGAACTCGCCCCCGACACCCCCTTCCTGCTGCAGCTCGCCGAGGCGCTTACCCTTGAGGAGCAGCCCAATCCCTCCGCGGAGATCAACGAACAGCGGCGCCAGGCCGACGGCGAGGGCGTTGCCAACCCCATTCCCAGCGACGCGCCCGACCCGAACGTCGACTGACGCACCGCACCTGGGCGCGCCCGGCGATGCGCGGCGGGGCGCGCTCAGGCCAGCCAGCGCGGTGCGCGCTCCAGCACCTGGCGCTGCTGCTCCAGCAGGCGGATGTGCCCATCCCAGTAGGCCGAATCCGCCAGCCAGGGAAAGGCCGGCGGAAAGGCAGGATCCTCCCAGCGCGCCACCAGCCAGGCGCTGTGGCGCATCAGCCGCAGAGTGCGCAACGCCTCGATGAGGCGCAGCTCGGCGCGGTCGAAGTCACGATGCTGCTCGTACCCCTCCACCACCTCCGAGAGCTGCATCTGCCACTCCGCCTCGTGCTCGGCGGTGAGCAGCATCCACAGGTCCTGCACGGCCGGCGCCATCAGGCAGTCGTCGAAGTCGACCAGGGCGAAGACCTCGTCGCGCCCCAGGATGTTGCCCAGGTGGCAGTCGCCGTGGACGCGGATTGCCCGTTCGTCCGCCCAGGCATGGGGCGCCAGGGCGCTCAGCAGCGCCTCGCTGACCCGCGTGTAGGCGCGCCGCTGATGGCGATCGAGCCAGCGGCTCTGCAGCACCTGCTCGCTGGCGTGGCGTGCCATGGGCACCAGCGAAAGGCGACCCCGCGACTGGAAGCCGGCACGGGCCCCCACCGCATGCACGGCGCCAATCAGCTCCCCCAGGGCAAAAAGGTGCGCCGGGTTCTCCAGTTCGGGCGCCTGGCCAGGCAGGTGCGGGAACAGCGCCAGGCGAAAGCCCTCGGCCCGGTGCAGGCTCTCCCCGTCGACAGCCTGCCAGGGCGCGGCCACGGCCACGCCCGCGGCGACGAGCTCATGGAGGAAGGCGTGCTCCTCACGGATCTCGGCATCGCTCCAGCGTCCGGGACGGTAGAACTTGACCACCCAGCGCCGCCGCTCCTCGTCATGGACCAGGAAGACGCGGTTCTCGTAGCTGTTCAGGGCGAAGGGCTCGCCGGGCAGCCAGAAGCCCAGCGACTCCACGGCGGCAACCACGCGGGCGGGGGACAGCTCGGCGAAGGGATGAGACGAGGCTGGCATGAGGTGCTCCCGGCAGATGACCGCTGCCATGCTATCAGCAAAAATCCGCGTGAACCCTCGCCCACTCGGGCTGGGAGGTAAGCGGGGGCCGCG
>NZ_WHMA01000028.1 GCF_010994375.1 Halomonas sp. NO4
GAGGCACCACCCTCGGGAACAGCGCCAGTCAGGCGCTGCGCGCCATGCCTGGCGCACATCAATAGGGCCCGCGAGATCGCGGGCCCTGTTACCATTAATCCACTGACGACTCATCCACTGACTACTCGTCCACGACGACCTCGAAGCCGCCGTAGATCAGCCGCTTGCCGTCAAAAGGCATGGGATTCGCGTCGGGCTGCAGGCGCGGGTCCTCCATGACCTTGGCCATGCCCCGGTCGCGCACCTCGCGCGAGGGCCAAGTGATCCAGGAGAAGATCACGGTCTCGTCCGGCTGGCACTTCACCGCCATGGGAAACGAGGTGACCTTACCCTCCGGCACGTCATCGCCCCAGCACTCCACTATCTGCAGGGCACAGTGCTCCTTGAACACCGCCGCGGCATCACTGGCGTGCTGGATGTACTGCTCGCGGTTGGCGGTAGGCACCGCTGCAACGAATCCATCGACGTAAGTCATGACTCTACTCCCGTGTCTCGTGGGGGAAGTTCTCGCACCGGACGCACCTCGATGGTGCCGAAGCGGGCGGGGGGAATGCGGCTGGCCAGTTGCACGGCCTCGTTGAGATCGCGCGCCTCCAGCAGATAGAAGCCGGCCAGCTGCTCCTTGGTTTCGGCGAAGGGACCGTCGGAGATCAGCACCTCGCCGTCGCGCAGCCTTACGCTGGCGGCGCTTTCCACCGGCTGCAGGGCCTCGCCGGCCAGGAAGTGCCCCTGGTCGGTCAGGCGCTCCACCCCGGCCAGGCACTCCTGGTTGAGGTCGTGCCACTCCTGCTCGCCCATGGCCTCGATGAGGCGTTCCTGGTAGTAGACCAGCGCGGCATATTTCATGGCTCCTTCTCCTCGTTGCTCATCGGACAGCGGCCGGTCTGGCAGCCGATCATCCAGTGCACGCCGAAGCGGTCGGTCGCCATGCCGAAGCCCCGCGCCCAGAAGGTGGGCGCGAACGGCATGGTGACCTGACCGCCCTCGGCCAGCCGCTGGAACACCGTCTCGGCCTGGTCGCACGCCTCGTACTCGAGGTGCACCTGGGCTCCCTGCGGCGCCTGATAGCAATCGCCGGCCATGTCGGCGCCCATCAGCCGGCGACCGCGCACGTTGAGCGAGGCGTGGATGATCCGATCATGTAGCTCAGGCGGGGTGTCTCGGGCGGCCGGGGTCTCGCCGTAGGTGATCAGCGCCTCCAGCCGGCCACCGGTGACCTCGGCGTAGAGGGCCATCGCCTCGCGGCAGGTGCCAGGAAAGCACAGGTGCACGTTGAGCTCGCTGGGCAGACGGGCCAGATCACGGTGCTTTTCCACACCGGGCCCCGGTTCGAAGTCCTCGAGGCTGAAGTACCGGCGCAGCTCCAGGGTGACGTCGCCGTCCTCATGGGGCCACTGCCGGGCCCACTCGACGGCGGTCTCGAGCGAGTCCGCTTCCAGCACGGTGTAGCCAGCGAGCAGTTCCTTGGTCTCGGCAAAGGGGCCGCCGGTGACCAGGACTTCTCCATCGCGCCGCTCGATCCGGCAGCCTTCGCGGCTCGGCCGCAGGCCGTCACCCGTGACCAATAGCCCAGCCTCGGCCAGCCGGCGGTTGTACTCCGCCATGGTCTCGAGCAGCGCCTGGCTGGGCAGCTTGCCGGCTTCGGTCGCCTCATCCGCCTTGCGCATCAGCATGTATCGCATGGATTCCACCTCCGTTGGCTGGTTGCCTCCCTGAGTCGCGCGACGACCAGGCAGATCGACAACACCGCAGGATTTTTCTCGCTACGAGGTGCTCAGCTCGGCCAGCCGGCGCTCCAGGAAGCGCCGCTCCGGCTCCTGGGCGGTCAGGGCCAGGGCGTGTTCATAGGCGAAGCGGGCCGCCTGAAGATGGCCGGCGCGGCGATGCAAATCGGCCCGGGCGGCATGGAAGAGGTGGTAGCCGACGACCGCCTTGTGGCCCTCCAGCGACTCCAGCAGGCGCAGGCCGGCCTGCGGGCCGTCGCGCATGGCCACTGCCACCGCGTGGTTGAGGGCGATCACCGGCGAGGGCTGGCGGCGATAGAGCGCCTCGTAGAGCGTCACGATCCGTGCCCAGTCGGTCGCCTCGGCGCTGGGCGAGCGCGCATGTTCGGCGGCGATCGAGGCCTGCAGCGTGTACGGGCCGGTGGGCGTCAGCGCCAGCGCCTGGGCCAGCCGGGAAAGGCCTTCGCGGATGCGCCGCCGGTCCCAGCGGCTTCGGTCCTGCTCCTCCAGGGGGATCAGATCCCCGCCCGGCCCCTGACGAGCCTCGCGCCGGGCATCGTGCAACCGCATCAACGCCTGCAGCCCGAAGACCTCGCCCCGGGGCAGCAACTCGGCCAGCGCCTCGGCCAGTTCCATGGCCTCTGTCGAGAGGCTGATATCGACCAGCGATTCCCCGGCACTCGACGAGTAGCCCTCGTTGAACACCAGATAGATCACGCGCAGGACATCGGGCAGGCGTTCCGGCAGGTCCCGGGCGTCCGGGACCTCGTAGGGGATACCGGCATCGCGAATCTTGCGCTTGGCGCGCACGATGCGCTGGGCCAGGGTGGCGGGCTTGTGCAGCAGTGCCCTGGCCACCTGCTCGGTGGTGAGCCCACACATCTCGCGCAGGGTCAGCGCCACGCGCTCCTCTAGGGCCAGGTGGGGGTGACAGCAGGTAAACAGCAGCCGCAGCGGGTCGTGCGCAATGCTACGTTCATCCAGGCTGGCCGTATCGTCATCGGGCGCCACGAGGTGGGCATGGTGGCGCGATGTCTGGCGGCGGCGAATCTGGTCGATGCCGCGGCGCTGGCCGGTGCGGATCAGCCAGGCGGCGGGATGCTCGGGCATGCCCTGTTCCGGCCACTGCTGCACGGCGGCCATGAAGGCCTCCTGCAGCGCCTCTTCGGCCAGCTCGAAATCGCCGAGCAGGCGAATCAGCGTCGCGAGCACCCGGCGTGACTGCTGCTGATAAAGCCGTGCGATGATGGGCTGGTAGTCCATGGTATTGGTGGGCTCGACCGAGAGGCTCACTGCAATCTTAGCCGCAGGGCACGAAAACGCCGCCGGTACTGGCTCGGCGTCAGCCCCACCCGGCGCCCGAACAGGCGGCGGAAGAAGCTCGGGTCGGCATAGCCCACCTGCTCGGCCACCACGTCGATGGGCGCGTCGCCACTCTCCAGGATCTGTTTGGCTTCCTCGAGGCGCAGGGTGTGCACGTACTCCATGGGCGTCATGCCGGTGGCGGTCTTGAAGCGGCGCTTGAAGGAGCGCTCGGTCAGGCCGCTGAGTTCGACCATGCCGGCCACCGGCGAGTGGGTGTCGTAGTGCTGGGCCACCCACACTTGGCAGCGCGCGATACAGGCATCCTCCACCTGGCGGGAACTGGTCAGGACCGCATAAGGTTGCTGGCCCTCCTGGTGCCAGTCGATCAGGTTGATGCGCGCCAGGTGCATGGCCTCCTCGACCCCCACCAGCCGCGCCACCAGAAACAGCGCCAGGTCGACCCAGGAGGTGCCGCCGCCGGCCATGATCAACCGCTGCCCTTCCCCGCTCACCACCAGGCTGCGATGGGCATGTACCCGTGTGGTCGGAAACCGCCGGGCCAGTGCTTCACAGTAGGCCCAGTGGGTCGTGGCATCCTCGCCGTCGAGCAGGCCCGCCTCGGCCAGCAGCAGCGCACCGGTACAGGCGGCGGCCAGCATGGCGCCCTGCGCCTGGCAGGCCTGCAGCCAGGCAATCTCCGCAGCGTACCCCTCCAGACCGGCATCCGGCGCGACGAAGAGATCGGGAATGCACACCACCGCGGGTGCCGGGCAGTCGGCCAGCGCCGCATCCGGCTCGATCCAGGCGCCATTGGCGGCGCGGAAGCCGCGACCGTCGCGAGAGACGATCATCGGCTTCAGCAGCGGCTCCCCCATCCGGCCGCTCATCAGGAACTCCCAGTCACGCCCCACCGACCCCAGCAGGTCGTACATGCCATACAGCGTGGAGGCGGTGGCATCCGGTCCCGCCAGCAGCGCCACGGTGAGCGCCGTGGGAGCGGGTTGGGCAAGCAGGCTCATGGCAGAAAACCCCCGATCGCGTCACGATGCGCCAGCGTCGTGGCGGCCATCTCGGCGTAACCTGCTCCCGGCACGCGATGCCATCTCAACAACAAGAGGAGCCAGATAATGTGTGATATCGCCATCCCAACAGCCGAGCAGGCCACGACCAACGACTTCGAGACCCGACTGGTACAGGCACTCAACGAGAGCGGCCTGCTGCTGCTGACCTCCATCGGCCACCGCACCGGCCTGCTCGAGGCGCTGGCGGGCCAGGCAGCGCTCACCAGCCAGGCGCTGGCCGAGCACACCGGCCTGCAGGAGCGCTACGTGCGCGAGTGGCTGGGCGGCATGGTCGCCGCCGAGGTGGTCGAGACCGACCCGCAGGCGGCCACCTACTGGCTGCCGGACGAGCGCGCCGAGCTGCTCACCAACAAGGGGCCGGTGAACCTGGCCGTTTATGCCCAGTTTATCCCGTTGCTGGGCAGTGTGGAGGATGACGTGGTGCGCTGCTTCCGCGAAGGCGGCGGCGTGCCCTACTCCCGCTACCCGCGCTTCCAGGAGGTGATGGCCAGCGACAGCGCCCAGACGGTGCTGCCGGCGCTGTTCGACGCCATCCTGCCGCTCGCCTCTGAGCTTCCCGAGCGGCTGGAAGCCGGCATCCGGGTGCTCGACTGCGCCTGTGGCCGGGGGTGTGCCCTGCTCGCCATGGCCGAGCGCTACCCGCAAAGCCGCTTCGTCGGTTACGACCTCTCCGACGAGGCGATCGGCTGGGCCAACGCGCAGGCCGCGCGCGCCGGGCTCACCAACCTGACCTTCGAGGTGCGGGACCTGAGCGACTTCGACGCCACCACGGAACCAGCGGCGTTCGACCTGATCACCACCTTCGACGGCATCCACGACCAGGGGCAGCCGCGCCGGCTGCTGGCGGGCATTCGCAGGAGCCTCGCCGCGGATGGCGTCTACCTGGTGCAAGACATCCACGCCTCGAGCCACCACCACCTGGACCGCGACCACCCGCTCGGTGCGATGCTCTACGCCGTCTCGGTGAGCCACTGCATGACGGTGTCGCTGGCCCAGGGCGGCGAAGGGCTGGGCACCATGTGGGGCCGCGAGCGGGCGCTGGCCTACCTGAAAGAAGCGGGCTTTGCGGACGTCCAGGTCCATCAGCTCGAACACGACTTCCAGAACGACTACTTCGTCTGTCGGCCCTGAGAGTACGCCCCCTACACTGGAAGGCAAAGCAGGCCCCCGCACCACGGGGGTCTGCTTCACATGCCGACGGAGGTCCCATGATCGAACTGGAACACGTGCAGCAGGCCCAGGCGCGCATCGCCGACACCCTCCTCCCCACCCCCCTGGTGATGGATCACCGCCTCTCCGAACGGCTGGAGCGGCGCGTGTGGCTGAAGGGCGAGCTGTTCCAGCGCACCGGCTCCTTCAAACCGCGCGGGGCGCTCAACTGGGTGCGCACGGCCTCAGTGCAGGAGCTCGAAGGCGGGCTCGGCGCCGTCTCCGCCGGCAACCATGCCCTGGGGCTCGCCTGGGCGGCCCGCGAGGCCAACACGCCGGTGACCATCGTGATGCCGGAGAACGCCAGTCCCTTCAAGGTGGAGGGAACGCGGGAGCTGGGCGCCGAGGTGATCTTGCACGGTGACATCAACGACGCCTGGGCGCTGATGCATCGGCTGGTGTCGGAGCGCGCCCTGACCCTGGTCCACCCCTACGACGACGAGCGCATCATCGCCGGCCAGGGCAGCGTGGGCCTGGAGATTTTCGAACAAGCCCCCGAGGCTGCGGCGATCCTCTGTCCCATCGGCGGCGGCGGGCTGATCTCGGGCATCGGTGTGGCCGTCGACGCCCTGCGCCCCTCGCTCACCCTGATCGGCGTAGAACCGGCCGGGGCGGCAAGCATGGCGCACGCCTGGGCCGGCGGCGCCCCGGCGCGGCTCGATGCGGTCGATACCTGCGCCAAGAGCCTGGCCGCGGCCATCGTCGGCAAGCACACCTACCCGCTGAGCCGAGCGCACGTCGACGCCCTCGTCGCCGTGGACGACCCCGCCATCCACGCGGCCCTACGCCACCTGCTCTACGCCAGCAAGCTCGCCGCCGAACCCGGTGCCGCCGTGGGCGTGGCCGCTCTGCTGGAGAATATCGCCACGCTGCCCCCGGATGGCGACCTGGTGGTGGTCGTGACCGGCGGCAACCTGGGACGCGAGGAACTGAGGGAATTCCTGTAAGGCGATGCCCCGCACACGGAACGCTGGCGCGTCGCTCAACCGAGGATGAAGACCACGCAGGCCGCGGTGAGCGCGCCCATCAGGCCGTTGAAGACCCGCCAGGCACGCGGCGTATCGAGCCAGCGACCGATAGCGGTGCCGAAGCCCGCCCACAGCGCGATGCAGGGCAGCCCCACCAGCTCGGCGAAGCCGGCGAGCAGCAGCGCGTTCATCACCGTATCGCCGCCCTCGGGCAGAAAGCCCGCCATAAGCGCCAGCCCCATCACCCACGCCTTGGGGTTGGCGAACTGGAAGGCGGCCGCCTGCCAGAAGCTCAGCGGGCGCCCTTCCCCGTTGCGGCGCAGGTCCGGCGGCGGCGCGGTGGCGATGCGCCAGGCGAGATACAGCAGGTAGGCGCTGCCGATGAAGCGCAGTGCCGTCTGCACGATCGGATAGCGCTCGAACACCAGGCCGAGCCCCAGGGCGATGCCCGCGAAGAGCAAAAAGCAGCCCCCGAGGATGCCGAAGATATGCGGCAGGGTACGCAGGAAGCCGTAGTTGGCCCCGGAGGCGGTGAGCATCACGTTGTTGGGTCCAGGCGTGATGGTCATCGAGATCATGTAGAGGGCCGCCGGCCCCAGGAACGCCAGGATTTCCATGGTATTGCACCCATACATTTTGATTTTTACCGGCTTCACAAGCCGGTAAAATCCAGCATAATGGGTACAAACACGGCGTCAAAGGTTTTATTGTCACCATGACAATCTGGATTCCCCGGCTTGCCGAGACAGGCCCCCGCTACCGCGCCATCAGCGACGCCATCGCGGCAGCGGTGCAGTCGGCCGAGCTCGCTCCCGGCAGCCGCCTGCCACCGCAGCGTCGCCTGGCCGATGCCCTGGGCGTCACCGTGGGCACCATCACCCGCGCCTATGCCGAAGCGGAGCGCCAGGGCTGGGTGCACGCCCGAGTGGGCAGCGGCACCTACGTGCGGGGGGGCGACGACGACCCGGTCGCCCCCTTCCTGGCCAGCCGCCCGGTCGAGGATGGCGTGGTCGACCTGAGCCTGAGCCTGCCGCCGCCGCACCCTTGGCGCGCCGCCGCCCTGGGGCGCGCCCTGGCGGCGATCAGCCAGGATGAGGGGGTGCTCAGGCGGGCGGTGGAATACCAGCCCGAGCGGGGCGTTCCCGCCCACCGGGAGCAGCTTGCCGCCTGGATGGGCCGGCTGGGCCTACCGGTGCCCCCGGAGCGGCTGCTGATCACCCAAGGCGGCCAGCACGGCATCGACCTCACCCTGCGCGCCCTCACCCGGCCAGGGGCGCGCATCGCCGCCGACGCCCTCACCTACCCGGGGCTGATCAGCGCCGCGCGCCAGGCGCACATCAAAGCGCTCCCCGTGCCGCTCGACGCTGCCGGCATGGACATGGAGGCCCTGGCGCGCCTCTGCGCCCAGCAGCCGCCACAGCTCGTCTACGTCACCCCGGAACAGAACAACCCCACCGGCGCCATGCTCAGCGAAGCACGGCGCGAACGGCTCGCCGAGCTGGCCGAGCGCCACGAGTTCTGGATCCTGGAAGATGGCGTACAGTACCTGCCGGACGCCGAGCGCGGCACGCCGCTCTATCGGCTGGCGCCGCAGCGTACCCTGTTCGCCTTCAGCACCGCCAAGGTGCTTGCCGGCGGCCTGCGTATCGGCGTGCTGGTCGTGCCCGAGGCGCTGCAGGAGCGGCTGGGCGCGGCGCTGCGCGCCCAGAGCTGGATGGTGCCGCCGCTGATGGTCGAGGCGGTGTGTCACTGGGTAGCCAGCGAGGATGCCGAACGGCTGCTGAGCTGGCAGACCCAGGAGCTGGGCGAGCGCCAGCGCCTGGCCCACGAGCGGCTGGGGAACTACGCGCCCAGCGGGCGCCCCCACGGCAGCAACCTCTGGCTGCCGCTGCCCGAGGGCGTGCGCGCCGCCGAACTGCTCGCCAGCCTGGAGGCGCGCGGCGTGCGCCTGACCAGCGCCGAGCCGTTCTGCGTGGGCAGCGAGCCGGCACCGCAGGCCGTGCGGCTCTGCCTCGGCGCCGCGGCCTCGCGGGAGGCGCTGGCCCGGGCCCTCGAGCGCCTCATCGAGACCCTCGACGAGCCGCCGCCCTCGCCCTGGCGCACGCTGTAAGAGACCGTCAGTCGTCCAGGTGACGCGCGGTGTACCAGGCGATGATGCGCTCCTCGTCGGTGGGAATCACCCACACCCCGAGGCGGCTGTCGGCGGCAGCGATATCGGTGGCGTGCTCGGCGTTGGCAGACGAGTCGAGCCGTGCCCCCAGCCAGCCGCAGCCCTCCACCACCGCGGCACGCACCGGTGCCGCCCGCTCGCCGATCCCCGCGGTGAACACCAGATGATCGAGCCCGCCCAGCGCCGCGGTCAGGCTGCCGATCTCCCGCACGATGCGGTAGACGAACAGCTCGATGGCCTCGGCCGCCGCCGGCGCGTCGCTGGCCAGGAGTTCGCGCATGTCGCCGCTGACTCCCGAGACGCCCAGCAGGCCCGACTCCTTGTAGAGCAGGTGCTGCACGCGCTCGGCGGAAAGGCCTTGGTTGAGGATCAGGTGCAACACCAGGCCGGGGTCGAGACTGCCGCTTCGGGTGCCCATCATCAGCCCCTCCAGGGCGGTGAAGCCCATGGTGGAGGCCACACTCCTGCCGTCGCGCATGGCGCACAGACTGGCGCCGTTGCCCAGGTGGGCGACGATGGTGCGCCCGGTGGCACCGCCCACCTCGCGCGGCAGGACCCGGCTGATGTAGTCGTAGGAGAGCCCGTGGAAGCCGTAGCGGCGAACCCCCGATTCGGCATAGCGGCGCGGCAGCGGACAGGTCTGGGCCACGCGGGGCTGGCCGGCATGGAAGGCGGTATCGAAGCAGGCCACCTGGGGCAGAATGGGGCGCATCTCCCGCAGCGCGCGAACCGGCGCCAGGCCGTGGGGCTGGTGCAGCGGCGCCAGCGGCACCAGTGCATCAAGCCGGGTCAGCCCGGCGCTGTTCAAGGTCAGCGGTTCGCGGTAATCGGGGCCGCCGTGCACGATCCGATGCCCCACGGCAGTGATATCGCCGAGATCGGGATTCGCCTCGATCCAGCCCAGCACCCGCGACAGGGCCGCATCGTGGTCCAGGTCGCTCGGCACGCGTCCCAGTGGCGAGCGCGCCTCGCCGCACTCGCGCCGCCGCCCCTCCGAATCGATCAGGGTCAGCCGCGCCTGGCTGCCCAGGCCCGCGAAGTGGCCCCGGTAGCGCAGCTTGAGTCCCATGAGTTCGGCATCGCGAGGCGCGCCGAACAGGGCGAACTTGAGGCTCGACGAGCCGCTGTTGATGACCAGTATCTCGTCCATCAGCAACCCACCTTCGTCTGGTGCTCGGCAACCAGCAGCGCCAGGGCGCAGGAGGCCAGGCGGGTGATGGCATCGTCGGCGCGGCTGGTCAGCACGATGGGGACCCGCGCGCCCACCACCAGGCCCGCGCCGGAGGCATCGGCCAGGTAGGTGAGCTGCTTCATCAGCATGTTGGCGGCCTCGAGGTCGGGGGCCACCAGGATGTCGGCACGCCCCGCCACCGGCGAGTCGATGCCCTTGGCGGCCGCCGCCGCCTCGGAGACGGCGTTGTCGAAGGCCAGCGGCCCGTCGATCACACCGCCGCGAACCTGGCCCCGCTCGGCCATCTTGCACAGGGCCGCCGCCTCCACGGTGGAGGCGATCTTGGGGTTGACGGTCTCCACCGCCGAGAGGATCGCCACTTTGGGATCGGAGTTGCCCACGGCGTGGGCCAGCTCGATGGCGTTCTGGACGATGTCGCGCTTGGCGGCCAGGTCGGGATAGATGTTGATGGCCGCATCGGTGATGAACAGCGGGCGCGGATAGGTGGGCACGTCGAAGGCCATGACGTGGCTGATGCAGCGCTCGGTGCGCAATCCGCCCTCGCGCTTGACCACCTCGTGGAGCAGCTCCTCGGTGTGCAGCGCTCCCTTCATCAGGGCACCGACCTTGCCGGCGCGGGTCAGCGCCACCGCCTCGGCCGCGGCGGCGTGGCTGTGCGGCACGTCGACCAGCGCGAAGTCGCCGATATCGATGCCCGCCGCCTCGGCCGCGGCACGGATCTTCACCGCCGGCCCTACCAGCACCGGCTCGATCAGCCCCTGGCGCGCCGACTCCCAAGCGCCCTGTAGCGAGACCTCGTCGACCGGGTGAACCACCGCCATGCGCACCGGCGCCGGGTGGTTGGCAGCGCTGAGCAGTTCGTGCAGCCGCGCCCGCTCGGCCAGGCGCACCCGCGGCAGGATGGCACGCGGCCGGCGAATCTTCTCGACAGGGGCCTGCACCTTGGCCTCGCCCTCGATCACCACGCGGCCATCCTGGTTGACGCAGCGGCAGTCGAAGGTGATGCGATGCCGCTCGGCATCCTTGCTGCGGGCGGTCACGCTGACCCTGAGCACGTCGCCGAGACGCACCGGCTCGCGGAAGCGCAACGTCTGCCCCAGGTAGATGGTGCCGGCACCGGGGAGTTCGGTACCCAGCACCGTGGAGATCAGCGCCCCGCCCCACATGCCGTGGGCCACCACCTCCTGAAAACGCGTGCTCTTGGCGAAGTCCTCGTCGAGATGCGCGGGATTGATGTCGCCGGACATGATGGCGAAGAGCTTGATGTCATCGAGCGTCAGGCGCTTCTCGATGGTGGCGCTGTCGCCCACCCGTATCTCGTCGAAGGTGCGATTCTCGATCTGCCCCGGCTCCGCTGCCGTGTCGTTCGCCATGCCCTGCTCCCCGAATCGGTCTTTCACCCAGCATACTGCAGTGCAACATGCGGATGCCATCCCGATAGACGATGCCATGACACACCGAACTGAAGTATGACAGGTATCAAGAGAAGCACAGGCGCGGGGAGCCATCTATAGTGAGCCAGACAGGCGTCATTCACGGCCCATGAGGAAGCCATGCCGCAGTATCGCAACGACCCCACGCTGGAAGTGCCCGTCTTTCCGGGCAGCCACCTGGTCATCGACGAGGACTATATTTTCGTGTCGGGGCTGACGGTCACGGATATCCAGGGCGGCGAAACCGTTCTGGGCGACCTCACCGAGGAAACCAACTGGATCATGCGCCGCCTGGAACGCATGCTCGCCTTTGTCGGCACCGACCTCTCCCACACCGTGCGGGTCGACGTGCACCTCACCAACCTCGACGACATCCACGAATTCGACGCGGCCTACGCGGAGTTCTTCGACCGCGACCGCTATCCCGCACGCACCTGCACCGAGTCACCACGCCTCTACGGCGGGGCCAACGTGGAGGTCACCCTGATGGTGCGTCGGCCCGAGGCCAACGACGAAGCGGCCGACGAATCGGCAGCCGACGAATCACCGCCCAACGAGAACGACGAGGCAGGCCAGGACAGAGACTGACCCTGGCCTCAGGCCGCGGCCGGACGGCGGCGCGGCCCGGCCAGGCAAGCGGCCAGCAGGATCAGCCCCGACAGGGTAGCGATCATCCCGGCGGCACTGAGGGAGACCTCGTAGCCGAACCAGCCCGGACCGTAGCCGGCCAGCACGTAGCCAAGCACCGAGGCGAGCACCGCGAAGCCCTGGCTCCAGGCGATCTGCGCCGCCAGTCGATCGGTCATCAGCCGCGCGGCAGCGGCCGGACAGATGAACATGGCGATCACGATGATCGAGCCCACCGCCTCGAAGGCGGCAATCGCCGCCACCGCCACCAGGCTCACCAGCAGCAGGTCGACCAGGGCGGGATGAGCGCGCACGCTGGCGGCGTAATCGGGGTCGAAGCTGCCCAGCACCAAGTGGCGGCGGAAGACCCCCACGAAGGCCACCACCACCAGCCCCACCAGCACCACGCGTGCGAGCTGCGGCGGCAGACCGGCGAGCGCCGCCGGGTCGTACAGGGCACCCGGACCGGTACCCTCGAACCAGATCAGACTCTCCAGGTTGCCGTACAGGGCGTGCTCCACGTCCAGGTGCACGCCGGTGGCGTCGTGCCACTCCAGCAGCAGCACGCCAACAGCGAAGAGGCTGGTGAAGGTCACGCCCATGGCCGCGCTGGTCTCCACCCGGCCGAGCCGGCGAATCAGCTCGATCATCACCACCGTGACCAGCGCCGACACCCCGGCACCCAGCATCATGGCCGTGGAGGCGAGCATGCCGGTGAGAATGAAGCTGACCACGATGCCGGGCAGCGCCACGTGGCTGATCGCATCACCGATCAGGCTCTGGCGCCGCAGCACGAGGAAATTGCCCAGCAACGCACAGGTCATGCCGATCACCACGGCCACCACCAGCGGCACCAGGCTGAACATCATGAAATCGCTCATGCCCGGCTCCCTGCCGAGGCATCGCCCAGCAGCTCGGCTTCCAGGGTCATGATGGCGTCCGGCGAGAGCACGTGGGCAATCGGCGTGAGCCCCGAGTGCTCCTGCTGCAGGGCATCCTCGGGGTAGCGTTCGCGGTACAGCGCCCACAGGCGCTCCTCGTGCTCGGCATCGCGCGCCGCGGCGCGCCCGGGCAGGGTGGGCACGCCGTCGCGGCGCAGATAGCCGCGCCGGCGCAGCACCTTGAGGGTGAGGTCGTCGAAGATCGGCTCGTCCCGGGCCACGGCCAGCAGCCCCTGACGCAGGTGCACCCGGCGCCGAAAGCGCTGGTAGGCCAGCAGCGAGGCGAGCACCCCGCGCCGCGGCGAAAACAGGAAGGAGACGAAGAACAGCGCAAAGGCGGCCAGCACGATCAGGGGGCCGGTGGGCAGTCCCTCGGCCACCGCGGAGAGCGTGACCCCCAGGTAGCCGGCCAGGGTGCCCAGCACGGCGGCCAAGGCCACCATGCGCAGCGGTCGGTCGCTCCAGAAGCGCGCCGTCACCGGCGGGATGATGGTCAGCGCCACGATCAGGATCAGCCCGGTGACCTTGAGGCCGATCACCACCACCACCATGAGCAGCGCCAGCATGGCCAGGTCGATCCGCCCGGTGGGCACACCCTGAGTGCGCGCGAAGTCAGCATCGAAGCAGACCATCAGGAATTCGCGACGCAGTCCCAGGATGGCCAGCAGCACCGCCAGGGCGCAGAGCGCGATCAACTGCGCCTCTGACGCCAGCATGCCGGCCGTGGCGCCCACCAGGTAGCCGGTGAGGCCAGCCTGCCCCGTGACCGCCATCGACTGAATGACGGTGATCAGCACCACGCCGAAGGCGAAGAAGGTGGAGAGCACCGCACCGATGGCGGCATCTTCGCCCAGCCGGGTGCGCTCGCTGATCCGCTGCACCGCCCACAGGCCGAAGGCGGCACTGCCGGCCGCTCCGGCCAGCAGCGCCGGCAGCCAGCGCCCGTCACCCTGGATCAAACCGACGAGGATGAAGGCCAGCGCCAGACCCGGCAGGGTGGCGTGGCTGATGGCGTCGCTGACCAGCGAGCGCTTGCGCAGCAGGATGAAGGTGCCGATCATGCCGGCGCCGGCCCCCAGCAGCATGGTACCCAGGGTGACCAGGCTGGTGTTGTAGCCCAGGCGAAACGTCAGGGCGAGCCACCAGGTGTCCATCACTCGCTCCGTTGGTTGGCGGGATCCGCCGGCTCCATGAGCCGCGTCAGCTGCATGGGGCTGAGCCGGCCGCCGTAGGTGGCCTGCAGGTGGCGCGCGGTAAACGCCTCGTCCACCGGCCCTGCGGCGATGCGGCGCACGTTGAGCAGCAGCACGTGGTCGAAGTAGTCGCGCACCGTGGCCAGGTCGTGGTGCACGCAGAGCAGCGTGCGCCCCTCGCGTTTGAGCTGCTTGAGCACCTCGACAATGGCCTTCTCGGTGGCGGCGTCGACACCGGCGAAGGGTTCGTCGAGGATGGTCAGCGCCGCCTGCTGGGTCAACGCTCGGGCCAGGAAGACCCGCTGCTGCTGGCCGCCGGAGAGCTGGCCGATCTGGCGGTCGGCGAACGCCTCCATCCCCACCCGGCTGAGACTCTCCAGGGCCCGCTGACGATGATGCCGCCGTGTGAGCTGCCACCAGCGCAGGTCGCGAAACAGCCCCATGACGACCACGTCGATCACCGTGGCGGGAAAGTCCCAGTCGACGCTGGAGCGCTGCGGCACGTAGGCCACGTGCCGCGACATCGCCTCGACGGGCTGGCCGAAGATGTACACCTCGCCGGTAAGGCGCCGGGTGATGCCCAGCACCGCCTTGAGCAGCGTCGACTTGCCGGCGCCGTTGGGGCCGACGATGGCACTCAGGCTGCCCGGCGGGGTGATGAAGTCCACCGAATGGACCACCGGCCGGTGCCCGTAGCTGACCGTCAGCCCCTGGATCGCCAGGGGGCTTTTCATCGCCTCGTCGCTGATGCGCTGCGACTCGGTCATTGGCTCTTCTCCTCCTCCGCATCGAAGGCCAGCCGGCCCAGGCGGCCGCCCTGTGGCACCTCGCCACCGAGAGCCCGGGCGATCACTGAAGCGTTGTGGTCGAGCATCCCCAGCCAGGTGCCTTCGTAGCTGCCCGCCGGCCCCATGGCGTCCGAGAAGAGCTCGCCGCCGATGCGTACCTCATGGCCGAGCGCCTCGGCCCCTTCGATCAGCGCCCGCACGTTGCGATCCGACACCGAGGTTTCGATGAAGATCGCGCCGATCCCGCGCGACACCAGCATCTCCACCATGGCCTCGATGCGCGCCAGCCCCGCCTCGCTCTCCGTGGAGAACCCCTGGATGCCGCGCACCTCGAGGTCGTAGGCATCGCCGAAGTAGCCGAAGGCATCGTGGGCGGTGACCAGCACCCGCGAACCGTCCGGGATGCTGGCCAGCACTTCCTGGGCGTAGCGGTCGACGGCATCGAGCTCCTCCAGATAGGCCGCGGTACGCTCGGCGAAGGCGGCCTCGTGCGCGGGGTCGAGCTCGCTCAGCGCATCGCGGATGGCGACCACCACGTGGCGCCAGCGCTGGGGGTCCATCCAAACGTGGGGGTCGTACTGCGATTCGTACTCCTCGTCGGCAAGACGCGACGCCTCCGGCACCCCCTCGCCCACAGCGTATACCGGGCGGCGCTCGCCAAGCCGCGCGAGGAAATCCTCCAGTTGCGCCTCCAGGTTGAGCCCGTTCCAGAACACGGCGTCGGCCTGGGTCATGGCGCGCACGTCGTGGCGCGTCTGGCGATAGAGGTGGGGGTCGACGCCGGGCCCCATGAGCCCCTGCACCGCCACCGCCTCGCCGCCCACCTGGCGCAGGACATCGGCGATCATGCCGGTCGTCGCCACCACCTGCAGGCGTTCTGCCGATTCCTGAGCATGGGCCGCCAGACCCGGGAACACGAACAGGGAAATCACGAGCCAGGCCCGTGCCAAGGAGCGGATCGACGCCATGCAGGCACTCCTGTGTGATGAGAATCAATGCGTGTTGCCGTAAAGGCTACCACCTATAAGCTATCTTGTCGGAAAGCGTTAGCCGATCGGACCTGGCAAGTCGGTTCATAGCCTCGGACTATCAGGCACCTCCCAGCGGAGCGACATCATGGCCAACCACGAACTCGACACCCCGCTAGACGGGCCGCTCAACCACTACGCTTACGCCCACCGCCTGCTGCACTGGCTGATCGCCGTACTGGTGCTCTTCTCGCTGACGAGCGGCACGACCCTCGGCGCCCTGGGCTTCGAGGGCAGCGTGGAGACCTTCGGCCGCGCGACCACCGACACGATCTACACTCTGCACAAGACCTCCGGGGTCACGATCCTGGGGTTGATGATACTGCGCCTGGGGAGCCGCCTGGCCAACGGCAAGCCGCCCTATGCCGTCCCCCTGCCCACCTTCCATCGCCTGGCCAGCGGCCTGGTGCACACCCTGCTCTACGTGCTGCTGTTCCTGATGCCCATCCTGGGTTGGCTGGCCACGGCCACGGGCGACTTTCCCGTGCAGTTCTTCGCCTGGAACCTACCGAGACTGGTCGGCGTCAACGAGGCGCTCTCCGAGACGCTGTTCGTCTGGCACGGCCGCGTGGGCCTTACGATCCTGCTGCTGGCGTGCCTGCACATTGCCGCCGCCCTCTATCACTGGCTGATCCGCAAGGACGGGGTGATGGCGCGCATGAGCCTGTTGCGGCGCTGAGCGTTACAGGGTCATCCCCGGCTCGATGCGATAGCCCAGGTCGGCCACCGGCTCACCGTGCGCCTCGCCGCGCAGCACGGCCAGCAGCGTGCGCGCGGCCTGCTCACCGATCGCCTGGCGCGGCGTGACCACACTGGCCAGGCGCGGGGTCATCACCTGCCCCACGTCGTGACCGTGGAAGCCGGCAATGGCCATCTGCTCCGGCACGCGGATGCCGCGCCGCAGGCACTCGAAGTAGGCGCCCACGGCAACGTCGTCGTTGGTGCAGAAGATGGCGTCCGTTGCCGGATGGGTGGCGAGGATCTCACCGAGCAGCGAGGCCCCCACGCTGTAGGAGGAGCGCTGACTGCGATGCAGGGTGACCGGCGTCAGGTCCTTCTCGGCCATCGCCTGCCGATAGCCCTTCTCGCGCTGGCGGGTGCGCTCGTCGAGTCGCACCGCCAGGTAGAGCACGTGGCGCCGACCGCGACGGATCATCTCGCTGACCATGTCGTAGGCGGCCTGCACGTTGTCGAAGCCCACCGCGTACTGCAACGGCGGGGTACGCGAGTCCATGATCTCCACGATGGGAATGCCCGCGGTCGAGAGCATGCGCTGGGTGCGCAGGGTATGGCGACTGTCGGAGAGGATCACCCCGTCGACGTTGTAGGAGAGCAGCGAGGCGAGACTGCGCTCCTCGATCTCCTGACTGTAGCCGTAATGTGACAGCATCAGGTGGTAGCCGGCAGGCTGGGTCACCGTCTCGATGCCCACCAGCACGTCGGCGAACACCTGGTTGGTGAGCGACGGCACCAGCAGCCCAATGGAGTGGCTGGTGGCCCGCGAGAGCAGGTCCGGGGCGCGGTTGGGAATGTAGCCGACCTGCTCGGCGGTGCTAAAGATGCGCTCGCGAAGCCCCTCGGACACGGTTGCCGGGTCGCGCAGGCAGCGGCTCACCGTCATCTTGGTGGCACCGACACGGTCGGCGATGTCCTGCAGGGTGGGGCGTCGTTTCTTCACGTCGTCACGATGCCGCCAGATGTCTGAGATAGCTCTCGACCAACGCTTCCGGCGGCTGGGCGATATCCAGCGTCACCGCCTCGTCGGGGACGGGCGGTTCCAAGGCGGCCAGCTGGCTGTCGAGCATCGACTCGCCCTTGAAGAAATGCCCTTCCCGGTCGGCGAGGCGTTGCAACAGGCAGTCGCGGCTACCGCTCAGGAACAGGATGCCCAGCGCTGGATCGCCCCGGCGCAGGGTATCGCGATAGCGCCGCTTGAGCGCCGAGCAGCCGATCACCACCCCGGCATCGCGTCGCCGGTAATCGGCGAAATGCGCGGCGATGGTCTCCAGCCACTCGCGGCGATCCTCGTCGTCGAGGGGCACGCCGCGGGCCATTTTGGCGACGCTGGCCGGGGCATGGTAATCATCACCGTCGACGAAATCGATGCCGAGCCGGTCGGCCAGCAGGCGGCCGACATGCGACTTGCCGCAGCCCGAGACCCCCATCACCAGTATGCGCTTTGCAACCGTCACACCACCCCCTCGTCAGTTGCCACTCACGTCGGTCAGGTCGGGCAGCCAGGTCACCAGGCCCGGAAAGGCGATAAGGATTACCAGCACCACCAGCAGCGCCGCGTAGTAGGGCAGCATGGCGCGCACCAGCTGTTCCATCGACACCTTGCCCACGCCGCAGCCGACATAAAGACAGGTCCCCACCGGCGGCGTCAGCAGGCCGATGCCCAGCACGAAGGCCATCAGCACGCCGAAGTAGACCGGGTCGATGCCCACCGAGGTGACGATCGGCGTGAGCATCGGCGCCATGATCACCATGGCCGGGGTGAGGTCCATGACGAAGCCCACCAGCAGCAGAAGCCCGGCAACGATCATCAGCAGCCAGAAGGGATCCTGGGTGATCGCCTTTACCTGCTCCACCAAGGTCTGGGGCACCATGTTGATGGTCAGAAACCAGGCGATGACCGTGGCGAAGGCCAGCAGCAGCAGCACCATGCCGGTCAGGCGCGCAGTGCGCACCAGCATGCCCCACAGGTCGCGGACACGGAATTCGCGGTAGACCACCAGCGAAATGAACAGCGAATAGAGCAGCGCGGCCACCGCCGCCTCGGTGGCGGTGAACACCCCGCCGATGATGCCACCGATCACGATCACCGGCAGCAACAGCGCCAGCCAGGCGCCCTTGAAGGCCTCCCACAGCAGATCCAGGCGGAACTTTCGCGTCTGCCCGGCGTGCTCGATGCTGGCCATGATGAAGGTGGTCACCATCAGGCCGAACCCGATCAACAGCCCCGGCACGATGCCGGCAATGAACAGCCGGCTGATCGAGGTCTCGGTAACGATACCGAACAGGATCAGCGGAATCGACGGCGGAATGATGATGCCGATCACCGAGGAAACGGTGTTGATGGCGGTGGCATGGGGCGCTGAGTAGCCCTGCTGCTTCATCGAGGGAATCATCATCGAGCCGGTGGCCGCGGTGTCGGCCACCGCCGAGCCGCTGATGCCGCCGAAGAACATCGAGCCGGTGATGGCCACCTGGCCGAGCCCGCCACGGATGAAGCCGACCAGGGCACCGGCCAGCCCCATCAACCGCTGGGCGATGCCGCCGGCGCTCATCACCTCACCGACCAGGATGAAGAAGGGGATGGCCAGCAGTGGAAAGTTGTTGACCCCGCGAATCGACTGCTCGATCAGGATCGACAGCGGAATATCGGAAAGCACCGCCAGGACCACGGCGGCCACCCCCAGCCCGAAGGCAATGGGCAGGCCGATGGCAATGGAGACGAAGAGAATGCCCAGGAAGATCCACAGCATAATTCAGGCACCTCCATCGTGTCGGGAGAGGGTATTGGGGTCGCGCATCAGGCGCAGGCACAGCCAGGCGCGCCACAGGGCCACCACGGTGATCAAGGCGGCGCAGAGCACCAGCGAGACGTTGATCAGGTTCCAGGGCACGCCGAGGATGGCGGTGCGCCCGGTGGAGCGGCTCATCACCAGGTAACCGCCCCACAGGATGATGACCATCAGGCCGGTAATGATCAGGTGCTGGAGCAGGTAAAGCGCATAGGCGGCGCGCGGCTTGAGCTTGCGCACCAGCAAGTCCACGGCGATGTGTTCGTAGCGCACGAAGGCGGCCGCCGCGCCGATGAAGATCAGCCAGATGAACAGCATGCGCGCCAGCTCGTCGGCCCAGGGAATCGAATGGTTGAGCAGCGAGCGGCCGATCACGTTGGCCGAGACCGAGACGATCAGGGCGATGAGAATCACCGCGATCAGTTGCTCCATGACGAGCGTGACCCAGCGGAACAGGGCCGGGCCCTGACGGGCCTCGATATCGATCTCGAGCGGCGCCCGGTTGGGGTCCTCGAGATACACCTCGGGGTCGACCGCGTCGCGGTCAGAGGACGTGGAAGAATGGGGGGTCATGCCGAACTCCGAGACAGGCCAGGGTACGGCCCCTGGCCTGTCGTGCGCGAAGGGAGGGAATTACTCGTTCATGGTCTCTTCGACGATGGCCTGGACCTCGGCGATCAGATCCTCGCCGATGCGCGGGCCCCATTCGTCGTAGACCGGCTGCACGGCCTCCTGGAACGCGGCAACCTGGTCGTCGCTGAGGCGGTTGATCTGCATGCCGCGATCCACGAGCTGCTCGCGCGACCAGTCGTCATACTCCGCGGAGAGCTGAATCTCGTAATCCGCCGACTGGCGCGCCGCCTCCTGCACCAGCTCTTGATACTCGGGTGCCAGGCCGTCCCAGGTGCGCTCGGACATCATCATGATGAACGGCGTATAGACGTGACGCGTCTCGGAACCGTAGTCCTGCACCTCGTAGAAGTTGGAGGTCAGGATGGTGCTCCAGGGGTTCTCCTGGCCGTCGACCACGCCCTGCTCCATGGCCGAGAAGAGCTCACCGAAGGCCATCGGCGTGGGGTTGGCGCCCAGCGTCTCCCAGATGGAGAGGTGCACCGGATTCTCCATGGTGCGGATGGTCAGCCCGCTGACATCGAGGCCCCCCACGTCCTCCGGGGTCTCCACCGGACGCACGCTGTTGGAGAGCTGACGGTAGCCGTTCTCGGAGAAGGTGAGCGCCTTGATCCCGGTGTCATCGAAGGCGTCGAGCATGCCTTGGGCGACGTCGCTCTGCATCACCGCCACAGCGGCCTCGCGGGTCGGCAGCAGGAAGGGCAGGTCGAAGACCGCCAGCTCATCGACGTAGGTGGTGGCCGGCGAGGAAGAAGGATAGCTCATGTCCAGAGTGCCGGTCTGGAGCATCTCCATCATCTGGACGTCGTCGCCGAGCTGGCTGTTGGGGAAGACGTTGACGGTGATCCGCCCCTCGGTGCGCTGGTCGAGAATCTCGGCGAAGTACTGGCTGGACAGATACTGCGGCGAACTCTCGGCCAGGCCGATCCCCATGCGCAGGGTGTGGCTGCCATGGTCACCGACCACCTCGCCGTCGATGGCGGGCGGATCGGAGAGGTCCGGCGACTGGGCATGGGCCATGCCCAGCGTGAGGGTGGCCGCGCCGGCCAGAGTGAGCGTGCAGCGCCAGATGGCTGTCATGGCGTGTCTCCTTTGCAACGGATTGTTGTTGGCAGTTGACGATGCGGAACCGATCCGGCGAAGCCGGTCGCCGCCGGGCCCAAGCGGGCCGTTGAATGTCCGTCCTGGGAATTGTTACCGGTAACATTCCTCTCGAACTTAGTTCCGCCCGCCGGGGGTGTCAATGCGCAATGCCACGCTTACGACCAAGGTCGGATTCGCTCCGGCCCGGTCCGTTACAGACATGACAGGGCAGCCCCCAGCCTTCAGAGTAGCCCTATTCCCCGACCCCGGAATCGCCACATGAACGACGACACTCCACTGGACTGGCTCGAGACCCGAGGCAGCCACCATGCGCTCGGCCTGGCCCTCGGCCGCAAGGGACGGGCGGCCGTCCACGAACGGTTGCGCCACAGCGATCTCTGGCGCGCCATCGTCGCCCAGGCCGATACCCCCGCGGTGGCTCGCATGCACGCCCGTAGCGAGCGCCACTTTCCCTGGGTGATGGCGGAACTACGCGGCCTGGCGGAGGGGCTCGACCTGCCGCTGGGCGAGGTACTTGCCTGGCACTGCCGCGGCGAGCTGCTGGCCAGCGCTCCGGAGGGCTGCACCACCCTGCTGCTGCCCGGCGACACGCCTTGCCTGGCCCACAACGAGGACGGCCTGCCCTGTCTCGACGGCACGGCGTTTCTGGTTCACGCCCGGCCGGATGACCAGCCCGGCTTCCTGTCGTTCTGCTATCCCGGCTCCCTGCCGGGCCACACCTTCGCCCTGACCCAGACCGGCCTGGTACAGACCGTCAACAACCTGCGCCTGACCGGCATCGTGCCCGAGGTGCCGCGCATGGTGCTGGGCCGCGCCATGCTCGCCCAGCCCTCGGTGGCCGGGGTACTCGAACTGCTCGAGGCTGCCCCGGCCAGCGCCGGTTTCCACTTCAGCCTCGCCCGGCTCGGCGAAGCGGGCCTGACCAGCGTGGAGTTCGGCGGCGGCACGATGCGCCACCGTCCGGTCTCCACTCCGCAGCTGCACGCCAATCACACGCTCTACCACCCAGCCGGCCAGGTCACCACCCGCTCATCGGCGGACCGTCAGCGCCGCGGTGAGGCCCTTCTCGCCGCCGGCGTGCGCGACCCGCTCGCCCTGCTGCGCGACACCGGCGGCGACGGCCTGCCCATCTACCGCCGCGCGCCCGACGACCCCGACGAGGAGAACACTCTCGCCACCGCCTGCTTTCGGCTGCTGCCCGACGACGTGGCCTGGGAGGTCCATCCCCCAGGACAGGCCCGCCACTGGCGCGGCACCCTGCGCTCGTTGTTCGCGTGCGGGTGATGCCGCGCTGAGCCTCAGCCCACCGCACCAGAGGCTTCTTGGGAGGCGAGCCAATCGGCACAACAGCTATGCTGAGGGTATGGAATCAATGCACGAAGGGAGGCATCTCATTTCGTCGATCATCGGCCCCCGTGGCCGAAGGAGCACATCCCATGGCCATCCCCATGACCCTAAGGGAGTATCTCAGGGCCTGCGACATCGACTACGAGGAGGTGAAGCACCCCCGGGAAGTGAGCACCAGCCGCCTGGCCCAGCAAGTCCACGTCACCGGTGACCAGCTGGCCAAGGCCGTCATGGTCCATGGCGACTCGGGATATCGCGTCGCCGTGCTACCCAGCAGCTGTGACGCCGATCTCGACAAGCTCTCGCAGCTGTTCAACGAGAAGGTCGATCTCGCGTCCGAAGACGAGATCGTCAGCCGCTTCAGCGACTGCGACCCCGGCGCCACCATCCCCGTGGGCCAGGCCTACGGGTTGCAGGTCTACATCGACGACCTGCTTCGCCAACAGCCGGACATCTACTTCGATGCCGGCGACCACGAGACCCTGCTGCACATGAGCGGCAATGAATTCGAGCGCCTGATGGGCAACAGCCCCCACGGCGCCTTCAGCCGCCCCCACTGACGGCCAGGGGCTCTTCTCTCACGCGGCCGCGGCGTCCCGTCGCGGCCGCGTGCGTTGAAGGGTCCCGGAAATTCATTCGGACCCGCCGCTTGCCCCGGCACGCCTCCCCGCCTACACCTTGAGCATGGAGACGCATCCCGCACGCCAGGCAGCCGCCCGTGGCCCGATGGGCGTCGTGCGCTTCCTGGCACTGGTGCTGCTGGGAGCGCTGGTCGGCGGTGTGGCGGCCGTGCTGGCGGCGGGGTTCGTCAACGCGGTGCTGTGGCTCAACGAGGTGCTGCTGATCTCGCCGCGCAGCCGCATGATGTTCGACCGACCCGACCTGCTGCTGATCGCCACCGTGGCAGTGCCCGCCCTGGGCGGCCTCACGGTGGGGCTCTTGCACCGCGCCATTGCCGAGCGGCGCGCCCACACCCCGGCCGACGTCATCGCCGCGGTCCAGACCCGGCGCGGCCGCCTGCCGGCGCGTGCCGGCAGCCTCTCGGCGCTCTCCGCCCTGGTCTCGCTGGGTGCCGGCGCCTCGGTGGGCCAGTATGGCCCCCTGGTGCACCTGGGCGCGTCCCTCGGCTCGCTGGGCGCGCGGCTGCTACGCCTGGGCCGCTCGGAGGACAACATCACCATCGCCTGTGGCGTGGCGGCGGCCATCGCCACCGCCTTCAACGCCCCCCTGGCGGGCATCGTCTTCGCCCACGAAGTGGTGCTGCGCCACTACGCCCTGCGGGCCTTCGCCCCCATCGCCGCGGCCGCCATCGTCGGCTACGTGATCGCCACCAGCGTGCTGGAGCGCGGCGCGCTGTTCCACGTCGCCGACACCGCCGTGCCGCAGCCCTGGGAGTTTGCGCTCTTTCTCGCCATCGGCGGCCTCGGCGCCCTGGTCGCCGGTGCCTACATGCGCGCCATCCTCACGGTCGGCCGCCTCGCTGCGCGCCTGCCCCTGGCACCTAGCCTGCGCCCGGCGGCGGCGGGCGCCGTGCTGGGTGTCACCGCCCTGTGGGTGCCGGACATCCTGGGCATCGGCCAGGAGACCCTGCGCTTCGCCACCATCGCCGGCGCCTACGGCAGCGGCGAGCTGGTGGTCGTGCTGGTGCTCAAGATCGCCGCCACGGCGCTGTGCCTGGGCATGGGCTTCAGCGGCGGCGTATTCAGCCCGGCACTGGTCATCGGTACTCTGTTCGGCGCGCTGTGCGGCAGCTTGGTAGGCGAACTCGGCGCCCTCTCCGCAGACACCTTTGTCTACTACGCCGTGTGCGGCATGGTGGCCGTGACCGCCCCGGTGATCGGCGCGCCCTTGACCAGCCTGCTGATCGTCTTCGAACTCACCGGCAGCTACGCCCTGACCACTGCCGCCCTGGCCAGCGTCACGCTCGCCAGCCCCATCGCCGCCCAGCTGTTCGGCCGCTCGCTGTTCGACATCCAGCTTCAGGCGCGCGGGCTGGACCTCTCCGCGGGACGGGGGCGGGCGGTGCTCCAGGGCATGCCGGTGGGCGAGCACCTCAGCCGCGACGGCGTGACCCTGGCACCGGGCGTCGCGGTGGAGAATGCCGTGGCGCAGCTGGGCCGGGCCGGCCACGGCGAGGCGTACCTGGTCGACTCGGCGGGCCGCTACCGCGGCTGCGTGACCCTGGCCGACCTGGAGGCGGCAAGGCTGGCCGGCGACCGCGCCACGGTGGGCGAGGTCGCCACCACCGAGCGCCCGGTACTGACGCCCGACAGCTCGCTGTGGGACGCCATGGCCTCGCTCGAGGGAGTGACCGGGGAAGCGCTGCCGGTGGTCGACGCCGCCGACGGCGAGACCTTCCTGGGCGTGGTGTTCGAGGCACGCATCGCCCGCGCCTACCTGGCTCACAGCGACGAACTCCGACGGGAGGAGCATGGCACCGGCTAGACGACACCGCGGTGGCCTCGGCGCCCTGCTGCTGGGCCTGAGCCTGACACTGAACCCGGGCCTGGCGCCGGCCGCCGACAGCGAGGAGAGCGCCGAGGCCCTGACCGTGCTGAGCTGGGGAGGCGCCTACGAGCGCGCCCAGCGCGAGGCGTGGTTCGACCCGTTCACGGCCGAGACCGGCATCCCCATCGAGGCGGCACGCTATGACGGCGGCCTTGCCGGGCTACGCGACGCCGTCGCCAGCGGCGAGGTGCCCTGGGACGTCATCGATATGACGCGCAGCGACGCCATGGCCGCCTGCGCAGAGGGCCTGCTCGAGCCACTGTCCCCCAACCTGCTCGCCCCGGCCCCCGACGGGACCCCGCCGGAGCGGGACTTCCTGCCCGACTCCTTCGGCCGCTGCGCCATCACCCACACCCTCTTTGCGACGGTGGTCGCCTACCGCCGCGACGCCTTCCCCGGCCAGCGCCCCACCGCCATCGGCGATCTCTTCGACACCCAGCGCTTCCCCGGGCCGCGCGCCCTGCAGCGCACCCCGGCGGTCAACCTGGAGTGGGGCCTGCTCGCCTACCGCGTTCCCCGCGAGGAGCTCTACGGCCTGCTCAGCACCCGGCGCGGGCTGGCCCTGGCCCTCGACAGCCTGGAGCGACTCGACACCATCCGCTGGTGGGAAGGCGGCGAGCAGCCGGTGGAGTGGCTGCTGGAGGGCGAGGTGGTGATGGCCTCGGGCTACAACGGCCGCTTCTTCGATGCCATGGTGCACCGCGATGCTCCCATCGAGATTCTCTGGGACGGCCAGGTCCAGGAGCACGAGACCTGGGTGATCCCGCGCGGCGCTCGCCACCCCGAGGCCGCGCGGGACTTCATCCGCTTCACCACCACCACCGAGCGTCTCGCCGAACTGGCGCGACGCATTCCCTACGGCCCGGCGCGACGCTCCGCTACCCGCCAGGTAACCACCCACCCAGAGACCGGCCAGGACATGCGCCTGCACCTGCCCACCCACCCCCTCAACGCCGAGAACGCCATCGTCAAGGACGAGGCCTGGTATGCGCGCACCCAGGAGCGTATCAGCGACTACTTCCGCGACTGGCTGGCCGCACACGCCGACGAGTGACCCTTGCCGGCCGGTGCGCGCCTCACTGGCGCTGGCGTATCCAGCCCACCAGGGCGATCCAGCCGGCCGAGCCCAGGATCAGCGCCAGGGCGATGCCCAGCACCTGCGGGTAGCTGTAGACCTGCCAGGCCTGGAGCAGGAAGCGCAGCACCAGGAAGATCGCCACGATATGGAAGATGAAGGCCATCAGCGCATCGGAGCCGATGACGGTGAGCGGGCGCCAGGCGCGCGCCGCCCGCTCGCCGCCCCACAGGCAGAGCGACAGGATCATCAGGGCGCCACCCAGGCTGAACAGCATGAAGGGTAGGGCCGGCGGGTGCTTGCCATCGTTCCAGGCCACCGCCTCCAGCGCCGCCTCGAGCGCCGGCAGCGACACCGCCACGAAGGCCAGCAGCAAGGCGCCGCCCGCCCCGACCAGGGCCAGTACCAGGCGACGGCGCCACGCCGACCGTGCATCGCTGCGCAGGATCGCCTCGCCGATCAGCAGCCCCAGCATCACCAGCGGCAGGCGTGAGAGCTGGCCCCAGACGTAGTGGTCCTCGTCCTCGACGAGAAGCGCCTTGAGGGGCTCGTTGCCCCAGAAGGCGAAATGGCGCTCCAGCCAGCCGGCAAGCAGCGCCACGCCCACCGGGGCGAGCAGCCGTGCGGCAAGCGGCAGACGACGCCACAGCGGCAGCCCCCAGGGCAGCCACAGCAACGCGATGGCGTAGAAGCCCAGGATCTCGACCCAGATGGGGAAGCGCTGGTACAGCAGGGTATCGAGGATGTCTTGCGGCGCGTACAGCGGCAGCATCTCGACCACCGTGAGCACCTTGTACCAGAACAGCACCTCGAGGCCGCGCAGCAGCAGCTTGAGGCGCCGGCGCGGCCAGTCCGGCGCGTCGGTGTGCGGCAGGAAGGCCACCGCCAGGGCGACCCCGAACACCGTGATGAAAAGTGACGAGGCGAACTTGGTGAGCAGGTGAATCGGCACCAGGCCCCAGTCGGGCAGTTCTCCGACACCCAGCAGGCCACTGGCCGTGTGGCTCAGGATCATGAGCGCGATGGCCACGCCGCGCGCCAGGTCGATCGCCGCGATGCGCCTCTGAGCCGCCGGCAGCACCGGCCGCTCTGCCAGTCTCGCTGCGATCGCCTGCCCTTGACTCATCCGGCAGCCTCGTCGTGGTCACGCGGCGTCGCTGCCAAGGGCCGACACCAGGCAAGCGACGCGCCGAGCCCTTCGCCGCCCGGCCGTCGCACTGAGCCCTGCGTCACTCATCCAGTGTCTGGCCCGAACCCCCCATCTCCGCCGGGACGTCCTTCAGCTTGGGCAGGCCGTCGCGCAGCGCCAGCACGGACTCCTGGTAGTGGACATGCAGCCCCGGCGCGAAGGGAAAGTCGGGAATGACCGCGGCGTAGACGTCGATCAGCCCCATCTCGGGGTGCTCGGTCATCACGTGGCCGCCGCAGGTCTGGCACCACTGGCGACGACTGGCCGGCGTCCGGCTGTAACTGGCCAGGTTGTCGGCCCCCTGGGTGATTCGAACGGCATCCGGCTTCCACAGAGTGAAGGCGTTTACCGGGCCCGCCGACCACTGCCGGCACGATTCGCAGTGGCAGTAACCCATGCCAGCCGGCTCGCCGGTCACCTCCACCTGCACGGCGCCACAGAAACAGCCGCCCCGGTAGCTCTGTGCGTTGCTCATGGCACACCTCCCCAAGATACCTGACTTCGTCGATTGCCCCATTCAGTGTAGCCACCCGAGGCCGCTCAGCGATGCAGCCAGCAGGCCGAGCGATGGCCGTGGCGCGGCTCGAAGTCGGGCGGGTCGTCACGGTCGCAGAGCCCGGCCATGAAATGCGGGCAGCGCGGATGGAAGCGGCACGCCGCGGGCGGATGCAAGAGGCTCGGCGGCTCGCCCGCGGGGACCTCGCGCAGGCGGGTGGCATTGGCGGCGTCGGGGTCGGCCAGCGCCGCGAGCAGCGCCTGGGTGTAGGGGTGCTGCGGGTGGTCGAGCAGGTCGTCCACAGAAGCGCTCTCCACCACCCGGCCGGCGTACATGACGAAGATACGCTCTGCATAGTGGCGTACGGTGGAGAGGTCGTGGGTGATGAAGGCCAGCGTCAGCTCGCGCTCCTGCTGAATGCGCCACAGCAACTCGAGGATCTCCACCCGCACCGAGGCGTCGAGCATCGACACCGGTTCGTCGGCGATCACCAGCGATGGCGCCAGGATCAGGGCGCGGGCGATCACCACCCGCTGCTGCTGGCCGCCGCTCAGCATGTGGGGAAACTTGCTCAGGTACTCCTCGGCCGGCGACAGGCGCACCTCCTCGAGCGCTGCGCGAATGCGCCGCTCGCGCTCGGCGCGCGCCTTGACGCCATGGATGATCAGCGGTTCGGCGAGAATGCGCCCGACGTCGAGAAAGGGCGGCAGCGCCCCGTAGGGGTCCTGCTGGACATAGCCCACCTCGGCGCGGTACGCCTTGAGCTCACGCCCCTTGAGCGCCCCCAGCGAGCGTCCGCCGAAGCGCACCTCGCCCCGGGTGGGCCGGTGCAGGCCGAGCAGGGTTCGCGCCAGCGAGCTCTTGCCGCAGCCGCTCTCACCCACGAAGGCCACCGCCTCGCCGCGTTCGAGCGCGAAATCGACCCCGTCCACGGCGCGCACCGAGCCCACGCGCAGGAACCCCCACTGGCGCAGCTCGAACCAGGTGTGCAGCCCCTCCACCGCCAGCAGCGGCGACTCACCGGCGCTGCGGGTCTCGGCCATCTCGCGGTTGCTCATCGGCCACCTCCCGGATTGCCCTCATTCTCGGCATGCAGCCAGCAGCGCGCCCGATGCCGCTCGCCTAGACGGAAGGCGGGCGGGTCCTGGGCGCAGCGCGCGAAGCGATACGGACAGCGTTCGGCGAAGCGGCAACCGCCGGGCGGATCGAAGAGGCTCGGCGGCTGGCCGGGAATCGGCTCCGGGCGGGTGCGCTGGCGCAGGCGCGGGACGCTGGCCATCAGCATCTGCGAATAGGGATGGGCCGGCTCGCCGAAGAAGCGCGCGGCATCGGCGACCTCGACGAGCTGGCCGGCGTACATCAGTGCCACCCGGTCGGCCAGCTCGCTGGAGGTGGCGACGTCGTGTGTGATCAGTATGAAGCTCGTGTCCAGCTCGCGCTTGATGCGCTTCAGGGCGTTCATGATGCTCGCCTGGGTGAGCACGTCGAGCGCCGAGGTGGGCTCGTCGAGAATCACCAGCTCCGGCTCGGCGACCAGCGCCATGGCCAGCACCACGCGCTGGCGCATGCCGCCGGAGAGCTCGAAGGGGTAGCGCGCCAGGAAATCCGTAGACACTCCCACTAATTCCAGCACCTCCACGGCCCGGTCCAGGGCGCGCTTGCGCGACCAGCCGTGCAGCACCCGCAGCGGTTCGGCGACCTGCTCGCCCACCCGCACCACCGGGTTGAGGGCGTTCATGGAGGCCTGCATCACCAGCGCCAGGCGCGACCACTGCACCTCGCGGCGGAAGCGCTCGTCGGGCAGCGCCGACACCTCTACCTCGCCCAGGCGGACCCGCCCGCCCTGGTGGGCGACGTTGCGCGGCAGCACGCGCATCAGGGCCTTGGCCAGCGAGCTCTTGCCGCAGCCGGACTCGCCCAGCACCACCAGCGCCTCATTGCGCCTGATGTCGAAGCTGATGCCATCCACGGCCCGCACCGTCCCCTGGCGGGTCCGGTAGTGCAGCGCCAGTTCTTCCACGCGCAGCAGCGTCTCGCTCATCACAGGCTCCTCAGCCGCGGATTGAAGACACGGTCCAGGGCGAAGCCGAGCATGGCGAAGCCCAGCCCGGTGAGCATCAGCAGCACCGCCGGCGATACCACCCAGTAGTAGTAGCCGTTGTAGAGCGCGCTCTGTTGCTGGGCGTCGTTGAGCACCTTGCCCCAGGTGGGCAGCAGCGGGTCGCCGAGCCCCAGCACGGCCAGCGACGCCTCGAGGAACACGAAGGTGGGAATCAGCGTGACGAAGGTGGGGATCAGCACCGGCAGGATGCGCGGGATCAGATAGCGCAGCACGATGCGCCCGTTGCCCGCCCCGTACGCCTGGGCCGCCTCGATGTAGGGCGCCTCGCGGATCGGCAGCAGCATCGCCCGGTACATCTTGATCCCGGCGCTGAAGATGCCCAGCACCACCACCACCCCGAGCATCAACCAGATGCTGGTGGAATACAGCGTCCCGACCATGACAAGGATCGGCAGCATGGGCAGGATCATGTTCACCTCGGTGAGGCGCTGGATCGCGGCGTCCACCCAGCCGCGATACCACACCCCCACCGCCGCGATGACCAGGGTGGTGATGGTGGTGCCCACCGCCGCCAACAGACCGAAGGCCAGCGCCACCGGCGTGCCCCACATCAACGCCAGGCTCAGATCACGGCGCTGGTGGTCGGTGCCGGCCAGGCCGTGCACCTGACCGTAGAGCACCAGATCGGCCGTGAGGCTCGCCTCGGCATCGAACACCACCGCATCGAGGAGCAGCGTGTAGCGCCCCGGCAGCACCTGCGGCTCCTCTTCCCTCCTGGGGTCGGCGAGCAGCCCGATGTGCGGCACCAGCCCGCCCAGACGGCGCTCCAGCGCGCGATCCTGGGAGAGCGCGATGCGTTCCCGCTCACCCAGGCGGTGGCCGCCGAGCGCGATCTCGCGCCCGTCCGGCGTCTGCCACACCAGCCGCACGAAGGGGCGCTGGTCATGTCCCTCGGCGCGCAGGAAGAGGTTCATCTCACTGGGAAAGCCGCCGGCATCAAAGTCGAAGGCAAGCGGGATGCGCAGGCGGCGTCCGCCCTCGAAGGCCCGCGACTCCACCTCGGCCGCCTCGCTTGACACGGTGCGGGTGCGCGGCGCCTCGCCGCCGGTCAGCCGGTCGAGCCAGACCGGCCCGGCATTGACCGGGTGGCGCTGCCACACTTCACCGCCGCGCCACTGGGCCAGCGCCTCGGAATAGGGGATGGCGATCACCGTGTAGAGCGACAGCCCCACCAGGGCGGCGATGATCGCCATGCCCACCAGCGCCGAGGGGTAGCGACGCAGCTCGCCAAGGCCCTCGCGCCACCGTCCGCCCATCATCGCTGACCTCCTTCGATGCGCACCCGCGGGTCGAGCAGCGCATAGAGGATATCGAGAAGGAAGACCGTGACGGCCAGCAGGTAGGCAAAGATCACCACGCTGCCGATGATCACCGGGGTGTCGCGGTGGCCGATGGCCTGGAAGAGCAACGAGCCCAGCCCCGGCCAGTTGAAGACCTGCTCGAGGATGATCGCGCCGCTCCACAGCCCGATCAGCATGAGCAGGAAGCTGGTGATGATCGGCGACAGGGTCGGACGCAGGATGTAGCGCCGCTCGATCAGCCGCGACGGCAGGCCCTTGGCGCGGGCCATCTCCACGTAGTCCTCGCTGGCATGGATCAGGAAGAAGGTGCGCCAGGAATAGATGGAGATGAAGATCTGCGACAGAAACATCGCTGCCACCGGCAACAGCAAGTGGCGCACCAGGCTACCCGCATAGGCCCAGTTCGACTCGGGCGGCGGCACGGCCACCATGCCCCCGGCCGGCAGCCACGGCACCACGAAGGCGAACAGCAGAATCAGGAAGATACCGTAGAACCAGCCGGGCGCCGCCGAGGTGGGCGCCAGAGCGACGACGCTGCGGTCCAGCGCGCTGCCGTAGCGCCGCGAGAGAAACAGCGCCACCAACACCGAGGTGAAGAACACCAGCAGGTTGGCGGTGCCGAACAGCAGCACCGTGGCCGGCAGGCGCTCGACGATGATGTCGTACACCGCCCGGGAGCCGCGGTCGCTGTGCATCTGCTCGGCGCGCCCCAGGTCGAGGCGCATGGCCTGCTGCAGGTAGTCGACGCTGCGCACCATGAAGGGCTCGTCGAGGCGCAACCGCTCCACCTCCAGCGCCACCTGGCGCTCTATCAGCTCGTGGCGCTCCTCGGAGGAGAGGTCCTGGAACGCCGGGTCGGCCCGCACCGCCTCGGCGGCCTCGCTGCGGATCTGCACGCGGCGCAGCTCATCCACCTGGCCACCCATGTTGGCGATGACAATGGTCAGGTAGACCCCCACCAGCACGGTCACGAAGAGCGCCAGCAGCCGCTTGGCGGTGTACAGCAGCAGGCGCCGCAGGTCGCGCAGCCAGCCGCGGCGGGCCGGCCGCTGGATCGGGGCGGGGCTCTGGCTCATGGCACGACCTCCAGGCCGCCCGGCGGCACGGTGGCGAAGACATGCGAGGCGAAGGTCGGCAGGGCCACCCGCTGGCTGGTCACGGCGATCTCCAGGCTGTTGGCGCCGGTGCCGAGTCGGGCCAGGGTCTGCGGGGTCAGGGCGATACGCCAGCGCCCCGCCTCCCGGGGCCGGGCCTCGTCGCGGGCGACCAGGTTGCCGCGCCCGTCGAACAGCAGGTACTGCACCTCCTCGATCGCCTCGCGGGGATAGGGCTCGCCCTGGAAGGTGATCTCGAGATCGAAGCGTACCGCGCTCGTCTCGTCATCGTCCTGCTGAGCGTCGCCCTCGTCGGGCAGCGCCGACCGGTGGGCGGGCGAGACGCTTTCCACCACCAGGGGCCCCTCCAAGTCGAGTTCGGGCACCATGGGCTGGCTGAAGCGCAGCCACTTGTCGGCCGGGTCGGGGAACGCCGCGAAGCGCTCGAGCACCAGGCTGCCCGCCACGGGGTGCACCGAGGCGAGCTGGAATGGGCCGCTGTCGACCCAAAAGTGGTCCCGCTCGGCGTGCCAGTCGGCGAGCGCCCGGTAGCGCTCGGCCACCTCGTTCTCGCCGACGAGATCGCCCAGCACGGAGGCATAGGGCAGCGTCTCGTCCGCGCGCGCCGCCTCGAGATGCCGCGCGAGGATCGGCACGCTGGGCCCGGCCACCAGGCTCATCCAGTCGACCTGCAGGCGGTCCGCCTTGTTGGAGGAGAAGGCCAGCTCGCCGCTGCGCTCGGCCAGGATGCCCAGCGCCAGGGTGTGCCAGGGCTGGGGCTGGGGCGCGCGCGACGCCGCGATGGTCTCGGCGTCGGGGAAAATCTGGTCGCTGTAGATGTCGATGACCAGCGGATCGCGGGAGACGATGTGCCAGCCCCGGAAATGGCGCTGGAAGGCCTCGAAGGTCGGCAGGTGAGCCACATCGAACAGCGGGCTCGCCTCGTCGGCCCGCGCGAAGGTGAGAATCCAGGGCATCACGATATCGGCCAGCGAGAACCGCGAGCCGTCGTGCCAGCGCCGCTCGAACAGCGCCTCCTCATAGTTCACACGCACCCGCGTGCGGGCGGTGATGCCTTCGGGGTGCTTCTCGCCCACGCTGACGAATGCCTGGGCCTCGCTGTCCCAGTCGATCCAGGCCGCCTCGGGCACGGGGATCTCGTCGACCCGGTTCACGTCCAGCCAATCGAGGGTGCGCACGACCGGCACCGACTCCTGCACGGTCACCTCGGCGCTGTCGATCCGCTGGGGGCGAAAGAGGCCGGTGAAGGGGTCGGGCAACACCACCGGATCCTGGGTGGCGCGGAGGATCATCTGGTCGAAGATCCAGTTGCTGCCCGCCACCGGGTTCCAGGGCTCGGTGAGCAGCCCCGGGGTGCCGAACACCATCTCGCCCCCCACCCGGTCGGTATAGCGCAGGGTGTAGGGCCACAGTGCCGAGCCGGAGAGCCCGCCGGCGAGGTCGACCGCCACTTCGACATTGGCGGCCCGCGCCGAGACGTTGAGCTGGTCGACCAGCCAGACCCGCGCGGAGTTCTCCATGGCGAGCTCCAGGGCGCGGGCCATCATCGCCTGGCGCTCCTCCCAGGTGGCGTAGTCGCGACGCTGCAAACGCTCGGTCAGCTCATCGAACTCGGGGGATGGCTCGTAAGCCTGCCACAGCGGCTCGGCGCGACCCCGCGGGGTGTAGTAGAAGCTGAACACCTGTGCCTGGTCGCGCTGGATGGCGATGGCGATCCAACTGCCCGTGTAGAAGTGCCACTGGCCGGCCGCCGGATCGGTGGCGATCCAGATGCGCGAGGCCTCCTCCGCCGTGCGGTAGCGCCGCTCGACCACGAACCCCAGGTCTTCCAGCAGGTTTGCGATGTAGTCGCCCACCTGTCGGCGCGCATCTTCGGTCCGAATCAACCCGATCAGCCGCACCGGCTCGCCGTCGTAGTGCCACTGGCCGTCGACCCGCTCCGCGCCCAGCGCTTCCATCTCGCGGAAGATCGTCTCGCGCGCCGCCTCGGGGTCGTGGGCATAACGCAGCTCCAGTTCGCGTGCCACGCCGGCCAGGCGTGCATAGTCGGGAAAGGCGGTGGAGAGCGGCAGAAAGCGCGGCACGGCCAGGCCGCCGTAGAGCTCCTGGGCAACGTAGTCGCGATCCACCAGGCGGTTGAGCGCCTCGCGGATGGCCGGCACGTGGAAAGGGTTGAGCCCGCCGGTCTCCAGGGTGGGGCCGGCCGGATTGAGCGTCAGCTCGCTGGTAGTGCCGTAGGCGACGTCGTAGTCCGCCTGCAGCGAATCGCGCAGTTGGCGAAACACCGTGGGGTTGGCGATCCCCTGGCCGAAGACCTGGATCTTGCCGGCTTCGATGAGCCCGGTGACGCGGCCGACGTCCGCCTCTTGGGTGAAAACGACCCTATCCACCAAGGCACCGCGGCGCCCCTCGAGCTCATCCGCCGTCAGGTCCTCGTCGACTGCCGGCGCGGCCGGCGGTGGTGACGACGACGGCGGTCGCACGGCCACCACGACGATGCCCACCACGACCAGCGCCAAGCCTGCCAGCACGAGACGTTTCATCGCTTCACCGCCGGATTTCCCCCTGGGTGTCCTGTTGCCTCTACCTACACCCTAGGCGAGATGGCCAGTGAAACACTGACCGCGCATTCAACGAGTCGCGGTTGGTACTCGCCCAGCCAATGCAAGTCTTGCTTCCCGTGCCCTTTGGCTACCGCCCAAGCCAGGTGAAGAAGCTCCTGCTTAACCACCACAGCTCGTTGAACGAGCTGACCTGCTTAACTAGGCCAACCCCACAGGAAGCGGGCGAGGCATTTACTGCCATTGTCTTACAACCGCACCGCAAATGGTCACAGACAGCCTATCAACGAGTTATTGTCAATTCTGGTGGATGGCGGTCAGGCCGCATTCCTGTCTGACTGATCGGTTACCTGCTCTCCATCCTGGAACTTGACGTTGCTGACGACCAGCTCCAGTTTCTGGAAATGCTTGATGCGCCTCCAGCGCTTCTGAGCGCTCTGAAGCAGCTTGAAGACCATCGCCAGGGTCGTCGCCCGGGAACCGCAGTTCCGGCTGCGCTTACTCCGTAGCCGGACCGTGGCGAAGGTCGACTCGATCGGGTTGGTGGTGCGGATATGCACCCAGTGCTCTGCC
>NZ_WHMA01000029.1 GCF_010994375.1 Halomonas sp. NO4
CGCACTGCCCCGCTTTCCTCCCCGCCCGAGTGGGCGAGGGTTCTCGCGGATTTCTGCTGAGCGTACTCGAGGAAATCGGCTTGACGTTCGACGACATCGGTCAGAGCAAAGCGGCGGCGGGCCAGCCCCGAGCGCTCGGGCAGCACCGGAACGGCCTCCTTGATCCGCAGGTTGCCCACCGGCGCAATGGTTCCGTGGCGCAGAAGCTCGCTGTCCTGTCGGCCCCACGGTAGATCCTGCAGGCCCAGATGGCTCATCCAATAGCGGCGACTGGCCCCTGACGGCATGATGTCCTCGAGGAAGCCGAACCAGTGCTCGGCGCGGTGCTTCATCATCAGCTCCACCGGCAGCGTCAGGCTGCAGGAATGCTCGTCATCGCGAAACATCCACTCCAGTGCATAGGCCTGCCGATAGGCCAGGGTAGCCGGACCTCGCACCCCCTGATCAGGTTCGGGAATTTCCAGATCGGCCACATCAACCCAGCGGCAGTCCTGATACAACTGCAGGGTCAATTGCATGAGCCAGGTCCTCAGCATCAATGAGCAAGATATCACTCAAATTCTAGCGGAGCTCGCCACTATAGAGAAGTATCATGCTCAGAAAGAGAGGATTACATCGAATTTGAGCAATATTTTACTCATTACTGAAGAAAAAAATGCCCCGGCAGGCGTCGGCCCACCGGGGCGTTGTCATGCCACTGCCGTGATGCTTAACCCAGCAGGTGCTCGACGGCGGCACGCTCTTCGCGCAGCTCGTCTTCGGTGGCCAGCATCTTCTGCTTGCTGAAGTCGTCGAGCTCGAGGCCCTGAACGATCTGGTACTGGCCGCCCTGGCAGGTCACCGGGTAGGAGTAGATGATGCCCTTCTCGATCCCGTAGCTGCCGTCGGCGGGAATCGCCATGCTGACGATCTTGCCGTCGGTGCCCAGCGCCCAGTCGCGCATGTGATCGATCGCGGAAGAGGCCGCAGAAGCCGCAGAAGAGGCACCGCGCGCCTTGATGATGGCGGCGCCGCGCTGCTGCACGGTGGGGATGAAGTCGCTCTCGTACCAGTCGCGCTCGACCAGCTCGGGCGCGGCCTTGCCGGCCACCTTGCAGTGGGCGATGTCGGGGTACTGGGTGGCGCTGTGGTTGCCCCAGATGATCATGCCTTCCACGTCGGTGACGTGCTTGCCGGTCTTCTGGGCCAGCTGCGTCAGGGCGCGGTTGTGGTCCAGGCGGGTCATGGCGGTGAACTGGCCCGGGTCGAGATCCGGCGCGTTGCAGGAGGCGATCAGAGCGTTGGTGTTGGCCGGGTTGCCCACCACCAGCACCTTGACGTCACGGCTGGCGTTGTCGTTGAGCGCCTTGCCCTGGGCGGAGAAGATCGCCGCGTTGGCTTCCAGCAGGTCCTTGCGTTCCATCCCCGGACCGCGCGGGCGAGCGCCCACCAGCAGGGCGTAATCGGCATCCTTGAAGGCGACGTTGGCGTCGTCGGTGGCGACGATGTCCTGCACCAGCGGGAAGGCGCAGTCGTTGAGCTCCATGACCACGCCGTTGAGGGCGTCCATGGCCGGCGTAATCTCGAGCAGCTGCAGGATGACCGGCTGGTCCTTGCCCAGCATGTCGCCCGAGGCGATGCGGAACGCCAGCGAGTAGCTGATCTGGCCGGCGGCGCCGGTAATGGCAATACGGACGGGATCTTTCATGGTGGCTCCTTGGGTTGTCAACGAGCGGATTGTCGCCGTGAGGACGGGCCCGGCAGGGCAACGCCCACCTTGGCCGGAAATCGAACCGCCAAGATGGTATGCCTGCGGTGCACAAAACTCAATGCGACCTGCGGCTAGGCCGCCGGGAAGGCGCCGGAGGGGGCGAGATCAGGAGTGGGAGGCGTGCTCCTCCGCCGAGCGCGGCATGTGGGCCGCATGCAGCCGGGCGATGAGCTGGTCTTCCAGGGCGAAACGCTCGGTGAGACCGCTGGCCAGCCGGTCGAGCCAGGCAGGCAGGCGTGGCAGGTAGTGGCGACAGCGCACCGGGGTGGCGTAGTCGGCATCGAAGGCGAGCATCAGCTCGGTGGACATGTCGAGCCGCTCGAGCAGCTTGTCGGCGATGCCCAGGGCCTCGTGGTCCTCGAAGGCCCGCGCCTCTTCTTTCAACTGGGGATAGATCTCGAAGTGGCCGGCGCTGATGTAATCCATCAGCAGCTCGCTGAAGCGGTCGACCTGGACCTTCTCGACTGCCTCGATCTCGGCGTCGCAGGCCTCCTTGAGGTCGACGAAGCTGACCAGCAGTTCGCGCCGCTCATCGAGCCACCGGTCGATGAGGCGGTGAACCCCACCCCAGCGTTCTTGGGCGTTCTTGCAATCCTCGAGCATGGGCACCTCCCTTGCGACGTGATTTCCGAACCCGACCGGTTCGGCACGCGATGACCTGCCAGCCGATGTCGCTCAGACTCACCCGAGGCGATGGCCGCTGTCAATCCCGCTGCGCGTGCCCGGCCGAGCCCGGGCAGCCTGGCGAGCCGCCCGATACAGCAGCCCGAGCGGCACCAGCGCCAGCACCAGAAAGCCCAGCAGCGTCCAGCCCGGCAGCGAGATGCCCAGGAACAGAAAGTCGATCTCGGCGCACTCCCCGGAACCGGAAAGTACCATGGAAACCACCTCCTGCAGGGGCAGGATATCCATCATGTAATCCAGGCCGGGACCGCAGCTCGGCACCTGGTCGGGGGGCAGCGACTGCAGCCACAGATGACGCCAGGCGACGCCGACACCGCCCAGCACGGCCGCCAGCGACAGGACACCGTAGACGGCGGCACCCAGCCGACCGGCCGGATTGTGCAGAGCGGCAATCAGGAACACAGCCGCCGCCGAGAGCACGGCGACGCGCTGGAAGATGCACAGCGGGCAGGGCTCCAGGCCGAGGCCATGCTCGAGGAACAGGGCCACGGCCATCATCAGCACGCAGAAGGCCAGGCCGGCCAGGCTCCACTGGCGCACGCGCCATTGCGAGGGAGGGGTCATCACGAGGCGTCTCCTGCGCGCTGGGCGCCAGCCAGGGTGTCATGAGGCGCCATGCGGGGCTCCCGGGCGCGGGCGAAGTAGTGGCTGAGGAAGGCCTCGAAGCTCTCGCTGTCGGCTGCCTCGATATCGCGCTGCTGCTGATGGGAGGTCGTCACCAGCTCGGCGAAGAGCGCCTCGCGGGCCGGATTCATGGGCTCGGCGCGCAGCTGTGCCGCCTGCTCGCGGGCCAGGGCGAGCATGGCGTCGACGAACTCCTCACCGCGGGACTCGAGACGCGCGAGCAGTTGCCCGGAGGGCGTCAGCGCAGGGTCCTCGAGGCTCGGCGCGAGCTGTGCCAGGGCATCGGCGTGAGGCGTGCCCTCCTCCACTGACGTATCAAGATCAAGGAGCTCGGCAACCCGGGCGAGTTCGGCGAAGATCTCGCCGCCCCAGTCGGCGATCGAGCGCTGCCGGCCGTCGTGCTCCAGGCGCAGTTCGGGGTCGCGGCCGCGCTCCACGACACGCTGGCGATTGTCGTCCAGGCGGTCGCACTCCTCGTCGGGAATCCACGGGCTCTCGGCGAGCAGGCACCACATCAGGAAGACGTCGAGGAAGTGCATGCGGGTGGCGTCGATACCCAGCGGCTGGAAGGGATCGAGATCGAGACAGCGCACCTCGATGTATTCCACGCCGCGCGCCTCCAGCGCCTGGCTCGGCGTCTCGTCGTGGCGCGCCACCCGCTTGGGGCGGATGTCGCTGTAGTACTCGTTCTCGATCTGCAGGATGTTGGCATTGAGCTGGCGCCACTCGCCGTCGACGTTCACCCCCTTGGCCTCGTAGGCCGGCCAGGGCGTGGAGATGGCATGGCGCAGGGTGTTCACGTAGTTGGAGAGCGAGTTGAAGCAGATCTTGAGCTGCTCCTGCACCTTGTTCTGGTAGCCGAGATCCGACATGCGTAGGCTGGTGGCATAGCGCGAGACCAGGGTATGGCGACCGTGGGCTTCGAGCTTGTCGGGAATCTTACCGTCCGGCAGGAAGCTGCGATCCACCGCCGGCGAGGCCCCGAACAGGTAGAGCAGCAGCCAGCTGTGGCGCCGAAAGTTGCGGATCAGGCCGAAGTAGCGCGCCGAGCGGTAGTCGTTCAGGTTCGTGTCCGCGGCGCCGTCCAGTTCACGCAAGGTTTCCCACAGCGCGTCGGGCAGCGAGACGTTGTAGTGCACCCCGGCGATGGCCTGCATGATGCGCCCGTAGCGCACATCCAGCCCGCGGCGATAGACCTGCTTCATGGTGCCCACATTGGAGACGCCATAGTCGGCGATGGCCACGCTGTCGTTGCCGTCCAGGCGTGCCGGCATGCTGCCCGGCCAGATCAGCTCGTCGCCCAGGTGGCGGTAGCTGAAGCGGTGGAGATCGGCGAGAAACGCCATGGCATCCGCCGGACGGCAATAGACCGGTGTGATGTACTCGAGCAGCGCCTCGGAGTAGTCGGTGGTGATGTGCGGGTGCGTCAGTTTGGAGCCCAGCACCCGGGGGTGCGGGGTCGCCGCGATGCGGCCCTCGCGGTCGACGCGCAAGCCTTCCTTCTCGACCCCGCGACGCAGGCCGCCGAAGCGGCGCTGGGGTGCCAGGGCGCAGAGACGCGAAACGATGGCAGTGAGTGAATCAGACAAGGCGAGAACCCCATGTCTTGGCCGCCCCCAGGGGCGTGCCGGTCAAAGCGTAGCGGCCGCCGCAGGCGGCCGAGGATCATGACGCCAAGTATGACGCCGCACACCGTGGGTTCAAGACTTGCCCTTGCGCGCCTGCAGCAGTGCCGCGCCCAGTGCCCCGAGCTGGCCGTCCGACTCGCCCTGACGCTCCGCCTGACGCTGGCCCTTGCGCGGCGGCTTGCCGCCCTGGGCCTTGCGCGCCTCGCCGCGCCGGGGCTTGTCGCCCTCCTCGCCCGGCTGGTCGTCGAGCCGCATGGAAAGCCCGATGCGCGCACGTTCCAGGTCCACACTCATCACCTTCACCTTGACGATGTCGCCGGCCTTGACCACCGAGCGCGGATCTTCGACGAAGCGGTCGGAGAGCGCCGAGATATGCACCAGGCCATCCTGATGCACGCCGATGTCGACGAAGGCGCCGAAGTGGGTGACGTTGGTCACGCTGCCCTCCAGCACCATACCCGGCTCGAGATCCTTGAGCGTCTCGACGCCCTCGCGGAACTCGGCGGCCTTGAACTCGGGCCGCGGGTCGCGCCCCGGCTTGTCGAGCTCGGCGAGGATGTCGGTCACGGTGGGCACGCCGAAGCGCTCGTCGGCGAACTCGGCCGGCTTCACCGCCTTCAAGGTGGCACTGTCGCCGATCAGGCTGGCCAGCGGACGCCCGCTTCGACTGGCGATGCGCTCCACTACCGGGTAGGCCTCGGGGTGCACGGCACTGGCGTCGAGCGGATTGTCGCCGCCCATGATGCGCAGAAAGCCCGCACACTGCTCGAAGGTCTTGGGCCCCAGGCGGTTGACGTCGAGCAGCTCGCGGCGGCTCGCGAAAGCCCCCTCGGCGTTGCGCCGCGCGACGATGGCCTCGGCCAGTGCCGGGCTTAGCCCCGCCACCCGCGAGAGCAGCGCGCTCGACGCGGTATTGAGGTCGACGCCCACGGCGTTGACGCAATCCTCGATCACCGCCTCGAGGCTCCTGGACAGCTGCACTTGGGAGACGTCGTGCTGGTACTGGCCCACGCCGATGGACTTGGGCTCGATCTTGACCAGCTCGGCCAGCGGGTCCTGCAGGCGGCGGGCGATGGAGACGGCGCCGCGGATGGTGACGTCGAGATCGGGCAGCTCGCGGGCCGCGTACTCCGAGGCGGAGTAGACCGAGGCGCCCGCCTCGCTGACCATCACCTTGGCCAGAGGGCGCTGCGCCCCGCACCGTTTCACCAGCTCGCCGGCCAGCTTGTCGGTCTCGCGGCTCGCCGTGCCGTTGCCCACGGCGATCAGCGCCACATCGTGCTTCTCCACCAGCTTGCCAAGCTCGGCGAGCGAGGCATCCCAGCGCTTCTGCGGGGCGTGGGGATAGATGGTGGCATGTTCGAGGAACTGCCCCGTAGCATCCACGACGGCCACCTTGCAGCCGGTGCGCAGGCCCGGGTCGATGGCGAGCGTCGCCTTCGGTCCTGCCGGGGCGGCGAGCAGCAGGTCCTTGAGGTTGGCGGCGAAGACGTCGATCGCATCCAATTCGGCGCGCTCGCGCAGCCGCCCCATCAGCTCGGTCTCGAGGTGGGTGTAGAGCTTGACGCGCCAGGTCCAGCGCACCACGTCACGCAGCCACTTGTCGGCGGGCCGGCCCTCGTCGCGGATGTCGAAATGCCTGGCGATGGCCACCTGGGCGGGATGGATGGGCGCTTCGTCTTCGCCGGGCAGGCGAATGGCCAGGGCCAGTACCCCCTCGTTGCGGCCGCGGAACATGGCCAGCGCGCGGTGCGAGGGCACCTTGGCGAGCGTCTCGTCGTGCTCGAAGTAGTCGGAGAACTTGGCACCCTCGTGCTCCTTGCCCTCAAGCAGGCGCGCGCTGAGCTCGCCCTCGCGCCACAGCCGCTCGCGCAGCGCACCGACCAGTTCGGGGTCCTCGGCGAAGCGCTCCATCAGGATCTGTCTTGCACCGTCCAGGGCGGCCTTGGCGTCCTCGATGGCGGGGATGTCGCCCTCGGCGGCGCGAAGGTACTTGGCCGCCTCGACTTCGGGGTCCAGCATGGGGTCGGCCAGCAGCGCATCGGCCAGCGGCTCGAGCCCCGCCTCGCGAGCGATCTGCGCCTTGGTGCGGCGCTTCTTCTTGTAGGGCAGGTAGAGGTCTTCCAGGCGCTGCTTGGTGTCGGCGGCCTGGATCTGGCCTTCGAGTTCCGGTGTCAGCTTGCCCTGCTCGTCGATGGCGGCAAGCACCGCAGCGCGGCGCTCCTCGAGCTCGCGCAGGTAGCGCAGGCGCTCGTCCAGCTGGCGCAGTTGGGTGTCATCGAGGCCGCCGGTCACCTCCTTGCGGTAGCGAGCGATGAAGGGCACGGTGGCGCCGCCGTCGAGCAGCTCCACCGTAGCCGACACCTGCTGGGGGCGGACGGCGAGCTCCTCGGCGAGGCGGGCAATGATGCGGGTCGTGGCGTCCATGACTTCCTTGGAATTGCAGCGTCAGAAGAGGCGCCACGGTATCACAAGCCCGGCTTCGCCGGGAGACGGGAGACGCGGCTACGCCGGGACAAACGTCAGCGCCACGCCGTTGTTGCACCAGCGAAGGCCTGTGGGGTCGGGGCCGTCGTCAAAGATGTGGCCCTGGTGGCCGCCGCAGCGCGCGCAGTAGTAGGCGGTCCGGGGCAGCAGCAGGCTGAAATCGAGGTGCGAAAGCAGGTGTCCCTCCACGTGCTCGAAGAAGCTCGGCCAGCCGGTGCCGGACTCGAATTTCATGGCACTGGTGAAGAGCAGCAAGTCGCAGCCGGCGCAGCGGTACTCGCCCTCGCGCCACTCGTCGTTGAGCGGGCTGGAGAAGGGCTCCTCGGTGCCCTGCTCGCGCAGGATCCTGAATTCATCGCGACTGAGGCGTTCCCGCCACTCGGCCTCGGAGAGCTCGAGCGGCTCGATATCCGCGGCCCGCTCCAGGTCGATGCGGACGTACCCCAGACTCACGCCGGGGATCAGCCCGGCCGCGCCGGTCACGCCGATCAGTCCCAGGAAATGGCGACGTTGCATGGTCGACCTCCTGTGGGGCGCCCGCCCGGGGTGGCGCGGGCGCCAATGAAAACGGGGGAGAGCCTGTGCCCTCCCCCGTATGACCGCCAATCCCGGCGGCGGTTCGACCTTGGAGATGCCCTCAGACGAGGCTCGGCCCGGCCTTGACGATGGCCTCGCTGACGCCGTCGAACTTCTTGAAGTTGTCGACGAACTTGGCGGCAAGCTCGCCGAGTTGGCGATCGTAGGCGGCCTTGTCCTCCCAGGTCTCGCGCGGGTCGAGCAGGCGGGTATCGACGCCCGGCACGGCCGTGGGCACGTCCAGGTTGAGCCCCTCGATGCGGCGGGTCTCGACCTCACGCAGCATGCCGGACTGGATGGCGTGGATGATGGCGCGCGTGGTGGGGATGGCGAAGCGCGAGCCGCCCTCGCCGTAGGCGCCGCCGGTCCAGCCGGTGTTGACCAGGTAGACCTGGGCGTCCTTCTCGGCCACGCGCTTGATCAGCAGGTCGGCGTATTCGCGGGCCGGGCGCGGGAAGAAGGGAGCGCCGAAGCAGGTGGAGAAGGTCGCCTCGAGCCCCGCGGAGGAGCCCATCTCGGTGGAGCCCACCTTGGCGGTGTAGCCGGACAGGAAGTGATAGGCCGCCGCCTCCTTGGAGAGTACCGAGACCGGCGGCAGCACACCGCTCATATCGCAGGTCAGGAAGATGATGGCATTGGGCTCGCCGGCGCGGTTCTCGACCACGCGCTTGTCGACGTGCTCCAGCGGATAGGCGGCCCGCGAGTTCTGGGTGAGGCTGTCGTCGGCGAAGTCGGGCTCGCGGCGGTCGTCGAGCACCACGTTCTCCAGCACGGCGCCGAAGGTGATGGCCTTCCAGATCACCGGCTCGTTCTTCTCGGAGAGGTCGATGCACTTGGCGTAGCAGCCCCCCTCGATGTTGAAGACCGTGCCCGGACCCCAGCCGTGCTCGTCGTCGCCGATCAGGTAGCGCGAGGGGTCGGCGGAGAGCGTGGTCTTGCCGGTGCCGGAGAGGCCGAAGAAGAGCGTGGTCTCGCCATCCTCGCCCACGTTGGCGCTGCAGTGCATGGGCAGCACGTCGGCGGCCGGCAGCAGGAAGTTCTGCACCGAGAACATCGCCTTCTTCATTTCGCCCGCGTAGCGCATGCCGGCGATCAACACCTTCTTCTGGGCGAAGTTGATGATCACCGTGCCGTTGGAGCTGGTACCGTCGCGGGCCGGGTCGCACTCGAAGAAGGGCGCGTTGAGGATCGCCCACTCCGTCTTGGTGGCCGGGTTGTAGGACGTGGGCCGCACGAACATGGTGCGCCCGAAGAGGTTGTGCCAGGCGGTCTCGGTGGTCACCCGCACCGGCAGGTAGTGAACCGGGTCGCTGCCCACGTGCAGTTCGGACACGAAATGCTCGCCGCCCAGCAGATAGTCCTCCACACGCGCCCACAGGGCGTCGAACTTCTCGGCATCGAAGGGCCGGTTGACGCTGCCCCAGTCAATCTGGCCGCTGGTCGACGGCTCATCGACGATGAAGCGATCCCTGGGGGAGCGACCGGTGCGCTCGCCGGTGTTCACCACCAGGGCACCGTTGGCGGCCAGACGGCCTTCACCGCGCACCACCGCGCGTTCGATGAGTTCGGCGCTGCTGAGGTTGACGTGGGCTTGGGGGGCGGCTTGAGGTGTGGTCATGTCGTTTCCTGGGCCTTGCGGCCGGTTCTCTCGTGGGCCAGGCGTGCAAAACGCCAACTGCGGTCTGTGTCCCGATCGCCCCGCGCGATGTGTGCCATCTTGTATGAGTTGTCTTCAGAGCAATCGGCCGATCAAGCGGGCGCCATTATGGCAAAAAGCTCGCCAGTGGGGAACGCTCCCGTTGGCCGAAGTTCTTGTAGTTTTACTACTACATCGATGCCAAATCGCGGCAAGTTGTCGCAAGGCAAATGATGCTTTGCAACATGACCACTCAGTGCAGGGTCGGCGGCGTGGCGTCGTCCCCTTGCAGCAGCGCTTCCACTTCGGCGGCGCCGAAGTGATAGCGGCTGTGACAGAAGTGACACTGGGTCTCGACGGCGCCCTGTTCGGCGACGATGTCGCGCACTTCCTCGGCACCGAGCGACAGCAGCGCCTGGGCGATGCGCTCGCGGGAACAGGTGCAACCGAAGCGCAGTGCCTTGGGTTCGAAGACCCGCACCCGCTCCTCGTGATAGAGGCGGTAGAGCAGGTCGCGCTGGGCCAGGCCCAGCAGCTCGTCGCCGCCCAGCGTCTCGGCGAGGTGCACGGTGCGCGCCCAGGCGTCGTCGTCCTGATTGAGCGACTCGTCGGGCAGACGCTGCAGCAGCAACCCGCCGGCCCGCTGGCCGTCGGCGGCCAACCACAGCCGGGTGGGCAGCTGCTCGGACTGGGCGAAGTAGGCCTCGAGGCAGCCGGCCAGGCTGTCGTGGTCGAGCGCCACGATGCCCTGGTAGCGGTTGCCCTCGCGCGGGTCCAGGGTGATGACGAGCTGGCCATCGCCCACCAGGTCGCGGAAGCCGCTCGGCGCGTCCGGCAGTTCGGCGTCATCGTCCAGGCGAGCAATGGCGCGCAGCTCGCCGCCGGGATTGGACTCGGCCATCAGCAGGGACAGCGCGCCCTGGCCGCGCACCTCGAGGCTCAGGACGCCGTCGAGCTTGACGGTATCGGTGAGCAGGGCCACCGCGGCGAGCAGTTCGCCCAGCAGGCGATTGACCGCTGGCGGGTAGGCGTGGCGATCGAGCACATCGGCGTAGGCCCGTTCGAGGGTGACGATCTCGCCGCGCACGTTGGTGCGCTCGAACAGGAAACGTTGGATCTGGTCGGTCATGAGATATTCCGGTTCGGACTTCGAGGTTCGTGGGCACAAGCCCGTGCAAGAACAGGCACGTATTGCATTTGAGCGTCATCGCCCTGCTGACGCGGCAAGCGCTTGGTCTTATCCGGGTTGCTCTGCGCTTAGCCCAAAGTAGAGAGCGGCCCTCATCAAGGCCTCGTCCTGCGTAATCACGACAGCCTGGTGGGCTTCTGCACAGGCCAGATGGAGCGCATCCAGCGTTCTCAATGCAGTCTTGCGAGCCAATAACCAGTGGCTGGCACGCTGGTAATGGCTGGACTCAATGGGACACACCACAAACCGACCCGCGGAGACGTCCTCATGAAAGGCACTCTCCACCCGATTGGCCTGTGGCTCGGTAAGCTCCTCGGTGCGCACCCACCGCGCCAACGCCGAAGCCACCTCGACCTCAGTCAGGTGACTGATCAGAACAGGGCGTTCCTGACGCGCCAGCAACGCCTGTACCGCCTCGCTACTGGCTTCCTGACGGTAATACGGTAGTAGAGCGCTGGTATCGAGATAGAGCATTCAGTAGCGCTCCTCATCACGCAGAGCCCGAACGGACTTGGCTGCCGCGTCCTGCATGGGGGGCAGCTCGGAGCGCAGTGTACGTCGATCAGGGAAACGGACCTCAGCAGGCGTCGCGGCCACCAGCTTCGCGGCAGGCTGGCCACGCCGCAAGATGACGATCTCTTCACCCGCGGCTACCGCATCCAGCAGGCTCGCCAACCGATCGCGGGTGTCACGGACGTTGATGGTTTGCACGATGGTGGCCCTCAGCTTGTGTACATCCGCAATGTACACCATCTGCGGCAACACTGACAGTTGAGGAGGCGCGAGCCGATCGTGGGCTGATCAGGTGTCATCGCCCTGCTCGCGCTGAAACTGCTTGATCTTGCGGCGTTCCCGCTTGTCGGGACGCTTCATGGGATGCTGCATCGCCTGGTTGGTGAGGCGTCGCGCCTCGGCTTCCCGGGCACGGCGCTCGCTGCTTTCCGGTGTCTCGCGATACAGCTCGCGTGCCTCGGGCGCCCCGCGGCGCTGGTCGGAGAGCGCGACCACCTCCACCTCCCAGACGTCCCAGCCCTGGGGCACCCGGATTCGCGCGCCCACTTCCACCACCTTGCTGGTCTTGGCGCGTCCACCGTTGTAGTGCACCTTGCCGCCCTCGATGGCCTTCTTGGCCAGCTGGCGGGTCTTGAAGAAGCGCGCCGCCCACAGCCACTTGTCGAGGCGCACGCTATCCATGGTCCTGCCCCTCGCCTTCCCGGCCGGCATCGCGGCGCGCGTCGGCCGGCAGCTGCTGCGGCAGGATGGCGGCGAACCGGTCCAGGGCGATGAACTCCTCGAGCTCCTTCTCGGGGCGCTTGCTGTCGGGCTGCTTGATCCCCAGCAGATGGCGGATCCCGAACTCGCGCGCGCTCTCCAGCACGGCGACGTTGTCGTCGATGAACAGGGTGCGCGCCGGGTCGAAGGGCTCGACCTCCTGCAGAGCGAACCAGAACTCCTGGGCCTCCTTGGGCACGCCGAGGTCCGCCGAGGAGACGATGGCGTCCAGGTAGCTCTCCAGGCCGGTCAGCGGCAACTTGAGCGCCAGGCTCTCACGGTCGGCATTGGTGGCGAGCACCACCCGCGGATGGGCACGCTTGAGCCACCGTAGGAAGTCCAGGGCGTCGCTGCGCAGGCCGATCAGGTGCTGGACCTCGCGCTTGAGGGCCAGGACGTCGACGCCCAGTTCGCGGCTCCAGTAGGCCAGGCTGTACCAGTTCAGGGTGCCTTGCTCACGGATGATGCGCGCGCGGACACGCTCCTGGGTGGCCGCGTCCAGGCGATGCAGCTCCACGTAGCGGCGCGGCAGGTGGTCGAGCCAGAAGTGGCTGTCGAAATGCAGGTCCAGCAGGGTGCCGTCCATGTCCAGCAGGACGGTGTCGATGGCGCGCCAGTCGATCATGAACACTCCGGGTGGCGGCAGTCCAGGGGAAGCGTGGTAGTGTAGCACCCAGCCCAAGTCGCAGAAACGGAGTTCCCATGCCCGAGTCTTCCTGGCCCCGCAAGCCCCAGGTGCTCTCCTGCCAGTCGGTGGCGAAAAGTCGGCTGTTCCATGTCGAATCGCTGGAGCTGCGCTTCGCCAACGGCGCCGAGCGCACCTTCGAACGGCTGACCGGCAGCGACCATGGCGCGGTGATGATCGTCGCCATGCCCGACCCCGACCACGTGTTGCTCATCCGCGAGTACGCCGCCGGCTTCGAGGACTACGTCCTGACGCTGCCCAAGGGGCTGGTCGACCCCGGCGAAGACATGATCAGTGCCGGCAACCGCGAGCTCATGGAGGAGTGCGGCTTCGGTGCCCGCCACCTCGAGCCGCTGGTGGAACTGTCGCTCGCACCCAACTACATGCGCCACCGCATGCAGGTGCTGCTGGCCACCGACCTCTACCCCCGACGACTCACCGGCGACGAGCCCGAGCCGCTGATCGTCGAGACCCATGCCCTGGAAGAACTGCCAGCCCTGCTGATGCGCGAGGACTTCCACGAGGCGCGCGCCATCGCCGCGCTCTTCATCGCCCGCGACACCCTGCGCCAGCGCCAGGCAAGCGAGTCGCCGCTGACCTGGTAGCACCGAGCCAAGCGCGTGGGTCAAGAGCGCGGGAGTGATGGCACTCAGCGGGCGTGGGCATGGGCGTGCAGATGGCGCGGCCCGCCCTCCTCGCGCAGGCGGATCCAGCGTGCCTGGCGATAGCTGTCGAGGCCGGCCTCGAGCAGAGTCATCACCGCCAGCGCCTCGTCGGCGGTGACCGGCGGCGGTCCCTGCCCCGCCAGAGCATCGACGATGCCGGCATAGTAGGCCAGGTAGTCGCCGGGCACGGCGGGATGGGGGTGGCGCACCAGGGCGACACTGCCCTCCTCGCCCTCGTCGAGAATCAGCTCGCCGGGACGCTCATCCACTCCCCAGGCCGCTGTCGGTGCTTGCCCTTCGCGCAGCCAGCGCTCCTGGGGGTCAGCACCGTGCTTGACGAAGCTGCCACGGGTCCCGTGCAGCGCCATGCGCGGCGTGGTCTCGGCGACCAGTGAACTGGCCTGCAGGGTGATGCGCAGGTTCTCGTACTCGAGCAGGGCCAGGAAGTCGTCGTCGATCTTCGCCCCCTCGCGCACTGCGGCCAGCTCCAGCAGGATCGCCTTGGGCATGCCGAACAGGGTATGCACCTGGTCGAGCAGGTGAGCCCCCAGGTCGTACCAGATGCCGCTGCCCGGCTGTTGATGATCACGCCAGCGATCGGTGACCCGCGGCCGGAAGCGGTCGAAGCGCAGCTCCAGCGACACGGGCCGTCCCAGGGTGCGCGCCTCGAGCAGGCCCTGCAGGGTCAGACAATCACTGTCCCAACGCCGATTGTGAAAGACGCTGAGCAGGCGCTCGGCCTTTTCGGCCTGAGTCTTGAGCAGGCGCGCCTCGGGCACCGAGACGGTGAAGGGCTTGTCGATCACCAGGTGCTTGCCGGCGTTGAGCGCCGCCTTGCCCAGCGGGAAGTGGGTCTCGTTGGGCGTGGCGATCACCACCAGGTCGATGTCGGCCCGGGCGAACAGCGCCGCTGCCTTGGCGACCACGTCCACCTCGGGCAACGCCTCGTGGACGGCATCGGGACGGCTGCTGGCTACCGCCAGCAGCTCCAGGCCTGGCGTGGCCTGGATCAGCGGCGCATGGAAATGGCGGCCGGCAGCGCCGAATCCGACGAGGCCGACGCCGTAGGTCTGCTTCTTCATGTGATGATTGCTTCCCTGCCGTCGAATCTCAATCAAGCTTGGAGAGGTCGCGCACCGCGCCCTTGTCGGCGGAGGTGGCGAGCAACGCATAGGCCTTGAGCGCCGCCGAGACCTGGCGCACGCGCTGGATGCTTGGTTTCCAGGCGTCTTTCCCCTTGGCTTCCATCGCTTCGCGACGTGCCGCCAACTCGTTGTCGGTAAGCTGGACGTCGATGCGGCGATTGGGAATGTCGATGCGGATCACATCGCCGCTCTCGACCAGGCCGATGGCGCCGCCTGCCGCCGCTTCGGGCGAGACGTGGCCGATGGAGAGCCCCGAGGTGCCACCGGAGAAGCGCCCGTCGGTGAGCAGCGCGCACGCCTTGCCGAGCCCCCGGGACTTCAGATACGAGGTGGGGTAGAGCATCTCCTGCATGCCGGGGCCGCCCTTGGGGCCCTCGTAGCGGATGACGACCACCTCGCCCTCCTTCACCTGGCCGCCGAGGATGTGCTCCACCGCCTGGTCCTGGGACTCCACCACGTGGGCTGGCCCCTCGAAAACCAGGATCGAGTCGTCGACGCCGGCGGTCTTCACCACGCAGCCGTCGCGGGCGATGTTGCCATGGAGCACCGCCAGGCCGCCCTCCTTCGAGAAGGCGTGCTCGAGGTCGCGGATGCAGCCGGTGGCGCGGTCGCCGTCGAGGCTCGGCCAGCGGGCGCTCTGGGAGAAGGCGGTCTGAGTGGGGATGCCACCGGGGCCGGCCTTGAAAAACTCCACCACCTCGGGGCTGGGGCTTCGCATGATGTCCCACTCGTCGAGCGCCGCCTTGAGGCTGTCGCCGTAGACGGTGGGCACCCGGGTATCCAGCACGCCGGCGCGGTCGAGCTCGCCGAGGATCGCCATGATGCCGCCGGCGCGGTGGACGTCCTCGATATGGTACTTCTGGGTGTTGGGCGCCACCTTGCAAAGCTGGGGCACTTCCCGCGACAGGCGATCGATATCGGCCATGGTGAAGTCGATCTCGGCCTCCTGGGCGGCGGCCAGCAGGTGCAGGATGGTGTTGGTGGAACCGCCCATGGCGATGTCCAGCGTCATGGCGTTCTTGAACGCGGCCTTGGAGCCGATGGCACGCGGCAAGAGGTGCGCCTCGTCGCCTTCGTAGACGCGCTTGGCGAGCTCGACGATACGGTGCCCGGCGGTCTCGAACAGGCGGCGGCGGTCGGCGTGGGTGGCGAGCACCGTGCCATTGCCCGGCAGCGCCAGGCCCAGCGCCTCGGTGAGGCAGTTCATGGAGTTGGCAGTGAACATGCCCGAGCAGCTGCCGCAGGTAGGACAGGCGCTGCGCTCGACTTCGGCGAGGGTGGCGTCGTCGACGCTGTCGTCGGCGGCCATCACCATGGCGTCGACCAGGTCGAGGCCGTGGTCGAGCAGCTTGGTCTTGCCCGCCTCCATGGGGCCGCCGGAGACGAAGATCACCGGAATGTTGAGGCGCATGGCGGCCATCAGCATTCCCGGGGTGATCTTGTCGCAGTTGGAGATGCACACCAGGGCGTCGGCGCAGTGGGCATTGACCATGTACTCGACGCTGTCGGCGATGATGTCACGGCTCGGCAGCGAGTAGAGCATGCCGTCGTGGCCCATGGCGATGCCGTCGTCCACGGCGATGGTGTTGAACTCCTTGGCCACCCCGCCCGCCTTCTCGATCTCGCGGGCCACCAGCTGCCCCATGTCCTTCAGGTGCACGTGCCCGGGCACGAACTGGGTGAAGGAGTTGGCCACGGCGACGATCGGCTTGTGGAAGTCGTCGTCCTTCATGCCGGTGGCGCGCCACAGGGCGCGGGCGCCGGCCATGTTGCGGCCGGCGGTGGTGGTGCGGGAACGGTATTCGGGCATGGTGTCCTCTTTGTGCTCTGTCACGCCGTTTTCATCCATCCGAGGATGGCGAACGATCTCGTGTTCGGTCGGCCCCCGATTCTGGCACGAGCCTCCCCCGCTTGCCAGCGAACCGGCCCGGCACAACAGGCCGCCGGGCCGGTTCACGGGCCTGGACAGGGGCTCAGAACGCCGCCCACTCGACGTCCGCGCGGGACGGCGGCGTCGCCCTGGCCTGGCGCGGCACCGGGTCGACTGCCGGTGCCTCGGTTGCGCCCTGCCCCTCGAGCAGGCGCTGGCGCGCGCGTTCGCCGTCCTCTGCCGTGCCACCCAGACGGAAGGCGGCGACCACGTTGGCCAGCCCGAAGGCTTCACGGGTCAGGCCGTCCGCCGAATCGGCAATCGACTGCACCCGGGCGCTGTTCTGCTGGGTGACCTGGTCCATCTCCGCCACCGCCGAGTTGATCTGGGCGATGCCGCTGCTCTGTTCCGCGGAGGCGGCGCTGATCTCTGCCATGAGGTCGCCGACTCGGGCCACCAGCGACACCACCTCCTCGATCGCGCCTTCGGCCTGCTCGACGGCCTGGGTGCCGCCCGTGATCTCGCGTGACGAGGTCTCGATCAGCCCGCGAATCTCCTTGGCCGCCTCGGCGCTGCGTCCAGCCAGCTGGCGAACTTCGCTGGCCACCACGGCGAAGCCACGGCCGTGCTCGCCGGCCCGCGCCGCCTCCACGGAAGCGTTCAGGGCGAGAATGTTGGTCTGGAAGGCGATGCCGTCGATCGCGCCGATGATGTCGGTCATCTTTCCGGCACTCTCGGCGATACGCTGCATGCGCCCCACCAGCGCCTGCATGCGCTCACCCGTCTCGCGGGTGGTGCTGGCGTTCTGGGTGGCCAGCTCACTGGCCTGGCGCGCGTTGTCGGTGGTCTGCTGCACCGAGGAGGTCATCTCGTCCATGCTCGAGGCCGTCTGCTGCAGCGACGACGCCTGCTGCTCGGTGCGCGAGGCCAGGTCCTCGTTCTCGCGAGCGATGCGACGCGTGGCGGGGGTGACCACGGCCACACGATCGCCGATCTCGGTGGCCAGCCCCGAGAGGCTGCTGCGCATGGTCTCCAGCGAGCGCAGCAGCTCGCCGAGCTCGTCCTGACGATTCAGGGTAACCGGCGTAGAAAGGTTGCCGGCAGCGATTTGAAAGGTGATGCGCCGCGCCTCGGCCAGAGACTTGATGAGCGAATTGAGCACTGCCACGCTCAGGCCGATCATCAGGCCCACCCCCAGCGCCACCAGGCCGATCTGCGCCAGCAGCATGCTGCGCTGCCCCGCCTCGGCCGCTTGCATCAGCGCCTGCGCCTGCTCGCGCTCCCGGGACACCAGTTGATTGACCGCCTCGCTGATGCGCTCGGCCGCAGGCTGGGTCACGTCATTCAGGGCCTCGAAGGCGGCGAAGCCCTCGCCGTCGAGCAGGGCCTGGAGGATATCACCGGCACCCGCCGAGAAGCTGGCCAGCTGCTCGTCCAGCACCTGCCGCGCCTCCCCCGCTGCCGGGTCGCGAGCCAGGTAGCCCTGCCAGGTGTCGTCGATCGCCTGCAGGTGGCCACGCACGCGGGCCTCGAGCGCTTCCGGATCGGCCCGCCGCGGGTTGCGAACCGCCGGCTCCACGGCCTGCAGCGACAGGCTGACGCGCTGCTCGATGCCCTGGAGGTCGGCCACGCCCTGAAGCCCGGTACGGTTGAGGGTCTGCAACCGCTCGGAGGCCGTAGTGAGGCCAAAGATCCCCAGCCCGCCGGCGGCCACCAGCAGCAGGATCGAGGCCAGCACCATGCCCATCAGCTTGGCCTGCATGCTGCGGAAACGAAAACGCTGCAGCCAGCCCACCAGCCCGGTGCGGCGAATCGCACCATCTTGAAGCGCATAGCCCCGACGCTTGCCCTCTCGCATGGCGGCATAGATCGCCTCGGCCTGAGCCACACTGGTCTGAGACGCGGGGCGCTGCACCGTGGTGTAACCCACCACGCTGTCGCCATCCAGCAGCGGCGCGACCGTGGCCTGCACCCAGTAGTGGTCGCCGTTGGCGCGACGGTTCTTGAGCACCCCGTCCCAGGTCCGCCCCTTCTCGAGGGTTGCCCACAGCTGCTGGAAGACGGCATCGGGCATGTCGGGGTGGCGCAGCACGCTGTAGGGGGCGCCGATCAAGGCGTCGGCGCCATGTCCGCTGGCCTCGAGGAAGGCCTGGCTGGCGTAGGTGATGCGGCCCTGGGCGTCGCAGCGCGAGATCAGGACGGCGTCGGGATCGAGCTCATGGACCTTTTGGGTCACCGGGTTATGGTTGTTGTGCATGGCAGCCTCGGTTGGGTGCGAGAGAAACACGCCATCGGTGAGATGACCTATCGACTAGGCAAAAAAAGTGCCAATCATCGTTCTCCCTTGTGGGGAGCTTCTCTCATACCATGCACGGGAACCCGAGGCCCACGCGTCGCCGTCACACGGCCTCAACGCAGAAACAACGCGCGCCGCCAGACAGCAGGCGGCGCGCGTTGATCACGGCTGTGGGCAAGGGTGCGAGGGCTAGTCGAAGACCACCTTGGCCACGTCCTGGTAGCGCTTGGCGAAGTGCACCGTCATGCCCGCCTTGAGGTAGTCGGGCAGCTCATCGTAGTCACGGCGGTTGGCATCGGGCAGGATCACCTCGAAGATCTCGCTGCGCCGCGCGGCGATGATCTTCTCGCGAATGCCGCCCACCGGCAGCACCTGGCCGGTCAGCGTCAGCTCGCCGGTCATGGCCAGCGACCGCTCGATGGCCCGGTGCTTGGCAAGAGAGAGCAGCGCCGTGGTCATGGTCACCCCGGCCGAGGGCCCGTCCTTGGGCGTGGCGCCCTCCGGCACGTGCAGGTGCACGAAGGCGGAGTCGAAGAAGTCGGCGTCGGCGCCGTACTCGCCGAGATGCCCCAGCGTATAGCTGTAGGCGATGTTGGCCGACTCCTGCATCACCGCGCCGAGCTGACCGGTGAGCTTGAAGCCGCGATCCAGGGCATGCACCTTGCCCGCCTCGACGGGTAGCGTCGCTCCACCCATGGCCGTCCAGGCCAGCCCGGTGACCACGCCCTCGCCCTTGAGCACGTGCTCCTTGCGGAACAGCGGCGCCCCCAGGTAGGACTCCAGGTTGTTCACCGAGATGCGCACCGACTGCTGGTCGTTCTCGAGCAGCTTGACCGCCGCCTTGCGCACGATGCGGTGCAACTGCTTTTCGAGCTGGCGCACCCCTGCCTCGCGGGCATAGCCCTCGATCACCTGGCGCAGGGCCGTGTCGGTGAGGTTGATGCGCTTCTTGGCGATCTTGTCGCGCTTGAGCAGCTTGGGCCACAGGTGGTGCTTGGCGATAGCCACCTTCTCCTCGGCGATGTAGCCGGAGAGGCGAATCTGCTCCATGCGATCGAGCAGCGCCGGGGGAATCGAATCCACGGTGTTGGCCGTGCACACGAAGAGCACCTTGGAGAGGTCCAGGCGCACGTCCAGGTAGTGATCGAGGAAGTCGACGTTCTGTTCCGGGTCGAGCACCTCGAGCAGCGCCGAGGCCGGGTCACCCTGGAAGGACTGGCCGAGCTTGTCGACTTCGTCGAGCATGATCACCGGGTTCTCGACCTCGACCTCCTTGAGCGCCTGGACGAGCTTGCCGGGCATGGCGCCGATGTAGGTGCGCCGGTGGCCCTTGATCTCTGCCTCGTCGCGCATGCCGCCCACCGAAAAGCGGTAGAACTCGCGACCCAGCGCCTCGGCAATGGAACGTCCCACGGAGGTCTTGCCGACGCCGGGCGGACCGACGAGCAGCAGGATGGAGCCCCCCACGTCGCCCTTGAAGGTACCCTCGGCGAGGAACTCGATGATGCGCTCCTTGACGTCCTTCAAGCCATCGTGGTCGCGGTCGAGCACCGTACGCGCCTGGGCCAGGTCGAGCTTGTCCTGGCTGCGCACGCCCCAGGGCATGGCGGTGAGCCAGTCGAGGTAGTTGCGCGTGGTGCCATACTCCGGCGAGCCTGTCTCGAGCACCGAGAGCTTGTCGAGCTCCTCCTCGATGCGGGTCAGTACCTTGGGCGGCACGGAGAGCCCCTCGAGGCGGTCGCGGAAGGTATCGACGTCATTCTCGCGATCGTCCTTGGAGATGCCCAGCTCGCGCTGGATCACCTTGAGCTGCTCGCGCAGGAAGAACTCGCGCTGGCGCTCCTGCATCTGGGCGTTGACCTGCTCGCTGATCTCCGTCTGCAGATGGGCAACGTCGATCTCCTTGCGCAGCAGCGGCAGCACCTTCTCCATGCGCGAGAGCACCGGCAGGGTATCCAGCACGGACTGCAGCTCATGCCCCTTGGCCGAGGTGATGGCCGCAGCGAAGTCGGTGAGCGGGCCCGGCTCGTGGGGGCTGAAGCGGTTGAGGTAGTGCTTGAGCTCCTCGCCGTACAGCGGGTTGATCGGCAGCAGCTCCTTGATGCCGTTGATGATCGCCATGGCGTAGGCACGCGTCTCATCCTCCTCGGCATCCACCGGCTCACGCGGGTAGGTCACCTCGACCAGATAGGGCGGCTGCTTGGAGAGCCAGCGCTGGATGCGAAAGCGGCGCAGTCCTTGGGCGATGAACTGCAGCTGCTGCTCCTCGCCGTGGAGCTTGTGCACCTTCACCGCCGTGCCGATCTGCGGAAAGCCCTCGTGATCGAGCTCGCCAGACTCGATGTCGCCCACGTAGGCCACGCCCAGGATTTGGTGCGGCGTGTTGCCCACCCGACGGATGGTCTCCTCCCAGCGCTCGCGGTTGATTACCAGCGGCTGCACCTGGGCGGGAAAGAAGGGGCGATTGTGAATGGGCAGCAGATAGATGCGCTCGGGCAGGGAGTCGCTGGCCGGCACCACCGCGTGATGGCCGGTTTCATCCACCTCGCCGTCGGAGCGCGGCGGCGTCTCGTCGTTCACCTCGCGGGTCTGCTGCCACTCCTGGTCGTCCTGGTCGTGATCGCGCATGTAATCCTCATCCTGAAGCCGGTTAGCCACTGCCCTGTGGAATGCGGGCGACGGCAGGCAACTTCAAGGCGAAGACGCATTTACCGCAGGGTAGAGAGCGGCCGCCCGTTGAGCCACACCTGGCCGCGGCTGATATCGACCTGCAGCGTGCGGGTATCGAGCGGCAGGCCGAGCCACAGCGCCACCACCGTGGGCAGGTCGTGCCACACGAAGTCGCCGTCGAGCCGCCGCCGCCAGCGCGCCTGCATGGCCGGGTCGTCCAGCGCAACCAGACTCAGCGGCTCGAGGCGACGGCCGTCGAAGAAGAGCGAGCCGTCCACCCGGGCGGCGAGGTTCATCATGGGGCTGTCGAGAGCAAGCTCGAAGAGGTCCAGGCGCGGCGAATCCTGGAGTATGCCCAGCAACAACGGTTCCAACTCGGCGAGCAGGGCCCGAGCGTCGCGGGGCGGATCGGCGCTGGCGGCCAGGGCCCGCAGGCGCTGCATGGCCGAGCGCAGCGCGTCGCCGTGCAGGCGCGAGAGTTCCGCCTCCAGCCCGCCGGTCAGCAGCACCTGATCGGCGGTCAGCACTTCGCCCATATCCAGGTCGAGACGCAGGCGCAGCTCGCGGTCGTCCAGGGTCATGCGATTGACCACGACCAGGTCGTGGACATCGAGTTCGAGGCTCGGCTGGTGCCAGGTCAGCGACGCGAGCTCCAGGCGATCCTGCTGGGTGAAGGCCTGCGCGCCCTCGGTGTAGGCATAGTGGCTCTGGAGGCGCACCGGCCCCGATGCCAGCCACACCTCGCCATCGGTGAGCCGCCAGTCGTCCAAGCGGCCCTGCAGCTGCCAGTCGCCGTAGACTCCGCTGAAATGGAACTGCCCCCCGCCGAAGTCGAGCTCGCGATCCTCCTGGGTGATGCGAAACGGTGCCAGGCGCACTCCGCCTTCCATGACGCCACTCAGCGTACGATAGCTGGCCTGCCAGCGCGGCGTGGCCGCCGGCAGAGAGTCGCCGAACAGCCGCTTGCCGTCGGCGCCGTGGCGGATGATCGCCTCCCCCGACAGCTCGGTGCTGAGCACGCCGTGCTGGGCCTCGTAGCCGAGCTCGAGCTGCCAGGCATCGCCGAACAGCGGTGCGAGCCGGATGCGCCCGGAGGAGGACCACCAGCCCTGCTCCACCTCGTCGCGCTCGACCGCCAGCTCGCCGCGCGCCGCCAGGTCGTCCAGCGCACGCGTCAGCTCGCGCTCGAAGAGCAGGCTGGAGACGCCCTGTCCCGCCAGCCACGCCAGCAGCAGCACGACCAAAACGGGCACGATGAGTCGTTCCTTGCGCATGGGGCCTCCTTGTCCGGGGCAGACCTGTCCTTACCCAGCCGAACCAAACGAGGCCTCTGCAGCACCTTCGCCCGGCGTCGAACCGGCGGGCTTCAGTGCAGCCAGAGCCAGAGATGCATGGTGCTCCAGGCGTAGATGCCGGCCAGGATGTCGTCGATCATGATGCCGAAACCGCCGGCGACCCGCCGATCCGCCCAACGAATCGGCCAGGGCTTGAAGACATCGAAGACGCGGAAGAGCACGAACCCCCACAGCGCCGCCTCCCAGGAAAAAGGCACCGCAGCCATGGTGAGCCAGTAGCCCACGAACTCGTCCCAGACGATCCCCGAATGGTCGTGCACCCCCAGGTCGTGAGAGGTCTTGTCGCACAGCCAGATACCCCAGAAGAAGGTCACCAGCACGATACCCAGGTACCAACTCAGCGGCAGCTCGGACATCAGCCAGTAGAAGGGAATCGCCGCCAGGGTCCCCACCGTCCCTGGAGCCCAGGGCACGGCACCGCTGCCGAGCCCGAAGGCCAGGAAATGCACGGGACGGTGCCAGACGCTCGTCGGGGCACGATTCATGGCCGCCCCCGCGCACTGCCCGCGCCAGGAGCTCCGCGAGAGACGAAGTGCTGCCAGCCGCGGGCGGTCGCTGCTTCCACACCGCCGATGCCGGGCGCCTCGCGCACCTCGCCGATGACGCTCAGGGCCAGCTCGAGTTCGGCGAGCCGGCGGCGCGCCTCGCTGACGTGCTCGGCGGGCAGGCAGACCACCAGTTCGTAGTCGTCGCCCCCCGAGAGCGCCGCCTGGCGGGCCGCGGTCTCACCCAGGGCGGCCACCAACCCCTCGGCCAGCGGCAGCGCGTCCGCGTCGAGGTGCGCCCCGACGCCGGAGGCCGCGAGCACATGGGCCAGGTCGGCCAGCAGGCCGTCGGAGATATCGATGGCGGCGGTGGCCAGGCCACGCAGCGCCTGGCCGGCAGCGAGCCGCGGCTGGGGGCGTAAGTAGCGCTGGAGCAGCGGATGCGTCAGGTCGCGCTCGCCGCGCTGCCACAGCACCAACCCCCCGGCGCCACCGCCCAGCGCTCCGGTCACGGCGATCCGGTCGCCCACCCGGGCGCCCCGACGGGTGAGGGCCAGTGCCGGCGGCACCTCGCCCATCACGGTGACGCCGATGGCAAGCTCGCCGCCGGTCACGTCGCCACCCACCAGCGCCGTGCCGGTGGCGGCACAGAGCGCGTGGAAGCCACGTGCGAAGTCGGCAAGCCATGCCTCGTCGGGATCGCTCATGGCCAGCGCCATCAAGCACCAGCGCGCCTCGGCGCCCATGGCCGCCAGGTCGGAGAGGCTCACCGCCAGGGCGCGATGGCCGATGGCCTCGGCCGGTGCGGCGGCGGGAAAATGCACCTCGGCCACCGAGGTGTCGACGCTCACCGCCACCCGCTGGCCGGCACGCGGGGCGAGCAGCGCGCAGTCGTCGCCCACGCCGAGCGCCACGCCGGCCCCGGGAGCCAGCGTGGCAGGCGTGAAATGGCGGGCTATCAGGTCGAATTCGCTGGCCACCGGGGCACCTTCAGCGGCGACGCGCGCTGACCTCGGCGCTGCGCAGGCGACTGGCCAGCTTGTCGAGAATGCCGTTGACGTACTTGTGACCGTCGGTGGCGCCGAAGGACTTGGCGAGCTCCACGCCTTCGTTGATCACCGCCCGATAGGGCACCTCGAGGCGGCGCGAGAGCTCGTAGGTTCCCAGGCGCAGGATGGCCAGTTCGATGGGGTCGAGGTCGACCAGGCGCCGGTCGAGCAGCGGGGCGATGGCCGCATCGAGCTCCTCGCGGAAGCGCGCCACGTTGTGCAGCAGTTCGTGGAACAGCGCCTGATCAGCGATCTCCATCACCTTCAGCCAGTTCTCGTGCGCCTCGAGGTCGTCATCGGGCAGCAGGCTGCGAAACTCCGACTCCACGGCGGCGATCGGCTTGCCGGTCATGTGCCACTGGTAGAGGCCCTGCACGGCCAGCTCGCGGGCGGCGCGGCGCGCCTGCTGGCCCGCCGAGGGCGCGCGCGGGGTACGCTGCGCACTCATGCTGATTCTCCCTCGCTTGGCGTGTCGTCGCCGAAGCCGCGCAGCAGCGAGACCATCTCCATGGCCGCCATGGCTGCCTCGGCGCCCTTGTTGCCGGCCTTGGTGCCGGCCCGCTCGATGGCCTGCTCGATGGAGTTCACGGTGAGCACGCCGTTGGCCACCGGGGTGTCGAACTCGAGCTGGAGGCTGCCCAGGGCGGCATTGCAGCCGCCGGCCACGTACTCGAAATGGGGCGTGCCGCCGCGGATCACCGCCCCCAGGGCGATCACCGCCTCGGGGCGCACGCGCGCGAGCACCCGCTTCACCGCCAGCGGCAGCTCCCAGGCGCCCGGCACGTGTACGATGTCGATGCCGTCGGGATCCACGCCGTGGCGGACCAGGCTGTCCACGGCCCCTTCCACCAGGCTGTCGACCACATGGTGATTGAAGCGCCCCACCACGATCACGTAGCGGCCGTCGACGTCGACGAAGTTGCCTTCCAGCTGAGAGAGGGTATGCATCCGATTGTCCTGCTGAAAATGGTGCTGCGGTAAAGGTTGGGTACTGCCAGCGCCCGCTGTCTGCCCGGCGGGCGCGAACCGGCCGCCGTTCAGGGGTCGGCCGGCGCCGCACCGCCCGACTCGGCGTCCCCCGGGCCGACCAGCTCGACCACCTCGAGGTCGAAGCCGGAGAGCGCCGAGAACTTCCACGGTGAGCTGAGCAGGCGCATGCGCCCCACGCCCAGGTGGCGCAGGATCTGCGAGCCGGTACCGATGGTCAGGTAGTTGCCCGCGCCGTCGGAGTCGCTGGTGCGCGGCGGACGGCGCCGCTCCAGGAACACTTCGAGGTAGTCGAGCAGGTCCTGGCGGGGGCGGCCGTCGTCGAGCAGCACGAAGACCCCCTGCTCGGCGGCGGCAACCTCCTCGAGGGCGCTGTGCGCCGTCCAGCTGCCGCTCTCGCCCTTCTGCAGGGCGAGCAGGTCGCGCATCACGTCGGCCAGGTGCACGCGCACCGTGGTCAGGCTGTCGGGATGCGGGCGCCCCTTGACCAGCGCCAGGTGATGGGCGCTCTGGATGCTGTCGCGGAAGACGTGCAGGGTCAACTCGCCGAAGGCCGTGGCGACCGGCCGGGCCTCCAGGTGCTCCACCGTCTGCTCGTTGTGGATACGGTAGTGGATCAGGTCGGCGATGGTGCCCATCTTCAGGCCATGCTCGGTAGCGAAGCGCTCGAGCTCGGGACGCCGCGCCATGCTGCCGTCGTCGTTCATCACCTCGCAGATCACCCCGCTCGGGTCGAGGCCGGCCAGGGCCGCCAGGTCGCAGGCCGCCTCGGTGTGCCCGGCACGGCGCAGCACGCCGCCGGGCTCGGCCATCAGCGGGAAGATGTGGCCGGGCTGGACGATGTCCTCGGGCCGCGCATCGCGAGCCACGGCCGCCTGAACGGTGCGTGCCCGGTCGGCCGCGGAGATGCCCGTGGTCACGCCTTCGGCGGCCTCGATGGAGAGGGTGAACTTGGTGCCGAAGCCGGAGCCGTTGTCGCTCACCATCAGCGGCAGCTTGAGGCGCTCGCAGCGGCTGCGCGTCATCGGCAAACAGATCAGCCCGCGGGCGTGGCGCGCCATGAAGTTGATGTGCTCCGCCTCGACCTTCTCGGCGGCCATGATGATATCGCCTTCGTTCTCGCGATCCTCGTCATCCATGAGGATCACCATCTTGCCTTGGCGGATGTCCTCGATCAGCGCTTCGACGGGAGCGAGGCCCCCCGGGGCGGATTGCACCATGGAATCTCCGACTGGTTCTGCGAGGCGGGGTGTCCCCGGGCGGCAACGTCCGCGTCGCCGCGGGTCGACGCCCCGCCGTGAATGGGCGTCAGGGTACCTTGGCGTGGCCCTCGGCGCCAGTGGCAAGCGGCCGTGCGGTGATGCGCCAGTCGCGGCCCACCGCACGGATGTCGAGGATCTCCAGAGGGCGCTGCTGGGCCATGCGCGTCAAGCCCGGCAGGGCGAACAGCGGCCGCGCCTCACCGCCGAGCAGGGTCGGCGCCACGAAGAGCGCCATCTCGTCGACCAGCTCGGCGTCGAGCATGGCGCCGGCGAGGGTCGCGCCGGTCTCGAGCAGCACCTCGTTGGCCTCCTCCTCGGCCGCCAGGTGGCGCAGCAGCGCCGCCAGATCGACCCTGCCGTCCGCCCCGGCGGGGAAGGCCCGCACCTCGGCGCCGGCGGCTTCCAGCCGCGCGCGGCGCTCGGCGTCGTGGCCTGTCACGGTGGCCACCAGGGTGCGCCCTGGCTCACGCAGGCAGGCCGCGGCCAGGGGGAGACGCAGGCGGGTATCCACCACCACGCGCAGCGGCTGGCGAGCCGCGACGGTCTCGGCATTCTCGAGGCCCAGCTGGGCCGCACGCACGGTGAGCCGCGAGTTGTCGAAGATCACCGACTCCACCCCGGTGAGGATTGCGCTGGACTGGGCGCGCAGCCGCTGCACGGCGGTACGCGCATGGGGACCGGTGATCCACTGCGACTCCCCTGAGGCCATGGCGGTGCGGCCGTCCAGGCTCATCGCCATCTTGAGGCGCACGAAGGGGCGGCCACGCTCCATGCGCGAGACAAAACCCGGATTGAGTGCGCGCGCCTCGGCCTCCAGCAGGCCGACCTCCACCTCGATGCCGGCCTCACGCAGCATGGCGATGCCGCGCCCCGCCACCGCGGGGTTGGGGTCGGCCATGGCCACCACCACCTTGCGCACGCCCGCCTCGATCAGCGCCACGGCGCAGGGGCCGGTACGCCCCTGATGGGAGCACGGTTCCAGCGTTACATAGGCCGTGGCGCGGCGGGCCGCCTCGCCGGCCGCGCGCAGGGCGTGGATTTCGGCATGAGGCTCGCCGGCCCGCTCGTGCCAGCCCTCTCCCACACATCGCTGCTGCTTGACCAGCACGCAGCCGACGCGGGGATTGGGATCGGTGGTGTAGTGGCCGCGGCGGGCCAGCTCCAGCGCCCGGGCCATCCAGGCGGCGGGGGTCATCTTGGCCATGGCAATCCCTGGCGGAGGAAGGGGTGGAACTCAGGAGGCAACGACTCAGCGGTGCGATTCGTCGCCGGGCGAGCCGCTATCGGCATTCGGCTCCTGGGCGAGCCGTTCGATCTCGGCGCGGAACTCGTCGATGTCCTGAAAGCGGCGATAGACCGAGGCAAAGCGGATGTAGGCCACCTGATCGAGCTGCTTGAGCGAGCGCATCACCGCCTCGCCGATATCGCGGGCCTCGATCTCGCGCTCGCCGCGGGCGCGCAGTTGCTGGCGAATGCGCTCGATGGCGGTCTCGATGGCCTCGGCGCTGACCGGTCGCTTCTCAAGCGCCCGCAGCATGCCCGCGCGCAGCTTGCGCTCGTCGAAGCTCTCCCGCGAGCCATCCGCCTTGACCACCCGCGGCATGATGAGCTCGGCCGTCTCGTAGGTGGTGAAGCGCTCGCCGCAGGCGTTGCACTGGCGACGCCGGCGCACCTGGTCGCCATCGGCCACCAGCCGCGAGTCGCTCACGCGTGTCTCCTGGGCGCCACAGAAGGGGCAATGCATTGCGTGGTCCATGCACATGGACGACGGCCTTTGGCCAGGCCATCATCCGGTTGACGATTCCGGCCATTGTAACGGCTAATGCAAGGATTTGCCCCATGCCCCGACTCTCCTACTGGTTTGCCGCCGCGACTCTCCTCTCCAGCGCCTCCACGGCACTGGCCGACTCGCATTGGCCGGCACCGGTGCAGGCGCTCACCGAGCAGGGCCTGACCATCCACGAACGCTTCGAGGCACCGGGCGGCCTGACCGGCTTTGCGGCGAGCTATCAGGGCGGCGAGGTAGCGATCTACCTGACGCCTGACGGCGAACACGCCATCGTCGGAACCCTGGTCGACGCCGAAGGCAACGACCTGTCGGATGCGGCACTCGACGAATGGGTGCGTGCCCCTCAGGACGCCGCGCTCTGGGAGCGTCTCAGTGACAGCCACTGGATCGCCGACGGCGATGCCGACGCGCCCCGCGTGCTCTACACCTTCACCGACCCCAACTGCCCTTACTGCAAGCAGTTCTGGGACGACACCCGGCCCTGGGTAGCCGCTGGCGAGGTGCAGCTGCGCCACATCATGGTGGGAATTCTCGCCCCCGACAGCCCGGCCAAGGCGGCCAGCCTGCTGGGCGCCGACGACCCCGCCGCCGCGCTCGCGGCGCACAGCGAGGGGGAGGCCCCCATCGAGGCCGCCGCCCAGCCGCGCGAAATCGAGGATCGGATCTACCGCAACAACCAGCTCTTCGACGAACTGGGCCTGCTCGCCACCCCGGCCACCCTCTATCGCCAGGATGACCGGGTGGAACGCCTGCAGGGCGTGCCCGATGAAGCCGCGCTGGTGGAGGCCATGGGCGGTGAGCGGCCCTGATGCGACAGAAACCGCCCTGCCGTTCCTACGCATCGCGGCTCCTCAGCCTCGCGCAGGAAGCGCCTTGGCGATGAACCAGCCAACCACCATGGCCACCAGCATGGCGGCCAGCGGCGCGGTGAGTCCGGGGATGGAAGCGAAGGCCGGCCCCGGGCAGTAGCCGGAGAGCCCCCAGCCGATGCCGAACAGCGTTGCCCCGCCGATCAGCCGTCCGTCGAGATCCCGGCGGGTGGGCAGTTGGAAGGCCTTGCCGTAGAGCGGCCCCGGCCGCTTGAGCACCCGGCGGTAGCCGATGAAGCTGGTCGCCACGGCGCCACCCAGCACGAAGATCAGGGTCGGATCCCAGGCACCGGCGAGATCGAGAAAGCCCAGCACGCGCGCCGGGTCGGTCATGCCGGAAATGCCCAGTCCCAGACCGAACAGCAGCCCGGCGATGTAGCCCATGAGCGTCTTCATGCGCCACCTCCGATGAGGTGTCGCATTACGTAGACGGTGATGATCGCCGTGATCAGGAAGGTCAGGGTCGCCACCAGCGAGCGTGGCGACAGCCTCGCCACCCCGCAGACGCCATGGCCGCTAGTACAGCCACTGCCGAGCCCGGTGCCCAGGCCCACCAGCAGGCCGGCGCCGAGCATCAGCACCATGCCGCCGGCAGGGGCACCGATCACCTCGTCGGCGGTGCCGGCGACGTTGCCCAGACCACCGCCCAACAACACCAGCACGAGGGGCCCGCTGATCAGCCCCAGCAGGAAGGTGATGCGCCAGGCGCTGTCCCCTTTGGGCCGAACGGTGAACAGGGTACCGAGGATGCCGCTGATGCCGGCGATGCGGCCCAGTGTGGCCATCAGCCAGGTGGCAGACAGGCCAATCAGCACGCCACCCATCAGTCCCTGCAGAGATGAGCTCCAGTCCACTCGCTTTCTCCTGTTGATCCGTGTTTCAGAACGTGTTGACCGGCACCTCGACCCTGACCTCAGGTCATGCCTATTTCACGCCAGTCGTCGAAGCCTCCCTGCCGCTGCCGGCACAGAATTGCGTATAGAGCAGCTGCAACAGGGCCAGCACCTTGTCGTCGGCGATGCGGTAGAAGATGTGCTTGCCCTCGCGGCGCGTGGCGACCAGCCCCTGCTTGCGCAACACGCCGAGCTGCTGGGAGAGGCTCGGCTGGTGAATGTCCAGGCGCGCCTCCAGGTCGCTGACGCAGAGCTCCTCCTGGCTGAGCTGGCACAGCAGCAGCAAGCGGTCCTCATGGGCCAGGGCACGCAGCAACGCCGTCGCCTCCGCCGCGGCGCCGCGCATGTCGTTCACATCGAGCATTGAGGTATCCGGCATCGTCCGGGGCTCCGTCATCTCGCGGCAGGGTCATTGCCTTCGATATATCCAAATACATTATATATTAAAGTATATTGTTTAGCGAAAGCCCCCGTCCACCACTTCCGAGCAAGGCATTGGGAAGCCTCAGAAACGGTTGAGCGGCACCTTCAGATACACCTGGCCGTTGTCCTCCGCCGGCGGCATGTGGCCCGCCCGCATGTTCACCTGCACCGAGGGGATGATCAGCCGAGGCATGCCAAGCGTCGCGTCCCGCTCGGTGCGCATCTTCACGAATGCTTCCTCGTCGATCCCCTCACCGACGTGGACGTTATGGGCGCGCTGCTCGGCCACCGTGGTCTCGTGCTGGTAAGTCTCGCGTCCCGGTGCCTTGTAGTCGTGGCACAGGAAGAGCCGCGTTGAATCCGGCAGTGCGAGCACCTTCTGGATGGAACGATAGAGCGTGCGCGCGTCACCACCCGGGAAATCGCAGCGGGCGGTGCCGTAATCCGGCATGAAGAGGGTATCGCCGACGAAGGCGGCATCACCGATCACATAGGTCAGGCACGCCGGGGTGTGGCCCGGTGTATGCAGCACCCGCCCTTCCAGGTTGCCAATGGTGAAGGTATCCCCCTCCGCGAACAGCCGATCAAACTGGCTGCCGTCGCGGGCGAACTCAGTGCCGGCATTGAACGCCTTGCCGAAGATCTCCTGAACCTCGACGATCTTCGCCCCGATGCCGCTCTTTCCGCCCAGCCTCTGCTGCAAATGGGGCAAGGCGGAGAGATGGTCGGCGTGCACGTGGGTCTCCAGGAGCCACTCCACGGTCAGCCCCTCGCGCTCGACGAAGGCGACGATTTCATCGGCGGAACGCACGTCGGTGCGCCCTGCCGCGTAGTCGAAATCGAGCACCGAATCGAGGATGGCACAGGCGGTGGACCCGGGGTCGCGCACCACGTAGCTGAAGGTGTTGGTGGGCTCATCAAAGAAATGGGTAACCATGGGTCGTGACATGACGAAGACCTCCCTCGACGAGACAATCCGCCTACTGCCTCAGCTTACAAGTATTGATGCCCAGCAGCTTGTACGCCGGGCAGAAGTTGAGCAGCCCGGTGGCCAGCGGCACCACGCCGATCCAGCCCCAGACACCGATGTTGCCCGCCAGGACCAAGCCGATCAGCACGGCGCCCAAGATGATACGGGCCATCTTGTCGATACCGCCTACGTTGCGCTTCATGGGTGTCACCTCGTGTTGTCCCGGGTTATCAGGAACTGAATGCCACTTAAACAATATACAATTTTATATAGTGTTTGAGCGCATCACGCCACGGGCGAATTGTCGCACCCGTCTACAGCTCGATGCGATCACCGTAGGCGGGAATGGCGGCGTCGATATCGGCGTCGGCCAGGGCCTGCTGGGCGCCGGGCTCGCCGTGCACCAGGTAGAAGCGCGGGCGGTTACGGAAGGCCCCGGCCCAGCTCACCAGCTGGCTCTGCCCGGCGTGGGCGGAGAAACCGCCGATGGTGTGCACCTTCGCCTTGACCGGCAGCTCCTCGCCGAGCACCTTGACGCGCTCGGCACCGTCCACCAGCGCCCGACCGAGCGAGCCGGCGGCCTGGAAGCCGACGATCACCACCCGTGTACTGGGCCTGGCCAGGTTGTAGCGGAGGTGGTGGAGAATGCGCCCGCCAGTGCACATGCCAGCGCCGGCGATGACGATGGCCCCGCCATGGATGCGGTTAATCGCCATCGACTCCTCGACGGTGCGAGTCAGCCGCAGGATGGGCAGGTAGTGGCTGGGATCGCCATGGGCGGCGATGTTGAGCACCTTGAGGTCCTCGCGATTGAGGGACTTTCGCTTGCGGTTGTAGAGCTCGGTGACGCGGATTGCCATGGGGCTGTCGAGGAACACCAGCTGCTGTTTCAGGCGCCCGGCGTGGTAGAGCACGCTCAGGTGGTAGAGGATCTCCTGGGTTCTACCCACCGCGAAGGCGGGAATCAGGACGTTGCCGCCCGCCGCCAGGGCATCGTCGAGCACCTGCGCGAACTCCTCCAGGGTTTCGTCCAGCGGGCGGTGGTCACGGACACCATAGGTGCTCTCCATCAGCACCAGATCGGCCTCATGAAGCGTCTCAGGATCTTTCATCAGCACCGAGCTGGGATTGCCGAGATCGCCCGAGAAGACCAGGTGACGCTGCCGCCCCCCGGAGGGAACGCGCAACTCGACGATGGCCGAACCGAGGATGTGCCCGGCATCGCGGAACACCAGGGTGACCTCGCCGGGCAGCTGCACCGGCTGGCCGTAGGGTTGGGGCACGCAGAGCGAGAGTGTCTTCTCCACGTCTTCCAGCTCGTAGAGCGGCTCGATCAGCGGCTTGTCGGCGCGCTGGCGCCACTTGTTCTCCCACTCGATGTCCTTGGCCATCACGAAAGCGGCATCCTCGAGCATGATCTCGAGCAGCTCGGCGGTGTCGCGCGTGCAGTGGATCGGCCCGCGGTAGCCCTCGCGCACCAGCTTGGGCAAGAGCCCGGAATGATCCAGATGGCCATGCGAGAGCACCACCGCCTCGACCCGGCCGGCCAGCGCCCCCAGCGGCTTGGCATTGGCCCGGTCGGCGTCGGGCCCGCCCTGGTGCAACCCGCACTCCAGCAGGAGCGAATGGGTGCCGGCGTCGCCGTCCACCTCGAGAAGGTAGCGCGAACCGGTGACTTCCCCGACCGCCCCCTGAAAGGTCAATGTCGACATTGATACCGCTCCTTGCCGGATGGAGTACCTGCCCTCAGCATACCGGACGGCCAACAGAAGTCAGCAAGGTACCGCTCTCTACTGGCGGGTTCCCCGCGGAGTCTCAGGCGACACCGTCAATCGGCTATACTGCCGAAGCATCGATCGAGGATTCGTAAAAATGGCAACTGCAACGCTCTCCAGCAAATACCAGCTGGCCATTCCCAAGGAGATTCGTGAAAAGCTGAAATTGTCAGCTGGTCAACAGTTTACGATCATCCCCAAAGGACATGTCATCGAACTGGTGCCCATTCAGTTACCACAGGCACTGCGCGGCTCACTCAAGGGCGCCAATCCAGAGGACTATCGCGACCACAAGGACCGGTATTGATGCCTGCCATCGTGGATACATGCGGCTGGATCGAATGGTTGACCGATGGCGCCCTGTCCAGCGCCTTCGAGCCGTGGATGCAGTCCCCGACAGAACAACTCGCGCCAACGGTCATCCAGTTCGAGCTCTACAAGTGGGTCAAGCGCGAAGCAGGCGAGAGCAAGGCGATGGAAGTCATCGCCGCAACAGAGCAGTGTCAGATCTTGCCCCTGGATGGAGCCATTGCCCTGTTGGCAGCAGACCTTGCCCTGGAGCATAGGCTGTCGTTTGGTGACTGCTCCCCGCCCTAAGCGCTGACGCGCCACGGGCGAGGTTTCCCACTTCTCAGGCAGCTGCCGACGATGTGCCGGACTTACGCAAGCCTCCATGGGCAG
>NZ_WHMA01000003.1:0-289892 GCF_010994375.1 Halomonas sp. NO4
CACGGGTGGGTCAATTTTGTTGACCGCTGGTGGGTCACTTCTGATGGCCATTGACACCGATTTCTGAGCTGCCTGGGCGGCAGCGAACGATGCACAGCGCATCTTCGAACGCATTTGTGATTTCTGAGCTGCCTGTGCGGCAGCGAACAGAGTTCCCAGTGCTGCGGGCCCGCCTCCAGGATTTCTGAGCTGCCTGTGCGGCAGCGAACGAGCAGGAGCGTGCCGTCCTGGCGGCGCATGTTTTCTGAGCTGCCTGTGCGGCAGCGAACGCGTAGTCGTAGACCAGTCGCCCCTCGTCGATTTTCTGAGCTGCCTGTGCGGCAGCGAACTCCATGTAGCGGGTGAAATTCGACACGCCCATTTTCTGAGCTGCCTGTGCGGCAGCGAACGCGCGCCTTGGGAATGCGGATGCCCAGCTCGCTTTCTGAGCTGCCTGTGCGGCAGCGAACCGCGATCAATACGACTGGGAGGCGATCAAGCATTTCTGAGCTGCCTGTGCGGCAGCGAACGCTCACCGTGATCTGGCTGCCGTTGTCGAAGTTTTCTGAGCTGCCTGTGCGGCAGCGAACAGCTCGTCAGGCGGTCCCAGCTTTTCGTAGCCTTTCTGAGCTGCCTGTGCGGCAGCGAACACGCACCCGCACGACGTGCTCGCCGACCAGAATTTTCTGAGCTGCCTGTGCGGCAGCGAACCCGCCCCTGGCGCGAATGCGGGCGATCTCGTCTTTCTGAGCTGCCTGTGCGGCAGCGAACACCCTGGACGAGGTAGAGGGTATCGTCGTCCATTTCTGAGCTGCCTGTGCGGCAGCGAACGCCTGATGACCGCCATCCACAGCGCGCCGGCTTTTCTGAGCTGCCTGTGCGGCAGCGAACGGCGCTTGGTGGTTACGCCAGGGCGTCTTCCATTTCTGAGCTGCCTGTGCGGCAGCGAACAACGTGACGCATAGTGCCGACTCGGCCAAGCATTTCTGAGCTGCCTGTGCGGCAGCGAACCGACTGCGCGGCGGCACGCTGCACTTCCAGCATTTCTGAGCTGCCAGTGCGGCAGCGAACCTAGCGCGGGCTGAATGGCACCGTCGGCGCTGTTTCTGAGCTGCCTGTGCGGCAGCGAACCTGCAGGTCGCGCCAGAACTCGGCCTTGGCATTTTCTGAGCTGCCTGTGCGGCAGCGAACGTCAGCCACTCTACACCCACCGCTTGCTCCGATTTCTGAGCTGCCTGTGCGGCAGCGAACGCCTACTACTACCGGCCCCGGGAGAGCGAGCGTTTCTGAGCTGCCTGTGCGGCAGCGAACACCCTGTGCGAGGCGGTCAACGAGCTGAGCGTTTTCTGAGCTGCCTGTGCGGCAGCGAACACCTGCTCGGCGTCAAAGGTATAGGTCATCATTTTCTGAGCTGCCTGTGCGGCAGCGAACGTGACCCGCGCACAGGAGGGCACCACTGCGCATTTCTGAGCTGCCTGTGCGGCAGCGAACGTCAGCCACTCTACACCCACCGCTTGCTCCGATTTCTGAGCTGCCTGTGCGGCAGCGAACGCCTACTACTACCGGCCCCGGGAGAGCGAGCGTTTCTGAGCTGCCTGTGCGGCAGCGAACACGATCTATGCCTCTGACGCAGGCGACCTGCATTTCTGAGCTGCCTGTGCGGCAGCGAACGTCGAGAGTGACGGCGGCGGTGTCGTCGCTGATTTCTGAGCTGCCTGTGCGGCAGCGAACGGTCACGGTCAGGCTGCCGTGAAGGCGCAGCATTTCTGAGCTGCCTGTGCGGCAGCGAACGGGTGCTGTCATGAACCGCGCCGATACCGAGTTTTCTGAGCTGCCTGTGCGGCAGCGAACGAGGAAGCCGAGGCCGATGGCCACGAGTTCCTTTTCTGAGCTGCCTGTGCGGCAGCGAACCGAGCTTCCGAGAAGCGATGCCAGGCCGAGGATTTCTGAGCTGCCTGTGCGGCAGCGAACGAGCTCGAGCGCTTGGACCGGATGGAGGACCATTTCTGAGCTGCCTGTGCGGCAGCGAACGAGCTCGAGCGCTTGGACCGGATGGAGGACAATTTCTGAGCTGCCTGTGCGGCAGCGAACGGTGGCGCTCCGCACGTCCCGGTCGAGGTCGTTTTCTGAGCTGCCTGTGCGGCAGCGAACTAGAACGATTCAAAGGTAAGCGACTGATTGTTAAAGAGCAATGGTTTGATAGAGCAGCGCCTCCCTTTTTAGAGAGCTTCCTAAGCGTATCGAGGCCTGCCTGGGTGATCGGCGTTTGCCAAGTGCGGTCGCCTCGTCGTTCGGCGAACTGGTCGAGAATTCGACGCGTGTCCCTGAGTGCATTCTTGCTGCACTGAGAAACCAGCAGCACATTCATGCTCCTGGCCCTCCCAGCTCGACCGCCACATCCTTCAAGGTATCGATCATGAAGTCGAGCGATTCGGTTCGCGTCAGCCGCTCGATGCAAGCCTGACGGAATTCCTGTTCCTCATCGCCTCGCATGGCGGAAAGAAACGCCTGGGGCAGAATTACGGAATCCTTGACCAGATCGGCGACATCGAAGACCAGGCCGCCGCGGCGTGTCTTGCCATGCAGCACCGCCAACCCGTGCGGAATGCCGAGTACCCAAGTCGCAGTCGCCGCCAGGCCATAGGCGAGATAGTTGCCATGATCGAGAAAGCGATTGGCGGGATCGGTGCCCGTACCGCGCTTGGCCCGGGTGAAGTCACCGTAACTCACGCCTCGGGCAGACAGCTTGAATAGCTGTTTGGTAAGACGCGCTTCCAGGGTGAGCAAATCGATGGTGCTGGGCGAGCTGGTAATGGCTTCGCGATGGCTGGCCAAGGCGGCCTGAAGCGACTCTGGCATCACAGAAAAGCCGGCCTCCTTGAGCGACCGGTCGCCCCACAGCGCCTCGATTCTGTCGAGGCGAGCCAATTGGAACGAACGCGCCGCCTCGAGGCGCTTCTGATCGTCGAACCAGAAGCGCACCCAGTGTTGGAGGTATTCGGTGGGACGGTACTCGCTCTGTGGCGTCAGCCAGGCGACATCGACATCCACCTCGTTGGCAGCGAATAGCGGCGTGCCACCACCGCCGCAAAAGCCCACCAGTACTCCGGCCTTGGCCAGTTCGCGCATCGCCGCCTGGGTGATCGACGTACCGGTACCGAGCAAAATCGAGGTGGTATTGGCAATGGGGATGTTCCAATAGCGCGACTGGCGGCCCTCATCCGTCACGTATTCGACGCGACCGCCGTTAACCAGCACGCGACAGTGCTGCAAGTAATAGAGATTGGCACGCTTGGAGTGCAGGATCGTCTTGAGATCGGAGGGCGAAAGATCATCCATGACACCTTCCCGGCTTCATTGGGAGACTTCCGACTCATCCAAGCACGGCTAAGACAGCTTCGCCAACTTTGTCTGCCGATAGCCGGCCTGCATCAACCCATGGTTGATTCGAGTCATTCCTCCCTGCCTCATCCCCCGCGAATCGAATGCTCCTTTGCAGTACGCTCACCCCTCACGCATCCGCTTCGCGCTCCAGGTCGTCGTAGAGGCTGTCCGGCGGATCGGCATCGGAGCCACTGTCCGCCGTCAGGCGGCGGTATTCGTCGAGCGACATCAGCACCACGTGGCGGCCGTTCTTGCGGGTGATGTGCACGGGCTCGCCCTGCTCGTATACCGCATCGCACAGTTGCTTGAGGTTGCGGCGCGCCTCGCCGAGGGATAGGGATTCGCTAGCCATGGCGTCCACCTCCTGTCGTTTCTGCCGTTCAGTCTAGGTGTGTGGCCGACATTGACCAATCTGGCCAGACGCCCTCGCGAGGCACGCTGATCTGCCGAGGCGGCAAGTCCGATCATACCGGGGCATTGAGCCACCACACCGCGGCATTGAGATAGGCGGCGAATCCCACCCAGGCGAGGTAGGGTGCGAGCAGCCAGGCGAGCAGAAGCGAGGTGGAGCGAAGCGGGTGAGACGGCATGGTCGGCATCCGTGTCGGCGAGAGCGGCAGAAAAGCGCGAATTCCCGTCTACACCGACTCGCCCAGCGACGAGCCGTTCCCTTGCCCGTACCATTCCGCCGGGGGCCTGCTAGCCTGTTGACAGCGCTTCCTGTGGAGTCCCGCCATGCCTCGCTTGCCCCTGCTCTGCCTGTCATTTGCCCTGCTGATGACACCCCCCGCCCTCGCCCAGTCGCCCGGCGCCGAATACCGCGCCTATGAGAATGCCCTGGCCCGTGGCGCACGCCATGCGGATCTTTGGCAGGTCGGCTGGACGAGTGTCTACGCCGGGAGCCTCGCACTGAACGCCTGGCAGGCGAGCGAAGCGAGCGATCCCGACGACCGCTACGACGCCCGCGTGGGGGTGGTGAAGTCAGCGCTGGCGCTAGGCGGCATGCTCACCGACCGCCAGCCGCATCCCGCGGCCTATCGCGAGCTGCGCGAGGGCGACGACGAGATCGACCGCGCCCGTGAATTGATCGAGGCCGTGGCGGAAGAGGAGCGGCGTCGTCGCAGTTGGGAGGCGCGGCTCGGCTCGCTCGCCGTGAACACCGTGGCTGGCCTGGTGATCGGCGTGGGCGACGGGCGCGAGCGCGACGGTGCCATCAATTTCGCCACCGGCATGCTGGTCAGCGAGCTGCAGCGGCGCACCCAGCCGCACCAAGCTACCGCCGCCATCAACCGCTTCCAGCCGCTGGCGGTCTCGTTCGGCGACATTCGCCTCGAAGGGGAGTACGCCTGGCTGGTGGGGCCCAATCAGCTGGGGGTGGCGCTGCGCTACTGACTAGCAGGCGGGTAGGCGGGCTCGAAGCGGGCCCGTCCGTGGCCGGTTGCACTGGCCACCCTCTTTCTTGTTATGTTATAACCTCCACCGAGTTTTTCGGAGGTTCCCCCATGGCCCATCGCACACACCGGCACCGCCAGGAAGGACCGTGCCACTTCTCCCTGATGTCGCTTGCCGCCACGCGACGCCTGCTGCTGGCCGCGGCCCCGCTGGCCGGCCTGTGGCTCGCCGTCAGTTGGGCGGCGGGATGGTGGGGCTGATGGAAACCGCTCCCACCGCCCGCCTGCAATTGCACGACCTGCAGCTCGCCCAGGGCAACCGCACCGTGCTCGAGCACGTCGACGGCGCCTTTCGCGACGGCGCCATCACCGCCCTGGTGGGCGCCAACGGCACGGGCAAGAGCACTCTCATCCAGGGCATCATGGGCATCCTCAAGCCGGTTGCCGGCCGGGTGAACTGCACCGTGCCCAAGGAGCGGCGCGCCTGGCTGCCCCAGCAGCTGGCGCTGGACCTCACCTTCCCGATGAGCGTGGAGGAGCTGGTGATGACCGGCAGCTGGCCGAGCCACGGCGCGCTCAAGGGCTATTGCGCCCGCCACTATCGCAAGGGGCGCGAGATCATGGCGCGCCTGGGCATCTCGCACCTGGCACACCGCCCGCTGGGTGAGCTCTCCGGCGGCCAGCGCCAGCGCGCGCTGATCGGCCGCACCCTGATGCAGGAGGCGGAGCTGCTGCTGCTCGACGAACCCTTCGCCAACGTGGATGCCGAGACCGTCGATGTGCTGACCACCGTGCTGCGCGACATGGCCGACAGCGGCGTGACCCTCATCGTGGTGCTGCACGACACCGAGCAGCTCGCCCGCCTCGCCGACGAGGTGGTGGTGCTGGCCAATGGCCACGCCCACTGGACCGCCACCGAGGCGGTGCTCCAGGGACGCACGCCCCAGTCGCCGCTCGTGCCGCTGGCCCTGGGCCTGACCGGAGCGAACGCATGCTAGCGCTGCTCGATGCCTGGCTGCTGGCCCCTTTCGACTATGGCTTCATGCGCCGCGCCCTGGTGGCTGGCCTAGCGCTGTCGCTGGCCGCCCCGCCGCTGGGGGTGTTCCTGATGCTGCGCGGCATGAGCCTGATCGGCGACGCCATGGCCCACGCCATTCTGCCCGGCGTGGCGCTGGGTTTCCTGCTCGCCGGCTTCTCGCTGCCGATGATGAGCCTGGGCGGGGTGCTCTCGGGCCTGCTGGTGGCGATGCTCGCCGGCAGCGTCTCGCAGATGACCGGCCACCGCGAAGACTCCGCCATGGCCAGCTTCTTTTTGATCTCGCTGGCCGCCGGCGTGATGCTCGTATCGCTGGGCGGCAGCAGCGTCGATCTCACCCACGTGCTGTTCGGCTCGGTGCTGGCGGTCAATACCACGGCGCTGGTGCTGATCGCCGGGATCAGCAGCGTCATCGTGGTGACCCTGGCGATGGTCTTCCGCGCCCTGGTGGTGGAGAGCCTCGACCCCCTCTTCCTGCGCGGCCAGGGCTGGCACGCCAGCCTGGTGCACGGCGTCTTTCTGGGCCTGGTGGTGCTCAACCTCACCGCCGGCTTCCAGACGCTGGGCACCCTGATGGCGGTGGGCCTGATGATGCTGCCGGCCACCACGGCGCGCTTCTGGAGCAAGCGCCTGGAAGGCCTGATCGGCATCGGCATCGCCATTGCCATGGCGTCGAATCTCGGCGGCCTGCTGCTCTCTTACCACCTGAGCATCCCCTCCGGGCCGGCCATCATCCTGTTTGCCGGCGCCGGCTACCTGGTCTCGGCCCTGGTCGGTCGCCATCACAGCCTGCTGGTGCGCCTGGGCCGCCGCGCGGCGCCACTGGGTGCCCCGGAACCCCACTGACGAGTCCCCTGCAAGGAGTCCCTGCATGCGCACTGCCACCCTCGCCGCCTGCGTCCTCGGCGTCTCGACCCTGCTGGCCCTGCCGACGGCGTTTGCCGCCGAGCGTCTCCAAGTGGTTACCAGCTTCAGCATCCTCGCCGACATGGTCGAGAACGTCGGCGGCGAACGGGTCAGCGTGACCTCCCTGGTCGGCCCCGACAGCGACACCCATGTCTACTCGCCCAGCCCCCGCGACGCCCGCGCCCTGGCCGAGGCCGACCTGGTGGTATTCAACGGCCTGCGCTTCGAGGGCTGGATGGAGCGGCTGATCGATTCCAGCGACTACGCTGGGCCGCTGGTGACCGCCAGCGACGGCATCGAGCCGCTGGACGTTGCCGGTCATGACGACCACGACCATGATCACGAGCGCGACCACGACGATCATGCCGCTCAGGGGGCGCATGACGGCCACACGCATGGCGACCAGGATCCCCACGGCTGGCAGGACCTCGCCCGCGGCGCCATCTACGTGGCCAACATCCGCGACGGCCTGATCGAGGCCGACCCGGCCAGCGAAACCCGCTATCGCAACAACGCCGAGCGCTACCTCGGCGAGCTCGAGGCCACCGACGCCGAGATCCGCGAGTGGCTGGCCGAGATTCCCGCCGACACCAGCGTGATCACCGGCCACGACTCCTTCGGCTACTTCGCCTCTGCCTACGGCCTGCGCTTCCTCTCGCCGGTGGGGCTCTCCAGCGAGGCCGAGCCCAGCGCTGCCGACATGGCCCGGCTGATCGATGTGATCCGCAGCCAGAACGTCCGCGCGCTCTTCCACGAGAACATGACCAGCCCGGCGATCATCGAGCAGCTCGCCGAGGAGACGGACCTCCCCATCGCCGGCACCCTCTACGCCGACGCCCTGGCCACCGAGGGGGAAGCGAGCACCTACCTGGGCATGATGCGCCACAATGCCCGCACCCTGCACGACGCCCTGGCCGAGCCGGGTCATGAGGATCATGGCCACGACCACAGCGACCATGACCACTGAGTTCGTGTGAGCCTCGCTGGCGGCCTCCACTCCGCTGCCCCTGACGCGGTATCCTGAGGGCCTGACGCACCCACCAGGAGAAGCGAATGGAGGCGACGCAGGACGCGATCATCATCGGCGGCGGCATGGTCGGCGCGGCCGTGGCGACGGCGCTGGGCCAGGCCGGGATGACGGTGACGCTGGTCGAGGGCGGCGCCCCGCCCGCTCCCATCGCCGAGGACGCCCCCTTCGACCTGCGCGTCTCGTCGCTGAACCTGGCCTCGCAGCGGTTGCTGGACGACGTCGGCGCCTGGTCGCACATTCCCGCGGCGCGGCGCTGCCCCTTCCGCCAGATCGAGGCGTGGGACGAACGCGAGCGACACACCACGCATTTTGCCGCCGCCGACCTGGGCCTCGAGGCGTTCGGCCACTTCGTCGAGAACCGGGTGATTCGTCACGCCCTCTGGCAGCGCCTGGCCGCCCTGCCCCAGGTCACCACGCTCTGCCAGGCCAGCCCCGTGGCGCTGGTAACGGGCGGTCACCAGGCGCTGGTGGAGCTCGACGACGGCCGATTGCTGGCCGGCCGGCTGGTGGTGGGCGCCGATGGGGCGAACTCACGGGTGCGCGAGCTGGCCGGCATCACCACACACGACCACGACTACCACCAGCGGGCGCTGATCGTGAACGTGCGCACCCGCCTGCCCCAGCAGGACACGAGCTGGCAGCGCTTCACTCCCGAGGGCCCTCAGGCCATGCTGCCGCTGCCCGGCCCCTACGCCTCCCTGGTGTGGTACGGCCCGCCCGAGGCGACCCGCGAGCGCGAGGCGCTGGATGACGACGCGCTGCGCGCGGCCATCGAACGCGACTTCCCGGCCCGCCTGGGCGGTATCGAGGCCGTGCTGGGGCGCGCGAGCTTCCCCCTGCGCCGCCGCCACGCCGAGCGCTACACCCGCCCCCGCCTGGCGCTGGTGGGCGACGCCGCCCATGTCATCCACCCCCTGGCCGGGCAGGGGCTCAATCTCGGCCTGCAGGACGCCGCCGAGCTCAGCGAACGGGTGATCGCCGCCCACGCCGCCGGCGAGGATCCGGGCAACCGGCGCCCGCTGGCCGGCTACGCGCGCGCCCGCCGCCCCCGGAACCTGGCGATGATCGCCGCCATGGAGAGCTTCCACCACCTCTTCACCGGCGCTGCGCCGTTGCGTCAGGCGGGCGCCGCGGGCCTGGCCGTGGCCGAACGCCTGGGCCCGGCGAAGCAGCGGGTGATGCGCTACGCCCTGGGTATCTGAGGAGCACCCGCCATGCTCGAGTTTCGTCAGGTCCACAAGGCCTACGCCACCCCCCAGGGCCCGCTCAGCGTGCTCGCCGGCATCGACCTAAAGCTCGCCCCCGGCGAGAGCCTGGCGCTGATGGGCGAGTCGGGCAGCGGCAAGTCGACCCTGTTGCATCTGGCCGCCGGGCTCGACCTGCCGGACAGCGGCGAGGTACAGCTCGGCGGACAGGCGCTCTCGCGGCTCGACGAACCATCCCGCGCGAAGCTGCGCCGCGAGGCACTGGGCCTGGTCTTCCAGCAGTTCCACCTGGTACCGAGCTTGAACGTCGCCGACAACCTGCGCCTGCAGGCGCGCCTGGCCGGTCGCGAGCGCGCCGACTGGTCGGCGCACCTGCTCGAACGGCTAGGGCTGACCGACCTGGCACGGCGCTATCCGGAGCAGCTCTCCGGTGGCCAGCAGCAACGCCTGGCCATCGGCCGAGCCCTGGCTCCGCGCCCGGCACTGCTGCTCGCCGACGAGCCTACCGGCAACCTGGATGAAACCACCTCCGATAGCGTCCTGGCCCTGCTGCTCGACCTGGTCAACGAAAGCGGCAGCGCCCTGCTGGTGGTCACCCACAGCCCGCGCGTGGCGGCACCGCTGGACCAGCGCCGCTACCTGACTCACGGTCATCTCCGGTAATCCCATGACGCGGCGTGCCGAACGCAAATCGCCTTGGGTCTTCCGGGCCATCCTCATCGCTATCGTGGTGGTCATCACGGCGGCTATCTGGTGGCTGCTGCAGGCTCTGGGCTTGCCGATGCACTTCACGCCGGCCGGCATCGCCGAGTGGCTCAACGGCCGGGGGACGTTAGGGCCGCTGTTACTGCTGTTGCTGATGGTGCTCACTGTGGTCGTGGGCCCTCTGCCCACACTGCCGGTGACCGCCGCGGCGGGACTCTCCTTCGGCCTGGCCAAGGGCGTCGCGCTGTCGGTCTCTGGCGCCCTGCTGGGAGCCTTGATCGCCTTCTACCTGGCCCGCCTGGTGGGCCGCGAGGCGCTGCGGGCCAGGCTGCCTAACAACCCGCTGTTCGGCACCCACGGCTCGCAGCGCCTGCTGTTTCTAACCATCCTCGTAACGCGCCTGGTGCCAATCTTCTCCTTCGCCCTGATCAGTTATGCCGCCGGGATCACCGCGATCTCCGTGGGGCGCTTCGTCCTTGGAACACTGATCGGCATGTTGCCCATGAGCGTGGTGTTCGCAATCCTGGGACGCTCTCTCGAGCTCCATCCCTGGCTCACCCTGATCGCTGCCGCCTCCATCCTTACCGTGATGACCCTGCTGCCGTGGTACCTGAATCGCCGGCGCCACTCGCGGCTGGCCCGTTGGCTGCACCTCAACGAGCCGCCCGAAGAGTAGCCGAAAGCTGACGGCTCAGCCGGTATCGCCGCCCTGACCCACTGCCGCTACATGGCCAATGCGCTGTGGCGCACCGAGGAAACCGTCGCACGCCTGCAAGCGTGACTACCACCGGCAGGCGCCCGGCAAGAGCGTCTGCCATTCCCCGCCTTGTCGCTTCTATGGGACGATACCGGCACCGCTCGTTCACCACCCACGTGCCCCTATGCTCACCGCCCTGGCCACCCTGCTCTCCCACTACCGCCGCCATCCCGGGCAGCTCGCCATGCTGCTGCTCGGGCTCTGGGTGGCCAGCGCGCTATGGAGCGGGGTACAAGCGATCAACGTCTCGGCCCGCGACAGCTACGCCCGCGCCGAGGCGCTCTTCTCTACTGGCCTGGATCGCCTCGAGCGCCGTGATGACGAGCCACTGACCCGCGACGACTACCTGGCCCTGCGCCGCGCCGGGCTGCCTGTCTCGCCGCTGCTCGAGGGCGAGGTGGAAACCGCGGACGGCAACCGCCTGACGCTGATCGGAATCGACCCGCTCACCCTGCCCGGGGACAGTGCCTTCGCCACCGCCGGCAGTACCGATGAGCTCACCGGCTTTCTCACCTCGCCCTGGCAGACGCGCCTCGCCCCGGACAGCCTCGCTGCCCTGGGGGTGGCCCGCGGCGAGGCCCCCGGCTCCACGCCGCACCTGGCCGAGGGGCAGCGCCTGCCTCCGCTGGTGCCTACGCCTTCGCTGCCCCCGGATACCCTGGTGATGGACATTGCCGCCGCGGCGAGACTGCTCGACCGCGGCACGACGCTGAGCCGACTGGTCACCGCTCCCGATGCCCTGGCCACGGCTCCCGACGGCTTCGTGCTGACCCGCGCCGACACCCTGGTCGAGCCGGGCCAGCTCACCCAGAGCTTCCACCTCAACCTCACCGCCATGGCGTTGCTGGCGCTGGTGGTGGGGCTGTTCATCGTCCAGGCGGCTCTGGGTCTGGCGCTGGAGCAGCGCCTGGACCTTCTACGCACCCTGCGCGCCCTGGGCGTCTCCGCCCGCCGCCTGGTGGGCCTGCTGGCACTCGAGCTCGTCCTGCTGGGGCTCGTCGGCGCCCTGGCGGGTATCGTCAGCGGCGTATGGCTGGCCCAGGCACTGCTGCCCGACGTGGCGGCCACCCTGGCAAGCCTCTACGGCGCCGAGGTGGGGGCCCAGCTGTACCTGCCGTGGCACTACTGGCTGGGCGGACTGGCGGTGACCCTGGGCGGGCTCTTCCTCGCCGGCAGCGGGGTGCTGTGGCGGGCGGCGCGGCTCAGCGTGCTGGGGCTCGGCCAGGCCCAGGCGTGGCGCGCCGGCTTCCATCGCCAGCTTCGGCGCCTGGCCCTGGCCGGGAGCGGCGTGGTCGCCCTGGGCCTGGCGCTGTGGGCCTGGCTGGCCGCCCAGCCCCCCGGCGAGGGGCTCATCGCCGGTTTCGGCCTGGTGGCCGCGCTGCTGCTCGCCGGCGCCCTCTGGCTGCCGCCGCTGCTGGCACTGGGCCTTGCGGCGCTGGCGCGGCTGTGGCGCCGCCACCCCCTCGCCCAGTGGGCCGTGGCCGACCTGCAGCTGCAGCTGCCGCGGCTCACGCTGGCCATGATGGCGCTGCTCATCGCCCTGGCCGCCAACCTGGGCATCGGCAGCATGGTGGGCGGCTTTCGCCTCACCTTCCTCGACTGGCTCGACCAGCGCCTGGTCGCCGACCTCTACCTGCGACCGCCGCCGGCGCAGTTCGACTCGGTGGAAGCCTGGCTCGGCGAGCGTAGCGAAGTCCGCGAAACGCTGCCCACCCGCCACGCCGAGGCGACCCTGCGCGAAGCCGAACGCGACGGCGCGGCACGCAGCCTGGAGCGACCGGTCAGCCTCTACGGCATCACTCCCGGCGCCGCCCTGGTACCCCACTGGCCGCTGCTCGACACCCGGCAAGGGCGAGAGGCGGCCTGGCAGGCCTTTCGCGGGGGGGCGGCCTTCGTCAACGAGCAGTTGGCCATCGCCGAGGGTCTTTCGCCAGGTGACCGCCTGATCGTGGAGGCGACCGGGCGTCGTGAGACGCTCCCCGTGGCAGCGATCTACCCCGACTACGGCAACACCCGCGGCGAGGTGCTGCTCGCCACGCCGCAGCTCGCCAAGCGCTTCGCCGGCACACCGAGTTCCATCGGCATCGTGCTCGCCGCGGGGGGCCGCGCCGAGACGCTGAGCGAGGCCCTGCGCCAGCGCTTCGCCCTGGGCAGCGACAGCCTGGTGGACCAGCGCGAGGTCAAGCGGGTCGCCACCGGCATCTTCGAGCGCACCTTCACCATCACCCGGGCGCTCAGCGCCCTGACCCTGGGCGTCGCCGCCCTGGCCCTGCTGGCGAGCCTGCTCGCCCAGGCGCGCAGCCGACGCCGCCAGCTGGCACCGCTCTGGGCGCTGGGCGTGCCGCGCGCTCGGCTCGCGACGGTGCAGCTCGCCCAGCTCGGCGGGGCGGCGCTGGCCACCGGCCTCCTTGCCGTGCCGCTGGGCATCGGCCTGGCGCTGGGCCTGGTGGCGGTGATCAACGTCGCCGCCTTCGGCTGGCGCCTGCCGCTGCACCTCTTTCCTGCCGAGATGGCAATGACCCTGGCCACCGCCGTGGGCGTGGCGCTGCTCGCCGCCCTGCTGCCCGCCCTGCGCCTGTGGCGCACCCCACCCCGGGCCCTGCTGGCCGAGGAGGAGGCGACATGAGGCAGCCATGGATCGGCCCTCTCCTGCTGACAGCGCTCTTGCTCGCCGGGTGCGACGCGTCGCAGGAGACGAGGCAGAACACCGGCTTCGCGGGTCTCGGCGAAGCCGCCGGCGACTTCGCCCAGGCCAGTCCCGGCACGCCGCTGCGCTTTCCCATCGACCATGGCCCCCATCCGGACTACCGCATCGAGTGGTGGTATCTCACCGCCAACCTGGAGAACGCCGACGGCGAGCCGCTGGGCCTGCAGTGGACGCTGTTCCGCCAGGCGCTGGTGCCGCCTGACGAGCGCCCCGAGCCCGCGCCCTGGGCGGCCGACCAGCTGTGGATGGCGCACTTCGCCGTCTCCCAGGGCGAGAGCCACCGGGTGGCGGAGCGCTTCGCGCGCAGCCACTCGGCCGGCAATGATGGTCAGGCCGGCGTGCGGGCCGCGCCCTTTCGCGCCTGGCTCGACGACTGGCAGCTGGCCAGCCGCGTCGAGGATGCCGCGTCGGACACCTTCGCCGAACTCTCGCTATCGGCCCACCAGGACGATGACCGGGGCCGCTTCGGCGCGGATATCACCCTCGACGCCGAAGGTCCGCTGGTGCCCCACGGCGAGGACGGCTTCAGCCAGAAGGCCGCCGACGGCCAGGGTTCGCTCTCCTCTGGCTCGATGTACTCTGGTTCGATGTACTACAGCCAGCCCTTCTGGCGCGTCGACGGCGAGGTGACGCTGGACGGCGAGACCCAGCCGGTGACTGGCCGGGCGTGGCTCGACCGCGAGTGGAGCAGCCAGCTGCTCGACGAGCGCCAGCAGGGCTGGGACTGGTTCTCGCTGCACCTGGCAAGCGGCCACAAACTGATGGCGTTTCAACTGCGCGGCGGCGGCGCGGCGGGGGGTGACTACCGTTCCGGCACCTGGATCACCCCCGACGGCTCGCCCACGCCGCTCTCGCCCGGGGCGATCCAGCTCGAGCCGTTGGCGACCGCCACGGTCTCCGGGCGAGAAGTGCCCACCCGCTGGCGCCTCGAGGTGCCCAGTGAAGGGCTCCAGCTGGTCGTCGAGGCGCCCCACGCCGAGCGCTGGATGGCCACCAGCGTGCCCTACTGGGAGGGCGCTGTGGTGGCCCGCGACCCCGCCAGCGGCGAGAGGCTCGGTGAAGGCTACCTAGAGATGACCGGCTACTGAGAGGGTGCTTACAAACTACTGCGCGCGCGGAATCAATAAGCCTGCTATCGATGTTGGCGCCGCGGGGCGCTATCCTGAAGGCAAGTCCACCTTCTGGAGTCGCCCCATGCTGCCCAGCCTCTTCATCTCCCACGGCTCGCCCATGCTGGCCCTGACCAAGACGCCGGCCCACGGCTTCCTGCGCGAGCTGGGCCAGACGCTGCGCCCTGACGCCGTGGTGGTGGTCTCGGCTCACTGGACCACCCGCCGGCTGGCGGTGAGCACCAGCGCACACCCCGAGACCATCCACGACTTCGGCGGCTTTCCCCGCGAGCTCTTCGAGTGCCAGTATCCCGCGCCGGGCGAGCCCGACCTGGCGAAGCGACTGGCCTGCAAGCTCAACGCCTTACCCACCGAGCGCGGCCTGGATCACGGCGCCTGGGTGCCGCTGTCGCTGATGTTTCCCGCCGCCGACGTGCCGGTGGTCTCGCTGTCGCTGCCCACCGAGTGGGCGAACGCCGAGCTGATGGCGCTGGGGGAGCAGCTGGCCGGCTTGCGCAAGCAGAACGTCCTGGTGGTCGGCTCGGGCAGCCTCACCCACAACCTCGGCGAGCTCGATGCTCCCGAGGCGACCATGCCCGCCTGGGTGGGCGAATTCGCCGACTGGGTGCATACGCGCCTCGCCGCCGATGACCGCGCCGCGCTGCTCGACTGGGAAGGCGCGCCCCAGGCGAGGCGCAACCACCCCACGCCGGAACACTTCCAGCCGCTGCTGGTAGCCATGGGCGCCGGCGGTCGGGCCGAGCGACGCCACCACAGCGTCGAGCATGGCGTGCTGGCCATGGATGTCTATGCGTTCGCGTGACCGTGCCTTCGCGTGACGGTGCGATCCCCTGGGCAAGCCGCCGTTTCAGGGCCTAAAGTGGAAAGGACCGCTGTCATCACCACGAGGCACCACGCCATGACCGCAATCGACATGCAACTCGGCGATCACATTACCCTCAAGCAGCTCTCCTACGCGCTGCACCACGGCCTGTCGCCCATCGTCGAGGTGGAGTCCCAGGACGGCATCTACATCGTGCGATTTCACCATGCCAACGGCATCTCCGAGCTGTCGGACGCCCAGGGCAAGACCTGCACCTTCACCGGCACCGGCGAGATCCAGGACCTGCTCGGCGACATCGGCCTGACCCACGGCATCCTGACCTGGGCCGACCAGTGCGGCGACGAGATGATCGGGGTGCCCGGCCACGCCATCACCCCGGACGAGATGCTCGCCTACGGCACGCGCATCGCCTTTCGCTGATGGTGAGCCGGGCGCTGCGGGGCCACCTGGCTCCCCTCGTGCTGCTGCTCGCCCTGGTGGCGCTGGCCGGCTGCGCCAGCCGGGATCTGGCCACCCGGGACAGCGACGCGCTCAGCATGGAACGGGCGCTGATCCTGGCCGAGGCGAAACGGACCCTGGGCACGCCCTACCGGCTGGGCGGCAACAGCGAGCGCGGCCTGGACTGCTCCGGTCTGGTGCAGCTGGCCTACGCTCGTGCCGGCATCGATCTCCCGCGCTCCTCCCGACAGCAGTTCCGCCATCTGCCGCGCACCGACGCCGCCCGCCCCGGTGACCTGCTCTTCTTCGCCACCGGGCGCGGCAGCAAGCCGAGCCACGTGGGGATCTATCTGGGCGGCGGCGAGATGATCCATGCCCCCGGGCGCGGGCGCCGCGTCGAGACGACATCGATCGACCTCGCCTACTGGCGCGAGCGCTTTCTCGGCGCCGCTGCCCCCGCCCCCTGAGCAGACCCTTTACACACGCAGGAGCGGCGGGGATAGTGCCCTTCTCGCACCCCCGCCATTTGGCCCGTACTGGAGCTCACCGATGCGCCTGGACCTTTCCCTCTACCTGATCACCGATCCCGTACTCTGCGCCGAGCGTGGCCTGGTGGAGACCGTGGTGGCCGCGGTGCGCGGCGGCGTGACCGTGGTACAGCTGCGCGACAAGCACGCCAGCGACGGCGAGCTGATCGACCAGGCGCGCCGCCTCAAAGCGGCGCTGGCCGGCAGCGGCGTGCCGCTGATCATCAACGACCGCCTCGCGGTGGCCGTGGAGAGCGGCGCCGACGGGCTGCACCTCGGCCAGGACGACGGCGAGGTGGCCGAGGCCCGCGCCGCCCTGGGCGAGCGGGCGATCCTCGGCCGCTCGGTGCAGACCCTGGCGCAGATGGCGCGTGTCGATGCCGAGCGGCTCGACTACCTGGGCCTGGGCCCGGTATTCGCCACCGCCACCAAGCAGGACCATGCCGAACCGCTGGGCTTTGCGGGGCTAGCCACCCTGGTCGCCGCCAGCCCCCTGCCGGCCGTGGCCATCGGCGGCCTCAAGACCGAACACGCCGCCGCGGTGCGCGACGCCGGGGCCCAGGGCCCGGCGGTGATCTCAGCGATCTGCGGCCAGCCCGACCCGGAGGCCGCGGCGGGCGCCTTCTTCACAAGGTAGGCCGCCGCTTCAGCGTGGTGCGGCGGTCGTGGTAGGCGATGGCCAGGCCGCTGCCGATGATCACCGCACTGCCGACAAAGACCCAGAAGTCGGGCATCTCGCCCCAGAACCACCAGCCGAGCAGCACCGCCCACAGCATGGCGGTGTAGTCGAAGGGGGCGGCGATGGCCGCCGGGGCGAAGCGGAAGGCCAGGGTGATGCAGGCCGTGGCGCCCACCCCGAACACGCCGGCAGCGAGGAAGCCCCACCAGTGCCCGGGGTGGGGCGGCTGCCACACCAGCGGCAGGCTCAGAGCCGTGATCACGAGCGGCACCAGGTTCATGTAGAAGACCATGGCCCAGAGATGTTCGCGCCCTCCGTAGCGCCGCGAGGTGATCATCAGCAGCGCATAGAAGACGGCGGCACCCAGCATGGCCAGTGCCCCGGGGTGAAAGCTCTCGCCGCCCGGGCGCACGATCACCAGCACGCCGACGAACCCCAGCAGCGAGGCCGCCAGCACCTGTCCATCGACGCGCTCACCGAGCAGCGGCACCGAGAGCAGGGTGACGAACAGCGGTGCGGCAAAGGCGATGGCGGTGGCCTCGGCCAGGGGCAACAGCGTCAGCCCCAGCACGAAGCAGCCCATGGTGCCGGTATAGATGAGCCCGCGCATCAGGTGCACGCCGGGACGCCGCGTGGCGAACTTGCGCAGCCCGCCGCCGAAGTAGGCCAGCAGCGCGATCAGCGGCAGCGACACCAGGGTGCGGAAGAAGATGATCTGCAGCGGCGAGTGCACCTCGCCCAGCCACTTGGCGATGGCATCGCCGATGGCCAGGCAGAGTACCCCGGCACACATGAACAAAATACCCTTGAGCGACGGCGACATCACGACCTCCCTTGGCCTTCCGGGCACGCGACCAAAAAACCACCCCGCCGACCGGAGGGGTCGGCGGGGCTGATTGGTTCCCACGCTAAGGGGTTACACCCGCGGGGGCAAGGGGGCGTGCCCGGCGCGTCGCGGTCGGCAACGCCCATGCCGCCGGGGCACGGGCGATGGCATCAATTGTGAGCCACCACCAGGCAGTCCATGCCCTGCTGGCGCAGGCTCTGGCAGGCGGTGCGGGCGTCGCTCTCCTGAAGGTCGACCAGCCGCGCCCGGAACACACGCGGTGCCCCCTGCGCCTCGGCGATGGCCACGCGCACGTCGTTGAGCTGGCTGGCCAGGGAATCGGCCGCCCGTGCCGCCAGGCTTCGAGCCTGGTCGACATCGCTGAAGGCTCCGACCTGCACCGCCCAGGCACCGCCAGGCGAGGCCGGGTCGTTGCGCGCCAGCAGCTCACGGATAGGATCGTCGGCGGAGCCCATCTCGGTGTCCGGCTCGGCCAGCAGCGCCGAGGCCTCGGTCCGGCCGGTGGCCAGCGACTGCGACCAGGAGGGGATGGTCTCGGCCAAGGTCAGCTGCGTGGCGGGCGGGGTGGCCGGCAGCGGCTCGGGCAGGGCCATGCGCTCGCCGGACAGATCGGCCTTGGCGATCCAGTCGCCGCGCTGCTGCAGCGCGAGTCGCACGTAGCCGCGGTCGAGCAGGTCGGCCATGTGCGCATCGCGCGAGGCCGCCGTGAAACCGCCCATTACCACCGAAAGGACACGGCGGCCGTTGCGCACCGCCGAGGTCGCCACGTTGAAGCCGGAGGCGCGGATGAAGCCGGTCTTCAGGCCGTCGGCACCGGGGTAATTGTCCAGCAGACGGTTGTGGCCGGTGATGGTCTTGCCGTTCCAGTGGAAGCGGGTGCGAGAGAAGTAGTGGTAGTGCTGGGGAAAGTCCTTCATCACCCGCAGTGAGAGAATGGCCATGTCTCGCGCCGTGGTGACCTGGCGCGCGTCGGGCAGGCCATGGGGATTGCGGAAGGTGGTGCGGGACATGCCCAGCTCCTGTGCCTTGCGCGTCATCATGGTGGCGAAGTGCTCTTCACTACCGCCCAGCGCCTCGGCTACCACCACGGCCACGTCGTTGGCCGACTTGATCACCAGCGCCTGGATGGCCTTCTCCACGGGAATGGTCGACCCCGCCTTGAGATAGAGCTTGGAAGCCGGCTTGGAAGCCGCATAGCTCGAGACCGGCAGCGGCTGATCCAGGGCCAGGCCGCCATCCTCGAGCGCCTCGAACACCAGATAGAGCGTCATCATCTTGGTCAATGACGCCGGGTAGCGGGTGGCGTCGGCGTTGGCGGCATGCAGCACGTCGCCACTCTCGGCATCGACCACGATGGCCGCGTAGCGCGGATTGGCGTGGGCGGGTTTCACGGCCAGCAGCGCCAGGAAGCTGAACAGCACGACAACGACCGTGCCGAGACGAACTCGGTAAGCGGGGCTCATAACTCGCACCTCTGTTCCCTTGAAGGTTCCCTACTGCCCTTCTTTTACGGTTTGGGGCAGGCTTCAGTATGGCTGCCCAGCGGCCAACCAAGCGTAGAAAAAGCGCGTCTTTTTTGCGATATACCAACGCAAACTCCGCACACATCACTTATTTATGTAGTGCGGGACGCTGCCTGGCGCAAATTAGCCAGCAGCGGTGCACCGCTCACCGGGTCAGGCACGAGGGTGCAGTCGATGCCGTAGAGACGCCGCACCAGCGCCGCCGTCACCACCTCCCGCGGCTGGCCGGCGGCCACCAGCCGCCCTTCGTACAGGGCCAGCAGATGATCGGCGTAGCGGCTGGCGCTGGTGAGATCGTGAAGCACCATCACCACCGTGCGCCCCACCGCGGCCAGTTGCCTCACCAGGTCGAAGACCTCGACCTGATGGCCCAGGTCCAGGGCCGCGGTGGGCTCGTCGAGCAGTAGCAGCGGGGTCTGCTGGGCGATGGTCATGGCGATCCAGGCGCGCTGGCGCTGCCCGCCGGAGAGCGTGTCCAGGGCGCGGTCGGCCAGGGCCTCGAGGCCGGCGGCGGCCAACGCCTCGCCGACCACCCGCTGGTCCTCGGCGGACCACTGGCGCCACCAGCCCTGGTGGGGCTGGCGACCGAAGCGGATCAGGTCGCCCACGGTGAGGCCTTCCGGGGCACTGGCCTCCTGGGGCAGCAGCGCCAGGCGCCGCGCCAGCTCGCGCGCCGGCAGCCGCTGTATGTCACGGCCATCGAGCAGCACCGCCCCGCCCTGCGGGGCGTGCAGGCGAGCCAGTGCCGCCAGCAGGGTCGACTTGCCGCAGCCGTTGGGACCGACGATGGCCGTCACGCGGCCTGGCGGCAGGGTCAGATCCAGGCCGTCGATGACCGGAGTTCGGCCATAGGCCAGGGTGAGGTCGCGAGCGCTGAGCGCAGCGGAAGGCTCGTCGGGTGTCATATCGCGCTCCTGCGGGCGGGACGAATCAGTATCCACAGCAGCCAGGGCCCACCGACCACGGCCGTGACGATGCCCACCGGCAGCTCGATGGGCGCCAGCAGCAACCGCCCGGTGAGGTCGGCGAGCACCATCACCAGGGCCCCGGCCAGGGCCGAGGCCAGCAGCGGCACGCCGCGCGGCGAGGTGAGCGAGCGGGCGATCTCCGGGCCGATCAGCCCCACCATGCCCACCGGGCCGGCCACCGCCACGGCCAATGCCGTGAGCAGCACCGAGAGTGTGAGCACCTGCCAGCGGTGCCGCTTGAGCCGCACCCCGAGGCCGCGGGACACGGCATCGGAGAAGCGCATCAGGGTCAGCGAGCGGGCCAGGGCCAACGCCAGCGGCAGGCCCACGGCAAGACCGGCGGCGAGGGCCGCCACGGCATGGCCGGGACGGGCGTTGAGGGTGCCCACCGTCCAGGGATAGGCGGCGTTGGCGGTGTCGATGTCCACCCGCGCCAGCAGCAGCTGGGTGACGGCGCCGAACACCGCGCCGATGCCGATGCCGGCGACGATGAAGCGGTAGCCGCGGGTGTCGCCGCCGCTGGCCAGGCCGAAGGTGACGGCCGCCGCGGTGGCACCGCCGGCCAGCGCCATGGCGGGCGGCGCCAGCGACACGCCGAGCCCCACCACGGACGCCACGGCGAAGGCGGTGGCGCCGTTGTCGATGCCGATGATGCCGGGCGTGGCCAGGCGGTTGCGCGCGAGCGTCTGCATCAGGCAGCCGGCCAGGGCGAAGGCGGCGCCGGTCAGCCAGGCCGCCGCGAGCCGCGGCAGGCGCAGCTCCTGGACCAGAAACAGGGCGATGGGGTCCCCCTCGCCTGCCAGCGCGCGCACCACCGCGCCCGGAGCGAGTCGCTCGCTGCCCAGTGCCAGGTAGGCCAGCGAGGCCGCGCCCAGGGCGGCCAGCAGCGCCAGCGCCACGACCAGGGCCCGGCGCTCCACCAGCAGGCTGCAACGCCCCACCGCCAACCGCCAGCGGCCGGGGGGTGGCGACACCGCGATATCGGGGTCGGGGGCGGCACGCCGGTCAAGATCAAGGGCAAGAGACGAGTCCGACATGACGGCTCCGGCTACATAGCGGGTCGGCTAGAGGGTTGGCAGGCGGCGCGCGCGCACCACCGCCACCAGCACCGGGGCGCCGACCAGGGCGGTGAGCACCCCGATGGGCAGCTCGGAAGGCGCCACCACCCGCCGCGAGACGACGTCCGCCACCAGCACCATCAGCGCCCCCAGCGGCAGGCAGAGCCACAGGGCGCGACGGATGTCGGGGCCGACCAGGGCCCGGGCGGCGAAGGGCACCACCAGGCCGACGAAGGCGATGGGCCCGGCGACGGCGGTGGCCGCGCCCACCAGCAGCGCCACGACGAAAATCACCAGCAGACGCACCCGGCCGGGGTGGTGGCCCAGCCCCGAGGCGACCCGCTCGCCCAGCGCCAGGGCCGCCAGCGGGCGTGCCACCAGGGCCGTGATGGCCAGTGCCAGGCCCAGGCTGGGCAGCACCGCCAGCAGGTCGTCCAGACGCCGGCCGGCCAGACTGCCCACCACCCAGAAGCGGATCTCGTCGGCGGTGCGCTGGTCGAACAGCAGCAGCAGGGAGGTGAGCGAGGCGAGCAGCGCCGAGAAGGCGGCCCCGGCCAGAACCAGCCGTACCGGGTCGTTGCCCAGACCGCGCACGCGCACCACGGCGAGCACCGCCAGACAGCCCACCAGAGCCCCGACCTGCCCCACGGCGATGCGCAGGGTGGCGGCACTGGCGTCGAGCCACAGCGCCACGGCCACGGCGAAGGCGGCGCCGGCACTGACCCCGAGCAGCCCCGGCTCGGCCAGGGGATTGCGCGACACCGCCTGCAGCAACGCCCCGGCCACGCCCAGGGAGAGTCCCACCGCCACGCCCACCAGGGTGCGCGGGCCACGCAGCGATGCCACCACGAAACGGGCCTCCTCGTCGCCGCGCCCCACGAGCGCCGCCAGGGCCCGCCCCGGCCCCACCTCGCCGGCGCCCAGCAGCAGGCTGGCCAGGGCGGCAACGGCCAGCAGCGCCGTGAGCCCCAGACAGAGACGCACTTGCCCCGCCGAACGGCGGGGCCAGGGGTAGCCAGCGGCTTCCGACTTCAAGGCAGCAGCGCCGCTTCGATGTCGTCGAGGATCGCCTGGGCGGCCAGCGGGCCGTTGGCGCTGGTCCACAGCTGGCCGTCCACCGGCACCACCCGGCCGTTCTTGACCACCGGCAGACGGGCGAAGGCCGGCGACTGCTCGGCGGCGGCAAGCGCCTCCTCGCCCTCCTCATTGAGGGTGGCCAGGAACAGCCAGTTGCCCTGCAACTGCGAGAGGTTCTCCAGACTCAGCGGATCGCTGTGCACGCCTCGGGGGTTGACGAGGCCCGCGGCGTCCACGTCGAGGCCCACCTCCGCCAGCAGCCCGCTGGAGAAGAGCGCGCCGGACATCACCAGCGGCCCTTGGGGCATCCAGCGCACCAGGTTGGCGCTGCCGCCCACCTCGGCCTCGACCAAGGCATCGGCCAGTGCCGCCGCGCGCGCTTCCACGTCGGCAATGGCGGCCTCGATCGGCTCCTCACGGTTCAACGCCTCGCCGAAGAGCCGCGCCTCGGCCTTCCAGTTGTCCGGAGCGAGTTCGCGGGTCTCGGGCACCACGGTGGGAGCGATGCACGACAGCAGGGCGTACTGCTCGTCGGAGAGCTGCGGCGGGGCGAGGATCAGGTCGGGGCGCTCGACCAGCACCACCTCCAGGTTGATCTCGCGCACCACGCCGACGATGGCCGGACGCACCTCGCCGAGATGCGCCTCGATGTAGCGAGCCACCCCATCGCCGCCGCGGGTGGTCACCGCCCCTACCGGCGTGACACCGGCCGCCAGGGCGGCATCCAGGGCGCCTTCGTAGAGGGTGACGACGCGCTCGGGGGCGTCGGGCACCTCGATCTCGCCGTGGGCGGTCGCCACGCTGGCGGCCTGGGCGGGGGCCATGCCCAGCCCCAGCGTGGCGGTGAGCCAGATAGCCAGCCGACGCCGGAGACAACCGGGTCGCGCGGTGGGCGCAGGGTGCATGGGAGAACTCCTTTGACACGGGGCCGTGTGCGGCAGGGATCAGGCACGGAATAATAATGATTATCATAATCGAGGTCGACCCTGGACGCACAACGCCTCGTTGCAAGATGCGCAACGCCGGATCACGACTACCTCAATGAACGAGAATTATTTATAATAAGACGTTCATCCGGGAGCTTTGCCATACCCATGTACAATCTCGACGAGCTCGCCGCCTTCGTGGCGGTCATCGAGTCCGGCAGCCTCACTCGCAGCGCGCAGCACCTCGGCCTGGCCAAGTCGACCCTGAGCCGCCGCATCAGCCAGCTGGAGCGGCAGCTGGGCCAGACGCTGCTGCGCCGCCAGTCCAATCGGTTGATGGCCACCGAGTCGGGGCGCCTGTTCCATGACTACGCAGCCCAGATCCTGGCCCTGGCCGGCCAGGGCCAGCAGGCGCTCGACGAGCTGCGCGAGGAGGTGAGTGGCGAGCTCGTCGTCGAGTGCCACGACGCCCTGACGCGCAGCTGGCTCTCCCGGGAGCTGGCGCGCTTCATGGACCTCTACCCCGGTATCCGCCTCACCCTGCGCTCGCGACACGCCCCACCACGCGCCGCCGATAGCCAGGCGGTGATCCTCTGGCTCGGCGAGGTAGCCGACAGCGAGCTGCGCCAGGAAACGCTCGCCTGGCTGGCGCGCGGCCTCTACGCCCACCCCGATTACCTGGCTCGCCACGGCCACCCCCAGCATCCGCGGGCGCTGGCCAATCACGCCTGGATCGACCTACTGGGAGAAACCGAGGCGGGCTTGCCGCTGACCCATCCGCAAGAAGGCGAGTACCGCTTCCAGCCGCCCCGCTCGCGCTTCCGTGTCGACCAGTACGTGCTGCATGGCGACGCCATCGCGCGGGGCCAAGGACTCGGCCTCATGCCGCACTGGCTCGCCGCCAAGCGCGAGGGGGCCCACCCCGGATGCCTGGCACGCTGCCTGACCGATTGGAGCGCCCCGCCGCTGCCGGTGACGCTGCTCTACGCCTACGGTCAGCGCCCGCGCCGGGTCTCCGCCCTGCTCGACCATCTGCGCCAGCACCTGCCGGCGGCCTGGGCAACCCCGGAGCCGCGCTGCGCCGCAGGCGTGCCCACCCCGACCTGACCTCGCCTCGCCTCGCCTCGCCTCGCCTCGCCACCGTTGCCAATCGTGCAACGAGACGTTGTGCCCTTTCGCCCTCAACGCGGGGAACTTTTCGCACTAGAATCTCCTGCGCATTTGATAATCAATATCATCAAGTCAGCAATAGCAGGTGCTCCCATGCGTTTTCCCCGCCGTAACACCCTGGCCATGGCCGTCACGGCCGCCGCCGCTACCCTTGCCGCCAACAGTGCCCATGCCCAGGAGGACGACCGTCTCGACAGCATCGTGGTGACCGCCGCCGGCTACGAGCAGGCACTTCAAGAGGCACCGGCCAGTATCTCGGTGATCACGCGTGACGAGCTCGAGAAGCAACGCTTTTCCAACATCGCCGAGGCGATCAAAGATGTGCCCGGCGTCGACGTGCGCGCCGGCACCGGCAAGACCGGCGGCCTGAACATCAGCATGCGCGGCATGCCCAGCGACTATACGCTCATTCTCATCGATGGCCGCCGCCAGAATACCTCGGGTAGCGTCACCCCCAACGGCTTTGGCTCCACCTCCACCAGCTTCATGCCGCCGATGTCGTCCATCGAGCGCATCGAGGTAATCCGCGGTCCCATGTCGACGCTGTACGGCTCCGATGCCATGGGCGGGGTGGTCAATGTCATCACCCGCAAGGTGGCCAGCGACTGGACCGCCTCCATTGCCGTCGACAACACCTTCCAGCAGGATCGCGACGCCGGCAACAGCTCGACGCTCAACCTCTATACCTCGGGCCCGCTGGTGGCCGATACTGTCGGGCTGCAACTCAGGGGCCGACTGTTCGACCGCGACGGCTCCGAGCGGCTGATTCCCGAGAGCACCGGCCGCGACCCGCGTCCCGTCGAGGCCCGCATCTACTCCATCGGCGGTCGGCTTAACGTCACGCCGGACGATACCCACGAGCTGTGGCTCGACCTGGAGCGGGCCCGCCAGGTCTACTCCAACGATGACAACCGGCTGGGCACACGGGACGGCACCAATCGAGCAGGTGAACCCGCTCCCGGAGAGTTCAACGGCTACGGAGAAGAGCTACGTTTCCATCGTGACCAGGTCGCCCTGGGGCATACGATGCATCTCTCCGCCGGCACGCTGGAGAGCAGCCTCACTCGCAAGACCACCGAGACCCTCGGCCGGACCCTGCCGCCGGGCAGCAATGCCGAGTACGGCTATCAGGCCGATGGCGGCGAGCCGCGGCTGCTGGAAAACACCGACCTGATCTTCGATACCAAATTCGTTGCCCCGCTGGGCGATCATGTCCTGAGCGTGGGGGCGCAGTACATCGATGCCGAACTGAAGGATGGCGCTGCGGGCAACGAGACCTTCCAGCAGGAGAGCTGGGCGCTGTTCGCCGAGGATGAGTGGTGGCTGCGTGATGACCTGGCGCTGACGGTGGGCGGCCGCTACGAGCACCACGACGCCTTCGGCGGACATTTCAGTCCGCGCAGTTACCTGGTGTGGAACACCACCGACCGGTGGACGCTGAAAGGGGGCGTCAGCCGCGGCTACAAGACCCCGACGCTCAACCAGCTGCACGACGGCATCACCGGCTTCAGCGGACAGGGAACCATCGTCAACGTGGGGTCACCTGACCTCGAGCCGGAGAAGAGCACCAACTACGAGATCAGCGCCGGCTACGACAACCAGCGCGACTTCAACGCGACGGCAACGCTCTTCTACACCGAATTCGAGGACAAGATCGCCGGCTTCGACGCCTACAACTGCAACTATGACGGCAGCGACAGCGACTTCGGCTCGGCACTGAGCCCGGTACCGGCCAACTGTTTCGACCTGGTGGGTTTCGACAGCCAACCCGAGGTCGGCCGTGAAAAGAACCTGGACGAAGCCCGTACCCAAGGCCTCGAGCTGAGTGCCAGCTACCGCGTCAGCCCGGCGTGGGAACTCAGCGGCGGCTATACCCTGACCGATACCGAAATCACCTCCGGGGAAGCGGAGGGGCTGCTACTGACCAATACGCCACGGCACAAGCTCACCACCAGCCTGACCTGGGACATCAACGACCGCTGGAGCACCACCCTGGATGGCGAGTACTACTCCTCGCGCGAGCGCTTCCCGGGGGGCGTGCCCACCTCAGAGTCCAACCTCTCTCTCTATGAGCAGCTGGGCAACAAGCTCGACGGCTACGAGCTGTTCCACCTCAGCAGCACCTATCGCTTCACCGACCGGCTGCGCCTGACCGGCAAGGTCTACAACCTGCTCGACAAGGACTTCGGCGAAGCCGATGCCTATCAGCACAATGGCAACACCGAGTACGCCTATCGTTACACGCGTACCTGGCGAGCCACTGAAGGCGTCTATCTGGACGGTCGCAGCCTCTGGCTCTCCGCCATCTACGAGTTCTGAGCCGAAACGTCGCGCTCCTTGGCTTACCGATCCTTGCCCCGGCCATGCCGGGGCCTTTTCGTTGCGACATGGCGATGCCAATGATTGAGCCCAGCTATCAGGACCATCCGCATAATCCGTTTACGTTATAGCGCCCCGGCACCTACCCTAATGAACATTATTCTCACTTCTGGAGACCTGCCGTGAAGAAGACTGCCACCTTTGCCCTTGTGCACTTCTGCGTGGCCTTCGGCGTTACCTTCCTGCTCACCGGCAGCTGGGTGCTCGGCGGCATGGTCGCCCTCATCGAACCCGCCGCCAACACCGTCGCCTACTTCTTTCACGAGAAGGCGTGGGAGCACCTCGCCCGCCGCCGCGCGCTCGTGACGAGCTGAACGCGCCCCGCTCAGGGCGCCTCGTCGAGCCTCAGGTGCACCCAATAGCGATGGTCCTGATCCGGGCAGCGGAGTACTGACAGACACGCATGGAGGTCATGGGTACGCAGGTACCAGGTGCCGGCCGCCAGCCTTTCCTCGATGCGGAAGTTGCTGCCGCGGCCGCTGGTCCAGTCACGGGTGACGATCTGCCCCTCGCTGTCGCGCAACACGCCGGCGGGCGTGGTGGCGTGATCGCCGGGGAAGGTCTCGCTCTCCAGCACCACCCGCGCCGGGGCATCGAGCGTGAAGGTGAAGAGATAGGCTCCCGGCGCCATGACCTGGTAGGGCTCACCAGGGCGCAGTTCGATGGCCCGTTCGCGCGGGTCCTGCACGGCGGCACAGCCGGTCAGGATCCCCAACAGGGCAATAGCGACGAACAACCGTGACCCAGGATACATGCCAGCCTCCTCTTTCCGGATAGGCGGTGAAGCCACGTCCCTGAGACCCGCGAATGCCGTTCACGACTCCCCGCACGATCACTTGGAGGCGCCCAGCGCGCTCAGCCACCCCACAGGCGCTGGCCCCCCAGCCAGATCAGGCGCAGGGCGAGCAGCGTCAGCGCCCACTTGAACAGCGCATCGAAGCGCTGGTCGCTCACCCGGTGCAGCAACCTCAGGCCCAGCCAGGTCCCCACGAAGCCCGCCGCCACCATCACCAGGATGAAGGCCAGCCAGTCGCGAAACACGAAGCCCGCCGCGCCGAAGATCACCGCCTTGGGCAGGTGCTGCACGGTCATGCAGGCCGAGAAGGTGGCCACCCGCGGCAGCCGCTCGCTGCGCCCCTCCTTGATGAAGGCTGCCACCATGGGGCCGCTGGCGCCCACCAGGTTGGAGAGCACGGTGGTGACCAGGCCGGCCACGAAGGTGCCAAGCCCGCCCAGGGCGCGCTTGGGCAGCCCCCAGCCCCAGCAGGAGTAGAGCACGAAGGCGGCGATGCACAGCTCCAGCACCCCCGGCGGCAGTTGCACCAGCAGCCAGGCGGCAAGCAGCGCACCGAGCACCACGCCGGGCACGAAGGCGGCCATCACGGCGCGGTCGATGTGGCGCCAGGTGAGCGCCACCCGCCCCACATTGGAACCCAGCTGCACCATGCCGTGCACCGGGATCACCGCTGCCGCCGGCATCACCTGGGCCAGCGCCATGATCATCAGCACCCCGCCGCCCACGCCCAGCGCCGCGGTGATCGCCGAGGTGAGGGTGGAGAGCGCCAGCAGCACCAGAGTGGCGCTGACGGAGAGGGGCGACAGGGCCTCCAGGGCGGCCAGGATCACTCGATGCGCCCCTCTTCCACCCCGTGACAGGCCACCTCGCTGCCGTCGCTGTGGGCGATCAGCAGCGGCACCTCGCGGCGACAGCGCTCGTTGGCGTGGGGGCAGCGCGGATGGAAGGCGCAGCCCGACGGCGGATGCACGGGATTGGGCACTTCGCCCTTGATGGTGGTGCGCTCCTTGCCCGCCCCCTCGAGCGAGGGCACGGCCTCCAGCAGCATCGTCGAATAGGGGTGGTGCGGCGAGGCGAACAGCTGCCTGGCCGGGGCGATCTCGGCGATGCGCCCCAGGTACATCACCGCGATGCGGTCGGCCATGTGCTTGACCACCGCCATGTCGTGGCTGATGAAGAGATACGTCAGCCCGTACTCGTCCTGGAGGTCGCGCATCAGGTTGAGGATCTGCGCCTGCACCGAGACGTCCAGCGCCGAGGTGGGCTCGTCGCAGATCATGAACTCCGGCTCGTTAGCCAGCGCCCGGGCGATGGAGATGCGCTGGCGCTGGCCGCCGGAGAACTCGTGAGGGTAGCGGTCGGCGTCGGGGGCCGACATGCCCACCTGCTCGAGCAGTTCGCCGACCCGCCGGCGACGGTCGGTCGCACTCATCTCGGGACGGAAGACGCGCAGCGGCTCGCCGATGATGGTACCCACCCGCCACAGCGGATTGAGGCTGGCGTAGGGGTCCTGGAAGATCATCTGGAAGCGCCGGCGCACCGCCGCGGCCTGCTTGCCGCTGCGACCGGCGAGATCGCTGATCTCCTCGCCGTCGAAGACGAGCCGGCCGCCGGTCAGGCCGTAGAGCCCCACCACCAGGCGCGCCACGGTGGACTTGCCGCACCCCGATTCGCCGACCAGCGCCAGCGTCTCGCCGCGGCGGATGGTGAAGCTCACGCCGTCCACCGCCTTGAGCGTCAGCCGCTCGCCGCGCTCCAGCACGCGCTGCAGCCACGGCTTGGAGACGTCGAAGTGGCGCGCCAGGTCGCGGGCTTCCAGCAACACCTCGCCCCGTGCCGCGGGCACCGTGGCGTGCAGACTCGGCTCAGCGCTCATGGGCATTCTCCCGGCGGGGTCGCGCCTTTTCCGACCCGGCCCGCCGCGGTAGCGGATCATCCGGGTCGTGTAGCCAGCACGCCGCCTGACCCTGCCCTGCCGGCATCAGATCGGGGCGCTCACGCTCGCAGCGCGCCTGGGCGTGCGGACAGCGCGGATGGAAGGGACAGCCCGGCGGGATCGCCGCCAGACGCGGCATGGCGCCCTCGATCTGGTAGAGCCGCTCGAGGTCGTGCTCGACGGCGGGGATCGAGGCCATCAGGCCCTCGGTGTAGGGATGCTGGGGGGCGCGAATCACGGCGTTCACCGGGCCGATCTCGATCAGCCGCCCGGCGTACATCACCGCGACGCGGTCGGCGGTCTCGGCGATCACTCCCATGTCGTGGGTGACCAGCATCACCGCCGTGCCACGTTCGGCGCACAGCCGCTTGAGCAGGGCGAGAATCTGCGCCTGCACCGAGACGTCCAGCGCGGTGGTGGGCTCGTCGGCGATGATCAGTTCCGGCTCGGCAGCCAGGGCGAGCGCGATCACCACGCGCTGGCGCATGCCGCCGGAGAACTGGTGCGGGTAGCTGTCCAGCCGGGTTTCCGGCGCCGGGATCCCCACCTCGCTCAGCAGCGCCAGCGCCCGCTCGCGAGCTTGCTTCTCGGAGAGCGGCAGGTGGGTGCGCAGCGTCTCGATCAGTTGGTCGCCGATGGAGAAGAGCGGGTTGAGGCTGGTGAGCGGGTCCTGGAAGATCATGCCGATATGGCGGCCGCGCAGTGGCACGAAGTCGTCCTCGGCCAGGTTGTCGATGCGTCGCCCCTGAAGATGGATCTCGCCGTCGGCGATGCGCCCGGGCGGCTCGAGCAGCTGGATCACGGCGTTTCCGGTCATCGACTTGCCCGCACCGGACTCGCCCACCACCCCCAGCACCTCGCCGGGGGCGATGGCGAAGGAGACGTCGTCCAGCGCCACCAGGGTGCCGTGGCGGGTGGGAAATTCCACCCGCAGATGGCGCACGCTGAGCACCGGCTCCGGCGCCGCGGCGGGCGAGCGCTCAGCGGAGCTTGGGATTGAGGACATCACGCAGCCAGTCTCCCAGCAGGTTGACGGAGAGCGCCAGCATCAGCAGCGCCACCCCGGGGAAGAGCAGGATCCACCATTCGCCCGAGAACATGTAGTCCTGGCCGACCCGGATCAGGGTGCCCAGGCTCGGCTGGGTGGGCGGCATGCCGACTCCCAGGAAGGAGAGCGTGGCCTCGGCGATGATCGCCAGCGCCAGGCCGATGGTGCCGATCACCAGCACCGGGCGCAGCACGTTGGGCAGGATGTGCTGGAAGAGGATCTTGCCCGCCGGCAGGCCGATCACGCGAGCCGCCTGCACGTACTCCTTGTTCTTCTCCACCATGGTGGCGCCGCGCACCGCCCGGGCGTACTGCACCCAGTCGGAGAGCCCGATGGCCACGATCAGCACGATGATCGCCACCTCGGCGTGCATCGAGCGCGGCAGGAAGCCGCGGATCACCCCGAAGATCAGCAGCGCCATGAGGATCGACGGAAAGGTCAGCTGAACGTCGGCGATGCGCATGATCAGGGCGTCGCGCCAGCCGCCGCGAAAGCCCGCCGAGAGACCCAGGGCAGTGCCCAGCACCAGAGCGAAGAGCACCGCGGCGAAGCCCACCAGCAGCGAGATGCGCGAGCCGTAGAGGATCGCCGAGAAGACGTCGCGCCCCTGGCTGTCGCTGCCCAGCAGGTAGAAGCGGCCACTGAACTCGGAGGTCGTGAGCGGCGGCGTGAAGGCGTCGATCAGCTGCAGCTGGCCAGGATCGAAGGGGTTCTGCGGGGCGATCCAGGGGGCGAAGAGCGCTCCGGCGAACAGGGTCAGCGTCACCAGGGTGGCGACGATCACCACCGGCTGCTGCTTCCAGGAGTGGACGATGTCGCTGGCCAGGAAGGTGCGCAGCCGCCCCGGCGGACGCGTTGCCACCCCGCCCGCTTCGCGGGCTTGGACATCGCGGCTCATTTGCCCCCTCCCTGCACCCGCAGGCGCGGATCGACGGCGTAGTAGAGTAGATCCACCACCAGATTGATGACCACGAACACCAGCGCGATCATCATCAGGTAGGCGGCCATCACCGGGATGTCGACGAAGCGCACCGCGGTGATGAACAGCGCCCCGACGCCCGGCCACTGGAACACCGTCTCGGTGATGATGGCGAAGGCGATGATGGTGCCGAGCTGCAGGCCGATGATGGTGATCACCGGAATCAGGGTGTTCTTCAGCGCATGGCGCAGGTGCACGGCCCGCCGGGGCAGTCCGCGGGCGCGGGCGAACTTGATGTAGTCGGTGCTAAGCACCTCGAGCATCTCGGCGCGCACCAGGCGCATGATCAGGGTGAGCTGGAAGAGCCCCAGGGTGATCGCCGGCAGGATCAGCGAGGCGAGGCCACTGCGGGTGAGCAACCCGGTGTTCCACCAGCCGAGATCGACCACCTCGCCGCGCCCGAAGGCGGGCAGCCAGCCGAGCTCCACGGCGAACAGATAGATCAGCAGCACCCCGATCAGGAAGGTGGGCAGCGACACCCCGATCAGCGAGGCGGTCATGATGAAGCGCGACAGCCAGCTGTCGCGGTGCAGCGCCGTGTAGATGCCCAGCACGATCCCCATGATCACGGCGAACAGCGCCGAGATGGTGGCAAGCTCCAGGGTCGCCGGCAGCCGCTCGGAGATCAGGTCGGTGACCGGGCGTGCCGAGCGGTAGGAGATGCCGAACTCGAACTGGGCGGCATTGACGATGAAGTTGTAGAACTGCACCACCACCGGCTGGTCGAGCCCGAGGCGAGCGCGCAGCTCGGCGCGGTCGGCCTCCGTGGCCTCCTGACCGAGCATGTTGAGTACCGGGTCGCCGACGTAGTGGAACAGGGAAAACGCAATGAGCGCGACCACGAACATCACGAAGATGGCCTGCAGGACGCGCTGGATCAGAAAAGCCAGCATGGGGTCTCCACCTCAACAAGCTCCCGCCCGCGAGGGGCGGAAGCCTGCAAGGACGCCGTCGCTTAGTCCATGAATTCCAGGTACTTGAAGTGCGGTGTGTTTTCGCTCTGCACCTGGAAGTCGATATCGTCACGCATCGACCAGGTCAGCATCTGGTGGTGGATGGGGATGTAGACGATCTCGTCGTGCACGATCTCCCAGGCCTCGGCGATCATGGCGTTGCGGGCCTCCTCGTTGGTCTCGCTGCCCATGGCCACGGTCAGCTCGTCCACCCGCTCGTTGGAGAAGCCGGTGAAGTTCCAGGTGCCGCGATCCTCCGCCTTGGTGTGGTAGAGGTAGTTGAAGATGTACTCGGAGTCCATGGTCGGCACGCCCCAGCCGAGCATGTAGAAGTCGTACTCGCCGCGCGCCAGTTCGGCGAAGTGCACCGAGCGGGTCTGCGCGACCAGGTCCACGGTGATGCCGATACGCGCCAGCATGCTCACCACCGCCTGGCAGATCTGCTCGTCGTTGACGTAGCGGTCGTTGGGGCACTGCAGGGTGACGCGGAAACCGTCGCCGTAGCCGGCCTCGGCCATCAACTCGTTGGCGCGGTCGAGATCGGGCGGGGTGACCTCGTCCATGGCCTCCGAATAGCCGTTGACGAAGGGCGGCGCGATCATCCCGGCGGGCTGGGAGTTGCCGCGCATCACCGCGCGCTGGATGGTGGACTGATCGATGGCGAGATTGATCGCTTCGCGCACTCGGCGGTCGGCGAAGGGGTTGTCGTCGGTGTCGGCGGTGCGCAGCTCGGCGGAGCCCAGGTCCACCCCGAGGAAAATGGTGCGGTTCTCGGCGCCCTGCTCGTTTTTGATGCCCGGCGCATTGCCCAGCCGCTCGATGTCCTGCACCGGGGTCTCCTGGAGCAGGTCGACCTCACCGGAGAGCAGCGCCGCCACGCGGGTGGCCGCCGACTCGATGGGGGTGAAGACGAGCTCGGAGATCTCCATGGGGTAGCGGTCGATGCCCCAGTAGTCGTCGTTGCGCAGGAAGACGGTGCGAACGTCGGGTTCGCGGCTCTGCACGCGGAAGGGGCCGGTGCCGTTGGCGTTGCGCACCGCGTAGGTTTCCTCGCCGGCCGCGTAGTTCTGCGGCGTCTCCACGTCGTGCTCCTCGGCCCACTCGCGGCTCATGATGAAGAGATTGGTGAGGTTGTTGGGCAGCAGTGGATTGGGGCCGTCGGTCACCACCTCCACGGTGTATTCGTCCACCGCGCGCACCTCGGCGATGGAGGTCAGCAGGCCGCGCATGTCGGAGTGCTCGTGGCGCGCCCGGTCGAGCGAGAAGACCACGTCGTCGGCGGTCAGCGCCTGGCCCTCGTGGAAGGTGACTCCCTCGCGGATCTCGAATACCCAGATGCTGGGGTCGTCGTCGCGCACGTACCAGTCGGTGGCCAGTCCCGGCTGATACTGGACGTCCATGTCCTGGTAGATGAGCGTATCGAAGATCTGATGGTTGACGGAGTGGGTCGGGCCCTCGTTCTGGGCATGGGGATCGAGCGTCAGGCTGTCGGCGGAGCGCGTCCAGCGCAGGGTCTCGGCATGAGCGGCGCTTGCCAGCATGGCGCCCAGGACGGCAGTGACCAGCAGAGTCTTCTTGTACATCGTTGTTGTCCTCGCTTCGTTGCAGCGTTCGATGGGCGCTCGGCCCCCGGATCGTTTTTCCCATACCTTAGTTGAGAACGCCAGCTTTCCCCCTGGGGCGTGTTTCAGCGCTGTTTTGACTGTCCCACGCCGGTGAGGGATCAACGCTTGGCCTTGCTAGCATCCAGGGCGCTGCTCGACGTTGGAGACCCTCGATTGGTCTCCCCATCCCCGGATACCCGGATAGGGAGTAGCAGCACGCCGCCCGAGAATCGGTTACGCTAGGCGCGTCGTCACACAGCCGGCCACGCGGCCTTGCCCCGCACCCGCGCAGCCCAACCACAATACGACCGGCGCCCCTCCCCTGACAGCCCGACAACACCTTACGCCCACGCCCCGCCGAGCAGCGGCCGGCTCGGAGAGTCTTGTCCCATGCTGTCGTTCTTCAACCACCTGTCCCTGGAAGCCCGCTTCGTCATCGCCCTCGGCTTGCCGCTGGCAGCCCTGTTCTGGCTCGCCTTCTCGGGGGCCATCGAGCACCAGAAGCTGGCCGTGAACATGGCAGAGCTGGAGTCCCTCACCCGCCTGGCCGTCGAGGCCGGTGAACTGGTTCATGCCCTTCAAGTCGAGCGCGGCATGAGCGCCGGGCTGCTCGGCAGCGCCGGGCGCCATTTCAGCGAACGGATCGTCGTCGCGCGAGACGGGGTCGACCACCGGGTCACAGGGTTCATCGCGCATCTGGAAGCGGTCGACATCGACGCCCTCAGCACCCAGTCACAGCTGACGGAACAGGTGAACCACTATGCGCTGCCCCAGGAGAGGCTCCAGGTCGACAACCGCTACCTGAGCTTCCTGCGCGACTTCGAGTCCATCACCACGCTGTTCCAGGGTCTCGGTGCGCTGCGCCAGCGCACCGATGAGCTGGCCATCTCCAGCCAGGAGGCGGTGAGCCAATACACGCAGATCACCCGGCAGCTCAATGCCCTGGTCGGTCGGCTCACGCACCTCACCGATGAGGGCCCCATCAACCGGCGCCTGGGCGCCTACCACGCCCTGCTGATGGCCAAGGAGCTGGCCGGTCTCGAGCGCGCGACGCTCTCCGACGCCCTGGCCGACTGGATGCTCTCGTCGAGTCAATATCGCCGGATGGTGCAGCTGAGCGGCGAGCAGACCGCCCACCTGGCGACCTTTCACAGCCTGGCCGCTGCCGACACCCGCGAGGACCTCCGGGCGGCGCTCGACCATCCCGAACGGCAGCCGCTGGAGGCCTTTCGCGAGCGCGTGCTCGACCGGCCGGCCATTGCCGCGCTGGGGGTCAGCCCCGAGCAGTGGTTCACCTGGCAGACCGCCAGGATCGAGGGCATCAAAGCGGTAGAGGATGGGCTGGCCAGCGATATCCTGGCCACGGCCCAGCGTCTGCAGGACGCGGCGCGCATCGACCTGGCCAAGTACCTGGCCGTGACGCTGCTGGTGGCGCTGGCCACGGTGGGGCTGTCGTTTCTGATCCTGCGCCACATCCAGGCGCGGCTGACGCTGGCTGCCAACGTCTTCCAGCACACCCAGGACGGCATCACGGTCACCGACCCCAGCGCCACGATCCTCGACCTCAACGACGCCTTCACCCGCATCACCGGCTATTCCCGCGACGAGGCCATCGGCCAGAACCCGCGCATCCTGCAGTCGGGCCGCCAGGACACTGCCTTCTACCAGGCGCTGTGGCGACAGCTGACCACCACCGGCTCCTGGCAGGGTGAGATCTGGAATCGCCGCAAGAACGGCGAAGTCTACGCGGAGCTCTTGACCATCAACGCCGTGCACGACGAGCGGGGCAAGCTGCAGAACTACGTGGCGGTCTTTTCCGACATCACCGATCGCGCCAGCGAGCACCAGCGCCAGCTGGAGCACAGCGCCTACCACGACCCGCTCACCGGGCTGCCCAACCGTATGCTGCTCAGCGACCGTCTCACCCAAGCCCTCGGCACGAGTCGGCGCAGCGACAAGGCGCTGGTCGTGGTGGCCATCGACCTGGACGACTTCAAGGCGCTGAACGAGCGCTACGGGCACGCGCTGGGAGACCGCGCGTTGGAGCTGCTGGCCCAGCGTCTCAGGGCCACGCTGCGCGAGGGCGATACCCTGGCACGCCTGGGCGGCGACGAGTTCGTCGCCGTCATCGAGGAGCTGGCCACGGTCGCCGATGCCGAGCCCATTCTGCAGCGCCTGCGTCACGAGACGACGACCCCGCTGCAGATCGGCGATCTCCGGGTCAGCTGCTCGGCCAGCCTCGGCGCCACCGCCTTCCCCGAGGACAGCGGCGACGCCGATACCCTGTTGCGCCATGCCCACCAGGCACTGCACCAGGCCAAGCTCAACGGGCGTCAGCGCCTGCAGTGGTTCGATCCCCAGCAGGACCGCCAGCAGTCGGCCCAGTCACGGCTGGTGCAGCGGCTGGAAGCCGCCATGGCCAACCACGAGTTGACGCTGCATTACCAACCCAAGGTCGACCTGGGCACGGGACGGCTGATCGGGGTCGAGGCGCTGCTGCGCTGGCAGGACCCGCTGCGCGGGCTGGTGCCCCCCGGCGAGTTCCTGCCCACCATCGAGCAGCACCCCCTGTCGATCACCATCGGTCACTGGGTCATCGAGACGGCCCTGCGGCAAGTCGCGACCTGGCAGGACCAGGGGCTCCGGCTGACCGTCAGCGTCAACATCAACGCCCTGCAGCTTCAGCAGCCCGACTTCGTCGCCTCACTGCGCCGCCACCTGGCGTGCCACCCCGGGCTCGCCGCCAACTGCCTGGAGCTGGAGATCCTGGAGAGTGCCGCCATCGGCGACATCCAGCGCGCCGGCGAGGTGATCCGCGAGTGCCGAGCCCTCGGCGTCGGGGTGTCGCTCGACGATTTCGGCACCGGCTACGCGGCCCTCGAGTACCTCAAGTACCTGCCCGCCGAGCGCCTCAAGATCGACCGCACCTTCATCCACAACATGCTCGACGACAGTGGCGACGAGGCCATCGTCAAGGGGATCATCGGGCTGGCCCGGGCCTTCGACTTCCAGGTAATCGCCGAAGGCGTGGAGACCCAGGCCCAGGGCTGCCGCCTCATCGAGCTGGGCTGCCGTGAGGCGCAGGGCTTCGGCATCGCCCGCCCCATGCCGGCCGAGGCACTGCTCGACTGGCATCGCCGGTGGGAGCCCCCGTCCCGCTGGCTTCAGGCCGGCTGTGACACGCCTCGGGAGGACCCCAGCCCGGTTGATCACGCCTGACGGTGCCGAAATACTGGCCGGCAGGCCACCGTCTGGAGGAAGCGCCGATGATGCTGCTGGAAACCCGTGTCGCCCGGGAGTGGGTCGACTACAACGGCCACATGAACGACGCCGAATATGCCCGGGTCTTCTCCCTGGCGGTGGAGGCGCTCATGGACCGAATCGGCCTGGATACCGCCGGGCGCGAGCACCACGGCTACACCCTCTACACCCTGGAGACCCACCTCTGCTATCGCCGCGAGGCCCACGAGGGCCAGACGCTCAGGGTGGACGTCACCCTGCTCGACCGCGACGCCAAGCGCCTGCATGTCTTCTTCGCCCTGCGCGACGACACGGACCGACTGCTGGCCACCAGCGAGCAGATGCTGATGGGCATCGACAGCGAAGCCGTGCGCCCGGCCCCCTTCCCGGCGCCGGTGGCCGAGGCGGTTGCGGCGCTGCCCCGGGCCGCGGCCGACGCCTGGCCGGAGTTGGCCGGGCGCACCATCGGCATCCGGCGCTGAACGGCGCCGCTACAGCTGGCGTCGCCAGCGGCTCTCCAGGGTCTCGGGCTCGGTGGGCCCGTAGTGGGCACGGGCGTGACCGCCGTAGTGGGCCCACAGCTGGTCGCCGAAGTCGTAGTGCCACCATTCGCTGGGCAGGTTGGTGAAGCCCTGCTCGGCCATGGCATGGTAGAGCAGCCGGCGCCCGTCGCGGGCTCGGCGCTGCGCCTCGCTGGGGGCGTCGAGGCGCTCCAGGTGCGCGCTGTGGGAGGCCGCCGTGGCCTCGTCGAACAGCGAGCCCATGTCGAGCATCAGGCCGTCGGCGTCGTATAGGGTCACGTCCACCGCGCCGCCGGTGAGGTGCGGGCTCGGCGCGGCCGGGTCGCGGCTGGGCAGGGCGACGAACTCGCGGGTGCGCGCCAGCAGGGCCGCCTCGTCGAGGTCCGGGTGCTTGTCGTGCAGCGTCTCGTGAAGGGTGTCGAAGAGGTACTGCTGCACCCGCCAGGGGCGCCAGCCATCCAGTACCACCAGGCCGAGCCCGGCCGGCAGCGAGCGGGCGGCGGCCAGCAGGCGGCGGTAGACGCCCTCGCGCACGTAGCACTCCGCCACCGCGCCGGGAACGCCCAGGCGGGCGTAGGCGGGAAACGCCCGGAGCGGCTCGGGCGCCAGGCTCAGCGGCACCAGCGGCTCGTCGCGGGCATCGATGGGCAGGCGGGAGAGCGCCTCCCAGCGCGGCTCCGCCAGGGCGGGAATCGGAGTGCGGCAGCGGGGGTCTGGCGGGAGATCGAACGGGGTCATGAGGCTTCCTTCACTGGCAACGCCATCCCCTCACGTTACCCCAGTGTTCAGCCCCCGGTCATGTTCATGAAGCGCACCACCTGCACCTCGCCATCGGTGGTGAAGTGGTGGCGCTCGGGCTTCTTCGCCATGGCGGCGACGATGGCCGCCTTGAGGCGCGCGGTGTCGCCGGGATGGCGACGCAGCACCGCGCGCAGGTCGACGGAGTGCTCGTTGCCCAGGCACAGCAGCAATCGCCCCTCGGCGGTGACTCGCACGCGGTTGCAGGCGCCGCAGAAGTCATGGCTGTGCGGCGAGATGAAGCCGACCCGCGAATCGCTGTCGGCCATGCGGTAGTAGCGCGAGGGCCCCAGGGTGCTCTCGGTGGTGGGTACCAGCGGGTAGCGGGATTCAATACGCTCGCGCACCTCGTCGCTGGAACAGAAGGTCTCGGCGCGGTCGTGGCCGATCGCCTGGCCCAGCGGCATCTCCTCGATAAAGCTGATGTCGACGTTCTCCGCCCGGGCAAAATCCACCAGGTCGAGAATCTCGTCGTCGTTGCGACCCTTGAGGATCACCGCGTTGAGCTTCAGGCGCGCGAAGCCGGCGTCGCGCGCCGCGCGGATGCCGTCGATCACCCGGGGGAGCTCGCCGGTGCGGGTCAGCGCCCGGAAGCGCACGGGATCGAGGGTGTCGAGGCTGATGTTGAGGCGTTCAAGGCCACCCTCACGCAGGGCCCGGGCGTGTTTTACCAGGCCGGCGCCGTTGGTGGTCATGGCGAAGTCGGCAAGTCCCGGCAGGGCGCCGACCTTTTCCACCAGGGTCTCGATGCCGCGGCGCACCAGCGGCTCGCCGCCGGTCAGCCGGATCTTCTCCACGCCAAGCTCGACGAAGGCGGCGCACAGCGTGGCCATCTCCTCCAGGGTGAGCACCTGGGCGCGCGGCAGGAAGGTCATCTCCTCGGCCATGCAATAGACGCAGCGGAAGTCGCAGCGGTCGGTGACCGAGAGACGCAGGTAGCGCACGGTGCGGCCGAAGCCGTCGACCAGGGCGGGCTCGCGAGAATTCGAGGGCATGCGCCTTCCTTACTGGGCGGGCGACGACAGCAGCCGTCAGTCGTCGGTGAGCATGATGTCGCGCAGCTTCTGCTCGTCGAGCACCGTGAGCCGCTGGCGGTCGATGTTGATGGCGCCGCTGTCGCGCAGCTTGGCGAGCAGCCGCGACAGGGTCTCCGGCGTCATGGCGAGCTGGGCGGCGAGCCAGCGCTTGGGGATCGACAGGCGCACCACCCGCGGGCTCTTGCTGCGCCCGGCCGGCAGCTGACGCAGGATGTAGCTGACCAGCCGCGACATGGCATCGGCCTGGGTGAGCAGCGCCAGATCCTCCAGGCGCTCGGTGAGCTCCAGCGCCAGGCGGCTCATGAACTCGGCGCGGCACTCCGGCTGGCGGTCCATGATCTCGCGGCAGCGCAACGCGGGGATGGCCAGCACATGGGTGCGCCGCAGCGCCTCGGCCGAATAGAGATAGATACCGCCGCGCGACACCATGCTCAGCTCGCCGAGGGTGCCGCCGCGCTCCACGCAGCGGATGGTGGCCAGGCGCCCGTCGCCGGCGCTGCGCGCCAGGCGCACGGCGCCGTTGATCACGATGTAGAGCCAGTGCGCCGGCGCATCCTGGCGAAACAGCCACTCGCGGTTCTTCAGCGTCTTGAGTTCGGAATCCTCGAGCAGCGCGGTCACCTCGTCCTCGTCGAGCGCACCGAGCCAGGGCACACCCTGCACCAGCTCGCGCAGCTGCTTGGGCTTGAACAGCAGCTCAGACGAGGAACTGTCCGCCGGGCAGATAGGGGTAGTCATGTCCTTCCTCCACATCGTTATCGGCAGCCATCAATAGATAGCCATGGGCCTGGCTGGCTGCCCGCAACATGTGGGACCCCTGCCCGCCAGCCAGATGCGCGACCGGATGGCCGCCCTGCCAGTCGAGTACCACGCGCAGGAGCTCGGTGCGGCCCGGCGCACCACGCCGCGCGAACCCGGCGCGCACGGGGAAGCGTTCGAGCGGCCCCACCGTGCGCCCCTGGCAACCGTGGACGAAGGGCAGCGCCAGCAGCTGCCAGCTCACCAGCGAGGCCACCGGGTTGCCCGGCAGACCGATCAGCGGCACGCCCTCCGGGGTGCCGTCGTCCAGGTAGCCGAAGGCGAACGGCTTGCCCGGCTTGATCGCCACGCCGTGGAAGACCAGCCCGCCCAGCTGCTCGAGCACCGGGCGTACGTGATCTTCCTCGCCCACCGAGACGCCGCCGGTGCACAGCACCAGGTCGGCGCCGTCACGGGCGCAGACCAGGGCGTCGTGCAGCGCCGCCGGGGTGTCGGCGACGATGCCCAGATCGATCACCTCGCAGTGCGCCTGGGCGAGCAGAGCCTGCAGCATCACCCGATTGCTGTTGTATACCCGACCGGATTCGTAGGGTATACCGGGTTCGATCAGTTCGTCACCCGTTGACAACAGCGCCACCCGCAAGCGCGGGCGCAGCGCCACCTCGGCGATGCCTTGACTCGCCAGCATGGCCAGTGCCGCAGCATCGAGGAGCGTGCCCGCCGGCAGCAAGCGCTCGCCGGCGCGATATTCCTCGCCGCGGCGTCGGACATTGGCCCCCGGCAGCGCCTCGCCAGCGACTCGGATCCGCTGCGCCGCGTCGCGCGTCACCCGCTCCTGGGGCACCACGCAGTCGGCCCCCTCGGGCACCGGCGCGCCGGTGAAGATGCGCGCGCAGCCGCCCTCGGGCAGCGTCGTCACGCCCGCCCCCGCTGGCACCCGCAGCGCCACCGGCAGCCCCGTCTCGCCGGCCGCAACCAGCTCGGCAAGCCGCAGGGCATAGCCGTCCATGGCGCTGTTGTCGATGCCGGGCATGTCGAGCTGGGCGACCACGTCGCGGGCCAGCACCCGCCCCGCCGCTTGCGCCAGCGGGACGTGTTCCTCGCCGGTGAGCGGCTCGGCGGCGGCGATCAGGCGAGCGCGGGCGACGTCGAGATCGAGCAGGCCAGTGGCGAGCGTGGCACAGCTCATGCGCGCACTCCTTGACCATGGTCAGGCGCCGCTTTCCCCTCGCGCGGGGCACAGGCGGGCTGTTCGGGCAACACCATGGCCACGAAGTTGCAGGGCCCGGTGCGCGCATCCAGCTGCTCGGCGAGGATGCCATCCCAGGCGGTGGAGCAGGCCTTGGGGGAGCCCGGCATGGCGAAGATCAGGGTACGGTTGGCCACCCCGCCCACGGCGCGGGACTGGATGGTGGAGGTGCCGATGCTGGCGAGCGACAGGTGGCGGAACAATTCGCCGTAACCCTCCACGGCCTTGTCGAACAGCGGCAAGAGCGCCTCGGGCGTGGTGTCGCGAGGCGTGAAGCCGGTTCCGCCGTTGACCAGGATCACCTGAATGTCGTCGCGCACCACCCATTGGGAAACCGCTGCACGGATGCGATAGACGTCGTCGGGCACGATACGCCGCTCGACCAGGGCATGGCCGGCCTCGGTCAGTCGTTCGCTGAGCAGGTCGCCGCTGCCGTCGCGGTCATAGCCACGGGTATCGGATACGGTTAGCACGGCAATGCCGAGCGGTACGAAAGACGCATCGGCGTGGACATGGGCCATGGAATCTCTCCTATTGCATCAATGAACCGGCGGCATCGTCGTCGAGTTCGATCCCCTCGACACCGATCTCCGCTTCCAGCGCCAGCAGGTAGTGGCGCAGCGCCCGCCGCGTGGCCTGCTCGCGCAGGGTGTGGCGTACCCTTTCGACGACCGCTTCGAAGGGTAGCTGACGCCCTTCGGCGCGGGCGTCGATGCTGACCAGGTGCCAGCCATAGCGCGAGGCGAGCGGGCGCTCGTGCAGCCCCTCCGGCAGGTGTTGCAGGGCGCGGTCGAGCTCGGCCACGGTCTGCCCCGACGCCAGCCAGCCCAGCTCGCCGCCCTCGTCCTTCGAAGGGCAGGCCGAATAGCGCTGGGCGAACTCGGTGAGGCGCTCCGGCACCGTCTGAAGCGTTTCGAGCAGGCTCACGCCCTGGCGGTACTGAGCGTCGCGAGCCTCGGCGTCGTCCGGTGCCGCAGGCAGCAGAATATGCCGCACCGCCAGCCGGGTGGGTTCGCTGAAGCGTGCCGGATCGGCGTCATAGAAGCGTCGGCAATCCGCCTCCGCGGGTTCCGGCACGTCCAGCTCCTGCTCCAGCAGGACCGCAATGGCCGCCTCGTTGTCGCCCTCGTCCGCGGCGACGTCGGCCACCAGCCCCCGCTCCACCGCGCGCCGCCGCAGCAGCTCGCGCACCACCAGGGCACGCGCGGCCTGCAACTGCGCCTCGCCGGCGCTGGACGCCGGGTGGTACTGCATTTCGTGGGCGATGTCTGCCTCGCCGATGGCGGTCTCGCCGACCCGGATGGGCGGTGGCGTGGCCCCTCCGGGAATCTGTTCGATCTCGATCATTTGCATGATGATGGCTCCTTGGAGCGCATGAGCTGTCCCCTCGAGGGCGCCGGGGACAGGTCGTAGAGGGGGTCCTATGCCAGGGATGGCATCGGTAGCGCCCAGGGATGGGTTTACAGCGCCCCCTCGTAGACCTGCCGCCGGGAAAGCCCGACCCAGTACGGCTTCGACTCAACCCCGCTTGCGCACCAGCTGGTAGCGCCGGGTGATGTAGCCCAGCGGCACGCTCCACACGTGCACCAGCCGCGTGAACGGGAAGAGCAGGATGATGGTCAGGCCGAGGAAGATATGCAGCTTGTAGATCCACGACACCTCGGTCATGTACTCGGCCGCCCCGCCGCCGAAAAAGACGATGGCCTGCGCCCAGGCGGCCAGGGTGATCATCATCTCGCCATCCAGATGGCCCAGCGAGAAGAACACGCTGATCACGCCCAGCGCCGCCTGGAAGACGATCAGCCCGAGGATCAGGGTATCCATGGTGCTGGACGACGCCCGCACGCGCGGGTTGGTGATACGGCGATGCAGCAGCATGGCGCCGCCCGCCAGGCACAGCACCCCGGCAATGCCGCCGACCACAATGGCCACCACCTGCTTGGCCCCGGCGCTCAGGAAGGGCGCATAGACCCAGTGCGGCGTCAGCATGCCGAACAGGTGGCCGAAGAAGATCACGATGATGCCGATATGGAAGAGGTTGCTGGCCAGACGCATGTTCTTCGACGAGAGCATCTGGCTGGAGCCGGTCTTCCAGGTGAACTGACCGTGGTCATAGCGCATCAGACTGCCGACCAGAAACACCGTACCGGCCAGATACGGGTAGTAGCCGTAGAGCAGGTGCGTGAGGTATTCGGAAAACATGGCGATTCTCCTGTTAGCGATCGGACGGGCCGCGGCCGACAGCCGGTGACATGATGCGTACGGCCTCGCTGTGCGTGACGCTCTTGCGCTCGGCGAGTCGCCGCCCCTCGGCGGACTGCAGCGCGCAGTCCTGATCGGATTCGGCGGAGAAACGCACGGCCTCCTCTTCCCACACCGCATCCAGTGCCTCGGGGGTGTCGTCCGGGGCTTCGTCGCGCACCTGGGGCCGGTGCGGCTCGACGTCGGCCTCGGCACCGATCAGCGCCAGCAGCGCCCGCGGCACCAGCGCCTGGTCGGCCTCGCGCTCCTCGAGGCGCGCGGTGAGCAGCGCCAGGATATGGCGGATCTCGCCCAGCCAGCGGCCGATCTCCGCCTCGCTGCAGGTGGAGAGGTACTCCAGGAACAGCGGCAGGTAGTCCGGCAGTTCGCGGGCATCGAGCTCGAAGCCGGCAGCCTGATATTCGTTCATCAGGTCGACCATGGCCTGGCCGCGGTCGCGGGACTCGCCGTGGACGTGCTCGAAGAGCAGCAGCGAGGTGCTGCGCCCCTTGTCGAACAGCGCCACGTACTCGGCCTGCAGTTCCAGGAGATCGCCATCGGCCATCTCCTGGCACCAGGCCATCAGGCGCCGCTTGAGTTCGCCGCCCAGGCGTGGCTCGGCGCCGATGACCTCGATCATCTCGCCGGCCACGGCCTGGTGCTCGGGGGTGGGGTAGTCCAGCAGGCGGGCCAGCACGCGCAGGCTGCGCATGCCGGGCTCCGGCTGGGCCATCTGCAGGGCGGCTTCAGCCATGACGGGCCTCCTCGGCTTCGGGTTCGTAGACTTCCACCGGCTTGACCAGGGTGGTGGTCTGGGAGCGGCCGTTGAACAAGCTCGGCTTGCTCTCGCCGTGGCAGCCGTCGCCGAAGCTGAAGCCGCAGCCGCCGCGCTCGGGGAAGGCCTCGGTGGCCATCTCGCGGTGGCTGGTCGGGATCACGAAGCGATCCTCGTAGTTGGCGATGGCCAGGTAGCGATACATCTCCTCCACCTGGGCCTCGGAGAGCTCGACCTCCTCCAGCACCCCGGCGTCGGCCTGGCCTTCCACGTGCTTGCCGCGCATGTAGAGACGCATGGCCATCAGGCGCTTGAGCGCCAGCACCACGGGCGCCTCCTCGCCGGCAGTGAGCAGGTTGGCCAGATACTTCACCGGGATGCGCAGCGACTCGATCTTGGGCAGCACGCCGTCGTACTCGATCTTGCCCGCCTCGGCGGCGGACTGAATCGGCGACAGCGGTGGCACGTACCACACCATCGGCAGGGTGCGGTATTCCGGGTGCAGCGGCAGCGCCAGGCCCCACTCCATGGCCAGCTTGTAGACCGGCGATTCCTGGGCAGCCTTGATCACGTTGTCGGTGATGCCATCCTTCTTGGCCTGGGCGATCACCTCCGGATCGTGCGGGTCGAGGAAGATCTCGCGCTGGCGATGGTAGAGGTCGCGCTCGTCCGGCGAGCTCGCCACTTCCTCGATGCGGTCGGCGTCGTAGAGCAGCACGCCGAGATAGCGAATGCGCCCCACGCAGGTCTCGGAGCATACGGTGGGCATGCCCGCCTCGATGCGCGGGTAGCAGAAGATGCACTTCTCCGACTTGCCGGTCTTCCAGTTGTAGTAGATCTTCTTGTACGGACAGCCGGAGATGCACATCCGCCAGCCGCGGCACTTGTCCTGGTCGATCAGGACGATGCCATCTTCCTCACGCTTGTAGATGGCACCGGAGGGGCAGCTCGCCACGCAGGTGGGATTCAGGCAGTGCTCGCACAGGCGCGGCAGGTACATCATGAAGGTGTTCTCGAACTGGCCGTAGATGTCGGCCTGCACCTTCTCGAAGTTGGCGTCCTTGCGGCGCTTGGCGAACTCGGTGCCGAGGATCTCCTCCCAGTTCGGGCCCCACTCGATCTTCTGCATGCGCTCGCCGGAGATCAGCGAACGCGGGCGAGCCACCGGCTGGTGCTTGCCCAGCTTGGCGGTGTGCAGGTGCTGGTAGTCGAAGTCGAACGGCTCGTAGTAGTCGTCGATCTCGGGCAGATCGGGGTTGGCGAAGATGTTCGCCAGCACCCGCCACTTGCCGCCGATGCGCGGCTCGATCTTGCCATCCTTGCGGCGCAGCCAGCCGCCTTTCCACTTCTTCTGGTTCTCCCACTCCTTGGGATAGCCGACGCCGGGCTTGGTCTCGACGTTGTTGAACCAGGCGTACTCCATGCCTTCACGGCTGGTCCAGACGTTCTTGCAGGTCACCGAACAGGTATGACAGCCGATGCACTTGTCGAGGTTGAGGACCATGCCTACCTGGGAACGAATCTTCATTTCACGGCCTCCTGAACGGTGTCGTTGCCCTCTTCATCGAGCCAGTCGACGCGCTTCATCTTGCGCACCAGGACGAACTCGTCGCGGTTGGAGCCGACGGTTCCGTAGTAGTTGAAGCTGTAGGCGAGCTGGGCGTAGCCGCCGATCATGTGGGTCGGCTTGGGACACACCCGGGTCACGGAGTTGTGGATGCCGCCGCGGGTGCCGGTGATCTCGGAGCCCGGCACGTTCACGTTGCGCTCCTGGGCGTGGTACATCATCACCATGCCGTTCTTGACCCGCTGACTGACCACCGCTCGGGCGGCGATGGCGCCGTTGGCGTTGTAGAGCTCGATCCAGTCGTTGTCCTCGACGCCGATGTCGGCCGCGTCGTCCTCGGAAAGCCACACCACCGGGCCGCCGCGGTTCAGCGTCAGCATCAGCAGGTTGTCCGAGTAGGTGGAGTGGATGCCCCACTTCTGGTGCGGGGTGATCCAGTTCAGCGCCTTGGACGGATTGCCGTTGTCGTTGACGAACACCACGTCCTTGTACGCCTTGGTGTCGATGGGCGGGCGATAGACCAGCAGGCTCTCGCCGAAGGCGCGCATCCAGGCGTGATCCTGGTAGAACTGCTGACGGCCGCTCACCGTGCGCCACGGAATCAGCTCATGGACGTTGGTGTAGCCGGCGTTGTAGGAGACGTGCTCGTCCTCGAGGCCGGACCAGGTGGGGCTGGAGATGATCTTGCGCGGCTGGGCGACGATGTCGCGGAAGCGGATCTTCTCCTCCTCCTTGTTCGATGCCAGGTGGGTGTGGTCGCGTCCGGTGATCTTGGACAGCGCACCCCACGCCTTCACCGCTACCTGGCCGTTGGTCTCCGGGGCCAGGGTCAGCACCGTCTCGGCGGCGTCGATGGCGCTCTCGATGCACGGGCGTCCCTTGGCCGGCCCCTCGGCCTTGCGGTAGTTGAGCTTGCCGAGCAGTTCGACTTCGCTGTCGGTGTTCCAGCTGATGCCCTTGCCGCCGTTGCCGAGCTTCTCCAGCGCCGGGCCGAGCGAGGTGAAGCGCTCATAGGTGGCCGGGTAGTCGCGCTCGATTTCGATCAGCGCCGGCATGGTCTTGCCGGGAATCGGTTCGCACTCGCCCTTCTTCCAGTCCTTGACCTCGGGCTGGGCCAGCTCGGCGGGGGAGTCGTGCTGGTGCGGCAGAGTGACGAGGTCCGTCTCCACGCCCAGGTGGCCTTCGCACGCCTTGGAGAAGGCCTTGGCGATGCCCTTGTAGATATCCCAGTCGCTGCGCGACTCCCAGGCCGGGTCGGTGGCCGCGGTCAGCGGGTGGATGAAGGGGTGCATGTCGGAGGTGTTGAGGTCGTCCTTCTCGTACCAGGTCGCCGTGGGCAACACGATGTCCGAGTAGAGGCAGGTGGTGGACATGCGGAAGTCGAGGGTGACCAGCAAGTCGAGCTTGCCTTCCGGCGCCGCGTCGTGCCACTTGACCTCCTGCGGCTTGCTGCCGCCCTCCTCGCCCAGGTCCTTGCCCTGGATGCCGTGGCGGGTCCCCAGCAGGTACTTGAGCATGTACTCGTGACCCTTGCCGGAGCTGCCCAGCAGGTTGGAGCGCCACACGAACAGATTGCGCGGGAAGTTCCGGGGGTCGTCCGGATCCTCGGCGGCGAAGGAGAGCTCGCCCTTCTTGAGCTGCTCGACGGCGTACTCCTTGGTGGACAGACCCGCCGCCTTGGCGGCGGTGGCGAGGCGCAGCGGGTTGGTGTCCAGCTGCGGTGCCGAGGGCAGCCAGCCCATGCGCTCGGAGCGCACGTTGAAATCGATGAGGCTACCCGGGTAGTCCTCGACCTTGGCCAGCGGCGAGAGGATCTCCTGGATCTCGAGCTTCTCGTAGCGCCACTGCGAGGAGTGGTTGTAGAAGAAGGAGGTGGAGTTCATGTGGCGCGGCGGACGGGTCCAGTCCAGCCCGAAGGCCAGCGGCAGCCAGCCGGTCTGCGGGCGCAGCTTCTCCTGGCCCACGTAGTGTGCCCAGCCGCCGCCGCTCTGACCGATGCAGCCGCACATCACCAGCATGTTGATCAGGCCACGATAGTTCATGTCCATGTGGTACCAGTGGTTCATGCCGGCACCGACGATGATCATGCTGCGACCCTGGGTCTTGTCGGCGTTGTCGGCGAACTCACGGGCGATGCGAGCGGCCTGCTCGGCGGGCACCCCGGTGATCTTCTCCTGCCAGGCCGGAGTGTAGGGCCGGATCTGGTCGTAGGACGTCGCGCCGTCGTCCTCGCCCTCCTTGCCGAAGCCACGATCGATGCCGTAGTTGGCGCACATCAGGTCGAAGACGGTGGCGGTCAGCACTTCGCTGCCATCGGCCTTCTTGAGACGCTTGACGGGCAGGCTGTGGAACAGCAGGCCCTCGGCCGCACCGGCTCCCTCGCCCTTGACGTGATCGAAGTGCTCGTGCTCGATGCCGCCGAAATAGGGAAAGGCGACCCGGGCCACCTCGTCATGCCTGTCGGCGAGTGTGAGCAGCGGCTGGATGTCGTTGCCATCGGCGTCACGCGGCTCGAGGTTCCACTTGCCCTCCTCGCCCCAGCGGAAACCGATGGAGCCGCGCGGCACCACCAGCTGGTCGCGGGTCTCGTCCCACGCCAGGGTCTTCCACTCGGGGTTGTTGTCCTGGCCCAGGTTGTCGGCGAAGTCGCTGGCGCGCAGCTGCTTGCCCGGCGCGTAGCTGCCGTCCTCGCGTTTCTCGAGCTCGACCAGGAACGGCATGTCGGTGTAGCGCCGCACGTAGTCGGTGAAGTAGGCGCTGGGGTTGTCGAGGTGGAACTCCTTGAGGATGACGTGGCCCATGGCCATGGCCAGGGCGGCATCGGTGCCCTGTTTGGCGGAGAGCCACTCGTCGGTGAGCTTGGAGACCTCGGCGTAGTCCGGGGTGATGGAGACCGTCTTGGTCCCCTTGTAGCGCACCTCCGTGAAGAAGTGGGCATCCGGCGTGCGGGTCTGGGGCACGTTGGAGCCCCAGGCGATGATGTAACCGGAGTTGTACCAGTCGGCGGACTCGGGCACGTCGGTCTGCTCGCCCCAGGTCATCGGCGAGGCCGGCGGCAGGTCGCAGTACCAGTCGTAGAAGCTCATGCACACACCGCCGATCAGCGACAGGTAGCGGCTGCCGGCCGCGTAGCTGACCATCGACATGGCGGGGATCGGCGAGAAGCCGATGATGCGGTCGGGGCCGTACTGCTTGGCGGTGTAGACGTTGGAGGCGGCAATCAGCTCGTTGAGCTCATCCCAGTCGGCGCGCACGAAGCCGCCCATGCCGCGGGCCCGCTTGTACTGCTTGGTCTTAACCGGGTCCTCGACGATGGAGGCCCAGGCGTCGACCGGATCCTGCTTGTCCTTGAGGACGTCGCGCCACAGCTTGAGCAATGGCTTTCTGATCAGCGGGTACTTGAGGCGGTTGGCGCTGTACATGTACCAGGAGTAGCTGGCCCCCCGGGGGCAGCCGCGCGGCTCGTGGTTGGGCAGGTCGGGGCGGGTGCGCGGGTAGTCGGTCTGCTGGGTCTCCCAGGTGACCAGGCCGTTCTTGACGTAGATCTTCCAGCTGCACGAGCCAGTGCAGTTCACGCCGTGGGTGCTGCGCACGACCTTGTCGTGCTGCCAGCGCTGCCGGTAACCGTCCTCCCAGCCGCGCGACTCCTCGCGCACCTCGCCATGGTCGTTGGCGAAGGGCTCGCGGGCCTTGCGGAAGAAGTTCAGCCGATCGATGAAGTGACTCATGGTCGCTCTCCAGGCTCCTCGAAGGATGCGTGACCGCTGGGGTCACCCTCTTGCGCCGGGCGGTCGAAGGGTCTGAGCCCACGCGCCAGGCACGGTCTATGGGTTCGGATTCTGGGGGATCGAAGCGGCGATTACTGCCCGGTTACCTCCATATACCGCCCCTCTACCCCCAAGGTGATAGCGGCGCCCGATCGGGGGGATAACCTGTCTCAGACCGTGGCACCGGGGCGCGAACGCGGATCCCAGAGCATCACCAGCATGCACAGGGCGAGTGCCGCGTAGAGGAACATGAAGCCCGCGGTACGGATACCGATCCACTCGTTGCCGAGCACGAACATCAACGGCAGGAGGGCAGCGAAGAGCCCGCCGAGGGCGAGCGCCAGGCCGCCGGCACAGGCCATGTCGTCGCCGTGATCGCGGTACACCAGGCACATCAGGCTGCCCTTGCCGACGCCCATGGCCAGGCCCATGGTCGCCAGCAGCGCGACGAAGCCGGTGAACGGCATGGCGAAATCCAGCTCGAGATCGCCGTGGATGCCGTGGATCCGCATGCTGAAGTCGGGGTAGGAGAGGAAGAACAGGCAGGCCATCACGCTGGCGCTGACCCACCAGCGCAGGTCGCGGAAGTCGCGGCGGTCGGCCAGGGCGCCGCCCAGTATCTGGCCCAGCCCGCCGGGCAGGGTGAACAGCAGCGCGGCCAGCGCCGCCTGCTTGAGCGGCAGCTGGTACTGGGCGGCGAGATAGCCCGGCAGCCACAGCGCCAGCGCCACGAAGGTGCCGTAGAAGAAGCTGTAGTAGAGGGCGAGCCGCCATACCGCCAGCGACGGCAGGCGGCGCCGCCCGGACAGGCGCCCCGGCCCGGGGCAGGCGACCGGCGGCCCGCGCACCGGCTCGTCGTCGGCGAACAGCCACAGCAGCGTCGCCACCAGCAGCACCGGCAGCAGGTAGAGTTTGGGGGCCATGGGCCAGCCGTAGGCCTGGCTGATCAGCGGCAGCAGCAGGTACGTCAGCCCCGCCCCCAGCATGCCGGCGCCATAGAGGCCCAGTGCCAGGCCGACATGGCGCCGCGGCCCCAGGGTGGCCACGTAGACCAGACCGGCGGCCAGCGACCCGGCACCCAGCCCCAGGCCGGCACCGGCGAGCAGGAAGTCGACGTAGCCCCGCGAGCTCGCGATGGCCCACAGGAAGGGGCAGATCAGTAGCAGGCAGCCGATCATCACCCGCCGGCCGCCCACCCGGCGGGCCAGCGCCGCCATGGGCAGCGCCGCCAGGGAGCCTGTGAACAGCGGCATGGCCAGCAGGGTGGCGAACTGCACTTCACCAAAGCCCAGCGCACCTTTCAATTCCACGCCCAGGACGGCGAAGATGGTCCAGCTGGCGAAGACCAGCGCAAAGGCGAGCGGCGATAGCAGTACCACCACGAGCGTTCGGTAGTCGATCGGCTGGCCCTGGGCCGGGCCATTCCGGGCAGGTTTCATGAACGACGGATCCCGTGGCATGGTCTCAGCCATTTTCGAGAGCCCTGCCCCGAGGGTCAAAAGGGCATGCGAGGTACCTCTTTGTAGGCTATCGTCGCTCCCCCTACGACGCCGGCATTGAGGTATAGTCAGACCCGGCGCTGCCCATCCCGCCCCCGAGTGGAGACCCGACCCGGCGATGAAACTGCTGCAACGTTCCCTGGTAGCCCGCATTGTGGCCTCGCTGCTCGCCATCAGCGGCATGGCACTGATCAGCATCGTGGTGACCATGGCGGTGGCCGGGGGTAGTCAGGGTGATGCTGCGGCGATCAACGTGGCCGGTTCGCTGCGCATGAACACCTACCAGATCGTCGCCGCCCTGCAGCGCTATCAGCGCCAGCCCACCGACGCCCACGAGACGGCCGTGCGCGTGTATGCCGAACGCTTCGGCGAGCGCCTGGCCTCCACGGAGCTGACCGGGGCCATCCCTCGCTCCGAGGCTCACGAGCTTCGCCAGCAGTACCGCCTGATCCTCACCCGCTGGCACAACGAGCTGGGGCCCCAAGTCGAGGAGGTCATCGACACCCGCCAGCTGCGCGGCGGCCAGCTCGACCGCACCCTGGACGACCTGGTTACCGACATCGACACCATGGTCACCCAGCTCGAGGAGAACACCGAGGCCAAGATCCGCCTGCTCAGCGCCCTGCAGATCCTCTTTCTCGGCCTGACGGCGGTGGTGGTGGCCATCGCCCTCTACGACATCCGCCACAATCTGGTGCTGCCGCTGCGTCAGCTGCTGGCCCTGGCCCGGGCAGCGACCCGCCGCGATTTCTCGCGCCGCACCCAGCTCACCGGCAGCGACGAGCTGGCTACCCTGGGGCGCACCTTCGACCACATGGCCGAGCAGCTCGCCGCCAGCTATGCGGAGCTGGAGGCGCGGGTGGCGCGCAAGACCCAGGAGCTCGAGCGCAGCAACCAGGTGATGCGGGTGATGCACGACGGCAGCCGCTCGCTCTATGGCGGCGGCAACGACCTCTGCGCCAGCGCCGCTCCCATGCTGCGGCGCGTCGAGCAGCTGCTGGAGATCGGACCCATCCGGCTGTCGCTCAACGACCCCTATGACGACCGCCAGATCCCCATCCTTGCCACCCACTCGACGCGGCGCCCGGCTTACTGCCGCGACCACGGCTGCCACGCCTGCCTACTCGAGCCGCACCCGCTCAACCTGCGCGACACCGGGGAGGGCGAGTGTCTGCTGCTGCCGGTGAGCGTGGGCGACGAGATGCTCGGCACCCTGGAGATCTGGCATCCCAAGGGCGAGCGACTCTCCGACAGCGTGCGCCGCCTGCTCAACGCCCTGGCCGACCAGTTGGCCACGGCGGTCTACCTGCAGCGGCGTATCGAGGAGGAGCAGCAGATCTCGCTGATCAACGAGCGCACCGTGATCGCCCGGGAGCTCCACGACTCCCTGGCCCAGTCGCTCTCCTACCTCAAGATGCAGGTGGCGCGACTGGAGCGCATGCAGGCCAAGGACGCCCCGCGCGAAACCCAGGCCGCGGTGTTCGACGAGCTGCGCACCGGCCTCAACAGCGCCTATCGCCAACTTCGCGAGTTGCTCACCACCTTCCGCCTCAAGCTGGAGGGCCCGGGACTGCAGTCGGCGCTGCGTCAGGCCACCGAGGAGTTCACCGAACGCATGGGCGCGCCTGTGGAGCTGCACTACGACGTGCCGCCCCACCTGCTCAACCCCAACGAGGAGATTCACGTGCTGCAGATCGCCCGCGAGGCGCTCAGCAACACCCACAAGCACGCCGAGGCGCACTGGGCGGCCGTCACCGTTCGCTTCGAGCAGGCGCGGATCCGGCTGCGCATCGAGGACGACGGCGTGGGCCTGGCCGACGATGCCTCGCCGCCCATGCACTATGGGCTGGTGATCATGCGCGATCGCGCCCATACCCTGGGCGGCGAACTGGAGATCGCCAATCGCCCCGGCGGCGGCACTCGCGTCGAACTGATCTTCACGCCGCAGACGGCGCGCCTCATCACCCGCCAGCCGACGACTTCCCCCCACCTTCACGAGCAAGGAGACTGAGACGCCATCATGGGCCAGCCAAGCCAAGAGACACCCGCCAGCATCCTGATCATCGACGACCACCCGCTGCTGCGCCGTGGCGTGGGTCAGCTGCTCGAGCTGGAGGACGACCTCGAACTGGTCGGTGACACCGGCGAGCCCGCCGAGGGCGTGCGCCTGGCCGGCGAGCTCGACCCGGACATGATCCTACTCGACCTCAACATGCCGGGCATGGACGGCATCCAGACGCTCAAGGCGCTGCGCGAGGCGGGCTTCGCCGGACGCATCGTGATGTTCACCGTCTCCGACCACGAGGAGGACCTGGTGGCAGCCCTGCGCGGCGGCGCCGACGGCTACCTGCTCAAGGACATGGAGCCCGAGGAGATGGTCCGCCAGCTGCGCCAGGCCGCCCTGGGCCGCATGGTGGTGAGCGAAAGCCTCACCGCCCTGCTCGCCGAAGCACTGCGCAACCAGCGCGCCCAGCCCGCCACCCCCGATATCCACAGCCTCACCCAGCGCGAGCGCGAAATCCTGCGCGAGCTGGCTGCCGGGCTCTCCAACAAGCTGATCGCCCGCAAGCTCGACATCACCGAGGGCACGGTGAAGGTGCACGTCAAGCACCTGCTCAAGAAGCTCAACCTGCGCTCGCGGGTGGAGGCGGCGGTGTGGGCCGTCCAGGAAGGCATCGACCGGTAGGAAAACGAGAGAGGTAAGAACGGGTTCTGTGTGGATACCTCCAATGACTTCGCGGCGCCGACAGGGCGCCTTTCTTTTGCCTGTCGGTTTTTCAAACACCATTCAAGACAGTGAGTTATAAAAATACCCCTGCTACCCCTCAAGGGGTATTTCCCTGATTTTGCTGCCATTTCGGCCGGTTTCACCGCCTCGAGCGGCGTCGTATCTTTCGATCATCTGGACTGAATTGATCCCGGTCAGGCCTCAGGGTGCAAGCCGGGCATCGACGGACTCACCATCAGGGGAAACCACCATGGCCAACACCAATGCCGACCTGGGCAGGGTCGCATCCGGCAGGAAGAATGCCGACCTCGAACACTGGGACGTCGAGAACGACGCTTTCTGGGAACGCGAGGGCAAGAAGGTCGCCACGCGCAACCTGTGGATCTCCATCCCCAGCCTGCTGATGGGCTTCGCGGTCTGGCTGATGTGGGGCATGATCACCACCCAGATGCGCAACCTCGGCTTTCCGTTCAGCGTCGACCAGCTGTTCACGCTGACGGCCATTGCCGGCCTTTCCGGCGCCACCCTGCGCATTCCCGCCTCCTTCATGATCCGTATCGCCGGCGGGCGCAACACCATCTTCCTGACCACGGCGCTGCTGATGCTCCCCGCCGCGGGCACCGGCCTGGCGCTGATGAACCCGGGCACGCCCTTCTGGGTGTTCCAGGCGCTGGCTCTGCTCTCGGGCATCGGCGGCGGCAACTTCGCCTGCTCGATGAGCAACATCTCCACCTTCTACCCGAAGAAACAGCAGGGCTACGCCCTGGGCATGAACGCCGGGCTGGGCAACTTTGGCGTGACCACCATGCAGATCCTGATTCCGCTGGTGATGACGGTGGGCATCTTCGGCGCCATCGCCGGCGCTCCCATGGAGCTGCAGCAAGCCAGCGGCACCCTGATCGGCCGCATCGAGGCGGGAACCGAAACCTGGATCCAGAATGCCGGCTTCGTCTGGCTGGTCTTCCTGATTCCGCTGGCCTTCGCCGGCTGGTTCGGCATGAACAACATCCGCGACATCACCCCCAACCCCGGCAGCCCCGTGGCGGCCTTCGGCAAGATCCTGGGGCTCTACGGCGTGGGCATGCTCACCGCCATCGCCGGCGTGGTGGCGCTGGGCTGGCTCAACATGTGGGTCGCCCTGCCGCTGACCATCGGCCTGACGCTCGCCCTGCTGCGCCTGCTGCCCGGCCAGATCCGCGCCAACATCCAGAAGCAGTTTGCCATCTTCTCCAACAAGCACACCTGGTCGATGACGGTGCTCTACATCGCCACCTTCGGCTCCTTTATCGGCTTCTCGGCGGCCCTGCCGCTCTCCATCACCGTCATCTTCGGCAACATGATGGAAGTCGCTGCCGACGGCAGCGTCACCCGCATCGCCAACCCCGACGCGCCCAGCGCCCTGACCTGGGCCTGGATGGGCCCCTTCGTCGGCGCCCTGATCCGTCCGGTGGGCGGCTGGATCTCCGACAAGCTGGGCGGCTCCATCGTCACCCAGGTGATCTCGGTGATCATGGTGATCGCCTCGGCGGCCGTGGGCTACGTGATGATGCTGGCCTACAACTCGACCGACCCCAACCAGTACTTCTGGATGTTCCTCACGCTGTTCATCGTGCTGTTCGCCGCCAGCGGCATCGGCAACGGTTCCACCTTCCGCACCATCGGCGTGATCTTCGACCAGCAGCAGAAGGGCCCGGTGCTGGGCTGGACCTCCGCCGTGGCCGCCTACGGCGCCTTCATCGCCCCGCGGGTGATGGGCGAGCAGATCAAGCTGGGCACCCCGGAACTCGCCATGTACGGCTTCGCGATCTTCTACGCGATCTGCCTGGTGGTGAACTGGTGGTTCTACCTGCGCCCGAACGCCGAGATCAAGAACCCCTAACAGCGACCCGCCCTGGCGCCGTCACGACCGTGCCCCCTCGCCCGAGCCCGGGCACGGTCACTCGAAAGTCCGTCTCACACGGAGGTAAGTCATGAAGATCATGATCGCCTATGACGGCTCACGTAACGCCAAGCTGGCGCTCGCCCAGACGGTCGGCATGTTCCGCTGCAATGCGCCGCTGCTGATGCTGGTGGGGGTCGCCGAGAACCCGCGCGACGCCACCGACGCCAACGAGGACCTCTTCCAGGAAGAGGTCGACCAACTCAAGAAGGCGCTTCAGGAAGGTGCCGACTTCGCCACCCGGGAAGGCTTCGACGTCGACTGGAGTCTCGCCGAAGGTGACGCGCGCAAGATGCTGCTGCACGCCACCCAGAAGCACCGACCCGATCTGTTGGTCATCGCTCGCCACAGCAACAAGCCCGACGGCGGCATCATCGCCCAGTCGCTGAGCTACTTCGTCGACGAGCTCGACTACATGACCTTCGGCAGCGTCAGCTCCTTCCTCGCCCGGCGAGTGGAGTGTCCTCTGCTGATCTTTCCCAGCCCCTGAAACCGGGTTCCAGGCTCCTTCCTCCGCGAGATCAGGATGACACGACCATGAAAGTCGCCGACCTATTCAAGTTTCGCACCCCCGAGATCCGGGCCCTGCACCTGACCTGGATCGCCTTCTTCATCACCTTCTACGTCTGGTTCAACATGGCGCCGCTGGCCAGCAGCATGCTCAAGAGCGTGGACTGGCTGACGGCGGACGACCTCAAGCTGTTCGCCATCTGCAACGTGGCACTGACCATTCCGGCGCGCATCATCGTCGGCATGGCGCTCGACCGCTTCGGCCCGCGCCGGGTCTTCTCGGTGCTAATGGTGAGCATGTCGATCCCCGCCCTGGTGTTCGCCTTCGGCGATACCATGACTCAGCTGCTGATCGCCCGCCTGGTGCTGAGCTCCGTGGGCGCCAGTTTCGTGGTGGGCATCCACATGACGGCGCTGTGGTTCAAGCCCAAGCACATCGGCTTCGCCGAGGGCTTCTACGCCGGCTGGGGCAACTTCGGCTCCGCCGCCGCCGCCATGACCCTGCCGACCATCGCCATCACCTGGTACGGCGGCGCCGACGGCTGGCGCTGGGCCATCGCCCAGAGCGCCGTCGTCATGGCCGTCTACGGCGTCTACTACTGGTTCGCCATCACCGACGGCCCCGATGCCAAGGCGCACCGCAAGCCGCGCAAGGCACTGGCCATGGAGGTGAGCAGTTGGGGCGACATGATCAAGCTGATCCTGTGGACCATCCCGCTGGTCGGCGTGCTGGGCATCCTGGTGTGGCGCATCCAGAACCTGGGCTACCTCTCCACCACCGGTGCGGTCATCGCTTACCTGGCCATCGTCGCCGTGGTCGCCTACCAGATCGTGCAGATCCTGCGCGTCAACGTGCCGCTTCTCAAGAAGGGCGTACCGGAAGACGACCGATACTCCTTCAATAGCGTGGCCGCGCTCAACAGCACCTACTTCGCCAACTTCGGTGCCGAGCTGGCTGTGGTCTCCATGCTGCCGATGTTCTTCGAGCAGACCTGGGGCCTCAGCGCTGCCGCCGCCGGCCTGATCGCCGCCTCGTTCGCCTTCGTCAACCTGGTGGCGCGCCCCATGGGCGGGCTGGTCTCCGACCGCCTGGGCAACCGCCGCTTCGTGATGCTCAGCTACATGTTCGGCATCGGCATCGGCTTCGTGCTGATGGGCCTGCTCGATGCCAGCTGGCCGCTGATCATCGCCATCGCCATCACCATCTTCACCTCCTTCTTCGTACAGGGAGCGGAAGGGGCGACCTTCGGCATCATTCCTTCGATCAAGCGCCGCATCACCGGCCAGATCTCGGGCATGGCCGGCGCCTACGGCAACGTGGGAGCGGTGGTCTACCTGACCATCTTCACCTTCGTCACGCCCACCCAGTTCTTCTACATCATCGCCACCGGGGCCTTCCTTAGCTGGCTGATCTGCCTGGTGTGGCTCAAGGAGCCGGAAGGGGCCTTCGACGAGGAGTACTACGTCTCCTCCGTCGACCGCATGATCGAGCAGCAGGAGCAGGCTCAGCTCAAACTCCAGCAGGGCGGATGACGCGATCCGACGTGCGATGGCCGCTGTGGCGGTCGTCGCACGATGTCCCTCCAACCGCAAAGGAGAAAGCATGGCTTCGCAGCGCTTCAAGCAGTATTCGGTGCTCGCTGCCAACACCTTCGCCTTCACCATGTGTTTCATGGTGTGGACGATGTTCGGCGAGATCGGCGTACCCATCGCCGAGGAACTCGGTCTCAACGGCACGCAGTTCGGCATCCTCACCGCAGTGCCCATCCTCACGGGCTCGCTCACCCGCTTGCCTCTGGGGGCCATGACCGACCGCTACGGCGGCCGCCCGGTCTTCTTCATCATCCTGGTGCTCATCGTGCCGGCCATCTGGATGGTGCAGTTCGCCACCCAATACTGGCAGTTGCTCATCCTCGGCGCCCTCATCGGCCTGGCCGGCGGCTCCTTCTCGGTGGGCATCACCTACACCGCCAAGTGGTTCGAGAAGGAGCGCCAGGGGCTGGCCATGGGCATCTTCGGCGCCGGCAACGCAGGAGCCGCGGTGACCAAGTTCATCGCCCCCACGGTGATCGTGGTGCTCGGCTGGCAGGCGGTGCCCAACCTCTACGCCGCCATCATGCTGATCACGGCGATCGTCTTCTGGTTCTTCACCTACTCCAACCCGACGCACCGCAATGCCGATCGCGTTTCCCTCCGTGAGCAGGTCAAGGTGCTCAACGATCCCAAGGTGTGGAAGTATTGCCAGTACTATTCGGTGGTGTTCGGCGGCTACGTGGGCGTCTCGCTGTGGCTGACCCGGTACTACATGAATGAATACGGCCTGGGAATCCAGCTCGCCGCGCTGATCGCCACCATCTTCGTGCTGCCCTCCGGCGTGATTCGTGCCTTCGGCGGCTGGCTCTCCGACCGCTTCGGCGCCCACACCGTTACCTGGGCGTGCATGTGGGCGAGCCTGGTGGCCCTTTTCATCATGTCCTATCCGGAGACCCAGTACCGCGTGACGACGGCCGGCGGCGAGGGCATGGTGGAGTTCGGCTTCGGCATTCCGGTGTGGTTGTTCACCACCGCACTCTTCGTGGTGGGCATCGCCTGGGGCATCGGCAAGGCCTCGGTGTTCAAGTACCTTTCCAACGACTATCACGAGAATCTCGGCCTGGTTTCCGGCATTGTCGGCCTGGCCGGCGGGCTGGGCGGCTTTCTGCTGCCGATCATGTTCGGTGCCCTGGTCGATCTCACCGGCGTGGCCACCACGGTGTGGATGCTCTGCTTCGGCGTGACGCTGGTTTCCATCGTATGGATGTGGTGGACCGAACGGCGTGTGCCGATGCTGACCCGCGACGCCTACCACCAGGCCACCGTCATCGGCGAATCGCTGATGCACGACCGGCCTGCTGCCAGTAGCGAATCGCTCGAGCGATCCTGAGCTTGCGACAATTTGCCCGCCCCCAATACCCGAGCCCTCGGCTCGGGTATTGATCCGTGACAAGGACAGAGGCAACACCCTGCGGCATAGTGTCGACAGCAATGACGCTCCTCGCCGCCGGCGAGGTTGCGCCCGACCGGCAACCCTGCGACCTGGAGGTGGCCATGCCCTCGCCATCCGCGCCTCTGACTTCCGATATCCCTGCCACCGATGAACGCGGCAAGAAGCTCGCGGCGGTGGTCTACATGCTCTTTCTGGGCAGCATCATGGCCGTGGTCACGGCGCCCCTGGGCGTGCTCCTGGCCCACCTGCGCCGTCGCCACGCCGCCGACTGGGTGGCCAGCCACCTGCAATTCCAGATTCGCACCTTCTGGCTGGGCATCGCCGGTGCCGCGCTCTGCCTGATCGCCTGGCAGCTGCTCGGCTGGCTCAGCCTGCCGGCCTGGGCGCCCTGGGCGCTGGGCTATGGCTTCTTCACGGCCTGCCTGATCTGGATGGTGGGACGCTGCGGGGTGGGCATTCACCGCCTGATGAACGGCCGTGCCATCGACGCGCCCAGAAGCCTGTGGCTCGGCGGTGCCTCCGTCAGCCTGAGCGATTAACGCGGAGGCGTATCATGAACGCATCGACCCTGACACCCGTTCTCCCCGGCCGTTCGATCGCCATCACCGGCATCGCCTGGGGCTTCATCGCCTTCGCCGCCCTGACGATCGCCCTGCTCGGCCTGGCCCTGCTGCCCGGCGATCGCCTCGCCGTGCTGCTGGCCGTCGAACCCGGCAGCGGCGGGCTGACCGGCGGTGTCGCCTGGCTGCTCGAGCGCAGCCAGGCCCTGGCCGGGCTGCTGCTGGCCGGGGCCCTGCTCACCTTGGGACTGGCCATCGCCCTGCTGCAGCGCCGTTCCTGGGCACGCCGCGCCTTTCTCATCCTGCTGGCAGCGGGCTTCGTCGCCGTGCTGGGCGGGGCGGCCCTGACACCCCTGACCTTTAGCCTGCTGCCAGAAACCGCCACCAGCGCAGCGGTGACGTCCGGCACCCCCGGTGCCGGGCTCACCGGCATGCTCGGCGCCCTCATCATGCTGGCCACCCTGCTGGCGGCGCTCTTCGCCTGGGCGGGCTGGAAGCTCAGCAGCGAGGCGGCCTGCCACGAGTTCCAGCGGGAGGGCTGAGCATGTCATCCCGCGACCACCCGGGAGTAGCGGCATTGCCCAACCCCGGCTGGGGGCCGCTCTCGGCGCTGCCCGGCAACCCGCTGATGTGGGTGCTGATACTCAGCGAGATGCTGGTCTTCACGGCTTTCTTCGCTCTCTACGCTTGGCAGCGCGCCACGGACGTGGCCGCCTTCAATGCCGCCCAGCAGTCGCTCGACCCGCTGATGGGCGGGCTCAACACCCTGGTGCTGCTGACCAGCGGCCTGTGCGTGGCGCTGGCCGTGGAGGCCATCAGCGGCGACCGGCGGCGCCGCGCCCGCCAGTGGCTGGCGGCGAGCATGGCGCTGGGCGTGCTGTTCGGGGTGGTCAAGGTGGTCGAGTACGCCGACAAGTTCGCTGCCGGCATCACCCCCGACACCCATCTATTCTTCGGCTTCTACTACGGCCTGACCGCCTTCCATTTCGCCCACGTGCTGTTTGGCCTGGGGCTGCTGGCGCTGGTGACCTGGCGCACCAGCGTCGACAACGTGGAAACCGCCGCCGCCTTCTGGCACATGGTGGACCTGATCTGGATCCTGCTCTACCCGCTGATCTATCTGCTGAGGTGACCATGACCGCACTGCCCGGCACCCGCCGCCTGCTCGCCACCTGGTTGACGCTGATGGGGCTGACGCTCATCGCCATGCTCTCGGCACGCCTCGACCAGGGCAGCTGGGCACCGCTGCCGCTGTGGTCGGCCGCACTGGTACTGATCGTCACCGGCTTCAAGGCCCAGCGCTTGCTGATGGTCTATCTCAACCTGCGCGCCGCCACCCCAGCCTGGAAGGGCACCTTCGTGGGGCTAGTGATCTTCACCCTGGCGCTGATCGGCGCCGGCTACGCGGCGCCGCGGCTGGGCCTGGTCTGAGGCCGAGTTCAGCCCCAAGGCACCACTTCTGTGGCTCAAGCCTGCCGGTGGCAACACCTGGCAAGCAGCGGTATCGATTCGCCTCCCATGATGACGCAAGCGGCAGCGATAACGTGCCCCGCGCCGGGATGACTGTTATAAGTAAAAGTGTAGGTGGCAAGCATTATGCCATTCGGCACCTGACTCACGCGGACGTGGCTTCTGCGTTTGCTCAAAAGCGTCGCTGGGCGACGAACAGGTTATGGCTTCCCAACGCACCGTGGCACCTGGCCGCATCGTGGCCATCGGCGGAGCCGAGGACAGGACCTCCGATCTCGAGATCCTGAGACAGGTCTTTGCCCTGGCACCCCAGGGCCATGACGAGGTCGCCGTCATCGCCACGGCGAGCAGCATTCCCGACGAGGTGCTGCCCGACTACGAAGCGGCCTTCTCTCGCCTGGGCGCCAGCCGCGTCCATTCCCTGGCCATCCGTGACCGCCGCCAGGCGGCCGAGGCCGACACCGTCCGCCTGATCGAGCAGAGCGGCGTCATCTTCTTCACCGGCGGGGATCAGCTCCGCCTGACCAACGTGCTGGGCGGCTCGGCGACCCTGACCGCGATCCGCCACCGCTTGAAGGAGGGCGCGGTAGTGGCCGGAACCAGTGCCGGCGCGGCGGCCATGCCGGGCACCATGATCTACAACGGCACGGCCGCCGATGCCCTGCGCAAGGGCGCCGTCAACATGACCTTCGGCCTCGGACTCGTCGAAGGCTTGATCATCGACAGCCACTTCCTCGAGCGCGGACGCTTCACGCGCCTGATGGAGGTCGGGGCAACCAACCCGGAGTACCTGGGCGTGGGGCTGGGCGAGGATGCCGCGGTGATCATTCATCAGAACCGGGTTCTCGAAGCCATCGGCACGGGCCATGTCATCCTCATCGACAGTCGCGACCTGGCGAGTTCCAACATCGCCGATTTATCGATGGGGGAGCCGGTAGCCATCGAGAACATAATCCTGCATGCGATGGTCAGCGGCCATGGATATGATATCGAGGCGCGTCGCTATCTCGTCGCCGAGGAGCTCGACGCCCTGCTGGAGGCTTGCCGATGAACATCCTCGAGCACCGGGCCCTGCGCGGGCCGAACTACTACAGCCGCTACCCGGCCATCTTCCTGCGCCTGGACATCGGAGACCTCGAGGAACGACCCAGCGACAGGGTTCCCGGCATCGTCGAACGCCTCCTCGGGATATTGCCCACCCTGCAGGAGCACCGATGCTCGGTCGGCCGACCCGGCGGTTTCGTGGAGCGACTGGAACGCGGCACCTGGGCCGGCCACGTCGTCGAGCATGTGGCGATCGAGCTCCAGAACCTGATCGGTTTTTCGGTCGGCTACGGCAAGACCATCGACAGCTACGAGCCGGGGATCTACAACGTCGTCTACCGCTACCGGGACGAAGCCTGCGGCCTGGCGGCCGGGGTCGAAGCCGTCGAGCTGGTCACTCGGCTGTTTCATGGCGGCGAGATCGACATGCCGGCGATCATCGCCCGCCTCAAGGCAGTACGCGACGCCCACGTACTGGGGCCCTCCACCGCCTCGATCGTTGCAGCCGCCGAGCGGCGTGGCATCCCCCATATCCGCTTGAGTGACGAGAACAGCTACATCCAACTGGGTCACGGCCACCGCCAGCAACGGATTCAGGCAACGGTGACCGGTCATACGGATCTGATCGGCTACGGTATTGCCGACGACAAGGCCTGGACGAAGCAGGTGCTCGGCGATGCCGGCATTCCGGTTCCCCACGGCCGTGTCTGCGCCTCCATCGATGAAGCCCTCGACGCCGCGCGCGACATCGGCTACCCCGTCGCGGTCAAGCCGCTGATCGGCAACCACGGCCGCGGCGTGAGCACCAACATCGATGATGAGCCGGCGCTGCGCGAGGCCTTCGACATCGCCGCCCACCGCAACCCCGCGGTGATCGTCGAGCAGTACATCCGGGGCGAGGACCATCGCCTGCTGGTCATCGACAACAAACTGGTGGCCGCGGCCCGGCGGCGCCCGGCCCATGTGATCGGCGATGGGATCGCCACACTGCAGGCCCTGGTCGACAGGGAAAACCAGGACCCGCGTCGCGGTGTCGGGCACGAGAATCTGCTCACGCAGATACAACTGGACGAGCAGTCGCAGCGGCTGATCGACCAGCAGAACCTGACCCTGCACAGCGTGATTGCGAACAACGAGATCGTCTACCTGAAGCCCACGGCGAACCTGAGCACCGGGGGCACGGCCACGGACGTGACCGACGACGTCCACCCGGAGGTACGCTACGCGGCGGAGCGGATCGCGCGCCTGGTCGGGCTCGACATCATCGGCATCGACCTGCTGGCCGAGACCCTGACCCGGCCACTGGAGGAGCAGTCCGCCGCCGTGGTCGAGGTCAATGCCGGGCCCGGTTTTCGCATGCACCTGTCGCCCACCCACGGGGAGGGACGCGATGTCGGCCAGCCTGTGATCGACATGCTGTTTCCGGACAGCGAAACCGATGCCCGCATTCCCATCGTGGCGGTGACCGGGACCAACGGCAAGACAACCACGGTGCGCCTGCTCTCGCACCTGCTGCGCCAGGCGGGACGCAATGTGGGCATGGCCTGTACCGGCGCCATCGAGATCGACAACCATGTCATCATGCGCGGCGACTACAGTGGCCCCCAGGCGGCAGCCGTCGTGCTGCGCGAACCCACGGTCGAATGCGCCGTGCTCGAAGTGGCCCGCGGCGGCATCATGCGCCGTGGCCTCGGGTTCGACGAGTGCGACGTCGGGGTGCTGCTCAATATCGCCAGCGACCATCTGGGCGAGCACGATATCCACACCCTCGACGAACTGGCGCGCTGCAAGACCGTGGTGATCGACGCCGTGCGCCGGGGCGGTACGGCCGTGCTCAATGCCGATGACCCCCGGGTGCTGGCCGGCCAGGAGTGGGCCCGGGGCGATATCATCTTCTTCACCCTGGACCCCGATTCACGCCCCATCCGCCAACATGTTCGCGACCACGGGGTGGCCTTCACGGTCCACGATGAGCGCATCGTGATGCGTCAGGGCCATGTCGAGGCCGAGGTGATCCCGGTGGTGGACGTGCCGATCACCTTCGAGGGACACGCCCGCTTCAATGTCGCCAATGCCCTGGCCGCCAGCTCGGCCGCCTATGCCCTGGGGCTCTCCATCGCCGATATCCAGATGGGCCTGCAGACCTTCCATCCCACCCCCGGTCAGAACCCCGGACGCACCAACCTCATCGATGCCGACGGCATGAAGGTGCTGATCGACTACGGGCACAACGTGCCGGCACTCGAGGCCCTCAGCGAGCTGGTGAGCTGTATCCCGGCGCGACGACGCCTCAGCGTGGCCAGCGCGCCCGGCAATCGCCGCGACGAGGACCTCGTCAGCCTCGGTAGGCTGCTCGCCCGGATGCACGAGGTGGTTTTCATCTACGAGACCGACGCCCGCGGCCGGGCCATCGGTGAAGCCGCTGGCCTGCTGCGTGACGGTGCCGAGTCGATGGGGGGCTGCCGGGTCGAGACCGTCCTGGAGGAGGCCCAGGCCGTCGACCGGGCCTTCGATGAAGCCAGTGAAGGTGACCTACTGGTGTTGCTGATCGACGATATCGAGGGCGCTATCGAGCGCCTGAAGGGCCGCCGCTTCGCGCCCCCGGCGGCGACGGACCTCACCGGGGAGCCGCCATGATGCCTCTCGATGCTCGGGACGCCCCACTACTGACCCTGCTCCGCGTCGGCCGCATTTTCGCTCCAACGCCCCTCGAGGCCACCGAGATACTGATCGCCGACGGTCGCATCGCAGCGCTGGGGCGCGATCTCGAGGTCCCGGGGGGCTGGCCAGTCCAGGTCGTGGAGGCGCGTGATCTCGTCGCCGTTCCCGCCTTTATCGACCAGCACGTCCACGTAACCGGTGGCGGCGGCGAGGGGGGCTGCGGCAGCCGTTGCCCCGAAATCACCGCTCGGGAGATCGCCGCCATGGGCATCGCCACCGTGGTGGGGGTGCTGGGTACCGACAGCATCAGCCGCTCCCCGGCGGATCTTCTCGCCAAGGTGCGCGGGCTCAAGGCCGAGGGCATCGCAGCCTATATGTACACGGGGTCGTATCGCGTGCCGCCACCGACCCTCACCGGCGACGTGCAGCGCGACCTCGCCTGGATTCCCGAGGTCATTGGTTTGGGCGAGCTTGCGATCTCGGATCATCGCTCCAGCCAGCCCAGCCGGGACGAGATCGCGCGGCTGGTCAGCGAGGCACGCGTCGGCGGCATGCTGGCCGGCAAGCGCGGCATCTGCCACTTCCATGTCGGCGACGGACAGCGGGGGCTCGAGCCGCTGCGCCGGCTGCTCGCTGAGACCGAGATTCCCGCCGAGCAGGTGATCCCCACCCACGTGAACCGCCATCGCGCCCTGCTCGAGGAGGCCGCCGATTATGCGCTGGCCTTCGCCGCCAGCGTGGATGTGACCGCCTTCGACGACGCCGACGAGGACGACCTGAGTGGCTTCGGCGCGGTGTCGTGGCTGCTCCAGCGCGGCGTCCCGGTCGAGCGCATCACCATGAGCTCCGACTGCAACGGCAGCCTGCCCGAGTTCGATGCCCGGGGCGCCTATATCGGCATGCGGGTGGCGGGCAACACCACCCTGATCGCGGACTGGCAACGCCTGGTCCGCGAGGCGGTGCTGCCACTCGACCAGGCTCTGGGCCTGATCTCGGGAAACGTGGCGCGGGTGCTGGGGCTGCATGACCGCAAGGGCCGCCTGGCCGTCGGCCATGACGCCGACGTGACCCTGCTCGACGGCGACCTCCAGCCGCAACAAACCTTCGTGGCCGGTAGGCGTCTCTACGCCAGGGGCGTCTCACCGTAGCGTCCTGGCGATGCCACGACACGGGCCGCCACGATCGGGCTTGCGTGAAACACTGCCCTTCACTTGGCGCAACCGCGAATCGGCTACTCCTGAGACCTCTCGCGTCCGGATGACGGCGGCTTCGCCCTGGCCCACGCCTCGAGGACGCGGGCCAGGCGCATCAGGCCGTAAACGATGAGGGGCACGAGCAGCATCAGGCCCACCCCCCAGTCGCGGTTGTTGATCAGCCAGGCGAGCGGCAGCACCACCGCCAGCCCGATGGCGAGGCCGGTGACCACGGCAATGGCAAGACGGGGATTCGACATGATCTCGCCTCCTCAGGATCCGATGATCTGGCGGTAGATATCCGGCAGCGCCAGCGACAGGTGCTCGGGGCGGTTGAGGATGGCGTAGCTGCCCCGCCCGAAGAGGTGGGGCACATACTGGTGGCCTTCGCTGTCGACGGTGACGCCGAATACCTTGACCTCCTGCTGGCGCGCCTCCAGTACCGCCTTGCGGGTGTCCTCGATGCCGTAGCGCCCCTCGTAGTAGTCGGTGTCGTTGGGCTTGCCGTCGGTGAGCACCAGCAGCAGGCGATGGCGGTTGGGCCGCTTGGCCAGCTCCTGGGTGACGTGGCGGATCGCCGGCCCCATGCGCGTGTAGTGACCGGGCCGCAGCGCGGCGATGCGCCGGGCGACGCGCTCGCTCATGCGCTCCTCGAAGCCCTTGAGGGTGTTGACCCACACCTTGTGGCGGCGGTGCGAGGTGAAGCAGTGGATGGCGTAGTCGTCGCCGCAGCCGGCCAGGCCGTGCCCCAGTACCAGCAGCGCCTCCTTCTCGACGTCGAGCACGCGGCGATCCTCCAGCCACGCCTCGGTGGAGAGCGAGACGTCGATGAGGATCGACACGGCCAGGTCGCGGGCCTGCTCGCGCGCCGACAGGTAGATCCGGTCGCTGGCCTCGCCGGTGGCCGCCAGGTCGCAGCGCGAGCGGATCACCGCGTCCATGTCGAGCTCGCTGCCGTCAAGCTGGCCGCGCAGAATCTCGCGCCGCGGACGCAGCGCCTCGAACTCGCGGCGCACGCGGCGAATGCGGCGCCGGGTCGCCTCGTCGGGCTCCCAGTCCTCGCCCTCCTCGCTCTGCACGTCGCTGTGGACGACGCAGTGATCGGGCAGGTAGACCTGCTTGCGGTGGTGCCACTCGGGATAGGTGTGTCGGCCGGCCAGGCGGCCGCCGGTCGCCTCGTCGGGCGCCAGATCGAGATCGAGCTTGAGCCGCGAAGCCGCCTGCTTGCGGTTGGGGCTGAGCACGATCTCTTCCATCTGGTCGGCGGCCTCCCGGGCGGTCTCCTCCTCCTCGTCCTCGACGTGGCGGTTGAGGTTCACCATCTCGGCCCAGGAGAGCATCTTCTCCGAGGCGTTGAGCATCAGCGGATCGTCGCGGTTGGCCTGGTCCTGCTCGCGGCGGTCGGCCTGGCGCTTGCCGCCGTCATCCTGCGGCTGGCTGCGCCGCAGGGGGATATCCGCATCATCGGCGACGTCCTCGCGGGCGCCGTCGCGGGTGCCCAGCGTCACCACCTGCCCCCACAGCGGCACCGGCAGCGGCGGCCGGTAGCCGCGCGGGGTCTGGAAATCGTCAAGGGACAGGGTGTCGTCGGTCACGGCACGCTGCATGGCGCCGGCCCAGCCGTCGTCGGGCACCGGCGCACCGAGTTGGGCAAGCAGCACCGCCTCCAGCGCCGCCTCCATGGGCGGCAGGCGCTTGCGTTGCGGGCGCACCGCGAGCAGTGCCTGACAGAGTCGGGCATGGCGCTCGGCCAGACCCGGGAAGCGCTCGAGCACGGCCCGGGTGGTACGACGCGCCGTGCGCAGCACCAGCAGGTCGTTCTGCAGCGGGTCGGCGGCGCCCTCGGCGCGCTCGCCGGTCGCCAGGTAGGCGGTGAGCCAGAGGTAGAGGTCGCGGTTCAGGGCCGCCTCGGGGAAAAGAGCGATACGCGGCGGCAGCAGCAGGTGCTCCTCGTCGCGGCGTGCCTGGTCGAGCGCCTCCTCGTCGAGGCCCAGACGCTGGCGCAGCGACAGCCGGTGCCGGGAGTTGCGCCGGGCGATGGCGGCCACCTCGACGCCGGACTCTCCGCCGCCGCTGCGAAAGAAAACCCCGAGCAGGGTGCGCAGGTCATCCAGTCGCACCGCCGCTTCGGGGTGGTCCGGGTAGCTGGTCGCGCTGGAGGCCCAGCGGTGCCAGTGGCGGCCGACGAACTCCTCGACCTCGAGAAAATCCAGCATGGCGGGCTCCTACTCGTTCCGGCTGAGCACCGGCGCTCAGCCGAAGGTGGCCTTGATGGCTTCCAGCAAGCCGTCCTGCACGTCCTGATCGTCGGTGAGGGGTTCCACCAGGGTCGCGCAGGTGGCCTCCAGAATCGGCATGCCGGCGGCGATCAGGGTGGCGCAGTAGACCAGCAGGCGCGTGGAGACGCCCTCTTCCAGGTCCTGGCCCTTCATGGCGCGCAGCCGCGAGGCCAGGTTGACCAGGGCGGCGCAGCGGTCGTAGGCGAGGCCGCTCTCGCGGGCGACAATCTCGCACTCCGCCTTGGGCGGCGGGAAGTCGAACGACATGGCCACGAAGCGCTGGCGGGTGCTCGGTTTGAGCGACTTGAGAATGTGCTGATAGCCGGGGTTGTAGGAGACCACCAGCATGAAATCGTCCGGCGCCTCGAGCAGCTCGCCGGTACGCTCCAGCGGCAGCAGGCGGCGGTCATCGGTGAGCGGGTGCAGCACTACCGTGACGTCCTTGCGCGCCTCGACCACCTCGTCGAGGTAGCAAATGCCGCCCTCGCGCACGGCGCGAGTGAGCGGGCCGTCGACCCAGCGCGTCTCCCCGCCCTGCAGCAGGTAGCGACCGGTGAGGTCGGCGGCGGTCAGGTCGTCGTGGCACGACACGGTGAACAGCGGTCGGCCGAGCTTGGCGGCCATGTGGCTGACGAAGCGGGTCTTGCCGCAGCCGGTCGGCCCCTTGAGCAGCAGCGGCAGCCGCTGGCGGTACGCCTGCTCGAACAGGGCACACTCGTTGCCGACCGGTTCGTAGTAGGGCAGTTCCTGCTCGAAGGCTTGAGCGGAAGCGGTCGCGGTATGGGACATGGGGTCACTCCAGGGGAAAGGGTCGACGGGGCGCGCACGCCCCGCCGACATTCGATCACTCGGCGGCGGTCAGCGGCTTGCTGGTGGCCGGCACCTGCTCGCGCGACGGGCCGAAGAACGAATAGAGCAGCATCACGGCGGCCAGGGTCACGGCCACACCGGAGCCGAGGCGCATGACGTAGAAGAGGTCGAGCTGGCTCTGCACCTCCATGTAGTTCATGCCCAGCACTCGCTGCAGGTGCGTCTGCACGACACCGGCAAAGGTCAGGGTGAAGGTCATGAAACACATCGCCGAGGTCATGATCCAGAAGCCCCACATGTTCAGCACCTGGTTGTACGGCTGCACGCGGCGCAGCTGCGGCATCGCATAGGTGATGATGCCCAGGATCAACATCACGTAGGCACCGTAGAAGGCCAGGTGGCCGTGGGCCGCGGTGACCTGGGTGCCGTGGGTGTAGTAGTTGATGAACGACAGGGTGTGCATGAAGCCCCACACGCCGGCGCCGAAGAAGGCGATGGTCGGGCAACCCAGGGCCCACAGCATGGCGGCCTTGTTGGGATGGTTACGGCTGCCCTTCCAGAACATGTAGAAGGCGAACACCACCATGGCGAAGAAGGGGATCACCTCGAGGGTGGAGAAGATGCTGCCGATGGGCTGCCAGTAGCTCGGCGCGCCGATCCAGTAGTAGTGGTGGCCGGTGCCCAGCAGGCCCGAGAACAGCGACAGGCCGACGATGACGTAGAGCCACTTCTCGATGACCTCGCGGTCGACGCCGGACATCTTGATCAGCAGGTAGCCGAGCAGCGAGGCCATGATCAGCTCCCACACGCCCTCGACCCAGAGGTGCACGACCCACCACCAGTAGAGCTTGTCCACCGCCAGGTTGGAGGGGTTGTAGAAGGCGAACAGCCAGAACACCGCCGCGAGCCACAGACCCAGCATCAGGACCAGGTTGATGGCCGTCTTGCGCCCCTTGAGCAGGGTCATGCTGGTGTTGAACAGGAACATCAGGTAGGAGATGGTGATCAGCACCTTGATCCAGAACGGCTGCTCGAGAAACTCGCGGCCTTCATGGATGCCGAACTGATAGCCCACCAGGGCCGCCGCACCGGCAAAGGCGAAGATGCCCAGCTGCAGGTAGGCGAGGCCGGGGCTGTGAATCTCCTGCTCGGCCTCTTCGGGCATCAGGTAGTAGGTCGCGCCCATGAAGCCGAGCAGCAACCACACGATCAGCAGGTTGGTATGGCTGACCCGCATGATGTTGAAGGGCATCAGGTCGGCCATGAAGTTGGGGGCGATATAGACGGTGGCCGCCAGCAGACCGAAGACGATCTGTAGGGCGAACAGCGCCATGGCCACCATGAAGAATGGCTGGGCCACCTTCTGGGTTTCGTATTTCATCGGTATCGTTCTCCTTGCGTCATCAACCCGGACTCACGTCACGCCGCTTCAGCCCGCGGGGTGCGGTGGCCAATCCTGATCGTCGATGGAGTCGGTCCACTTGAGGAAGTCGATCAGCGCGTTCATCTCTTCGTCGCTGAGGTCGAAGTACGGCATCTGGCGACGCCCTTCCGCCCCGGTCGGCTGGGCACGCATCCAGGCCGTCAGCGCCATGCGCGCCCCTTCCGGGTTGTCGTGACCGCCATAGCGCTCCCAGACGTTGGCCAGCTCGGGCGCGAAGTAGGCCCCCTCGCCCATGATGCTGTGGCAGTTGATGCACATATTCTCTTCCCAGACGTGCTTGCCGAGCTCGACGGAGTCGGTCAGACCCTCGCTGTCGGTGGACGTGTTCACCATGTACCAATGGCTGTGCGCCGTCAGCGCGGTAAACAACAGGAAGAAAAACAGCGAGCCGCCATAGAAGATATTGCGGGCCGCTGCCTTGGTGAGGCCTTCGGTCATGGGCCATCCCCCCTTGCTTGCTTGGCATTTGCGGGACCCGCGGCCGAAGGCGACCGGTCCCACCCCTTTATTAAACATGCATCTGTTATGCATGTTTAGAGTAGCAGGAGCCGCACCAGAGGGGCATTGACCTTGATCAAATTGGGGGAAGGAAGCGCCAGGGTAGCGACCATGGCGCCACCTGACGGCTCGCGACACGATGTCGCAGGCCGGGGGCACGACGGCCGGCGGCCTCAGCCCTCGGGGATGTCATCGATCCAGGTCAGGGCGGCGACACTGGCCGGCAGCCCCAGGGTGGGGATGGCCAGCAGCGCCACCTGGCGCAGGGCTTCGGGCTCGATGCCCTCGCGCAGGCCGCGTCGCACGTGGGAGTGGACCGCCCCTTCGGAGCCGGTGCCCACCGCCAGGGCTAGCTTGACCAGCCGGCGGGTGCGCGCATCCAGCGGCCCGCTCTCGGCGCAGCGCTTACCCAGCGCCTGGAATGCGTCCCAGACCTCGGGGTAATCCTCGGCCACCTTGCCGGCACCGCTGGGGAGTTGGTGATCGCTCATGGGTTCATCCTTCCTGACCAGTGACGATTCGACGCGACCTCAGTATAGCCGCCCGGCGCGCGTCAGCCAGCTTACAGCAGCGCCAGCCAGGAGAGCGGGTGGTGGTGGATGGCGGCACCGAGCATGTAGGCGAAGGTCGCCAGCGCCGCCAGCGCCGCCAGCGCACGCCGGGCGGGGGTGCGGCCGCGCTTGATCGCCAGCGTGCCCAGACCGATGTAGGCCAGCAGGGCGACGAGTTTGGCGGCGAGCCAGGGGTGCTGGTGGGGCCACATCCCCAGCATCACCGCGAGCAGCACGCCGAGGACAAGCAGCAGGCTGTCGTTGAGGTGCGGCAGCACCTTCACCCAGCGCCGCTGCAGCAGCGAGGATTCGCGCACCGACCAGGCCGCCCGCACCAGGAAGAACCCCAGGCTCAGCGCCGCGGTGGTCATGTGCAGGTGCTTGATCAGGGCGTAGTGCTCGATCACGTCGGCCTCCTGGCTGCGACCACGGCTGGGGCTAGCCGTCCTCGCCATCGGGGCGGGGCGCCAGCAGCGGCCCCGTATAGTGGAACAGGAAGACGCCGTAGGCCAGGCACCAGAAGATGATGCCCAGGTTGTAGGTCCAGTGGGTGATCTGCGGGAACAGCGCCAGCACCGGCGAGCGCAGCAGCGCGGCCGCCACCATCAGCCCCAGCGCCACGCCGATGCCCGGCAGAGTGCGGATCTGGCGCGCGGTGTGCCCCAGCGAGACGCGCGCCATCATCGCCAGCATCATGGTCCCCATGCCGCCGATGGTCAGGGCGTGCACCGCCACGTCGGTGCGGAAGGCGCCGAACAGCGACAGGGCCCACATCGCCAGCCCCACGGGGATGAAGGCATAGCTCGCATGCAGCCCCCACAGCAGCGGTTCGCGCCAGCTGTGCTGGCCGCCCCAGCGCGCCAGGCGCACGGCATTGGCCAGGGCGGCCAGCCCCATCAGGCTCGCCAGCAGGGGCGCCGGCAGGGCCAGGCCCAGCATCGCCAGCAGCATCGCCAGCACCACCGCCATGACGCTGCCGAGGCTCGCGTACTCGAGCGCCGCGATCGGCGGCCGGCGGGTCAGACCCAGGCGGTTGGCGGTGAACATGGCGATCACCCGGCCGCCCACCACCACCATCAGCAGAGTGACCAGAAGCACAGCCAGGTAGGCCGACTGGCGAATCAGCGCCGCCTCGCCGTTGAGCACGCCCAGGTGCATGCCGAGATTGGCCAGGGTCAGAAGCCCCAGTGCCGGCAGGAAGATCAGGTTGCGCCAGCGCTGAGCGGCGATCACCAGGCGCGCCATCACGATGCCCACCACCGGCAGGAAGGCCACGTCGACGGTGACAATCAGCCACCCCGGCAGCCCCGCCGGAAAGGCGATCAGTCCCCGCGCGGCGAGCCACAGCGCCACCAGGCCCAGCAGCGGCCCGCCGTGCAGGCTGCGCCGCCCGGTCCAGTTCTGCACCGCAGTGAGCAGAAAGCCGGTCACCACGGCGGTGGCGAAGCCGAAGAGCATCTCGTGCTGGTGCCACCACATCAGCCCGCCGTGGGGGCGCAGCAGGATGTCGCCGTGCCAGAAGGCGAACCACACCACCAGGGAGAGCACGCTGAACAGCGCCGCCAGCAGGAAGAAGGGGCGGAAGGCCAGACGCGCCACCGGGTGGCGCGTCAGTGACAAGGGACTCACGGAAGAGGAAGAAGACGACATGATCGCGATACCCGAGTAAAACGCTTGGATATGGCCATTGTGCGGAAAAGCCCGCGTCAAGGCCATGACGCGCATCAAGAGAAAGCCGCTCAGGCTGATCCGGGGACGGGCCTAAAGGAGGCGCTGCGAACCCTTACCTGGGCGCTTACATTTGCCCTGCCTGGCAAATGACCTCCTTTCCGCAGTGCGCAGCGCTGCCCGATCTAGGCGCCTTTCGGCGCCTTCGCCCGGCAAAGCCGGCCTCCCACTTAGCCCCTCCCTACCGTGGGTGCCATTAACTGCGATAGCCTTGGGCCTGTTGCCCGGGCTCGTGAGAAAGGGCTCAGTGACTGGTGCCCTCCTCGTACTGCGTCTTGTTCCAGATGTTGTACTTGCCCGAGGGCTTCTTCATCGGCATGCGGTCGAGCTCCTCCAGGGTCTCGGCGTCGATGCGCAGCAGCGCGCCGTCGTCGTCCCAGATGCTCAGCAGCAGGGTCTCGCCGTCGCGGTCGAACTCCACGTGGGCGGCGGTCTTGCCGGGCTCGGGAATCAGCGTCTCGGCGATCTCCAGGGTCTGCTTGTCGATCACGTGAATGCGGTCATGGTTGGGGCCGAAGAAGACGTCCACCCAGACGTAGGGCGAGTTGGCGTGGCTGCGCATGAAGAAGCCCGGCCCGTCGGTCTCGATGTGAGTGATCAACGACCAGTCGCTCATGTCGAACACCGACACCAGCCCCTTGTCGATGTGCGGGATCGCCATCACCCGGCGCCCGTCCAGCTCCCAGGTGGTGCCGGCGCCCAGATGCGGCATGCCCTCCAGCGGCAGGTCGGCCACTTTCTCCTCTTGGTCCATGTCGAACACCAGGCCACCGCCGCCGTCGCCGCGGGAGGCGCCCACCAGGTAGCGGTACGACTGGTCGAAGAAGAAGTCATCCATGTAGTCCGGCGCGGCCATGCGGTGGAGGGCGAAGTCGCCCACCAGCGGCTCGTCGCCCTCGGCGAGCGTCTCCGGCCAGCGGATCTCCCACACCTCGGGAATGTCCTTGAGGGCGGCGACGAAACTGTTGCGCGGCGGCGCCGTGTAGACGGCGCTGACCCGCGAGGTGTCGCCGTTCTTGGCCTCGACGGGCAGGGTGGCGATCAGCTCGAGGTCACGGGCGTCGAACAGCACCAGGGTATGCGGCAGGTAGTTGGCGGCCATCACGTAGCGGCCGTCGGCGGAGACGGCGATGTTGCGCATGTTGATGCCGGCGCGCACCTCGGCGGTGACCTCGAGGTTGTAGATGTCGTACTTGGTGATCCAGCCATCGCGGGAACCGAAGTAGACGTAGCGGCCGTCCGGGGTGTACTTGGGCCCGCCGTGCAGCGCATAGCGGCTGGGAAAGCGCTCGATGCGCTCGAAGGTGTCGCCGTCGAGCAGGCTGACGTGGTGATCGCCCGTCTCCACCACGATGAAGAGGTTCTTGAGATCCTCGACCTCGAACACCGGCGCGTCGGGCAGGCTGCCGTGGGGGTGGTTGAGGATATGGCTGGCGCGGATGTCGGCATCCGTCCAGGTCGGCTCCTTCGCGGGCGGCTCGTAGATCCACTCGGCCAGTGCGGCGACCTCGGCATCATCGAGCAGCGCACCGAAGGCCGGCATCTGGGTGGCCGGGCGGCCGTCGCGAATCACGTCCTCGGCGGCAGCCGGCTTGAGCCGCGAGAGGTTCTCGGGCAGCAGTGCCGGGCCAATGCCGCCCAGGCGGCCGACGCCATGGCACGCCGAGCAGTGCTGGTTGTACAGCATGTGCGGGTCGGGCTCCTCGGCCGCCGCCGGGAGGGCAATCACGCCGAGCCCCCACAGGGCCCCGGCCAGCAGGGTCGTTACGGTGGTGCGCAGCTTCACAGTGCCAGTCTCCCCATGGCCGGTTCCTCCAGGGTGTGTCGGGTCAGGTGGGTCATCGCCGGCGCCAGGGCGTCGGCCAGGCGCACCACTTCGCCCACCACGATCAGCGTTGGGGGACGGAACGCTTCGCGCTCGATCACCTCGACGACATCGCCCAGGGTGGCCAGCACGTGACGCTGCTCGGGGGTGGTGCCGCGCTCCACCAGGGCCACCGGATGGGAGGCGGGCAGGCCGTGGCGCTGCAGCTCGCGACTGATCAGTTCGGCGTTGGCCAGCCCCATGTAGAACACTACGGTGTGGTTGGGCACCGCCAGGGCCGACCAGTCCAGGGCCAGCTCGCCGTCCGCCTTGGCGTGGCCGGTGACGAAGGTGACGCTCTGGGCGAAGTCGCGATGGGTGAGCGGAAACCCCGAGTAGGTGGAACAGCCCGACGCCGATGTAATCCCCGGCACCACGCGAAAGCCGATGCCATGCGCAATGAGGTACTCGGCCTCCTCGCCGCCGCGCCCGAAGATATAGGGGTCGCCGCCCTTAAGACGCAGCACCCGCTGGCCGTCGCGGGCCAGGCGCACCAGCAAGGCATTGGTCTCCTCCTGGGGCAGGGCGTGGAGACTGGCCGCCTTGCCCACATAGAAGCGGCGCACGCCGGGGCGTGCCAGCGCCAGCACCTCCTGGGAGACCAGGCGGTCGAAGACCAGGCAGTCGGCCTGCTGCAGCAGCGACAGGGCACGCAGGGTCAGAAGCCCCGGATCGCCCGGCCCGGCGCCGACGATGGCGACCTCGCCGGGCGCCAGGGGCGCCTCGTCGAGGTCGAAACTCAGGTGTCGCGATTGGCGATGTGTCGTCATGATCGGCCTCTCCCCCGAAGCGTCAACGCGGTCTTTCGGTCTTTGTGTTGTGGGTCGTTCTGGTGTCGGTGTCAGAGTTCGGTGGCCTGGATGGCGTCGTAGGGCGCCGCCACGCGGCGCACGCTCTCCTCGGCGACACCGATCTCCTCGTTGGAGAGGTAGCAGCCGGGATCCTCCTCCCAGGGGTCACCGGTCACCTTCCAGGCGCGCACGCGGGTATTGCCGTTGCAGATCGCCAGGTAACGGCACTCGGCACAACGCCCCTTGAGCGGCCGCGGGCGCTGGCGGAAGCCCTGCATCAAGGGGTCGGTGGTGTCGCGCCAGATCGCCGAGAAGGGCGTGTCGCGGACGTTGCCCAGGTCGTGATCCCACCAGAAGGTATCGGGGTGGACGTTGCCCAGGTTGTCGATATTGGCGATGTGCTCGCCGGAGGCGTTGCCGCCCCAGTTGCGCAGACGCTGCGCCAGGGCCTCGGCCTGCTCGGGAAAGTGCTCGCGCGCCCATATCAGCAGGAAGGGGCCGTCGGCGTCGTTGTTGCCGGTGACGTATTCGCGCTCGATACCGCGCTCGAGCTCGCTGCGGCAGTGGTCGAAAAGCCGGGTCATGGCGTCACGGGTCATCTGGTGCCAGGCGTCCTGCTTGCTGTGGCGCCGCCCGCGGCCGCCGTAGTTCAAGTGCGAGAGGTAGAACTTGTCGACGTCGTGCTCGTCCAGCAGCGCCAGGATATCGCCGAGCTGTTCGTAGTTCTCGCGGGTCAGGGTGAAGCGCAGGCCCACCTTGATGCCGCGCTCCTTGCACAGCTCGACGGCGTGCATCGACTCGCGGAACGCCCCCTGGCGCTGGCGGATGACGTCGTGGGTGGCCTCCAGGCCATCGATGCTGATGCCCACGTAGTCGTAGCCGACGTCGGCGATCGCATCGATGTTGGCCTCGGTGATCAGGGTGCCGTTGGTGGAAAGCCCGGTGTAGATACCCAGTGACCGGGCACGGCGCGACAGCTCGAAGATGTCGGGGCGCATCAGCGGCTCGCCGCCCGAGAGGATCAGCGCCGGCACGCGGAATCGCTGCAGGTCGTCGAGCACCGCCCAGGCTTCGTCCGTGGAGAGCTCGCCGGCGAAGTCGATGTCCGCCGAGGTGGTGTAGCAGTGCTTGCAGGTGAGGTTGCAGCGCCGGATCAGGTTCCAGATCACCACCGGACCGGGTGGCTTGCGGGCCGGCGGCACCGGGGTCGGCTCGACCAGGGACTTGATGTAGCGGGTGACTCGGAACATGGGACTCTCCTCGGAAGCGGCAGCGCCTAGCGCGGCGGATCCTGCCGGTCGGAGCGGCCGGCCAGGCGCAGGCCGGTCTTCTTGAGAATGCGCGAGCTGTAGAGGATGCGGTGGTCGCGGCAGGCATCGCCGAGCCGCTGACGCAGTTGCTCGGCCTGGCGCTCCACCTCGTCACGGGTGCGCCCGTGTAGCATGACGAAGAGGTTGTAGGGCCACGCCGGCAGGTGGCGCGGCCGGCGGTAGCAGTGGCTGACGCCGGGCACCCGGGCCACCTCGCGACCCAGGCGATCGACCTGGGCGTCATCCACGTCCCACACCGTCATGCCGTTGGCCACGTAGCCCAGGCGGTAGTGGTTGGGCACCGCGGCCACGCGGCGGATGATGCCGGCGTCCTGCATGCGCGCCAGGCGCTCACGGACTGCGTCGCCGTCGAGGCCCAGCGGCTTGCCGACCGCCGTCCAGGGGTCGGGCACCAGCGGCAGGCCGGCCTGGGTGGCCACCACGATGGCGCGATCGAGGGCATCCAGCCCGTCAGGACGGTCAGCAGAGCTCGCTCCGGGCTCAGACGGGCAGGTGGAGACGGACATGGAATTCCTCCTGCTTGGGCATGTTGTAGACGGGCAGGCCGGTGGCCGTCTCGATGGCGGCAATCACCTCGCCGATGCGTTCCGGGGTCTCGGTGGCGAGCACGAACCACATGTTGAGGCGATGCTCGCGTCGGTAGTTGTGGGCCACCTCGGGAAAGGCGTTGACGCGTTCGGTGACCCGTGCGTAGTCGGGTTCGGGTACCGCCAGCGCGGCCAGGGTCAGGCCGCCGCCCAGCCGCTCGGCGTGGTACATCGGCCCGAAGCGGCTCAGCACGCCGCTCTCCAGCAGACGTTCGAGGCGGTAGAGCAGTTCGCCCTCGGAGAGGCCGAGCTCGGCGGCGACGGCGGCATAGGGCGCGGCCACCAGCGGCAGGCCCTCCTGGAGGCGGTTGACGATGCCCCGGTCGGCGGCATCCAGCGTGGCCGGCTCAGAGCGGATGGCGGGCGCGGCGTTCATGGCTCGTGTCCTCTGGGGTGAAGCGGCCGCCGCACTGCTTGTACAACCGGTGGCTGAACAGCACGCAGTGGGGAATGGCCTCGAGGCCCTGGCGGGCAACGATCTCGGCGAGCTGCGCCTCGACCTGCGCGCGACGGGTACCGTGGATCATGCAGAAGAGGTTGTAGGGCCAGCCGGGGCGCCGCGGGCGGCGATAGCAGAGCGTGACGGCGGGCTCGTCGGCGAGCTGACGCCCCAGCTCGCCCACGGCCTCGTCGTCTACGTCCCACACCACCATGGCGTTGGCGGCGATGCCCAGGGCGCGGTGGCGCACCACCAGGCCCAGGCGCTTGATCAGGCCCTCGCGCTGCCAGCGCGCGACGCAGTCGAGCACCTCGGCCTCGGTCAGCCCGCACTGCTCGGCGAGGCGCTGCCAAGGGCGCGCGGTGAGCGGCAACCCCTGCTCCAGCAGGGCGCGCAGGCGCTGCTCGGCGGCGCTGTGAATCGACGATGGCGTTGCCGTCATGCCCCCTCCAGCTCATGCCAGGGAATGGAAAAGCTCAGGTCGATGTGGAACGCCTCGAGCATGGGCAGGCACAGCACGGCCTGACCCAGCTCGGCTTCCAGCGCCTCGAGACGGGCGGTGAGCGCGGCCTCGTCGGCCGCGGTCATCACGAACCAGAGGTTGTAGGGCTGCTCGCGGGCCGGATCTTCGCGTGCATAGTTGTGATTGACGCCGGGACAGGCGTTGATCACCGCCGCGACCGCGTCGCGCTCGGCATCCGGGACGGCCACCGCGGCGAGCAGGCTGGCACCGGCCCGGGCGTGGTCGAACACCGGTCCGACTCGGCTCAGCACGCCCTCGGCCTCCAGGCGCTCGAGGCGGGCGAGCACCGCCGCCTCGCTCACCCCGAGCCGCTCGGCCATGGCCGCGAACGGTCGCTCGCACAGCGGCAGGTCGCGCTGGTAAGTATCGATGAGGCGGCGATCGAGGGCGTCGAGTACGACCATGGGCAGTCACCGGGTCTAGTGGGATCATGCAGCTAAGGGGTATCTTACATGCCACATCCAGCGGCGAAGCCACGATCACAACTGCCGTTGACGCAGGTCAAAAGAGGCATCTGCCATGCCGCTTTTATGGCGGCAGGACACGGTAAAGGCCGCCGCCATTGACACCGGTCAAAGCAACGCCAGCGGTCCGGCGGGACACTCGACCCAGCGCCCCGCGGCGCCCCGTCCACCCTGCATCGCGAGGCTTTCCATGCACCTGCCGGCCCCGACCCTGCTGCTCTGCGCCCTTCTGGCCCCGCTGGCGGTCCAGGCGGAACCACAGGTCCCCGACGCCGAACGCCAGGCCGAACTGGAGACGCTGCTCTATCAGGATTGCGGCTCCTGCCACGGCATGACCTTGCGCGGGGGGCTGGGACCCGCCCTGCCGCAGAGCCGGATGAACCACTACACGGTGGAGGCGCTGAGTCACCTCATCCTGCACGGCATTCCCGGCACCGCCATGCCGGGCTGGAAGGCGCTGATCAGCGAGGAAGACGCCCGCTGGCTCGCCGACCACTTGCAGAACGACACGCCCCTCGAATCGCTGAATGGACAGGACTGATCCTGCCACTGGACTAGGAGAGCCCCGATGCCGCTTCCCGCTCCGCTAAAGACGCTGCTGGCGGCCACCAGCCTGGCGCTGCTGACCGCCACGTCGGCTACCGCCGAAACGCCGGCCAATGACGTTCCCGAACGTCGCGCCACCGGCGATTTGGGCGTGGTAATCGAGCGCGCCACCGGCAGCGTGGCGCTGGCCGACACCACCGACAAGCGCGTACTCGAACGCGTCGATGGCTTCGGCGATCTCTCCCACGCTTCGGTGAAGTTCAGCCGCGATGCCCGTCACGCCTTCGTGTTCGGCCGCGACGGCGGGCTGACCCGCCTCGACCTGCTCACCGGCGAGATCGACGGGCGAGTCATCCAGTCCGGCAACAGCATCGGCGGCGCCATCTCCCAGGACGGCCGCTACGTCGCGGTGGGCAACTACGAGCCCGGCGGCGTCAAGGTGTTCGACGCCGAGACCCTGGAGCTGGTCGCCGACGTGCCCGCCGACTACCAGACGGCCGACGGCGACACCGCCCAGGCCAAGGTGGTGGGCGTGGTGGACGCCCCCGGCAACCGCTTCGTATTCAGCCTCTTCGAGGCGAACCAGATCTGGGTACTGGACATGAGCGGCGACGAACCGGAAGTGACCAAGTACCGCGACATCGGCAGCCAGCCCTACGACGCCCTGATCACCGCCAACGGCCGCTACTACATCGCGGGCCTGTTCGGCGAGGACGGCATGGCGCTGCTCGACCTGTGGCATCCCGAGGCGGGCGTCACGCGCATCCTGCCCGACTACGGCCGCGGCGAAGAACGCCTGCCGGTCTACAAGATGCCCCACCTGGAGGGCTGGGCCATGGCCGGCGACCAGGCGTTCTTTCCGGCGGTGGGTCGCCACGAAGTGCTCATTGCCGACACCGACGACTGGTCGCTCACCGGTCGCATCCCCGTCCAAGGCCAGCCGATCTTCGTGATGAGCCGCCCCGACGAGCGTCAGGTGTGGGTTACCTTCGCCCACCCCGACAACAGCGTGGTGCAGGTCATCGATACCCAGACCCATGAGGTGATCGAGACCCTCGCGCCGGGCGAGTCGGTGCTGCACAAGGAGTTCACCCCGCGCGGCGAGCACATCTGGATCTCGGCCCGCGACAGCGACACCGTCACCGTCTACGACACCCGCACCTTCGAGAAGCTGGCGACTCTGGAGGCGGAATCGCCCAGCGGCGTCTTCTTCACCCACCGGGCGCACCGCATCGGTTTGTAAGCGCGCCTGCAAACGCCAGGGCCCGGGTCGATGACTCGGGCCCTGGCGTTGGGATCGCCGCTGCGTGACGCTCCTCGGCCTCAGCGCGTCACCTGCAGCGGCACCGTCGAATACCCGCCGGCGGGGAAGCGAGCACGCACCGCCGGCTTGTCGGGCACCAGCGCCAGCTCCGTGGTGCCGGCGAGCAGCGCCTCCATGAACAGCTTGAGCTCCAGGCGCGCCAGCGGCGCACCGGGACAGACGTGGATGCCGGCACCGTAGAGCAGGTTGTCCTGGGGGTCGCGGTCGAGGCGCAATTCGTCGGGGTCGCCGAACACCGCCTCGTCGCGGTTGGCCGAACCCCACAGGAGCGTCAGCCGCTCACCAGCAGGGATGTGTCGTCCGCCGATCGTCACCGGCCGCGTGGTGACGCGACGGTTGGACATCAGCGGTGCATCGAGGCGCAGGATCTCGTCGATGGCGGCCGGCAGCCGTTCGGGCTCGCCACGCAGCCGCGCCTGCAGTTCGGGATGGGCGGCGAGGTAGCGCATCAGAATACCGATGCTCGCCGAAATGGTGCCCAATTCGCCCACCGTCCAGTTGCGCAGGATGCTGACGATCTCCTCGTCGGTTAGCGCTCGCCCCTCCACGGTTTCGTTCATGATGCGGGTGGTGACGTCGTCGGGGGCCGTGTCGCCAGCGGCGCGGCGGGACTCCAGCAGGTCGCGAATCACCCCGTCGAACTCCAGCGCCAGCTCCACCAGTGCCTGGCGATCGCCGGCCAGAGTGGCGGCCTGCTGACGATGCACCCAGTCGCGCAGCGGCTCGTGCAGACTCGCCGGCCAGCCCATGAAGGCGCACTGGATCTCGAGGGCGAAATTCTGGCCCAGCTCGGCCATGGCCTCGATCTCGCCCGATTCCGGCAGGCGCGCCACCAAGTCCTCGGCGATCTCGCGGCAGCGCGGCGCGAACGCCGCCATCGGCGCGGGGCCGAAATAGGGCTCGATAAGACGTCGGAAGCGGGTGTGCTCGGGCGGGTCCATGGCGTTGGGCACCGACAGGTGCCGGCTCGCCGCGTTGCTGAAGGTGTCGTGGTCCTCGAGGACGCGTTTTACATCGGCGTGGCGAAACAGCGACCACTGCAGGTAATCGCTGTAAGCCACCGGGCAGCGGCTTCGCATGGCATCGTAGGCGGCGATCTGGTCGCGCTGCACGGCCTCGTCACGCGGGTTCCAGTCAGGGTGCGGGGTCTCGCTCATGGTCTCTCCTCAAGCGGTATCGGCGGAGAGTCACAGGGAACCAGAAGTCGACCAAAGCCGTATTGATGCATGTCACTTACCACAAAATCAGGCCATTGCCGCTCCGTCAGGACCACCGGCGAGCGTGCGCGTTGACAGGCCGGGGGTGAGGGCACTAGTTCTTATAAGAAGACGCTATATTCCATGGCGCACGAACCGGAGGCGACCCATGAACGTCACAACCCTCCTGCAGCTGCCGTTCACCCGGACTCTGGGCTGGAAGGAGCTCCAGCGGCGCCAGATCTCGATACCGTCCCTGGCCTGGCTAGTGGTGGTACCCCTGTCACTGCTGCCGCCGGTGCTGCTCTACTACGCCGGCACCCATTATGGGGATGCCTTCGTGGCAGGGTTCGGTGAGCGGCCGTGGCGCTACATCACTACCATCCTGTTCCTCGCCGAGCTGCTCACCTTCTTCGTGATGGGCTGGCTGATCCACGCCGTGGTCAACAGCGAAGAGATGTCGATCAGCTACCACGACGCCTACCTGCTGGCCGCCCTGGCGCCACTGCCACTGTGGACCGCCTCGCTGGCGCTGCTGATCCCCAGCCTGCTGTTCAACGTGGTGGTCGTGCTGGCGGCGCTGGGCATCTCGTGCAGCCTCATCTACCACGGGCTGCAGGGCCTCTGCGAACGGGGCGACAACGACGTGGTGGCCATGTCGGCCACCTATACCGTCATGGCCGCCGGCGTACTCGCCTGGGGGCTGTTGATGGCGATCGTCTGGGCCTACTAGCAAGAGATCGCAGCACGACAAAGTGTCGCACCCTCAGGGGTTGGCGAGCCAAGGCGCCACCCATAAGATGCATCTGATTTACATCTTATAATTCCCCTGAGGTTCACCCCATGTTGACCCACGACCAGGAACGCCTGATCGAGGCCACCGCCCCCGTGGTGGCCGAGCATCTCGACGCCATCACCCAGCGCTTCTACCCGCTGATGTTCACGCGCTACCCGGAAGTGAAACCGCTGTTCAACCAGGCCCACCAGCAGGATGGCGGCCAGCCGCGTGCCCTGGCCGGGGCGGTACTGGCTTATGTAGGGCTGCGCCAGGATCCCCAGCAGGCGCGTGGCGTGCTGGCCACCGTGGTCAGCAAGCACGTCTCCCTGGGTATTCAGCCCGACCAGTACCCCATCGTCGGCGAGTGCCTGATGGCCGCCATCGGCGAGGTGCTGGGCGAGGCGGTGACGCCGGAAATCGCCGCGGCCTGGAGCGGCCTCTACGAGGAACTCGCCGGCCTGCTCATCGAGCTGGAGGACCATCGCTACCGGGAGTTCGAGCAGCGCCCCGGTGGCTGGCGCGGCACGCGCCGCTTCCGCATCGCCGAGACCCGCCAGGAGAGCGCGATGATCCGCTCCTTCGTACTGGAGCCCGAGGACGGCGGCCCGGTGGCCGGTCACCAACCGGGCCAGTTCATCGGCGTGAAGCTGACCATCGACGGCGAGCCGGTCTATCGGCACTACAGCCTCTCGGACGTGCCGAACGGCAGCCACTACCGGATCTCGGTGAAGCGCGAGCCGGAGGGCCGCGCCAGCCGTCACCTGCACGACACCCTGGCCGTCGGCGACACCCTGGAGCTGCTGCCGCCCGCCGGCGATCTTACCCTGGCCGATGGCGACGAGCCGCTGCTGCTGGCCAGTGGCGGCGTTGGCCAGACGCCAATGCTGCCGATGGCCCGCCATGCCCTGGCCGAGGGGCGCCAGGTGGTCTACCTGCACGCCGCCCTGGATGCCGAGCACCACGCCTTCCGCGACGAAGTCGCGGCACTGGCCGAAGCACATCCGGAGCGACTCCTCACAGTGACCGTTCACGAGCACGGTGACGCCGCCGATCACGTGGGGCGAGTCGACCGCGCGCTGCTCGAGAGACTGCTGCCCGAGGGGGCGTGCTGCTACTTCGTGGGTCCCCAGGGCTTCATGACCGCCGTGGACCAGGCACTCGCCGAGCTGGGCGTGCCGGGCGAGCGTCGCCACTACGAGCACTTCGGCCCCTCGCGTCCCCTCGACGCCGCCTGAACCCAGCCGCGGAACACGACGCCCCGGCCATGCCGGGGCGTCGTCGTGCTGTTTCGGTGCTGGAGATGGGTCTCAGCTGCCGCGCGCCAGCAGCAACGCCTTGATATGGCCGATGGCCCGCATCGGGTTGAGCCCCTTGGGACAGACCCAGGTGCAGTTGGCGATCTGTCGGCAGCGGAACACGCTGAAGGGATCATCGAGAGCCGCCAGGCGTTCATCGGTGGCGGTGTCGCGGCTGTCGATCAGGAAGCGGTAGGCCTGCAGCAGGCCGGCCGGGCCGATGTACTTGTCGGGATTCCACCACCAGGAGGGACAGGCCGAGCTGCAGCAGGCGCACAGGATGCATTCGTAGAGGCCATCGAGCTTCTCGCGATCCGTCGGGCTCTGGCGTCGCTCGGTGGCGGTGGGCGGCTGGTCGTTGATCAGCCAGGGACGAATCTTCTCGAACTGACGGAAAAACAGCGTCTGATCGACGACCAGGTCGCGAATCACCGGCATGCCCGGCAGCGGACGCACGGTCAGGATATCGGCACTTCCCAGCACTTCTTCCACCGGGGTAACGCAGGCCAGGCCGTTCTTGCCGTTGATGTTCATGCCATCGGAACCGCACACCCCTTCCCGGCAGGAACGCCGATAGGCCAGGGTGACATCCCGCTGCTTCAGATGCTCGAGGACGTCAAGCACCATCGCTTTGCGGTAGCGCTCCTCCACTTCCAGCGTTTCGAGGCGTGGCCGGTCATCCTTCTCGGGGTGGTAGCGATAGAGCCGCACCTTGATCATGGCTGCTCTCCTCCTCGAATCACGCTGCCCAGCAGGCCAGCTGCCGGCCACCAGAACTCAGTCACCCGCATCACTCCCGCCAATAGTCGTTAGCCGCGGCAATGGTCTGGAAGTGCGTGGCGATGACATGGGAGACCGCGATCAGGCTGTCCGGATCCTCGGCATATTCGGGGCGCTGCGCCTTGCGCACCTCGGCATCCGGCTGGGTGGTGGCGACCCCTTTCTGGGAGAGCGTCACTGCCAGGGCGAAGCCCTCCTGAGGTGTTTCGGTCATGAGGCTAGGCAGCCAGGCATCGGGGGAACCATTCTCCTCGTGCTCATCCGCCATGGCCACACTGCCCAATCCCAGCGTGGCGGCCAGCAGCAGGGCACCCGTGACCTTGCCTAGCGGGGAATACTCTCGATGGGGCGTCGACATGATGGCCTCCTGCGTTGTCTTGCACTGCGGGACTGCGGGGCCCGCCATTAAGATGTATAAAAAATACATCTTTAAAGGTAGCCAAGGGCGCAACGGCGTCAAGGCGAGCCCGCCAAGCCCCCTCCAGCCCGAGGCCTACTTGAGCCCCAGCCGCCGGGCCAGCTTGTGCAGGTTGCTGGGATCTAGCTCAAGGCGCCGAGCCGCCGCCGCCCAGCGACCGTCGCAGGCCGCCAGGGCTTCGCGGATCGCTCGACGCTGGGCCCGCTCCACGCACTCGCGCAGGCTCGATGCGGCGACCTCTTCTGAGCTCTCCGACGCTTCCGGTGCGCTGCCGCCTTCCTCGAGGACGGGCAGGTCGAGCCAAGTCGGCTCCAGGGTAATGATCTCGTCGCGCCGAGCGCCTCGGCTCAGGGCCTTGATCGCCGCCCGGCTGATCACGTGCTCCAGCTCGCGCACGTTGCCCGGCCAGGCATAGGCCAGCAGCACCGCCTCGGCTTCCGGCGAGAGGCGAAGGCTGCGCACCCCGAGCCGGGTGCGATTGATCTCCAGGAAGTGGCCGGCCAGCACCAGCACATCGCTGCCCCGATCGCGCAGCGGCGGTATGGCTACGGGATAGACCGACAACCGGTGATAGAGGTCGGCGCGGAAGCTGCCATCGCGCACCGCCTCGGCCAGGCGCCGATTGGTAGCGGCGATGATGCGCACATCGACACGGCGCGGGACGTCCTCGCCTAGACGCTGTACCTCGCCCTCCTGAAGCGCGCGTAACAGCTTGGCCTGGACCGGCAGTGACAGCTCGCCCACCTCGTCGAGAAACAGGGTGCCACCGTCGGCCGCCTCGAAGCGCCCAGCGCGTTCGGCGGTGGCGCCGGAGAAGGCCCCCTTCACATGGCCGAACAGCTCGCTCTCGGCCAGCGACTCGGGCAGGGCGGCGCAGTTGACCTGCACCATCGGCGCAGCGTGGCGGGCAGAGCGGCGGTGCAGGCGGTGGGCGAAGAGCTCCTTGCCGACACCGGTCTCGCCGCTGAGCAGCACCGGCAGATCGGCCCCCGCCACCACATCGAGCTCGCGCAGCAGCCGCTGCAGCACCGCGCTGTGGCCGAGGATATCGCGTGCCTCGGGCGCCGCTAGCGGCAGGCCGCTATCCTGCTGGGCCATGCGCAGGGCGCGCAGGTCACTTTCCAGGCGGCTGACCCGCACCGCCGCCTCGACCCGCAGCGCATAGCGTTCCAGGGCAGACCGGTCGGCGGCATCGAAGGTCCCCGCCTCCAGCGCATCCAGGGTCAGTGCTCCCCAGGGCTCGCCCTCCACGTGCAGGCTGATGCCCATGCAGTCGTGGACATGCAGCGGCTGACCGGGCTGCTGCTCCACCAGACCATCGTAGGGGTCAGGCAAGCTGGCATCGGGTGGGAAAAGGGTGGTGCGCCGACTGGCGAGGATAGTGGCAAGGCGTGGATGCTGGGCCACCTCGAAGCGCCTTCCCAGCGCCTCGCGCACCAGGCCATCCACGGCCAGCGGCACCAGGGTGCCCTCCTCCAGACGCAGCAGACAGACGGCGCCGCAGCGAAACTCCTCGCGCAGGGTACGCACCAGGCGCTGCAGGCGCACCGCGCTGGGCAGGTCGGCGACCAGATCGGCCAGCAGAGTCTCGTCGAGCATGGTGATATCCACCGTCAAAGGGTTCTATCTACCCTAATCGATTCGGGTATTTTTCACCATCATGACCTCGGTGCCCTATGAAACAGGCCGCTGGAAACTGGCACGCCGCTTGCTCGTTAAGGATGCAATGTTTCCCTGTCACGCACCTGACCCAGGAGCTCCTGCCATGACCCTGATCGAACAGACCGTTGGCCGCACCGCCCTGACTCTGCCCGGTGCCACCCGGGTGTTCCGCAACCACAACATCGACTTCTGCTGCGGTGGCCGCATCAGCCTGCGCGAAGCCGCCGAGCGAATCGGCCTGGCACCCCAGGCACTGGTTGACGAGCTCGAGGCGCTGCCGGCCGGGACCAGCGTCGAGCGCGACTGGCAGTCGGCCAGCAACGACGAACTGATCGACCATATCCTGACCCGCTACCACGACGTCCACCGCCAGCAGCTGCCAGAGCTTGTGCGCATGGCCCGTCGCGTCGAGCAGGTCCACGGCGAGCGCGACACCTGCCCCAACGGCCTGGCCGACCTGCTCTCCGTGATCCATCAGGAGATGGAGAGCCATATGCAGAAGGAGGAGCAGATCCTCTTCCCGATGCTGCGCCGGGGCCTGGGTGCACAGGCCCAGGGGCCCATCGCAGTGATGCGCCACGAGCACGACGACCACGGCGAACACCTCGAACAGCTGGCGACGCTGACCGACGATATCACCCCGCCGAAGGGCGCCTGCACCACCTGGCGCGCCCTCTACACCGGGCTGCGCGAGTTCCGTGACGACCTGATGCAGCACATCCACTTGGAGAACAATCTGCTCTTCGAGCGTGCTGGCTGAATCACCGCCGTTCGGCTCCACGTGCCGCCCTTGCCATGGCGGGCGGCTTTCCCCTGACCGACCCGGAGACTTCATGCGACTCTTTCGACGTAACGCTCCGTCGCATCAGCATACCAACAGCGTTGCCGCCGACGCACTGCGCGTCGAGCGCGACCACCTTCAGGCGCGTGTCGACGCCCTGGAAGCCGAGCAGCGGCTCCACCAGCACCTGTTCACCAACCTCACCGGGTTCGGCGACTCCGTGGTGGCCCTGCGCGAATCCTTCTCGGATCTTTCCAAGCTGCTTCTGGGCAACCAGCAAGTCACCGACTTCACCACCAGCGAATCGCAGCGCAGCCAAGATGCCTTGCACGCCATGGTCGATGAACTGCGCGCGCTCAATGCACGCATCGGCCAGGCCGCCGGGCAGGTGACTTCGCTGCGCGGCGACGCCGGTCGCATCGACAACTTCGTCAGCGTCATCGACGAGATCTCCATGCAGACCACGCTGCTGGCCTTCAACGCCAGCATCGAGGCAGCCCGAGCCGGCGATGCCGGGCGGGGCTTCGCCGTGGTGGCCACCGAAGTGCGTCAGCTCGCCTCGCGGACCAACGACGCCACCGACGAGATCGGCGGGCTCAACGGCAGCATCCTGAGCCAGGCCGACCAGGTCGATGGCGTGATGGACGACAACGCCCGCAAGGCCGAGCGCTTGAGCGCCGAGGCCAGCCGCGTCATGCAACGCACCGAACAGCTGCTGGGCCTGAGCGGCGAGAGCAGCCAGGCGCTGGCCTTCTCCGCCATGCTCAGCGAAGTCGAGCTGGCCAACCTGGAGGAGCTGGAAATCAAGCTGGAGGTCTATCGCATCTTCATGGGCCTGTCGGACAAGCGCGCAGAGGACCTACCCGACGAGACCCAGTGTGCCTTGGGGCGTTGGTACTACGACGGTACCGGCAGCCAGCGCTTCTACAGCGACCACGATTTCCAGGCGCTGGAGGCCCCTCACCGCGAAGTGCACCAGCGCGCCATCGAGGCCGTGACCCATCACCAGGAAGGGCGCATGGACGAGGCGATGGACGCCCTGGCGAAGATGGAATCCGCCAATCTGGACGTCATGAAGCGGCTGCGCTACATCATGCGCAAGTATCGGCCGGACACGCGCCAGACCAGCCTGTCTTCGTCCGAAGCGAGGCCGGCCAGCCTGGTCCACGATCCACTGCCGGAAGGCGCGTGACATGAACGCTCCCCAGTCGGTCGAAACCCTGGCGCAAACCATCGGCATCGACACCGACGAAATCGGCGAACGGCTCGCCTTTCTCGAGTTCGGCGCCGATGACGCCCGGCGCCTGCAGGCTCTCGAAGCACCTCTCCAGAACGCCTGGACTCGCCACGCCGATGCTTTCTACGAGCACCTCCTCGAGTTCGATGACACGCGCTCGCTGCTCACCGACCCGGCCGTCATGACACGCCTGCGTACCGCTCACGGACGCTATTTCCAGCGCCTGTTCGACGGCCAGGCAAGCGACGACTACGTGCGCAACCGGCTCAACGTCGGTCTGGTCCACCAGCGCATCGGCCTGGCACCCAAGTGGTACATCGGCGCCTATCGCAAGTACCTCGCCAGTCTGCTGCCCACGCTGCTCGACGAATGCCAGCGCCAAGGCTTGAACGCCGCCGAGGGAATCGATGCGCTGTTCAAGATCGTGACCTTCGATATCTGTCTGGCCATGGACAGCTACATCGATGCCGAGAAGCAGGCCCAGGCCCGCGCCGAGGCGCGCAGCCGGCTGCGCGAACGCGCCATGGACTCGAGCACCAACGGCATTTTCATCGTCGACATCCAGCAAAGCGGCTTCCCCGTGATCTATGCCAACGCCGCCTTCCGGCGGCTGACGGGGCTTGCCAGCAGCGACGACAGCATCGTGCCCTGCCTGTGCCAACACGACGGAAACTGGGAGTCGGGCTGCATGGAGCATATCCGCCGTGCCGTACGATCCCACAGCGAGGGCTATACGGTGCTCGCATTCACCTTGCCTCAGGGCGAGCAGCGCTGGGTGGAACTGTTCGTCTCGCCGGTCGAGAACCGAACCGGAGACAACACCCACTACATCGGTATCCTGCATGACATCACCGAGCGCAAACGGGCCGAGCAACACCTGCGGCATCAGGCCAATCACGATCCATTGACCGGGCTTGCCAACCGCTATCAACTGCATCAGCAGCTCACCCAGGTAACCGAGCACGGAAGACGCGAGCGCATTGGCGTACTGTTTCTCGACCTGGACCGCTTCAAGCTCATCAACGACAGCCTGGGCCACGATACCGGCGACGAGCTGCTGCGCCAGGTCGCGCGCCGCCTGAAACGCTGCCTGCGCGGCAACGACACCATCGCCCGCTTCGGCGGCGACGAATTCGTCGTCCTGCTCGATGACCTCAAGGATCCGATGGACGCGCATACCGTCGCCGACAAGATCCTGGTCGCTCTCGAGCCCTGCTTCGCCATCGGCGAGCACCGCCTGTACGTGTCGACCAGCATCGGCATCAGCCTCTATCCCGAGCACGGCCACGACAGCCAGACGCTGCTCAAGCACGCCGATGCGGCCATGTACCAGTCCAAGGAGGCCGGTCGCAATCGGGTATCGCTCTTCTCGGCCGATCTCAGCCGCCACGCCGAAGCCAGGCTCTCCATCGAGAACGATCTGCGCCAGGCGCTGGAAGAAGATCAGCTGGCGCTTCACTATCAGCCCATCATCGACACCCGTGACGGCCGCATCGTCGGTGCCGAGGCGCTGGTTCGCTGGCACCACCCGAGAGACGGCATGATAGCGCCGGATCGTTTCATTCCCGCCGCAGAGGAGTCGGATCTGATCCTGCCGCTCGGCGCCTGGGTGATCGATCACGCCATTGCCCAGGCTGCCCAATGGCAGCGTCAGGGCCTGAGTCTGCCGGTATCGATCAATCTATCGGTCAAGGAGTGCGACCCCCTGCGTACCACGCCTCTGATCCGTGAAGCACTGACGCGCCACGCCCTGGATCCTGGCCTACTGCAAATCGAGATCACCGAAACGGTCATGATGGAGCAGATCGAACGCATGCTCCCCATGCTGAAGTCGCTGCGGGCGCTGGGGGTAAGGATGGCGATGGATGACTTCGGCACCGGCTATTCGAGCCTGCGCTACCTGCGCGACTTGCCGCTGGACACCCTGAAGATCGACAAATCCTTCATCACTCGCGTCATGAGCGAACCGGCCGACCAAGCCATCGTCTCGGCGGTGATCTCACTGGCCGGCAAGCTGGACATCCACGTGATTACCGAAGGAGTCGAGCAGCGCGCTCAGGTCGACTGGCTGGCAGGTGCCGGCTGCCATACCGTACAGGGCTTCTACTACGCCCGCCCCATGCCCGCCGAAGAACTCGAGCCGCTACTGAGACAACGCCAGGGGCTGCCAGTCCCCGCCTCCTGATGCAGCGGGAAGCGGCCTCTCGATCCGTGCCGGCAGATCGCCTGTCGGCACCACACGGCGACGCACCGAACGGGGCCCCTCCCCGTGTGCGTCAAGGAGGTCACCATGAAAGCCATCGTCCTCGAACGCCTGCACGCCGATCATCATCGCTACCAGGCACTGCTGTGCATCCTCGATCGCCAATTGAGCATTGCCGCCAGCGGGGACATCCCCGACTATCGGCTGATGGCCAGGCTCTGCCACTACCTGACCCGTCAGCCGGAGGAGTGGCACTATCCGATGGAAAACATCCTGTTCGACCGCATGACGAGCTGCGACCCACACCACGGCGAGCTGCTCGCGGTGTTGTCCGAAGAGCATCGCCGCATCGATCGCTATGGCAGCGAGCTCGAAGCGACATTCCGACGGCTGGCGGACGAGTCACCTGGAATCGAACTCGATGAGAGCCGGCTTGGACTGGCCCAAGCCTTCAGCGAGCTCTACCACCACCACCTGTACAGTGAAAACCACCATGCCTATCCGCTGATCGAGCGCTACCTGTCTACTGCGGAACTCGATGAGCTCGCCCTCCCCCTCACCAGCCCGGCCGAGGGTAGTCCCAGTTTCCAACTGCTCTATCGTCAGATCGCCGATCACGGCACCGGGCTGCGCCTGGGCCACGGCGAGAAGGCTGACTTCTGCCCGCTGTGCGACGCCAGGCCGGCCCACTCTTCTTAACCTGGCTATCAAATGACCACAGGATCAGCCTACTTGGGCATCGCCCAGGGAGGTCTCGGTATCACGGCCTAACCGGAGGGACCATCCCGGTCATAATGGAAGGTCATATAGACGATGCCCGGCGTCATCACCAGCCGCCAGGCCAGCTCGACGTCGTCATTGAACTGCTCGTCGAAGTCACGAGCCGTGTCAATCAGGGTCTCGAGCCAGAGATCGTAGAGCGCCGGGGGGATATCAAGGTGTGCACGACTGTGGCTGATCGCCACCTCCTGAAGGTAGTAGTCGGCATGGCTCGACGCGTAGAACGCCAGCAGGTGGTAGAAGGCCTTCTTGAGCATGGCCCGCTGACGCGCCATGTCGGTGTCGCGGAACTTCGCCGCGACCTCCGGGGAGGCCACGAGGAAGCGCTCATAGAAGGCCTCGAAAAACGACTGTCCCTCGACCTCCCGGCTCAGCACCCGCACATAACTCGCATCGAACAGGCCTTCAATATCCATGACCTCCCCGCCTGGTGGGCATGCCTTTACCCAGGCTAGGCCATGCACGCGCGCGGGGTCTCGCCGGGCCTCCTCCTCATGGCCCCCGACATGACCTGCATCACGCCATCCACGAATGCCACCTCGCCATGATCCGCATCAAAGGCGCGGCCGCGGTAGTCGACTAGCATGGTCGGGTTTAAAGACTGCAAGGAGAGCGACATGGAGCTCGTCTGCCCGGCCGGCAACCTGCCCGCCCTGAAGCGGGCCGTGGACGAGGGAGCCGATGCTGTCTATTTCGGCTTCCAGAACGCCACCAATGCCCGCCAGTTCGCCGGCCTGAACTTCACCGACAAGCGCGCCCGCGAGGGCATCGACTATGCCCACGCCCGCGGCAAGCGGGTGTTCTGTGCCATCAACACCTACCCGCAGCCCGACGGCTGGGCACAGTGGACCCGCGCCGTGGACCAGGCCGCGGACCTGGGCGTCGATGCATTGATCCTGGCCGACATGGGGCTGCTCGACTACGCCGCCCGCCGCCATCCCGATATGGCCCGCCATCTCTCGGTGCAGGGCTCGGCCACCAGCCATGAGGCGCTGCGTTTCTACCACGACCACTTCGGCATCAAGCGCGCCGTGCTGCCGCGGGTGCTCTCCATCACCCAGGTACGCGACCTGGCCAAGCAGACCCCGGTGGAACTCGAGGTGTTCGCCTTCGGCAGCCTGTGCATCATGGCCGAGGGGCGCTGCTACCTGTCGTCCTACCTCACCGGCGAGTCGCCCAACACCCGCGGCGTTTGCTCGCCGGCGGCCCACGTCCGCTGGGAGGAGACCCCCGAAGGGCTCGAGTCGCGCCTCAACGGCGTACTGATCGACCGCTACGGCGAGGGCGAGCGCGCCGGCTATCCCACCCTGTGCAAGGGGCGCTTCGAGGTGGGCGGCGAGACCTACCACGCCATCGAGGAGCCCACCAGCCTCAACACCCTGGAACTGCTGCCGGAACTTCGCGAGCTTGGCATCAGCGCAGTGAAGATCGAGGGTCGCCAGCGCAGCCCTGCCTACGTCTCCAAGGTAGCCGGCATCTGGCGCCAGGCGCTGGACCGCCTGGCGAAGACGCCCGAGCGCTTCCATCCCGACCCCGCCTGGATGGCCGGCCTCGGCGAAGTCTCCGAGGGCGCCACCACCACCCTGGGCGCCTACGAGCGCCGCTGGAAATAGGAGAGAGCCATGTCCCCCCCCGAGACCCTGTCGCTGTCGCTGGGCCCGGTGCTCTTCTACTGGACCCGCGAGCGCTACGCCGACTTCTACTGCGAGGCCGCCGACTGGCCGGTGGAGATCGTTTATCTGGGCGAATCCGTCTGCTCGCGACGCCGCGACATGAAGCTCGACGACTGGCTGGGCATCGGCCGCGAGCTGGCCGAGAGCGGCAAGCAGGTGGTGCTCGCGAGCCAGACGCTGATCGAGTCCGAAGCCGACCTGCGCGATTTGCGCAAGCTGTGCGACAACGGCGAGTTCGTGGTCGAGGCCAACGACCAGAGCGCCGTGCAGCGCCTGGCCGCCGCCGGGGTGCCCTTCGTCGCCGGGGCCGCGCTCAACCTCTACAACCCCGCGGCGATCGGCGTGATGGCGCGCGCCGGCATGCAGCGCTGGCACGCCCCGGTGGAGATGTCGCGGAGTGATCTCGCCCGACTGCTCGCCGACTGCCGCGCCGAGGGGCTCGAGCAGCCCTGCGAGGTGTTCGCCTACGGCCACCTGCCGCTGGCCTGGTCGTCGCGCTGCTTCACCGCCCGGCGCCACCAGAAGCCCAAGGACCGCTGCCAGTTCGTGTGCCAGAAGTACCCCGAGGGGCTGGCGCTGCGCTCCCAGGAGTCAGAGGAGGTCTTCACGCTGAACGGCATCCAGACGCTCTCCGGTGCCTGCCAGGACCTGCGCCACGAGGTGGGCGACATGGCCGAGATGGGCGTCGGCGTGGCCCGCCTCAGCCCGCGCGCCGAGGGCATGGCCGAGGTGGTCGCCGCCTTCGACGCCGCGCGGCGCGGCGAGCTGCCCGCCGCCGACCCGCTGGCCCTGGTCGAGGCCGAGATCTGCGACGGCTACTGGCACGGCCGCCCCGGCATGGACAACACCCGGGCGGTGAGGCCGTCATGAACGCCGTGCTGCGCCTGGTCGACGCCACGGCAGCGGCCATCCGCCTGCCCGTGGCGGGGCTGGCCGCCGACAGCGACACCGCCTTTCCCGGCCGCCGGGCGGCGGTGGTCTTCCTGCAGGGCTGCCCGCTGGCCTGCAACTACTGCGACAGCGGCCCCATGGCCGAGGCGCGCCGTGCCAGCCCCGGTGAGTGGGAGGCGATACACACCTTCCTCGAGGCGCGGCGCGGCGAGATCGACGCCGTGGTGTTCAGCGGCGGCGAGCCCACCCTGCATCCGGAACTGGTCGCGGCCGCCGACGCCTGCCGCGAGCTGGGCCTGGCCGTGGGGCTGCACACCGCCGGCCCCTACCCCGAGCGCCTGGAACGGCTGCTGCCGCGGCTCGACTGGGTGGCGCTCGACACCAAGGGGCGCGGCCGCGACTTCGACCGCATCGCCGGCCGCGAGCGGGTCTGGCAGCACCACGTGCGCAGCCTGGGGCTGCTGCTCGACGGCGACACGCCCTATGAGTGCCGCACCACGGTGCACTGGCGCGACTTCGACCTGGAGAGCCTGGAGCGCCTGGCGCTGACGCTGGCCGACTGCGGGGTGCGCCGCTATGCCATCCAGCTGGCGCGCACCGCCCAGTGCCGCCACCCCGACTACCGCCAGGCGGTGCCCGACGCCCCCTCACGGGAGAGCGTGGAAGTACTGGTGCGGCGGCTCAAGCCCTATTTCGAGAGCCTCGAACTGCGCGGTTAGTCGACAGCGTACGGGAGGCAGGCAACCGAGATGTACCTGACCCTGGTCGATATCTTGCTGGCCACCAGCATCGTACAATCATTGGCCTTGGCCGCTTTCCTGCTGCTTCCGGAAACTTTCCGCCTGGTCAGCAACCGCCTGCTGGCCGCCAGCGTGATCACCTTCGCGGCCGGTCTCGGCGAGGTCTTCCTCTACGCTACCGGCCTCGCCCTGCAGCACCCCAATCTGGCCTACCTGGGCACCCTGATCGGCCTGCTGCAGGCGGGTCTGCTCTATCTCTATGCTCAGTCGCTGATGTACCGCGACTTCCGCCTCGTGCCCTGGCACGTCGTCCACACCCTGCTGTTCTGGATAGTGTCGGCCATCTTCCTGGTGGAGTACTACCTGCAACCCAGCGACGTGAAGCTGCAGATCCTGGTGAATCGCGATCACCCCGGCGTGCTGACGTCTCCCCTGCTGGCTGCCGCCATTCACCTGGTCGTACTCGGCTACCTGTGGGCCACCATTCGCGCTCTCAATCGCTTCGGCACCACGGTGCGCCAGCTCTTCTCCAATCTCGAGAACAAGCAGCTGGCCTGGCTGCGCACGCTGCTGATCGGCTACTCCTTCGTCTGGACCATCAGCCTGCTCTACTGCCTCTCCGCCCATGTCTTCAAGAGCAGTGCCAGCGCCCAATGGGTCTCGACCGTCGGTGCCATTACCGGCTTTTCGTTCATCAACTACCTGATCATCCATGCCCTGCGCCAGCCCGCCATCTTCTCGGGGCTGAGTGCCGAAGAAGCGCAGCTCGCACAAGGCGACAACGACGGCCACGCCACGCCCGTCATCGCGGTGGACAGGAAGCTGCTCCAGCAACTCGAGGCGCACATGACGACGACCAGACCCTACCTCGATGCCAACCTTTCCGTGGAGCAGCTTGCGCACCAACTGAGCGTCGCCCCCCGCGAGCTGTCGCGGACCATCAACCGGGGGCTGGGGAAGAACTTCTTCGAGTTCGTCAGCGACTACCGTATCGCCGAGGCCTGCCGACGACTGCAAACGGCCGGGGCCAGCACGACCATCCTGCAGGTGATGTACGACTCGGGCTTCAACTCCAAGTCGGTCTTCAACACGGCCTTCAAGAAGGCCACCGGCATGACCCCAAGCGCTTATCGCACCCGGTCCTAGCCGTATCCCGCCCAATGCAGCAAGCGTTTTCGGCGTTCGATTTTCGACACACGACGAGCGAACCCTTAACACACTGATATTGTTGGCATTCGCCAAACTACCGAACGCGTACGAGTCCGCGTTGCCGAACGACCCTGACGCCGCGGCTCCCTAGCATGGAGGCACAGTCGGCAAGCGAAGCCGGCTGACCCATCCACGACTTCGGAGCAAGACCCCATGAGACCTACCTTTCGCAAGCACCTGCTGGCTATCGTCACTACCTCCGCCCTTGCCTTGCCGCTGGCGACCCCGGCGTTCGCCCACTGCGACGCCATGGACGGCCCGGTGATCTCTGAGGCCCAGGCGGCCCTGGCTGCGGGTGACATCACGCCGCTGCTCAAATGGGTACCGGCCGCCGACGAGGCAGCGCTGTCGGACGCCTTCGACAAAACGCTCGAGGTGCGCCAGCTCGGCGACGACGCCCGGGAACTGGCCGACCGGCAGTTCTTCGCCACCCTGGTGGAAATCCACCGCGCCTCCGAAGGCGCCCCTTTCACCGGCATCAAACCCGCCGGCGAGATCGACCCGGCCGTCGCGGCCGCCGACGCGGCCCTGGAGAGCGGCAGCATCGACGAGCTGCTCGCCAGGATCAGCGCCAAGTTCGAGCAGACGGCCCGGGAGCAGTTCGAAGCGACGCTGGGGGGCCGTCAGGCCGCCGACGACAGCGTGGCGGCCGGGCGTGACTACGTGGAACACTACGTGCAGTACGTCCACTATCTGGAGGATGCCCACAACGCGATCGCCGGCAAAGCCTCGGCGCACGACCACTGATCGGTCTGCCTCGCAGCGGCTCCTGCCGGCGCTGGGATGACCACGTGCCGGGGCGAGAACACGACTCGCCCCGGTACGTGACGGCCAGCTAGACGGGAAGGTTCTCCGGCCCGAAGGCGTCGGGCAGCAGCTCGTCCAAGGTGTAGCGCTTGAGCAGCCGGCCCTGGGCGTCGACCACGTGGATGCGCGTCTCGGGTGTGGCGAACTCGCGGATGCGCTGGCGGCAGTCGCCGCAGGGCGTGCAGAGGTGCTCGCCGGGGCCGATCACATAGACGTCGCGCAGCCGCCGCTCGCCCGCGCTGACCATGGCGGCAATTGCCGAGGCCTCGGCGCAGAGCCCTTTGTAATGAGCCACTTCCACGTTGGCACCCACGTAGCGCGCGCCGCTCTCGCTCTCCACCAGCGCCCCCACGGGATGCTTCGAGTAGGGGGCATAGGCACGATCGCGCACGGCGATCAGCTCGCCGACGATGCCCGTATCCACGGCGTTGACGGTTGTCTCGCTCATGCCCGCTCTCCCCGTTTTGCGGCGTCGTCGCGAAGCACGGCGTCCAGCGCCACGCGCATCATCTCGTCGAAGGTGCTCTGGCGGTCGGCGCTCGACAGCGACTCACCGCGCAGGATGTGGTCGGAGACCGTGCAGATCGTCGCCGCCCGGGCGCCATGCTCGGCGGCCACACTGTAGAGGCCGACGGCCTCCATCTCCACGCCGACGATGCCGTAGCGCTTGAGCAGCACCGCCGTCTCGGAGCGCGGATCGTAGAAGAGGTCCGCCGAGAAGAGGTTGCCCACCTTGACCGGCACGCCCAGCGTCGCAGCGGCGTCCACGGCGTGGCGAGTCAGGGCGAAGTCGGCGATGGCGGCGAAGTCCATGCCGGCGAAGCGGGTGCGGTTGACGCCGGAGTCGGTGCAAGCGCCGAGACCGATCACCACGTCGCGCAGCGCCACGTCGTCGCGCACCGCCCCGCAGGAGCCGACACGGATCAGCGTGGTCACGCCGTAGTCGGCGATCAGCTCGTGGGCGTAGATGGAGACTGAGGGAATCCCCATGCCGTGGCCCATCACCGAGATCGGTCGTCCCCGGTAGGTGCCGGTGTAGCCCTCCATGTTGCGCACGCCGTTCACCTGGCGCACGTCGTCCAGGTAGGTCTCGGCGATGTAGCGGGCGCGCAGCGGGTCGCCGGGCATCAGCACGGTGTCGGCGAAGTCGCCGCGCGCCGCCTCGATATGTGGCGTGGCCATCAACAGTCTCCTGGGGTGACGGTGAGGAACGAGGTGCCGTCCACGAACGGCGACAGGCCGAAATGGGCGGCCAGGCTCTGGCCGATATCGGCGAAGGTCGCCCGCGCGCCCAGCGAGCCCGGCACCAGGCCGGCGCCGCTCGCCAGCACCGGCACCACTTCGCGGGTGTGATCGGTACCGTGCCAGCTGGGGTCGCAGCCGTGATCGGCGGTAAGGATCAGCAGATCGTCGTCGCCGAGCCGGGTCAGCAGCTCGGGCAAGCGGGCGTCGAAGTGCTCCAGGGCGGCGGCGTAGCCGGCCACGTCGCGGCGATGGCCGTAGACCATGTCGAAGTCGACGAAGTTGGTCATCACCAGCGACCGCTCGCCGGCCGCCTCCAGCGCCGCCAGGGTGGCGTCCATCAGGGCGTCGTGGCCGCTCGCCTTCAGCGTGCGAGAGACGCCGCAGTGGGCGTAGATGTCGGCGATCTTGCCGATGGCGATCACCTCGCCGCCGGCCTCAAAGAGCTTTTGCAGCACCGTGGGCGACGGCGGCTCGACGCTGTAGTCGCGACGGTTCGCCGTGCGCGCGAAGTCCGCCGCACTCGACCCGGTGAAGGGCCGCGCGATCACCCGGCCGATGTTGTAGGGCTCGAGCAGGCGCCGCGCCGACTCGCAGACCCGGTAGAGGCGCTCCAGGCCGAAGGCCTCCTCGTGGGCGGCGATCTGGAACACCGAGTCCGCCGAGGTGTAGACGATGGGCTTGCCGCTGGCGACGTGTTCCTCGCCGAGCCGGGCGATCACTTCGGTGCCCGAGGCGTGGCAGTTGCCGAGCACGCCGGGCAGGTCGGCCTCGCTCACCAGCGCCTCGAGCAACTCAGGAGGGAAGCTCGCCTGCTTATCGAGGAAGTAGCCCCAGTCGAAGCGCACCGGCACGCCGGCGATCTCCCAGTGGCCGGAGGGGGTGTCCTTGCCCGAGGAGATCTCTCGCGCATGGCCCCAGGCGCCCGCCACCTCGTCCGGTTGCGTGACGCCCGCGGCCCAGGCGCCGGTCGCCTCGCGGTGGGCGTGGAAGAGCCCCAGCCGGGCCAGGTTGGGCAGATGCAGCGGCCCATGGCGGCCGCGGTCGTCGCAGTCACCGCGCGCACAGGCGGCGGCGATATGCCCCAAGGTATCGGCACCGGCATCGCCGAAGCGCGCGGCATCCGGCGCGGCGCCGATGCCGAAGGAGTCGAGGACCAGCACGATGGCGCGGGTCATGGCACCTCCCGACGAATCACGTCCTGAATCAGGGTCGGCTCAGTCATTTCGCCCTCGCCAACCGTCACGGCGGCGCGCACCGCCCGGGCGGCCTGTTCGGCGTCCGCGCGGCTGGCGGCATGCACCACTGCCAGCGGGCGCTCGGCGTCGACCGCCTCGCCCAGGGCGGCGATCTCGGTAAGCCCCACGGCGGGATCGATGGCCTCGCCGGGGCTGCGCCGCCCCCCGCCCAGTTCCACCACGGCAAGCCCCAGGGCGCGGGTGTCCAGCCGCTGGACGATACCGGCCCGCTCGGCAGGCACGGCCAGCCGGACCGGCGCAGCGGGCAGGTGGCGGTCGGGCCGCTCGAGCAGATCGGCAGGCCCGCCGAGCCCCGCCACCATGCGCGCGAAGCGCTCGGCGGCCGCGCCGGAGGCCAGTCGATCATCGAGCCGGGCCAGGGCGGCGTCGCGATCCGCGGCCAGGCCGCCGGCGAGCAGCAGCTCGGCCGCCAACTCGCGGGTGACCGTGAGCAGCCGGCCGTCGTCGCCCTCGCCGGTGAGCAGGCGAAGCGCCTCGCGCACCTCCACGGCGTTGCCGGCGCAGGGGGCGAGCGGCTGGCTCATATCGGTGACCAGCGCCGTGGTGGGCGTGCCGGCGCGGCTCGCCACGGTGGCGATCGCCTCGGCCAGCTCCACTGCTGCCGCGTGAGTGGGCATAAAGGCGCCACTGCCGGTCTTGACGTCCATCACCAGGGCGTCGAGCCCGCAGGCGAGCTTCTTGCCGAGGATGGAGGAGACGATCAGCGGCAGCGACTCCACGGTGGCGGTAACGTCGCGCACCGCGTAGAGACGCTTGTCGGCCGGAGCGAGCTCGCCGCTCTGACCGACGATGGCCACGCCCACCTCCTTGACCAGGCGGCGGAAGGTGGCGAGGTCCGGGGTGACCGAGTAGCCGGGGATCGCCTCGAGCTTGTCCAGGGTGCCCCCCGTGTGGCCGAGACCGCGGCCCGAGATCATGGGCACATGGCCGCCACAGGCGGCGACCCAGGGCCCCAGCACCAGCGACACCAGATCGCCCACCCCGCCGGTGGAGTGCTTGTCGAGCACCGGCCCGGGCAGGTCGAGGCCGGACCAGGCGAGCACCTCGCCGGAGTCGCGGATCGCCTCGGTGAGCGCCACCGTCTCGGCCTCGCTCATGCCGTTGAGAAACACCGCCATGGCCAGCGCCCCGACCTGGGCATCACTGAGCGAGCCGTCACTGATGCCCGCCACCAGCGCCTGGATGGCCGCGGCATCCAGCGCCCGGCCGTCGCGCTTGGCGCGGATCAGCTCCTGGGGAAGAGCTCGGACCGCCATCAGTAGCCTCCCGCCGACCCGCCCGGGGCCGGCATCACACCGAGGTTGGTCAGCAGGTCGTCGAGCAGCCCCGAGGCGCCGAAGCGGAAGTGCGCCGGGGTGATCCAGGCCCGCCCCATGATGCGCTCGGCCAGCGCGAGATAGGCCTGGGCATCCTCGGCGGTGCGCACCCCACCGGCGGCCTTGAAGCCGATCTCCTTGCCGCTGGCCCTGATCGTCTCGAGCAGGATCTCGGCCGCCTCAAGGGTGGCGTTGACCGCCACCTTGCCGGTGGAGGTCTTGAGGAAATCGGCGCCGCCCTCGATGGCGAGCTCCGCCGCGCGGCGGATCAATGCCGGCTCGGCGAGTTCGCCGGTCTCGAGAATCACCTTGAGGGTCGCCCCACCGCACGCCTGGCGACAGCACGCCACCAGCTCGCGGCCCGTCTCCTCGTCGCCCGCGATCAGCACGCGATAGGGGAAGACCACGTCCACCTCATCGGCACCGGAGGCCGCCGCGGCGCGGGTTTCCCGAGCGGCGGCCATGACGTCGTCGCCGCCGTGGGGGAAGTTGGTCACCGTGGCGACCTTGACGGTGCCACCCAACTGGTGGGCGGTGAGGGCGCGCCGCGCGGTCACCACGAAGGCGGGATAGACGCACACCGCCGCCGGTGTGCCCACCGGCGTCTTGGCACGCTGACAGAGCGCCTCGATGGTGGCGTCGCTGTCGTCGTCGTTGAGGCTCGTCAGGTCCATCAGGGCCAGGGCTTGGCGAGCGGCCCGTTGCAGTTCGATCATGGTGTCACCTTGGTGTGTGTCAGCCGAGCGCGCCCAGCGCCAGGAAGAACCCGGCAAGGGTGGCCGACATCAGGTTGGAGAGGGTACCGGCCAGCACCGCCTTGAGGCCGAAGCGGGCGATGTCGTGGCGCCGGCTCGGGGCGATGCTGCCCAGCCCGCCGAGCAGGATGGCGATGGAGGATAGGTTGGCGAAGCCGCACAGGGCGAAGGAGAGGATCGCCATGGTGTGGGCACTCATCACCTCGCCGGTGGCGGCCACCACCTGCTCGCCGTCGAGGTAGGGGGCCAGATTGATGTAGGCGACGAACTCGTTGACCACCAGCTTCTGGCCGATGAAGGAGCCGGCGAGCGTCGCCTCCTCCCAGGGCACGCCGAGCAGGAAGGCCAGCGGGGCGAAGAGCCAGCCGAGCAGCCACTCCAGGCTCAGCGACTCCATCCCGAACCAGCCACCGATGCCCCCCAGCATGCCGTTGATCAGGGCGATCAGGCCGATGAAGGCGAGCAGCATGGCGCCGATGTTGGCCGCCAGCTTGAGGCCCGAAGAGGCGCCGGCCGCCGCGGCGTCGATCACGTTGGTCGGCCGGTCCTCATCCTCCTCGAGCTCCTCCTCGACCTTGGAGACGCTGTCCTCGGGCTCGCGGGTCTCGGGCATGATCAGCTTGGCGAACAGCAGCCCCCCGGGCGCGGCCATGAAGGAGGCGGCCACCAGGTACTCCATGGGCACCCCCATGGCAGCGTAGCCGGCGAGCACCGAGCCGGCCACCGAGGCGAGCCCGCCGCACATCACGGCGAAGAGCTGCGAGTGGCTCATGCGGGCGATGAAGGGGCGTACCACCAAGGGTGCCTCGGTCTGGCCGACGAAGATGTTGGCCGTGGCCGAGAGCGACTCGGTACGCGAGGTACCCAGCGCCTTCTGCAGCGCCCCGCCCAGGATACGGATCACCCACTGCATGATGCCAATGTAGTAGAGCACGGCGATCAACGAGGAGAAGAAGATGATCACCGGCAGCACCTTGATGGCGAAGACGAAGCCGACGTTATCGACATCGGCCAACCCGGCGAAGAGGAAGTCGATGCCGTCGTTGGCATAGAGCACCACCTGGCTAACGGCGTCGGAAACGGACTTGAGGACCGCCTGGCCGGCGGGCACGTAGAGCACGAAGGCGCCGATCCCGGCCTGGATGGCGAAGGCACCGACGACGGTCCTCAGGCGGATGGCGCGGCGGTCGTAAGAGAAGATCAGGGCGATGGCGATCAGCGTCACCATCCCCACCAGGCTCATGAGAAGCGTCATGGAGCACCTGTCCGATGATTGTGGCCCGTGGGGGCGTGGTCGATGAATGCACGTGAAAAATATAACAGGCAGTGTTATTTTTCTAACATTTTCTGCCATGACTTTCCGGACAACCGCCATGAACCCTCGCCGCGCCCAGCGCCTGACCCGCCTCACCGATGCCCTGTCCCGGGGCGGCAGCCTGCGTCTCGCCGAGGCCGCCCGCCTGTGCGGGGTCTCGGAGATGACCGTTCGCCGCGACCTGGCAGCTAGCGACGGGTCGCTCATGCTGATGGGCGGCCACTTGGTACGTGCCGACGACCCGCGCTATGCCCCGGCCTACGACCTGGCCGCACAGCAGGACAGCCACTACGGCGCCAAGCGGCGCCTCTGTCAGCGGGCCGCCGATTTCATCGAACCCGGCGATACCCTGTTCATCGACTGCGGTACCACCCTGATGCCGCTCGCCGGCCTGCTCGCCGACAAGGGCGAGCTCACCGTGGTGACCTACGCTCTGAACGTGGCCAACGCAGTGAGCAGCCTGCCGGGCGTGCGCCTGGTGCTGCTCGGCGGGCTCTACCACGGCAGCTCGCAGACCTTCGCCGACGATGGCATGGGGGAGGCCATCCGCCGCCTGGGCATCAACCGCGCCTTCCTCTCGGCGGCCGGGGTGCACGCCGAGCGCGGGGTGAGCTGCTTCCACTTTCACGAGGTCGCCCCCAAGCAGGGCGCCATTGCCAGCGCCGACCAGCGCCTGCTAGTGGTGGACGAGAGCAAGCTCGGGGTGATCCGCCCCGCCTACTTCGCCGCCCTGGCCGACTTCGACGTGGTGATCACCGAGGGGAACACGCGACTGGAGCTGCCTAAGGGCGCACCGGGGCCGCGAATCACCGCAGCGTGACTGACCCCCCCAACACGGCCTGAATCTTGGGCCACTGTGCTAAGATGGAAAGAGAAAATTCGTGGGATCAACGAGATGCGCCTGACATACCAAGAGCGCGAAATCATTCGCAGAGCCGCCCTGGACTGCTTTGGCCAGTCGGCCAAGGTACGACTCTTCGGCTCCCGTGCCAATGACGATGCCCGTGGCGGCGATATCGACCTGCTGATAGAAACCGACATGACCGATGTCGACGACATTGTGCGCGCCGAGATTGCCTTCCAGGTCCAGGTGCAGGGTGTGCTCGGCGAGCAGAAGATCGACCTGCTGATCGACTATCCGGGACGCGGCGAGCATCCACCCATCTTCGCCGTGGCAGAGCGCAGCGGGGTCCCGCTATGACCGCAGTTTCCCGGCAGCGCTTGGACGATGCCTGGCGTGAATGCCAACGGCATGTCCATCACCTCTATCACGCCATCGCCTCGCTTCAGCCAAACCTCCCACTCTCAGGGGAGCGACTGGCACGGCTCGACGACGAAGCCATTCAGGATCTGGACCAGTTCGTGCTGCGCTTCGGAAAGCACTGAGCAGTGGCAGCAGCTTCGCGCCATTCGTAACCGCTTTGCCCACGACTATCCCGATGATCACGACAAGAATGCCGCCCTGCTGAATCTGGCCACCGACTCGGTCGGCGATCTCATCGCACTGCTGCAGCGCATCGAACAGAAACTGTCCCTGCCCCCTCTCGAACCGATCTCCTGACTTTACCAACGCCTCGGGGCCGCATAGCGCGGCCCCGAGCAATCTTGCCTAACGAGGTGCGGCGTCAGCCGCACTTGGACCAGCCGCAGCCCGCATAGCAGGTGGGGCAGCCGTCCATCATGATCAGCTCGCCGCGGCACTCCGGGCAGTGGCCGACCACGGTGGGGCCGTCGCCCTTGCCGTCGCCCGCCTCGCTTCCACCGATGGTGGAAACGGCACCGCCGAGGGCGTCCTCCTCTTCCTCGGCCGAGGGCTGCCAGGCGTGGCCGTGGGTCAGGCGGTGAGCGTAGCGGCGCACCAGCTCCTCCACCGGCACCTGGTTGCCGTCCTGGTCGAGGAAGCCGCGCCGGTAGAGGATCTGCTGGATCGACCAGGCGATGGCCGCGACCTCGGAGTCGTGGAACATCGGCTTGCCCCAGCGGTTCATGCCGCAGCGCACCAGGCCCTTGTCCCAGGCCACCTTGCGCAGGTCGGCCACCGCCTGGGTGACGTAGCCGCCACGCGCGGCCAGCGACAGGCTGCGCATGGTGGCGGTGATCCACTGGTGCTCGCTGGAGAGCTGGCCGGAGGGAAAGAAGAACTCCACCGGGCGCTCGATCACCACCCGCTTGCCGTCGAGCACGCCCTCCACGGGCATGAACGACACCAGCAGGTAGACCTTCTTGCGCCCCTCGGCACCGACGTAGGAGATCTTCTCGGAGACGGCCTCGAGGGTGCCCTCAGGACGCGAGGGAATGCGCACCGTGAGCGGGTTCTCATCGGCCAGCGGCGCTTCCTCCACGGCCTTCTTGACGCTGTAGGAGACGATCTTGGAGTTGATTTCGACGGCCATCACGAGGCTCCTTGAAACGGTTGTTCGTTGACGCTCGGGTGACGGCGACCCACCGCCGTCACGATCGCAGTAGGACGTGGCTTACCACTTGCCATAGGTCCCCTCCTTCAGCGCGTCATAGAGGTTCGCCGCGTTGTGCTCCTCGCCGTCGTAGATCACCTTCTCGTCGCCGGCGAGCTCCACGGTCTCGCCGTTCTCCAGCTCGAAGACGTAGGTGGTGTTCTTGAGGTCGTCCTCGCGCACCAGCACGCCCTGGAAAGCCTCGGGGTTGAAGCGGAAGGTGGTGCAGCCCTTGAGCTTGCTCTCGTAGGCGTCCAGGTAGAGGCCCTTGAACTGCTCGAAGGGAAACTCCGTGGGCACGTTGACCGTCTTGGAGATCGCCGAGTCGACCCAGGCCTGGGCGGCGGCCTGGACCGCCACGTGCTGCTCCGGGGTCACCGCGTCGGCGGTGATGAAGTAGTCGGGCAGATCGCTCTCCACGGCGTCGGCGGCGATGAAGTGGCGGTAGGCGGCCAGCTCGAAGGAGACCACCTCGACCTGCTCCTTGGTCTTCTTGCCCGACTGGATGACGTTGCGGAAGTAGCGGTGCGAGAACGACGGCTCGATGCCGTTGGAGGCGTTGTTGCCCAGCGACAGCGAGATGGTCCCGGTCGGCGCGATGGAGCTGTGGTGGGTGAAGCGCGCGCCGTGCTCGGCCAGCGCCGCCACCAGTTCCGGCTCCACCTCGGCGACCTTCTGCATGTAGCGGCTGTAGCGCGCATGCAGGAGACGGCCGGGCACCTTGTCGCCCACCTCGTAGCCGTCCTTCTTGAGCTCGGGGCGCTCGCGCAGCATCTTGGGCGTGATCGCGAAGTCCTCGGCGAGGACCGGGGCCATGCCCTTCTCGCGGGAGAGTTCGAGCGCCTGCTTCCAGCCCTCGATGGCCAGGTTGCGGCTCACCTCCTCGGTGAAGGCCAACGACTCGGCCGAGCCGTAGGGGATCTTGAGCATGGTCAGGGTGGAGCCCAGGCCGAGAAAGCCCATGCCGTGGCGGCGCTTGGCCTCGATCTCGCGGCGCTGGCCGTCGAGCGGCAGGCCGCTGATCTCCACCACGTTGTCGAGCATGCGGGTGAAGATCGCCACCACCTTGCGATAACGCTCCCAGTCGAAGCGCGGCTTCTTGCCGAAGGGATCGATGACGAAGCGGGTCAGGTTCACCGAGCCGAGCAGGCAGGCGCCCTCCGGCGGCAGCGGCTGCTCGCCGCAGGGGTTGGTGGCGCGGATCTCCTCGCAGAACCAGTTGTTGTTCATGCGGTTGACCTGGTCGATCAGGATGAAGCCCGGCTCGGCGTAGTCGTAGGTGGAACGCATGATGGTGTCCCACAGCTCGCGCGCCTTGATCACCTCGACGATGCGGCAGGCCACGCGCCCCTCGTCGTCGACGGTGTAGCCCTCCTCGATCACCGGCCAGTCGCGGTAGATGAGCTCGGAGGGTTCGACGTCCTCCTTCTCGCCGGCGTGCAGCGGGAAGGCGAGCGGCCAGTCGGCGTCGGTCTTCACCGCCTCCATGAACTCGTCGGTGATCAGCAGCGAGAGGTTGAACTGGCGCAGCCGACCGGCCTCGCGCTTGGCCTCGATGAACTGGCGGACATCGGGATGGCCGACGTCGAAGGTGCCCATCTGGGCGCCGCGGCGCCCGCCGGCGGAGGCCACCGTGAAGCACATCTTGTCGTAGATATCCATGAACGCCAGGGGGCCGTTGGTACCGGCACCGGCGCCGAACACGAAGGCGCCCTTGTGGCGCAGGGTGGAGAACTCATAGCCGATGCCGCAGCCCGCCTTGAGGGTCATGCCGGCATCCACCACGGAGTCGAGGATGTCGTGCATGGAGTCGCGGATGGTGCGCGACACCGTGCAGTTGATCAGGCTCACCGCCGGCTTGTAGTCCTCGGCACCGGCATTGGACATGATGCGCCCGGCCGGGATGGCCCCGTTCTCCAGCGCCCAGCGGAACTTGGGCAGCCACTCTTCGGCCTTGTCGCCTTCCACGGCGGCCAGGGCCCGCGCCACCCGGTCCCAGGTTGCCGCCACGTCCTTGTCCACCGGCCGCCCATGACGGTCCTTGAGACGGTACTTGGAGTCCCAGATGTCACGGGACGGCACCTGCAGGGGCACCGCGTTGGATGTCTTGACGGCCTTGGTGGAAGTGCTCATGTCAAAGGGTCTCCGCAAGCTCGAAATCGTCGATTCAGTCGTCGTGTCGCGCCAGCCGCTCCAGGCGCGCCAGCCACTCACCCAGCCGCCCTTGGGCCAGGCCCTCTTCGCGGCTGTCCAGCAGGTTCTTGACCATCAACCCCAGCTCGGTGTCGCCCTCGATCAACAGCCGGCGCTGGAAGAACAGCGCATCTGGATCCTCGCGGCGCGTGGCCAGGCACAAGAACTCCCGCCAGCCGCCACGAATGGTCGCCTCGCCGGCCTCGCGGCACAGCACCAGGCGACCATCGGCGAGGGAGAGCGTGAGCATCACGCCCATGTCCTCCACGTGAAGGGTGATGCGCCGCCCTTCCAGGGCGTCGAACTCGCCCTCCGCCAGGGGCTCGGCGAAGGTGCGATTGAGCAGCGGCTCGACCACCCGGCATTTGACCGGCAGCGGCACCCGCGGGTCGATGGCACGAATCAGGCGGGTCGGAGCGGGGGGGCGCGGCAGCGATAGCGGCAACATGGACACTCTCCTTGGTCGGCGTCTCGTCATTGGACCATGAACCGTCGGCCCCTTCTCGCACGGGCCGGCGAACCGTTCATCCTAGGCGCCCTGGCCACGCTGCGCACTGATATGCGTCAAGCGCACCCCACTGCCCCGACCGGGGCCTGCACACCATATATAGTCCAATTCTCGGGTTCAAGCACCATATCTGGATATTTTTTGTATCGAGCGCTTGCCTTTCCGCCCTGCCCTTGATCCACCCGCAGGGCGCACGGCAGCGGCCCGCGGCGATGCCGCGAGGCCAGAAGACGGAGGCGTTGCGTAAGACGAAAGCATGAGACGGGAATGACCACCCGGATCGGCCAGGTAGCACCGGCATCACAGTGTGGCCGGGGGTACTGCCGCCGTCGGCCGGCTCGAGCCTTGCCGACGACGGCGGTCAGCCGGGGGAGCGCTTACACCGTGCGCGAGAAGCGGTTCTCCGCCGGCTTGAGGTAGGCATCGAAGGCCATGGCCAGGTTGCGCATCATCAGCCGGCCGGCCGGGCGCACCTCGAGGCGATCATCGTCGATGACAATCAGGCCGTCGTCGGCCATCTCGGTCAACTGCGTCAGGGCATCGGCGAAGTAGTCGCGAAAATCGATGCCGTGGCGACCCTCGATGTCGGCAAAGTCGACCCGGCCGTGGCACATCAGGGCGTTGATCACGTCGCGGCGCAGGCGGTCGTCGTCGTTGAGGCGGTAGCCGCGCATCACCGGCAGCCGGCCGCTCGCCAGGCGGTGCTGGTACTGGGCGGTCTCCTTGACGTTCTGGCTGTAGGTGTCGCCGACCTTGCCGATGGCGGTGATGCCCAGGCCCACGATGTCGCAGTCGGCATGGGTGGAGTAGCCCTGGAAGTTGCGCTGCAGGGTGCCGTTCTCGCGGGCCCGGCTGAGCTCGTCCTCGGGCAGGGCGAAGTGATCCATGCCGATGTAGACGTAGCCGGCTGCGGTCAAGCGCCGGATGGTCAGCTCCAGCAGCTCGAGCTTGCGCTCCGGCGGCGGCATGTCCTCGGGGCGGATCAGGCGCTGCGCCTTGAACAGCTCCGGCAGGTGGGCGTAGCTGTAGGTGGCGATGCGGTCGGGGCGCAGGGCGATGATCTTGTCGAGAGTGGCGTCGAAGCTCGCCACCGTCTGCAGCGGAAGGCCGTAGATGAGATCGACGCTCACCGACTGGAAGCCCGCCTCGCGGGCCGCCTCGACCAGCTCCACCACCTGCGCCTCGCTCTGCTCGCGGTTGACTGCCTTCTGCACTTCGGGGTCGAAGTCCTGGACGCCGAAGCTCAGGCGGTTGAAGCCCAGGGCGTGGAGCTCATGGATCTGGATAGGCGAGACCGTGCGCGGATCCACCTCTAGGGAGAACTCGCGCTCGGCGGGCTCGGCGAAGTGGAAGGCCGCGTCGAGTGCCGCCATCAGCTCGCCGAGCTGCTCGTTGGTCAGATAGGTCGGGGTGCCGCCGCCCAGGTGCAGCTGGGTCATGCGCCGCGAGTCGTCGAACAGCGCTCCCTGAACCTCGATCTCGCGCTCGAGCCAGGCCAGGTACTCGGCGGCGCGGTCGGTGTTGTGGGTGATGATCTTGTTGCAGGCGCAGTAGTAGCACAGGCTCTTGCAGAAGGGGATGTGCACGTAGACCGACAGCGGCTTGGGCGAGGCGACCCGGTTGCTGCGCTCGGCGGCGGCGCGGTAGTCGTCCTCAGCGAAGGCCGTGTGGAACTGCGGTGCCGTGGGATAGGACGTATAACGCGGCCCCGGGCGGTCGTACTTCTCCACCAGGGGACGGTTGAACAGCAGCTCGTCTTGCATGATCGGAAACAGCCTCTTGAAGGGGTGGGCATGGCTGGCCATGGCCGCATGCCGCCAGTATGCCATTGGCGCCCCGTGTCGTCTCGACAGGGCGCGTCTCTCTTGCCTCGGGTCAATTCCCGGCGGTGTGCGGCACCGGCTGGCGGGCCAGCCAGTGCCTGAGTCGCCAGGCCACCAGCAGCCAGGCGAGGCTCCAGGCCGCCGCCGCGCCCCACAGCACGCCCAGCCAGACGCTGCCCGTCTCCAGCGCCCACAGACGCAGCGTCGCCGCCGTGGCGAACAGCGCCACCAGCGGCAGCAGAGACCACTCGCGCTCGGGGCGCCCCTTGGCGCGCAGGATCGCCTGGCGCAGCATGATGGCGCTGGCCAGGGTGCCCAGGGCGCCGATGGTGAAGGCGTGCAGCGGGGCGCTATCGTGGGCGGGCAGCCACCAGGTGCGCGCCATCAGCAGCAGCCCCACCCCCAGCCAGGCGTAACCGGCCATCAGCGCCAGCAGGTCGGGGCGCCCGCGACACTGGCCGGGCGCCCATCGGTAGAGTCGCCACAGCACCAGCGCACCAGCCGCCAGGGCGAGCACGGCGGCCAGCGGCTGCAGGCGCGGCCACAGCATGAGGAAGGGCGCCAGCCCCAGCAGCACGATCAAGGCCGCCTCGATGCGCGGCTGCACGCCGGCCCCGGACTGACCGAACTGCCGCATCAGGTAACCATTCACCGCCGGGGCGATGATGCGCCCGCCCATGAAGGTCATCAGCAGCACCAGCCACAGCACGCTCTGGTGCATCAGCGGTGCCGTGGTGGGCAGGTCGCCCAGGTAGCGCCAGGTGAGGGTCACCACGCCGAGCAGGCAGATCAGGCCCAGCAGCGGCGACAGAATCCGGTTGCGCCACTTCTTGGCGGCCATGAAGCGTGGCACCAGCAGCCCCGCCACCCAGAGCGCAAACACCGCATCGGCCAGGGTGGCGACATACATCAGCGGCCAGACCAGTACGCCCAGGCGCCCCAGCCCCCACAGGGCCACCAGCCAGGCCAGCCGGCGACGCGGCAGCGGGCCGAGCAGATAGCCGGCGACCACCGCCAGGGCAAAACCGAACACCAGCTCGCGGGCATGGGCCGCCGGTGACGCGAGCTGCGGGAACACTTCCCACTGGTGGTAGAGCGACAACAGCGACAGCGGCACCATGAGTGCCGCATGCAGCGCCGCCAGGGGAAAGAACCACCGCCACGCCGGGAGTCGCACCGTCACGTCGCGCGTCGGCTTTGCATTGCTATCAAGCATGCATGTAAAATACTATTTATGTGTCCTGCTGCCAATCGGTGAGACGCCATGACTGCCCGGATACCCCGGCTTGCCTGGTATGCCCTGACCGTCACCAGTATCGGCCTCGGCGCCCTCGGCCTGCTTCTGCCGCTGCTGCCCACCACGCCCTTCTTGCTGGTGGCAGCCTGGGCAGCACCCAAGGCGTCGCCCCGGCTCGACCGCTGGCTGTGGCTGCATCCGCGCCTGGGGCCGCTGCTGGTCGCCTGGCAAGAGGCGCGCGCCGTTCCCCGGGGCAGCAAGCCCCTGGCGGTGGGCCTGCTGCTGCTGAGCTGGCTGCTGCTGTGGCACATGGGCATGCCCGCCTGGGGCCTGGCCGCCCTGGGGCTGCTGTTCGCCGGTGTCGCCACCTTCGTGCTGACGCGACCCGATGCCGCACCGCCAACGGGCGCCGTCATTTCAGGGGTCGGTGATAGAATTTCAGGCCCCGATTCATGAGCCTTGACGCGCATCAAGGGACTGCCGAGCCATAAACCCATGCATCTGACCCGTTTCACCGACTATTCGCTGCGTGTGCTGATCTACCTCGCCGTCAAGGGCGATGAGCGCGCGACCATCACCGAGATCGCCGAAACCTTCGGGGTGTCGCGCAACCACCTGATGAAGGTGGTGCAGGAACTCAGCCACAAGGGCTACATCACCGCCATCCGTGGCAAGAACGGTGGCCTGCTGCTCAACCGGGCCGCCGAGGATATCTCGCTCGGCGCGCTGGTTCGCGACATGGAGCACGAGCTGTCGCTCGTCGAGTGCTTCCGCGACCACAGCGACTGCATCATCACCCCGGCCTGTCGGCTCAAGCCGATCCTCAACGAGGCGCTGACGGCTTTTCTCGAGGTGCTCGACCGCTATACCCTGGCCGACATGCTGGGCAAGCGACAGCCCCAGCTGGCCAAGCTGATGCAGATTCCCACAGCGGAGAAGTAAGGTTTGTCAAGCCATGCGCTTGACATAGGATGAAAGCCCGCTCCGAGTCGGGCCTGTCGGCCCCTTGGCGAGACTTTCCGTGCATAGCAATGACCAGGAGAACGACCATGAAACTGCTGTCTGCCGCACTTTTCGTCGGCGCTTCCACCCTCGCTTTCACTGCAATGGCTCAAGAGGAGCCGGATGGCGAAGCCGTCTACAACCAGGCCTGCATGGCCTGCCACATGACCGGCGCTGCCGGCGCGCCCATCAAGGGTGACACGGAGGCCTGGGCGCCGCGCATCGAGAAGGGGATGGAAACCCTCTACGACCACTCCATCAACGGCTTCAACGCCATGCCCGCCAAGGGCGGTCAGGCCCAGCTCAGCGACGAGCAGGTGAAGGCCGCCGTGGACTACATGGTGGAAGACTCCCAGTAATCCCCACCGACACGCCTCGCTCGACAAGCGCCCCGGCCGGTTACCCGGCCGGGGCGCTTCGCGTGGCGCCCGCCGACAAGCGGCGATACGCCTGGGGGCCGGGTCGAGCGACTACATGCTGTCAGACCTGTGCGAGCCGCGCTCCATCTGCGTGCGCGCCAGCTGGTTGACGGTCGCCACGTCGACCTCGGCGAAGGCCAGCTGGCGCCCGCCATGCTCGGTCATGAAGGCCTCGGCGTCCGCTGCGCTGGCGAAGGCGGCAAGAGTCGGCCCCATGGCGCCCCGCAGCGGCTGCTCGGTGACGTAGATCGCGGTATCGGCGGCAATGTAGGCGTCGTCGGCCGGGGCCTCCCACTGCGTCTGCCCCATGTCGTGCACGTAGGCCTGGCGCAGCTGCGGCGGCGAGTCCGGCTGCAGCAACCACACGAACAGGTCTGAAGTGGAGCAGAACTTGAGCAGCCGTCCGTCGCGCAGGCAGGCCTGCGCCTTGGGCCCGGGCGAGCCGGTGATGAACATGCCGCACACGGCACACTCGTCGCCGTCCGCGATGGGCTCGGGCGCACAGGCCACGCTCGTCTCCTCCTCGCCGCCGCAGCCGGCCAAGGCAGCCAGCGAGACGCCGCCGACCACGAGGATGAACCGGCGACGCGTCAATCGGGGCGCGCTGGTGATGGTGTCAGTCATCGAACTCAGGCCTCCCGCCGGCGGAAGATCCACAGCGCCGCGCCCAGCGGTGCCGCGACCCACAGGCTCAGGGCACCGAGCAGCAGCGCCGGATGGAAGGCGGCATCGGCACCGATGGAGGCGAGCCCCGCCTGGGTCTTGGCCGCCTCGAAGAAGGTGAGGTTGAGAATGCGGAAGATGTCGGCCGGGTTGAGCAGCAACAAGACGTGGAAGAGCCCCTGGCTCACCTCGCCGCCGGTGCCCACCAGCAGCCCCAGCAGCAGCAGGTCGAAGACCAGCACGAAGGCGAACCATACCATCAGGGCGATGCCCGCCGCCCGCGACTTCTCCGCCACGCTCACGCTGATCAGGTAGGCAAAGCCGATGAAGGCCCAGCCCAGCAGGGTGGCGGAGAGGATGAACAGCGCCAGGGCAGCGAGCAGCTCGCCCAGGTTGTCGTGCCCGCCCAGGGCGGCGATGATCAGGCCCGCCACGCCGAAGCCCACCAGGGTGGAGACGCCGAGGATCGCCGCATGGCCCAGGAACTTGCCGGCCAGGATCTCCACCCGGCTGATGGGGTAGGTGAGCAGCAGCAGCAGCGTGCCCTGCTCCTCCTCGCCGACGACGCTGTCGTAGGCGAGGAGCAGGGCGATCAGCGGAATCAGGAATACCGCCAGGCTCGACAGGCTGACGATGGTGGTGGCGACGCCGGTGAAGCCCACCTGGCCGGACGCCGCGGCGCCGAAGTAGGCCAGGCCGATGGCCAGCAGGCCGAACACCAGGGTGATGGCCAGCACCCAGCGGTTGCGCAGGCCGTCGCGGAACTCCTTGCCGGCCACGGTGACGAGATGGTTCATGCGTTGGCCTCCTCGGGGCGGGCAGGTGCCGGCTCGCTGGCTTCCGCCATCGATGCGGCGTCCTGGGGATGCAGGGCGGCATCGAAGTGGGCATACAGGGATTCCAGCGTCGGCGGTTCCAGGTCGATGTCCTCCACGGCGCCGTCGGCCATCAGGCTGCGCAGCACCTCGACCTTGGCACGTGCGGGAACGGCCAGGACGAGGCGCCCGCCGCCGCCCGGCGTGACGACCACGCCGAAGGCATGCAGCTGGCGGGCCAGAGTCTCCGCCGGCTGGCTGGTGCGCAGGCGCACCACCAGCGGCAGGTCGGCCACCTCGCGCAGCTCGTCGATGGTACCGGCGGCGAGCAGCCGCCCCTGACCGAGGATCGCCGCTCGGTCGATGTGACGTTCCACGCCGGGCAGCACGTGGGAGCAGAGCACCACGCTGACGCCCTTGCCGCGCAGCTCGTCGACCATGGTGTAGAAGTCGCGGGTGGCCATGGGGTCGAGGCCCACGGTGGGCTCGTCGAGCAGCAGCAGGCGCGGCTCGCCGAGCAGCGCCTGGGCCAGCCCCAGGCGCTGGCGCATGCCCTTGGAGTAGGTCTTCACCCGGCGGTGCATCGCGTGGGTCAGGCCCACGCGCTCGAGCAGCGTCTCGACGCGGCGCCGGTCGACGCGCTTGAGCCGCGCGAAATAGCGCAGCACCTCGGCGCCGCTGAGCTGCTCGTAGAACTGCACGTTCTCGGGCAGATAGCCCAGGCGCTGGCGCAGGGCGTTGGCCTCGGCGCCACTGGGGTCGCGGCCGAACACCTCGAGGTGGCCCGCCGTGGGGCGGATCAGGCCGAGGATGAGTTTCATCGAGGTGGACTTGCCGGCGCCGTTGTGGCCCATCAGGCCCAGCACCTCGCCCTCGCCCAGGGTCAGACTGACCTCGTCGAGGGCGGTGAGGGCGCCGAAGCGCTTGCTGACGGCGGCCATCGCGATCACGGGTTGAGTCATTGCAGGGTCTCCGCCATCCAGTCCGGTAGGCTCATCAGGGGGTGGCTGTCCTTGACGCCGGGCGGACGCAGCACCGGAAACTCGCGCTGCACCCAGCGCAGTACCTGCACCGCCGGGCTGTTCATGAGAATCTTGGCCAGCGGGTAGGTCCAGATCAGCCGATCCACCGAATCGTTGGGCTCGTAGGGCACGTCGCCGAGGCCGTCGCCGTCGAGGTCCCAGCCCAGGTAGTCGCTCCAGTAGTTGCCGCGCCCCTCATGGGACCACTCCTGCTCGCGCACCGCCACGTATTTCACTTGGGTCTGATTGCCGACGAAGGCGTTGCCGTGGAAGTCGTTGTCCTCGGAGCCCGCGGTCAGGTGGATGCCGACTTCGGTGCGCGCGAAGAGGTTGTCGCGGATGTCGTTGAACAGGGAATTGTAGACGAACAGCGCCTTGCCTTCGGCGCCGCTGATGGCATGGCCGTCGCCCGTCGCCGCCCCCGGGGTGACGCCGCGCTGCGCCTCGATGGAGACGTTCTCGGCGATCACCGAGTCGACGATGTAGTTCATCAGAAAGCCGTAGTTCTGGTCGCGCACGGAGCGGTTGCCCACCACCTCGAGGTTGCGCGACTGCATGAGCGCATAGCCGAGGCGGTTGTTGCGGGTCACGTTGTCGCGCACCACATTGTCCTGGGAGAACATGTAGTGCACGCCGTAGCGCTGGTCGCGCAGCAGGTTGCCGATCAGCCGGTTGCCGTTGCTGACGTCGATGTAGATGCCGTCGCGGGCCTGCCATACCTCGTTGTCGATGATCTCGGCACCGGTCACGTTGTAGAGCTGCAGGCCGTTGCCGCGGTTCTGGGAGCGCAGCGCGGTATCGCCGCTGATGCGGTTGCCCGCAACGCGCACGTCAGCCACGGCGTCGAGCCAGATACCAAAGCCGCGCGCCTCGATGCGGTTGTTCTCGATCACCGCCCCCGTGGCGCTCTCGGCCACGAAGATGCTGCTATCCATGTCGGTGATGTTGGCGCCATCGTTGCGGATGTGCAGCCCGCTGACGCGCGCGCCAGCGGCCTCGACGGTGAGCACGCTGCCATGGCCCTGGCCGTCGAGGATGGCGCCGTCTGCACCGCTGAGCGTGATCGCTTCGGTGATTACGAAATTGCCGGGATAGACTCCGGCGGCCAGGCGCACGCTGTCGCCCGGTTCGGCGGCGTCGAGCACCGCCTGCAGTGGCCGCCCCTGGGGGGCGACCTGGTGTTCCGCCGCCTTGAGCTCGGCGAAATCCAGAAACAGGAAGGCAAGCAATAAGCCAATGAATCGCATGGGGATCTCAACGCGATAAAGAGAGAACGGGGCCGGCGCGGCCGGCCCCTCCGGCATTATGCCGGCTCGACGAGCATACGCCCGGTCATCTCCATGTGCAGGGCATGGCAGAACCAGTTGCAGTAGTACCAGAACACCCCGGGCTTGTCGGCCGTGAAGGTGATCGATGAGGTCTGCTGCGGGCTGATCTCCATGCTCACGCCATGGTCGACCACGCAGAAGCCATGGCTGAGGTCCTCGACCTTGTCCATGTTGGTGATGGTCACGGTGACCTCGTCACCCTGCTTGACGGTGAACTCCTGGATACCGAAGTTGGGCGCCACCGAGGTCATGTAGACGCGCACCTGGTTGCCGTCGCGGATCACCTGGTTGTCGGTCTCCAGGTTGATGCCGTCTTCCTGGGCCCTGGCCACGGTCTCGGCGAAGAAGGAATCGTCGCGGTCCCAGATCTGCTTGGTGGTGATCTGGTCGCGACGGATGATCACCGCATCGTGGGGCTCGGCGAAGGTGGGCGTGTCGTGCAGCAGTACCATTTCGTCGCCGGAGATGTCGATCATCTGATCGTTCTCGGGGTGCAGCGGGCCCACCGGCAGGTAGCGGTCCTTGGAGAACTTATTCAGCGAGAACAGATACTTGCCATCGGCATCCTTGGACTCGGCCAGGGTCGCGTGATTGTGGCCCGGCTGGTAGTGCACGTCGAGCTTCTGGATGATGTAGTCCACGTCCTCGCCGTTGTAGTTGCGCACGGCGGCGTCCATGTTCCACTTCACCACCTGGCTGTCGATGAACACCGTGGTGTAGGCGTTGCCGCGGCCGTCGTAGGTGGTGTGCAGCGGCCCCAGGCCTATTTCCGGCTCGGCGGCGATCACGTCGCGCTCGTCGGCCAGGTTGCCCGCGAACAGGTCATCCAGACGCGCGATCTCGATCATGGAGACGGTGGGCGAGAGCTTGCCGGCGGCGATGAAGTACTTGCCGTCGGTGGAGGTGTTGAGGCCGTGCGGGTTCTTGGGCACCGGCACGTAGCGGGTGACGTTGAGACCGGAACTCTTGCGGCCGTCCACCACCGGCACCTCGGAGTCGCCGATGGTCATGAAGTTGCCGTCGGCCACCGCCTTCTCGACGTTCTCGATGTTGAACACCACCACCCAGTCGCGGTCGGCGCGCATCTTGCCGGCCAGGTCCATGGCGCCTTCGGAGTTGTAGCAGGTCGCCGCAGCATACTTGCCGGTGTAGTCGGCATCCATGTTGTCCAGGTTGCCGTCGACCATCACCTGCCACTTCACCTCCATGGTGTCGGCATCGATGGCATTCCACATGGTGTAGTACTTGGACGGGTCGTTGAGGTCACGGCCGTCGTTGGGCTGCGGGATCATGTACTCGCCGTTGCAGAATACGTAGTTGGTGCGCGGCACCTTCTGCAGGCGCAGACCGTGGATGGCCTGGACGTTGGGGATGGTGATCACCTTGTCGGTCTTGAACACATCCAGACGGATGCGCGCTACCCGGGTGTTGGCCTTGTCGTTGATGAACAGGTAGCGGCCATCGTGGCTACCGTCGGTGTAGCTGACGTGGGGGTGGTGGGCATCGCCGTTGGTGAAGCGGTGGCTGTCACCCAGGATGCGCTTGGACTCGTTGGTCATCCCCCAGCCGGACGCGGAGCAGTGGTTGAAGACCGGAATGCGCATGATCTCGCGCATGGAGGGCACGCCGTAGACGCGCACCTCGCCGCTGTGGCCGCCACTCCAGAAGCCGTAGTACTCGTCGAGCTCGCCGGGAGGCACGCTGATATCGGCGCCGTTGGTTGCCGCCTGGGCCGGCTGGCTGCGGGTCAGGGCACCGACCCCTGCCACGCCGCTCACGCCGGCCACGCTGGCGGCACCGACCATGGCGCTGCCCGCGAGGAAGCGACGACGTCCCTGGTTGACCGTGGCGCCCGGCGCCGCGGTCGGCTTGTCGTCGTGATGCTGGTCACTCATGACACTACCTCCGTTTCATTATTCGAGAGACGTTCTCGATGCCGACGCTAGGTTCGGCGTTGTCCGGCAGGGGGCCCGTTCGCCGCGACACCCCACCGATTGCTGCGCCTTCAGGTCCAGGCCTTCAGGTCTCGTTCCCCGACACCTCCGTGGCGGGAATGCGCTGGGCGTCCGCCGCCCGGCTGCTCAGGCGCGCGGCCTTCTCGCGCTTCTTGCGCTGCACCACCATGGGCGGACACTTGCGATCGTTGTAGTAGGTCACCTGACAGTCCAGGCAGTAGTGGCACTCGTTGGGATTGATGTGCCCATCGGGATGGATCGCCCCGATCTCGCACTCGTGGGCGCAGATCTGGCACGGTTTGCCGCACTCCTTGTGGCGCCGCAGCCAGTCGAACAGGCGGATGCGCGCGGGGATCGCCAGGCCGGCGCCCAGGGGACAGAAGTAGCGGCAGAAGAACTTGTGGTTGAAGGCGCTGATCACCAGCAGCGCCACCGCATAAAGCACGAAGCCCCACTCGCGCTGGAACTTGAGCAGCACCGCCGTCTTGAAGGGCTCCACCTCGGCATATACCTCGGCCTGGCCCAGCGACTGCAGGGAGACGGCAAACAGGCCGAGCAGGATGATGTACTTCAGCGCCCAGAGCCGCTCATGCAGCATGAAGGGAACCGAGAACTGGGGCACCTTGAGCTTGCGGGCCACGGCGCTGATCAGCTCCTGCATGGCGCCGAAGGGGCACAGCCAGCCGCAGTAGACGCCGCGCCCCCACAGCAGCAGCGACACCGCCACGAAGCTCCACAGGATGAACATCATGGGATCCATCAGGAAGGTGGACCACTGGAAATCGGTGAACAGCGCGTTGGTGAAGGTGAGGATATTGACCACCGAAAGCTGCGCCAGGGCGTACCAGCCAATGAATACCACCGTGTAGACCAGAAACCCGTAGCGCAGCACGTGCAGCAGGCGCGGACGGCGCACTAGCCAGTCCTGGAACAGCAGGATGAAGGTGAGCACACCCAGCCCCGCTCCCAGCACCACGATGTGCATGATCCGGTCTTCCCACACCGACATCCACAGCGGGCGTGCCTCCGCCTCGGCCAGGTCGTCCGCCACCGGCTCGGGGAAGTCGAGGAAACGCTCGGGCACCTGCACTTCCGACGAGAAGCTGGCGAACTCGGTATCCAGCGCCCCGACCTGGCGGCGCACCAGCAGCTCCAGCTCCCAGGGCTGGCCCGGATCGAAGCCGGTATCCTCTCGCAGGATGAAGATGTCGCGCTCGGGCAGGCTCGGCACCCCCTCGGCCTCGATGCCCCACAGGCGGCGCATGTCGCTGTCATGGAACTGATTGGCGCGTCCGCCCTGGTGGATCAGGATGCGGTCGTAGATGCCGCCGCGCACGAAGCCAGAGCCCTTGAAGGAGTAGCGGCCGTCGGCCATGATCGCCAGGGCGTGCTCGTCTTCGCCCAGCGCTTCCATCAGGTCGTCGTACTGGCGCTCGCCGAGCAGATTGCGCCCGATGGTGGGCACGTTGAGGTAGGCGAAGTAGAGGTCGATGAAGGTCTCGTCCTCGGCTCCCTCGGGAACGCTGTCGACGTCTTCGGCCTCCGTGCCCTCGAAGGCCTCGTCGACCTCGCCGCGGGTCAGGTGCAGGTTGCCGATGGCACCTTCCTCGCGCAGCTCGCTCCAGCTCGCTTGCTCGAAGTGATCGTGGCGCACGCTGGCCGGCTCGGTGACGCCGCCGCTCAGGATGCCCACCTCGCGCGCCACCTGGCGTGCCGAGCGCATGATCCCCTCGCCCATCACCACCACGGTGACGGTGGCGCCGGAAACCGCATCCACGCTCTCGTAGCCCTCGCGCTCGCGGCGCGACAGGCCCACCCGCACCTTCTGCTGCACCTCCTTGCCCTGGTACTGGGCGACGAAGTCGTCGAGCACCGACTCGGGGATGCCTACCAGCATGATCGGCTCGGAGTGCTCCAGCACCTGCACGCCGGTGATCCGCCCCTCACGGTCCATGCCCACGCGCATGTTGACCGGCTTGCCCGAATAGGCGGGGATCGGCGCGATGTCGTTGGTCTCGAAGACGTAGCCGACCGGCTCGCCGTCGCGCAGCACGCTCTGCGCCGCGACCTCCTCCAGCGGCTCGCCCAGGGCATCCGCCTCGGGAAACACCTCGGGCAGCCAGTCCTCCTGCGCCTGCGCCAGCGGTGACAGCACCACCGCCACTAGCAGTACCAACACCCACAGCCAGGTGTGCAACACCCTCATCCACTCGTCTCCGTGCGCTCGTCTCTCGCCAGGAGGCCACTCGGCTATCTAAGAAAGGCAGTCTAGAAACGAGTGGCGGCGATGGCAAAAGAAGTATTTAGAAAGCATCTACACGTTAGCACAGGAGTCGGCAGAAACCCTGACCTGTATCAACCCCGACCCGCCATCCTGCGTCTGCTCGGCAATCCTGCGTGACCAGGGCGTTTATGCCAGGAAGAAGCCCCTCGACGGCGAGTGCTTCTCGCCCCGGCGACGGGGTGCTAGTCTCGCGCTTGATCCTCCCTTTTGCTGGCCAGGAGTCGCCATGAGCTCGGAGCAACCCAGTCCCCTTCGCCATTCGCTCGTCACCCAGCAGCGCCACCTGGTGACCGAAACCGCCTTCTGTCTCGGCGAGATTCCCACCACCATCCGCGTCCGCGTCTACCGGCAGCTGGCCAATCAGCGCTACAGCGCCGAGCAGAGCCACTACATCCAGACCCCGCTGCAGCCGGAGCCCGCCTTCGAGAGCGGCGACGACCACCCCAGCCTGGATGCCTGCCTGGCGGCGATCGCCGAGATCATGGTCGAGCAGTATCAACAGGCCGAGCAGGCCGGCCATTCGCCCTCGGAGGACTGGCTGCTGCCCAGCCGCGACTTCGATTGACCCGGCCGCTTGGGTCGTGCGGCTGGCGGGCACGCCGGCAGCACCGCGTCGCCGACCGGCGCGGCGGGTGCTACCATGCCGTTTTCCGTGCTGCCCGAGTCCCGAGCCGTGCCATGCCGCCTTCCCTGCCCGCCACCCTCGCTTGCCTGCTGACCGGCCTGCTGGCCGCTCCCTGGGCCCTGGCCACCACCTTCAACACGAGCGACATCCAGCGCCATGGCGCCTGGCAATCCGCGCTTCTGAGCCTCGGCGAGGAGCGCCACTTCCGCGCCCTGGAAGCCGACAGCTACAGTGACGCCATCCTCAGCCTCAACTTCACCGCCGGGCTCTGTGACCTGCCTTGGCTCGAGGTGCGCGTCGACCTGGACGAACGCCAGGCGGCGGATCGCGCCGTCAATCTGGTCCCCGCCGACCTGCGCGTCGATCATGAAACCATCCACAGCGGCATGGCCGAATTTCTTACCGAACGTGGCGACAGCGGCTTCTATGCGCACTTCTACCTGGCGCAGCAGGCTCTGCTGATGGAGGAGATGCGCCACGGCGAGACGCTGCGGCTGCGTTTCACCCTCGCCGAGGAGAACCACTGGTTCATGACCTTCGCTCTGGACGGCGCCGACCGCGCCATCGCCCGGGCCGAAGGGCTGTGCCGCGAGGCGGATTGAGAGCAACGCCCACGGCGCTGGCCCGAGGGGTGGCGCAAGTGTGGGGAATGGAGCGGGAATGACGGTACTGCTGTTTCACCTGGGCAACGTGCCCGATGACGAGGCCGAGGATATCCGGAGGCTGCTCGCCGAGCACGGCTTCGAGACCTACGAGACCCACGCCGGCTTCTGGCGCCTGGGGGTGGCCGCCATCTGGCTGCGCCACGCGAGCCAGGAAGCGGCCGCGCGCGAGCTGATCGAGCGCTACCAGACAGAACGCCGCCAGCGCCTGCGCCAGGAGCAGGCGGCGCGCCTCGCCCGCGGGGAGCAGCCCACCCTGTGGCGCCGTCTGCTGCAGCATCCCGTGCAGATGCTGCTGATCGCCCTGGCCGTGGCGGCCGTTCTGGCCCTCACCCTGCTACCCTTCCTGGGGTTGATCGAACCCTTCAACAGGGGCTGAGGCTGCACGGCGAACGAGGACCCCGCGGGGCCGGGAACGAGGCTGGCGTGCTGCGATCCGTGGAGCGTCCCTCAGTGGCCTATCTTGTCGCGCAGCGCCTGTGGCAGGGCCAACTCTGTGTCGTCCGGCAGCGGTTCGAGCTCTCGGGCATGCCAGGTGCGCCCGGTCTCGACCCGGCTGAACATCTGGAAGCGGACCTTGTCGCCTGGCGACAGGCTCGGCGCCGGTTCGCTCTCCGGCAGGGCCAGGCGCATGCGCATGGCCATCATCACGTCGGGGGTCGCTTCATGGGCGATGGTCACCCGGTGGGTCTTTTCGTCATAGCCGAGAAAGATACCGTGCACCGTATGGGGCCCCGCTGCCGCTTCGGCCGATTCCGCGGCGTGGCCGTGCGGCTCGCTGGCCTGAACCGGGTGGGCGCCGACAGCCAGCCAGGCCATCGCCAACCCGGCCAGCACGAGACTTGGTTTCATCGCTCTCTCCTCGCTTCGCAAGGCGCGCTCTCCTCACCGGGTGCGCACAGGAAAGCCGCCCTCACGGGCGGCCATGCTCCGGATTCTCGCAGCGTCTCACTCGAACCGCTGGGTGTCGAGGTACTCCACCGACAGGTAGTCGTCGAAGGTCCACAGCCGGACGAAGCGCCCGCGCTGCGTTGCCTCATCGCCGCTGCCGCCCCACACCGTGAGGCTCTGGGGCGGCTCGGGCATGCTCTCCTTCAACTGGTCGAACCACCAGTCGGCCATCTCCTGCTCCCAGGGGTCGCCGTGGCGCGCTTCCAGCCGTTCGACGATCGCCGCGCGCTGGGTCACTTCGGGATGGAAGGTCAGCACCAGCGCCAGCCCGTCACTGCCTGCGGGGAAGACGTAGCGCAGGTCGGTGACCGGCGCATCTTCGGCCTGCAGTTGGCCGTCGATGATGCGGTCTCCCTCGTCGGTCTCGGCGACGGAGAGATTGACCACGGCGTCGTCGCTGTCGAGGGCCGTCATCACTTCCTCGTGGGACATGCCGAACTCGGCGCTGCGGTAACCCGAGGGCCCTTGTGCGGCCAGTGCAGTGGTGAAGGCGAGTGCCGCGAGGCAGCCGCCCAGCCAGGCCACGGGGCGAATCAGTCGTGCCATTCCCGTTCCTCTCGATCGGGAAGCGGCAGCCGGCCATCGCCGACCGCCGCTTCGCAGGGTTAGTGAAGTTGCCTCACTCGGCCGGCACTACTGTGACCACGCCTTGCATGTCCCGGTTCTCGTGGGGACGGCAGTGGTAGGGGTAGGTGCCGGGCTCCTCGAAAGTGCGCTCCCAGCTCTCCTCCGGAAAGAGCCGCGGTGAGCCAATGTCCTCGTCAGCGAAGTAGATATCGTGACTGGTGCGCGTCTCGGCATTGACCCAGCGCACCGTCGTGCCGGCTTCGACCTCGAGCTCAGTGGGATGGTACTCGTAGTCGAGCATTTCCACTTCGACCACCGAGTCGCCGGCCAGGGCCGCCCCGCCCGCGAGCAGGGTGGCCAGGGTGGCGGCGCCAAGTATCAGTCGCGGGTATCGCATTCAAGCTCCTCCCTTCCCCGGTGTGGCACGTCACTCGACGCGCGTGGCGTTGATCTCCACCATGTCGGCGCCGAAGGTCTCGTCGGGGTTCTCGGCCCCGAAAGCCAGGCCGTACTGCCAGGAGACGTGGTGGAAGCGCGAGTCGGCAAAGTCGTCGTGCAGTGCCACGTTGAGGCTGTACAGGTTGTCCAGGTTGAGCGGCTTGTCCCCCACCGAACCGGTCGTCAGCGCCCGGGTCAGGTGGGCAGTCCAGACGCCGTCCTGCTCCTCGGCACTGAACACCACGGACTGGCTGTCGCTGAAGTGGCGCTCATCTAGAACATAACCGGTCTCGGTAGTGGCGTCGCCACTCCGGTAGCGGGCCAGGTCGAGGTAGACGCCGCCGTCGAGAAGCTCCTGGATCTCCTGCTCCTCCTTGAGCTTGTCCCAGCCGCCGCGTGCCGCCCCACGGCGTCCGCGGACCTCGATGTCGGTGCGGCTCTCGCCGAGGTACTTGGTCACGCCGTCGGCGAGGTCGAGCCGATCGACCAGGTCGCTGGTGGCCAGGGCGTCAGGCTCGGGCGCATCGGGCATGTTGCGCGAGTCGTGGTGGCAGCTGGCCCAGCAGCCGCCCTGTTCGGCCAGCTCGACGCGGCCGTCGGAGAGGCTCACGGTCAGCTTGAAGGGGTTGTCCGGGTCCATCATGCCGCCGTCGACGAAGGGCAGCGGGGCGTGCTCGCCTTCCTCCCACTGGAACTGCATGTAGAGGTAGTCGTCATCGAAGGCGGCCTTGACGCTCATCGGCACATGGCCGCGCTTGTCACCGAGATCGAAGGTCTCGATCTTCTCGGCAGAGGTGGCCAGGGCGCCAATGTCCTGCTCTTCCCCCTGGTGGCACCAGATGCAGCGGTCGCCGAACTCGACGGCACGTCCGCCGCCGTGCTCGCTGCCGTCGCGGATCCACTCGATGGACGCCTGACCGGGCAGGAAGAGCGTCAGATCGACGGCCTCGACGGCCTCCCAATCGAGGGTTGACGCGATGTTCTCGCTGACCGTGGTGGCCTCACCGAGATCCTCTTCTTCCAATGCCGTCTCGAGATCGGGCTCGTCGCCCGTCGCGTCCTCGTCCGCCTCGGTGTCGTATTCGAAGCGGCTCGCCCACACCGGGGATTCGTCCCAGTTCTCGGGCAGCTCGTGGGCGATGCCCTGGTGGCACTCGATACAGGTCTGGCCCTGCTCGAAGGCGCGGGCGTGCTGGCGGCTGGCGCGCTGGGCCTGCACCTCGAGGTCCATGTTCGACCAGTCGTGACAGTTACGACATTCCCGGGAGTCGGTCTTGAGCATCGATCGCCAGACGTTCTCGGCCAGATGGAGCCGCTTCTCTTCGAACTTCTCCTTGGTGTCGATGGTGCCCAGCATCCAGTGCCACACCTCGCGACTGGCCTTGATCTTGCGGATCATCTTGGGCCCCCAGGCGTCGGGCACGTGGCAGTCGGAGCACTCGGCGCCGACCCCGGTGGCGTTCTCGTAGTGCGGCCGGTCCTGGTACTCCTCGTAGACCCAGCTCATCTCGTGGCAGGTCGAGCTGCAGAAGGTCAGGTTGTTGGTGGCTTCCATCACGGTGTTGAAGCCGCCCCAGAACAAGATGCCCGCCACGAAGAAAACCACGGCAGCGCTGATCGACGCTCCCATGATCGTGATCTTGCGCCAGTTGCGTGGACGCTCCCCTTGCATGTCAGTCTCCCGAATATGTCATGACACGAGTTGTCACTGTCGTTGCCTGCCCTGCCGCCTTGTTGTGTGGTGGTATCCGGCCCCTTGCCCAGCCGCTCCCCGCCGGCGCCTGGCGCGAGGGAAACGGCTGAAGAAGAGGCCGGAGCGCCCGTAGGCGCCCCGGCGGGGTCGGCCGGCGATCAGCCGACGTGGTTCTTGCGGTTGTAGACGTTGAACTTGCCGGTCGGCGTGTTCAGCCCTTCGACGCGCGCCTTCTCTTCCAGCGTCTTGTCGTCGTAGACGATGATGGCGCCGTCGTCCTGGTGACCTTCGCCGCGGGCCCAGATGGAGACCCATACCTCGGTGCCGGTCTGGTCGTACTCCATGTGTACCGCCACGGCATCGTGCTCGGCGGGACGATCGGCCACGTGGATCGGCGTCAGCTCACGCGTCTCCTTGTTCATGACCATGACCCACTGGTTGACGTCGGGCTCGGGGTGCATGGCTTGGTCGATCCAGACATTGTTGGACTCCGGGTGGGTACGCACGAAGAGCCCCGGGCCGTCGGTCTCGATCTGATCGCAGATCTGCCAGGCCTGGTCGGGATGACCTTCGGGATCGTTGCCCCAGAAGGTCATCAGGCCTTCACCGAGGTGGGTGGTACCGGCCACCGGACCGCACTCAGGGTCATTCCAGTTGGCGCCCGGGCCCGGGTGGGGCTTGACGCCGGTTTCCAGCATGCTGATCTTCTTGCGCGTCTCGGTGTCGATGAACACCATCTTGTTGCTCATGTTGGCCGCGATCTGGAAGTAGCGACCGGTCGGGTCGAAGAAGCCGTCGTGCAGGTACTCGGCGGTCTCCATCATGTCGACGCGCAGGTTGTCGAGGTCGCTGTAGTCGACCTGCCAGACCTGACCGGACTCCTTGACGTTGACCAGGAAGGTCGGCGCATGCGGAGTGTTATAGAGCGCCGCCACGCGAGCCTCGTTGCGGAAGTTGCCTTCCGTGTCGTAGCTACGGGTGGAGATGACCTTGAGCGGCTCCATGGTGTCGGCATCGGTGATCACGGCGTGCGGCGGCCAGTAGGCGCCACCGATGACGTACTTGTCCTTCCACTCGCCGTAGTGGGAAACGGCCACGTCGCGGGCGTCATAGCCGATGAACACCTCGGCGGTGACCTGGGGCGGGTCCATCCACAGGTCGATCTTGGAGAGACGGCCGTCACGACCCTGGACGTACCAGAAGCGGCCGTCGGAGCTCTCCTTGGCCACGTGCACGGCATAGCCGGTCTCGACCTCGGTGACCAGCTCCTTGGTGTCGGCATCGATGATGCCCATGGCGCCACGGTCACGCAGGATGGTGACCATGAAGTTTTCCCAGTTGAGATCGTGCTGGGGTTCGGTGGGCAGATCCTCGGGCTCGACGAAGACTTTCCAGCGCTCCTTCATGTCGGCCAGCGACATCTCCGGCGGCTCGACCGGCTCGTTCTGGATGTACTTCGAAATCAGCGTGATCTCTTCCTTGGAGAGCATGCCGTCGAAGTTGTTCATGCCGCCTTCGGTACCCAGCGTGATGATGCTCTCCAGGCGACGCTGGCCCAGCTCCTGGGTATTCTCGGGCAGCAGGTCGGGGCCGGTGGCGCCGCCACGGGTGGTGCCGTGACAGCCCGCACAGCGCTGGAAGTAGATGTCACTGGCGCGCTCCATTTCCTCCTCGCTCAGCTCCGGTGCCGCGGCCTGGGCGGCGCCCGCCATGGCCGCCAGCGGGAAGCTGAGGGCGAAGATCCCCTTGCTCAAAGCTCTCTTGTACATAACACGTGCCTCGCTTGGTTTCCCCTTGGGGTAGTGGCTGGCGGGTGCCCGCCCCGGCCGATCTCGCCGGAGCCATTGCCACCCTCCACCTGCGTTAGTAGTAGCACCTTGTCGCCCGCCCTCACTTGACCACTGTCAATAGATGCATTCTGGAGTTGACTTATGTCAGAGGTGGCACCAAATAAATCATCGAAGCGGCCCGCCCTGCCTTGACCCGGATGCGCCTCGACGGCGCCGCGCTCAGCGCGCGGCATGGGCGGAAGCGACCGAGCGGACGGGCGTGCCGTTGAGCGTGGTGGCGGCGCGCTCGCGCCCCTCGCCGCCGTCGGCAAAGTCGCGCAAGGCGTCGATGTCCTCGACCCGCACGCAGTTGCGCTCGCAGCGCACGCCGACCTCCTTGAGCCGCGCCATGGCGCGCGAGAAGCTCTCCGGCTTCATGCCCAGCCGCCCTGCGATCAGCAGCTTGTCGCAGGGCAGGCGCACGGTGGCCTGGCCGGCATCGCAGGGGCACAGCGAGAGGATGAAGGCCGCCAGGCGCTGGTAGGTGGGCTGGTTGGTCAATTGATCGAGCTGACGCACCAGGTAGCGCAGCATGCTGGAGAGGTTGGCCAGCAGGTTGAGCGCCAGGCCATGGTTCTGCTCCAGGGTGGTGAGGAAGTGATCGGCGGTGAAGATCAGCAGACGGGCATCCTCGGCCACGGCGGCATGCACGGGGAACCCCAGGCGGTCGAACATGGCGGCCTCGGCGAAGGACTCGCCGCGGGTGAAGAGCCCCACCATGCACTCGTTGCCGTCGGGGCTTTCGCGGAACAGCTTCACCCAGCCGCTGAGCACCACGTAGAAACGGTCTGCCGGCTGTCCCTCGCTGAACAGCAGGGTGCCGCGCGGGTAGCTGCGCTCCAGGGCGCCCGCCGTCAGCAGGGCCAGGGTATCGTCGGCCAGCCCCGTGAACAGGGGTACCTGACGGACAGCCTGCAGGGCGTCTCTGCTCAGCGGCGTGGTCATGTCCACCTCCCAGACTTGGTGTTGTACTCTCAGCCTTCGCCGTTCGCCGCGGCGACCTGGGCCAGGTTGCCGCGGATGATCTCGGCCTCGCGGGACTCGGCGGGCAGCACCTCGAGCAGGCGCTCCCAGTGCTGCCGGGCGGCGCCCGGCTCCTGCTGTTCGAAGGCCAGGGTCCCGGCCATCCACAGCCCCTGCGGGTGGTCGGGATCGAGGGCGAGCGCCTGCTCGATGAGCGTCGCCGGCTCGCCGGCCAGCCCGCCCTGCCGCTCGGCCACCACGTCGGCATAGCGGGTGAGCAGGTCCGGGTCGCGGTCGCCGCCATGGCGCATGGCCTCGCGGAAGGCGCGCTCCGCCGCGGCCGGGTCATCCAGGTACACCTGGGTCTGGCCCAGCAGCACCCAGCTCTCCAGGTCATCCGGCGCGTCGGCCAGACGCCCCTGCAGCTGCTGGGCGAGCATCTGGAACTCGCGCTGGCGCCCCTCGGCCGACACCGGCGGTGCCTCGCGCGACGCGGGTTCGGCGATGGCGAAGACCGCCTCGGCATGGCCCACCCCGAGGTAGAGCCCCATGGCGGCGAAGGGCAGCCCTGCCAGGCTCAGTGCGGCGGCAAGGGTGGCCAGGCGCCGCGACCGGGGGCGCGGCGCCGCCGCACCGCCCTCGGCCAGGGCACCACTGTCGAGCAGCTCGCGCTCCAGGTCGGCCAGGGCCAGTTCGTACTGCGCCGGGGTCAGCAGGCCGGCCGCCAGGTCCTGGTCGAGCTCGCGGACCCGGTCGCGGTGCACCGCGCGGTTGACGGCCGCTGGCGTCTCGCCGCCCTCCCGGGGCGAGGGGCGCAGCAGCGGATAGGCCACGAAGGTCAGCGCCAGAAGGCACAGCGCCAGCGCCAAGATCAGGAACAGCCCGTTCATCGCGTACCTCCTACGCTTAGGGTCAGTCGCCGCGCCTCAGCCGCTCGAGCGCCGCGCGCTCCTCGGCCGTGAACGTCGGCGGCGCGGTGGTCGCGCGTCGCTGGCGCACCACCCGCCACCATACGCCGCCGCCGGCCAGCAGCAGCAGCAGGGGGCTGGCCCATAGCAGGGCGGTGTTGGCCTGCAGCGGCGGGCGATAGCGCACGTAGTCGCCGTAGCGCGACACCATGAAGTCGACGATCGCCGCGGCGCTCTGGCCGTCGCGGGTCATCTCGTAGACCCGCTCGCGCATGTCGCCGGCCAGCGCCGCATTGGATTCGTGGATCGTCTCGCCCTGGCACACCGTGCAGCGCAGCTCGCGGATCAGTGTCTCGTACTGCGTGCGCTCGGCGTCGCTGGCAAATTCGCCGGGGGCGCCGATGGCCAGCGCCAGGGCCAGGCCCGCAGGCAGCAGCCAGGCCGCCAGCAGCAGGCCGCCCCGCCAAGCCAGTCGTGTCATGACGTCCCCTCCCGCTGCTCGGCACGCAGCTCATCGATCAAGGGCAGCACCTCGTCGCGTATCAGCTCACGGCTCAGCGGCCCGGTGCGCTTGTAGCGGATCACCCCCTTCGCATCGAGCAGGTAGGTCTCCGGCGTGGCGTAGACGCCCCACTCCAGGCCGGCGTCGCCCTCGGGGTCGAAGGCGATGGTGCGGTAGGGGTTGTCGCTGATCGCGAGGTAGCGCCTCGCCGCGGCGCGCTCGTCGCGGTAGTTAATGCCGTGGATGGGAATGCCGCGGCCCGCGAGCTCCATGAGCAGCGGCTTTTCGGCGCGGCAGGTACTGCACCAGGTGGCCCAGACGTTGACCAGCGCCACCTCGCCGATGAAGTCCGCCTCGGTGAGCACGCGCTCCGGGTCCTCCAGCGCGGTGAGGGTGAAGGCCGGCGCCGGCTGACCCACCAGCGGCGAGGGCAACTCGCGGGAATTCAGGCCCAGGCCGACCAGCAGCACGCCGAGCAGGGCCATGACCGCCGCCAGGGGCAGGAGCAGTCGCCACTTCATGCGCCCACCCCCTCGCCAACCGCGCGACCGAGGGGTGCGTCGGCAGCGGCCGGTGCGCGCCGGCGCAGTCGGTAGCGCTTGTCGGCAGCGGCCAGCAGGCCGCCCAGCGCCATCAGCAGCGCGCCGCTCCACATCCAGGCCATGTAGGGCTTGTAGTAGAGCCGCAGGCTCCAGGCCTCGCCCTCCAGGCGCTCGCCCAGCGAGACGTAGATATCGCGCGTCGCCGCGCGATGCAGCGAGGCCTGATTCATGGGGTTGTCGGGCTGGGTGTCGTAGTAGCGCCGCTGGGGCACGAGCGTGGCCACCGGCCGGCCGTCGCGGGTCACCGTCAGCGTCGCCTGGTCGGCCTCGTAGTTGGAGCCCGCGACCAGGGAGACGCTCTCCATGCGGAAGTCATAACCGGCGACCGTGGCTCTCTCGCCGGGCGCCAGGCGCACGTCGCGCTCCACCTCGTAGCTCTTGACCATGGCGATGGCCACCACCACCAGCGCGAGTCCCACATGGGCCAGGTGCATGCCCAGGAAGGCTGGCCGGGTGACGCGCCTGATCCGCGTGTCGAGCGGCTGGCGCCCACTGCCCAGCCGCTTGCGAATGTCGAGCAGCGCGGTGGCGACGATCCACACGGCGAGCATCAGCGCGAGCGAGGTGAGCGGGTGCCAGGTGCCCATGGCCAGCGGCCAGAGCCCGCCCAGCACCACGCTGACGGCGGCCACGCCGCGCAGCTCGCGCAGGGTGGTCGCGGGGCTCGCCTGCTTCCAGGCCACCGTGGGGCCGAGGCCGACCAGCAGCAGCAGCGGCAGCATCAAGGGAGTGAAGACGGTATCGAAGAAGGGCGGGCCCACCGAGATCTTGCCCAGCCCCAGGGCGCTGAGCACCAGGGGGTAGAGGGTGCCGATGAACACCACTGCGCAGGCCACCGTCAGCAGGACATTGTTGGCGAGCAGCAGCGACTCCCGCGAGTAGGCGCCGAAGGCGCCGCCCAGCCCCACCTTGGGGGCGCGCCAGGCGTAGAGCGACAGCGCGCCGAGCAGGGTCAGCGCCAGCAGGCCGAGCAGGAAGACGCCGCGTTGCGGGTCGGTGGCAAAGGCGTGCACCGAGGTGATCACCCCGGAGCGTACGATGAAGGTGCCCAGCACGGTGAGCGCGAAGGTGAGGATGGCGAGCATCAGCGTCCACACCTTGAAGCCGCCGCGCTTCTCGGTCACCGCCAGGGAGTGGATCAGCGCGGTGGCGGTCAGCCAGGGCAGGAAGGAGGCGTTCTCCACCGGGTCCCAGAACCACCAGCCGCCCCAGCCCAGCTCGTAGTAGGCCCACCAGGCGCCCACGGCGATGCCCAGGGTGAGGAACACCCAGGCCACCGTGGTCCAGGGCCGCGACCAGCGCGCCCAGGCGGCGTCGAGGCGGCCGCCGAGCAGCGCCGCGATGGCCAGGGCGAACACCACTGCCGTGCCCACGTAGCCCATGTAGAGCAGCGGCGGGTGCAGGATCATGCCCGGGTCCTGGAGCAGCGGGTTCATGCCGCGGCCGTCGGCGGGGCCGGGCACGATGCGACCGAAGGGGTTGGAGGTGAACAGCGTGAAGGCGATGAAGCCCACCGAGACCAGCCCCAGCACGCCCAGCACCCGGGCCAGCATCTCCCGCGGCAGGGCGCGACTGAAGACCGCCACGGCCAGGCCCCAGCCGCCCAGGATCAGCGCCCAGAGCAGCATGGAGCCCTCGTGGCCGCCCCACACCGCCGTGAGGCGGTAGAGCAGCGGCTGGGAGAGGCTCGACTGGCTCGCCACGTAGCGCACCGAGAAGTCGCTGACCACGAAGGCCCAGGTCAGCATCGCATAGCTGGCGGCCAGAAAGACGAACTGGCCGGTGGCCAGGAAACGCCCCGAGCGCATCAGCCGGCGATCGCCGCACTGGGCACCCAGCAGGGGCAGCACGCCCTGCAGCACCGCCAGGCACAGCGCCAGGATCAGGGCAAAGTTGCCGAGTTCGGCCACCATGGATGGACCACCTCCTGCCGGCATCGGCGCCGTTGGGCGCCGCGACCGGACGCATCGGGTCGGGAATCGTCGGGGGCGAGCGCCCGCGACAGGCGGGCGACTCGACCGGCATACCGCGATGGTCCGGCGAACGGGCGATAAAATCCATACTGGATACCTCTTTTCCCGCGCCCCTTGTGACCCAGGTCAAAGTCACCCGGCGGCGCCCCGCAGGGCGCCTGGAGAGGGCCGCTCCCACGCCTGACAAGCCGACGCCCAGGCCGTAAGCTGACCCCCTCACCACCGCCAAGGAGCCCGACCGTGCTGAAACCTACCCTGCTGCCCCTGCTCGTGGCCGCCGCCCTGCCGCTGACGGCCGGCGCCGACAGCGACGCCGCCGACGTCACCCTGCACACCAGCCACGGCGAGATCGCCATCGAGCTGTTCCAGGCCGAGGCCCCGCAGAGCGTCAACAACTTCCTCACCTACGTGCAGGAGGGGCACTACGACGGCACCCTCTTCCACCGCGTGATCGAGGGGTTCATGATCCAGGGCGGCGGTTTCGACTCCGACTTCCGCCAGAAGCCGACCCGCGACCCCATCACCAACGAGGCCGACAACGGCCTCTCCAACGATCGCGGCACCCTGGCCATGGCGCGCACCGGCACCCCCCACTCCGCCACCGCCCAGTTCTTCATCAACGTCGCCGACAACGCCTTCCTCGATCACCAGAGCAAGGCCTCCGGCCAGACCTGGGGCTATGCGGTGTTCGGCCGCGTGGTCGAGGGCATGGAGGTGGTCGAGGCAATCGAGACGCTGCCCACGGGCAATCGTGGCCCCTTCCAGGACGTGCCGGACGAGACAGTGGTGATCGAGCGCGCCGAGATCCATTGAACGGGCGCCCCAACGACGTCGCCCCGCCTCCCGAAGGTGGCGGGGCGCCGATGGTTGTTGAGGCGGACGCTAGGACAGCCTGAGGTAGCGCCGCAGGCCCCCCAGCAGCAGCACCGCGACACCGGCTCCCAGGGCGTTGGCGAGGATATCGGCCACGTCGCCGCCACTGCGTCCCGGCACCCACACCTGGGCGAACTCGATGAGCGTGCCGAAGAGCAACGCGGCGAGGAATGCCAGCGGCAGGCGCAGGCCGGCCAGGGCGGCGAGCCCGGCAAGCCCCGAGTAGCCGATGAAGTGGTTGGCCTTGTCCCAGGGCAGGCGACTGGGCATCTCGCTGCCGGGCGCGAGGCTGCCCAGGGCAATGACCAGGGCGGCGAGCACGGCCAGCGCCGCCCAGAGGCGGCGCCGGTCGTGCCAGCGGACAAGCCGGTCCGACTCAGACACTGGCGTGCTGGATGGCGCGATGGAAATGGGGACTCAGCTCGTGCAGCGCCTCCATGAAGGCGGTGACGTTATCCGGGTCGGTGAACTGGCTGATGCCGTGGCCCAGGTTGAAGACATGCCCCGGCCCGTGGCCGTAGCTGTCGAGGATGCGCGCCACCTCGGCACGGATCGCCGCCGGCCGGGCGAAGAGCACGTTGGGGTCGAGGTTGCCCTGCAGCGCCACCTTGTGGCCCACCCGCTCGCGGGCATCGGCCAGCTCGGTGGTCCAGTCCAGCCCCACGGCGTCGGGGCCGGCCAGGGCGATGTCCTCCAGCCACTGGCCGCCGTTCTTGGTGAACAGGATCACCGGCACGCGCCTGCCGTCCTGCTCGCGGATCAGCCCGGCGACGATCTGCTCCATGTAGCGCAGCGAGAACTCCAGGTAGGCCGGGGTGGAGAGCGCCCCGCCCCAGGTGTCGAAGATCTGTACCGCCTGGGCCCCGGCGCGAATCTGGGCATTGAGGTAGTCGGTGACCGCCGTGGCCAGGGTATCGAGCAGGTCGTGCATCACGCTCGGCGTGTCGTAGAGCATGCTCTTGACGTGGCGGAAGTCCTTGCTCGAGGCGCCCTCGACCATGTAGGTGGCGAGCGTCCAGGGGCTGCCGGAGAAGCCGATCAGCGGCACCCGGCCGTTCAGCTCGCGGCGGATGGTCGACACCGCACGCATCACGTAGTCCAGGTCGCGCTCGGCGTCGGGCGCACTGAGCGCGGCGACATCCTCGGCCGTGCGCACTGGTTTGCGAAACTTGGGTCCTTCGCCGGTCTCGAAGTAGAGCCCCAGCCCCATGGCATCGGGAATCGTCAGGATGTCCGAGAAGAGAATGGCGGCATCCAGCGGGTAGCGCTCCAGCGGCTGCAGGGTGACCTCGCAGGCCAGGTCGTGGTTGCGACACAGATCCATGAAGCTGCCGGCCTCGGCCCGGGTGGCACGATACTCCGGCAGGTAGCGGCCGGCCTGGCGCATCATCCAGACCGGCGTGCGGTCAACGGGTTGACGCGCCAGAGCGCGCAGAAAGCGGTCGTTCTTGAGTTCCATGCAGGCGGTCATCCACAGGAAATGTCGCGACATTGTAGCGCATCGTTCGGCGCCCGGCTTGACCGAGGCCAAGGTCGGCGCCTTGCGCGGGCCGTGAGCCCGGCCGGCGTTCCTGCTAGAATGGCGGGTCTGTCTCCGGCAGCGCCGTGGTCTTTCACCGAGGTACCCCGTGACGATTCGATTCATCGCCGCCTCCCGGCTGCCCACTCCCTGGGCGACGTTCACCATGCATGGCTTCGAGGACGAGGCCACCGGCAAGGACCATATCGCCCTGACGCTCGGCGACGTGGCCGACGGCGAGGCGGTGCTGGGGCGGGTGCACTCGGAGTGCCTGACCGGCGACGCCCTCTTCTCCATGCGCTGCGACTGCGGCTACCAGCTGCAGGAGGCGCTCAAGCGCATCGCCGACGAAGGGCGCGGGGTGCTGCTCTACCTGCGCCAGGAGGGGCGCGGCATCGGCCTGCTCAACAAGATCCGCGCCTACCACCTGCAGGACCAGGGCGCCGACACCGTGGAGGCCAACGAGCAGCTCGGCTTCGGCGCCGACCTGCGCCGCTACGACCTCTGCGTGCCCATGCTCGCGCACCTGGGCGTCGCCGCCCTGCGCCTGATGACCAACAACCCGCGCAAGGTCGCCGCCCTGACCGACGCCGGCGTCAGCGTGACCGAACGCGTGCCGCTCACCACCGGCCTCAACCCGCACAACGAGCAGTACCTCTCCACCAAGGCCGGCAAGCTCGGCCACATGATGGCGCTGGGCGACTTCACCCAGGCCAGCGACGTGGACATCGAGCGCAAGCCCTGACCCGTGACAGGAACCGTTCTCAGTTCAGCGTGTCGATAAGGAATTGGGCGCGTGACGGCGCGCCAATCCGGGGACGACGGCCGAAGGAGTTCGGGCATGGGCAAGTGCGACAGCGCGGCGGGGCACGATTTCTCGCGGGCAGAGGAGCTGCTGCACAGCGTCAGCCACGGCATCGGCGCCGGCCTGAGCCTCGCCGGCATGGTGGTACTGCTGGTGCTGGCGAGCCTCGCCGCACAGGTCGATCCCTGGAAACTGGTCGGCATCAGCCTCTACGGCACCACCCTGGTGCTGCTCTACACCGCCTCCACCCTCTACCACAGCTTTCGCCGCCCCGATCTCCGGCGGCTGTTCCAGCTGTTCGACCACTGCGCCATCTACCTGCTGATCGCCGGCACCTACACGCCCTTCCTGCTCGTCAACCTGCGCGGCCCGGTCGGCTGGAGCCTGCTGGCCGCCGTGTGGGGGCTGGCGCTGTGCGGCATCGCTTGCAAGCTCGCCTGGCCACAGCGCTTCGGCGCCCTGCGCGTCGGCATCTACCTGGTGATGGGCTGGCTGGTCGTGGTGGCCGGCGACGAGCTGGCGGCCCGGCTCTCCCCCGTGGGTATCGCCCTGCTGGTGGCCGGGGGGATCACTTACACCCTGGGCGTGCTCTTCTATGCCGTGCGGGCGATCCCCTTCAACCACGCCATCTGGCACCTGTTCGTGCTCGGCGGCAGCACCTGCCACTACTTCGCCATCTACACCGCCGTGCTGCCCTACCCAGCCTGAGGCGAGCCGCGGCCGTCTCAGGCGGCACGGGCCTGGCGGATGCGCTCGTAGGCGTTGCCGATCTCGCTGGTACGCTGCTGGGCGACCTCGCGCATGCTCTCGGGCAGGCCCTTGCCGGCCAGCTTGTCGGGGTGGTTCTGGCTCATCAGGCGGCGATAGGCCTTCTTGATCTCTGCATCGCTGGCATCCCGCTCGACGCCGAGCACCCGGTAGGCGTCGGCCAGGGCGGCTTCGCTGGCCCCGGTCGACTGGGCCTTCGCTCCGTGCAGCATGGCCTCGATCTGGGCGACTTCCGCTTCGCTGCACCCCAGCCCCTGGGCCACCCGCAGGATCATCTCGTGCTCGGCGGGGTGCAGCTCGCCATCGGCGGCGATCGCCGACAGCTGCACCTGCAGGAAGACCTGGCGCAGGGCCGGCTGGCCGCGGGTGAAGCGGCTCACCTCGGCGAGCTCGCCCTCCAGATCGAAATCAGAGGCGCGACCCCGCTGGAAGGCCGCTCGAGCCAGGTCGCGCTGCTCGCCCTGCAGGTGGAGCCGGTCGAACAGCGTCTCCGCCACGTCGAGTTCGTCGTCCGAGACCTGACCGTCCGCCTGGCACAGGCAGCCCATCACCGAGAACGCCGAGTTCAAGAAGCGCGACTGCGCCTGGTGCCGGGCATCGACCAGGGTCCGGCGTAGCCGGCGCCCCAACCACCAGCCCAGGCCACCGCCGACCAGCAACCCCAGCGGGCCGGCGATGACCAGCCCCAGCAGCGCACCCAGCAACATGAGAAACAGCATGACAGCCTCGCTATGCGGACAAGTGAAAGGCTCAGCGCGCGCCGCCGGCCAGGCGGGCGCGAATCGACGCCTCGATGCCGTCGGCGTCCAGGCCGCAGTCGGCCAGCAGCTCCGCCGGCTTGCCGTGCTCGACGAAGGCGTCGGGCAGGCCGAGGTGGAGCAGCGCCACCTGCACGCCCTCGGCGGCCAGCAACTCGCCCACTGCGCTGCCGGCGCCGCCGGCCACCACGTTCTCCTCCAGCGTCACCAGCAGGTCGTGGCCGTCGGCGGCGGCGAGCACCGCTTCCCGGTCGAGCGGCTTCACCGAGCGCATGTTGAGATGGCTGGCATCGAGGCGCTCGGCGACCTCGGCGGCCGGGCCGTTGAGGCTGCCGAAGGCGAGCAGGGCCACCCGCGGGCCACCCTTGCCGCCCTCGCGCCGCCACTCGGCCCGGCCGATCGGAAGCGCCTCCAAGTGCTCGGGAATCGCCACCCCCGGGCCGGTACCTCGAGGGTAGCGCACCGCCGCCGGGCCGGGATGGTGATAGGCGGCACTGAGCATGGCGCGGCACTCCGCCTCGTCGGCCGGCGCCAGCACCACCATCCCCGGCACGCAGCGCAGGTAGCTGAGATCCAGGGCGCCGTGGTGGGTGGGGCCGTCCTCGCCGACCAGGCCGGCGCGGTCGAGGGCGAAGGTGACGTCGAGCCCCTGCACCGCCACGTCGTGGATCAGCTGGTCGTAGCCGCGCTGCAGGAAGGTGGAGTAGATCGCCACCACCGGCTTCATCGCCTCGCAAGCGAGGCCCGCGGCCAGCGTCACCGCGTGCTGCTCGGCGATGGCCACATCGAAGTAGCGCTCCGGGTACTCCCGGGAGAAGCGCACCAGGTCGGAACCCTCGCGCATCGCCGGGGTGATGCCGATCAGCCGCGCATCGGCGGCGGCCATGTCGCACAGCCAGTCGCCGAAGACGTTGCAATACTTGCGCGGTTTCGGGCGCATGGAATCGTTGCGCGGCTTCGGCTTGGCCTCCTGCGCGGCCTCAGGCTTGAGCGGCGGCGGGGTGGCACCCTGCTTGGCCGGCTCGCTCTTTTCCAGCTTGGTGATGGCGTGATAGCCGATGGGGTCGGCCTCAGCGGGCAGAAAGCCGCGCCCCTTGCAGGTCTTGACGTGCAGGAACTGCGGCCCCTCCAGGTCGCGGATATTGCGCAGCGTCTGGGCCAGGGTGGGCAGGTCGTGGCCGTCGATGGGCCCGATGTAGTTGAACCCCATCTCCTCGAAGAGCGTGGCCGGGCTGACCATGCCCTTCATGTGCTCCTCGGTGCGCCGGGCCAGCTCCAGGGCGCCGGGCAGGTGGGCCAGCACCTTCTTGCTCTCCTCGCGCATGGCGAGGTAGGGCTTGCTGGAGAGGATGTTGGCCAGGTAGCTGGCGATGCCGCCGACGTTCTCGGAGATCGACATCTCGTTGTCGTTGAGCACCACCAGCAGGTTGGCGTCGACGTGGCCGGCATGGGCGAGCGCCTCGAAGGCCATGCCCGCGGTGAGCGCGCCGTCGCCGATCACCGCGCAGACGCGGCGCTTCTCGTCGCGGGTACGCGCGGCCAGCGCCATGCCCAGGGCCGCCGAAATCGAGGTGCTGGAGTGGCCCACCCCGAAGGTGTCGTACTCCGATTCGGCGCGCCGCGGGAAGGCCGCCAGGCCGCCGTGCTGGCGAATGGTGGTCATCGCCTCGCGACGCCCGGTGAGGATCTTGTGCGGATAGGCCTGGTGACCCACGTCCCACACCAACCGGTCGTGGGGCGTCTCGAAGGCATGGTGCAGGGCGACGGTGAGCTCGACCACGCCCAGCCCGGCGCCGAAGTGGCCGCCCGAAACGCCGACGCTGTAGAGCAGGTAGGCGCGCAGCTCGTCGGCCACCTGGAGCAGCTGGGCGGTGGTCATCGCGCGCAGCGCCGCCGGGGTATCCAGGGTGTCGAGCAGCGGCGTGTGCGGGCGCTCGGCGGGGATGTCGTCGTAGAGCTTCATGGATGCCCTGTGGAGTCAGTGGTCACGTTCGATCATGTAGCGGGCCAGTTCCGCCAGCGGGGCGGCGGCATCGCCCAGAGTGGCCAGGGTGGCGACGGCCTCCTCGACCAGCTCCACGGCCCGGGCGCGAGCGCCCTCGAGCCCCAGCAGGCTCGGGTAGGTGGGCTTGTGGCGCGCCGCATCGGCCCCGGAGGCCTTGCCCAGGGTGCCGGTATCACCGGCCACGTCGAGCACGTCGTCATGGATCTGGAAGGCCAGGCCGATGGCCGCGGCGTAGCGGTCCAGGGCCGCCACGCGGGGGTCGCTCGCCGCGACCGCGGTCAACGCCCCCAGCCGCACCGCGGCGCGGATCAGCGCCCCGGTCTTGTGGGCGTGCACGCTGGCCAGCGCCTCGACGTCAGGGTGGCCGCCCACCGCGGCGAGGTCCAGCGCCTGGCCGCCCACCATGCCGTCGCGGCCGGCGGCCTCGGCCAGGACACGCACCTGCGCCGGCAGGCGCGGATGGCCGGCGTCGGCCAGCACCTCGAAGGCGAGGCACTGCAGGGCGTCGCCGGCCAGGATTGCCGTGGCCTCGTCATAGGCCCTATGCACCGTGGGCTGGCCGCGGCGCAGGTCGTCGTCGTCCATGGCCGGCAAGTCGTCGTGCACCAGCGAGTAGGCGTGGATCAGCTCCACGGCGGCGGCGGGGGCGTCGAGCGCCTCGTCGGCGGCACCCAGGGCGCGTCCGGCGAGGTACACCAGCACCGGGCGCAGGCGCTTGCCGCCCACCAGCAGGCCGTGGCGCATGGCGGCGTCGAGGCGGGGCGCCGGGGCCTGGCGCGCCTCGAACAGCCGCGCCAGGCAGGCATCCACCCGGGCGCGGTCGGCGGCCAGCCGGACAGACAGCGAGTCAGCGTTCACCGTCGTCCTCCGCCGGGGGACCGAACGGCTCGAGGTCGACGCCGCCGTCGGCGCGCTCGGTCAGGGTGCGCACGCGCAGCTCGGCCTCGTCGAGGCGGCGCTGGGCATCGCGGGTCAGGCGCACGCCCTCCTCGAAGGCGGAAAGCGACCCTTCCAGCGACAGCTCGCCGGACTCCAGCTGCTCGACCAGCCGCTCTAGCCGCTCGACCGTGCCGGCGAAATCGGCGTCCGTCGCCTCGCCTGCCGTGGGCCCGGTGGACTGCTTGTCGTGGTCTGTCATGGGGTATCGCCCGTCACCGCTGTCGGCTGTCGATGTCGATCAAAGGGCGACAGTATACACGCTCTCCCCCGGGGGTCGTCTGCCCAACGTGCAGCGCCCTCATGCGCGCGGCGCAGCATTTTCATCTTCGTGGCGGCCCGCTGTGCTACCATGTGCGCCCTGTCTCCCGCCCGATTCCGTCGGCCAGGTCGCCGACGGCTCGCACCATCAAGGGGTTGATTCGACCATGGCCAAAACGTCCCTGGACAAGAGCAAGATCAAGATCCTGCTGCTCGAGGGCGTCCACCAGAGCGCAGTGGACAATTTCCTGAACGCCGGTTACACCAACATCGAGCACCTGCCGACCTCGCTGGACGAGGCCTCGCTGATCGACAAGATCCGCGACGTCCACTTCATCGGCATCCGCTCGCGCACCCAGCTCACCGAACGCGTCTTCGCCGCCGCCGAGAAGCTGGTGGCGGTGGGCTGCTTCTGCATCGGCACCAATCAGGTCGACCTGGGGGCGGCGCTCTCGCGCGGCATCCCGGTGTTCAATGCGCCCTACTCCAACACCCGTTCGGTGGCGGAGCTGGTGCTGGCCGAGGCGATCATGCTGCTGCGCGGCATCCCCGAGAAGACCGCCCGCGCTCACCAGGGCGGCTGGCTGAAGAGCGCCAAGAACTCCCACGAGGCACGCGGCAAGACGCTGGGCATCGTCGGCTACGGCAATATCGGTGCCCAGCTCTCGGTGCTCGCCGAGTCGCTCGGCTTCAACGTCCTCTACTACGACGTGGTGACCAAGCTCGGCATGGGCAACGCCACCCAGGTTGCGAGCCTCGAGGAACTGCTGGCACGCGCCGACGTGGTGAGCCTGCACGTCCCCGAGGTGCCCTCCACCAAGTGGATGATCGGCAAGGAGCAGCTTTCGCTGATGAAGCAGGGGGGCATCCTGATCAACGCCTCCCGCGGCAGCGTGGTGGTGATCGAGGACCTGGCCGAGGCCATCGAGGCCGGCCGCCTAGCCGGCGCCGCCATCGACGTCTTCCCGGTGGAGCCCAAGGGCAACGCCGAGGAGTTCGTCAGCCCCCTGCGCGGCCTGCCCAACGTCATCCTCACCCCGCACATCGGCGGCTCCACCCTCGAGGCGCAGGAGAACATTGGCATCGAGGTCTCCGAGAAGCTGATCACCTACTCCGACAACGGCACCACCGTCACCTCGGTCAACTTCCCGGAAGTGGCCCTGCCGGCCCACCCCGACAAGCACCGCCTGCTGCACATCCACGACAACGTGCCGGGCGTGCTCTCCGAGATCAACCGCGTGCTCTCGGAGAACGACATCAACATCTCCGGCCAGTACCTGCAGACCAACGACAAGGTCGGCTACGTGGTCATCGACGTGGACAAGGCCTACGGCCCCCGGGCGCTGGACGCCCTGCGCCACGTAGCGCACACCCTGCGCGTGCGGGTGCTCTACTCGGAGACCAACTACGAGGCATAGGGGCGGCTAGAACCAGGTCTCCAGCACTTCGACAACCTGCAGCCGCTCGTCGACCCGGCAAAGGCGGCGCCACTTGTCGAAGGTGAGGCAGGGGTGGGAGGTGCCGAAGGCGACGATGTCGCCGACGCGCACCTCGCCGTTGTCGCCGTCCGGGTCGCTCGGCAGCGCCACGAAGGCGTGCTGGTCCATCAGCCGGGTGACCCGCCAGCCGTCGACCGGCAGGGGGCGGTCGGCCCGGCCGCCCTCGCGATAGCGGCGCTGCGGTTCGGGCAGCTGGTCGACGCCGATATCGCGCTTGCCCAGGCCGACGATGGCCAGGCCCGGCTCGGGGAGGGAGACCACCTGGGCGAACACCTCGAGCGCCGGCTTGAGCCCCCGCTCGAGTTCCGGGCGACGCCCCAGCACGCCCTGCTGGGCGCGGCGGTAGAGGCCGTGGTCGTGCACCACGTAGCAGCCGGGGCGCAGCACCGGCACGAAATGGGGGCCGAGCCGCGCCTCCTGGAAGACCGCGGCGATCAGGTCGTACCACGCCGAACCGGAGGCGGTGATCAGCGGCGCGGGCGCCTCGATCAGGCCGTCGTGGTCGAGCGTCTGGGCCGCCTCCACCAGATGCCAGGCGTAGTCGCGCACGTCACGCGCGGGGTCGTCGCCCTGCACCACCCCCTCGTAGCCCTCCAGGCCCGAGAGCACCAGCGCTGGCTCGCTGGCCACCCGCTCGGCGAGCGCCAGCACGGCGTCCTGGTCGCGGCAGCCGCAGCGTCCGCCGTCGATGCCCAGTTCGACCAGTACCGGCAGGCGCAGGCCGCAGGCGGCGAAGTAACGCCCCAGGTGGTCGACGTTGGCGGCGCTGTCCACCACGCAGTAGAACTCGGCGCCCGCCTCGATCAGCCGGGCGACGATCGCCATGTTGGCCTCGCCGACTAGTTGGTTGGCCATCAGCAGCCGCTTGATGCCGTGGGCGAAGGCCGCTCGGCACTGAGGCGCGGTGGCCAGGGTAATGCCCCAGGCCCCCGCCGCCAGCTGGCGATGGAAGAGCGCCAGCGTCATGGTGGTCTTGCCGTGAGGGGCGAGGCGCGCGCCGTGGTCGCTGGCGAAGCGCTGCATCCACGCCAGGTTGTGGGCAAGCGGCGCCTCGTGGATCACCGCCGCGGGCAGGCTGACGTCCGCGAGCAGGTCGGGGCCGAACTCCGGCATCCCCTTGTGCAGCTCCGTCTCCGCGAAATCGGCCATGCTGACCTCCCCGTGAAACGCCATCGTCTTTGGTCGCAAGCGTACCGAATGGCGGTCATGACGCGCTAGGCTGGTCGGCCGAAACCGTCACCTGCGAGGAGACCCCATGGCATCCGACGACGACCGTCCGCTGCGCCGCCACGACGACGCCGGCGTGACCACCCTGACGATGAACCGCCCCGGCCAGTTCAATGCCCTCTCCGAGGCGATGCTCGAGGCGCTGGGCAGCGAGCTCGACCGGCTCGCCGCGGACGAGCGCGTACGCTGCGTGGTGCTCGCCGCCGAAGGGCGCGCCTTCTGTGCCGGCCACGACCTCAAGGAAATGCGCGCCACTCCCGACGAGGCCTACTACCGCACGCTGTTCGCCCGCTGCGGCGAGGTGATGCAGCGCCTCGTCGCCCTGCCGGTGCCGGTGATCGCCCGGGTGCAGGGCCTGGCCACCGCCGCGGGCTGCCAGCTGGTGGCCAGCTGCGACCTGGCGGTGGCCGCCCGCTCGGCGCGCTTTGCCGTCTCCGGCATCAATGTCGGGCTGTTCTGCTCGACGCCGGCGGTGGCGCTGTCGCGCACCATCGGCCGCAAGCGCGCCCTGGAGATGCTCTTCACCGGCGAGTTCATCGATGCCGACCAGGCCCTGGACTGGGGACTGGTCAACCGCGTGGCCGACGACGACGCCCTCGACGATGTCCTCGGCGAGCTCACCGCGGCCATCGCCGCCAAGAGCGCCGTGGCGCTGCGTACCGGCAAGGCGCTGTTTCAGCGCCAGCTGCAACTGCCCCTGGATGAAGCCTACGGCCTTGCCGGCGACACCATGGCCGCCAACATGATGGCCGAGGACGTGACCGAGGGCATCGACGCCTTCATCGCCAAGCGCGCCCCGCAATGGCGGCACCGCTGAGCCGGCAAGGGAATGGAAGGCATTTCCGCAGTCGAGACAGCGCCTGTCCAAGTGGGTATCCTGTGGGCATGAGGTTTCCCCGCACGAGGAGAGTCACGGGTGAGTGAAGGCAAACGCAGAACGGTCGGGCGCCCGCCCGGCCCCGGCAAGAGCGCCAGCGGCCACAGCCAGTCGCTGGTGCGCGGGCTGACCCTGCTCGAGCGCCTGGCCGCGACACCGGGCGGACTGGCGCTCTCCGAGCTGGCCGAGGCGGTCGACCTGGCCCCCTCGACCACCCACCGACTGCTGCAGGCGCTGCAGAGCCAGGGCTTCATCGCCCAGGATAGCGAGCTCGGGGTGTGGAAAGTGGACGTCAAGACCTTCCGCATCGGCAACAGCTTTCTCGAGGCGCGCGACTTCGTGGCCACCAGCCGCCCCTACCTGCGCCGCTTGACCGCCCAGACCGGCGAGACCGCCAACCTGGGCATCCGCGACGGCGGCACGGCGGTGTTCCTGGCGCAGAGCGAGTCGCCGCAGATGATGCGCATGATCACAAGACTCGGCTCCCGGGCGCCGCTGCACGCCTCGGGGGTGGGCAAGGCACTGATGGCCTGGCTGCCCGACGACGAGTTCGAGCGCATCCTCGCCGAGCGCGGCCTGGCCCGGGTCACCGCCAACACCCTGCACAGCGCCGAGTCGCTGCGCGCCGACCTCGCCGAGGTGCGCCGCCTGGGCTATGCCTGCGACCGCGAAGAGCACGCCGTGGGCCTGCACTGCGTGGCCGCCTGCATCCACGACGAGCACGCTACCCCGCTGGCGGCGATCTCGGTCTCCGGGCCCATGGCGCGCATTCCCGAAGCGCGCCTCAGCGAGCTGGGCGAGCTGGTGCGCGACACCGCTGCCGAGATCACCGCCCGTCTGGGCGGCCAGGTCCCCGCCGCCCGCGAGTCGATGGCCGAGGCATGACAACCTGTCGCGTTGCCCTGCTCTCACTGGCCCTGGCGGCGCCGCTGGCGATCGGCAGCGAAACGGAGCGCTTTCGCTTTCCCGTCGAGGGCGTGGTGGTGGACAGCGCCGAGGACCTGGTGTGGCAGCGCTGCAGCCTGGGCCAGACCGTCGCCGAGGGACGCTGTCAGGGCGAGGCGGCCGGCGTCACGCTGGCCGAGGCCGAAACCTACGCCGAGGCACAAGCCAGCGCCGGCTGCCCCTGGCGGCTACCTCGCTTCTTCGAGCTGCGCTCACTGATGCAAGCGCCGAGCACGGCGGGCGTCGCCATCGACACCGCCGCCTTTCCCGACACGCCATCCGGCTGGTACTGGAACCAGGCGAGCGCCGGCGGCCACTCCCAGCAGGACTGCTTCGTCGACTTCGCCGGCGAAGGCCGCACCCGCTGCAACATGGCCGGCGACTTCCACGTGCGCCTGGTGATGGACCTCAAGGCGACGGGGGCCACCACATGCCCTGCCCCCCGAAACGAGCACTGACGCTCAACTCAGTCGCTCAGCCCAGCCGTTCGAGCTGACGCTCGAGCTTGCGCATGATGTTCAGGAGGTCGCGGTACTCCCCGGCGGTGAGGGTCGCGACCAGCTCCGCTTCCCAGGCCTGGGCCTCGGGCAGGAGCTCGGCAAGCAGCGCCTGACCCGGCTCGGTGAGGCGCAGCTCGTGGAGCCGCTGGTCGCGCGGCGAGGGACGGCGACTGATCAGCCCGCGCTCCTCCAGGGCCTGCACCGCCCGCGAGACGCGCGCCTTGTCCATGCGCGTCGCCTCGCAGATCTGCTTGGCCGAGAGTTCATCGCAGTGGCTGAGCCAGGCCAGCACCCGCCACTGGGCGATATTGAGCTGATAGCGCTCCTCGTAGAGCTGCGCCAGGGCCTGGCTGATGCGGTCGGCCAGGCTATTGAGCCGATAGGGCAGGAACTGGTTGAGATCCAGCTCCTGCTTGGCCGGCTGACCCAAGGCCGGGCCCTCGCCCTGTGCTCCCTCACGTTTCATGATCACTCTCCCCAAGGCTCTAATAGAGCAGTTGCGGCAGGAACAGCACGATACCCGGGAAGATCAGCACCAGCAACGCGCGCGCCGTGCCCGCCACCCAGAAGGGCGTCACCCCGCGGAAGATGGTGCCGGTGCTCACGTCCGGCAGCACCGCCCGCAGCACGAAGACGTTCATCCCTACCGGCGGGGTGATCAGGCTGATCTCGATCACGATCACCACCAGAATCCCGAACCACACCAGGTCGTAGCCCAGCCCCGCCACCACCGGGAAGAACACCGGCACGGTGAGCAGCAGCATCGACATGCTCTCGAACACGCAGCCCAGCAGCACGTAGATCGCGATGATCACCAGGATCACCATAAAAGGCGCCATCTCCAGGCCATTGACGAACGTCAGCAGCTCGCCCGGCAGCCCGGCGCGGTTGATGAAGTTGGCAAATATCAGCGCAGTGAGCACCACGGCGAAGAGCATGGCGGTGGTGCGCACGGTGTCCATCAGCACGTCCATCAGCACCTGCGGCGTCAGCGCGCGACGCACCAGGGCGATGACGAAGGCGCCCATGGCACCAATGCCCGCGGCCTCGGTGGGGGTAAAGATGCCGAGGTAGATGCCGCCGATCACCAGCACGAACAGCGCCAAGGTGCTGCCCACACTCTTCAGTGCGGCGATCCGTTCGCTCCAGGGCACCACCTCACCGGCGGGGCCGGCGTCGGGGTCGCGCCACATGACCCACTTCACCGCGCCCAAGTAGAGCACGATGCCCAGCATCCCGGGAATGAAGCCCGCCGCAAACAACTCACGGATGCTGGTCTCGGTGAGGATGCCGTAGATCACCAGCATCACGCTGGGTGGAATCAGGATGCCCAGGGTGCCGCCGGCGGCGATCGACGCCGAAGCCAGCGAGTCCTTGTAACCGTACTTGCGCATCTGCGGCATGGCCACGCGGCCCATGGTCGCGCAGGTGGCCAGGCTCGAGCCGCAGATGGCGCTGAAGCCACCGCAGGCGACGATGGTGGCCATGGCCTGGCCGCCCTTGCGATGACCGAGAAAGCCGTTGGAGGCGCGAAACAACGCGTCCGAGAGCCCCGCATGGGAAACCAGGTTGCCCATGAGGATGAACAGCGGAATCACCGACAGGCCATAGTCCATGGTCGTGTCGATCACCCGCCGCGCCGCCATGGACTCGGCGGCCATCCAGTTGCCGGTCAGGTAGTAGAAGCCGACAAAGCCGACGATGCCCATGGCAAAGGCCAGCGGCACGCGCAGGAAGGCCAGCAGCAGCAGCGCCGCAAAGCCGTAGAATGCTTCAATCATTGATCGCCTCCCGGACCTTTCTCGGGACTAAGGGGGCCTCCCCGCTCGACCTTGCCGATCCCCTCCAGCAGGTAGCACACGGCCCGCAACAGGGTGAGGGCGGCCGACACCGCCAGCATGATTGCGATCAGGTAGATCAGGTAACCGGTCTGGATGCGCAGGAACTCGGTCACGTCTCCCCACTGGAAGGCCCGCTCGCCCAGGGCCCAGACCCTGCCCGCCATGACCCACAGGGCGACGGCGACGATCAGGTTGACGAGCATCTGGCGAATCCAGATCAGCCGCGAGGGAAAAATGGCATCGAGCAAGTCGACGCTGACGTGCTCCTCGCGCCAGCACACCACCGGCAGCGACAGGAACACTACCGCGGCGAGCATCAGTTGGGTCAGCTCGACGGCACCGAGAATCGGCGAATTGAAGAAGAAACGGCCGGCAACGTCCGCCGTGGTCAGCAGCATCATGGCAAAGAGGGTGGCGCCCGCCACCCCCTCGAGCCCCATCTGCATGACCCGGCCGACGTGCTGCCAACGAGTCGACAGGCTTGTCATGATCGGCTCCAGATGGGAATTACTGCTGCACCACGCGCGATTCGATGCTCTCGCCCTCGGCGGCCTCGGTGAGCTGCTCACGGAAGAAGCTCAGCGCCTCGCGGGCATCCAGCTCGCCGCGGCTGACCTTGTCGGCCCACGCCTCGATCAGCTCGTCGGTGACACCCTTGAGCATGGCAATGTCTTCTTCGGAGGCCTGGGTGAAGGTGTTGCCGAGCTCCTCGGCGAATTCGACGCCGCGCTCGTCGGAGGCATCCATCATGTAGCCGAACAGGCGTGACAGCTGCTCACCCGATACGCTCTCGATGGCCTCGCGATCCTCCGCCGAGACACGGTCCCAGACCATGGGATTCATGACGATGGCGAAGCTGCCGCGATAGAACCCACCTTCCACCGTCAGGGTGTACGGCAACACCTCGGCCACGCGGAAACTGCGCAGCCCCTCGAGGGTCAGCATGGCCCCGTCGATAACCCCCTGCGAGGCCGCCTCGTAGACGCCAGTCGGCGGCAGCGCCACGCCGGTCACGCCGATGGCATCCGCCAGGTCGCTCATCAGACCGCCGCCGGTGCGCACCCGCTGACCCTCGAGCTCGTCGAAGGTTTCCACCTTGTCGGCGGTGAAGATCTGCCCCGGGCCGTGCACCCCGACGGCCATGACTTCGAGGCCGCGATGCTCGCCCGCCTGGGCGAGATGCGCCTCGAAGGTTTCCCAGTAGGCGGATGACGCAGCCTCGGAGGAGAACGCCTCGAAGGTGGGGAATTCCGGCAGCTTGGTCAGCTCGAAACGGCCCGGCATGTGACCGTGGAAGATCCAGCTAGCATCGGCGACCCCGTCGGCAACCAGCGCCATCTGGGACGCGGGCGGCCCCAGATCCTCGGTGACCTGAAGCGTCACCCGACCCTCGGTTGCCTCCTCGATCCACGCCTTCCAGGTGGGCCAGACGATGGTATTGATGCCATGGTTGGGCCCACCCCAGCTGCTCACGTTGATGGTGGTCTGGGCCAGCGCCGGGCTGGCAAGGCCAATACTGGCTGCTGCCGCGGCGCCAATCATCAGGCGGGTTGCATTGTTCATTGTGTGCTCCTCATGTCGTCACAGGTGATGGCGATTCACGCACATTGTTGTTGGCTGGGCCCTCGCGGCGCTGGCGGGTAGCGAGCATCCAACCAGGTTGGGTGACGCTCTCACCATGCCGGCGATTATTCTCCTTCGCAACTAAATTCACGGGAAAACAGAATTAGACTTAGGTAGCAATTCGCCCAGAAATAGATGATCTCAAGCAATTTTTTGCCATTCTCGTTCAGTACGGTCCTTTCTCGCGATCGCGCCTCGCTGGACATACGGTTTCACGAGAAACTATGATCGATTCGCGCGATACCCCTGACGACACCGGAGGAACCATGAGCAAGAAATTTGCCTCGCACGCCGATACCGAAGAGAAGCAGGTCAGCTTCACCCAGCTGGCCGAGGGCCTCTACGCCTACACCGCCGAGGGTGACCCCAACACCGGCGTCGTCATCGGCGACGACAGCGTGATGGTCATCGACACCCAGGCCACGCCGATCATGGCCCAGGACGTGATCCGCCGCATTCGCGAGGTCACCGACAAGCCGATCAAGCACGTGGTGATGACCCACTACCACGCCGTGCGCGTGCTCGGCGCCTCCGCCTACGACGCCGAGAACATCTACGCCAGCCAGAATACCTACGACCTGATCGTCGAGCGCGGCCAGCAAGACTACGAGTCCGAAGTCGGCCGCTTCCCGCGACTGTTCAAGGGGGTGGACTCGGTACCCGGCCTGACCTGGCCAAACATCGTGTTCCAGACGGAGCTGACGCTGTTCATGGGCAAGCGTGAGGTGCGCCTCATCCACCTCGGCCGCGGCCACACCAAGGGCGACACCGTGGTCTGGCTGCCCGAGGAGAAGGTGCTCTTCTCCGGCGACCTGGTGGAGTATGGCGCCACCCCCTACACCGGCGACGCCTACCACGAGGACTGGCCGACCACCCTGGACCGGGTCCAGGCCCTGGGCGCCGAGAAGCTGGTGCCGGGCCGCGGCGAGGCGCTCACCAACCCCGCCCAGTGCCAGGAGGCTATCCAGGGCACCCGCGACTTCCTCGCCGACATGTACGAGAGCGTCAAGGCCGGCAAGGCCGCCGGCAAACCGCTCTCCGAGTGCTACGCCGAGACCTACGCCAAACTCAAGCCCAAGTACGGCCACTGGGTGATCTTCGACCACTGCCTGCCGTTCGACATCACTCGCTGCTATGACGAGGCCGGCGGCGAGCACCCCGACCCGCGCATCTGGACCGCCGAGCGCGACACCGAGATGTGGCACTCGCTGCAGGACGTCGTCGAGAACCAGTAAGCATCCCCCGGGACCCTCCTTCGGACCGTGACCCGCCGCCGGGCGCCGAGCACCCGGCGGCCCCATGGGAGCACCGCATGCCAACGACCTACAACAATCCCGTCTACCCCTATCGACGCCCGCCGGAACTCGACCGCGACGACATCCGTCACTGCCCGGTGGTGATCGTCGGCGCCGGCCCTACGGGCCTCGCCGCCGCCATCGACCTGGCCCAGCAGGGCCTCGACTGCCTCGTGCTGGATGACAACAACACCGTGAGCGTGGGCTCACGGGCCATCTGCTTCGCCAAGCGCACCCTGGAAATCCTCGACCGCCTGGGGGCGGGCCAGCCGATGATCGACAAGGGGGTGACCTGGCAGCACGGCCGGGTCTTCTTCCAGGAGCGGGAAGTCTACGATTTCAATCTGCTGCCGGAAGAGGGCCACCGCATGCCGGCCTTCATCAACCTGCAGCAGTACTACTTCGAGGAGTACCTGGTCGACCGCGCCGACGCACTGGCCGAGCGTATCGATCTGCGCTGGAAGCACAAGGTCACCGCGGTAGACAGCCAGCCGGACCACAGCCAGGTCACGGTGAGCACCCAGGACGGCGAGTACCGCCTCAGCTGCGACTACCTGCTGGTGGCCGATGGCGCCAACAGCAAGATCCGCGACATGCTGGGCCTAGAGAGCAAGGGCCAGATCTTCCAGGATCACTTCCTGATCGCCGACGTGATCATGAAGGCCGAATTCCCCACCGAGCGCTGGTTCTGGTTCGACCCGCCCTTCCACCCGGGCCAGTCGGTGCTGCTGCACAAGCAGCCGGACAACGTCTGGCGCATCGACTTCCAGTTGGGCTGGGATACCGACCCGGAGGAGGAGAAGAAGGAGGAGAACATTCGCCCGCGCGTGCAGGCGATGCTCGGCGAGGACGTGGAGTTCGAGCTGGAGTGGGCCAGCGTCTACACCTTCCGCTGCCGCAAGATGGACAATTTTATCCACAACCGGGTGTTCTTCGTCGGCGACGCCGCCCACCAGGTCTCGCCCTTTGGCGCCCGCGGCGCCAACGGCGCCCTGCAGAGCACCGAGAACCTGGCGTGGAAGCTGGCCCGCGTGCTCAAGGGCCGTGCCCCCGAGGCGCTGCTTGCCACCTACAACACCGAGCGCCAGCACGGCGCCGCCGAGAATATCCTCAACTCGACCCGGGCCACCGACTTCATCACCCCCAAGAGTCGCATCAGCCGGCTGTTCCGCGACACCACCCTGGAGCTCGCCGAGCACTACCCCTTCGCCCGCCGTCTGGTCAACAGTGGCCGCCTGTCGATGCCGTGTCGCTACGACGGCTCGCCGCTCAATGGCCCGGACGCCGAGGGCTTCCCCCGCGAGCTGCGACCCGGCAGTCCCGCCAAGGACGCCCCGGTGCGGCTCGCGGGCAAGGACGCCTGGCTGCTCAACCAGCTCGGCAACCGTTTCGTGCTGCTCCTCGACGGCCGCGTCGACAGCGCCCGCGCCGAGACGCTGGCCACCGACCTGGGCCGGTTGCTGGACGAGCGCGACGATCTCGACCTGCTGATCGTCGGCCCAGCGCCCCACGCCCTGACCGAGCTGCCCCGCAGTACGCTGGTCGAGGATGCCGAGACCCTGATCGGCGAACGCTACGGCCTTGCCGCCGGCAGCGGCTACCTGATTCGTCCCGACCAGCACGTCACCGCCCGCTGGGTAGAGATTTCGGCCCAAGGGATCGACGAGGCGCTGCAGCGCGCGCTGGGCACCCGGCTCGCCCCGCTTTCCTCCGACACTCCGCGTGACAACCAGGGAGACCGCCATGCCACGGCTTGAGCTAGACCCTCACTTCACCGACCCGGACGCCTTCTACGCCGCGCTGACCGAGGTGCACCGCGAGCGCAGCGAGGCGGAGAGCGAGCGCATCAACGCTCGGCTGATCCTGCTGCTGGCCAACCATATCGGCGACCAACAGGTCCTCGAGGAGGCCCTGGCCATCGCCAGCGAGGCGGCCGAGCCCCAGCCGCCGCGCCAGGCCGGCTAACCCGAGACGCCGATTACCAGAGGATACCCCCCATGACGACCGAGACACTCGAGTACCAGAGCGGCTTTCGCAACCACTTCGCCACCGAGGCGCTGCCCGGCTCCCTGCCCCAGGGCCAGAACTCGCCGCAGAAGTGCGCCTACGGGCTCTATGCCGAGCAGCTGACCGGCTCGGCCTTCACCGCGCCGCGCCACCAGAACCTGAGGAGCTGGCTCTATCGTATCCGCCCGTCGGTGGTGCAGAGCGCCTATCAGCCGCTGGAGAATCGTCAGGTTCACACCTCGCCGCTGGACAAGCCCGCCGCCGACCCCAACCAGATGCGCTGGGACCCGGCGCCGCTGCCCAACGAGCCCACCGACTTCATCGACGGCCTGCTGACCATCGCCGTCAACGGCGATGCCGGCGCTCAGACCGGCGTGGGCGTGCATGTCTATACCCTCAACCAGGACATGACCGACCGCTTCTTCTACACGGCGGATGGCGAGATGCTCTTCGTCCCCCAGTTGGGCGCGCTGCGGCTGCGGACCGAATTTGGCGAGATCGACGTCGCCAATGGCGAGATCGCCGTGATCCCGCGCGGGGTCAAGTTTCAGGTCCGCCGGGCAGACGGGGTGGACGCCGCGCGTGGCTACGTCTGCGAGAACTATGGCAGCCCGGTGGAGCTGCCCGGCCTGGGCCCCATCGGCGCCAACGGCCTGGCCAACCCGCGTGACTTTCTCAGCCCCGTCGCCGCCTACGAGGATGTCGAAGGGGATTTCTCGCTGGTGGCCAAGTTCTCCGGACGCTTCTGGGAGACGCGCCTCGACCACTCCCCCCTGGATGTGGTGGCATGGCACGGCAACTACACGCCCTACAAGTACGATCTGGCCAACTTCAATACCATCAACACGGTGAGCTTCGACCACCCCGACCCGTCGATCTTCACCGTGCTGACGTCGGCCTCGGACACGCCGGGCATGGCCAACCTGGACTTCGTCATCTTCCCGCCGCGCTGGATGGTGGCCGAGAACACCTTCCGGCCACCCTGGTTCCATCGCAACCTGATGAGCGAGTTCATGGGGCTGATCCACGGCGAGTACGACGCCAAGGCCGAGGGCTTCCTGCCCGGCGGCGCCAGCCTGCACAACTGCATGTCGCCCCACGGCCCCGACGCCGAGACCTTCGAGAAGGCCTCCAACGCCGAGCTCAAGCCACAATACTTGAGTGATACCCTGGCCTTCATGTTCGAGAGTCGCTACGTCTATCACCCCACCAAAGCCGCACTCGCCGCGGAATACCGACAGCGCGACTATGTGGACGTCTGGTCGACGCTATGCTCGCACTTCGACCCCAACCAGCCGTAGCGGCACAACCGCGTGGGAGGGCGCTTTAGCGCGCGAGGGGTTATCGAAAAGTTCGCCCGGCAGAGCCGGCCTCCCCCAACGACGTTTGCCCCCCCTTGACGAAAAGGATTCACAACACCATGAAACTCGCCACTCTCAAGAAAGGCCGCGACGGCGAACTGATCGTCGTCTCCCGCGACCTCACCCGCGGCGTCAGCGCCGCGGATATCGCCACCACTCTGCAGCAGGCCATCGAGGCCTGGGATGCCGTCAGCCCCAAGCTGGAAGCCCGCTACGCCGAGCTGAACGACGGCAGCGCCGAGGGCGCCTTCGACCTGGACCCGAGTGCGCTGCACTCGCCGCTGCCGCGCACCTACCACTGGGCCGACGGTTCCGCCTACCTGAATCACGTCAAGCTGGTCCGCCAGGCGCGTGGTGCCGAACTGCCCGAGAGCTTCTGGAGCGACCCCCTGATGTACCAGGGCGGCGGCGACAAGTTCCTGGCGCCCACGGAAGACATCGAGGCGATCAGCGAGGAGCACGGCATCGACTTCGAGGGCGAGATCGCCGTGGTGACTGACGAGGTGCCCATGGCGGTCACCCCCGAACAAGCGGCCAAGCACATCAAGCTGGTGATGCTGGTCAACGACGTCAGCCTGCGCGGCCTGATCCCCGGCGAGCTGGCCAAGGGCTTTGGCTTCTTCCAGGCCAAGCCGGCGTCGGCTTTTTCACCCATCGCGGTGACGCCGGACGAACTGGGCGAAGCCTGGCAGGAGGGCAAGGTTCACCTGCCGCTCACCGTGCACCTCAACGGTGAGAAATTCGGTGAGCCGGAGGCCGGCCCCGACATGATCTTCAGCTTCCCACAGCTGGTGGCCCACGCCGCCAGGACCCGCTACCTGGGCGCCGGCGCCATCATCGGTTCGGGCACCGTCTCCAACCCCGATCCCGACGGCGGCCCCGGAAAGCCCGTTGCCGATGGCGGCGTGGGCTACAGCTGCCTGGCCGAGGTGCGCATGGTGGAGAAGATCCTGCACGGCGACAGCAAGACGCCGTTCATGCGCTTCGGCGACCGGGTGCGAATCGAGATGTTCGACCGCAACGGCCAGAGCATCTTCGGCGCCATCGATCAGCAGGTCGTGAAGTACGAGCCCAAGTGAGCCAGCGGAGGCGCAACCATGACGACGCTGTACGGTTACTTCCGCTCGTCGGCGGCCTACCGGGTACGCATCGCCTTGAACCTCAAGAGCCTCGATTACCAGCAGGCCCCGGTCAACCTGGTCAAGGGCGAGCAGCGCACCGAGGCCAACCTGGCGCGCAACCCCCAGGGCCTGGTGCCTAGCCTGGTGACCGACGATGGCCTGGTGCTCAACCAGTCGCTGGCGATCTGCGAGTACCTGGACGAGACGCATCCCGAACCGCCCCTGCTGCCGGCCGACGCCGAGGGGCGTGCCCGGGTACGCGCGCTGGCCCAGGTGGTCGCCTGCGAGATCCACCCGCTCAACAACCTCAAGGTGCTCAAGTACCTGGTGCGCGAGCTCAAGGTAGACGACGACGCCAAGCTGGCCTGGTATCGCCACTGGATTGCCCAAGGTTTCGACGCCCTGGAGACGATGCTCTCCCGCGAGGCGGGCAGCGGCGAGTTCTGCCACGGCGACACCCCGACCCTGGCCGATATCTGCCTGGTGCCGCAGGTGTTCAACGCCGAGCGCTTCGAATGCGATCTCTCGGCCTACCCCAGAATCCGGCGCATTACCGCCAACTGCCGTGCACAGCTTGCTTTCCAGCAAGCCGCGCCCGAGGCACAGCCCGACGCCGGGTGAGCAAGTCGACGCCTGCTGCCCTATAATACGCAGGCTAATGAAGCGGGCGAGGCCTGGACGGGGCCTCGCCCGCTTGTCATTGGCTTCCGGAAAGTTTCGTTCAGGAGAGCGCTGTGCTGAGATTGACCTCCCCCGCTACCGTGGCGGTACTGGCGGCGCTGACCGCACTGGGCCCGCTGGCCACCGACATGTACCTGCCAGCCATGCCGGCCATGGCCGAGGCCCTCGATACCGGCCCCGACCAGGTGCAGCTGACCCTGAGCCTCTACATGGCGGGCTTCGCCCTGGCCCAGCTGTTCTGCGGGCCGGTCTCCGACCGCTTCGGGCGCAAGCCGGTGATGATCGCCGGTATCACGCTGTTCCTGCTGGCGAGCCTCTTGTGCGCCTTCGCCCGCAGCATCGAGTGGCTGCTGGTGGGTCGCTTCCTGCAAGCCTTCGGCGGGGCCGCCGGTCCGGTGCTGGGGCGCGCGGCGGTGCGCGATATCTACGGCCCCATCGAGGCCGGCCGGGTGCTCTCCTACATGGCCAGCACCATGGCGATGGCCCCGGCACTGGCGCCCATCGTCGGCGCGGGGCTGCTGCTGTTCTTCGGCTGGGAGTCGGTATTCCTGCTGCTGACGCTCTATGCCGCCGCGATGCTGCTGGTGCTGGCGTTTCTCATGCCGGAACCCCTGGCAGTCAAGAACCGGCAGTCGGTCAGTCCCATCGCCATTCTGCGCAATTACCGCCTGCTGCTGAAACAGCGCGCCTTTGTCGGCTACACGCTGGTCAATGCCAGCGGCTTTTCCGGGCTGTTCGCCTTCCTCTCCGGCTCCTCCTTCGTGCTCATCGAGTACATGGGACTCACGCCGTTCCAGTACGGCATCGGCTTCACGCTGATCGTGGCGGGGTTCTTCTCGGGCACGATTGTCAGCGGTCGCTACAGCCACCGGCTGGGTCGCGATCGCCTCTTGATGATCGCCACCCTGATGTGTGCCCTGGCCGGCACCACCATGGCGACGCTCGCCGTGGTCGGTATTCATCAGCCCTGGGCCGTCATTGGGCCGCACATCCTCTTTCTGGTCGGCTTCGGGATCGTGATGCCGCAGAGCATGGCCGGGGCGCTGGCACCCAATCCCCAGTGCGCCGGCTCGGCCTCGTCGCTCTTCGGTTTTCTGCAGATGACCCTCGCCGCCCTGGGCGGCGCCCTGGTGGGCCAGTTCCATGACGGCACCTCACGCACCATGGCCATCGCCATTGCGCTGGGTGGGCTGGTGTCGCTGGCAGCCTACCTCGGGCTGATCAGGTATCCAGGCAGGGCAACTGCAATCCCCCAGAAGCGCTGTGGGCAGGGATAGTCAGCCCCCTTCGCCCAGCTTTGCAGTGGTAAACCAACAAACCGGCACCTATGCGCCGGTTGGATCGATTGTCGGGAAGAGGTCACTCTATTCGGCGAAAGCTCCCTCTCGGGCCTCTTCGATGGCGGCCATTACCTGGTCGACATCGGGCACTCGGTGGGCCAGCGCCAGGGCCAGCTGGGCGAGAAAGTGGCTCTCCTCGGCGGCGGGAAGCTCGTCCAGGGTAGTCGCCAGGCGCTCATAGACCTGTTCCAGGTCGGCAAAGGGCAGTGTTGCGTTACTCATGATTGTTCTCCTTCCAGGACCCAGCCCTGGGCAAGGGTCAGGGCGGCATCGAGGGCGTGGATTTCGAGGGTCTTCCAGCGCGCCGCCACATGACGGTCGGGGCGCGCCAGATAGACCGTGCCCGGCGCCGCGCCGTAGCCGGCGAAGAGACTGCCGTCCACATCGACCAGGGTGTTCTCACCTGCCGGCGAGCGCGCCACCCGCAACAAGGTGATATCGACGCCGCGCGCCCGAAGCGCCTCGATGTGCTCCGCCAGCGCTGACTCGACACGACCATCCTCGCTGAAGTGCAGCAGAGTGAATCCCGTCCCCAGGTGGTCGAGCAGGAAGTCGTCATCGCCCAGGCGGCGGTTGATCAGCGGTGCGCCGGGGACCGGCCCGGCATCGAAGGCGGCATCGTCGGCCTGAGTCAGCGGGCTCTCGGCGTAGGTATAAGGGGTGACCTGGCGAGGGTCGGCGAAGGGGCTGGCGTAGTCGTTGTGGACGGCCAGCGCCAGGGCGGCATTGCGCATCAGCCGGTAACCGCAGCTGGGCGGAGTCATGAAGCGGGTGCTCTTGCCAGCGTTGGCGAAAACGTCCAGGGTCGCCCCACGACGCTCCGGGCTGTAGCTGTCGAGCAGCCGATCCGGCGCCTGCCCCTTGAGCACCCAGGCCAGCTTCCAGCCGGCGTTAGCGGCGTCCGCTAGGCCGTTGTTAAGGCCGCGCACACCGAAGATGGGTACCAGGTGGGCGCTGTCACCGATGAACAGCACGCGCCCATGACGATAATCGTCCAGCGCCAGGGTGTAAGCTTTGTAGAGGCTCCACCACTCCAGCTCCCAGTCGTCGCCCTCGTGCAGCACCTCGTTGAGGATCAGGGCGACCTTGGCGCGGGTATTGGCTTCCTCCACCGCCTGCTCGGGATCCTCGTCGGGCCCCAGTTGGTAATCGATGCGCCAGATATCGTCGGGCTGCTTGTGCACCAGGATGGTGGTGTCGGGCATCGCCCGGGAGTGGAAGAAGGCGCGCCGCTCGGTGGGAAAGTTGGAGTTGAGACGCACATCGGCGATCACATAGCGTCCCTCGTAGGCCTCGCCGTGCAGCGGGAGATCGAAGGCCTTGCGCACCACGCTGCGCGCCCCGTCGGCGGCCAGCAGATAGTCGCACTGCAGCCGGTAGTCGCCCTCGGGGGTGGTGACCGTCAGGATCACGCCCTCCTCGTCCTGATTCACCCCGGTCACGACGCTCTGCCAGCGCAGCTCGATGAGGTCGCTCTCCGCCGCCTTGTCGATTAGGAACTGCTCGATGTACTGCTGCTGCAGGTTAACCATCGGATAGAAGCGCTCCTGGTCCGAGTGGGGCATCCGAAAGCGGTATATCTCGCGGTCACGGAAGTAGGTGCGCCCTTGGGTCCAACTCAGGCCTTTCTCCACGAAGGGTGTACCGACGCCGAGCTGCTGGAGAATCTCGAGGCTGTGACGCGAGAGGCAGATGGCGCGGGAGCCATCGTTGACGGTGGCCTTGTCATCGAGCACCACCGAGGCAATGCCGTGGCGGGCGAGTTCCAGGGCGGCGGTCACGCCGACCGGGCCAGCACCCACGATGGCCACACGGTGGCGCAGGGTCTGGCCCTCCAGCTCGGCAGGACGCACGAAGGGGAAATGGGGATAATCGAAGTAGAGCGAGTCGTGTTCGCCCTTGCCGGCGGGTCGCATGGGGGCTCTCCTGTTGGGGGTTGTTGTCGAGTCTGTCCCTAGCCTACCCCGCCGGCGCACCTCTGGCTGTCCCGCAGAAGCCGGGACAAGCCTCTGACGCCCGCAATCAGGAGTTCCACCATGCACGATCCCGGCGCCGAAGCCGCCCTCGACTGGCCCGAGCTGATGCCGGCCCTGGCGAGCTGTGTGGCGAGCCTGGGCGAGGCGGGCTTCGACGAGCAGCTGCTCGCCCTGTTGCGTCGGGCCGTGGACATCGAGCAGTGCATGATCTTCGCCTACGCCGGCAATGACGCGGTGGACTGCCTGCTGGCGGCCAACGAACGTCAGCCGCGGGTCGCCGACCGCCTGGCCGAACTCTACGCCGGCGGTCTGTTCCGCCAGGACCCCAACTACCAGCGCCTGCGCCGGCTGGTAGACGCCGGGGACGACATCGGCGAGGCCGAGCTGACCCCCATGCAGGCCGAGGCCATGCCGTCGGCCTACCGCAGCCACCTCTTCGCCTTCCCCGACCTGGTCGACAAGGTTTCGCTGGCCATTCCCGGTGAGGCCGGCGCCTACTACCTCAATCTCTATCGGGGCAGCCAGGCTGGCCCCTTCACCCGCGCCGACCTGGCCGGCCTCAACGCCCTGGCGCCGCTGCTGGCCGGCCTGATCCGGCGCCATTACCGCCACTACCTGCCCCATCCGCAGGGCTATCCCCGCCCGGCCTCACAGCTCGCCAGCGACGAGGAGAGCGCCGTGCTCGCCCCGCTCTCCGAGCGCGAGCGTCAGCTCTGCCTGTACCTTCTGCGTGGCCATACCCTCAAGACGGCCGCTCGAGAGCTGGAGGTTGCCGTGTCCACCGCCGAGACCTACCGCAAGCGCGCCTATGCCAAGCTCGGCGTACCCTCCAAGGCGCGGCTGGTGGCACTATGTCGGCGCACCGACTGAGCGACGCGCCTTGAGCTGGTCGGCAGAGCGCACAACGCAAGCGGCCCCCGATATCATCGATATCGGGGGCCGCTGCCGGGTGGATGCCCTGGTCTGGCGGCGCCTGCCTTAGGCTAGAGCGGCCTGGCGGTCGAAAGCCTCGGCGTTGGGACAGAAGGCACGGCACTCCTCGGTGTCGGCGTCACGACGCATGGCACGCCAGCACTGACCGACCACCGGACAGGCGTTGCAGGTCTTGTGCATCGCCGCCAAACCACTGTCGCCGGTGAAGCTTGCCTCGTCGAGGCCGAAGCGCTGCATCATCACCGGCATCAGCGCCCTGGCCGGTACGAAGCCGGTCGGCTGACCCGCCGCCAATTGTCTCGCCATCTCGCGCTCGAAGCCAGGCTCGAGGGGACTCTCCAAGTCATTCAGAAGTGCATGATAGGTAGAACCCGCTTCATGCTGGACGCCACGTACCAGTTGAGCCGTGGATGAGGCATAGCAGCGTTCGGTCAGGCGTTCCCACCAGGAGGAGGCGCGGGTGGTCTGTGCAGCGGCCATGGTGTTGCTCCCGTCAGGTGATCTAGATGTCGGTACCAGTATCGGCCCGTAGGAGGCTGGCTGCCTTGACTGGGGTCAAAATAGTTTCAATTGAAATCAAACACGCACGCCGGCTGCCACACCGCAGAATTCCATGCCCGTAGGCTGAAGTGAGGCGGCGGGGCCGGTTACACTAGCCCCTATCCACCGTCCCAGACCGAGGCCGCCATGCCCCCGCACCTGCTCTCCGTTGACTCCCTCTCCCGCGACCACGTCGACCACCTGCTGCGCGTTGCCGCGCGCATGGAGCCCATTGCCCAGCGGCGCCAGGTCACCCGGGTGCTGGAGGGCGCGGTGCTCGGCAACCTCTTCTTCGAAGCCAGCACCCGCACCCGGGTGAGCTTCAACGCCGCCTTCTGTCGCCTGGGCGGCAGCGTCTGCGACACCACCGGCTTCACCTTCTCCTCCATGGCCAAGGGCGAGTCGCTCTACGACACCAGCCGGGTGATGAGCGGCTACTGCGACGCCATCGTGATGCGCCACCCCGAGCAGGGCTCGGTGGCGGAATTCGCCGCCGCCACCCACGTACCGGTGATCAATGGCGGCGACGGTCCGGGCGAGCACCCCAGCCAGGCACTGCTCGACCTCTACACCATCGACAAGGAGTTCACCCGCCTGGGCAAGCAGCTCGCCGACGCCCATGTGCTGCTCACCGGCGACCTCAAGTACGGCCGCACCGTGCACTCGCTGATCAAGCTGCTGTCGCTCTACGCGCCCATGCGTCTGACCCTGGTGGCCCCGCCGGGGCTGGAGATGCCGAGCCACCTGGTCGACCTGGTGGCCTCGCGCGGGCACCGCGTCGAGCAGCGCGACAGCCTCGCCGACGACTATTCGGACGTCGACGTGGTCTACACCACGCGCATCCAGAAGGAGCGCTTCACCGCGGAGATGAGCGAGGGCTTCAGCCTGTCGCGCGACTTCACCGTGGATCGCGCCTTCCTGGACGGTCGCTGCGGCCGCGACACCCTGGTGATGCACCCGCTGCCCCGCGACAGCCGTCCCGACGCCAACGACCTCGACGTCGACCTCAACGGCGACCCGCGCCTGGCGATCTTCCGCCAGACCGACAACGGCATCCCGGTGCGCATGGCGATCTTCGCCACCCTGCTCCAGGTGGAGTCGCTGATCGAGCAGGACCTGCGGCCGGTGCGTTGGTTCGTACCCAAGCGCCTGGGCGTTGACGACGCCGCGCTCTGAGAAACGGGCAGCCGGCCGATCATCGCCTATGCTGGGGAAGTTGACGACAAGACAGATAACCTGACGCTGACGGAGGCACATCCGCCATGACCCTGCAACGCGCCTATCTCCTGCTGTGCGGCTTCTACACCCTGCTGGTCGGCATCGGCATCATCGCCCTGTTGCTGGGCGCCGGCTCCCTGGTGAACCTGGCTCAGGTGGCCGTGGGCGCCGTGGCGGTGGTCGGGCTCTGGGGTCACACCCTGGGCCGAGGTTACCTCAACCCCCGCCAGTGGCGGCCGCTCGCCGTGCTGCTGGTGGCCGGTATCGTCATCCAGGTACTGGCGATCTTCGGCCTGTCGCCCTCCGGCGTGGGGCTCACCTGGCTGCTCACGGGGACGATCTTCTCGGTGCTGCCGGCGCTGTTGCTCTACCGCTACGGCGAGCGTGACCAGGAAGTCTGGGCCACCCCGGAGGAGCGCGAGGACGGCCGCGTGCTGGGCGAGCTGCTGGCCAGCCGAGACCGGCTGGTGGTGGAGAAGCAGGAGGCAGACCGCAAGGCGTCGCTGACGCTCACCAAGGCCGGCAACGAGTACCGCGCCAGCGTGGTGCGCCGCTACCCCGACCGGCAGGAGCGCTTCGAGGAGCGCTTCTCCTGCCCGGCCACTCTGGCTTTCTTCATCGAGAAGTTCACCTGCATCTCGGTCGGCGATATCGTCCAGGCGCACCGCGACGACGGTGCCGCCGCGACCTAACCGGGCATGCCGTCACGGGGGACGGGCAACCCCTCGCCGCGGGCGAACCAACTTTCCAGGATCAGCACCGCGGCGATGCCGTCGACCCCCTGGTCGCGATAGTTGCCGCGATGCCCCGCCTCGCGGGCGATGGTCTTGGCCTCGCGGGTCGAGCCGTGCTCGTCGATCCACTCGCAGGGGACGCCGTAACGGCCGAACAGGCGCTTGCCGAACTTGCGGGCGCGCCGGCTCATGTCCGATTCGCTGCCGTCGGCGTGCAGCGGCAACCCCACCACGAAAAGCCCCGGCTGCCACTCCTCGACGAGACACGCCACCTGCGCCCAGTCGGGGATGCCGTCGCGGGCGGGCAGCGGCTCGAGTTCGCGGGCGCGCCCCACCAGCTCGTTGCCCACCGCCACGCCGATACGCCGGGTGCCGAAGTCGAATGCCAGCACCAGGCGCTGCCCCGCGCTGGCCATCAGCTGTGCCCGGCCTCGCGGGTCATCAGGCTCAGATCGACGCCGAGAATGCCGGCGGCGGCGGAGAGGCGCTGCTCGGCCGGTACCTCGAAGAGGATCTCGGAGCGCCCTTCCACGGTGAGCCAGGCGTTCTCCTTGAGCTCGTGCTCGAGCTGGCCCGCCTCCCAGCCGGCGCAGCCCAGGCAGATCAGGAACTGCTCGGGGCCGCGCCCCTCGGCCAGCGCCTGGAGCATGTCCATGGAGGTAGTCAGCGCGATGTCGTCGGCCACCTGGATGCTGGAATCCCAGGGATCGCTCGCGCCACGATGCAGGATGAAGCCACGATCCTTGTGAGTCGGCCCGCCGTAGTAGACCGGCGCGTTGCGGTGCGGGCTCTCCTCACCCCCCAGCTCCAGCTGCTCGAAGAGCGCATCCAGGGTGATGTCCAGCGGCCGGTTGACGATCACGCCCATGGTGCCGTTCTCGTCATGGTCGCACAGGTAGCTGAGGGTGCCGGCGAAGTTGGGGTCTTCCAAGTGCGGCATCGCCAGCAGGAAATGGTGTTTCAAGCCTAAGTTTTGCACGGATTGCATGGGACTCCCAGGCGGCGGGTCAGGGACTCGGCCGCACGCCGTAGTGATTGCCTTGGCCGAACCGCCAGACGCGGGTGATGGAGAGGCTGTCCAGCGCGCCCATGCCGCTGTCGAAGGGGCGATAGGGGGCGGCGCGGTGCACGGTCTCCAGTGCCGCCTGGTCGAGTTCGACATGTCCTGAGGATTGTACCACCTCTGCCTGACGGAGCTCGCCATCGCGGCCGATCACCACGCGGATGCGCAGCTGGCCGTGCAGGTCGCGAGGCGCACGCGGGACGCGATTGCCGTAGGCCTCGATGCGGCGCGTCCAGTCATCGATGTAGCGCGCCTCGGCGGCCTGCTTCGCCGCCTGGCGGGCGCCCTCGTCGCCGGGGCCGACCATCTCCGCGACAGGGCCTGGCCGGCGACGACTCTGGGTGCTCTGCGCCAGCAGGTCGCGCCCCGCCGCCGAGGGCGAGCTCACTCGCGGCGTCGATGGCGAACTGGCCGACAGCGGGGCACTCTCGCGGGGCTGGGCGGCGACCTCGGTGGCGCGCTGGCGCGGCTCGGCCGGCGAGGCCGGGTCGACTGCAGGCTCCGCCGCCTCGCGTCGCCGCTGCTGGGCCGGCGGCACCGCCCGGGACTCGGCTGGCGCCTGGGATCGGGCATCGCCGGCGGCGCGCTGGTCGCGCGCGGCGATGGCCTCGGCCTCCACCGGAGACGGCGCGGTGCGCGTCACCAGCACCACCTCCACGCTGGTGGCGGGAGGCGGCGATGGGGTGAAGGGCAGTCCCGACACCGTTCCCAGCACGGCCAGGTGCACCAGCAGGGCAGCCGACACCGCCAGCCAGCGACGATAGGGCCGCGTGACCGGGGCGTAATGGATGGGATCGCTGAGCGCCGCCGGCATGCCGAGTCTCCTCCGTCTAGGCTCGGCGTCGCCTGGCCAGACGCCGCACGATGGCATCCATGAGCAGCCCGGCGATGTCGGTGCCGCGCTGGTCGTCGATCTCGCGCACGCAGGTGGGGCTCGTCACGTTGATCTCGGTGATGTAGTCACCGATGACGTCGAGGCCGACGAACAGCAGGCCCTTGTCGCGGATCATCGGCTGCACCTGGGCGATCAGCCAGTGGTCTCGGTCGGTGAGCTCGCGGCTCAGGCCCTGGCCGCCGGCGGCCAGGTTGCCGCGCGTCTCGCCCGCCATGGGCACGCGGGCCAAGCCAAAGGGCACCGGTTCGCCATCCACCAGCAGGATGCGCGTGTCGCCGTCGCGGATTTCGGGGATGTAGCGCTGGGCCATGATCTGGCGGCGGCCGCGCTCGGTGAGCGTCTCTATGATGGCGCCCAGGTTGCGCCCCTCGGGTGGGACGTGAAAGATGCCGCTGCCGCCCATGCCGTCCAGCGGCTTGAAGATGACGTCACGGTGCTCGGCGTGGAAAGCGCGCAGTACCGCATCGTTGCAGGAGACCAGGGTCGGCGTGCAGCACTGCGGGAACTGCTGGGCGAAGAGCTTCTCGTTGCACTCCAGCAAGGCCCGGGTGGGGTTGACCACCAGCACCCCCTCACGCTCGGCGAAGCCCAGGAGGTGCACGGCGTTGAGGAAGTGGCTGTCCACCGGCGGGTCCTGGCGCATCAGGATGACGTCGAGTTCCGCCAGGGGCCGCACCGCCGACTCGCCCAGGGCATACCAGCACGTCGGGTCGCGAAACGCCTCGAGTTCGCTCATACGCCCGAAGGCCCGGCCATCGCGCAGAAAGAGATCCTCCGGCTCCAGGTAGTGCAGCGTCCAGCCGCGCGCCTGGGCCGCCCACAGCATGGCCAGGGTAGTGTCCTTCTTGTAGGCGAGGTCGGCGATGGGGTCCATCACCACCCCCACCTGGAGGGCGCGTTCGCTCATGGTCGCTGTCCGGTCGCGTCAGTGGATAGGCGCAGTATGCCCGAGGCCCCGGACGACACCAAGGCAGGCGGCTCATTCGCCTTGACAGGCCGGCCGGTCACGCTTACTTTTTAGTTTCATATGAAACTAATTGCCCAGAGGTCCGCCATGATCGATATCCAGCAGATCCACCACGTCGCCTACCGCTGCAACGATGCCAAGGAGACCGTCGAGTGGTACCAGGACAAGCTCAACATGGAGTTCCTGGTCGCCATCGCCGAAGACAAGGTGCCCTCCACCAAGGAGCCCGACCCCTACATGCACCTCTTCCTGGATGCCGGCAACGGCAATATCCTGGCGTTCTTCGAGATTCCCACCTCGCCGCCCATGGGCCGCGACCCCAACACCCCGGCCTGGGTGCAGCACATCGCCTTCCGCGTTGCCGACGAGGCCGCCCTGCTGGCCGCCAAGGCGGAACTGGAAAGCAAGGGAGTGGAGGTGATCGGCCCCACCGAGCACGGCATCATCCGCTCGATCTACTTCTTCGACCCCAACGGGCACCGCCTGGAGCTGACCTACGAGAAGGGCACGCCGGAGCAGATGCGACAGCTCAAGGAGGTCGCGCCGGCCATGGTGGAGGAGTGGTCACGGACCAAGAAGGCACCCAAGCACGCCGCCTGGCTGCATGAGGCAGAGTTCAAGTCGACGCCCTGAGCCGGTTACCCTCCCCCTCGGCGGCTAGTCGTTGTTGTCGCTTGACACCTGGGACCCGCCCCGGGCGTCGCCGCCGGGCGTGAGGCGGATACCGCTCGCCTCGATGGTGATCCGCTGCTGCTTGTAGAGCCGCCCGATGGCCTGCTTGAAGGCGCTCTTGCTCACCCCCAGGCGCGCCTTGATCTCATCGGCAGGGCTCTTGTCCGAGAGCGGCAGGTAGCCGCCACTCGCTCGCAGCGCCTGGAGCACCCGCTCGCCCACCGCGTCGAGGCGCGCCGGCCCCGGCGGCAGCAGCGAGAGATCCAGCCGGCCGTCGTCGCGCACGCGCTTGACGAAGCCGGCCAGGCGCTGGCCGCGACGCAGCGGGCGGGTCACGTCATCGCGGTAGAGCAGTCCCCAGAAGCGGTGGTTGACCACCGACTTGAAACCGAGATCGGTCGCCTCGGCGACGACCAACTCCACCTCGTCGCCCGGGACCAGGCCCACCGCCACATCCTGCATGAAACGGTCGAGTTTCTGCGAAGCCACCGGCCGCCCCTGCTGATCCTCATAGATGTGCACCAGCACGCGCTTGCCCGGCGTGGGGCGAAAGAGCTGCTCGCCGAAGGGCAGCAGCAGGTCGCGGGGGTGCCCCCAGTCGAGGAAGGCGCCGGTGTCGTTGACCGTGACCACCTCGAGATAGGCCACCTCGCCCACCGCCGCCTTGGGCGCCCGCGAGCGGCGCGCACCGGCCGTGGGAGGACGGGAAGACCGGCGATCGCGTGAATCGGACATGGCAGCGGCTCCATCAGCAGTAAAGTAAGGGGAGCGAAAACGCTCAGAGGTCGCCGAAACGGTGCTGCAGCAGCGAGAGGGCCACCAGCGGAGCGGTCTCGGTGCGCAGGATGCGCGGGCCGAGGGCGAGCGGAGCGAAGCCGGCGGCAAGGGCCGCGGCGACCTCCTCCTCGGCCAGGCCGCCTTCGGGGCCGATCAGCAGGGCGGCATCCCCGGGGGCCTCGCTGCGCTCGAACGCGCCGGTGGTGCCGGGATGCAGCACCAGGCGCAGGGCCTCGTCGCGTCCCGCCAGCCAGTCGGCGAGCCCCATGGGCGGATGCACGGGCGGCAGGGTGGCACGCCCGCACTGCTCGCAGGCGCTCGCCGCCACCGCCTGCCAGTGGGCGAGCTTCTTGGCGGCGCGTTCGCCCTTGAGGCGCACCTCGCCGTGGGCCGTGTACAGCGGCGTGATGGCGGCCACGCCCAGCTCCACGGCCTTCTGGATGGCGAAGTCCATGCGGTCGCCCTTGGCGATCGCCTGGCCCAGGTGCACGGCGAGCGGCGATTCCCCGCGGCCCGCCTCGATGGCATCCACGCGCGCCACCACTTGCTTGCGCGAGGCTTCGACGAGCACCGCGCATGCCTCCCGGCCGGCGCCGTCGAACAGGGTCAGCGGCGCCCCGGAGCCCAGACGCAGCACCCGCGCCACGTGGCGGGCGGCGCCTTCCGGCAGAACGACGTCGCCGCCGACGCGAAAGTCGGCGGCGACATGGATGCGCGGCGCACGCGTGGCCACGTCTCGACCGCCGTTACTGAGTGGTCTGCTCGCCGGTGCCCTGCTGGGCCTGCTCGGCGGCGCGCTTCTTCTTCTGAGCGTAGATCGCCTCGAAGTTCACCGGCGACAGCATCAGCGGGGGGAAGCCGCCGCGGTTGACCAGGTTGTCGATGCACTCGCGGGCGTAGGGGAAGAGCATGTTGGGGCAGAAGGCGCCCAGGGTGTGGTCGAGCTGGGCGCCCTCGATCCCGCTGATGCGGAACAGGCCGGCCTGTTCGATCTCGGCGAGGAAAGAGGTGGTGCCCTCCTCGCTGTGGGTCACCTGGGCGGTCACCTTGACCGTGACCTCGTAGAGGTCGTCGCTGACTTTCTGGCTCGAGGTATTGAGATCCACGCCCACCTTGGGCTTGAACGGCTGCTGGAACACCGTCGGGGAGTTGGGCGCCTCGAAGGAGATGTCCTTGACGTAGACGCGCTGCACGGCGAACTGCAGCTGCTGCTGGTTCGGGTTCTGCTGGCCGGCGGCCTGGTTGTCGCCGCCGTTCTGGCTGTTCTCTTCCGCCATGGGAATGGTCCTTTGCGTCGCTGGAATGAAGCTATTTCTTGGAAAGCTATTTCTTGACCACCGGCAGGCCGTCGGCCTGCCACTGCATCATGCCGCCCTTGAGCTTGAAGACCCGCGAGAAGCCGGCCTTGGTGAGCTTGGCCACGGTGACGCCGGAACTCTGGCCGCTCTTGCAGACCACGACGATCGGCTTCTCCTTGACCTTGTCGAGCTCGTTCATGCGGCTGTCGATGCGGCTCTGCGGGATATTGCGCGCCCCGGCAATGTGGCCGGCCTTGAAATCGCCGGCCTCGCGGGTATCCACCACCACCGCGTCCTCGCGGTTGATCAGCTGCGTTGCCTGGCTGGCGGTCACGCCACTGGAGGAGGCGTTACGGGCCTCGTAGAAGATCCACGCCAGCAGTACCATCAGGAAGGCGGCTACCAGCAGCGGGTGATTCTGTACGAACTCGAACAGCTGATCGATCATGGGTCCGGGACACTCTGGGTCGGATACACGGTTGGGCAATGTTGGCGGCGGCCAGTATACACGAAGGGCGCGCGCCTCGCGGCAGGCTCGGCCGTCGCCATGACGTCGAAGCCCGCCGTGCGTTATGATGCCGCAAGCCGATGCAAGTCGCGACCCCGTCGCCGAGACCGATAGCGGGTCGTGCCGAGACTATAACGAGGCCTTCCCGACATGACGACTCCTTCCGCTTCTGCCGCTCCGCGCCCCGTGGCGCTGATCATCCTCGACGGCTACGGCCACAACCCCGACCGCGAGAGCAACGCCGTTGCCGCCGCCCACAAGCCCACCCTCGACCGCCTGTGGGCCGAGCGCGCCCACACCCTGATCCACACCGACGGCCGCCACGTGGGCCTGCCCGACGGCCAGATGGGCAACTCCGAGGTCGGCCACATGAACCTCGGCGCCGGGCGCATCGTCTACCAGGACTTCACGCGCATCACCAAAGCGGTGGAAGAGGGCGGCCTCGACGCCATCGCTGCGCTCACCGCTCCCATCGACGCCGCCGTGGCAGCGGGCAAGGGGGTGCACCTGCTCGGCCTGCTCTCGCCGGGCGGCGTGCACAGCCACGAGGACCACATCCTGGCCATGGCCGAGCTGGCCGCACGGCGTGGCGCCACGCGAATCTACGTGCACGCCTTCCTCGACGGTCGCGACACCGCCCCCAAGAGCGCCGGTGCCTCGCTGGAGCGCACCGAGTCGCGACTGACCGAGCTGGTCGGCGCCGGCAACGGCGGCGTGGTCTCGCTGATCGGGCGCTACTACGCCATGGATCGCGACAACCGCTGGGAGCGCATCGAGAAGGCCTACCGCCTGCTCACCGAAGGCGTGGGCGAGCACACTGCACAGAGCGCCGTAGGCGGCCTCGAAGCCGCCTACGACCGTGGCGAAACCGACGAATTCGTCGCCGCCACCGCCATCCACGGCGAGGGCGGGCCGGTCACCATCGACGACGGCGACGCCGCCTTCTTCATGAACTTCCGCGCCGACCGCGCCCGAGAGTTGACCCGCGCCTTCGTCGAGGACGACTTTTCCGGTTTCGAACGCCGCAAGCGCCCCGCGCTTGCCGGCGGCAGCCTGACCACGCTGACCCAGTACGCCGCGGACATCCCCGCCCCCGCCGCCTTTCCGCCCGTGGCGCTGCACAACACCCTCGGCGAGGTGATGGAGAGCCGTGGCCTGACCCAGCTGCGCATCGCCGAAACCGAGAAGTACGCCCACGTCACCTTCTTCTTCTCCGGTGGGCGCGAAGAAGAGTACCGCGGCGAAACCCGCATCCTGGTGCCCTCACCCAAGGAGGTGCGCACCTACGACGAGAAACCGGAGATGAGCGCCGTCGAAGTCACCGACCGGCTGGTCGAGGCCATCGACGCCGGCACCTTCGACCTGGTGGTGTGTAACTACGCCAACGGCGACATGGTCGGCCATACTGGCGACTTCGACGCCGCCGTGACAGCCATCGAGACGGTGGATGCCTGCGTGGCCCGGGTCGTGGAAGCCATCGAGCGCGCCGGTGGCGCCTGCCTGGTCACCGCCGACCACGGCAACGCCGAGCAGATGGTCCACCCCGAGACCGGCGCGCCCCAGACGGCCCACACCACCTTCGCGGTGCCGCTGATCTACGTGGGGCCACAGCCGCTGCGCCTGCTCGACGGGGGGCGCCTGTGCGACATCGCCCCGACCCTGCTCAGCCTGATGGCGCAGCCGGTCCCCGAGGAGATGACCGGACGGGTGCTGGTCGAGCCGGCATCCTGAGCACGCAGCGCCTTGCCCATGAACCGAGGGCGCACCCGCCTCGCTCTGACCGTCGTCGCCCTCGCGCTCGCCCTGGCGCCGGGTTGGCTCGCCGCCCAGCCCAGCGAACGCGAGGCGCGTGAGCGCCTCGACGCCATCGGTACGGCGATCGAAGACGCCAGCCGACGCCTTGCCGCCACCCGGGAGGCCCAGGACGAGGCCTCCCGGGGGCTGCGCGAGGTGGAGACGGCGCTGGCCGACACCCACCGCCGCCTCGACGCCATCCAGGCCGAGCGGCGCGAGGTCGACGCGATGCTGGCCGAACTGGAGGCGGCCCGCGACGACCTGCACGCGGAGCGCGACGCCCAGGTCGAGGCCCTCCACGCCCAGCTCGATGCCCTCTACCGGGTGGGGCTGACGCCACAGCTCAAGCTGCTGCTCAACCAGGATGACCCGGCACGCCTGGATCGCCTGCAGACCTACCTCAACCACCTGGCGCGGGCGCGCCATGCCCGCCTGGATGCCATTGCCGAGCTCGACGACGCCCTCGCCACCAACCAGCGCCAACGTCACGAGCAGCGCCAGCGCCTCGACGCCCTGGCCGAGACGCTGGCCGCGCGCAGCGCCGAGCTGGCCGAGCAGGTGGCCGAGCGCGAGCAGCTGCTCGCCGAGCTGAAGGCGCGCCACGGCAGCGAACGGGCACGCCTCGCCGAGCTGGCAAGCGACCGCGAAGCGGCTGAACAGCGCCTCGAAGCCATCCGCGAGGAACTGGCGCGTCTCGACCAGCCGCCGCCCTCCACCGCCATCGAGCAGACCCGGGGAGAGCTGCCCTGGCCGGTACAGGGCCGCCTGGCGGCGCGCTATCGCCAGGGCGATGGGGTGCACCGCAACGGCCTGCTGATCCAGGCCGGCGAAGGCACGCCGGTCACCGCCGTGCACCCCGGCCGGGTGGTGTTCGCCGACTGGATGCGCGGCTTCGGTAACCTCTTGATTCTCGACCACGGCGACCAGGTGATGACGCTCTACGCCCACCTGCAGCACTTCGAGGCGAGCGTGGGCGCGGCGCTGTCGCGCGGCGAGGTGCTCGGCGCGGTAGGGGTGAGCGGCGGCCAGCGCCAGCCCGCGCTCTACTTCGAGGTGCGCCGCGGCGGCGACCCCATCGACCCCCAGGCGTGGATCGCCCGCCGCTGAGGACGCACTCTTTCACAAGCCCATGAGCACGGGCTATGCTGGGCTGCCTCGCCTCCTGACTTTGCGGAGTTTGCATGCTGTCACGTTTCGCCCGCGCTCCCCGCGCCTGCCGCACGGCGCCGCTGCCCCTGGCGCTGCTGCTCCTTTTCGCTCCCCTGCCGCTGGCTGCCCAGACGCTGCCGGACGAGGCGCTGCCGGACGAGGCACCCACGGTGGACGCCCTGCCGGTGGAGGACGTCCAGACCTTCGCCGAGGTGTTCGAGCGCATCAAGCGCGCCTATGTCGAGGAGATCGACGACCGCACCCTGCTGCGCAACGCCATGCGTGGCATGTTGAGCGAGCTGGATCCGCACTCCGCCTACCTGGACGACGAGGAGTTCCAGAGCCTGCGCGAGTCGACCCAGGGCGAATTCGGCGGCGTGGGCATCGAGGTGGGCATGCAGGATGGCCAGCTCACTATCATCGCGCCCATCGACGACACCCCGGCCTCCCGCGCCGGCCTGCAGTCGCGCGATGTCATCCTGCGCATCGACGACACCCCCACCGAGTCGCTGTCGCTGCAGGAGGCGGTCAACGTGATGCGCGGCGAACCGGGCAGCGACATCACCCTGACCATCCTGCGCCGCGGCGAGGAGGCGCCGCGCCGCGTCACCATCACCCGCGAGATCATCCGCACCGAGAGCGTCAAGCACGAGCTGCTCGAAGCCGGCTTCGGCTACCTGCGGGTGAGTCAGTTTCAGAACCGCACCGGCGAGCAGGTGCTCGAGGCCCTTGACGACCTGTCGTCCGAGCAGCCGCTCGACGGCCTGGTCCTCGACCTGCGCAACAACCCCGGCGGGGTGCTGCAGGCCGCCGTCGAGGTGGCCGACGCCTTCCTCGAGGAGGGGCTGATCGTCTATACGGAAGGGCGCCTGCCCGACACGGAAATGCGCTTCTCCGCCAGCCGCGAGACGGCCGCTCCGGAGGTGCCCCTGGTGGTCTTGATCAACGGCGGCAGCGCCTCGGCGGCGGAGATCGTCGCCGGCGCACTGCAGGACCAGCGACGCGCCGTGGTGATGGGGACCGAGAGCTTCGGCAAGGGCTCGGTGCAGCAGATCATGCCGCTGGGCAACGGCGAGGGCCTCAAGCTCACCACGGCGCTCTACTTCACCCCCGAGGGGCGCTCCATCCAGGCCCAGGGCATCGCCCCCGACGTCACGGTGGTGCGCGGCCGGCTGGAGGTCGCCGAGGGGCCGGACATCGGCGTGCGCGAGGCCGACCTGGAGGGCCACCTGCGTGCCCGGGACACACCCCGCGAGAGCCGCGAGATGAGCGAGCGGCTACGCGAGGACTACCAGCTCGCCGAGGCGCTGAACCTGCTCAAGGCGCTCAACGTGGTGGGCCAGCGCACCCGCGGCGACTAGCGGCACCCGCCTCAGCGACACGACCGAGGCAGCCGCCCGCGCTCGCCGATCGCCTGGCGCATCAGCAGCCGCTTGATGGGTACCAGGCGGTCGACGCCGGACAGGCCCAGGTTGCGCGCCAGCGTCAGCGCCGGATGGCGGGTGCCGAACAGCAGTCGGAAGCCGTCCATCAGCGCCAGCATGGCGGCGTTGTCGCCGCGTCGGCGCCGCGCGTAGCGCTCGAGCACGGGCGTCTCGCCCATCGCCATGCCGCGCCCCCGCGCGGCAAGCAGCTCCTCGGCGAGCACCGCCGCATCCATCAGCCCCAGGTTCACCCCCTGGCCGGCCAGCGGGTGGATGCTGTGGGCGGCATCCCCCACCAGGGCGAAACCGGGCGCCACGTAGCGCTCAGCATGGCGCTGGGTGAGCGGCACGGCCAGCGCCCCGTCCACCACGCTCACCGCGCCCAGCTCGCCGGCGAAGGCATCGGTCAAGGCCTCGCCGAGCGCTGTCGGCGACAGGGCGACCAGCCGCTCGGCCTCGGCGGAGGCAGTCGACCAGACGATCGAGCAGTAGCGGTCGTCGCCGTCGACGGTCAGCGGCAGGAAGGCCAGCGGTCCGGTGGCCAGGAAGGTCTGGCGCGCCACCCCGCCGTGCGGGCGCGCCGTGCGCACCGTAGTGACTACCGCCACGTGGCCGGTATCGCGGGCCGTCACCCCGATGCCCGCCTGCTCGCGCAGCGGCGAGCGGGCGCCGTCGGCGGCCACTACCAGGCGCGCGGCGAGCCGCTCGCCACTCTCCAGTGCCACCTCGCGGCCGTGGGGCGTCTCGCGCATTGTCGCCACCCGCGCGCCGAGCCGCACCCGCACGCTGGGCAGCGCCGCCAGGCGGGCTTCCAGGGCGGCCAGCACCACGTCGTTCTCGACGATATGTCCCAGCGCCGGCACGCCGGCCTGGTCGGCGGAAAAGCACACCTCGCCGCTGCCCTCGGCGTCCCACACCCGCATGCCGCGATAGGGCGTCACGCGGCGGGCGGCCATCCAGGGCCAGGCCCCGAGCCGTTCGAGCAGGCGCTGGGACACCGGGGTGATGGCGCTCACCCGCCGCGCCGGCTGGCCGCGCCCCACCGCCAGGCGGTCCAGCGGCGCCGGTCGCGCATCGAGCAGCGTCACCGCCACCCCGGCCTCGCCGAGCAGGGCCGCCAGGGCCGCGCCAACCATCCCCCCACCGACAATGATCGCCTCGCTGTCCTGTCCTTTTTCCTCGGCCATCCCTTGCGCTCCGCTGTCTTGCGATTGTTGGGCCATCTCAGCGCTCCACCCCCATGGCGCGGCGCGCCAGGCCACGGCGCAGCGGGCCGGCCAGATTGAGGCCCACAAGCGCCGCCGCGCGGGCGTGCGAGAGCAACGGGCTGTCGATATCGAACAGCCGCACCAGGCCGTCGCTGAAGCGGGTGACCGCGTCGCGGTCGCCGGCGCGGCGCGCCTCGAAGGCCTGCAGGGTGGCCAGCGCCCCGGGCGCCTCGCCCGCCGCCAGCGCCTCACCCAGGGCATCCACCAGGTCGGTCACCCCGCGCAGGGCCAGGTTGAAGCCCTGGCCGGCCACCGGATGCAGGGCGTGGGCGGCGTTGCCGAGCACCGCCAGCCCGGGGCGGATCGTCTCCCGGGCGGTGACCAGGCTGAGCGGGTAGGCGTGGCGACTGCCCACCTGCCGGAAACGGCCTGCACGGTCACCGAAGGCGGCCTGCAGCGCCGCCAGGAAGTCGCCGTCGGCGAGCGCCAGCCGCGCGCGCTCGCAACCCGTGGCGTGGGTCCACACCAGTGCCATCTGCTGGCCCGGCAGCGGCAGCAGGGCAATCGGGCCTTCGCGGGTAAAGCGCTCGTAGGCCGTCCCCTGGTGGGGACGGCTCACCGCCACATTGGCGATCAGCGCCACCTGATCGTAGGGCGACTCCTGGCTGGCGATGCCCAGCCGCGCCTTGAGGCCCGAGCGGCCGCCGTCGGCGAGCACGGTCAGGCCGGCCTCGAGCACGCCCCCGTCGGAGAGCGCGAGTCGATAGCCCTCGGGCTGTGGCGTGATTGCCTCGACACGCGCCGGGCAGTGCCAAGCCAGGGGCAGCTCGCCCAGGCGACGGTGCAACACGCGGCCCATCCAGGCGTTGGGCACTACGTGACCCAGCGCCTCGGCACCGAGCTCCTCGGCGCCGAGGCGGGTGGCGCCCAGCCGCCCCCGCTCGCTGACGTGGATGCGTCGGATCGGTGCCGCCTGTTCGGCCATGGCCTTCCACAGCCCCAGGCTGCGAAAGCGCTGGGCAGAACCCTCGGCGATGGCACTGGCGCGGGCATCGAAGCTCGGCTGCCAGGCCTGCTTCGCTGTCTCGCCCAGGGGGGCCGCCTCGATCACCGCCACGCGCAAGGCGTAACGGTCGATCAGCGGTGCCAGCGCACAGGCGAGACTGGCGCCGACCAGCCCGCCCCCCACGATGGCGATATCCACCCGTTGCGTTTCCCCCTCGGCCATCTCCGGCCCTCCGTATTGCGTAACGTAATTACATAATAGAGTCGCACCGGCCGCACCCCGGCTGGTCAGCGATTGGCCATCAAGGCCTCGATCTCGTCCACCTGCTTGGGCACATCGGCGGTGAGCACCTCGCGACCCTCGGCGGTCACGGCGACGTCGTCCTCGATGCGAATGCCGATGCCGCGGAAGGGCGCCGGGATATCGTCGTCGGCGGGAATGTAGAGCCCCGGCTCGACGGTGAGCACCATGCCCGGCGCCAGGGGACGCGGCTCGCCATCGCGCCGGTAGTCGCCCACGTCGTGCACGTCCAGCCCCAGCCAGTGGGAGGTGGAGTGCGGATAGAAACGCTTCACGCTCTCGTCGTCGAGGCGCGCGACCACCTCGCCCTCGAGCAGCCCCAGGCGGATCAGCCCGGCGGTGAGGTCGCGCACCACGCCGTCGTGGATCGCCGCCAGGGTGGTGCCGGGACGCACGGCGTCCAGGGCGCGCTGCTGGGCCTCGAGCACCACCTCGTAGAGGGCGCGCTGCGCCTCGCTGAAACGGCCGTTCACCGGAAAGGTACGGGTGATGTCGCCGGCGTAGAGGTCGAACTCGGCGCCGGCATCGATCAACACCAGGTCACCGTCGTGCAGCGCTGCGCGATTCTCGACGTAGTGCAGCACACAGGCATTGGCACCGCCACCGACGATGCTGGCGTAGGCGGGGCCGCTGCCGCCCTGCCAGCGGAACTCGTGCTCCAGCTCGGCCTGCAGCTGGAATTCGGCCAGCCCCGGCCGGGCCGCGGCCATGGCCCGCTGATGGGCACGGGCGGAGACGGCGCCGGCGTGGCGCAGCAGCGCGAGCTCCGCCGCACTCTTGATCAGCCGCCGCGCGTGGAGCCGCGGGGCCAGATCGGCGAAGGCCAGCGGCGGACGGGCACCGCGACGCGCCCGGGCGGCCAGGCGGCCGCGCACCGCCTGGGCCAAGGTCAGCGAGTCGGGGTCGTCGAGCAGCAGGTAGAGGGTGGTGCGTCCGTCGAGCAGGGCGTCGAGGCAGGATTCGCGCTCGCTGTTCTCGTAGGCGTCATCGACGCCGTGCTCACGCACCGCTCCTTCGGCACCCAGGCGAATGCCGGTCCAGGTCTCCAGCGCGGGGTTGCGGTCCTGGCAGAACAGCACGCTCTCGCCCTCGGAACGGCCGGGGAGCAGCACCAGCAGGGCGTCGGGCTCGGGAAAGCCGGTGAGGTAGTGGAAGTCGCTCGCCTGGCGGAAGGGGAACTCGCTGTCGCGGGAGCGCGTGACCAGCGAAGCACCCGGGAGCAGCACGGCACTGTCGGGCGGCAGCTCGGCCATCAGCGCCGTGCGACGCTCGCGGTACTCGGCGTTGCCAATCGGCGCGGGACGGGGCAGGGTCTCGGGCGGCATGGCGTCTCCTGTGGGTCGCGGAAATGGGAGGGTGGCTTCAGTGGCGGGTGGGGGCCTCGGTGCCCTCGACCTGGGGCTGGCCGGGGTGCTGCTCTGTGTAGAGCAGCATGGCCGCCATGCGCGCGTGCTCGGTGAGGGCGAAGAGGTCGTTCTCGTTCTCGGCGCTGTCGTCGAGGTCGGTCTCCAGGGTGGCCAGGGCGGCGAGATCCTCGACGGCCTCGGCCAGCGCCGCCGACCAGCGCTCGCGCGGCGCCTCACCCACCTCGTCGAGCACTTCCAGGAAGCCCTGGGTCCATTCGCGCAGCCCGCGGGCGCGCTCGGCCAGCGAGTAGAGGTCATCGGGCAGCAGCGGCTCGTAGTCCAGCGAGCTGTCGGCCAGGGCCTCGAGGGTGTGGCGGCGCCAGGAGAGCAGCGTCTCGGCACTGTCGCGGTCGCGGGGCTGTTCGACCCCGAGGCTCAGGCAGACGCTCTCGAGCCAGGCGTCGGCACCAAGGTCGCTGAGCGCCAGGGCGGCGCACAGGCGGCCGTCGAGGAAGGCCGGCGATTGCAGGCTGCAGTGGAGCAGGAAGAGGTCGGCGATGGTCGAGAAGTCCGGACGGTCGTCGATAGAGGACATGACGGGTTCCTGATTGGCATCGATGGCAGGGAGGCCGCGCCGGGCTGGCCGGCGCGTTGACCGGGCGTGACGGGCTCTCTTATAGTGGCTTGTGGTCGACTGCCCCGTCCTGATACTCGGGATGGTACCGCATCGCGCCACTCTCTCGACACTGCGCTCGACATCGCGCCCGACACTGCGGAACCTGCCCGACACCGGAGCCTGCCATGAGCGACGCCTCCCGGCCGACCGCCGAGATCACCCTGCTGGGTCGCCACTACACCATCGCCTGCGAGCCGGGCGAGGAGCACAAGCTCGACCGTGCCGCCCGCTACCTCGACCGCGCCATGCACGGCATCCATGCCCAGAATTCGCTGCTCGGCAACGAGCGCATCGCCATCATGGCCGCCCTCAATATCACCCACGAGCTGCTCGAGACGCTGGAGGAGCGGCGCGACGGGGAGCGCACCCTGGACCGCCTGAGCGAGCGTCTGGAGCAGGCCCTGGCCAGCAATGGCCGACCCGCCGCGGAATGACATTGGACGCCGTGATGTGCTCTGTTACGATGAAGACGTTCCCTGGGGTGTTGGCCAGTCGTTATCGTCCCTCGAGCCTATGCGCAATACCCAGGGCGGCCAACAGCTAGCCGGACCCGTGTGCATGTCCGTGCGACGGAAAGCCTGACGGTTCGGCTGCGGCCACCCACCTTGAACCAAGGGTTCAAGGGCCACAACGACAGCGGCACTCTGGGGAACCCCTCCGCATCATGCAGCAACCGTTTCCGATTTCCGCGATCGACGCCGATTCCCCCGGCGGGCGTCGCCAGCTGCGTCAGACGCTGCGCCGCCGTCGCCGCGCGCTCGACACGCGCCAGCAGCGCCGGGCTGCCCAGGCCCTCTGTCGGCGACTGCGCCAACTCCCCGAAGTGCGCCGGGCCCGTCGGGTGGCGCTCTACCTGCCCAACGACGGCGAAATCGACCCGCAACCCCTGATTCCCTGGCTGACCCGCCGTGGCGTCCGCGTCTACCTGCCGGTGCTCAAGCCGCTGACGCCCAACACGCTGTGGTTCGTGCACTATCACGCCCGCACGCCCATGGTGCGCAACCGCTTCGGCATCCTCGAACCCGAGACGCGCCACGGCGCCCACCGCGCCCGACGGCGGCCGACCTGGGCACTGGACCTGATCCTGCTGCCCCTGGTGGGCTTCGACGGTGACGGCCAGCGCCTGGGCATGGGCGGCGGCTTCTACGACCGTAGCCTGGCCTTCACCCGACGCGCCGGGCCGCGCCCGACCCTGATCGGCCTGGCCCACGACTGCCAGCGGGTGGAACGCTTGCCGACCGCACCCTGGGACGTGCCGCTCGACGCCATCGTCAGCGACGCCCGGGTGGTGCGGCCCGCCTCGCCCGCCAGGCAATAATGCGAACGGGCCGCTGCGTGATGCAGCGGCCCGTTCGTCCTGCGTTTCTGGTCATGGCACTGCTTGCCGGGTCAGCTGCCCACCAGTGCCTGGGCATAGCCCGTCACCACGACCCCGATGCCGAAGGCCAGCACCAGTGCCATGACCAGATCGGGTTTTCGCCGCATTTCCGACTCCCTGAGTGACCGTCGAGACTGAAAGCGCCCGGGGCAACGCCCGGAGCAGCCACGACTATAGGGGGCGGGAACGGGCCCTGACAACCGTCTCCGAACCGCAAGCAATCAACGAAATACCCGCCATTTCTGGCCTTTGGCGTGAGTCAGCGTTCACACTCCATATCTCAGGCCATGAAGAGGCGATAGGCGGCGTTGTCGGTTTCCTTCCAATAGCGATAGCCGATGGCGTCGAAGTACTCCTCGACGTGTTCGCGATCGCCGTTGGGGACCTGCATGCCCACCAGCACGCGGCCGTAGGCGGCCCCGTGGTTGCGGTAGTGGAACAGCGAGATGTTCCAGTCCTGGGGCAGGTGGGTGAGGAAATTCATCAGCGCCCCGGGGCGCTCAGGGAACTCGAAGCGGTAGACCTCTTCGTCGAACTGCGTCTTGGGGCGCCCGCCCCCGAGGTGGCGGATATGCAGCTTGGCCAGCTCGTTGTCGGTGAGGTCCTCAACGGGATAGCCGGCATCGTGCAGCTTGGCGATCACCGCCTGGCGGTCGTCGCCGCCGGGCTTGACCTGCACCCCGACGAAGATGTGCGCCGCCTCCGGGTCGGCGTAGCGATAGTTGAACTCGGTGACCATGCGCTTGCCGATGGTCTTGCAGAATTTCTTGAAGCTGCCGGGGCGCTCGGGAATGGTCACGGCGAGGATCGCCTCGCGCTGCTCGCCGAGCTCGGTGCGCTCGGCGATGTGCTGAAGGCGATCGAAGTTGGTGTTGGCGCCGGAGTTGATGCACAGCAGCGTCTGCCCCTCGACGCCGGTCTGCTGGATGTACTTCTTGAGGCCGGCCAGTGACAGCGCCCCGGACGTCTCGGACACGGCGCGGGTATCTTCGAAGATGTCCTTGACCGCCGCGCACATTTCGTCGGTGGTGACGGTGATGACGTCGTCGACGAGCTCCTGGATGATCGGGAAGGTCACCTCGCCGATCTGCGCCACCGCCACGCCTTCGGCGAAGACGCCGACCTGGTCGAGCAACACCCGCTCGCCGGCGGCCAGCGCTGCCTTGAGGCAGGCGCTGTCCTCCGCCTCGACGCCGATCACCTTGATGTCGGGGCGCAGGTACTTGACGTAGGTGGCCACCCCGGCGATCAAGCCACCGCCCCCCACCGGCACGAAGATGGCGTCCAGGTCGCCGGCGTGCTGATGCAGGATCTCCATGCCGATGGTGCCCTGCCCGGCGATGACGTCGATGTCGTCGAAGGGCGGGATGTAGGTATAGCCGTGCTCGCGGATCAGCTCCTGGGCATGCTCGGCGGCCGCCGAGAAGGCGTCGCCCTTGAGCACCACCTTGGCGCCGCGGGCGCGCACCGCCTGGACCTTGATCTCCGGGGTGATGCGCGGCATGACGATGACCGCCTTGACGCCCATCTGCTTGGCCGCCATGGCCAGGCCCTGGGCATGGTTGCCCGCCGAAGCGGCGATCACCCCCTTGGCCTTCTGCTCGTCGGTGAGCTGAGCCATCTTGTTGTAGGCGCCGCGGATCTTGAAGGAGTGGACCGGCTGCAGGTCCTCGCGCTTGATCAGGATCTGGTTGCGAAAGCGCCGTGACAGGAAGGGGGCCGGAGAGATCGGCGTTTCCCGGGCGGCTTCGTAGACCCGGGCCTGGAGAATCTTCTTGACGGTGGCTTCGAGCATCCTGATGTCCCAGAGAGGTAGCGCAGAACGTCGCTTGAGCGACTCGCGGAAAACCCCTATTGGTAGCATCCCGGCGGCCCCGGCGTCCAGACGGCGCCCGGCAGGACAGCGGCTTCTGGCCTATAATGGCGCCGCATCCGCCACCCACCCACAGCGAGCACGACATGACCCAAGACGAACTGAAGGACGCCGTGGCCGCTGCCGCCCTCGACGAGATCCGCCCGCGACTCGAGCGCGACAGCGTGCTCGGCATCGGCACCGGCTCCACGGCCAACCGTTTCATCGACCGCCTGGCCGCCCTACGCGACGACTTCGCCGGCGCCGTGGCCAGCTCCGAGGCCAGCGCCGAGCGCCTGCGCGGCCACGGCATCGAGGTCTTCGAGCTCAACAGCGTGGGCACCGTGCCCTTTTACATCGATGGCGCCGACGAAGTGAACGCTCACCTACACCTGATCAAGGGCGGTGGCGGGGCGCTCACCCGCGAGAAGATCGTCGCCGCCTGCGCCGAACGCTTCATCTGCATCGCCGACGCCTCCAAGCGCGTCGCGCGCCTGGGGGAGTTTCCGCTGCCGGTGGAGGTCATCCCCATGGCGCGCTCCTACGTGGCCCGCGAGTTGGTCAAGCTGGGCGCCGACCCGGTGTATCGCGAAGGCGTGGTCACCGACAACGGCAACCAGATCATCGACTGCTACGACTTCCCCATCGACGACCCGGTGGGCATGGAAGCGCGCCTCAACGCCATCGTCGGCGTGGTCACCAACGGCCTGTTCGCCGCGCGCGGGGCCGACGTGCTGCTGTTGGGCACCGACGGCGGCGTGGAGCGCCTCACGCCGCAGTAAGCGAGCGCACGCTCACTTGGCAAGCAGCCTCGCCAGGCCTTCCAGGGTGTGCTCGAGCGCGCCGCGGTTGGCCGCCACCACCGCCTGACCGGCCGCGGCCAGGCGGTGACGCTCCGGCTCGTCGTCGAACAGGTGACGCAGGGTGTCCGCCAATGTTTCACCGTCGGCCACCTCCACCAGGGCCCCTGCCTCACGCAGGGTCTCGGCGATATCGGCGAAGTTGGCGAGCTGTGGGCCGGTCAACACCGGCACGCCCATGGCGGCGGGCTCCAGCAGGTTGTGGCCGCCAACGCTCACCAGGCTGCCACCCACGAAGGCGAGGTCCGCGGCGCCGTAGAGGGTGAGCAATTCCCCCATGGTGTCGCCCAGGTAGACGGCAGTGCGCGCATCCGGCGACTCTCCCTGCGAGCGGCGTGCCAGGGCCAAACCGTGATCGCGGCACAGCGCCGCCACGGCGTCGAAGCGCTGGGGGTGGCGCGGCACCAGGATCAGCAGGGCGGAAGGATAGTGCTGGCGCAGTCGCGCATGCGCGGCGAGCAGGTGCTCCTCCTCGCCGGGATGCGTGGAGCCGGCGATCCACACCGGCCGGGCGCCCAGGACCTGGCTCAGCCGCTGGCTCGCGGCCATGGTCGCTTCCGGGATCGCCAGGTCGTACTTCAGCGACCCCACCACGTCGGTGCGTGCCGCCGGCATGCCCAGCGCGAGGAAGCGCTCGGCATCGGCGTGGGACTTGGCCGCCAGCCAGTCGACGTGGGCGAGCGCCTCGACCATCAACGGCCGGATACGGCGATAGCCGCGGAAGGCACGGGGCGAAAGGCGCCCGTTGACCACCGCCACCGGCACCCCGGCGCGGTCGCAGGCCGCCAGCAGGTTGGGCCATAGCTCCGTCTCGAAAACGATGGCCAGCTGCGGGCGCAGCCGCGTCACGAAGCGCCGCGCCGCGCCGGGATAGTCCAGCGGCACGAAGTGATGGCTCACTTCGCCCCCATCCCCCGCTCCCACCGGCTCTTCGGCCAGAGCCCGCACGCGCTCGGCGCCGGTGGCGGTCATGGTGGTGATGACAAGGCGGTGGTGGGGGTAGCGTTCACGCAGGGCCGCGATCAGCGGACGGGCGGCCTGTACTTCGCCCACCGAGGCGCAGTGCAGCCACAGGGGAGGCTGGCCTTGCGACAGGGCGGGAATCCCGCCGAGCCGTTCTCGGCGCGAGTGAGTAAGCACATGCTCACGCCAGACGCGCCACCATATCAGCGGTGCGAGCGCATAGAGTGCCACCGAATAGAGGCGGCGCGCCCAGGGACGGCCGCTCATCGCTCGCGGTCGAGGATGGTGGAAATCATCGCCGTGGTGGAGACGCCATCCTCGAAGCCCAGCACCTTGACCTCGCCGCCCGCCGCGCGCACGGCGTCACCGCCGGCGATCGCCTCGGGCTGGTAGTCGCCGCCCTTGACCAGGACGTCCGGCAACACCGCCTCGATCAGGCGTTGCGGCGTCTCCTCGGCGAAGGGCACCACCCAGTCCACGGCGCCGAGGCCGGCCAGCACCTGCATGCGCCGGGCCAGCGGATTGATGGGTCGCTTGGGTCCCTTGAGGCGGGCCACGGAGGCGTCGTCGTTGACCGCCACGATCAGCCGGTCGCCGAGGCGGCGGGCATGTTCCAGATAGGCCACGTGGCCGGCGTGGAGGATGTCGAAGCAGCCGTTGGTCATCACCACCCGTTCGCCGCGGGCCTGGGCGGCACGCACCGCTTCGACCAGCGCCGACTCCTGGATCACCCCGAACTCGGCCAGCTTGTCGCCGTGCAGGGCGGTGTAGAGCTCGGCGATGGAGAGCGTGGCGGTGCCGGGCTTGGCCACCACCAGGCCGGCAGCGAGGTTGGACAGCGTCATCGCCTCGGGGAAGGCGTGGCCGGCGGCAAGCGCCAGGCCCAGCACGCCGATCACGGTGTCGCCGGCACCGGTGACATCGAACACCTCGCGAGCGCGGGTCGGCAGGTGCAGCGGTTCGTGGTCCTCGCGGATCAGCGTCATGCCCTTCTCGCTGCGGGTGATGAGCAGCGCCTCGAGGCCCAGCTCGGCACGCAGCGCCTCGCCCTTGGCGGCCAGTTCGGCATCGCTTCGGCAGGGACCGACCACCGCCTCGAACTCGGTAAGGTTGGGGGTGATCACGCTGGCCCCGCGATACTTGGCGAAATCGCTGCCCTTGGGGTCGATCAGTACCCGCTTGCCGGCCGCGCGCACCGCCTCGATCAACGCTTCGACCCGATTGAGGGTGCCCTTGCCGTAATCGGAGAGGATCACCAGATCGGCGGCGGGCAAGGCCGCAGTGACCTGCTCCAGCATCTCGCCGGTATCCACCTCCTGGAGCTCATCCTCGAAGTCGAGCCGGATCAGCTGCTGGTTGCGGCTCATCACCCGCAGCTTGGTGATGGTCGATACTCCGGGGCGACGCACGAGGTGAGCGCTCACTTCGCTGCTCTCCAAGCGCCGGGCCAGCTCGTCGGCATGGGCATCGTCGCCCACCAGTCCGGCCAGGGAGGCCTGTCCGCCCAGGGCGGCGATGTTGAGCGCCACGTTGGCGGCCCCGCCGGGGCGATCCTCGGTTTCCCCCACGCGCACCACGGGCACCGGCGCCTCGGGGGAGATGCGCGAGGTGCCGCCGTGCCAGTAGCGGTCGAGCATCACATCGCCCACCACCAGCACGCGGGCCTGTTCCAGCGCGGTCAGGTCAAGCTTCATCGGGAGTCTCCGTTTCCTTTCGGGGCGCCGGCCGCGCCAGCACGCGTTCCAACTGGGCGATCACGTCCTCGGCGCTGATCAGCGACATGGCATCGGGATGACGCACCCGCTGCCCCCAGGGGATCGCCTCCGGCTCCTTGTGCAGATAGGTACGCACCGCATCCGGGTAGCGATTGACCACATAGTCTCGCCACCGATAGGGCGCGGCGCGATCCGGGTTGGTGGTGGCGTAGAGGCCGACCACCGGCGTGCCCAGGGCGTTGGCCATATGCACCGGGCCCGAGTCCGGGGCGATGACGACCTTCGCCCGATCGATCAGCGCCAGCAGTCCCTTGAGCGACGACCGGCCGATGGCGTCGATCACCGCCTCGGGGCGGCACAGCGACTGGATGCGCTCGCCCATCTCGCGCTCCGCGGTGCTGCCGCCGCCGGTGAGCAGCGCGCGCAGGCCGTGCTGGGTCCAGGCGTGCTCGATCACCGCCGCATAGCCCTCGGCGGACCAGTTGCGGAAGTTGCGCAGCCGCGGATTGGCACAGGGACTGAGCAGCAGGTAGGGCGTCTCGCCACTGAGCGCAGCGGCCTCGGTCACCGCACTCTCCGGCACCGGCAGATCCCAGTCCAACGACAGGTCCTCCACACCGAGCAGCCGGGCGAAGTCAAGGAAGGACTCCAGCACGTGGGCGCGCGGGTGTGGCACCAGCTGGCGATGGGTGAACCAGTGCTGGGCATCCTTGGCGCGCGCCTTGTCGTAGCCCACGCGCACGTCGGCCTTGAGCCCCAGGGAGAGCACGCTGGCGCGCAGCGCCTGCTGCATGTGCAGCAGGGCATCGAAGCGCGTGTCGGCGAGTTCTCGCCACAGCGCGCGCATGCCGGCCAGGCCCGTGGCCTTGTCGTAGACGACGAACTCGACCCCGGAGAGGCCCGCCAGTAGACTGTGCTCCGCCTTGCCGGTGATCCAGGTGATCCGCGCCTCGGGCCACTGGCGCTGCAGCGCCCGGACGGTGGGCACCAGATTGCACACATCGCCCAGGGCGGAGAGGCGAAGAATGCCGATGTGGCGGGGCTCGGCAGGCAGAGGATGCTTCATGCGCTTGGCAACATATCGAACGGGGAAGAGCGTCATTCTATATGATGCGCACAGTGTATGTGACGCCGAGTCAGCGCCACAAATCGGCCCAGCCCTCTTCGACCCCGATGCTTGGCGTCAGCGAGGCCGGGTGGTCGGCGAAGCGCCGGGGCGCGGCGCCAGCCTGTTCCTCTCCGCCGGAGCAGAAGAGTGGGTGCTGCGCCACTACCGCCGCGGCGGCATGATCGCCCGGCTGAGTGAGCGTCGCTACGTCTGGACCGGCCTGGAACGCACCCGGGCCTTTCGGGAGTTCCAGCTGACGGCTGACCTGCATGCCCAGGGCCTGCCCGTGCCGCGACCGGTGGCCGCCGGCGTGACCCGCCACGGCCTCACCTACGAGGCCGCCCTGATCACGGTGCGCATCCCCGACGCCCGTGCCCTGGCCGACCTGCTGCTTGCCGATGAAGCCGACGACGAGTTACTGCAACGCGTTGGCGCCACCATCCGCCGCTTCCACGACGCCGGGCTGGATCACGTCGACCTCAACGCGCGCAATCTGCTGGTGGATCGAGGGGGTAAAGTGTGGATGATCGACCTGGATCGCTGTCGGGTGAGGAAGGCAGGAAGATGGCAACAAGCCAACCTGGAGAGACTGCAACGGTCGCTATCCCGGTTCTGTCCGCAGCCCGAGTCGATCTCACACATCATACGCACCGCCTATGACAACGCCACGGTTGCGTAACACCGCTCATCGCTGTCCAGAGAGACGTAGGTACTTATCGAACACCAACAAGGAAATCAACATTTCCATCTGCGGCTGATAGAACGGAGCGACATGTCGCTTAGCGTTGGCAATAATGACACGTGCTTCATCGGTATGGCGTGTGTAGTAATCAATCTTTTCTTCCAGATCCGAATAGTCATCAGCCAGGCACACATAATGCTGATTCGGAACCAGCAGCCCTTCCATGAACCAGGTTTCAAAGCGAGGCCTACGCATGAAACAAAGGGAGTCTGAGGACATGATCCATTTTAGGTTGGTAGCGACATCGTTGCCTTCAATGCTCAGAATAAAGCGGTACCTGAGCTGATCCTGCAGCGACATAAAGGGCCGGCGATACGGCTCTGTCGCTGGCTTATTGTCGGTTGCCCCTACATCGCACAGCGGGTTGGCGAAGTGTCTTGCCAGAAACTCGCGGCGATGCGGCTGGTGAGCAGCGCCTCTCCAGACTAGCCGCGGCGTTTTTTCCTCAAAGGTCAGCGGGTCAGGGATTCGATAATAATGGCGGATTGAGTCCAGCTTTAGTAGAACCGAACGGGCATTTTCCTCTATGCCAGCTATCGGTCGACTCTTCACAAATGCCGGCCAATCAGGCACTTGCGTCACATCACCAAAGACATAATGAAATTGGCATGTTTCAGGAAAGTATCGGGATACGCGATACAGGTCGAAATGATAGGTCGATTTATCCAGACTTGCGCGAAAGTCTCGATTGAGAACTGCTTCCGAGCCTGTCCTGAAAGGAGTATTTAGCCTATTATAATAAGCGACTCGATGCTTCACCATTTTCCGCGTTTCTTCCGGTAAGGCATTCAGTCTGTCGAGGCAGGCCTCTCTCTGTCGACGATAGAGCGCTCTGGGTATTAGCTGTCCTACCCCCTCAGTTGCGTAGTAACTCCAGCGCTGCAGATTTTTTTGCAATCGCTCTACATTTTTCATGTCCGCTCTTTACTCCGTCACAACAGTCTAAGCCGTTCCAGCGCTGTTGAGTGCTTGTTCATACAGTGTCATATAAGCGGCAGCCATCGCCGCGGGTGTATAAAGATCGAGTTGCGCTGCGGCAGCATCTACAAGGCGACGGCACAGGGCTGGCATGTCGTGCAGGCATTTCAGCGCCTCTGCGAGTGCTAGGGCATCCCCTGGTGGTACCAGCAAACCTGTCGAGTCGTGGTGCACGATATCGGGAATGCCTCCTACCTCGGTTGCAACGATCGGCACGCCAGCATCCATCACATCCAGCAATACCGAACCAAGTCCTTCGTTGCGTGATGGGAAGGCAAAGACGTCCAAGCCGGCCAAATAATCACCGATATTTTCCTTGAAACCCAGCCAGGTGACGTTCGAGAGATCGGCCGATTCGCGCTGCAATACTTCGCGATCCTCGCCATCACCAAGGAAAACGAAGTGAATATCAGGAAACTGCGACTCCAGGATGCGTGCCGCTTCCAGCAGCACGCGCTGCCCCTTGTGTCGATCCACCAGGGCGCCGGCATGACCCACCAGGAACTTCCCGGGAAAGGCCGCGCGAATGCACTGCGTCGCCTCTTGGGAACGCGCCAGCCCCGAGAAGGCGCTGGGTATGAGCTTAATGTCGCCCCAGTCGCGTGCCTCGAGCTGGCGCTGTATCACGCGTGAAATGGCTACGCGTCGGGCTGCACGGCGATAGCACCAGCGATTGACAGCGTTGTCTTTGACCGGCGTGTCGACCCGCCGTGTCAATATATAGGGCGTGCCTTTCATGAGGCGATGCAGGGCCGCCCAGTGCACGGCCTTGGCCTCGTGAGCATGCACGATATCCACCTGCCCCACTGCTCGATGCCCAGCCAACTGGTGATTGGCTGCCACAAATCCAAGGTGAGCGACTCCAGCAAGGTGGTCACGCAGGGGCGAATCCTTTCGGCATACCAGGGTTTGCTGTAGATTGCTGCGGGACGCCAAGGCCTTGATCAGCAGGGCTGTCTGGCGTTCGCCTCCCCTGAAGCCCTTGGCCAGGTTGACGTGTACGATATTCAATGTGCTGTCACACGAGATTGTTTCCAAAAGCAACAGGATAGCAGCGCATGCTCCCCGCTCCTATCCCAGGCCACCGCCGCCTTGACAGGAAACCGACATGATCCATGGCATTAGCGTCGTCATCATCACCCGTGATGCGGGTGACACTTTGGAGCAAACCCTGTCGGTACTCCAGCCTTTCGATGATGTGGTCATCTATGACAACGGCTCCACGGACAGCACCCTGTCCATTGCGAAAGGCTATACCAACGTACGGCTGCATCAGGGCCCCTTCTACGGTTTCGGGCCCACCAAGCACCATGCCGTTTCGCTCGCCCGCCATGACTGGGTGCTGTCGCTGGATGCCGACGAACACCCTGATGCCACCCTGCTCCAGACCCTGGAGGACTGGAACAGCGATACCCGTCGCAATGTTGCCGGAGAGATTCGTCGAAACAACCTGCTGCTCGGCAAGGTGGTACGCCATTCAGGATGGGGTAACGATTGGCTGATACGCCTGTTCAACCGACGCTACTGCAACTTCAGCGACGCCATGGTGCATGAGTCCGTGACGGTCGGAGAGGAAACACGAGTCGTTCGGCTAGAAGGAGCCATTGTGCATCAAGCGGTCAGCGATCTCTCGCAGTTCCTCGAGAAGGTCAACCGCTACTCATCCATTCGCGCCGAGCACAGCCGACGCAGCCTGCCTCCCGCGCTGATTCTCGCCAAGAGCCTATTTGCCTTCGTGAGGACCTACTGCTTTCGCCTGGGCTTCCTGGATGGCTGGCGCGGACTGGTCATCGCCTTCTCCAATGCCAATGGCGTATTCTGGAAGCACATGAAGGCGCATGCTCGCCATGAGGGGGCTCGCACCCCCAGGCAGTAAGCGGTGCTCAACAGCGCCTTGGTGCGCCTCCTACAGTCAGCCTCCTGATGAACACATGATGCGTATACCCTTCACATCACAGCACCTGCGCTGGGCGGCCCTACTGGTCCTCGGCCTGTGGTTGAGCCACGCCGTTGTGTCCATTGCCCTGCTGCCGGCCTGGCTGATGGCGCCGATCACGGCGGGCTGGCTGTGGCTGGCCCACGCCTTTCGCTGGGGGGCGTCGGAGCCTCCCTCGCGACGTAGCTGGCCCTGGTCGCTGCTGCCCATCGCCCTCTGGGGACTCTACATCTACCTGGCCGACAGCTTCGGCGAGGTCGACCTGGGCGCGATCTTCTTTCACCTCCAGGCCGGCATGCAAGGGCATGGCGGGGTCAATCGCACGCTGGCCGCCGTCGGCTACACCCTGTCGATGATCGCCCTGCTGGCGAGCTTCACCTGGCTGACGCACCACGATGGCCGCTGGCACCGGGCCGAGCACTTCCTGGCCCTGGCGCTCCTGGCCAGCAACCCGCTGCTCTACGGCGTCTCCCAGCGCGGCGCCGCCATCGTCACCGACGATGGCGCCTGGCTCGACCGCCGCTACGTCGAGCCCGTGGTCCTCGAAGCCCCCTCGTCACCGCCCAACCTGCTACTGCTCTACCTGGAAAGCATCGAGCGCACCTACGCCGACCGCGAACGCTTTGGCGATGCCTACGCCGACCTCGAGGCCCTCGGCGAGGAAGCCCTGGTCTTCGAGGGCGTCAAGCAGATCGACAACACCGGCTGGACCATGGCCGGCATGATCGCCAGCCAGTGCGGCACGCCGCTGATGCCGGCCGGGCTGCTGCACGACAGTCAGCTCGAGCCGCTCAACCGGGTGGTACCGGGCGTGGACTGCCTGGGCGACGTGCTCTCGGAGCACGGCTACCGGCTGAGCTACCTGGGCGGCGCCAGCACCGATTTCGCCGGCAAGGGGGTCTTCTACAACGACCACGGCTTCGACCGGATACTGGGCCGCGACGAGCTTCAACCCCGCCTGGACGACCCGGACTACGTCAACAACTGGGGGCTCTACGACGACTCCCTCTACGATTTCACGGTCGAGGAGATCCGCCGGCTGAACGAAGCCGGCGAACCGTGGGGCTTGGTCAACCTGAGCATCACCGGCCACGCCCCCTACGGCTACCCCGCCGAACGCTGTCGTGAGCGCCAGGGCGAGTTCGACGACCAGGATATCCTCTACTCCGTGGAGTGCTCCGCCTGGCTGGCCCGTAACCTGCTCGCGCGCCTGGACGACGAAGGCCTTCTGAACAATACCTTGGTGGTCATCGCCAGCGACCACTTGACCATGCGCGTCTCCGCCTGGGAGCAGCTCATCGAGAGTGAGCGCGAGAACACCTTCATGCTGCTCGGCCCCTACGTACCGGCGGAGCGCCGCCAGCGCGAGGCCTCCATGATGGATGTCTTTCCCACGGTGCTGGAGGCCATGGGCTTCACCATCGACTGGCACCGGGCGGGCCTGGGGGTGTCCCTTCTCTCCAACGAGCCCACCCTCGTGGAAGAACATGGCGTGGAGGCGCTCAATGCCCGCATGCGTGGGGAGACCGCCCTGCAGGAACGCTTGTGGGAGGGCCTGGCTCCCCAGGGGGCCGAGAAGGAACCGGCCACGCCCCAGGAGCAGGTGGTGGAGACCCCGGAGGACGTCGCCGACGACCCCATCCCGGGAATGCAGTGACGCCGCGCTCAGCCGCTGACGATGCGCTGGTGCCCCCACCGCTCGGCTTCGCGGATCGCCTGCAGCAGCCGCAGGGGTGAGAGGTCGACCAGGCAGCGGGTGTGGCCGAGCGGGCAGTGGCGCTCGAAGCAGGGCGAGCACTCGAGGGCAAGATAGTGGATCTCGGCGTTGCCGCTGAGCGGGGGCGTATAGGTCGGCGACGAGGAGCCGTAGACGGCCTGCACTCGGGTGCCCACTGCCGCTGCCACGTGCATCAGGCCGGAGTCGTTGGTGACCACCTGGTGGCAGTCGGCCAGCATGTCGACCGCATCGGCCAGGCGCGTCTTTCCGCACAGGTTGTGCACGCCCGCCACATCGGCGCTGATCGTCTCACCCGCCTCGGCATCCTTGGGCCCGCCCAGTACGCGCACCTCGAAGCCGTCGGCAACGAGACGTTCGGCCAGTTCGCGGAAGTGCGCAAGCGGCCACTGCTTGGCCGGGCCGTATTCCGCGCCGGGCATCAGCCCGATCGCCGGGCGGCGGGAAAGTCCCAGCGCCTCGCGCAGCGCCGCCTGATTGTCGCCATCCACCTTGAGCCTCGGCCGCGGGATGGCGAAGTCGCCCCGTGCCGCTGCCTCGGGAGGCAGCCCCAGGGCCACGAAGCGCTTCACGGTCTGGTCCAGTACCGTCTTGTCGAGGGCACGGCGGTCATTGAGCAGGCCGTAGCGCTGCTCGCCGGTGAAGCCGGTACGCCGCGGGATGCGCGCCAGGAAAGGCACCAGGGCGGCTTTCCAGGAGCGCGGCAGCACGATCGCCCGGTCGAAGCGTCCGCGCAGCTGACGGGCCAGGCTGCGGCGCGCGCGCCAACCGAACTCGCCGTGGTCGGCGGCCAGGCTGGCCACCTCGTCCACCTCCGGCATGCGCTCGAGGATCGGCTGCGACCAGGCCGGGGCCACCACGCCCAGATAGCAGCCGGGATGACGCGTCTTGAGCGTCTTGAACAGGCTCTGCGCCATCACCATGTCACCGACCCAGGAGGGACCGACAACGAGGATGCGCGGCGCCGTGCCGACGTCAACCATTCAGCCACTCCAGGTAGTCGCGCACCCCTTCAGCCACGGTACGGAACTCGCGATCGTAGCCCGCCTCGCGCAGCCGCGAGATGTCGGCACGCGTATAGCTCTGGTAACGCCCCTTGAGCTCCGCGGGGAAATCGATGTACTCGATGGTGCCGCGCCCGTAGTAGTCGGTCACCGCCTCGCCGATCGCCTTGAAGGGCTCGGCACGGCCAGTCCCCAGGTTGAAGAGCCCGGACTTGTCGGGATGGTCGAGGAACCAGAGATTGACGTCCACCACGTCGCCCACGTAGACGAAGTCGCGGCTCTGCATCCCGGCCTCATAGCCGTCCCAGGCGCCGAACAGCCTGACCGTCTGGCCGTCGCGAATCTGGGTATGGTGGTGGTAGGCAACGCTGGCCATCTTGCCCTTGTGCTGCTCGCGGGGGCCATAGACATTGAAGTAGCGAAAGCCCACCACCTGGCTGTCGAACTCGTCCCAGCGGGCGCGCACGTACTGGTCGAAGAGCAGCTTGGAGTAGCCGTAGACGTTGAGCGGCTTCTCGTGCTCGGGAGCCTCCGCGAACACCTCGCTGCCGCCGTAGGTGGCCGCCGAGGAGGCGTAGAGGAAGGGGATGCCCTCGCGCTGGCAGAAATGCAGCAGCACCTTGGAGTACTCGAAATTGTTGTCGAGCATGAAGCGGCCGTCCCACTCGGTGGTGTCGGAGCAGGCCCCCTCGTGGAAGATCGCCTCGATGGGCGGCAGCCGCGAGGGCTCGCCGCGCAGCGCGGCCTCGACCCGGGCGCGGAAATCGTCCTTGTCCAGGTAGTCGCCCAGCGTGCAGTCCGCCAGGTTGACGAACTTGGTGCCGTCACGCAGGTCGTCGACCACCAGGACGTCGTCGCGGCCGCGCGCATTGAGCGCCTTGACCAGATTGGCGCCGATGAAGCCGGCTCCGCCTGTCACTACGATCATGGAATTCCTCGCTGCGGCGCAGTGGCTGCGCCTATAACCGATGTGCCTGTGATTGTATACTTGACGCCCAGTGAATTCATGGCCAACGGTGCTTTTCGATGACGCTCTCGACACACTCGTCGCCCTCCAATCCGGGGACGACGCCGGACGTGACGACCTTCCAGGGCCTGATCCTGGCTCTCCAGCAGTACTGGGCCGAACAGGGCTGCGTGGTGCTTCAACCGCTGGACATGGAGGTCGGCGCCGGCACCTTCCACCCCGCGACCTTCCTGCGCTCCATCGGCCCCGAGTCGTGGAATGCCGCCTACGTGCAGCCCTCGCGCCGTCCCACCGACGGCCGCTACGGCGAAAACCCCAATCGCCTTCAGCACTACTACCAGTTCCAGGTGGTGATGAAGCCCTCCCCCGCCGAGCTGCAGTCGCTCTACCTGGGCTCGCTGGAGCGCCTCGGTCTCGACCCGCTGGTCCACGACATCCGCTTCGTCGAGGACAACTGGGAATCGCCGACGCTGGGCGCCTGGGGGCTGGGCTGGGAGGTGTGGCTCAACGGCATGGAGGTGACCCAGTTCACCTACTTCCAGCAGGCCGGGGGGCTCGAGTGCTACCCAGTGACCGGGGAGCTCACCTACGGCCTGGAGCGCATCGCCATGTACCTGCAGGACGTCGACAGCGTCTATGACCTGGTGTGGACCGTCGCCCCGGACGGCACCCGGGTCACCTACGGCGACGTCTACCTGCAGAACGAGCGCGAACAATCCGCCTACAACTTCGAGCACGCCGACGTGCCGGCGCTGTTCGCCGCCTTCGACCACCAGGAGCAGGAGTGCACCAAGCTGCTCGCGGCGAGCCTGCCGCTGCCCGCCTACGAGCAGGTGCTCAAGGCCTCGCACACCTTCAACCTGCTCGATGCCCGCCACGCCATCTCGGTGACCGAGCGCCAGCGCTACATCCTGCGCGTGCGCACCATGGCCCGCGACGTGGCCCACGCCTACTACGCCTCGCGCCAGGCAGCCGGCTTCCCCATGGCGCCCGAGGCGCTGCGCCGTGAGCTGCTCGCCGCCGAACCGCAGACCGACCAGGGAGACGCTTGAGCATGGCCGCCACTACCTTTCTGCTGGAACTGGGCGTCGAGGAACTGCCGCCCCAGGCCATCGACACCCTCTCCGACGCCCTGGCCGAGGGCCTGCGGCGCGGTCTCGCCGACGCCGACATAGCCCACGACGAGGTGCGCGCCTACGCCACGCCGCGGCGCCTGGCCGTGCAGGTTCACAACCTGGCCGACAAGCAGCCCGACCGCGAAGTGGAGAAGCGCGGCCCCGCCCTCGCCGCCGCCTTCAAGGAGGGGCAACCCACCAAGGCCGCCGAGGGCTTCGCGCGCTCCTGCGGCGTCAGTGTCGACGAGCTGATCCACTTGGAGACCCCCAAGGGCACCTGGCTCGGCTACCGCGAGCAGCAACCGGGCGAGGCCACCACGGCACTGCTGCCGGGCATTGTCGACAACGCCGTCGCGGCTCTCCCGGTGCCCAAGAACATGCGCTGGGGGGCCTCGCGCATCGAGTTTTCCCGCCCCGTGCACTGGCTGGTGATGCTCTACGGTGGCGACGTGGTGGCCGCCGAGCTGCTTGGCTTGACCGCCGGGCGCACCACCCGCGGCCACCGCTTCCACGCCCCGGCGGCGATCGAGCTCGCCCACGCCGACGACTACCTGGCCGCCCTGGAGGACGCCTGGGTGCTGGCCGACCGCGCGCAGCGTCGCGAACGTATTCGCGAACAGGTACTGGCCGAGGCCGAGGTGCAGGAAGCCACCGCAGTGATCGACGAAGCGCTGCTCACCGAGGTCAGCGGTCTGGTGGAGTGGCCCGTGGCCCTGACCGGCAGCTTCGACGAGCGCTTCCTCGAGGTGCCGCCCGAGTGCCTCATCTCCTCGATGAAGGCCAATCAGAAGTACTTCCACCTGCTCGACGACGCCGGCCGGCTCAAGCCGATGTTCATCACCATCGCCAACATCGACAGCCGCGACCCCCAGCAGGTGATCGCCGGCAACGAGAAGGTGATCCGCCCGCGCCTGGCCGATGCCGCCTTCTTCTTTGATACCGACCGCCGGCGCCCGCTGGCCAGCCGCATCCCCGAGCTCGCCAGCGTGCTCTTCCAGCAGCAGCTCGGCACCCTTGCCGACAAGTCTCACCGCAGCGCCGCCGTGGCCGCCTTCATCGCCGGCCAGGTCGACGGCGACGTCGGTCACGCCCGACGCGCCGCCGAGCTCGCCAAGTGCGACCTGGTTACCGAAATGGTGCTCGAGTTCCCCGAACTGCAGGGCATCATGGGACGCTACTACGCCATCCATGACGGCGAACCCGACGAGGTTGCCCAGGCGCTGGAAGAGCAGTACCTCCCGCGCTTCGCCACCGACGCCATTCCGGCGACGCGCACCGGCCAGGCCCTGGCGCTGGCCGACCGCCTCGACACCTTGACCGGCATCTTCGGTATCGGTGCCCGCCCCACCGGCACCAAGGACCCCTTTGCCCTGCGCCGTGCAGCCATCGGGGTACTCAACATCCTGGTCAAGGGCGAGCTCGACCTCGATCTGCGCGAGCTGCTCGAGCTCGCCGCCGCCCAGCACCAGGAGCTGCCCTATGCCGAGGGCCTGGTCGATGAGGTTCTCGGCTACATGCTCGACCGCTTCCGCGCCTGGGCCCAGGACGAGGGCATCGAGGCCGAGGTCTATCTGGCGGTACGCGCACGCCCCGTCACCCGACCGCTGGATTTCGCCCGTCGCCTGCATGCCGTGCACGCCTTCGCCGGCCGCGAGGAAGCCGCGGCGCTGGCCGCGGCCAACAAGCGCGTCGCCAACATCCTGGCCAAACAGGAGAGCGATGTGGGTCGCGAGGTGCTGACTGATCGCCTGCAGGAGTGCGCCGAGCAGGCCCTTCATGCCGCCGTCACTACCCAGCGTGAGCGTGTCATGCCGCTGTTCGCCGCGGGCCGTTATCAGGAGGCGCTCGACGTCCTGGCGAGCCTGCGCGAACCGGTGGACGCCTTCTTCGATGAGGTGATGGTGATGGCCGACGACCCGACCATTCGCGCCAACCGCCTGGCGCTGCTCGCCGCGCTCCAGGCGCTGTTCCTCGAAGTGGCGGATATCTCCCTGCTTCGGCAATAACCGCCATGGTGCGGTGTTCCCCAACCGGCGGAGTGTCTCCGCCGGTTTTTTGTGCGGTGTTCCACGTGAAACATCACGTCCGGTTCACACTGCCCCCACCCCTGAAGTGCACCGCAAAGTGCTTATGCACTGATAGGAGCCATGATGTTTCACGTGAAACATGGCACGATACCTCCGACCCACACCGACAGGCCGACACGCCATGCCGACAGCCAACCGCCTGGTGATCCTTGATCGCGACGGCGTGATCAATCGCGATTCGGACCAGTACGTCACGTCGCTCGAGGAGTTCCTCCCCTATCCCAGTGCCATCGAGGCCATGGCACGGCTCAGCCGCAGCGGCTGGACGGTGGCCGTGGCCACCAACCAGTCCGGCATCGCCCGCGGTTACTATGACGCGGCCACGCTCGCCGCAATGCACCGGCGGCTGAACGCCCTGGTGGAAGCTGCCGGTGGCGAGATCGCCCACATCGCTGTCTGCCCCCACGGCCCGGACGACGGTTGCGACTGTCGCAAGCCGCTGCCCGGGCTGCTGCATCAGATTCGCGATGCCCTGGGGCTCCCCTCTCTGCAAGGGGCCTGGATGGTGGGCGACAGCCTGCGCGACCTGCAGGCCGGCGAGACCCTTGGCTGCCACTCCGTGCTCGTTCGGACGGGAAAGGGCGAGCACACCCTGGCCAAGGGCGAGGGCCTCGACAACGCACGGGTATTCGACGATCTGGCCGGCTTTGTCGACTGGCTGCTTGCAGCGCAGTAACCAAGCTGGCCGGCGTTTGTCACACGGAGAAGATGAGCAGAGGGCGGTCAGAAGCCATGACGGTCACCAACGCAAAACCCCGCGACACGGAAGTCGCGGGGTTTTGGCGTGGCTAGGACAACGGGCACTCACGATGTTTCACGTGAAACACGCCCGCTCCGTGCTCAGATATCGAGGTTGGCCACCAGGGCATTGCGCTCGATAAAGTCGCGGCGCGGCTCCACCTCGTCGCCCATCAGCGTATTGAACATCATGTCGGCGGCCACCGCATCTTCGATAGAGACACGCAGCAGGCGGCGCGTGTCAGGGTTCATGGTGGTTTCCCACAGCTGCTCGGGGTTCATCTCGCCGAGACCCTTGTAGCGCTGGATGGAGAGCCCGCGCTGGGCCTCGTTCATCAACCACTCCAGGGCGTCGTAGAAATTGGCCACCGGCTTCTGCCGCTCCCCGCGAGCCACATAGGCACCCTCCTCGAGCAGGCCGTCCAGGGTTTCCCCCAGGGCCGCCATGGCGCGATAGTCGGCGCTGGTGAAGAAGTCGATCCCCCAGACGTAATCGGTGCTCACCCCGTGGGCGGTGAGGGTGACGGCCGGCAGGCAGAGCCCGCGCTCGGCGTCCTCCTCGAGGCGGAAGGTATAGCGCGGGCCGCCCTCGTAGGCCACCAGGGCATCCATCTCCCGCTGCAGGTAGTCGATCCAGCGCTGCATGGTAACGCGATCCTTGAGACTCGCCTCGCCGTCCAGCGGTGCCGCATGCACCACCTTGCGCAGCACGTCGTTGGGGTAGACCCGCGAGAGGCGGTCGATGCGCTTCATGACGTCACGATACTGGTTGACCAGCGCCTCGAGCTGCGCGCCGGCCACCGCGGGCGCCTCCGGATTGACGTAGAGCCGTGCACCGTCCATGGCCGTGGTGGTGAGATAGTCGAGCATCGCCTGCTCGTCCTTCAGGTAGCTCTCCTGCTTGCCGCGCTTGATCTTGTAGAGCGGCGGCTGGGCGATGAAGACATGGCCGCGCTCGATCAGTTGCGACATCTGACGGAAGAAGAAGGTCAGCAGCAGGGTACGGATGTGCGACCCGTCGACGTCGGCATCGGTCATGATGATGATCGAGTGATAGCGCAGCTTGTCGGGGTTGAACTCCTCGCGCCCGATACCGCAGCCCAGTGCGGTGATCAGGGTGCCCACTTCCGCCGAGGATAGCATCTTGTCGAAGCGCGCCTTCTCGACGTTGAGAATCTTGCCCTTGAGCGGCAGGATCGCCTGGGTTCGCCGGTCACGACCCTGCTTGGCGCTGCCCCCGGCAGAGTCACCCTCCACCAGGAAGAGCTCGGAGAGGCTGGGGTCCTTCTCCTGGCAATCGGCCAGCTTGCCGGGCAGGCCCGCGATATCCAGCGCTCCCTTGCGCCGGGTCATGTCGCGTGCCTTGCGCGCCGCCTCGCGCGCCCGGGCGGCGTCCAGCATCTTGTTGACGATTGCCTTGGCCTCGTTGGGCCGCTCGATCAGGTAATCGGCAAACTGACGCCCCAGCTCCTGCTCCACCGCCGTCTTCACTTCGGACGAGACCAGCTTGTCCTTGGTCTGGGAGGAGAACTTGGGATCGGGGACCTTGACCGAGATGATCGCAGTCAGCCCCTCACGCGCATCGTCCCCGGAAGTGTTGATCTTGGCCTTCTTGAGCAGCCCTTCCGCCTCGATGTAGCCGTTGAGGCTGCGCGTCAACGCCGCGCGAAAGCCGGCCAGGTGCGTACCGCCATCGTGCTGGGGAATGTTATTGGTGTAGCAAAAGATGTTCTCGGAAAAGGAGTCGCTCCACTGCATCGCCACCTCGACCCCTACCCCGTCATCGCGCTCCACGTTGAAGTGGAACACCGGGTTGAGCACCGTCTTGTTGGTATTGAGATGGTCCACGAAGGCCTTGAGCCCGCCCTCGTAGTGGAACAGCTCCTCCTTGCCGGTTCGCTCATCCATCAGTCGAATGGCGACGCCCGAGTTGAGGAAGGAGAGCTCGCGCAGCCGCTTGGCGAGGATATCGTAGTGGAACTCGATATTGGCGAAGGTCGCCGAGGAGGGCTTGAAGTGTACCCGGGTGCCGCTCTGCTCCGTCTTGCCGACCACCGCCAGCGGCGCGTCGGGCACACCGTGCCGATAGACCTGCTCGTAAACCTGCCCGGCACGCCAGATCGTCAGCTTGAGCTCTTCGGAAAGGGCGTTCACGACCGAGACACCCACGCCATGCAGACCACCGGACACCTTGTAGGAGTTGTCGTCGAACTTGCCGCCGGCGTGCAGCACCGTCATGATCACTTCGGCGGCGGAGACACCCTCTTCCTTGTGAATATCGGTGGGAATGCCCCGCCCGTTGTCGCTGACGGTGATCGACTCGTCGGGATGGATGACTACCCGAATCTCACTGCACCAACCGGCCAGAGCTTCATCGATGGAGTTGTCCACCAGCTCGAACACCATGTGGTGAAGGCCGGTCCCGTCATCGGTATCGCCGATGTACATGCCGGGGCGCTTGCGTACCGCGTCCAGGCCCTTGAGAACCTTGATGCTCGATGAGTCGTAAGCCTGTTCGCTCATTGACTGCTCCGTCATGAAGTCTGTGCGTGCCCGGCGGGCACCAGCCGCCCCTGACCGCTGGGCGATGGTTCCACGTGAAACATCGTCAGCGGGGCGTGGGATGACCAGGATCCCACCAGGGCATCGTGTTCTACGCTGGTGATGAACGCCTGGCAGCCCATCGTTTCCAGCAGCCGGCAGAAGACCTGCCGGTGGTCGGCGTCGAGTTCCGCCGGCAGATCGTCCACCAGGTAAAGGCAGGTGCGTCCCGTCACGCGCTCCAGGAGCCGCCCCTGCGCCAACTTGAGGGCACTCACCACCAGCTTCTGCTGGCCGCGCGACAACACTTCCACCGCCGGGTGCCGGCCCAGGCGTATGCGCAGATCGGCACGTTGGGGGCCTTGCTGGGTGAACCCCATCTGGCGATCCGTCTCGCGTCCCTGGGCGAGCACCGTCTGCAGGTCACGCTGACGATCCCAGCCCCGCGAATAGCGCAGCTCCAGCTCCGGCAGTGGCAGCAAGGCCGCCAACGTGGCCTCGAAAACTGGCTGGAAAGCGGCCATCCAGTCGCGCCGTAGCGCATCGAGACGCTCGCCCCAGTGGGCCAGCTCCCGCTCCCAGGCCAGCAGAGAATCGGGCTCTATTCTACCATGCCTGAGCAACGCATTCCGATGCTTCAGCGCCCGGCGCGCCCGGCGCCAGGCATCGAAGAAGTCGTGTTTCACGTGAAACACACCCCAGTCGATGAACTCACGCCGACCGGCCGGGGACCCCTCGAGCAGGCGGAACGCATCGGGATTGACGAGCTGCAGCGGCAGCGCCTCGGTCAGGCGCGCCAGGCGCGGCACCCGCTCGCCGCCCAGCCGCAGCTCCAGCTCCCCGGCATCGCGAGTGCGACGCAGGCCGATGGGCAGCGGCGGATCGCCATCAAGGCGGGCAAAGAGGGTCATCGCCTCGGCATCGTGGGCGATGACGTGCTTGAGATGCCGGGTGCGGAACGAACGCCCCATCCCCAGCAGATGGATGCCTTCCAGAAAGCTGGTCTTGCCGCTGCCGTTGGCGCCGACCACCAGGTTGATGCCCGGCCCGGGCGCCATCTCGGTCACTGCGAGATTCCTCAACCCATTGAAGGATATGTGGTTAATGGGCATGAGCGGGGCGACCAGCGCGCCTCACAGACGCATGGGCATGACGACGTAGAGCGCATCGCCGCCCCCCGGCTCCTCCATCAGCGCACTGCTGCTGGAGTCGGACAGCGTCATCTGGATGCGATCCTCGCTCACCACGTTGAGCACGTCGATCAGATAGCCGACGTTGAAACCGATCTCCAGGCCTTCACCGCCGTACTCCACGGCCACGTTCTCTTCGGCCTCCTCCTGCTCGGGATTGTTGGCCATCACCTGCAGGTTGCCTTCGGCGAGGTGCAGCCGCACGCCACGGTACTTCTCGTTGGAGAGGATGGAGGTGCGCGACAGCACCTGGCGCAGCTCGGCCCGATCAGCAATGAACACCTTGTCGCCGCCACGGGGCACCACGCGCTCGTAGTCGGGAAACTTGCCGTCGACGAGCTTGGAGGTGAAGGTGAAGTCGCCGGTATGGGCGCGCACATGGGTACTGCCCAGGGTCAGTGTGACCGGCTCGTCGCCGTCGTCGAGCAGGCGCACCAGCTCCAGCACCCCCTTGCGCGGCACGATGAGCTTGCGCGGCGAATCCACGGTGACCTCGGTGGGGCGCGAGCAGACGGCGAGGCGATGGCCGTCGGTGGCCACGGCTCGCACCAAGTTGCTGCGCAGCTCGAGGAGCATGCCGTTGAGATAGTAGCGCACGTCCTGCTGCGCCATGGCGAAGCCGGTGGCGTCGATCAGGTGCTTGAGGGTGCCCCGTGGCAGGCTCAGCTCGACGTCACCCTGGGCATCTTCGATGTTGGGGAACTCGGCCACCGGCAGGGTCGACAACGTGAAGCGCGACCGGCCACTGCGCAGCACGGCCCGCCCCTCCTCGAGGCTGAAGTGCAGCTCGGCCTGGTCGGGCAACGACTTGCAGATATCCATCAGCTTGCGCGCCGGCACGGTGACGGACCCCGGCGCCTCGACCTGCGACGCCACGGTTCGACCGATCAGCTCGACCTCGAGGTCGGTGCCGGTCAGCGCCACCTGATCGGCGTCGACCTGGATCAGCACGTTGGAGAGCACCGGCAGCGTCTGACGGCGCTCCACCACGCCGGCCACCAGCGCCAGCGGTCGCAGCAAAGCTTCGCGGGATATGGAAAACTTCATGGTCGGCTCCACGTCTTGTTCCTGAAAGGGTGAGGTCTGGCGTTGGTGTTGGCGAACCCGGCGCTTTTTCGGACACAGCCTAGCTGGTCAGCAGGCGCAGCAGGTTCTTGTAGTCCTCGCGGATATCCGCGCTCTCCTCCTGTAGCGCCTGGACCTTGCGGCAGGCGTGCAACACCGTGGTGTGGTCGCGCCCGCCAAAGGCGTCGCCGATCTCCGGCAGGCTGTGGTTGGTCAGCTCCTTGGCGAGCGCCATGGCCACCTGCCGAGGGCGCGCCACGGAGCGCGAGCGACGCTTGGAGAGCAGGTCGGCGAGCTTGATCTTGTAGTACTCCGCCACGGTGCGCTGGATATTGTCGACGCCCACCTGCTTGTCCTGCAGCGCCAGCAGGTCCTTGAGCGACTCGCGGATGAAATCCTGGGTGATCGGCTTGCCCATGAAATGGGAGTCGGCGATGACCTTCTTCAGGGCGCCCTCCAGCTCGCGCACGTTGGAGCGGATCTTCTGGGCGATGAAGAAGGCGGCATCGTGGGGGAGGTCGACCTTGGCCTGGTCGGCCTTCTTCATGAGGATGGCCACCCGGGTCTCCAGCTCCGGCGGCTCGATGGCCACCGTCAGTCCCCAACCGAAGCGCGACTTGAGGCGCTCCTCGACCCCGCTGATCTCCTTGGGGTAGCGGTCGGAGGTGAGGATCATCTGCTGGCCGCCCTCGAGCAGGGCATTGAAGGTATGGAAGAACTCCTCCTGGGAGCGCTCCTTGCCGGCGAAGAACTGGATGTCGTCGATCAGCAGGGCGTCGACGCTGCGGTAGAAGCGCTTGAAGTCGTTGATGGCATTGAGCTGCAGCGCCTTGACCATGTCGGCCACGAAGCGCTCGGAGTGCAGGTAGACGACCCGAGCGTTCTCGCGGCGGATAGCCAGGGCATTGCCCACGGCATGCATCAGGTGCGTCTTACCCAGGCCCACGCCGCCATACAGGAACAGCGGGTTGTAGGCACCGCCGGGATTCTCCGACACCTGGCGAGAGGCCGCCCGAGCCAGCTGGTTGGACTTGCCCTCGACGAAGGTCTCGAAGGTGAAGCTGGGGTTGAGGCCGCTGCTGTGCTTGAGGCTGCCCTCGACCTGGACCTCGCGCTCACCGCCGCCGCGACGCCCAGCGGCGGCCTGGGCCTCTTCGTTGAGCTGCTCGATCTCGCGCTCGTCGCCGATGTCGCCCCGCGGCGGGGTCTGAACCGCCGGGCCCAGCGGCGACCGGGGACTGGCCGAGACCGGCGTGCCCAGCTCACGCGGCTGCGGCTTGGCCACCGCGGCGCGCCGGCTACCCACCGTCAGCACCACGCGAGGCGGCTTTCCCGGGGCCAGATCACGCAACAACTCGTTGATGCGCTTGGCGTACTTGTCGCCCACCCAGTCACGCACGAAGCGATTGGGCGCCAGCAGGCGGAGCTCGTTGGATTCCCCCTCTTCCGCCTGCAGCGGGCGGATCCAAGTGTTGAACTGCTGAGCGTTCAGCTCGTCCTGCAGGTAATCCAGGCACTGTTGCCAGAGAGCCAGCGACACGCGACCTCACTCCGGTTGATGAATGACCGGCCATTGTATCCTTCCCCCGACGGGTTATCCACATACCGGGGGTAGTGCGGCGCGACGGTCGATCAGGTCTTTTCCACGCCATTATCCATGATATATCAAGCTGATTTTAAATCGGTTATCCACTTTTTCCACAGCCTTGATCCCCAGCCCTGCCCACAGGCCGAGCCCGATGGCTCGGGGCGGCGCACGCCACCCCGAGCCGTGGAAAAAGGCGCAACAATTGCGTCGCGGCAGCGAAGTCACTACAATTTCCGGTCTTGAACCGAATCCTCCCGGGGGCCCGTTGGCGTTCGGGTGCTGTCTTGAAGCCGCTCCTTCCAAATTAACCACGTGGGAATCAAGAGTTATGAAACGCACCTTCCAACCCAGCGTTCTCAAGCGCAAGCGTGTGCACGGCTTTCGTGCGCGCATGGCCACCAAGAACGGCCGTGCCGTGCTGGCACGTCGTCGTGCCAAGGGCCGCAAGCGTCTGAGCGCCTGATCGCGGATTGCCGGTGTCCGATCACGGTTTTCCCCCTCGGCTGCGCCTGCTGACCGCCGGGGACTACCGCCACGTCTTCGATCACGCTGCATTCAAGGTTCATGGCAAGGGGCTGCTGGCCCTGGCGTGCCCCAACCAGCAGGGACACGTGCGACTCGGCCTGGTGTTCAGCAAGCGCAACGTGCGCCGCGCCGTCGATCGCAACCGCTTGAAGCGGCTCGCCCGCGAGTCCATCCGACTCCAGCAGCACCGGCTGCCCGCCGTCGACATCGTGGTGCTGGCCCGTCGGGGCGCTCATGAACTGGACAACGCCACGCTCCACCGCCAGCTGTACGGCATGTGGCGCCGGCTGGAACGCGAGGTTCGCAAGTCGCGGACCTCCTGATCGGAAGCGGTGCCGGTTTCCGCCACGATAGCCTGCCTCGGGCAGGCTTTCGCGTATATCGGTCTGGCAACAGGCCCCTTCCCGCGGCATGTACACTACCCACCGGGCAGAACCCTCATGGACGTAAAACGACTCCTACTGTTGATTCCTCTGGCCGTGCTCGCCTACCTGATCATGGTGCAGTGGAACCAGGACTATGGCCAGGTCACTCCGCAGCCGGACACGCCGAGCGTCACCGCACCGGCCGGCGAGCCGGCGGACGCTCCCTCCGACGAGGAGGGGCTGGCCGTTCCCAGCGCCCCCCGTGCCCAGGACGAGATAGCCGGCGAGATGCCCGGCGAGACCGCTCGCCCCGACACCAGCCGCGAGCTGATCGTGGTGGAGACGGACGTCCTCGACCTGCGCATCGACCCCCAGGGGGGCGACGTGGTCTATGCGGCCCTGCCGCAGCACCGTCTGACCCGTGACAGCGAGCATCCCTACGTGCTGCTCTCCGACAGCGAGACGCGCAGCTACGTGGCCCGCTCGGGTCTGCAGCTCGACGGCTACTCCGGCCGCATCAGCTATACCCCGGCGGCCACCGAGTACCGGCTGAGTGAAGGAGACGAAAGCCTGGAAGTCGACCTCGCCGCCGAGATCAACGGCGTGGAGGTCATCAAGCGCTTCACCGTCGAGCGCGGCAGCTACGCCGTGGACGTCAGCTACCATCTGGCCAACCAGGGCGAGGAGCCGGTGACGGCGCGCTTCATCGGCCAGCTGGCTCGCGACAACAGCCCCGACCCCTCGAGCGGCCCGGCACTGGGCATGCAGTCCTACCTGGGGGCCGCCTTCTCGTCGCCGGACGATCGCTACCAGAAGGTCGGCTTCGAGGACATCCAAGAGGGCGCCTTCCCCAACCGCGACGCCCAGGGCGGCTGGGTGGCCATCATCCAGCACTACTTTGTCTCCGCCTGGGCACCGCCGCAGAACCAGCAGAACCTCTACTACGCCACCACCGACTCGCGTAACCGCAACGTGGCGGCCATGGCCGGACCGGTGAGTACCCTGGCCCCGGACGAGGAAGCCCGCCTGGGCGCGACCCTCTACATGGGCCCCAAGGTACAGGACTACCTCGAGCAGGTGGCGCCCCACCTCGAGCTCACCGTGGACTTCGGCTGGCTGTGGTTCATCGCCAACCCGCTGTTCTGGCTGCTCGACCAGATCCACGACCTGATCGGCAACTGGGGCTGGTCCATCGTCCTGTTGACCATCCTGGTCAAGCTGGCCATGTGGCCGCTCTCCGCCAAGGCCTACAAGTCCATGGCACGCATGCGCAAGCTGGGCCCGGAGATGCAGCGCCTCAAGGAGCAGTACGGCGACGATCGCCAGAAGATGTCCCAGGAGATGATGAAGTTCTATCAGAAGGAGAAGATCAACCCGCTGGGCGGCTGTCTTCCCATCCTGGTGCAGATGCCGGTGTTCATCGCCCTCTACTGGATGCTGCTGGAATCGGTGGAGCTGCGCCACGCGCCCTTCATGTTCTGGATCCAGGACCTCTCGGTGAAGGACCCCTACTTCATCCTGCCGATCCTGATGGGCGCCTCGATGTTCGTGCAGCAGTTGCTCAACCCGACCCCGCCGGACCCCATGCAGGCGAAGATCATGAAGATGCTGCCCGTGGTCTTCACCTTCTTCTTCCTGTGGTTCCCGGCCGGCCTGGTCATCTACTGGGTGGTCAACAACGTCATCTCGATCGCCCAGCAGTACGTGATCACGCGCAAGATCGAGAGCGACCCCAGCATCGGCAAGGGCATGAAGGCCAAGTAGGCCCTCCCCTTCCCGTGTTGCCGACCCCCGCCCCGTGCGGGGGTCTGGCGTTTACGGCCCCGGCTACCGACAATGGCGCTGCCGCCCGAGGAGACAACGATGCGCGAGCCCCTCTACACGCAGGACACCATCGCCGCCCTCGCCACCCCGCCGGGACGTGGCGGGGTGGGCATCATCCGTGTCTCCGGGCCACTCTGTGCGGCGATCGCCGAGACGGTGGTAGGGCACTGCCCTGCCCCGCGCCGGGCCCACTACGGCCCCTTCCGCGGCGACACAAGCGTGATCGACGAAGGCATCGCCCTCTACTTCCCTGGCCCCCACTCCTTCACCGGCGAGGATGTGCTGGAACTTCAGGGCCACGGCGGCCCGGTGATCATGGACCTCCTGCTCGAGCGCTGCGTGCAACTCGGCGCCCGCCTGGCCCGTCCCGGCGAGTTCTCCGAGCGCGCCTTCCTCAACGACAAGCTCGACCTGGCCCAGGCCGAGGCCATCGCCGACCTGATCGAGGCGAGCTCCCGCGCTGCTGCCGAGAATGCCCTGCGCTCGCTGCAGGGCGAGTTCTCGACCCGCGTCGAGGTCCTGGTCAATCGCTTGATCGAGCTGCGCATGTACGTGGAAGCCGCCATCGACTTTCCCGAGGAGGAGATCGACTTTCTCGCCGACGGCAAGGTCGCCGAGCACCTCGCCGGGGTGCAGGAGGAGCTCGCCGCAGTGCGTACCGCCGCCGGCCAGGGGGCGCTGCTGCGCGAGGGCATGAACGTGGTGATCGCCGGGCGCCCCAACGCCGGCAAGTCGAGCCTGCTCAACACCCTCACCGAGCAGGAGACCGCCATCGTCACCGAGGTCGAGGGCACCACCCGTGACGTGCTGCGCGAACACATCCATATCGACGGCATGCCCCTGCACGTGATCGACACCGCCGGCCTCCGCGATACACCGGACGCCGTGGAGAAGATCGGTGTGGCCCGCGCCTGGGAAGAGATCGAGAAGGCCGACCGGGTGCTGCTGATGGTGGATGCCGCCACCACCCAGGCCGTGGACCCCATGGCCATCTGGCCCGAGTTCGTGGCGCGCCTGCCCGACCCGGCGCGCCTGACGCTGGTGCGCAACAAGATCGACTCCAGCCACGAATCCCCGGGAATCGATTTGTCCACAGCCATCCCGGTGATCCGGCTCTCGGTGAAGACCGGAGAGGGTGTGGATAACCTGAAGGAACATCTCAAGGCGGTGATGGGCTATACAGCCACGCCTGAGAGCCGCTTCTCGGCCCGACGCCGCCACCTGGACGCCCTGGACCGCGCCGGCCAGGCCCTCGACAACGGTGCAGCGCAGCTTGCCGGCTACGGCGCCGGGGAACTGCTTGCCGAGGACCTTCGCGACGCCCAGCAGGCGCTGGGCGAAATCACCGGCGAATTCAGCGCCGATGACCTGCTGGGCGAGATCTTCGGCAGCTTCTGTATCGGCAAGTGAGGCGAGGCCAACAGGCTCCTACTCCCCCACCCACCAGTTGCCGCGGTAGCTCGCCTCCGGGCCTAGCCGTGGCGTCACCGCGGCCATGGCGCCCGCCAGGCGTTCGTCCAGCCCCCAGGGCGGGTTGATGACCAGCACGCCGCTGCCGTACATGCCATGGCTCGCTTCCCCCGGCGCGTGCAGGGTCAACTCGCTGCGCCACACCTTGCGCAGGCCGCTCTCACGCACCCCGTCCAGCAGGTCGCGATGGCGTCCCGACGGTAGCAGTGGGTACCACACCAGCATCACGGCGTGACGCGCCTTGCCCATGGCGGCATTCAGGGTTTCGACCACCTCGCGATACTCCGCCTTGCGCTCGTAGCTTGGGTCGATCAGCACACAGAGCCGCGGTGTCACCACCGGCAGGCGGTCGAGCAGCCCCTGCAAGCCATCGGCGTGGAGCCACGTGACGTTGTCTCCCAGGCGCTGCTCGGCCAGGTGGCCGTGCTCGCCGGGATGCAGCTCGAAGAGCCACAGCCGGTCCTGGTCGCGCAACCGATGGCTCAGCCAGGCCGGCGACCCCGGATAGTGGCTGAGCGTACCGGCATCGGGCTGCATGGCAGCCAGGGCCGTCAGCCAGGCCGACAGGAGCGGCTCCTGCGCCAGGGCATCCCGCGCCTGCCACAGTGGCGCGACACCCTGGCGATACTCCCCCAGCCGACGGGTTTCGGGCGCCATCAGGGGGTAGCGCCCGCGGCCGGCATGGGAGTCGAAGTAGGTGATTGGGGCGGGTTTGCGCAACAAGTGGTCGATGACGGCGAAGAGCGTCAGATGCTTGTGAACGTCGGCAAAGTTGCCGGCGTGGTAGGCATGCTGATAGGAGAGCATCACAGCGGCTCCGGCTGGGCGACAAGACCGGGGCCCGCCAGTTGGCGGGCCCCGGTCACGACTGGGAAGGCTGGCGTCGCGTTACTGCTGCTGGAACTGCGACTCGATGGGTGAGAGCGTGATCTCCACCCGACGGTTCTGGGCCCGGCCCTGCTCGGTATCATTGCTGGCCACCGGCTGGCTTTCGCCGTAGCCGGTCATATTGAGACGGTTGCGCGCCACACCGGCCTGGGCCAGGTAGCTGCCAACGGACTGGGCGCGCTGCTCCGAGAGCCGCTGATTGTAACTCGCATCGCCGGTGCTGTCGGTATGGCCGACGATGTTGACGCGGGTATCGGTGTACTGGGTCAACACCGAGGCCACGTCGTTGAGGGCGTTGCGGGCGCTCGTTGTCAGGGCGCTGGAGTCGAAGTCGAAGGTCACGCTGCTCGGCATGTTGAGCACGATATCGTCACCGCGACGGTCGACGCCGATACCGGTCCCCTCCATGCTCTGGCGCAGCTGTTGTTCCTGGCGATCCATGTAGGCGCCGATGCCCCCGCCGGCGGCCGCGCCCACGGCGGCACCAATCAGCGCACGATCCCGGCGACTGGTGCTGCCATCCCCGGAGAGCGCCCCGGCGGCAGCCCCCACGGCGGCGCCGATGGCGGCCCCGGTGCCCGTTTTGCTGCGTTGCGTTTCACCGGTTTGGGGGTCGGTGGTGGCGCAGCCCACCAACAAGGCCGCTGCGGCGAAAGTAGCAACCAGACGAATCGGTTTGAACATGTATCCCTCCTGGATAGTCAGGGTGGCGAGCCTAGGATCAGCTGGCCCGATGCTCGCCAATCGAGGCCAGCAGTTCGTTCAAGAATAGTAGACCGAGCGGCGAGGCCTGAAACCGCTCGGCATCGTCCGCAAGAAGTCCCTTCTCGCGGGCCGCGCTAAGACACGCCAACAGTGCATCGGTTCCCTGCCCGGTGTTCGACGCCCAGTCCGCCAGGGGAACCCCCTCGACCAGGCGCAGCGCATTCATGGCGAATTCCAGGGGGAGCTCTTCGGTGGGCAGCGGCGAACTGCCGGCAAGAAAACCGCGCGGGTCATGACGGCGCCGCAGGTAGCTGGCCGGCTGGCGGACCTTCCAGCGCCGCTGGATGGCCAGCGCCCTCCCCTCGCCCGGAGCGCTCAGCTTGCCATGGGCACCGGCACCGATCCCCAGGTAGTCGCCGAAGCGCCAGTAGTTGAGGTTGTGGCGACAGTGGCGGTCGTCGCGCGTGTAGGCGGAAATCTCGTAGCGCGAAAAGCCCGCTGCCTGCAGGCGCTCGTGCCCCAGGTCCTGGATATCCCATAGCGTTTCCTCCGCCGGCAGACTTGGCGGGCGCGAGTGGAACTCGGTATTAGGCTCCAGAGTGAGCTGATACCAGGAGAGATGGCTCGGTGCGAGGGCAATGGCCGACTCCAGATCCGCCAGGGCCAGCTCGGGCGTCTGCCCGGGCAGGCCATGCATCAGGTCGAGGTTGAGGTTGTCGAAACCGGCGTCACGGGCTTCCTCCACGGCCGCCCGCGCATCATCGCCGCTGTGGATGCGACCGAGCGCCGATAGCTGCTGATCCTGGAAGCTCTGTACCCCCAGCGAAAGACGGTTGATGCCGGCCGCCCGGTAGCCGGCAAAGCGGCCTCGCTCCAGCGTGCCCGGATTGGCCTCCAGAGTGATCTCGGCGTCAGCCGCCAGCGGCACGCGCGCTGCCACCGCCTCGAGCAGCCGGGCATAGAATTCCGCCGTCATCAGGCTCGGCGTCCCCCCGCCGATGAAGACACTGACCAGTTGACGGCCGGCGGCCAGCGGGAGATCGGCCTCCAGATCGGCAATGAGCGCTGCCAGGTAGTCGGCTTCGGGCAGTTCGGACACATGCCCCACGCCGTGCGAGTTGAAGTCGCAGTAGGGGCACTTGCGCACGCACCAGGGCACGTGGATGTAGAGTGCCAGCGGGGGAAGCGTGGCAGACAGGCTTTGCCGGTCGAGGAATGTCATGAAAGCCTCGCTGTTTCCTGCATGGCCGCCAACAGCGCCTGGAGCGCCCGCCCGCGGTGGCTCAGGCGGTTCTTCTCTTCCGCCGCGAGCTGGGCCGCGGTCTTGCCTTGGTCCGGCAACCAGAACAGCGGATCGTAGCCAAAGCCGCCATCGCCTCGGGGCTCGCTCGAAATCTCCCCTTTCCAGCTGCGCTGCACGATCAGCGGCACCGGGTCCTCGGCATGCCGCAGAAGGACCAGCACACACCAGTATCGTGCACGACGCGCGGCCACCGGTACCGCCGCCAGGGCTTCCAGGAGCTTCGCATTGTTGCGCGCATCACTGCGGGGTTCGCCAGCATAGCGTGCCGAGTAGATGCCCGGCTGGCCGTTCAAGGCATCCACTTCCAGGCCCGAGTCGTCCGCAAGGGCGGGCAGGCCGCTGACCCGGCTCGCCTCGCGCGCCTTGAGCAGGGCATTTTCCACGAAGGTCAGCCCCGTCTCCTCGACATCGCCTACGCCGAAATCCGCTTGAGGCTGGACCCTGACACCCAGCGGCACCAACAATTGATTGAATTCACGCAATTTTCCTGAGTTCGCGCTGGCTAGCACCAGCCGATTTCCTGCATTCATCACCACTCCTTGCCGACAGCCAGCATCGATCGATGCGCGAATCATCGGCGCTCACCACCAGCCTGTGCAAGGCGATGAGCGAGAATGTCATCCGTTCTACTGAAACGATATACAAGGCATCACAAAAAAGGCTATCCAGAGTAGTACTTTGGTCTAACAAATAAACCGCTAAAAAACACGGGATCCTCTATGCTGCTGAATCACCGCCACTTCGGCGGTACAGAATCTTTCTGGCAGCCAATATCGCTATTATCTCAAATAGCATAAATCAATTTATCTTTACAAACAGATACACCGCGACAACACTGTACTAGGTAAGTCAGGGAGCCGACGCAAGGCTTGAGAAAAAAGTGTCATGCAGGGGAGAGGCGTCATCATGGCCCACGGAAATGCTCTGGTACTCCTCGTGACTGACAGTAATCCACAGTCACAGGTATTCATCGACTACATCCACGACCAACTCGAATGTCCGGTGACGATCATACCACCCGACGAAAAGCTCTCGGATTGCCAGTACCAGCGTTGCGTACTGCTCTTGGATGTCGACCATCTTACCATGGATGCCATGCGAACGTGGCAGGCCAAGATCGCCGACGACGGTCGCATCGCCATGGCAGCCTTCAACGTCCGTGACGAGAGTCATGCAGCCGACATACTCGCCATGATGCACCTGGAAGGCATATTCTATCGCAGCAACGATCTCCCCATGATATGCAAGGGCATTGCCAAGATGCTGGAAGGGGATCTGTGGATGTCGCGCAGCTTGATGACACAGATGATCGACTTCTACCGTAAACAGCAGCGCAATGCCTATCGCCCGGTCTGCGGTCTCACCCATCGAGAACTGGAAATCATTGGCTTACTGGGTTCCGGGGCGTCCAATGCCGACATCGCCAACCAGCTCTTCATCAGCGAACATACGATAAAATCCCACCTTTACAATATTTTCAGGAAGATAAACGTGCACAACCGCATTCAGGCAATGAACTGGGCACGACACAACCTGATGGGAATCGCTCCGCCAACAACTAGACAAGAAAAAACTACGGAAAAGCACTAAAAGATTCACGAATAATCCTGCTCGCGACAAGTCGTTACAGATATTCCTAGATAGTAAATCATGGAGAGAGACAGGAAATGGATGAAAAATACCAGCTATTATCAGTAGGAAACCTGGAAAAAAGTCATCCATTGATACTTGAGACACTGAAAGAACAGGGGTGGAATGTAGATACCAGCAATACTTTTTCTGACAGTATCAAGAAAATCGAGATGGCAAAGTATGATGTGGGTCTTGTCCTCATCAATGGCGGTGCCACGCATGCAGAACGTGAGACTGAAAAGTGTCTCACCATGGCACCTATCAACTGGGTTGCCATACTAAAAGCTGATCTGCTGGAAGATAGTCATATCCACCACTTGCTGCGCCGATTCTTCTACGCCTATTACCCATTGCCGGGAAATGCGGATCAACTGGCCTGCCTGCTCAAGCATGCCGCTCGCATGACACGACTTCAGGACAGAGTAAGCCAGGAAGAAAAGCTGCATTCGGACGAATACGAAATGGTGGGGACCACCCCGAGCATGAAACAGCTTTTCGATACCATCCGGCGTGTGGCAGCCGTTGATGCGCCGGTGTTCATAAACGGTGAGTCCGGAACCGGCAAGGAGTTGGCAGCCCATGCCATCCACGAGCGTTCCGAGCGGTGCGATGGACCCTTCGTTGCAGTCAACTGCGGTGCACTGCCCACCAACCTCATACAGTCGGAACTCTTTGGCCACGAGAAGGGCGCCTTCACCGGGGCCAGCCATCGCAAGATCGGGCGTATCGAGGCAGCTGAGGGTGGCACTCTGTTCCTCGACGAGATAGGTGATCTACCACTGGACATGCAGGTTAACCTGCTACGCTTTCTTGAGGACCATCATATCCAAAGGGTTGGCAGCACCAAAGAAATTACCGTCGATGTTCGGATACTGGCGGCAACACATGTCGACTTGGACAAAGCCGTCCTGGAAGGACGCTTCCGCGAGGACCTGTATCATCGACTTAACGTACTCCAGATTCACCTACCAGCTCTTCGAGATCGCCAAGAAGATATCGAAGTACTGGCACGGTTTTTCTTCGACAAATTTGCCAATGAAAAATCCATCCAAGTAAAAGGATTCAGTCAAGAAGCATTACGACTGATGCAGTGTTATAGCTGGCCCGGAAATATAAGAGAACTGATAAACCGAGTAAGGCGTGCCTTGGTAATGTGCGAGACCAGACTGATCGGACCTGCAGATCTCGGTTTGGAGCGCCGACATACCTCACGTCATATTACAACGCTGGAACAGGCACGCGACCAAGCTGAATATGAAGCCCTCATTTCGGCACTGGGGCGAAACCGTTACAATATACAAAATGCGGCTCGGGATTTAGGAGTCTCAAGAGTCACTCTGTATCGACTGATGGAAAAACATCGTATCAATCGTGAAATGGCAGCGATATGAAAGCATCAAACAAAACTAGACACCAGAGCAAAAAATAAATGACCATATAATTCGCGCAGCAAATCTAATAACTTGTTAACGACAACCGATGGCACAAGTTACGTGCTAAACATTCCTCATGATCCTAAGTTTATAAACCATGAAAATGAACAGAAGCAGTCATATTTTATGATGCTTATCACCCAACAATACTGGGCACGCTGATGTAAGGTTATTAGCGCAAAACACATACTTTTTATTGATAAAACAAAACTTTACAGAACATCACTATGCAACCTAATGTTATAAATAGGCAAGACGCATCAATGATGCAAGCAGCATGTATCGCATGTTTTGTATTTTTATTTTAAATCAAACAATGCCTGAATCAGTCGATGGGGCCAAGTAATGATACCGAGCGGACATGTATTACTGGTCTACCAATCCGACAGGATTAGAGATAGTGTTGCCGACCAACTGCGACAGTGCAAAGAAAATATCTTCCTTGATGTGGTAGAAATATCGATATACAGACACGGTCTAAAAAAGAATAAAGATTATGACATAGTTCTCATCGAGACTGGCTTGAATGAGAACATCTTTATTAAAATATTAAATAGTTTAGAGGATCTGGAATATGCCACGCTAATAGCAATAACAAATGAGGATCATGGGGAAGCAGCACCGATAACTAAAGTCATCACTGATAACTGTTATACACACATCTTTATCCCTATCGATACAAAAGATATTACGTACATCATTGGGCACATTTTATGGGAAAAATATAACAGACTTCAGTTAAATTCACATCCAAGAATGTTAGTCAAGGGGCAGCCTGTAGAAAGTGCTAATCCGGAAATTCATAGGCTAACCAATTCCATCTACAAGGTCGCCATGGTCAACACTCCCGTACTCATTACTGGCGAAACTGGTACTGGAAAAGAGGTGGCAGCTCGTGCCATACACCATTACTCAACACGCAGGAATGGCCCTTTTACGGCGGTAAACTGCGGTGCAATACCACATGAACTCATGCAATCTGTGTTCTTTGGTTATGAAAAAGGTTCATTCACTGGGGCTTGGAAGCGCCATATCGGATACATCGAATCCACTTGCCGAGGAACGCTTTTCCTAGATGAAATTGGCGACTTGCCAGTCGATATGCAAGTTTGCTTACTCCGATTTCTGGAAAGCAATACCGTGCAACGCCTAGGTGGTAACGAAGATATATACGTTGATGTACGCGTGATCACTGCTACTCATATTAACCTGGAAGAAGCGGTTGCTAATAAAACATTCAGAGATGACCTTTACTATAGAATCAACGTGCTGCACTTGAAAGTCCCCTCTTTACGTGAACGTCTCGAGGATTTGCCGACACTTGCCAATAGCATACTAGATCGTCATATGAACGAACAGGCAGAAAACTTTGTTGGAATCAGTGAAGAAGCCATGGAATGCATGCGCAACTATCACTGGCCAGGCAATATACGAGAGCTAATCAACCGTTTGCGACGAGCGATGATATTGTGTAAATCTGAAACAATACGCCCAGAAGACTTGGCACTACCCTATCCGAACGAAAGCAAACACGAACCCTTGAATATCGACAAGATCCGCAAGCGTGCGGAAAAGCATACTATAGAGACAACTTTAATTCGATGCAACTACAATGTGTCTTGTGCAGCCAGACAGCTTGGCATATCACGAGTGACTCTTTATCGGCTACTTGATAAACACTGTATAAATCGAAAAAAAGACACGCCCTCCTACAAACGGCAACACCTCCAACCAAATTCAAAACCGTCCTGACAAACTTAATGGGGGGTGATTACAATAAACAATCATATCAACAGAGACAGGTAAATTTCAATCAATACCATACATTCAAGGGAATACCGTCATGAAACAGATTCGACATTTCCTCCCTTTGCCAATTGTATCTTTATGCCTGACATTTGCCAGTCTTGCAAATGCACAGGAAAATTCTGGCAGCGATCCCGCGCTGGCACGAGAGGCACCTGTGGGTCAGGCACCTCAACGACAGCAGGAGCAACCCGAAGTCCAGGCTATCTCGGATATTGGCGGTGTGCTGACCCCTCGAGGTCAGCTGGTGATAGAACCGTCGTTGCAGTACTCCCACTCCAGCACCAACAGGTTGACCTTTCGGGGCGTCGAGATACTCAGCACCTTGCTGATCGGCATATTCGAAGCCGAAGACGCTGACCGTGATACCTGGACTACAGCCCTGACAGGACGTCTCGGCGTCACCGACCGGCTGGAGCTCGAATTTAAAGTTCCCTATGTCTATCGTGATGATACATTATTTGCAACAGTGCAAGAAACAAACACTGACACCACTAGAAGTCTGTCTGAAAATGGTCTAGGTGATATCGAGATCGCGGCACACTACCAAATGAATAGTGCCCAAAATGGCTGGCCCTATTTCGTCGGCAATCTTCGCTATAAATCAACGACCGGGGAAGGACCCTTTGATATCCGTCGCGATAATGAAGGGAACGAGTTGGAACTGGCTACGGGTTCCGGTTTTCATTCCATCGAGCCCAGCATAACCATGCTCTTCCCATCCGATCCTGTGGTCTACTTTGCCAACCTAGGCTACCTCTACAATATTGAGGAAAATGTCAATGAGCAGATACGTGACGACGTGAGGGTCGGGGAAGTCGATCCCGGCGATGCCATTCGCCTCAGCTTCGGCATGGCCTATGCCATCAATGAGCGCAGTTCCTTCACGCTGGGTTTCAAGAACGATTTCATTGAAGAGACGGAAACCGAATTCGTCAGCAGCGATGGAAACAACCCTAGGCTCGGCTCACGCTCGCTCAATGTGGCTTCTTTACTATTGGGCTGGTCCTATCAGCTCAGCCCGGTGACGTCCATGAACCTGGGGTTGGAACTGGGAGTTTCAGAGGATGCCCCGGATACCGTATTGACTTTGAGAGTGCCTTTCGGCATCAATGCCTACTGATGACATTACCTGGTACATAGAATACGCCCCGCATGGAACTCCATGCGGGGCGTCAGTCACAACGCCGAATTCGCTATCAACGTAACAACGAATTGATGACGCGGGTATGTGCACTCAAACTGCGCAACGCCTCCATATTTTTGACAGAGACGTTGATATCGATCTGGTTGCTGATCTTCCTGTTATTTGCATTGCTCACGACACCACCGATAATGGCCTGATTGGTGATGCGGTGTAGAACCGCTGTGAAGCCTTTCGTGTCGTTCAGTGCCATGCCGGAAAAGTCGCTCATCCCCGGTAATGAGATGCCATTCGGACTTACATTCGCGACATTATTGCTTGAAGGATTAACGTTATGAGCCTTTCCGGTAGGATCGAACAGTGTCTGTGAAATGACATGGGGGCCTGTATTCCTGAACTCGATTTGTGTCTGCTGCATTACGTCATCGATCATGGATCGAACCTGGGCTCCAAAATCAAGATCCAGACCATTGATCGAGAAACCGCCTCTCAACTCGGCCATGTCAGTGCTATCGATGACTTTCAGAACAGGGCTGGCAAACCCCCTTGCGTAAGTGGCCGTTCCGAGATCCTGATGATGAGTTCGCTCATCCAGTTCATCAAGGAAACCCGCAGCCTGTGCCCCCGCGGTCATTCCTGACACCATGGCTAGACTCAGCATGGTTCCTACCAAACGCCGATAGCCGTTCATCATACTCCTCCTGCCAGTTCGCCAATTCATTTCCCCAATTCATTGGGACCCGGCATCAACAACATCGCCGTACCGATGTCGGTCCGCCGTCGCCCCTGACCGATTGGAGCGCTTGGGCGAATGGCCCAGTCTCGCTCATGGTTGAAGTTTTGCTTGGCAACGGCCATATCAGCCCTGGCGCCTAGCACCGTACCCTGCCAGAGGGTTTCGAAGTGCTCCTTGGGTACGACGACACTACCAACTGCCGGATCGCCGATCAGCACTCGGCCTTCATCCATTCCCTTGATGACAACGAAGTGCTTATACCCTCCGGTGTTGATCAATGTGATGGAAGGTGCACCAATTTTGAGATAGTCATCCAGATCAACCTTGAAGCCATCGGAATCGAGGCCTTGGCTGTCCAGATAGTTCTTCATGTCGAGCATCGAAAAACCATGGTTTTCAATCTGTTCTCGATCACCGACAGAGATCATATATTCGAAGACTTCCGCCTCCGTCGTTTCACGACCGTAATGATAGGTCAGAAGCGTTGCCACAGCGGCTGCGCCACAGCTGTAGTCATACTGCTGCGGTACCACTTGATCCCAACGCATCTCGTTGATGCTACGTGCCTCGACGTTGAAAGAGCCGAAACCGCCGGCCACCGTGACGGGGCCGGCGATAGCGGGCAGGGCAACCAGCGGCCACGCAGCAGCCATCACCAACGCAGTCCATTTCATAGTGCTTCTCCCGGTCAGGGATTATTCACTGGTGCGTAGATGCTGATCGACACGCCGGTATTCACGGCATTGCCGTTGCCTGTCAGGAAGTTGAAATTACCAATACCCGAGAAGCCATCCATTGCCCCAGCTTCGACATTGACACCGCCTGTGATGATGGTGCCCGCGGTGAAAGAGGCATCGCTGACGGCCGCTTCCATGTTCTGGATACTCTGGACCGACACGAGATCCTTGAACCCCTCACGACCGCGCAGTTGCTCCAACTCACCACCATCCACTTCCTGAAGCGTCGCAAAACCCTCGGGTTCAGACGCCGTCTCATCTGCCAGGCTAATCCCCGATACGCACAGGAAACTCCCCAGACCGATAGCAATCGGTAAATATCGCGTCCAACGGATCTTCAAAACACAGTTCATGACGTTGACTCCCTGGAGTTACGTGAACACCCTTCGGTATCGACCGAAGGCGAGCCGATGCTCTGCATCGACCCGCCTCCGGCTCGTCGCCTTGAACGACGATCAGTTGCCGATATTCACGTTGCTATGAGCGGCCACGTTGGTCGCTGCCAGCTGGGAGTTGTAGATACCGGTGGACAGGTTCATGTTGGCAATGCCGCCGAAGGTACCGGCGCCTGCCGCCATGGTGGCCGCCCCGGTGGCCAGGGTGGCATTGCCACCGGCACCACCGTTACCGCCGTTGCCACCGTTGCCTGCTTGGGCAAGGGTATCGCCATTGGTGGCAGTACCACCGCCGCCACCGCCGCCGTTACCGTTGCCGCCATTACCACCGGCCGCTGTGGCAGCACCGCCGTTACCACCGGCACCGCCGGTGCCCGTACCGGAACCGGTACCAGAAGCCGTTGACGTTCCGGAACCGGCACCGCCCGTACCACCCGTAGAGGTCTGGTTGGATGTAGCGTCGCCGCTGGTGGAGGCACCGCTGCTGGCTGCATTGGTGTTGGTGTTGTCGTCATCATTCTTGAAGTCGTCGGCCTTGGCGTAGGCCTTGCCGCTGTCGGAGTAGCTGCCAGCGTAGCCGTCATCGTTCTGGGAGTCGGCATCGCCGCCATCACCGTCAGCGTCACTCAGTCCGAGACCCAGGCCCAAGCCTACGCCGTCACCGCCGTCGTCACCGTCGCCGGCCTTGGCATAGCCCTTGCCGCCATCACCGCCTTTGCCCTTGCCGCCATCACCGCCGACGCCCACAGCTACAGGAACGGCCGCAGCATCACCGCCGTGACCACCGCGAGCGCCATCGTCGCCATCACCCGCCTTGATGTAGATCCTTGCCCCGGAAACCTTGGACTTGAGATCCTGATAGGCAATGACTTCCGTCACGGTGTTGAAGGACTCGCTCCAGGCACTGGCGTCACCACCACGGCCAGAGGTTCCACCGGCCCCGCCGGCACCACCGGCACCGCCGGTTCCGGTCCCTGCGGTAGCCGCACTATCGGCAGCCTGGCCATTGCTGTTACTGCCGTCCTTGAAGTCGTCGACTTCATTCTCGGCTTCAGAAGACGCTGCGCTGGTGCCATGGCCACCCCAACCGCCATTGCCACCGTCAGCACTGCCGCTCTTGCCGCCAATAGCGACGGCTTCAGAATAAACTGAGTTCTTCTGGTCATCGCCGAAGTTGAACTTGTTGATGGGGTTGGCGTGTGCCGTAGAAATCGCCATTACCAATGCGAGTGCAGATGTTCCCGCTAGGACGTACTTGTTCATGGTCACTCTCCATTTCTACATGCATGTATCGTTTTCCCGACGACGCAAGTCAGCTTGACGATCACTTGAACCCTAGTGGGGGGACGTTCCCTCTTACTCTGCCTTTCACTATGGTTACGCTGACTTACTGTCGATTTACATTCAGCACAATGCATGCCAGAAACGGATGAACCACGTTACTGACCGGTAATTCATTGAGTTAACGGGAGCTGTAGAGTTGGTCTCCTCGCTGACCGAGCTATCTGCCGGCGATTTCAACCCTAGGGTCTATCACAAACGAAACACTTTATTTAGCAGGCTTATTAAGAATACCAAGAGGCACGGGCAAGACAAGATGTTAACGATCTCATCCGTTGTCCCGCCGATGAAACAGGTGGGGGAAAAATCGCCGAGCGACCGCTTCAGACAGTTACAATCACGCTACGTCGCCCGGCTTCTGGCGTTTCTGGCCATGCAACAGGAAAGGTTCAGCTCAGAGCGGCGAACGCCTTCTCCGAGGCATCCAGCGTCTTCTGGATGTCCTCCGGCATGTGTGCGCTGGACATGAAGCCGGCCTCGAAGGCCGAGGGTGCCAAATAGACGCCTTCGTCGAGCATCGCCGAGAAGAAGCGGCGGAAGGCGTCGGCGTCGCAGGCAGTGGCCTGGGCGAAGTTCTCCACGCGGCTCTGCCCGGTGAAGAAAAGCCCGAACATGCCCCCAGCGCGCTGGGTGATCATGGCCACACCGGCGGCCTCGGCGCGCTCCTGGAGGCCCTGGCAGAGGGTGTCGACGCGCTGAGTCAAGGCATCGTGGAAGCCGGGCTCGCGCAGCTTGGTCAGCAGCGCAATGCCCGCCGCCATGGCCAGCGGATTGCCGGAGAGCGTACCCGCCTGGTAGACGGGGCCCAGCGGCGAGATGTGCTCCATGATCTCGCGCTTGCCGCCGAAGGCTCCCACCGGCATGCCGCCACCGACGATCTTGCCCAGACAGGTCAGGTCGGGCAGCACCCCGTATTGGGCCTGGGCGCCGCCCATGGCGACACGAAATCCGGTCATCACCTCGTCGAAGATCAGCACGCTGCCGTGCTCGTTGCACACCCGCCGGAGCGTCTCGAGGAAACCCGGCACCGGCGGGATACAGTTCATGTTGCCCGCCACCGGCTCGACGATGATGCAGGCGATCTCGCTGCCGATCTCCTCAAAGCACGCCTCCACCGCATCGGCATCGTTGTAGGAGAGCGTGACGGTGTGCTCGGCCAGCGACGCCGGGATGCCCGGCGAGCTCGGCTCGCCGTGGGTGAGCGCCCCGGAGCCCGCCTTGACCAGCAGCGAATCGGTATGGCCGTGGTAGTTGCCCTCGAACTTGACGATCTTGTCGCGTCCCGTGAAGCCCCGCGCCAGGCGGATGGCCGACATGGTCGCCTCGGTGCCGGAGTTGACCATGCGCACCATCTCGATGGTGGGAATCATCTCGCAGATGAGGTCCGCCATGGTGGTCTCGATGGCCGTGGGCGTACCGAAGGAGAGGCCGTTGTCGAGCCGCTCGCGCACCGCGCCCAGCACGTCGGGGTCGGCATGGCCGGTGATCATCGGCCCCCAGGAACCGACGTAGTCGACGTAGCGCTTGCCCTCGACGTCATAGAGGTAGGCTCCCTGGGCGCGCTCCATGAAGACCGGCGGGCGATGGAGCCCCTTGAAGGCACGCACCGGCGAGTTGACGCCGCCGGGAATGTGTCGGCAGGCCTGTTCGAAGAGCTGTGCGGATGTGGTCATGGCAGCCTCATTGCGGTTGCTGGTTGATAGCTGTGGATAATTGTCTGGATAACTTCTGCATGCGTGGTGAAAAAACGGTGATCGTCGGACATCCCATCGTCGGTCCGACCATTCTGGGCATCCCGGCAACGCCTGGCCAGCCCCGGGCCGGGGGAAGGCCGCGCCACCTTGCCGCCGGTCAAGGGAAACGGAGCCCCCCCTGAGGCCTGACCCGCTGCGGCAACCACTGCGCCGTACCGGGTTGCCAGCCACGGGCCAGGGCCTGCCAGGCCTGCGCCTGGGCCCGCTCGCAGGCCTGCGTCAAACCATCGCCGGCCGCCAACCGCGCCGCCAGCCCCGCGGCCAGGGTGCAACCCGAGCCGTGGTACCCGTGCGGCAAGCGCGGCCAGCGCCAGCGCTGCTCTCCCTCCGCAGTGAACAGCACCTGCTCCACCGTGTCCGGCGGCACTTCAGTTGCCGGCGTATCGGTCCCGGTAACCAGCACGGCTCGGCAGCCGTACGCCTGCACCGCCTGCACGCGCGCGGCGTCATCTTCAGCCGTCTCGGCCAGGCGCGCCAGCTCCAGCCGATTGGGCGTCAAGATATCCACACGAGGCAGCAGCCGGGAGCGGAAGGCTTCGAGAAGACCGATTGTGGATAACTCTTTTCCTCCACCCGCCTTGAGCACCGGATCGACCACCAGCGGCACGCCGGGAAAGCGCGCCACGACGGCCACGGCCGCCTTCAGGGTCGCTTCACTGGCCAGCAGGCCCACTTTGATGGCGCCGATAGCGAACTCGTCGAGCGCCTCCGCCATCTCGATCATCGACTCTGCCTCGACCGGCGTCACTCGGCGCACATCGCGACAGCTCTGCACCGTCAGTGCCGTGGGGATCGTCACCGCCCAGCCGCCGCAGGCGGCCACGGCTTCCCGGTCGGCGATGAGGCCGGCGCCACCGGTCGGGTCGTGACCGGCGAGCACCAGCACCACGGGGAGCGTTCGGGACGATGGCATGGCGGCTTCCTCAGAACGGCTTGAGCACGGCCAGCAAGAGGATCGCCAGCAGGGCGATCACCGGCAGCTCGTTGAACACCCGGAAGAAGATGTGGGAGCGGCGGCATTGCGCCTCAGCGAACTGCTTGAGAAAGCGCCCGCACAGATGGTGATAGCCGATGAGCGCCACCACCAGCAACAGCTTGACATGCAGCCAGCCCTGGCTGAACCAAGCCGGCGATAGCGCCAGCAGCACGCCGCCGAGCACCACCACCGCGATCATCGACGGCGTCATGATGCCGCGATAGAGCTTGCGTTCCATCACCCGGAAATAGTCGATGGCCTGGGTCTCGCCCCTGTCCCGGGCCAGGGCGTGGTAGACGTAGAGACGCGGCAGGTAGAACAGGGCGGCGAACCAGGTCACCACGGCGGCCAGATGCAGGGCCTTGATCCACAGGTACATGTCGGCTCCTCGACGGGAAGGCTAATTTGTCTCGCGCACCAGTTAATGGCGAGCCAATCTCAGGTGTACTATTCACTGGAGCGCTCGACAGTGAACCGGTAATAGCGCTCGATGGCACCGCGGGTGATGATACCGGAAATCCGCTTCTGCCTCGGCCGGTGGCCATGCTCGACGTAGAGGGCGTCAACGGCCTGGTTGTTGAGCCGCTCGAACGCCTCCGAGAGCGTCGCCTGCAGGTGGATCGGCGCCATTTCCAGGCGCTGGCCGGGGATTTCCAGCAGATCGATCAGCTCGCCCTGCGTCGCTGGCGTGTCGGTAGCGGACGCTTCCATCAGCGCCCGGGCCAGGTCGGCGGCCTTGAGGGCCAGGGTGGGCTTGTCATCGGAGGAGCGGATGATGAGGATCCACACCGGCCCGCGCTCGAGCAGCGCCCGCGCCTGGTCGGGCGTGACCATGCGCGGGGTGCGCACCAGGTTGCGCTCCATCACCGCCGGCACCGAGACGCGCGACAGCGCCTGCATCAGTGGCTGCTGCAGCGGATGCAGACCGTGGCGCGTCGCACCGATGAAGAAGCCATCGCAGCGGCACAGCTGGCGAGCCGTGAGCCCGGCCACCACGACGGCCAGCATCCCGGGCATGATGATGGAGGGGTTGTGGGTGAGCTCGAGCAGCGCCATCAGCGCCGCCAGCGGCGCCTGCAGCACCGCACCCATCATCGCCGCCATTCCCAGCATGGCATAGAGCGCCGGCTCCGAGGCCTCCAGCGGCAGCAGCGCCTGGCCTGCCAGGCCGCAGAGGGCTCCGGCCGCCCCGCCGATCACCAGGATAGGGCCAATGATGCTCACCGGGATGCCGCACGCCACCGTGCCGGCAGTGAGCAAGAGCTTCCCGATGGCTACGGCGAGCAGCACGTCCACCGCCACCGAACCGGAGAGGGTCGCCTGCAGGGTGTCGTAGCCCATGCCCTGCACCTGGGGATACCACCAAGCCACCGCCGCCACGGCGCCGCCGGCGACGGCGAAACGCAGTGCCAGGGGCACGTGCTCCACCCGCCGAACCAGCCGCGAGACGCGCACGAAGAGCCCCGCCAGCAGCCCGATGACCAGAGCGCTGACCACGATCCAGGGCAGATCGAGCAGCGACTTGAGGTGCAGGTCGGGGATGCCGATGGCCGGGTCGGGGCCGTAGACCAGCTGCGCCACCACCGCGCCCATGCTGGAGGCGAGGATCACCGGCATGAAACCGACGATGGTGTACTCCATCATCACCACTTCCATGGCGAAGATGACCCCGGCGATGGGCGTATTGAACGAGGCCGAGATCGCCGCGGCGGTGCCGCAAGCCACCAGCACGCGCAGGCTGTTATGAGGCAGGCGCAGGCGCTGACCCAGGCCGCTGCACGCGGCCGCGCCGAGGTGAATCGCCGGCCCCTCGCGGCCCGCCGAGAGACCACCGATCACCGACACCAGCCCCACCCACCACTGGGTGAACCAGTTGCGCAGCGGGAAGCGTCCCTGCTGGTAAGTCAGGCGGTCGATGACATGCAGCACACCGATCTGCCGGCCGGCCGGCGGCATGCGCCACATCCACAGCCCGATGAGCAGCACCGCCGCCAACGGCATGAGCGTGCGCAGCGGCGCCGAGAGCGCCTCGAAGGCCTCCGGATCGTTGCCAGGAAACAGCAGCCAACCGCCCAGGGCAAGCAGGCTACGGAACACCACCATCAGGGCGCCGGTCACCAGGCCGGAGACCACGCCGAGCACGCAGAGCTGCGGCAAGGCGTCGACGTTGGCGAGCTGGCGACGAAACCGCTCCAGGCTCAAACTGGCGGAGAAGCGCGGGATACGCGGCACGGCGGGTTCCCTGTACGATCCGTGGCCGGGCCGACTGGGTCGCGGCCCTGTCACTTGTGTATCATATCCCGACGGGGCGAGCCCAGTGCGTCGCCCCGGCCCCCTCTCCCTGGCCACCTGATGAGGAGTGCATCGTGATCAAGGTCGGAATCGTCGGCGGCACCGGTTACACCGGCGTCGAACTGCTCAGGCTGCTGGCCCAGCACCCCGAAGTCGAAGTCGAGGCGATCACCTCGCGCTCGGAAGCGGGGGTGGGCGTCTGCGAACTCTACCCCAACCTGCGCGGCCACTACGACGACCTGGCCTTCAGCGAGCCCGACCCCGACCGGCTGGGCGCCTGCGATGCCGTCTTCTTCGCCACGCCCCACGGCGTGGCCCACGCCCTGGCCGGCGAACTGCTCGAGCGCGGCACTCGGGTGATCGACCTCTCGGCGGATTTCCGCCTGCGTGACGCCGAGGAGTGGGCCCAGTGGTACGGCCAGCCCCACGGCGCGCCCGCGCTGCTCGACCAGGCCGTCTACGGTCTGCCCGAGGTCAATCGCGAGCGTATCCGCCAGGCGCGGCTGATCGCCGTGCCCGGCTGCTACCCCACCGCGGTGCAGCTGGGCCTGCTGCCGCTGCTGGAGGCGGGGCTGATCGATGCCGGCCACATCATTGCCGACTGCAAGTCCGGCGTCACCGGCGCGGGTCGCGGCGCCAAGGTGCCCTCGCTGCTCGCCGAGGCCAGCGAGTCGATGAAGGCCTACGGTGCCTCCGGTCACCGCCATCTACCGGAGATCCGCCAGGGGCTGGGCGATGCCGCCGGCGGCCTAGTGGGGCTCACCTTCGTGCCCCACCTCACGCCCATGATTCGCGGCATCCACGCCACTCTCTACGGCCGGCTGACCACGCAGGCCGGTGACCTCCAGGCGCTGTTCGAATCGCGTTTTGCCACCGAGCCCTTCGTCGATGTCATGCCCCCGGGCAGCCACCCGGAAACGCGCAGCGTCAAGGGCGCCAATCTGTGCCGTCTCGCCGTGCATCGCCCCGGCGATGGCGACACCGTGGTGGTGCTCGCGGTGATCGACAACCTGGTCAAGGGCGCCTCGGGCCAGGCGATCCACAACCTCAATCTGATGTTCGGCTGCGACGAGCGGGCCGGGCTCGCCGCCCCGGCGCTGATGCCCTGACCCTGCGCTCGCGCCGCCAAATAGTTGACCCTGCTGCTCGGGAATGGGGATAATCCACGATTAGCCATCCATCCGGCACAGAGGAGTTCGCCCATGAGCGGCGCAGAATCTTTCGTGCCCACCCCCCTGATGCTGTCCGATGCCGCCCAAGCGCGGCTGCGCGCGCTGATCCAGGAGGAGGGCAACCCCGCGCTCAAGCTGCGCGTCTACGTGACCGGCGGCGGCTGCTCGGGTTTCCAGTACGGCTTCGACTTTGCCGAGGAAGTCGGTGAAGAGGACGCCCTGATCGAATTCGACGACGTCGCCATGGTCGTCGACCCCCTCTCCTACCAGTACCTGGTGGGCTCCACCGTGGACTTCGAGGAGGGCCTGGCGGGCACCCGTTTCCTGGTCCAGAACCCCAACGCGACCACCACCTGCGGCTGCGGCGCCTCCTTCATGGTCTAAACGGCCAGCGTTGGCCGGGCGTCTGCCGGCCACTTTGCCCTGACTTGACGCTTCCCCGGGAACTCGCCATGGTTTATGGCGTACTCCACAATAAATCTTTCCACGGGGAAACGCATGAAACGTCATCTGAAATCCGCCGCCATTGCCTCCACCGCCGCCGTCGGCCTCGGCCTTTCCGGCCTGGCCAGCGCCGACAATCACGTCCTTGAGGTCGTCACCGACCCCAGTTTCGTCCCTTTCGAGATGATGGATACGGAAACCGGCGAAATGATCGGTTTCGACATGGATATCCTCGCCGAAGTGGCCGAGCGGGCCGGCTTCGAATACAACCTCCAGACCATGGACTTCAACGGCATCATCCCCGCCGTGCAGACCGGCAACGTCGACATCGCCATCGCCGGCATCACCATCACCGAGGAGCGCGAGGAGATCGTCGACTTCTCGGACCCCTATTACGACAGCGGTCTCAAGATCCTGATCCGCGCCGACAACGACGACGTCGAGGAGCTCGACGACCTCGAGGGCCTGAAGATCGGCACCAAGGTCGGTTCCACCAGCTACGACTTCCTGGAAGAGAACCTCGGCGACGAGGCCGACATCACCCCCTATCCGGGGTCCAGCGACATGTACATGGCGCTGCTCGGCGGCAGCGTCGATGCGGTCTTCTACGACGCGCCCAACGTCGGCTACTTCTCCCAGACCCGCGGCGAGGGTCGCGTCAAGGTGGTCGGTCCGCTCTACGAGGGCCAGCAGTACGGCATCGCCCTGGCCGACGGTAGCGAGTGGGTTGAGCCCGTCAACGAGGCACTCGCCGCCATGAAGGAAGACGGCACCTACGACGAACTCCACGCCAAGTGGTTCGGTAGCAGCAGCGACGAGTAACGGCGCCTCCGCCTGATCGCGGGGTCGGGTCTAAGGACCCGACCCCGCTGCGTTGAGTCCTCGCGTCCCCGCCACTCCGCCCCTTCCACGACGCCTCTTGACGGGAGAACCCTTGTGGACGTCACCTTCCAATTCGACTGGCAGGCGGCCTTCGCCTCCATTCCCCATCTCTTGCCGGGGATCCCCTACACCCTGCTGATCTCCTTCGGTGGCCTGGCCATCGGCTTTCTCATCGGCATCCTCTTCGGCCTGCTGAGCATCAGCCCCCTGCGCTGGCTGCGGTTGCCCGCCGTGGCCTACATCGAGATTTTCCGCGGCACCCCGGTACTGGTGCAGGTGCTGTTCATCTTCTACGGCCTGCCCCAGCTGCTCGGCGGCCCCATCAATGCCCTGGTAGCGGGTATCGCCGCCATCGCCGTCAACTCCGGCGCCTACATTTCGGAGATCGTGCGCGGCGGCGTGCAGTCCATCGAGCGCGGCCAGCGCGAGGCCGGGCTGTCGCTGGGGCTGTCGCGCCGTCAGACCTTCCGCTACATCATCTGGCCCCAGGCCTTCCGTCGCATGATTCCGCCGCTCGGCAACCAGGGCATCATCAGCATCAAGGACACTTCTCTGTTCTCGGTGATCGGCGTCGGTGAGCTGGTCCGCCAGGGCCAGGTCTACATCGCCACCACCTTCACCGCCCTGGAGGTCTATCTGATGGTCGCCCTGCTCTACCTGGCGATCACCCTCAGCCTGTCGTTTGCGCTGCGCCAGCTGGAGCGCAAGGGCCTGGTCGGACAATAAGGAACGCGCGACATGAATCACGACACGTCCCCCTCCGCTGCCGATCCCATCGTGCACCTGGACAAGGTCAACAAGCACTTCGGCAGCCTGCACGTCCTCAAGGACATCGACCTCGAAGTGTCGTCCGGCGAGGTGGTGGTCATCATCGGTGCCAGCGGCTCGGGCAAGTCGACCCTGATCCGCTGCATCAATGGCCTCGAGGAGTTTCAGAGCGGGCATATCCAGGTCGACGGCAACGACCTGGTGCCCCACGGCAAGGCCGGCAAGGCGCTCCAGAAGATCCGCACCGAAGTCGGCATGGTGTTCCAGCAGTTCAACCTGTTTCCGCACCTGAGCGTGCTCGACAACGTGACCCTGGCGCCGATGAAGGTGCGCGGCTGGAGCCGGGCGGATGCCACCGAGACGGCCGAGCGCCTCCTGGAGCGCGTGGACATCGCCGACCAGGCCCACAAGTACCCCAGCCAGCTCTCAGGCGGCCAGCAACAGCGCGTGGCCCTGGCCCGCGCCCTGGCCATGGAGCCGCGCCTGATGCTCTTCGACGAGCCCACCTCGGCGCTCGACCCGGAGATGATCGGCGAGGTGCTGGATGCCATGCGCGAGCTGGCCCGCGAGGGCATGACCATGTTGATCGTCACCCACGAGATGGGCTTTGCCCGCGAGGTGGCCGATCGCGTCATCTACATCCATCAGGGCGAGATCGCCGAACAGGGCCCCCCCGAGCAGATCTTCGATTCACCGCAGAACGAGCCCACCCGCCACTTCCTCTCCCGCGTGCTCAAGCACTGACAGCCACCGCGAACTGGCGCCTCACTCGAGCCCTGTCGTCCGCGACAGGGCTTTTTTTCGCCTGTGGACAACTTTTTTCCGTCAACCGCCCCAACGCGCGTCACGGCAGGGCTGGCGACGGATCCGCCCATTGTTCACAGCCACGGTGACAACGCCGGTACCTGACGGTGGAAAAGCGGTGGGCGCCTCGGGCTGTGGACCACTCCCCCTTTCATCCACAGCTTGCACACCGTCCACGCGCAGGACGTCCGCGCTCTGTCCCGTATTGAGTCAACACCGCAGGACATTGATGCCAAACATATAAATAGGGTTATGCACAGAAAATGTCCACACCAGTAATTACAACCACAACAGAACTTCTCTTTAATCAATCTGTATTGTTATTGATTAAGTCCAGAAGATGGGAAGGAGCCCGAGACGGTGTGGAAAACCCCTGACGCTTACCCACAGGAGGTTTATACTGGCGGGCCGATTGTCATCCCCTGATTGCAAGACAGGCGCGAACGCGCCAACGAGGTGCACCTTGGATTATCCCGACCGCTTCGACGTCATCGTCATCGGCGGCGGCCACGCGGGAACCGAAGCCGCCCTGGCCGCTGCCCGCATGGGCTGTCGGACCCTGCTGCTGACCCACAACATCGAGACCCTGGGCCAGATGTCCTGCAACCCGGCCATCGGCGGCATCGGCAAGAGTCATCTGGTCAAGGAGATCGATGCGCTGGGCGGCGCCATGGGCCTAGCCACCGACCGGGGCGGCATCCAGTTCCGCGTGCTCAATGCCCGCAAGGGCCCCGCGGTGCGTGCCACCCGCGCCCAAGCCGATCGTGTTCGCTACAAGGCGGCCATCCGCGGCCTGCTGGAAAACCAGCCCAACCTGACGCTCTTCCAGCAGGCCGCCGGGGATCTGGTGGTGGACAACGACACCGTGCGCGGCGTGGTCACCGAGACCGGCCTGCGCTTTCTCGCCGAGACGGTGGTGCTGTGCACCGGCACCTTCCTCGGCGGGGTGATCCACATCGGGCTCGACAACAGCCGCGGCGGCCGCGCCGGCGATCCGCCTTCCAACCGCCTGGCCGAACGCCTGCGGGCGCTGCCCTTCCGGGTCGATCGCCTGAAGACCGGCACGCCGCCACGCCTCGATGCCAGGAGCGTGGATTTCGCGGCCCTCGAGGCACAGCCGGGCGATACCCCCACACCGATGATGTCCTACCTGGGCACGCGCGACATGCATCCGCGCCAGGTGAGCTGCCACATCGCCCACACCAACGCGCGCACCCACGAGATCATCCACGCCAACCTCGACCGATCGCCGATGTACTCCGGGGTGATCGAGGGGGTGGGGCCGCGCTACTGCCCGTCGATCGAGGACAAGGTGCACCGCTTCGCCGACAAGGCGAGCCATCAGGTGTTCATCGAGCCGGAGGGGCTCGACACCCACGAGCTCTACCCCAACGGCATCTCCACCTCGCTGCCCTTCGACGTGCAGCTCCAGGTGGTGCGCTCGATCCCGGGCCTGGAGCACGCCCATATCACCCGGCCCGGCTACGCCATCGAGTACGACTTCTTCGACCCCCGCGATCTGAAGCACTCCCTGGAAACGAAATTCATCCACAACCTGTTCTTCGCCGGGCAGATCAACGGTACCACCGGCTACGAGGAAGCCGGCGCCCAGGGGCTGCTGGCCGGTCTCAACGCCGCACGGCGCGCCCGGGGGCGCGAGGCCTGGTGGCCGCGCCGCGACGAGGCCTACCTGGGCGTGCTGGTGGATGACCTGATCACCCTGGGCACCAAGGAGCCCTACCGCATGTTCACCTCGCGCGCCGAGTACCGCCTGCTGCTGCGCGAGGACAACGCCGACCTGCGCCTCACCGAGACCGGACGCGAACTGGGCCTGGTCGACGACACCCGCTGGGCCGCGTTCAGCACCAAGCGCGAGGCGATCGAGCGCGAGAACGCGCGGCTCGAGGCGACCTGGGTGCAGCCCGGCAGCGCAGCGGCCGACACCGTTGCGGCCAAGACCGGCAAGGCGCTGTCCCGTGAGTACCGGTTGCTGGATCTCCTCAAGCGCCCGGAGCTCGGCTACGCCGATGTGGCCGGCCTGGTCGGCGAGCCCGTTGCCGACGAGACCGTGGCCGAGCAGGTGCAGATCCAGGTCAAGTACCAGGGCTACATCGACCGCCAGCAGGACGAGATCGACAAGCTCAAGCGTCACGAGGCGACGCCCCTGCCGGCCGATCTCGATTACGATCAGGTCGAGGGGCTCTCCCACGAGATCCGCCAAAAGCTCGGCGAGGCGCGCCCCGAGACCCTCGCCCAAGCGGCGCGGATCGCCGGGGTGACCCCGGCGGCAGTCTCCATCCTATTGATTCACCTCAAGAAGCGGCGACTGCTCGATGACAGTCGGGTGGCCAGCGCATGAGCGAGGCGCCAAGCGCAACGCATCGCGAGCGTCTCGACGAGGGACTTCACCGGCTGGGCATCGTCGTCGACGGCCGCCAGCGCGAGCGGCTGCTGGCTCTGCTGGCGCTGTTGCACAAGTGGAATCGCGCCTATAACCTCACCGCGATACGTTCACCCGACGAGATGGTGGCCAAGCACCTGCTCGACAGCGCGGCCGTGGCGCCTTTCGTCACCGCCGAGGCGCTGCTCGACGTGGGCGCTGGCCCCGGTCTGCCGGGCCTGGTGCTCGCCATCCTCGAGCCCGAGCGGCCAGTGACCCTGCTCGACAGCAACGGCAAGAAGGTGCGCTTCCAGCGCCAGGCCGTGATGGAACTGGGGCTTGGTAACGTGACGCCGGTGCAGGCGCGGGTGGAGACGTTCGAGCCCCCCGTCGGCGGTTATCCACAGGTGATCTCCCGGGCGTTCGCGAGCCTCGGTGACTTCATCCGGCTGACCGACTCGCTGGTGGCGCCGGATGGGCGCTGGCTGGCGATGAAGGGGCCGGCGGCCGACGAGGAACTTGCCGACCTGCCCGCGGGGGTGGCCCTGCGGGACCGTCAGGCGCTGACGGTGCCGTTCACGACGGGCGGCCGTCAGCTGCTGATCGTGGAGCGAATCGACCACTCCGGCCGCCGGTGAGCGCGCCGCCAGACGCAAGGATGTCGCCCGTGACTCGAATCATCGCGCTAACCAACCAGAAAGGGGGCGTGGGCAAGACCACCACCGCCGTCAACCTGGCGGCGAGCCTCGCCGCCCTGGACCGCCGTGTGCTGCTCGTCGACCTCGATCCCCAGGGGCATGCCACCATGGGCAGCGGTGTCGACAAGCATGCGCTGGACGGCAGCGTGCTCGACCTGCTGCTCGCCGAGAAGGGCGCCCCCGAGGTGATGCTCGACTGTCCCGCCGCCGGCTACGCCCTGCTGCCCGGCAATGGTGACCTCACCGCCGCCGAGGTCGAACTGCTCGACCGGCCCGAGGGGCGCGAGCGCTGCCTGAGTGACGCCCTGGCCACGGTGGCCGGCGAGTACGACGTGGTGCTGATCGACTGTCCGCCGTCGCTGAACATGCTCACCGTCAACGCCCTGACCGCCGCCGATGGGGTGCTGATCCCGCTGCAGTGCGAGTTCTACGCCCTGGAGGGGCTCTCGGCGCTGCTCGATACCGTCGAGCAGATCAAGGACAGCGTGAACCCGGCGCTGGCCATCGACGGCATCCTGCGCACCATGTTCGACTCGCGCAACAGTCTGACCCGGGACGTCAGCAAGCAGCTGCGTGACTATTTCGGCGAGGCGCTGCTGAAGACCACCATCCCGCGCAACGTGCGGGTCGCCGAGGCGCCGAGTCACGGCCTGCCGGTGACCAAGTACGCGCGTTTCTCGCGCGGGAGCCAGGCCCATCGGGTGCTGGCCAAGGAGCTGATCCGCCGCCTGTCGCTGTAGCGGCGAGTGCGGCGTTACCCCTTCGCTGTGATGAGGGAATGTCGATGACGCGAAAACGTCCCCTGGGCCGAGGCCTGGATGCCTTGATCGGTGCCGGTGCCCGCCGCCGCGAAAGCCTTGCCCTGCCCGAGGGGGAGGACGCGCTTGCCGAGGAGGCCCCGGCAACGCTGCCCGCCGCCGCGGCCGAGGAGCGCCTCGAGCGCCTGCCGCTGGGCCAGCTGACCCGCGGTCGTTACCAGCCGCGCCGCGACATCCAGCCCGAGGCCCTCGAGGAGCTCGCCGACTCGATTCGCGCCCAGGGGGTCATGCAGCCCATCGTGGTGCGCCCGGCCGGCGAGGCGCGCTACGAGATCATCGCCGGCGAGCGCCGCTGGCGTGCCGCCCAACTCGCCGAGCTCAACACCATCCCGGCGGTGATCCGCGAGGTCACCGACGAGGTGGCCCTGGCCCTGGCGCTGATCGAGAACATCCAGCGCGAGAACCTGAGCCCCGTCGAGGAGGCCATGGCGCTCAAGCGCCTGCTTGACGAGTTCGAGCTGACCCAGCAGCAGGTCGCCGATGCCGTGGGCAAGTCGCGTGCCCAGGTCGCCAACCTGCTGCGCCTGCTGGCACTCGACCCGGAGGTGCAGACGCTGCTCGAGCGCGGCGACCTGGACATGGGGCATGCCCGCGCTCTGCTCGCGCTCTCCGAGGCCAAGCAGCGGCACGCCGCCCACGAGGTGGTCAATCGCGACCTCACCGTTCGCGACACCGAGGCGCTGGTCAAGCGGCTCCTCGACGGCGAACCGAAGCGCGCCGCGACCCCTCCGCCCAGCCCCGACGTGTCGCGCCTGGAGACCCGCCTCGGCGAGCTGCTCGGCGCCCCGGTGAAGATCCAGCATGGACGCAGCGGCAAGGGGCGGGTGACCATCCGCTATGCGAGTCTCGACGAGCTGGACGGCATCCTCGAGCACATCCGTTGAGCCGTCTGTCGACAATCTCTGCACCTTTGGTCGCATGGAGCGCCATTCGTGGCCAAATCGGGCCGGGTTTGGTTGAAGCCCCGGGGGGGCTTCCCTATAATCCGCCGTTGTTTGCCTGAGGGGCACGAGCAGTGTTCCGGGGCCACGCACCTCGGCTGAGCCGCGGCACACCGTCCGACAGGATGCGCATGCACAGAACTGCTGCCACGAGGCGACGGCGACTGGATGCCACCCGCCTGCTGCTGGCCCAGGTGGCAAGTGCGCTGCTGATGGTCGGGCTCGGCGCGGCGCTAGCCGGCCGCACTGGCGCTGAGTCGGCGCTGCTCGGCGGCCTGACGTGCCTGATTCCTTCACTGTATTTCGTCTGGCGTATGGGCTCGGTGCGCGGTGGCAAGCAGGCAAGACGCTTCGTCGCGAATTTCTACCGCGCCGAGGCGGGAAAGTTCGGTTTGACGGTGGCGCTGTTCGCCCTGGTGTTCGTGACCGCGCCCCCCTCAAACCCGATTTTCTTCTTTGTCGCATATGTGGCGGTACTCTTCACGCACTGGCTGGCCCCCTGGCTGGCACGTGGAAGTCCGGCTCCCTGAATCGAGGTAACCACGGCATGGCAGCAGGTAGCGAAAACACGGCAGCGTATTACATCCAGCACCATCTCCAGAACCTGACGTTCGGTTACCACCCCGAGAACGGCTGGTCGCTCGCCCACTCCGCCGCCGAGGCGCGGGAAATGGGGTTCTGGGCTCTGCACCTCGACACCATGGGCTGGTCCATCGCCATGGGCGTGCTGTTCATCTGGCTGTTCCGCAAGGCGGGTCGCCTGGCCACCACCGGGGTGCCCGGCGGGCTGCAGAACGGCGTGGAGATGGTCGTCGAGTTCATCGAGAACCTGCTGCGATCCACCTTCCATGGCAGAAACCCCATCATCGCCCCGCTGGCGCTGACGCTGTTCGTGTGGATCCTGTTCATGAACACGCTCAAGATCATTCCGGTGGACTATTTCCCGCAGCTGTTCGCCCGCCTTGGCGTCGAGTACATGAAGATCGTGCCCACCACCGATCCCAATGCCACCCTGGGCATGGCGCTGGGGGTGTTTCTGCTGATCATCTACTACAGCATCAAGGTCAAGGGCGCCGGCGGCTTCGCCAAGGAGCTCTCGCTGACCCCGTTCAACCACTGGGCGCTGATCCCCTTCAACCTGGTGCTCGAAGTCATCGGCCTGCTGGTCAAGCCGCTGGGTCTCGGCCTGCGTCTTTTCGGCAACATGTTCGCCGGTGAAGTGATCTTCATCCTGATCGCCCTGCTGCCGTTCTGGGCCATCTGGGTGCTGGACGTGCCCTGGGCGATCTTCCACATTCTGGTGGTCACGCTGCAGGCCTTCATCTTCACGGTGCTGTCCATCGTGTACCTGAGCGCCGCTCACGAGCATCACTGACCCGAGCAACGCTTACCATCCCCTTAACCCCTAACCCGCTGAACCTCAACTCAACGTCAGGAGTATCATCATGGAAATGGTCTACATTGCTGCCGCTATCATCATCGGTCTCGGCGCTCTGGCTACCGGCATCGGCTTCTCCATCCTGGGTGGCAAGCTGCTCGAGTCCACCGCGCGTCAGCCCGAGCTGGGTGACCAGCTGCAGACCAAGACCTTCATCATGGCCGGCCTGCTCGACGCCGTCCCGATGATCGGTGTGGGTATCGCGATGTATCTGATCTTCGTTGTCGCCGGTTAACGTCACTGCCGAGCGCTGAGGCGCTCGGTTTCTCGTTTCCGGTCGCCACGAACCTGTCAGAGGTACATTCCCGTGAATATCAACATGACGCTAATCGGACAGACGCTCGCCTTCGCGATCTTTGTCTGGTTCTGTATCAAGTACGTGTGGCCGCCGATCAGCACGGCGCTCCATGAGCGCCAGAAGAAGATCGCTGATGGTCTCGACGCGGCCAGCCGGGCGTCACGTGACCTCGAGCTCGCCCAGGAACAGGCGGCCGAGACGCTGCGCGAGAGCAAGGAGCAGGCGGCTTCGATCCTCGAGCAGGCCAACAAGCGCTCTTCCCAGATCGTCGAGGAAGCCCGCGAGCAGGCGCGCGCCGAGGGCCAGCGCCTGGTGGCCAGCGCACGTGCCGAGATCGATCAGGAAATCCAACGTGCCAAGGACGAGCTGCGTGCCCAGGTGTCGCACCTCGCGGTGACCGGTGCCGAGCGCGTCCTGGAAGCCTCCGTCGACGAGAAGGCGCATCGCAAGCTGCTCGACAAGCTTGCTGCCGAACTGTGAGGAGGTGATCCATGGCGGAACTGTCTACCGTCGCACGGCCCTACGCCAAGGCGGCGTTCGAGTACGCGCGCGATCACAAGGCGCTGGAGACGTGGTCCGAGTGGCTGGGCAAGCTGGGCCAGGTCGTCGCCGTCCGCGATGTCCAGAAGCTGCTGTCGAGCCCGAGCGTCGCTGCCGAGCGCAAGACTGGCCTGGTGGTCGAGCTGGCCGAGGTCAAGCTCGACGAGGCCGCGCAGCGCTTTCTCGAGGCTCTGGGCGGCAAGGGGCGACTCGCCGCGCTGCCCGCCATCGCCGAGCAGTTCGAACGCCTGCGCGCCGAGCATGACCAGCGCATCGACGTCACCGTCGTCTCAGCCTATGCGCTCGACGACAAGCAGCAGCAGAAGCTCGCCGGCGCGCTCAAGAAGCGCCTGAACCGCGAAATCTCCATTACCACTCAGGTGGACTCCTCGCTTCTCGGGGGCGTCATCCTGCGCGCCGGCGACACCGTCATCGACGGGTCGGTGCGCGGTCGACTGAATCGCCTCTCCGAAGCGCTTACCGCCTGAGATTGAGGGACATGGCATGCAGCAACTGAATCCTTCCGAGATCAGCGACATCATCAAGCAGCGTATCGAAAAGCTGGATGTCGCTTCCGAAGCCCGAAACCAGGGCACCATCGTCAGCGTCTCCGACGGCATCGTGAAGATCCACGGCCTCGAGGACGCGATGTTCGGTGAGATGATCGAATTCCCCGGCAGCATCTTCGGCATGGTGCTCAACCTCGAGCGCGATTCCGTGGGCGCCGTGGTGCTGGGCGACTATCTGCAGCTCGAAGAGGGCATGACCGCCCAGTGCACCGGGCGCATCCTCGAGGTGCCGGTGGGTCCCGAGCTGATCGGCCGCGTGGTGGATGCCCTGGGCAACCCCATCGACGGCAAGGGCGAGGTGGACGCCAAGCTCACCGACGCAGTGGAGAAGGTCGCCCCCGGCGTCATCACCCGCCAGTCGGTGGACCAGCCGATCCAGACCGGTCTCAAGTCCATCGACGCCATGGTGCCGATCGGCCGCGGTCAGCGCGAACTGATCATCGGCGACCGCCAGATCGGCAAGTCGGCCATCGCCGTCGACACCATCATCAACCAGAAGGGCAAGGGCGTCACCTGCGTCTACGTGGCCATCGGTCAGAAGCAGTCGACCATTGCCCAGGTCGTACGCAAGCTCGAAGAGCACGGCGCCATGGAGCACACCATCGTGGTTGCCGCCGGCGCCGCCGACCCGGCCCCGATGCAGTTCCTGGCGGCCTACTCCGGCTGCACCATGGGCGAGTACTTCCGCGACCGCGGCGAAGATGCGCTGATCGTCTACGACGACCTGTCCAAGCAGGCCGTGGCGTACCGCCAGGTGTCGCTGCTGCTGCGTCGTCCGCCGGGACGCGAAGCCTACCCGGGTGACGTCTTCTACCTCCACTCGCGTCTGCTCGAGCGTGCGGCGCGGGTCAATGCCGACTACGTCGAGAAGTTCACGGGCGGCGAAGTGAAGGGCAAGACCGGCTCGCTGACCGCGCTGCCGATCATCGAGACCCAGGGCGGTGACGTCTCGGCGTTCGTGCCGACCAACGTGATCTCCATCACCGACGGCCAGATCTTCCTCGAGACCGATCTGTTCAACTCGGGCATCCGTCCGGCCATCAACGCCGGCCTGTCGGTGTCGCGGGTGGGCGGTTCGGCGCAGACCAAGATCATCAAGAAGCTCGGCGGCGGCGTGCGTCTGGCACTCGCCCAGTACCGGGAGCTGGCGGCGTTCTCGCAGTTCGCCTCCGATCTCGATGAAGCCACCCGCAAGCAGCTGGAGCACGGTCAGCGCGTCACCGAGCTGATGAAGCAGAACCAGTACTCGCCGATGTCGGTGGCCGAGATGGCGCTCTCCCTGTACGCCGCCAACGAGGGCTTCCTGGACGACATCGACGTCTCCAAGGTGCTGGACTTCGAGCGCGCCCTGCGCGACTACATGAAGGCCGAGCACGCCGAGCTGCTCGACAAGATCAACGAGACCGGCGACTACAACGACGAGATCCAGCAAGGACTCAAAGAGGGTCTCGAGAAGTTCAAGGCCACTCAGAGCTGGTAACGCCGCTGGCCCGTCCGCAAGGGCGGGCCCGGAACATCGTCTGAGGGCCACGAACGGAGTAGATCGCTATGGCAGCTGCAAAAGAGATACGCACCCAGATCGGGAGCATCAAGAATACGCAGAAGATCACCAGCGCCATGGAAATGGTCGCTGCATCGAAGATGCGTAAAGCGCAAGACCTGATGAAGGCCAGCCAGCCTTACGCCAAGCAGATCCGCAACGTGGCAGCCCACATCGCCGACGCCAACCCCGAGTATCGTCACGATTACATGATCGAGCGCGACGAGGTGAACCGGGTCGGCTACATCGTGGTGTCCACCGACCGCGGCCTGTGCGGCGGCTTGAACGTCAACCTGTTCAAGTCCGTGGTCCAGGATGCCAAGGCATGGCGAGACAAGGGCGCGGAGCTCGACTTCTGCGCCCTGGGCAGCAAGGCCGGCGCCTTCTTCCGCAACTATGGCGGCAACCTGGTCGCCGCCAAGAGCGGCCTGGGCGAAGCCCCCGAGGTCGACGACCTGATCGGCAGCGTCAAGGTGATGCTCGACGCCTACGACGAGGGGCAGCTCGACCGCCTCTACGTCGTGTACAACGAGTTCGTCAACACCATGACGCAGAAGCCGGTGGTTCGCCAGCTGCTGCCGCTCACGCCCGGCATGGGCATGGATGCGGAAGCGGAAGCCAATCAGCGTCCCGGTAGCTGGGACTACCTGTATGAGCCGGATGCCAAGGCGCTGCTGGAACGCTTGCTGGTTCGTTTCATCGAATCGCAGGTGTACCAGGCGGTGGTCGAGAACGGGGCCTGCGAGCAGGCCGCGCGAATGATCGCCATGAAGAGTGCCACCGACAACGCGGGCAACCTGATCGACGATCTAGAGATGGTGTACAACAAGGCCCGCCAGGCGGCCATCACCCAGGAAATCTCCGAAATCGTCGGCGGTGCTGCCGCCGTATAGCGCCCGGGGAGCGCGCCCAGGGCGCGCCCGGCATACCAGGTTTCATTTCCAGGTTTTTGAGAGGAACCAAGATGAGCGGACGTATCGTACAAATCATCGGCGCGGTGATTGACGTAGAGTTTCCGCGGGACGAAGTGCCCAAGGTCTACGACGCGCTGAAGGTCTCGGATGTCGAGACCATTCTCGAGACCCAGCAGCAGCTGGGTGACGGCGTGGTGCGCACCATCGCCATGGGCTCCACCGAGGGGCTCAAGCGCGGCATGGAGATATCCAATACCGGCGCGGCCATCTCCGTGCCAGTGGGCAAGGAGACCCTGGGTCGCATCATGAACGTGCTCGGCGAGCCCATCGACGAGGCCGGCGAGATCGGTGAGCAGGAGCGCATGCCGATCCACCGCAAGGCGCCGGGCTATGCCGATCAGTCGGTCTCCAGCGAGCTGCTGGAAACCGGCATCAAGGTCATCGACCTGGTCTGCCCCTTCGCCAAGGGCGGCAAGGTCGGCCTGTTCGGCGGCGCCGGCGTGGGCAAGACCGTCAACATGATGGAGCTGATCCGGAACATCGCCACCGAGCACAGCGGCTACTCGGTGTTCGCCGGCGTGGGGGAGCGGACCCGCGAGGGTAACGACTTCTACCACGAGATGACCGAGTCCAACGTTCTGGACAAGGTGTCGCTGGTCTACGGTCAGATGAACGAGCCGCCCGGCAACCGCCTGCGCGTAGCCCTGACCGGCCTTACCATCGCCGAGAAGTTCCGCGATGAAGGCCGCGACGTGCTGCTGTTCGTCGACAACATCTACCGCTACACCCTGGCGGGGACCGAGGTGTCGGCACTGCTCGGCCGCATGCCGTCCGCAGTGGGCTACCAGCCGACCCTGGCCGAGGAGATGGGTGTGCTCCAGGAGCGCATCACGTCCACCAAGACCGGCTCGATCACCTCCGTGCAGGCCGTCTACGTGCCCGCGGACGACCTGACCGACCCGTCCCCGGCCACCACCTTCTCGCACCTCGACGCCACCGTGGTACTGGCGCGCTCCATCGCCGAGCTGGGTATCTACCCGGCCATCGACCCGCTCGACTCCACCTCGCGTCAGCTCGATCCGCTGGTGGTGGGCGAGGAGCACTACAACACCGCCCGCGGCGTGCAGGGCGTGCTGCAGCGCTACAAGGAGCTCAAGGACATCATTGCCATTCTGGGCATGGACGAGCTCTCCGACGAGGACAAGCAGGCCGTGGCCCGGGCGCGCAAGATCCAGCGCTTCCTGTCGCAGCCGTTCTTCGTCGCGGAAGTGTTCACCGGCGCCCCGGGCAAGTACGTGTCGCTGAAGGACACCATCCGCGGCTTCCAGGGCATCCTCGACGGCGAGTACGACGAGCTGCCCGAGCAGGCCTTCTACATGGTCGGCACCATCGACGAGGCCGTCGAGAAAGCCAACCAGATGAAGTAATCCCGTCCATCAGGGGGATTCGCTATGGCGAACAGCTTCAAGTGCGAAATCGTCAGCGTTGAAGCGTCGATCTACTCGGGCGAGATCGAGCAGCTCGTCGCGTCCGGCGTGATGGGCGATCTCGGCATCCTGCCCGGGCACGCACCGCTGCTCACCGAGCTGCACCCGGGGCCGATCCGCGTCATCCACGATGGCGGTCAGGAGGAGAACTACTACATCTCCGGCGGCTTTCTGGAAGTACAGCCCGACGTGGTGACCGTGCTCGCCGACTCCGCGGCCCGTGCCAAGGATCTCGACGAGGCGTCGGCCGAGGAGGCGCGGCAGCATGCGCTGAAGGCGTTCACCGACAAGTCGGGCGAGCTCGACTACAGCCGTGCCGCGTCGGAACTCGCCGAGGCGGTGGCCCAGCTGCGTACCATCCAGCAGCTGCGCAAGAAGGCCGGCAAGGGCTAGTCGCAACGCCGCTAGGCGCGTGGCAAGGCCGCGTCAACGCCCCCCGAACAGTGTTCGGGGGGCGTTTTCTTGTCTGCTATGATGGCCCCACCGGCCGGGCACCAGGGGCCCCGGCCTTTGCCATTCGACGCCGCCCGAGGCGACGCATCGGCCGCGGTGGCGGCAGGAGGAGGCCCATGTCATTGAACGAATCGCTTCAGGAACACAAGGAGACACTGCTCTCCGCCCTGGAGCAGGCGCGTCACGAGACGCTCGACGAGCAGCTGCCCGAGCTGCGTGCCGCGGACCTCGCCGAAATCCTCGAGGAGTTGCTCGAGGAAGAGGAGGGGCTGGCCTCTGTTCTTGCCCTGTTCGATTGTTTGCCCATCGAGCGGCGAGCCAACGTGCTCGGCTACCTGCCGGGCGATGAACAGCTGGTCGTCGCCGAGGCGATGTCCGACGAGACGCTGCTCAAGGTGCTCGAGGAGATGGGCTCGGACGAGCGCGCCGACCTCTTCAACCTCCTCGACGAGGATCGCCGCGAGGGCCTGCTGCGGCGCATGGCGCGCCAGGAGCGCGAGGACCTCAAGCGCCTGGCCAGCTACGAGGAGGGCACCGCCGGGGCCATCATGACCTCAGACTACGTGGCCATTCCCAGCGGCATGACGGTCTCCCAGGCGATGATGCGGGTGCGTCAGACCGCCCCCGATGCCGAGACGGTCTATCAGCTCTACATCGTCGATGGCGACGGGCGACTGGCGGGGACGCTGTCGCTGCGCCAGCTGATGGTGGCCCGCCCGGGCGCCCAGGTCGACGACCTGATGATCAAGGATGTGATCAGCATTCCCGTGGACGAGGAGCAGGAGGAGGTCGCCCGCGCCGTGGCCCGCTACGACCTGCTGGCGGTGCCGGTGATCGACGCCGACGAGCGCCTGGTGGGCATCGTCACCCACGATGACGCCATGGACGTGGTCGAGTCCGAGGCCACCGAGGACTTCCACAAGGGGATGTCCATCGGCGCCCTGGAGGACGGGGTGAGCCGGGTGCCGCTGTGGAGCCTCTATCGCAAGCGGGTGACCTGGCTGGTGCTGCTGGTGTTCGCCAACCTCTTTTCCGGCGCCGGGATCGCCTACTTCGAGGACGTGATCGCCGCCAAGGTGGCGCTGGTGTTCTTCCTGCCGTTGCTGATCGGCAGCGGCGGCAACGCCGGCGCCCAGGCCGCCACCCTGATGGTGCGCGGCATGGCCACCGGCGACGTGGGCGTCAAGGACTGGGGCAAGCTGCTGGGGCGGGAACTGCTGGTGGCGGGCTCGCTGGGGCTGACCATGGCCCTGGCGGTGGCGCCCATCGGCGTCATGCGCGGCGGCGAAGCGGTGGCCATGATCGTTGCCCTGAGCATGGTCACCATCGTGCTATTCGGCAGTCTCCTGGGCATGTGCCTACCCTTCGTGCTCGACCGCGTGGGCTGGGACCCGGCCACCGCCTCGGCACCGCTGGTGACCACGCTCATCGACGCCACCGGGGTGCTGATCTACTTCTCCATCGCCACCACCATCCTCAGCGCGGCGTAGCGGCGCGGGCGTCGCGCACCACCTGGCACACTTCCACGGCGGCCAGCCACGGCAGATCGCCGGCCCGGTCCAGCAGGGTCGCCGGTGTCGGCAGGCGCTCCCCGGTCAGGTCGTCGTCCAAAAAGAGCACCACGGTGATGCGTTCGTCCAGGTAGTGCAGCCGGTAGTCGATCAGGTGGGCCCAGGCGTCCAGATCGCCCCAGCGGTCGGCCAGCAGCCGGTGGACCTCGGGGCGCAGCGGCAGGCCGGGGAAGCGGCTGGGATCGCCCTGGCCCTCGTCGTCCTCGGGGTCGACATGGAAGGTGACGTCGTTGAGGGTCGGATAGGCGTTGCGCAGCCGACGGCTCACCTCGTTGCCGATCTCGTGGGCCTCCGACACGCTGATGCGCGGCGCCACCACCAGGTGCAGGTCGACCATGGCATGGCCGGCGGACTGGCGGGTGCGCAGGTCGTGCACGCTGTCGACCCCCGGCACGCTGCACGCCACCTCGTGCATGCGCTGCTGGGCATCTTCCGGCAGGGCGGTGTCGACGAGTTCGCGGGCCGACTCCCACAGCAGGTCCCAGCCCACCTTGCCCACCAGCAGGCCCACCACCACGGCAGCGACGGCGTCCACCCAGCCGACGCCGAACTGGGCGCCCAGCAGGGCGACGAGGACCACGGCGGTGGAGAGCACGTCGGAGCGCGAGTGCCAGGCGTTGGCCTCGAGCAGCCGCGAGCCGACCCGCTTGGCCACCCGCATGGTGTAGCGGAAGATCCACTCCTTGGCGAGCAGCGCCGCGGCGGCCAGGAGTAGCGCCATGAGGCCGGGGGCGGGCAGGCTCGTGCCCATCAGCAGGCGCTGCAGGCTCGACCAGGCAATGGCGCCGGCCACGAAGATCAGCACGCTGCCCAGCAGCAGGGTGGCCAGGGTCTCGATGCGGCCGTGGCCGTAGTGGTGGTCGCGGTCGGGATCCTGGCGGCCATAGTGGGTGGCCGCCAGGACGAAACCGTCGGTGACCAGGTCGGAGAAGGAGTGGATGCCGTCGGCGATCAATGCCGCCGAGCCCACCAGCATGCCGACGATGACCTTGGCCAGCCCCAGCGCACCGTCGATCCAGGCGCCGATCAGGGTGACGCGCTTGGCATCGCGGAGCTGGTCGCGCTTGTCGTTCTGGGCGTGATCGCTCGCACTCATGGTCGCTACCGATGAAGGCTGGCCCCGGCAGGGGGAATGTGGACCCAATCGGTCGGAATTCTCGCATTCCCGTCGGCCGAATTGAAGGCCGGGAGCTGCCTGCGTGGCGTGGCAGGGCGGACAGCTCCGCGCCGGACGTGTATCCTCTGCGCGTCGCGCCGGTCGCCGCTGCGTCGGCGACGACCCTCATCGTCACGGGATTGCCACATGGATTGGCTGCAAGTCGTCATTCTCGCTGTCTTTCAGGGGCTGACCGAGTTCCTGCCGGTCTCCAGCTCCGCTCATCTCATCCTGGTGCCGAAGTTCACCGACTGGGGCGATCAGGGGCTGGCCTTCGACGTGGCCCTGCACCTGGGCAGCCTGGCGGCCGTCGTCGCCTACTTTCGCCAGGAACTGCGGAGCATGGCCACGGCCTGGCTGGCGTCGCTTGGCGGCGCGCGCGGCAACGCCGATGCCCGCCTGGGCTGGTGGGTGCTGCTCGCCACCGTGCCGGTGTGCGTCTTCGGGCTGCTCTTTCGCGACGTGATCGCGCTCGGCATGCGTTCGCCGCTGCTGCTCGTCGCCTCGCTGATCGGTTTCGGGCTGCTCCTCGGCTACGCGGACTGGGGGCACCGCGGCCGGCGCAGCGAGTACCAGCTCACCCTGAGGGATGCGCTGGTCATCGGCTTTGCCCAGGCATTGGCGCTGATACCCGGCACCTCGCGCTCCGGCATCACCATCACCGCGGCACTGCTGCTCGGGTTGAGCCGCGAGGCGTCGGCGCGCTTCTCCTTCCTGCTGTCGATTCCGGTGATTCTCCTGGCCGGCGGACTGGAGGCGCTGGGCCTGTTTCGCCAGCCCCAGGCCATCGACTGGACGGCGCTGGGCGTCGGCACGCTGCTCTCCGGGGTGAGCGCCTACCTGTGCATCCACTACTTCTTGGCCTTCATCCGCCGTATCGGCATGCAGCCTTTCGTCATCTACCGTCTGGTGCTGGGCGCCTGGCTGCTGTGGGTCTTCTGGCCATGAGACTGCCGCAAGGAGGTCGCATGAGAATGCTGCTACGCTTCCGGTTCTGGCCGCTGGTCCTGCTGGTGCTGCTCGCCGGCTGTTCGGAGAGCGACCGGCCCGTGGAGCCGCCGGTGCGCCTGGAAGGCGCCATCTTCGGCACCTTCTACCAGGTGACCCTCGCCGAGTCGCTCACGGTGGGGAAGGTACAGGCGCTGGAGGAGGGCATCCTGGCCGAGTTGGAGGCGGTCGATGCCAACATGTCCACCTACCGCGACAACTCCGAGCTCTCCGCCTTCAACGCCGCGCCGGTGGGCGAGTGGCAGTCGCTTTCGCCGGAGTTGATCGAGGTGCTGGCGATCAGCGAGGGGGTGGCCGAGGCGAGCGGCGGCGCCTTCGACGTCACCATCGGCGGGCTGGTCAACCTGTGGAGCTTCGGCCCCGAGGCGCGGCCCCGCGAGGTGCCGGACGAGGCGACCCTGCGCGAGCGCCTCGCCGAGATCGGTCCCGACAGCCTCGAGGTCGATGCCGAGCGGCAGCGGGCGCGGCGCACCCGCGATGTCTTCGTGGATCTCTCCGCAGTGGCCAAGGGCTACGCTACCGACCGGGTGGCGGACTACCTGGCCGACGAGGGCCTCGAGCACTACCTGGTCAACCTGGGCGGCGACCTGAAGGTGGCCGGATGGCGCGACGGCGACAGCGAACCCTGGCGGATCGGCATCGAGGCGCCCCTCGACGACCGCCAGGAGGCCACCCATATTCTGCCCCTGCACGACATCTCGGTGGCCACCTCCGGCGATTACCGCAACTTTTTTGAGGCGGACGGGCAGCGCTACTCCCACACCCTCGACCCGCGCACGGGCCGTCCCATCACCCATGGCCTGGCATCGGTCACCGTGGCGCACCCCTCCAACGCCTGGGCCGACGCCTGGGCCACGGCGCTGACGGTGCTCGGCGAGGAGGAGGGCATGGCACTGGCGCGCCGCGAGGCGCTGGCGGTGCTGATGCTGGTGCGGCGCGACGACCGTTGGGAAAGCTGGGTGAGCCCCGCCTTCGTCGACACCTTCGGTGCGGCGCGGGTCGAAGCGCTGGGGCTGGAGGTGCGGCGCTGATGGCCGGGTGTACACTGGCAAAGGATGGAACCGACCAATGAACGAATCGACGAGGAGTCCCGATGAGCCTTGACGTGGTGATTCTGGCGGCCGGACAGGGCACGCGGATGCGCTCGAGCCGGCCCAAGGTGCTGCATCGCCTGGCCGGCAAGCCGATGGTGCGCCATGTGCTCGACACGGCAAGTGAACTGGCGGCGGACCGCCTGCACGTGGTGGTCGGCCACGGCGCCGAGGCGGTGCGCGAGGCGCTGGCCGACTACCCGGTGCACTTTGCCCGCCAGGCCGAGCAGAAGGGCACCGGCCACGCCGTGGCCCAGACCCTCGAGGCGCTGGGCCAGGGCAAGGTGCTGGTACTCTACGGCGACGTGCCGCTGATCCGCCGCGACACCCTGGCGGCGCTGCTCGCCGAAGTCAGCGAGTCGCGCCTGGCACTGCTTACCGTCACCCTCGAGGACCCCAGCGGCTATGGCCGGGTGCTGCGCAATGCCGCCGGCGAGGCGGTGGCCATCGTCGAGCACAAGGATGCCAGCGAGCGCGAACGGGCGGTGCGCGAGTGCAACACCGGGATCATGGCGATGACCGCCGACCAGCTGCGCCGCTGGCTGCCCCGGCTTTCCGCCGACAACGCCCAGGGCGAATACTACCTGACCGATATCATCGCCATGGCGGCCGCCGAGGGGGTCAGCATCGCGACTGCCCAGCCCGGGGAAGCGCTGGAGGTGGAGGGCGTCAACGACCGGCTGCAGATGGCGCGCCTCGAGCGTGCCCACCAGGCCCGTCTCGCCGAGCGACTGATGCGCGAGGGTACGGCACTGGCCGATCCCGCGCGCCTCGACGTGCGGGGTGCGCTGCGCTGCGGCCACGACGTGGAGATCGACGTGGGCTGCGTCTTCGAGGGCGAGGTGGAGCTCGGCGAGGGCGTGCGCGTCGGCCCCCACTGCGTGATCCGCGACAGCTACATCGGGGCCGAGACGGTGATCGAGCCCCACAGTGTCATCGAGGGCGCGGTGATCGCCGGACGCGGCCGCATCGGCCCCTTCGCCCGGTTGCGGCCGGGGTCGCGCCTGGCGGTGGGCGCCAAGGTGGGCAACTTCGTCGAGACCAAAAACGTCGAGGTGGGCGAGGGCAGCAAGATCAACCACCTGAGCTACGTGGGCGATGCCCGCCTGGGGCGCGGCGTGAACGTGGGCGCGGGCACCATCACCTGCAACTACGACGGCGCCAACAAGCACCGCACCGAGATCGGCGACGACGCCTTCATCGGCTCCAACACCGCCTTGGTGGCGCCGGTGAGTGTCGGCCGCGGCGCCACCGTGGGCGCCGGGTCGACGATCAGCAAGGACGTGGCGGACCATGCTCTGGCCGTGTCGCGGGCCCGCCAGGTGAGCAAGGCCGACTGGCCGCGGCCCAGCAAAGCCAACCAGGATTAAAAGGAGAGCACCATGTGTGGCATCGTCGGGGCCGTGGCCCAGCGCAACGTGGAAGGAATTCTGCTCGAGGGACTCAAGCGCCTCGAGTACCGCGGCTACGACTCGGCCGGCATGGCCGTGCAGTCGCCCCAAGGGCGCCTGCAGCGCAGCCGCGCGGTCGGCAAGGTGGCGGCACTGGCCGACCGGCTGGTCGCCGAGCCTATGGCCGGGCGCTGCGGCATCGCCCATACCCGCTGGGCCACCCACGGGCGACCCACCGAGGAGAACGCCCATCCCCACTGCTCGGGGGAGCGCCTCGCCGTGGTCCACAACGGCATCATCGAGAACCACGAGGCGCTGCGCGAGGAGCTCGCCGCCGCCGGCTACCGTTTCACCTCCCAGACCGACACCGAGGTGGTGGCGCACCTGATCGACCGTGACTACCGTCAGTGCGGCGATCTGCTCACCGCGGTGCAGCGCGCGCTCGCTCGCCTGGAGGGCGCCTATGCCCTGGCCGTGGTGCATGCCGACGAGCCCGACGTGGTCATCGGTGCCCGCCAGGGCAGCCCGCTGGTGGTGGGGGTGGGCATCGACGAGGCCTTCGTCGGCTCCGACCCGCTGGCCCTGCTGCAGGTCACCGATCGCTTCCTCTACCTGGAGGAGGGCGACGTGGTGCGCCTCGCCGACGGCGGCCGCATCGACGTCTACGACACCACCGGCCGCGCGGTGGAGCGGGAGGTGGCCACCTTCGAGCACGGCGACGGCGCCGCCAGCAAGGGCGCCTATCGCCACTTCATGCTCAAGGAGATCCACGAGCAACCGGCGGTGATCGCCGCGGCGCTGGAGGGGCGCCTGGGTGACCAGGCGGTGCTGGTCGAGAGCTTCGGCCCCGAGGCCCGGGCGCTGTTCGAGCGGGTCAAGCAGGTGCACATCGTCGCCTGCGGCACCAGCTATCACGCCGGGCTGGTGGCGCGCTACTGGCTGGAGCGCTACGCCGGGGTGCCGGTGCAGGTGGAGGTGGCCTCGGAGTACCGCTACCGCCAGGTGGTGGTGCCCGAAGGCACCCTGTTCGTCACCCTGTCGCAGTCCGGCGAGACCGCCGACACCCTGGCGGCGCTGCGCTTCGCCCGCGAACGGGGGTATCTCGCCAGCCTGGCGATCTGCAACGTGCCGGGCAGCTCCCTGGTGCGCGAGTCCGACCTCACCCTGATGACCCAGGCCGGGCCCGAGATCGGGGTCGCCTCCACCAAGGCGTTCACCACCCAGCTGGCCGCTCTGATGCTGCTGACGCTGGCGCTGGGCCGCACCCGAGGGCTCGATGCAGCGCTGCAGGCGGAACTGGTCTCGGCGCTGCGCGGCCTGCCGCGTCTGGTCGAGCAGGTGCTGGCGCTGGATGATGAGATCGAAGCCCTGTCGATGGCCTTCGCCGAGAAGCACCATGCGCTCTTCCTGGGGCGCGGCACCCACTTCCCCATCGCCCTGGAGGGGGCGCTCAAGCTCAAGGAAATCTCCTATATCCATGCTGAGGCCTACCCGGCCGGCGAGCTCAAGCACGGGCCGCTGGCGCTGGTGGACAGCGAGATGCCGGTGATTGCCGTGGCGCCCAACGATGAGCTGCTCGACAAGCTCAAGTCCAACCTTCAGGAGGTGCGCGCACGCGGCGGCGAACTCTTCGTGTTCGCCGACGAACAGGTGGCGCTGGCCGAGGAGCCCGGCATTCGTGTACTGCGCCTGCCCTACGTGCACGAAGCGCTGGCTCCCATCCTCTACACTCTGCCGTTGCAGCTGCTCAGTTACCACGTGGCGGTCCTCAAGGGCACCGACGTCGATCAGCCACGCAATCTGGCCAAGTCCGTCACCGTCGAGTAGCATCGCTGCCATTTTCCCACAAGGGGATGGCTGAGGCGGCCACCAACCGATTGTTGATAACATGGAGTGCCAACCGGGTAATGCTTGAGGCTCGTTCGCGCTAGGCGACATGGCCCGGGGAGACGCCTCCCCGGCGCCAGGCCCAGCGCGCGACCCCGAAACGCCCATTACACGGGCTTTCCACGGGCAGCGAGACTCTGGTGCGCTGCATCGGCCACGACGATAAGGCCCTCAACCAGCACGACGTTCCCCTCTGGATCGAGCGTCTCGCCCTGTGGATAAAACTGGGGAAAACCCCTTTCCTCTTTGTGCATACTCCCGACATTCACCAGGCCCCACAGCTTGCTCGGTCGCTGCATGCCCGCCGTGCCGAGCGCTGGCGCTGCCGGCGCTGGCCGACTTCGCCGGCGAACGTCAGACCTCGTTCTTCTAGCGCTTTCCTGTGACGCCTCCCCCATTGGTGCAAGGCTGCCCACCGTGGCTGGCCATCGAGCGTATGATCGGATAGATTTGCCGTCATTCGGGCGATATTCCATCCAATCTTGCTGTAATAATCGCCTTGAAGCACATCAACAACCATATTCACAACAATAGGTGATTCATGTCGAAGCTCACCCATGCACAGTGGTCCTCGAAGATGACCTTCGTGCTCGCCGCCGCCGGCTCGGCGGTCGGCCTGGGCAACATCTGGAAATTTCCCTACATGGTGGGCGAGAGCGGCGGGGCGGCCTTCGTGCTCGTTTACCTGCTGTGCATCGGCCTGATTGGCCTGCCGATCCTGGTGGCGGAGTGGCTGATCGGCCGGCGCGGGCAGGAGAACCCCATCAATGCCATGGCCGATCTCGCCAAGCGGGGCGGACATTTCCCCGGCTGGATTCTGGTGGGTATCAGCGGCGTGCTGGGCGCCTTCCTGATCCTCTCCTTCTACAGCGTGATCGGCGGCTGGTCGCTCTACTACACCCTGGGCTCGGTCAGCGGCAATTTCAGCGGTCAAGATGCCGATGGCATCGGCGCCCTCTTCACCGGCATGCTGGGCAGTCCCGGCCTGCTGCTGCTGTGGCATACCCTCTTCATGGTGCTGGTGATCGGTATCGTGGCACGCGGCGTGACCAAGGGCCTGGAGGGCGCGGTGCGTACCCTGATGCCGGCCCTGGTGGTGCTGATGCTCGTGCTGGTGGGTTACGGCATTACCACCGGCCATTTCGGCGAGGCGCTGGCCTTCATGTTCAGCCCCAACTGGAGTGCCGTGAGTGGCGAGGTGGTGCTGGCGGCCATGGGCCAGGCCTTCTTCACCCTGTCGCTGGGCATGGGCATCATGATGGCCTATGGCTCCTACCTGGGCGAGGACGTCAACCTGCTGAGCACGGCGCGCACGGTGATCATTCTGGATACCGCCATTGCCCTGCTCGCCGGCCTGGCGATCTTCCCCATCGTCTTCGCCAACGGCCTGGATCTGGCCTCCGGCCCGGGGCTGATCTTCGTTACCCTGCCGCTCGCCTTCGGCAACATGGCCGGGGGTACGATTCTCGGTTTGATGTTCTTCCTGCTGCTCACCTTTGCCGCCCTGACCTCGGCGATCTCGCTGCTCGAGCCGGTGGTGGAGTTCATCGAGGAGCGCACGCCGCTGTCGCGGGTGTCAGCCACCCTGGTCTGCGGCCTGGGGGTCTGGGTCCTGGGCATCCTGGCGCTGCTGTCGTTCAACCTGCTGGGCGACGTCCTGATTCTCGGCTTCAACGTCTTCGATCTGTTGGATAACTTCACCAGCAAGATCTTGCTGCCGCTGACCGGCCTGGGCGCCATCCTGTTCGCCGCCTGGTGCCTGGATCGCCAGGGCGTGGCTCAGGAGCTGGGCCTGTCCGGCGGCACCGAGACCCTGTGGGTCGTGGTGGCGCGCTACGTGGCGCCGCTGGGCGTGATCGCGGTGTTCGTCAACTCGCTGCTGGGGTAAAACACCCCTCCCGCCCCTGCCGTCGGGGGCGGGTAGCGGCTTTCGCGCCGGTCGCCTGCTGGCGGCCGGTTCAGTGTTTCTCGTCGTCGACCAGGTCGGCGATGTCGCGCTCGAGCTGCTTGAACTCCTGGTGGAGCTCGATGCCGCGCCGGGCCCGCAGGTTGCGCTGGGCGGCGCTGCGCGAACGATGCTGATGTTCCGCCACTTCCATGCTCATGTAGATGTCGAGAAGCTGGCTCTTGACGGAGGTAACGCGTTCGACATTGCGCATGTTCGACTCTCCCTACTGTTCCTTCCTTCTTTGTTGCTCTTCTCTTGGCGTGGGCCGTCCCGTGCCGGGCATTCGGCATGACACGCTGTTTCTTACTATACCCTACTTGACAGAATGATGACGCTCTGCGCCATTCCACGTTCGGTGGTGGAGACTCCCCGACAGGACCCGGGATGGGGCATACTGGGAACCTGTCGGGGTTGCCTGCCTCGGCCCGTCCACTGCCGCTACCAGCAAGGAGTTTCGCGTGAGCCGCGCCCTCTTCGATGACATGAGACGCCGCATGGAGCACTTTCGCCGCTCCGAGCAGAAAGTGGCGCGCTTCGTCCTGCGCAACCCCGAGGAAGTGATCCACATGCGCATCGTCGACTTGGCCACCGAGGCCAAGGTGAGCGAGCCGACGGTGGTGCGCTTCTGCCGGGCCCTGGGTTGCAACGGCTTCCAGGACTTCAAGCTCAAGCTGGCGCAGATGCTCGCCTCGGGCAGCCAGTTCGCGCAGTTCTCGATGAACGACGACGATTCCGTCGCCGAGTTCTCCCAGAGCATCTTCGACTCCACCGTGGGCACCCTGCTGTCGGTGCGCGACCGCCTCGACAACGATGCCCTGAGCCGCGCCATCCAGGCGCTGGCCATGGCCAACCGGGTGGAGTTCTACGGCTTCGGCGCCTCCGGCGCGGTGGCCTTCGACGCCCAGCACAAGTTCTTCCGCCTGCAGATCTCCACCGCCGCCTACGCCGACCCGCACATGCAGAACATGTCGGCGGTGACCCTCAAGGAGGGCGACGTGGTGGTGGCGATCTCCCAGACCGGTCGCACCCGTGCGCTGGTGGCCAGCGTGCGCCTGGCCCGCGAGGCCGGCGCCACGGTGATCGGCCTGTGCCCCAGCGGCTCGCCGCTGGCTGAAGAGGTGACCCTGCCGCTCTACATCGACGTCCACGAGGACACCGAGATCTACACCCCCATGAGCTCGCGCATCGCCCACCTGGTGCTGGTCGACGTGCTCGCCGTGGGCGTGGCCAAGACCCGCGGGCCCAGGCTCGCCGAGCAGCTCAAGGCGGTGAAGAAGAGCCTGACGCCGCTTAGGTTCCCGGAGCAGGAAGGCAAGCCATAGGCGCCCGGCAACGCGGCTTTCCCGGCGACAGGGCTATCGCAGTTATGTGTGGGAGGGAGCTTCAGCTCGCGAAGCAGCGCGCAGCGCTGCCCCATCTGGGCCCCTTTCGGTGCCTTCGGCCGGCAGAGCCGGCCTCCCACTTTCCCCCTCTCTTCCCTGGGTGCCATCAACTGCGACTGCCCTATTCCCGGCGCCGCTCGCCGCGATGATTGGGCGGGCCAGTATGCTAAGCTGTCGGCCCATTTTCCAAGCAGCGATGCCTTCCCCATGGATGACGTCACGGCGATCCTCGATCAGTTGAACCCGGCCCAGCGCGAGGCGGTGAGCGCCCCCCAGGGCAACCTGCTGGTGCTGGCCGGGGCCGGTTCGGGCAAGACCCGGGTGCTGGTGCACCGTATTGCCTGGCTGATGCAGGCTGAGGGGCTCTCGCCCTACGCGGTGCTTGCCGTGACCTTCACCAACAAGGCAGCGCGCGAGATGCGCACCCGTCTGGAGGCGCTGCTGGGGCTCTCGCTGCGCAACGTGTGGGTGGGCACCTTCCACGCCATCGCCCACCGCCTGCTGCGCACCCACTGGCAGGACGCGCGCCTGCCGCAGCACTTCCAGATCATCGACACCGACGACCAGTTGCGCCTGATCAAGCGCCTGCTGAAGGACCACCGGATCGACGACGAACGCTTTCCGCCGCGCCAGGTGCTCTCCTTCATCTCGGGTTGCAAGGAGGAGGGACTGCGCCCCCACCAGGTCGACGCCCACGGCGATGCCTACCTGGGGCAGATGGTCGAGCTCTACGAGCGCTACCAGCTCACTTGCGAGCGCGGCGGGCTGGTGGACTTCGGCGAGCTGCTGCTGAGAAGCCTGGAGCTCTTGCGCGACAACCCGGCGCTGCTCGCCCACTACCGCGAGCGCTTCGGCCACGTGCTGGTCGACGAGTTCCAGGACACCAACACCCTGCAGTACGCCTGGCTCAAGTTGCTCACCGGCCTGACCACGCCGATGACCGTGGTCGGCGACGACGACCAGTCGATCTACGGCTGGCGCGGCGCGCGGGTCGAGAACCTGCGACGCTTCGAGCAGGAGTTCCTGGGCACCCGCACGGTGCGCCTGGAGCAGAACTACCGCTCCACCAGCCTCATCCTCGATGCCGCCAACGCCCTGATCCGCCACAATGCTGACCGCCTGGGCAAGGCGCTGTGGACCGAAGGCGACCACGGTGAACCGATCTCGGTCTACAGCGGCTTCAATGACCTCGACGAGGCGCGCTTTATCGTCGACACCATCAAGGAGAAGGTCGACGCCGGCTTCAACCGCCGCGAGGTCGCCATCCTCTACCGCTCCAATGCCCAGTCGCGGGTGATCGAGGAAACACTGATCCGCCAGGGCATGCCCTACCGCATCTATGGCGGCCAGCGCTTCTACGAGCGCCTGGAGATCAAGAACGCCCTGGCCTACCTGCGACTCTTGCTCAACCGTGACGACGACGCCTCGCTGGAGCGCATCGTCAACGTACCGGCGCGCGGCATCGGTACCCGCACCGTGGAGCAAGTGCGCAGCCGCGCCCGGGAGAGCGGCGTCTCGCTGTGGCAGGCGCTGCACGACGGCCTGGCCCAAGGCGCGTTCAAGGGGCGTGCCGGGTCGGCGCTGACCGCGTTCGCCGACCTCGTCGAGGCGCTGGACAACGCGACCGCCGGCATGGCGTTGCACGAGATCGTCGCCCACATCATCGAGCGCAGCGGCCTGATTACTCATCATCAGAACGAGAAGGGCGAGAAGGGCCAGGCGCGCGTCGAGAACCTCGAGGAGCTGGTCAACGCCGCTCGCGCCTTCACCCAGGGCGAGGCGCTCGACCCGCCCGAAGTGGGCGAGGGTGCCGTGGCGCTGGAGGCCTTTCTCGCCGAGGCGGCGCTCAATGCCGGCGATCACGAAGCCGACGAGTTCGAGGACGGCGTGCAGCTGATGACCCTGCACTCGGCCAAGGGGCTGGAGTTTCCGGTGGTGTTCATCGCCGGGGTGGAAGAAGGCCTCTTTCCCCACCGGATGTCGCTGGAGGAGCCCGGCCGCCTCGAGGAGGAGCGGCGGCTCTGCTACGTGGGTCTGACCCGCGCCATGCGCAAGCTCTACCTCACCCACGCCGAGATCCGCCGCCTGCACGGCAAGGAGACCTACCAGCGGCCGTCGCGCTTTCTGCGCGAGATCCCCGAGGAATACCTCGAGGAAGTGCGCCTGCGCGGCCAGGTTTCCCGGCCGCTGACCGCGACCCGGCCCGCTGTCGGTCTGTCGCAGCAGACCACGGTCAACGGCGGCGGCGACCTGCCGAGCCTGTGCCTGGGCCAGCGCGTCAGCCATCCGGTGTTCGGCGAGGGGGTGATCCTCAATGCCGAGGGCGAGGGGCAGCGCGCCCGGGTGCAGGTGAGCTTCGAGGGCGAAGGGGACAAGTGGCTGGTGCTGGGGTTTGCCAAGTTGACGCCGTTATGAGGCGTCGTTGACGGCGCTGTCGGTGGGTCGGCTTGCCGGCTAAATCGGCCTTGCCGCATACTCTTTGGCGGACACGCCGCACGCGACGCTGCGGATCAGAATAACTCACCCCGGAGTCATGCCCGCCATGCAACGCCGTCACTTTCTCAAGAACACCCTCAAGACCGCCGGCCTGGGGGCCGCCGGTATCGCCGCCGCGCCCTTCGTTGCCACTGCCAAGGCCCAGGAGACCATCACCTGGAACATGGTCACCTCCTGGCCGACGAACTTCCCCGCCCTGGGCACCGGCGCCAACGACTTCGCCGCGCGCATCGAGCGGCTCTCCGCCGGGCGCATGCGGGTGCAGGTGCACGGCGCCGGCGAGATGGTGCCACCGCTGGAGGTCTTCGATGCCGTGGCCGCCGGGACCGCCGAGATGGGCCACTCCGCCTCCTACTACTGGCGCGGCAAGGCGGCCGCGGCGCAGTTCTTCACCGCCGTGCCCTTCGGCATGAACACCACCGAAACCAACGCCTGGCTCTACCACGGCGGCGGCCAGGAGCTGTGGGACGAGGTCTACGCCAAGCACAACCTCAAGCCCTTCCCGGTGGGCAACACCGGTACCCAGATGGCCGGCTGGTTCAAGAAGGAGATCAACTCGCTCGACGACATGCAGGGCCTCAAGCTGCGCCTGCCGGGCCTGGCCGGCGAGGCGATGAACCGCATCGGCGTCACCACCGTCAACATGCCCGGCTCGGAGATCTTCACCTCCATGCAGACCGGGGTGCTGGACGCCGCCGACTGGGTGGGCCCCTACAACGACCTGGCCTTCGGCTTGCACCAGGTGGCCGACTACTACTACACCTCGGCCTGGAACGAGCCTTCGGCGATCCTCGAGGGGACGGTCAACCTGGATGCCTGGAACGAGCTGCCCGACGACCTCAAGGCGGTGGTCACCGAGGCGGCCCGCGCCTCCAACCTGGCGATGATCAGCGAGTTCGCCTTCCGCAACGCCCAGGCGCTGGACACCCTGGTCGACGAGCACGGCGTCGAGCTGCGAAGCTTCCCCGACGACGTCATGGCGGCGCTCCACGAGGCCTCCCAGACCGTCATCCAGGAGCAGGTCGACAACGATGCGGACTCGGCCAAGGTCTACGAGTCCTACATGGCCTTCCAGCAGCTGGTGCGCCGCTTCACCGACGTCGGCGAATTCGCCTACCTCAAGGCGCGCGCGCAGGTCGGCGCCTGAGCGGCGCGTCACCCGGCCGCAGCACAGGGGCGCCTCAGGGCGCCCCTGTCATTGACGCGCCTCGCCGCGGTGCACCGAGCGAATGCGACCGTTGTCGTCCAGCGCCACCATCACGAAACGCGCTTCGGTGACCTTGTTGAGCTCGTCGGGGTCGCGCTCGTGGGGCGAGCGGATCCACACTTCCACGTCGATCTTGATCGAGCTGTGGCCGATGTCGCGCACGCGGGTGAAGATGTTGACCGTGGATCCGACCCGTACCGGGCACAGGAAATCCATGGCCTCGATGGCCACGGTGGCCGTGCGCCCCAGGGCCTCGCGCCCGGCGGCGAGCTCCGCGGCCTGGTCCATGTGGCGCACCAGCCAGCCGCCGGGAATGTCGCCGTAGAGGTTGGTATCCTGGCGGCTGGCCAGCAGTTTCAGCGTCAGTTGCCCCTGCGGGGCGGGTACATCGTCGAGGTCTGTCATGAGGTGTCGCAAGCTCGGCTTGTTGTTGTGGAGAAAGACCCACCGGGGCCGGGGTGTTGCACCGCAGCGCCGGCGCCCGGAGCGCCATCTTATACGCCTAGGCCGCTCGGGCTCCAGCCTGGCGGGGCTGCTGGCCGTCGGCCTGCTGCTGGCCACGGCGGTGCGCGCCGAGCCGGAGGGGATCGAACCGGTGGGCACGCTGGGTGCCATGGGCTCCGATACCCTGGCGGGGCTGATGCTGCGCTGGGGGGAGCAGCTCACCGAGCGCCATCCGGGCATTCGCCTGCAGCTGCAGACCAGCGGCTCGGCCAGCGCCCCGCCGGCCCTGGCGGCCGGCACCACCCGCCTGGGGCCCATGTCGCGCCCCATGCGCGAGGTGGAGCGCGAGGCATTCATCGCCCGCCACGGCTACCCGCCGGTGGAGATCGAGATCGCCCGCGATGCCCTGGCAGTGGTGGTGCATCGCCACCACCCCCTGACCGCGCTCGACCGGCCAACCCTCGACGCCATCTTCTCGCGCACGCGCCGCTGCGGGGCCGAACAGGCCATCACCCACTGGTCGCAGCTGGGGTTCGAGTCGCCCCCGGGACGCATCGAACTGCACGGCCGCAACCTGGCCTCGGGCACCTATGGGCTCTTCCGTCAGCGCGCCCTGTGCGGCGGCGAGTATCGCCGCGCGCTCAACGAGCACCCCGGCTCGGCGGCCGTGGTGGCCGCGGTGGGCGAGACGCGCAGCGCCATCGGCTATGCCGGCCTGAACCATCTCACCCCCTCGGTGAAGGCGCTGGCCCTGGTGGATGACCAGGGGGTGCTCCGGCGCCCCACGGTCGAGGCGGTGCGCCACGGCGACTATCCGCTGAGTCGCTCGCTCTATCTCTACCTCAACCTGCCGCCGGAGGGGACCCTGCCCGGGCCGGAGCGCGCCTTCCTGGACCTGGTGCTCTCGCCGGCGGGTCAGGCCAGCGTGACCTCGCTGGGGTTCGTCGCCCTGCCCGACAACCGGCTGGCCGGCCAGAGACGCCGCCTGGGGCTGGCCCCGCTCGGCGCGGAGTGAGCCTGTCACCCATCTGTCATCAAGGTGTCTTACCCTGCACAGCATGATCGAGCGTTTTTCGGCTTCGCTGCCGCGTACCCGCCGGCGCCACCGGCGTGATCGTCTCGCCTCGGCCCTGATCACGGCCGGTGGCCTGGGCGTGATCCTGGCGGTGCTGGCTATCGGCGTCTTCCTGGCGGTGGAGGCCATACCGGTCCTGTTCGACGACGGCGTGAGCCTGGCCCGAGTGGAGGCGACGCTCACGCCGCTGGCCTGGGGAACGCTCAAGGCGGCCTTCTGGGCACTGCTCTTCGCTCTGCCCCTGGCCCTGGGGGCGGCGATGCACTCGGCGCTGTTCATGTCGCCGCGCCTGCGGGCCCGGCTCAAGCCGACCCTGGAGCTGATGGAGGCGCTGCCGGGGGTGGTCATCGGCTTCGTCGCCGGCCTGGTGCTGGCGCCCTGGGTGGAGCGTCACCTGGCCGGGGCGGCGGCGCTGCTGCTGGCACTCCCCGCCGGGGCGCTGCTGGCCGGCGGGCTGTGGCGCTGGCTGCCGGCGGGCCTGCGCCGCCGCCTGCCGCTGGCCTGGGCGGGGCTGTGGCTGCTGCCCTGGCTGGTCGCCCTGGGATGGGGGGCCATGGCCCTGGCGCCATGGCTCGAGGGCCTGCTCTTCGGCGGCGACCTGCGCGCCTGGCTGGCGGCCGAGCTGGGGCTGCACTATGCCGCGCGCAACGCCCTGATCGTCGGTCTCGCCATGGGCTTTGCGGTGCTGCCGAGCGTCTACGCCCTGGCCGAGGAGGCGCTGGCCGGGGTGCCGGCGAGCCTGGCCGAGGGCGCCCAGGCACTGGGGGCGACTCGCTGGCAGGCGCTGTGGCGGGTGGTACTGCCGGCGGCGGCCCCGGGGGTTTTCGCGGCGGTGATGATCGGGGCCGGGCGTGCGGTGGGCGAGACCATGATCGTGCTGCTGGCCAGCGGCAACAGCGCCCTGATGAGCCTGAGCCCCCTGGAGGGCATGCGTGCCATGGCGGCGAGCATCGCCATCGAACTGCCCGAGGCCACGCCGGGCAGCCCGGACTACCGCCTGCTGCTGCTGGCGGCCCTGGCGCTGTTCGCCTTCACCTTTCTCGTCAATACCCTGGCCGAGCTGGTGCGCACCCGGCTGTACCGCCGCTATCGCCGGCTGGGAGGGCCGCGATGAGCCGCTTGTGGGCGCGTCGCCGGGCGGCGGGGGAAGGAGCCGGCGCCTGGCTGGCCGCCGGCAGCGTGGCGCTGTCGCTGCTGCTGCTGGGCAGCTTGCTAACGCTGCTCGCGGTGCGCGGCCTGGGGCACTTCTGGCCGGCCTCCGTGGCGCTGGTGGAGCTCGACGACGGCCGCCAGTTGGCCGGGTGGACCGTGCGCGAGCTGCCCCTGCCCGAGAGCGAGGGGCGCGAACGCCTCTACTTCACGGGCAATCGCGACCGTGACGGCGATGTCTGGGAGTGGCTGCCGGTGGCGCGCATCGCGGCGCAGACCTATCCCCCCGAGCTGGTGGTGCTGGAGCGCCGCCGCTGGGGCACCTTCATCGGCCGGTTGGTGGCCGTCGAGCCGGGGCCGGAGACGCCGGGGTGGGAGTCAGAAACCGCCGCCCCCGGCGACACGGCCTGGGCTCGCCTCGCGGCGCGCCTGGCGGCGCTAGAACGGCTGCGCGAGGCGCGCGAGACCCTGGAGCGGGAGACGATCCGCCCCCTGGTGCGCCGCCTGGAGGCCGACCCCGAGGACACGGCGGCGCGCCGCGCCCTGGCGGCGGCCAGCGAGCGCGTGGCGCACCTGCGTGCGGCCATGGACGAGACCACCCTGGTGCTGGAGAGCGTCGACGGCCGTCGCTTCCGCCAGCCCTTGGTCGAGGTCCTCGCCGCCACACGCCCCAATGCGCTGTCGCCGCTCGGCAAGCTGGTCGCCTGGGGGCGCGGGCTGTGGCGCTTCCTCTCCGAGGGGCCGCGCGCGGCCAACAGCGCCGGCGGGGTGTGGCCGGCGATCTTCGGCACGGTGCTGATGGTGCTGCTGATGTCGCTGCTGGTCACGCCCTTCGGGGTGCTGGCGGCCTTCTACCTCAACGAGGTGGCGCACCAGGGGCGCCTGACGAGGTTGGTGCGCATCGCCGTGCGCAACCTCGCCGGCGTACCCTCGATCGTCTATGGCGTCTTCGGCCTCGGCGTCTTCGTCTACGGCATCGGCGGCACGCTGGACGACTGGTTCTTCGAGGACCGCCTGCCGTCGCCCACCTTCGGCACCGGGGGCTTGCTGTGGGCCTCGCTGACGCTCGCCCTGCTCACCCTGCCGGTGGTGATCGTGGCCACCGAGGAGGGGCTGGCGCGCATCCCCGCCCACCAGCGGGAAGGCGCCCTGGCGCTGGGCGCCACGCGCTTGGAGATGCTCAGCCGGGTGGTCCTGCCCATGGCGGTGCCGGCCATGCTCACCGGGGTGATCCTCGCCGTGGCCCGGGCGGCCGGCGAGGTGGCGCCGCTGATGCTGGTGGGGGTGGCCAAGCTGGCCCCGCAGATCCCGGTGGACGGCGACTTCCCCTTCCTGCATCTTGATCGCAAGTTCATGCACCTGGGGTACCACGTCTACGACAGCGCCTTCCACGGCGATGACGTCCAGGCGGCGATGCCGCTGGTGTTCGCCACGGCACTGCTGCTGGTGCTGGTGATCCTGGTGCTTAACCTGACTGCAATATTTCTGCGTCATCATGTCCGCACGCGCCACGCGGCCCTGTCGCGTCAGTGAGGGAGGGGCGAACGTGAATCCGCAAGCGATCCCGGAGGAGGGGCGGCCGACCGTCAAGGCCACGGTCAGCCGGCCGTCGCGCGGCCCGGTCATCGACTTCTCGCCCGAAGCGAGCTGCTTCGACATCGAGGGGCTGAGCCTCGCCTATGGCGACAGCCCGGCCCTCGAGGCGCTGACCCTGCGCGTGCCGCGCCACTGCGTGACGGCCTTCATCGGGCCCTCCGGCTGCGGCAAGTCGACCCTGCTGCGGGCGCTCAATCGGTTGCACGACCTCGACGAAACGGTGAGCCACGCCGGCCGGATTCGCCTCGAGGGACAGGACATCCACGCCCCCGAGGTGGCGGTGGACGACCTGCGCCGGCGAGTGGGCATGGTGTTCCAGACGCCCAACCCCTTTCCCATGTCGATCTACGACAACGTCGCGTTCGGGTTGCGCCTGCGCGGCGTTCTGACACGGAGGCGTCGCGATGACATCGTGGAGTGGGCGCTGACGGCCGCCGCGCTGTGGCACGAGGTGAAGGACCGCCTGCGCGAGTCGGCCTGGTCGCTCTCCGGCGGCCAGCAGCAGCGGCTGGTGATCGCCCGCACCCTGGCGGTGGAGCCCGAGGTACTGCTCCTCGACGAGCCGGCCTCGGCGCTCGACCCCATCTCCACGCTCAAGATCGAGGATCTGATCCGCAGCCTCAAGGGGCAGCTCACGCTGATACTGGTCACCCACAACATGCAGCAGGCGGCGCGGGTCTCGGACTACACCGCCTTCCTGCAGCAGGGCCGGCTGGTGGAGTACGCCCCGACCGACACCCTGTTCACCAACCCGCGCCTGGCGCGCACCGAGAACTACATCACCGGTCGCATGGCCTGAACGGTCAGGAAACGACATCCGGCGACCCGAGGAGAGCCTCATGGATATCACCAGCGAAACCCACAGCCAGCACATCTCCCGCCAGTTCAACCAGGAGCTGGAGGAACTCAAGACCCACCTGATGACCATGGGCGGCCTGGTCGAGCAGCAGGTCCAGCAGGCGATCCAGGCCCTGCTCGACGGCGACAGTCGCCTCGCCGAGCAGGTCAGCGACGGCGACCACCAGGTCAACGAGATGCAGCTCAAGATCGACGACGAGTGCACCCGCGTGCTGGCCCGCCGCCAGCCGGCCGCCTCCGACCTGCGCCTGGTGCTGGCGGTGATCCGCGCCACCGCCGACCTGGAGCGCATCGGCGACGAGGCGAGCAAGATCGCCCGCAACGCCCTGACGTTGATCGACAGCGGCAACGGCGTGCGCGGCCTGGTGGAGGTGCGCCACATCAGCGAGCACGTGCGCAAGATGCTGCGCGACGCCCTGACCGCCTTCGCTCGCTTCGACACCGAGCTGGCGCTCAAGGTGGTGCACGAGGACGACGCGGTGGACGACGAATACGGCAGCGCCATGCGCTCGCTGATGACCTTCATGATGGAGGACAACCGCGCCATCGGCCCGGTGCTCAGCGTGATGTGGATCCTGCGCGCCCTGGAGCGGGTGGGCGACCACGCCGACAACCTGGCCGAGTACGTCATCTATCTGGTCAAGGGCCTCGACATCCGCCATATGGACCCCGACCAGATCGACGAGGACGCCCTGACGCGCAAGGGTTGATTCGGCGCGCATCTTGGCCGTCAATACGGGCCGTCGCCACCTGCGACGGCCCGTTCAGTCTCTGTAAGGAAGCCCCATGCACGACGCCTTGACGGCCCTGACCCGCGGCACGCGGCTGGTCTACTCCCGCGGCCTGCGCCGCTACGTCTTCGCGCCCATCCTCGTCAACCTGCTGGTCTATGCCGCCATGTTCTATTATGTGCTGGCCCATTTCGGCGGCTGGCTGGAGGCCTGGATGGCCATGGTGCCGGGGTGGCTCGGCTGGCTCGAGTGGCTGATCTGGCCGCTCTTCGTGATCAGCCTGGTACTGATCGTCTTCTTCACCTTCACCCTCGTCACCCACCTCATCGCCGCGCCCTTCTACGGCTTTCTGGCCGCCCGGGTGGAACGCGTCGCCACCGGACGCGAGCCGCTCGATGACCGCGGCCTGGCCAGAAGCGCCATGGATGCCCTGGGACGCGAACTGGTCAAGCTGGCCTATATCCTGCCCCGCGCCGCGGTACTGTTCATCGTCAGTTGGATTCCCGGCCTCAACCTGGCCTCGCCCCTGCTGTGGGCGCTCTTCTCCGCCTGGGTGATGGCCATCACCTACCTCGATTATCCCATGGACAACAACCGGGTGAGCTTCGCCGACATGCGCCGCCGGCTCGCTGCGCGCTGGTGGCCGACGCTCAGCTACGGCGGCTGGGTCACCCTGATTACCTGGCTGCCCCTGGCCAACCTCTTCCTGCTGCCCGGCGCCGTGGCCGCCGCCGTGCTGATGTGGGAGCACCACTATCGCGGCAGTGGCGATCTTGCCGCCCCCTGAGGCGGGCGTGCGGCTGCTATGATGGCGAGGGCGCCCGCTGCCGGCGCCGCTTGTCGATCGCGGATCCCGAGGAGAGCCCATGCGACCCATCCTGTCTCTGTTTTGCGCCGCTGCCCTGATGGTTGCGGCACCCGCCCTGGCCCACGACACCCCGCTGGACGACGTGCGCATCGCCCACCCCTTCGCCACGCCGGCGCCGCCCAGCGTGCCCCACGGTGCCGCCTACCTGGACATCAGCGTGACGGGTGACACCCCCGCGGTGCTGGTGGGCGCCAGTACGCCGGCCAGCGAGAGCGTCGAGATCCACGACATGACGATGGACGACGGCGTGATGCGCATGCGCCGCGTCGAGCGGCTCGAGGTCGCTCCCGGCATGACCCAGCGCATGCGACCCGGCGGCGGCCACCACCTGATGCTGTTGAACCTCGTGGCACCGCTGAACGAGGGTGATCGCTTCCCGCTGACCCTGGAGTTCGCCGAGCGCGGCGAGGTGCAGGTGGAAGTGTGGGTGCAGAGCGCCCAGGAGGGCAGCGAGGCGGCCGAGGGGCATCACATTGATGACTGACCCTCAGTGCTACAGAAGGACCCTCAGCGTTGCCGGGAGGCGGGATAGGCCTCGATGGTGTGGCGGTCATTGGCGGCGTTTGCACGCAGTCGGGTTGCCGGGAACACGCAGCAGAAGCGCGCGCCCTGGCCGGGGCGCGAGTCGATCGCGAGGCGGGCGTCGTGGCGCAGCAGCACGTGCTTGACGATGGCGAGCCCCAGGCCGGTGCCGCCGGTGGCGGTGCTGCGCCCCTTGTCGACGCGGTAGAAGCGCTCGGTGAGGCGCGGGAGGTGCACCGGGTCGATGCCCTCGCCGTCGTCGGCCACCTCCACGCAGGCGCCGTCGGGGTGGGGTTTCCAGCGCAACTCGATATGGCAGCCGTCGCCGGCGTAGCGCACGGCGTTGAAGGCCAGGTTCGAGATGGCGCTGCGGATTTCGGATTCGCTGCCCACCAGCTGGCGGGGCTCGTCGACGGCCACCGTCAGGGTCTGGCGTTCGCCGGCCAGCGCCTGGGCATCGTGGCGGATGCTCTCCAGCAGGGCGGCGACATCCAGCGGCGCGTGGTCGCCGCCCCCGCGGTCGATCTCCAGGCGCGAGAGCAGCAGCAGGTCGTTGACCAGGTTCTGCATGCGCGTGGTCTGGCTCTGCATCTGGTCGAGCCCCCGCGCGAGGCGCGGGGGCAGGGCATCGCCGAGTTCGCTGAAGGTCTCCAGGTAGCCGGCCAGCACGGTCAAGGGCGTGCGCAGCTCGTGGGAGACGTTGGCCACGAAGTCGCGGCGCATCTCCTCCAAGCGGTGCAGGCGCGTGATGTCGCGGGCCATGAGCAGCCGTTCGTCGTCGCCGTAGAGGGTGAGCTGGAACTGCAGCACCTGGCGCTCGTCAATGGGCGAGGGCAGGGTCAGCGGCTCGCGGTAGTCGCGGGCGTTGAAGTAGCTGACGAAGCGCGGGTCGCGGATCAGGTTGGTGATGTGCTGGCCGCGGTCGTGGGCGGACTGCAGCCCCAGCATGCGCTCCGCGGCGCTGTTCCACCACTCCAGGTCGCCGTGGGAGTCGAGCATCACCACGCTGTCGCGCATCGCCTCGGAGGACTCCTGGATGCGCCGTAGCGTGGCCCGCAGCCGCTGCTGGGTGTGGCGCTGGCCCTTCTGGTAGCGGTAGAGGCGGTCGAACAGCTCCCCCCACAGGCCGCTGGCGGCGGGCGGCTCGGCCTGGGGGTGGCGGGTCAGCCAGCGGTGCAGGGCGCGCAGCTGGCGCAGGTGGTAGGTCAGGCACAGCGCGAGCCCCGCGGCGAGCCCCAGCGCCGGGGCGCCGAGGGGCCAGCCGAGCAGGGCGCCGAGTGCGGCCAGCCCGGTGAGGCGCCAGAGTTCACGGCTCCACGGGCGTCTCACGTCAACCCTTGGCGGAGAACCGGTAGCCGGTGCCGCGTACGGTCTGGACGAGGTGCTGGTGGGGCTCGCCCAGCGCCTTGCGCAGGCGGCGGATGTGCACGTCCACGGTACGCTCCTCGACGTAGACATTGCCGCCCCACACCTGGTCGAGCAGCTGCCCGCGGGTGTAGGCGCGCTCGGGGTGGGTCATGAAGAACTGCAGCAGACGATACTCGGTGGGGCCGATCTCCAGGGGCTTGCCGTGGGCGCTGACGCGGTGGCTGACCGGGTCGAGGCGCAATCCCTCCACCTCCACCGGGTCCTCCACGCCGCGCGGCGTGGCGCGACGCAGCACGGCCTTGAGGCGCGCCACCAGTTCGCGCGGCGAGAAGGGCTTGGTGATGTAGTCGTCGGCGCCCGCCTCGAGTCCCTGGATCTTGTTGTCCTCCTCGCTCTTGGCGGTGAGCATGATGATCGGCAGCTCGGCGGTGGTTTCCTCGCGCTTGAGCCGCCGCGCCAGCTCGATACCGCTGGTGCCGGGCATCATCCAGTCGAGCAGCAGCAGGTCGGGCTGGTGGTCGACGACCATGGCATGGGCGTCCTGGGCGTTGTCCGCCTCCAGCACGCGGTAGTCGGCCATCTCCAGTGCCACGGCGATCATCTCGCGGATCGCGGCCTCGTCATCGACGATCAGAACGGTCTTGGCGGTCATCCCGGGCCCTCGCGGTCAGTGGCGGCTCGCTGACGATCTCATCACGTCATGATGACAGTAAGATGACAGCCGCGCCACGCACCCTCAGCCCGCGGCCGGCCACAGGGCGAGGGCGATGCCGGCGAACACCAGCAGCCCCGACCAGTGGTTGTTGAGAAAGGCCTGGAAGCAGCGGGCCCGCTCGCGGTGGCGGATCAGCGCCTGTTGGTGCGCGAAGGTGGCGGCCATGGCGGCCAGCCCCAGCCAGAAGAAGCCGCCCAGCGCCAGGCGCCACCCGGCCCAGGCCAGCAGCGCCAGGGTGACCCCCTGCAGCACCGCGATCATCAGCCGGTCGGCACGCCCGAAGAGCACGGCGGTGGACTTGATGCCGATCTTGAGGTCGTCGTCGCGGTCGACCATGGCGTACTCGGTGTCGTAGGCCACCGTCCAGGCCAGGTTGGCGGCGAACAGCAGCCACGCCTCGGCCGGGATCTGGCCGAGCACCGCCCCGAAGGCCATGGGGATCGCCCAGGAGAAGGCCGCGCCCAGGAACAGCTGGGGCAGGTGGGTGTAGCGCTTCATGAAGGGGTAGATGAAGGCCAGTACCACCCCCACCAGGGAGAGCATTACCGTGAAGAGGTTGGTGAAGCACACCAGTACGAAGGCGGCGATCACCAGGGTGGCGAACAGCACCTGGGCCTCGCCCTCGGTGATGCGGCCGGTGGCCAGCGGGCGGTTCTTGGTGCGCTTGACGTGGCCGTCGAAGTGGCGGTCGGCGTAGTCGTTGACCACGCAGCCCGCGGCGCGCATCAGGTAGACCCCGACCACGAAGATCAGCAGCACACGACGGCCCGGCACGCCCTCGGCGGCCACCCACAGCGCCCACAGCGTGGGCCACATGAGCAGCCAGGTGCCGATGGGGCGGTCCAGGCGCATCAGGTGCAGGAAGTCGGGTAAGCGGGCAAGCCCCGTGGGGCGCATCAGGGTGCGGTCCATCTCAGCCTCGTGACAAGCCGGTGTGGCGGGGAGAAAGGCGGCGCCGGGGCGCTGCCGGTCGTGGGCCAAGCCTAGCGCGGCGGCAGCGCCAGGTCATCCGCCATGGCGTCGAGGAAGAACTCCTGCACCAGCACGGCGAAGCGGCCGTGGCGGAACACCGAGCGCCGCCCCCAGGGCCCTGGGCTCGGGTGAAAGGGGGCCGGCATCGCGGTGACCTCGATGGGGCTGCGTTCCAGGTCGGGTTGGCGGAACAGCCAGCTGCCCAGCGAGCGCTCGCCCAGTTGGGCCAGTCGGCTTCCGCGCAGCTGGGCGAGCGGCGCCACCGAGCGCGCCACCACCCAGGGGCGCTCCTCCAGGCACAGCGCCACCTCGCGCAGCCAGGCGCGACGGCCGGGCGGCAGGCCCAGCGCGCGCGCCTCGTCGGGTCGCGGTCGGCCCAGGCGCTGGTCGAGCAGGCGAACCCGGAAGCGGCGCCCCTCGCCGGCGGCGATCAGCCGGGCGGTCAGGGAGTCCCGCGAAGCCACCCAGCGCCACCAGGCGGGGCTCATGGCCGGGCGCGCGGCGGCCAGCGGTCGCCACGACAGGGTCAGAGGGGCCGGACGGGCGGGGGCGGTTGGCAGCGGGCGGTGGCAGGTCACCTTCTCTCTCCAGGTAACGCAAGGGGCGCATAGTGTACCATGCGCCCCTGTAGCGCTTCCCCGCGACGATCCGCTTCGCGGTTCGCAAGGCAGTAGAGACGTTCATGACCGCTCCCCTGACCATCATCGGCTCCGGCATGGCCGGCCTGGGCCTGGTGCGCCAGCTGCGCGCCCTGCACGACCACCGGCCGATCACCGTGATCACCGCCGACAGCGGCGACGACTATTCCAAGCCGCTGCTCTCCACCGGCTTCGCCAAACGCCTGCCGCCGGAGCGGCTCGCCGCGCGCTCGGCGCTTGCCGTGGCCGAGGAACTGGGCGTGGTGATGCGCCCCCATACCCGGGTCGAGGCCATCGACCTGGCGGCACGCCACCTGCGCATCGGCGAGGAGCGTCTGCCCTGGGGCGAGCTGGTGCTGGCCACCGGGGCTCGCCCTGCCACGCCTTTCACCATGCCGCCGGCCCTCGGCGACCGGGTCTTTCGCATCAATGACCTTGACGACTACCGCGCCTTCCACGCGGCGCTCGCCGCGCATGACCGGCCGGCCCGGGTGGTCATCGTCGGTTTCGGCCTGGTGGGCTGCGAGTTCGCCAACGACCTGACGGCGGGCGGGCACCGGGTGGCGCTGGTGGCGCCCGAGGCGGCGCCGCTGCCGCGGCTGCTGCCGGAGCCGCTGGGGCGCGCCCTGGGCGAGGCCTTCCAGGCGGCGGGAATGGCGCTGTACGCGGGGCGCAGCGTGACGGCCCTGACCCCGGACAGTGGTGTTGTCGGCGTGACGCTCGACGACGCCACCCGGCTCGAGGCCGACCTGGTGCTGGTGGCCACCGGCCTCAAGCCGCGCACGGCGCTCGCCGAGGCAGCAGGCCTGCCGGTCGGTCCCGCCGGCATCCAGGTCGATCGGACGCTGACGGCGGCCCCCGGTGTCCATGCCCTGGGCGATGTCGCCTGCGTGGCCGGCGTCAATGCCATGTACGTGCAGCCCCTGCAAGCCAGCGCCAAGGCGCTGGCCAGGACCCTGACCGGCACGCCCACCGAGGTCGCTTTCGGGGCCTGGCCGGTCCTGGTCAAGACACCGCTGCTGCCGGTGGTGGCGTTGCCGCCGACGGTGCCGCCGGCACGCTGGCGCATCGAGGGCGGGGGGCATGATCTGGTGGCCCTGGCCGAGGACCAAGACGAACGTTTGATCGGTTTTGCGTTGACAGGGCGCTGCGTGCGTCGGAAAGTTGAGCTGGCGCGGGCTGCGCCGCCGTTGCTAGGCTAGGTTCGGTATCGCCGCGACGGTCACCCGTCGGCGGCGTCTCCGGTCGGTATCATTCGCCTGGTGACCTTCCGATCGCGGCGGCCCGGCCGGGCTGCGAGCGGTCCAAAGGCGTCATGCGAGTGGTGCAGAAACCACTCCCACTTCAACAACAAGGTCGCCGGTGATGCTTATCGCCGGGCAACAGAGCCAGTATCCAGGAGGGCTGTATGCGTAAACCAGAACTCGCCGCGGCAATTGCCGAGCGTGCCGATCTGTCCAAGGACAAGGCGAGCCAGGTGCTCAATGTCATTCTCGACGAGATCACCGGTACCGTGGCCCAGGGGCAGGACGTGTCGCTGATCGGCTTCGGAACCTTCACCGTGCGCGAGCGTGCCGCCCGCACCGGCAAGAATCCGCAGACCGGCCAGCCGCTGGCCATCCCGGCCAGCAAGACGGTGGCCTTCAAGCCCGGCAAGGGCCTCAAGGATGCCGTCGGCAAGAGCTGACGCGTCCTCTGGCGCGGCCTGCACGCCGGCAGGCCGCGGCGCCCGCCTTTTCCTTCTGCGAAGCGGACTCGACATGAAGCTGCGATTGACGCTGTGGCTGCTGGGATGGATGCTCAAGCGGGCTCTGCGGCGCAAGCCGCGCTTTCGTGAGAGCCTGACCGAAATGCGCGGCCTCGACTGGGGCATCGCCACCGAGGACCTGTCCATCGCCCGCCACTATCGCATGTCGCCGCGGGGCATCCACACCGGTCGCGGTCTGCCGGTGGACCTCGATCTGGAACTGCGCTTCGCGGATGCCGCCACGGCGCTCAGAATTCTCCGTAGACCCACCCAGCAGGCGTTTCTCGACGGCATGATGGCCGGCACCGTGCGCCTGGTGGGCGACTCCGCCGACCTGCAGAAGCTGCAGAAGCTCCTGAAACAGCTGTAAGGCCTTTGGCCAGCTACAAGGTTCAAGGGGCATCGCCCCTCGCCCCCTGTCAAACCTGCCCGTAGCGTCCGGCCTCTTCGCCCAGCCAGCGCCGAATCAGCGGCCGGCTGGCCTCGGGGCAGCTGGCGAGCAGCGCCTCGGCCAGGGGCGCGACGCGCTCCAGCAGGTCGGCATCGCGCTCCAGGTCGGCGACCTTCATCTGGGCCAGGCCCGTCTGGCGGGTACCCAGCACCTCCCCGGGGCCGCGCAGTGCGAGGTCCTTCTCGGCGATGCGAAAGCCGTCGGTGGTTTCGCGCATCACCGCCAGGCGCTCCTTGGAATGAGCCGACAGCGGGGGGTGGTAGAGCAGCACGCAGTAGCTCGCGGTGCCGCCGCGCCCCACTCGGCCGCGCAGCTGATGCAGCTGGGAGAGGCCCAGCCGCTCGGGGTTCTCGATGATCATCAGGCTGGCGTTGGGCACGTCGACGCCCACCTCGATCACCGTGGTGGCCACCAGCAGGTCCAGCTCGCCGGCCTGGAAAGCGGCCATCACCTCGGCCTTCTCGGCGGCCTTCATGCGTCCGTGCACTAGGCCGATGGCGAGTTCCCCCAGCGCCTCGGCCAGCTCGTCACGGGTCGCCTCGGCGGCCTGGCACTCCAGCACCTCCGACTCCTCGATCAGGGTACACACCCAGTAGGCCTGGCGCCCCTCGGCGCAGGCGTGGCGAATGCGCGCCACCACCTCGGGGCGGCGCTCGTCGGGCACCACGGCCGTCTGCACGGGGGTGCGCCCGGGGGGCAGCTCGTCGATCACCGAGACGTCGAGGTCGGCGTAGGCGCTCATCGCCAGGGTGCGCGGGATGGGGGTGGCAGTCATCACCAGTTGGTGGGGGGTGAGCCCGCCGGCCTCGCCCTTCTCGCGCAGCGCCAGGCGCTGGTGCACGCCGAAGCGGTGCTGCTCGTCGATGATGGCAAGCCCCAGGCACTGGAAGTGCACGTCGCCCTGGAAGAGGGCGTGGGTGCCCACCACCAGACGCGCCCGGCCGTCGGCGATGGCCGCCTTGGCGTCGAGGCGCGCCTTGCCCTTGAGCTTGCCCGACAGCCAGGCCACCTCGATGCCGAGCGGGGCGAACCAGGCCCGGAAGGTACGGTAGTGCTGCTCGGCGAGGATCTCGGTGGGCGCCATCACCGCCGCCTGGCAGTCGCCGGCGATGGCGGCCAGCGCCGCCATGGCGGCGACCACCGTCTTGCCCGAGCCCACGTCGCCCTGCACCAGGCGCAGCATGGGGGTGGTGCCGGCCAGGTCGGCGCCGATCTCGTCGAGCACGCGACGCTGGGCGCTGGTCAGCGAGAAGGGCAACTGGGTCAAAAAGCGCGCCTGCAGGCCACGCCCCGAGGGGAGCGCCGGGGCGCCGTCGGCCTGGATGCGCAGCCGCACCTCGCGCAGGCTGAGGTGGTGGGCGAGCAGCTCTTCCAGGGCCAGGCGGCGGGTGGCGGGGTGACGGCCGCTGGCCAGCTGCTCGGGGTCGACGTCCGGCGGCGGGCGGTGCAGCACCAGCAGGCTGTGCTGCAGCTCGGGCAGGGAGAAGCGCGTGCGCACGGGGCCGGGCAGCCAGTCCGGCAGCGCCTCGGGCGCGGCATCGAGGCGTTCCAGGGCCTGCTCGACCAGGGCGCGCAGGCGGCTCTGGTGCAGCCCCTCGGTGGTGGGATAGATCGGTGTCAGGTGGTCTTCCACCGGCGCCGCGCCGCCGCCGAGCAGGCGGTACTCCGGGTGATAGAGCTCGAGCCCGGTGGCGCCGGCGCGCGCCTCGCCGAAGGCGCGTACCCGGCTACCGGGCCGGAACTGCTGCTGCTGGGCCGGCGAGAAGTGGAAGAAGCGCAGGCTCAGGATGCCCGAGCCATCGCGCAGGCGCACCAGCAGGCTGCGGCGACGCCCTTGCACCACCTCGCTCGCCGCCACCTCGCCCTCCACCACCGCCTCCAGGCCGGCGCGCAGGGTGGCGATGGGGGTGATACGCGTGCGGTCCTGGTAGCGCAGCGGCAGGTGGAAGAGCAGATCGGCCACGCGAGCCACGCCCAGCCGGGCGAGCTTGCCGGCCAGTGCCTCGCCGACGCCCTTGAGCTCGGTGACGGGGACGTCGAGCGCGCTCATGCCGTCTCGGGCAGGGCCTTGTGGCACTGCAGGATGGCGTCGGTGACGGCGTCGATGGCCTTGGGCCGCGGGAAGCTGGCGCGCCAGGCGATGGCCACGGTGCGCGAGGGGGCCGGCTCGCGGAAGGGGCGGCTGGTGAGCAGGCCGCTCTCGTAGTGGCCGGTGCCGATGGCCGAGTGGGGCAGCACGGTGATGCCGAGCTTGGAGGCCACCATGTGGCGGATGGTCTCCAGCGAGCCGCCCTCGGCGGTCAGGGTGTTATGGGGGCTGTTGAGCTTGTGGCTGATGGCCGGACAGGCCTCGAGGATCTGGTCGCGGAAGCAGTGCCCCTCGCCGAGCAGCAGCAGCCGCTCCTGAAGCAGATCCTCCTTGTCGATGTGGCTGCGCTCCGCCCAAGGGTGGTCGGCCGGCAGCAGCACCTCGAAGGCTTCCTCGTAGAGCGGCTTGGTGACCACGTCGGTCTCGGTGAAGGGCAGCGCGACGATGATGGCGTCGAGCTCACCGCTGCGCAGCTTGCGGCGCAGGTTGCCGGTGAAGCCCTCCTCGATGTAGAGCGACATCTGCGGCGCACTCCGCGCCAGCGTGGGTACCAGCTGCGGAAAGAGGTAGGGCCCGATGGTGTAGATGGCGCCGATGCGCAGAGGGCTGGCCAGCTGGTCGCGGCCCGCCGTGGCCAGCTCCTTGATCACGCCGCTCTGCTCCAGCACGCGCTGGGCCTGCTCGACGATCTTCTCCCCCATGGGGGTGACCTGGACGGTGGACTTGGAGCGCTCGAACAGCGCCACCCCGAGTTCCTCCTCGAGCTTCTTGACCGCCACCGACAGCGTCGGCTGCGACACGAAGCAGCGCTCGGCGGCGCGGCCGAAATGACGCTCCTGGGCCAGTGTCACGATGTAGCGGAGTTCTGTTAGAGTCATGGTGGTGCCCGCGGGCATCCTCTCGATCGATAGATGAGTGGCTTTCCAATAGGGACTTTTTATCAGGGGGCGAGAGAAAGGTGAAGACGACGACACTGATTCTGGGTTGCGGCGATATCGGCCAGCAACTGGGCCGCGAGCTGATCGCCGCCGGTCATCGAGTGATCGGGGCGCGGCGCAACGTGGCCGCCCTCAAGGGTACCGGCATTGAGCCCCTGGCGCTGGATCTCGGCGACCCGGCCGCTCTGGCGGCGCTGCCGGATGTCGACTACGTGGTCTACGTGCTGAGTGCCGATCGCTTCGAGGAGAGCGCCTACCGCGCCGCCTACCCGGACGGTCTCAAGGCCGTGCTGGCGGCCTATGAGGGCCGCGAGCGCCACCCCGAGCGGTTGCTGTTCGTCTCTTCTACCAGCGTCTACGCCCAGAAGGAGGGCGAGCAGGTCGACGAGGCGAGCCCCGCCGAGTCGGCCGGCTTCTCCGGGGTGCTGATGCGCGAGGCCGAGCAGGCCCTGCACGCGAGCCCTCTCCCCGGCACCGTAGTGCGCTTTTCGGGTATCTATGGCCCCGGTCGCGATCGCCTGATCCACCAGGTCCTGGAGGGGCGCATTGCCCCCACGGCCCCGCCCATGTACTCCAACCGCATCCACCGGGACGACTGCGCCGGCGTGCTGGCCCACCTGATCGGCCTGAGCGAGGCCGGCAAGCCGGTGGAGGAGCTCTACCTGGCCAGCGACTGCGAGCCGGCGCCGCTCTTTGATGTGATGCGCTGGATGGCCCGGCAGCTCAAGGTCGAACCCACCGAGGTGATCCAGGCGCCGTTGCGCAAGCGGGCCAGCAAGCGCTGCGACAACGCGCGGTTGCTCGCCTCGGGGTACCGTTTCCGCTATCCCGACTTCCGCGCGGGCTATACCCAGGTGATGAAGGCCGGGGGCTTTCTGCCCGAGCCGGTGTGAGTCGACGCCAGGTTGCCTGGTGCGCCAGTGAATGGCGCGATGACCTGCTGTGGACCAGCCGCTGGCGCGCCTAGCCTGGAGCGGGTGCCGAACTCGCCAGGCAGTGGTAGCGCACCCCGCGGTGGCCGCTGACCGAACGCATCAAGTCGAGCCGTGCATAGGCCCAGGAGAGCGCCGGGGCCGGCAGGGTGTCGGGGTCCGGTCGGGCCGCCTGGCGCAGCAGGGTGATGTGGGGCACGAAGCGCCCCGGGCGGGTGGCGAAGCCGCGCGGCTCCAGCGCCTCCCAGAGGCGATGGTGCAGGGCGGTGAGCGCCGGGTCGGGGCGCTGTCCGCCGACCCAGACGATGCCCGGGCGGCGGAAATGCCCCCAGGCATCCAACCGCCACTCGCCGGGTGCGATGGTCAGGCCGCGCACCCAGTCGGCCAGTGCCTCGGCGCGGGTTTTTTCCACTTCGCCGAGAAAGGCCAGCGTCAGGTGCAGGCTTTCGTCCGGCACCCGCCGCCCGCCGCAGTGGGCATGGGCCAGATCGGCCAGCTCGCCGAGCCGTTCGCGCAGCGCCGGCGGTGGCACCAGGGCGAGAAAAAGTCTCATTACCTTAAGACCAATAATCCTGAAAAGGATGGATTCACGTAACGAGCGAAGAGAGCCTGGTCGCCGCCGGAGCGCAGCTGCCGGAGTGTAGCCTGCTACATGAGGAGACGGCCGGGCCGGCGCACCGGCACCGCCGGCGGCCAGGATATCGAGCGCAGTAGTGAATCCGCCTTTTCAGTCGCCGATAACCATGATGGCTTCCGCCTCCACCTGCGCGCCTTTCGGCAGTGCCTTCACCCCCACCGCGGCGCGGGCCGGATAGGGCGCCTCGAAGAACTGCTCCATGATCGCGTTGACGATGGCGAAGTGGTCCAGGTCGACCAGGTAGAGGTTGAGCTTGACGATATCCTGCAGGGAACCGGCGGCTTCCTCGCAGACCGCCTTGAGGTTCTCGAAGACCTGGCGCGCCTGGGTCTCGAAGTCGTCCGACACCAGCGTCATGGTGGCCGGGTCGAGCGGGATCTGGCCGGAGAGGTAGACGGTGTTGCCAGCCTTGACGGCCTGGGAATAGGGGCCGATGGCGGCGGGTGCCTTGTCGGTATTGATGACGGCCTTGTTGCTCATGGGAGCCTCCTTGTGGGGTGATCGTGCCGTAACGAAGGGTGTGTCGCCCCGCGGTGCGGCGGGGCGACGGGAAAGGGGATCAATTGCCGACGCGGGTGATCTTGCCGACGTGGGAGAGGTTGCGCAGCCGCTTGATGATGCGCGCCAGATGCACGCGGTCGCGAACGGCCAGGGTCAAATGGACGATGGAGAGGCGCGCGTCGCGCTCCTCGATGCCGATGCGCTCGATGTTGGCATCGGCGTCGGTAACCAGGCTCGCTAGTTCCGCCACCAGTCCGCGGCGGCTCTCGATCTCGATGCGCAGGGCCACGGGAAAGTCCTCGTGGTGCGCGTCGGACCACTGCAGGGCGAACAGCTTGTCGGGATCGCTCTTCAGCTCGTCGAGGTTGCGGCACTCGGTGCGGTGCACCACGATGCCCTTGCCTACCGAGAGATGGCCGATCACCGGGTCGCCGGGCAGGGGGTGGCAGCAGCGAGCGAACTTGATGACCATCCCCTCGGCGCCGCTGATCACGATGGGGGCCTGCGGCTGGCTCGAGGGTTTGCGGGCGCCGTCCGTGTCGCCACGCAGCAGGTCGACCAGCCGGCGCGCCACCACGTGGGCGACGCGGGTGCCCAGGCCGATGGATTCGAGCAGGCTCTCCTCGCTTTTCATCTCGAGCTCGTCGAGCAGTGCGGGCACGACCCCCGCCGGCAGCTCCTCCAGGCTCGTCTCGAAATCGCCCAGCGCCTTGTTGAGCAGGCGACGGCCCAACTGAACGGCCTCGGTGTGGCGCTGGTGCTTGAGGGCGTGGCGGATCGCCGAGCGCGCCTTGGCGGTGATCACGAAGTTGAGCCAGGCAAGGTTGGGCTTGGCCCCGGGCGCGGTGATGATCTCGAGGGTCTGGCCGCTCTCCAGGCGCGTGGAGAGCGGCGCCAGGTGGCGGTCGATGCGACAGGCGATGCAGCTGTTGCCGATGTCGGTGTGCACGCTGTAGGCGAAGTCGATCACCGTGGCGCCCTGGGGTAGCTCCATGATGTCGCCGCGCGGCGTGAAGACGTAGATGTCGTCGGGGAAGAGGTCGTTCTTGACGTGCTCGATGAACTCCAGCGAATCCCCGGCATGGCGCTGCATCTCGAGCAGCCCCTTGACCCACTCCCGAGCGCGGGCGTGGCTGCCCTCGGCGATGGGGTGGTCGGTCTGGCCGGCCTTGTAGAGCCAGTGGGCGGCGATGCCGTTGTTGGCCATGGCCTCCATCTCGCGGGTGCGAATCTGCACCTCGATGGGCATGCCGCCGCGGCCGAACAGGGTGGTGTGCAGGCTCTGGTAGCCGTTGGCCTTGGGGATGGCGATGTAGTCCTTGAAGCGCCCGGGCACCGGCTTGTAGAGGTTGTGCACCACGCCGAGGATGCGGTAGCAGCTGTCGACGTCCTCGGTGAGGATGCGAAAGCCGAACACGTCCATGATCTCGGCGAACGACTTGCGCTGGTCGCGCATCTTCTTGTAGATCGATAGCAGGTGCTTCTGGCGGCCCACCACGGTGCCGGGCAGGCCCTCGTCGTCGAGGCTCTTCTGCAGGGCGTTCTGCACCTGGCGGATCGCCGAGCGGCGGTGGCCGCGGGCGCTGGAGACGGCGCGCTTGATGCGCTCGGCGCGCATCGGGTGCAGTGCCTGGAAGGAGAGGTCCTCGAGCTCCACGCGGATGGTGTTGATGCCCAGGCGGCTGGCGATGCGCGCATAGATCTCCAGGGTCTCGCGGGCAATGCGGCGCTTCTTCTCGGGGCGCAGCGCGCCCAGGGTGCGCATGTTGTGCAGGCGGTCGGCGAGCTTGACGATGATCACGCGGATGTCGCGCGACATCGCCAGCACCATCTTCTGGAAGTTCTCGGCCTGGGCGACCGCTTTGTCCTCGAAGGTGATCTGGGTGAGCTTGGAGACGCCGTCGACCAGTTCCGCCACCGGCTTGCCGAACTGCGCGGCAAGCGCTTCCTTGGAAACGCCGGTGTCCTCGATGACGTCGTGCAGCATGGCGGCCATCAGGCTCTGATGGTCCATGTGCATGTTGGCGAGGATATTGGCCACCGCCAGCGGGTGGGTCACATAGGGCTCGCCGGAGCGGCGGCGCTGGCCGTCGTGGGCTTGTTCGGCGTAGTAGAAGGCGCGCTTGACCTGCTGGATTTCGTCCGCGGGCAGATAGCCGCCGAGTCGGTCGGCCAGGTCGTCGATGGTGAACATGGGCACGCCTTGAACTGGGGGTTACTCCTCGATGGCGATGCCCGGCTCGCCTTCGCGGCGAATTCTGACCGGCGCCTCGATGGGCTCATCGAGCACGCTCGCGTCGACCAGCCCCTCGGCAATCTCGCGCAGGGCCATGACGGTGGGCTTGTCGTTCTCCCAGGGCAGCTGGGCGTCGCGGGAGCCGCGGGCCAGCTGACGCGCGCGCTGGGTGGAGATCATCACCAGCTGAAAGCGGTTCTCGACGTTATCCAGACAATCTTCGACGGTGACTCGCGCCATGTGGACCTTCCTGAACTCTGGGCGCCGGCCAAGGCCGGGCGGGGTGACAATCACGGGACAGAATAGATTACTCGACCGCTGGCGGCTGTGACAAGAGCGCGGCCAGCAACGGGCCGTGGCGTTCCTGGATGCGGGCCACGGCGAGCCGGCGGCTGATCACCAGCGACTGCAGCTCGCGCAGGGCCGTGGTGAAGTCGTCGTTGATCACCAGGTAGTCGTACTCTTCGAAGTGTGACATCTCGCTCACCGCGTCGCGCATGCGCCGGGCGATAGCGGCGTGCTCGTCAGTGCCGCGGCTGGCCAGGCGGCGTTCCAGCTCCTCGCGCGAGGGCGGCAGGATGAACACCGAGACCGCTTCGGGCATCTGGGTGCGCACCTGGCGGGCGCCCTGCCAGTCGATCTCCAGGATGACGTCCTGGCCGGCCTCGAGCATCGCCTCCACGGCGGGGCGGGCGGTGCCGTAGTGGTTGTCGAACACCTTGGCATGCTCGAAGAACTCGCCGCGCGCGATCATGCCCTCGAAGGTCGCAGTGTCGACGAAATGGTAGTTCACCCCGTCCACCTCCCCGCGCCGCCGGGGGCGGGTGGTGTGCGACACCGAGACCTGAATGCCGTCGAGACTGTCGATCAGCTCGCGCACCAGGGTGGTCTTGCCGGCACCGGAGGGGGCGGAAACGATGAAAAGCGTACCTTGAGACATGGCGAAGCAACTCGGGTTGGGCGACGGGACGGGTTGGGCAACGACGAAGCGGCTGGCGGTCCGCGACCCGGCAGCCCAGCGCCGCCCGGTTCGCGAGGCCGCACATTATACACGGCTGAAGATTACTCGATGTTCTGGATCTGCTCGCGCATCTGTTCGATCAATACCTTGAGCTCCACCGCACAGCGGGTGGTGTCGGCGACCACCGACTTGGAGGAGAGGGTGTTGGCTTCGCGGTTGAGCTCCTGCATCAGGAAGTCCAGGCGGCGTCCCTTGGGGCCGGGCTGGCCGAGCTGGCGGTCGACTTCGGCGACGTGGGTCGCGAGACGGTCGAGCTCCTCGTCGACATCGGCTTTCTGGGCGAGCAGCACCAGCTCGCTCTCCAGGCGCTGGGGGTCGAGTTCGGCCTTGGCCGCCTCCAGGCGCTCCAACAGCTGGGCGCGCTGGCGCTCGAGGATCTCGGGCATCCGCGCGCGCACCTCGGCCACCTGCTCGCGCACCCCTGCCAGGCGGCTGCGAATCAGCGCGGCGAGCTTGTCGCCCTCGCGGGCCCGGGCGGCGACCAGCTCGTCCAAGGCGGCCGTGAACAGCGCCTGGGCCTCGGCCTTGACCACGTCGAGGTCGGCGCCGCGGGATTCGAGCACCCCGGGGTGGTCGAGCAGCGCCAGGGCGTCGGGCATGGCGGCCTGGGGCAGGGCGGTGCGCACCTCGCCGAGGGCGGCGGCCAGCTCGGCCAGGCGCTCGCGGTTGACCGTGAGGGTGTCGTCGCGGCTTTCGGGCTCGAAGCGCAGGGTGCACTCCACCTTGCCGCGAGCCAGGCGCATGCGCAGCGTCTCCCGGAAGGCGGGTTCCAGGTCGCGCAGCGTCTCGGGCAGGCGGAAGTGGGGCTCGAGATAACGCTGATTCACCGAGCGCAGCTCGAGCTGCAAGCTGCCCCAGCTGGCCTCGCGGGTCTGGCGGGCGAAGGCGGTCATGCTGTGAACGCGATTGGCAGTGTCGGCCATCGGCCTCCTCCTCGGGCGGTGCGGGCCGCGCTGGCGGCCCAGGGACGGATCCGAGGGCGCAGTGTAACCGATTCCTGCCGCCAACCGTGTAGAATGGCGCCCTTTCCGCTTCCCGCCCCGCTCCCGGGGGAGGAAGACTTGCGACCCTACTTCGGAGAGGACCTATGGCAGCCGACGTCAAGCGCCCCAGTGGCCGCGCGCCCGACCAGCCCCGCGAGATTCGCCTGACCCGCGACTACACCCGCCATGCCGAGGGTTCGGTGTTGGTGGAGTTCGGCGACACCAAGGTGCTGTGCAACGCCAGCGTCGAGGCCGGGGTGCCGCGCTGGCTGCGCGGCAAGGGTCAGGGCTGGATAACTGCCGAGTACGGCATGCTGCCGCGGGCCACGCACACCCGCGGCGGCCGTGAAGCCACTCGCGGCAAGCAGGGCGGACGCACCTTGGAGATCCAGCGGCTGATCGGCCGTTCGCTGCGCGCGGCGGTGAACCTCAAGAAGCTCGGCGAGTACACCATCACGGTGGACTGCGACGTCATCCAGGCCGACGGCGGTACCCGTACCGCCTCGATCACCGGCGGCTGCGTGGCGCTGGTCGACGCCATACGCTATCTGCAGCGCAAGAAGCTGATCAAGGGCGACCCTTTCGTGCAGCTGATCAGCTCCGTCTCGGTGGGGCTCTTCAAGGGCGTGCCGGTGGTCGATCTGGACTACCCCGAGGACAGCGGCGCCGACACCGACATGAACGTTGTGATGGCCGAGTCGGGCGGGCTGATCGAGGTGCAGGGCACCGCCGAGGCGGGCACCTTCTCCCGCGAGGCGCTCAGCGCCATGCTCGACCTGTCGGAGAAGGCCGGCCATGCGCTCTTCGAGCATCAGCGCGAGGCGCTGGGCATTCGCCGCTAAGATCATTCTAATGCAAGGGGAACGCTGATTTATGTCGCGAGCGATGAGAGGCTGGTCGCCGCCGGAGCGCAGCTCCCGGAGTGTAGCCTGCTACATGAGGAGACGACCGGGCCGGCGCACCGGCATCGCCGGCGGCCAGCTGTCTTTGGCAAGGGCCCGAGCGCAGCAATAAATCAGTGTTTCCCTAAAGCAGTGCGCCGGCCTATCAAGGCCGGCGCACTGCGTCCCGGGCGGACCGGAACGGCGACGTAGGGGAGGCGTTACAGCGGCAGGTCGTACTCCACGATCAGCGGGGCGAACTCGCTGAAGGTGGCGTCGTAGTCGATCCAGGCGTCCACCACGTGACGGCGGAAGTTGGGCCCCACGATCTGGTAGTCGATGCGCCAGCCCTCCTGGCGGGAGCGCGGCACTTCCTGGTCGAGCTTGGGCCACCAGGTGTACTCGCCGGCGTCGCGGTTGATCTCGCGGAAGGTGTCGATGAAGCCGGTGGGGCCGAACACCTGATCCATCCAGGCACGCTCCTCGGGCTTGAAGCCGGGAGTAGCCTGGTTGTCCGCCCAGTTGGCCAGGTCGATGGTCTTGTGGGCGACATGCCAGGTGCCGCAGATGATGTACTCGCGTCGCTTGCGCGCCATCTTGGCGAGGTATTCCTGATACTGGGCCATGAAGGCCTGCTTGGCGGCGTAGTCGCTGCCGTCGGGCATCAGGAAGCTGGCGATGCTGAAGCGGTCGTAGTCGGCCTGCAGGAAGCGCGCCTCGTGGTCGCACTGCGGAAAGCCCAGGCCGTACATGATGGCCTTGGGAATCTTGCGGCAGTAGAGCCCCACGCCGGAAAAGCCGTCCTGCTCGGCGTCGAGGAAGTAGCCCTCGTAGCCTTCCGGGTAGAGGATGCTGTCGTCGAGCTCGAAGCTCTTGGCCTTGAGGTTCTGCACGCAGACGACATCGGCGTCCTGGCCGGCCAGCCAGTCGAGGAAGCCGCGGTCGACCGCCTCGCGGATGCCGTTGACATTGATGGTGGCAATTTTCATACATGGTCCCTTTGACGTCGCGCGTGTATGATACCCGACGTTTCGACGTTTGGGTAAAGGGACCGTCGCGAAAGACGTGCTATGGGGCTCGGATTCGCGGGCCGACCCGGCGTCGCACGAGGTTGAGACACCAGGGGGAGCCGTGGCGGCCAGCATGCAAGCCTACCAGCGTGAGTTCATCGAGTTCGCCATCGACCAGGGGGTACTCCGGTTCGGCGAGTTCACCCTCAAGTCGGGGCGGGTCAGCCCCTACTTCTTCAACGCCGGCCTGTTCAGGACCGGCGCCGCCCTGGCCCGCTTGGGGCGCTTCTACGCCCGGGCGATCGCCGAGCGCGGGCCGCACTTCGACATGCTCTTCGGCCCCGCCTACAAGGGCATTCCCCTGGCGGCCACCACCGCCGTGGCGCTGGCCGACCATCACGGTCGCGACCTGCCCTACGCCTTCAACCGCAAGGAGGCCAAGGCCCACGGCGAGGGCGGTAACATTGTCGGCGCACCGCTGGCCGGTCACATCCTGATCATCGACGACGTGATCACTGCCGGCACCGCCATCCGCGAGGTGATGACGCTGATCAAGGCGGCCGGTGCCGAGGCCGCCGGGGTGGTGATCGCTTTGGATCGCCAGGAGCGCGGTCAGGCTGACGGGGAGGCAAACGGCCAGAGCGCCATCCAGGAAGTCGAGGCGCGCTACGCCATGCCGGTGGTGAGCATCGTCACGCTGGATATGGTGCTCGCCTACCTCGAGGAGCGAGGCGGCGAGGCCTTCCAGGCGCACGCCGAGGCGATCCGCGACTACCGGGCGCGCTACGGGGTGGCGACCTCCGACTGAGCGGCCGCCATGCTCGACGTCGTCCTCTACCAGCCCGAGATCCCGCCCAATACCGGCAACCTGATCCGGCTGTGTGCCAATACCGGCTTTCGCCTGCACCTGATCGAGCCGCTGGGCTTCGTGCTCGACGACAAGCGCCTGCGCCGCGCCGGGCTCGACTACCACGAATGGGCGGCCGTGCGCGTGCATCGCGACTGGGCGGCGTACCTCGAGGCGGCAGCGCCCGAGCGGGTGTTCGCCGTCTCGACCCGCGGGCGCACCGGCTACCACGAGCCGGCGTATCGCCCCGGCGATGCCCTAGTGTTCGGCCCCGAGACCCGCGGCCTGCCCCAGGCCATGCTCGACGCGCTGCCCGAGGCTCAGCGCCTACGCATTCCCATGCGCCCCGAGAGCCGCAGCCTCAACCTCTCCAATGCCGGCGCCATTCTGGTGTATGAAGCCTGGCGCCAGCTCGGCTTTGCCGGTGCGATGACACCCGAGGCACGCCCATGAGCATTCAGCAGCGCCTGGCCAAGTTGAACCCCCGCCAGCAGGCAGCGGTGCGCTACATCGATGGCCCCTGCCTGGTGCTGGCCGGCGCCGGCTCGGGCAAGACCAGCGTGATCACCACCAAGATCGCCTACCTGGTGCAGGAGTGCGGCCTGAGCGCCCGGCGCATTGCCGCGGTGACCTTCACCAACAAGGCGGCCCGCGAGATGAAGGAGCGGGTGGGGCAGATGCTCAAGGGCAAAGAGGGCCACGGGCTGACCGTCTCCACCTTCCACACCCTGGGACTCAACATCATCCGCCGCGAGCTTGCCGCGCTCGGGTATCGCCCCGGCTTCTCGCTGTTCGACCCGGAGGACGCCAAGGCGCTGCTGCGCGACCTGCTGCACAAGGACGCCCAGGTCGACGCCGAGGTGATCAATCGCGTGCAGCACCAGATCTCGGCGTGGAAGAACGATCTGGTGCTGCCCGGCGAGGCCCTCTCCCACGCCGCGGACCAGGACGCACTCTTCGCCGCCCGCGCCTACGATGCCTACGTGCGCCACCTCAAGGCCTACAATGCGGTGGACTTCGACGACCTCATCCTGCTGCCGGTGGTGCTGCTGCGCGACGACCCCGAGGCGCTGGCGCGCTGGCGCAAGCGCATCCACTACATGCTGGTGGACGAGTACCAGGACACCAACGTCAGCCAGTACCTGCTGGTCAAGCTGCTGATGGGCGAGCGCGCTACCTTCACCGTGGTGGGTGACGACGATCAGTCGATTTACGCCTGGCGCGGCGCGCGGCCCGAGAACCTGGTGACCCTGGGCGAGGACTTTCCGCGCCTCAACGTCATCAAGCTGGAGCAGAACTACCGCTCCACCGGTACCATCCTGCGCGCCGCCAACACCCTGATCGCCAACAACCCCCACGTCTACGACAAGACGCTGTGGTCGGAGATGGGCGAGGGGGCGGCGATCCGCGTGGTCGTCAACCGCCACGAGGAGGCCGAGGCCGAGCGGGTGGCCAGCGAGATATTGACGCGGCGCATCAAGGAGCGGGCCGAGTGGCGCGACTTCGCCGTGCTCTACCGCGGCAACTTCCAGGCACGGCTGCTCGAGCTCAAGCTGCAGCACTACCAGATTCCCTACAAGCTTTCCGGCGGCACGTCGTTCTTCTCGCGCAACGAGATCAAGGACGCCATGGCCTACCTGCGGCTGTTGATCAACCCGGCCGACGACAACGCTTTCCTGCGCATCGTCAACGTGCCGCGCCGCGAGATCGGCCCCGGCACCCTGGAGAAGCTCGCCAACTACGCCAACGACCAGGCCAGCGGGCGTCGTCTCTCGCTGTTCGCCGCCAGCCAGGAGCTGGGCCTGGCCGAGCAGCTGCCGACCCGCGCCGTGGAGCGCCTGGGCCGCTTCACCCACTTCATCGACGGCGTGCGCCGGCGCATGGACGGCGGCGATGCCATCGCCGCCATCCGCGACATGCTGCGCGAGATGGACTACGAGGCGTGGCTCTACCAGAACGCCAGCGCTCCGACCATCGCCGAGCGGCGCATGGCCAACGTCTGGACGCTGATCGACCAGCTCGAGAAGTCGCTGCAGGCTGCCCCTGAAGAAGTGAGCCCCGAAGACGTCGCGGCCAGCGAGGAGACCGAGACCGACGGCGTGGAGGCGGCCATCTCGCGGCTGGTGCTGCGCGATATCCTCGAACAGCAGGCCGAGGAGGACGACTCCGACCGGGTGCAGCTGCTCACCATGCACGCCGCCAAGGGGCTGGAGTTCCCCCACGTCTATTTGATGGGCCTGGAGGAGGAGCTGCTGCCCCACCGCAACGCCGTGGAAGCGGGCACGGTGGAGGAGGAGCGGCGCCTCGCCTACGTGGGCATCACCCGGGCGCGGCGCACGCTCACCCTGACGCTGGCTCGCCAGCGCAAGGCCTACGGCGAGCTGATGGACTGCACGCCCAGCCGCTTCCTCGACGAGTTGCCGGAGGCGGACCTGGAGTGGGAGGGGCGCGCCGACAAGGAGGATCCGGCCAAGAAGCAGGCGCGCGGCCAGGATGCCATCGCCGGGCTGCGCTCTCTACTCGGCTGAGGGCTCATTGCCGGGATAGGCTTGGCTGTGGGGAACCGACCCACGAAAACAGGGCGCCTTGGCGCCCCGGTTGTTGCTGCTGTGATGGCGGTTACTGCACCGGCTCGACCAGGTAGTTGGTGGCGGCCTTCACCTCGTCATCGGAGAGGTTGGGGTTGCCACCCTTGGCCGGCATGGCGTTGAAGCCGTTGATGGAGTTGTCGTAGAGGGTCTCGATGCCCTTCTCCATGCGATCGGCCCACTGCTCCTCGTTGCCACGCACTGGGGCGCCGGCGGCGCCGGTCTCGTGGCAGGCCATGCACACCTGGTTGTAGATCGCCTCGCCGTCGATGTCGGCATGCGCGGGCGCGTCGCCTTCGGCGGCGTCCTCCTCGGTGGCGGCCTCTTCCTCGTCGCCGGCAGCGGCTTCTTCCTCGGTGGCGGCCTCTTCCTCGTCGCCGGCAGCGGCGTCCTCCTCGGTGGCGGCTTCTTCCCCGGTGGCGGCCTCTTCCTCGTCGCCGGCAGCGGCGTCCTCCTCGGTGGCGGCCTCTTCCTCGTCGCCGGCAGCAGAGTCTTCCTCGGTGGCGGCGGCCTCTTCCTCAGCGGCGGCGTCAGCCTCGCCGGCGACTTCCGGCACGTCCATCACCGGCTCGACCAGGTGGGCGGTAGCGGCTTCGACTTCCGCGTCGGAGAGGTTGGGGTTGCCGCCCCGTGCCGGCATGGCGTTGAAGCCGTTGATGGAGTGGTCCAGCAGGGTATCAAAGCCCTTGTCGACCCGGCTCGCCCAGGCCTCCTCGTTACCGCGTGTCGGCGCGCCGGCTGCTCCGGTGTCGTGGCAGGCGGCACAGACGCTGCTGTAGATATCGGCGCCATCGATCTCACCGCCACCGTTGTCCCCGTTGCCGTTGGCGTCGGACTGTGCCGCCTGCGTGCCACAGTCTTCACCCTGCAGGCAGAGCTCGCCCACCGGTGCCAGGCGTTCGGCAATGGCATCGCGGTCCACGTCCTGCGCGGTGGCAACGCCCGCGCTCAGGCCCAGGGTGGCCAGGCACCCCATGATCAGCTTGCTGGATTTCACTCTCACCACCTCTTGACGGTCCTGTAATCGTTGTCGACTCGTGACGACGTCCGTTTTCGGCAACACGATGGTGCGGGACGCCATGACGCGCACAGTGCGGCCTAGTATACCGACAACGCAAACCGCTGGAAAACGGCCCGGCCCACACCTTTGGCATGAGTGGGCGCCCTGGCTGGCCGGCCGTGCTCGCAACGGGGTATGGTGGTTGCCACTTCTGCCCGACAACAAGAACACGAGGCGCGCGTGTACGACATCATCCTCATCGGTGGCGGTATCCTGGGGCTGTCCACCGCCATGCAGTTGGCCGAACGCTTCCCGGAGAAAAAGCTGTTGCTTCTCGAGAAAGAGGCCGGGCCGGCGCGCCACCAGAGCGGCCACAACAGCGGCGTGATCCATGCCGGTGTCTACTACGCGCCGGGCAGCCTCAAGGCGCGATTCTGCCGCGAGGGCAACCGGGCGACTCGCGAGTTCTGTGACCGTCACGCCATTCCCTACGACATCTGCGGCAAGCTTCTCGTCGCCACCCGCGAGACGGAAGTCCAGCGCATGGAGGCGCTGTGGGAGCGCTGCGCCGCCAACGGCCTGGAGCGCGACTGGCTCTCCGCCGATGCCCTGAAGGAGCGCGAGCCCAACGTCACCGGCCTGGCCGGGCTCTACATCCCCTCCAGCGGCATCGTCGACTTCGCCCGGGTGGCCGAGGCCATGGCGGCCGAGTTCGAGCGGAACGGCGGGCAGATTCGCTACGGCCAGGAAGTGACCGGCTTGGCGGAGCGCACCGGCGAGGTGCTGGTGACAACCCGCAAGGGCGAGTTCAGCAGCCGCTACCTGGTGAGCTGCAGCGGGCTCATGGCGGATCGTGTCGTGCGCATGCTCGGTCGCGCGCCAGGATTCATCATCTGTCCCTTCCGCGGCGAGTACTACCGCCTAGCCGACCGCCACGCCAATATCGTGCGCCACCTTATCTACCCGATTCCCGACCCCTCGATGCCCTTTCTCGGCGTGCACCTGACGCGCATGATCGACGGTTCGGTGACGGTGGGGCCCAACGCCGTGCTGGCGCTGAAGCGCGAGGGCTATCGCAAGGGGGACATCTCGCTCCCCGACATGGCGAGACTGTTCAGCGACCCGGGCGTGCTGCGCGTGCTGGGGCGCTACTTCCGGCCCGGCCTGCACGAATTGAAGAACTCCTTCTATCGCCGTGGCTATCTCAAGGAGGTGCGCAAGTACTGCCCGAGCCTCACCCTCGACGACCTCGAGCCGTGGCCCGCCGGGGTGCGCGCCCAGGCCGTCTCCCGCGACGGACGCCTCATCGACGACTTCCTGTTCGTCAACACCCGGCGAACGGTGAACGTCTGCAACGCCCCCTCGCCCGCCGCCACCTCGGCCATCCCCATTGGCCGCCATATCCTGAACAAGGTCGGCGAGATGCTGCAGGGCGGTTGAGCGCCAGGGCAGCGGTGGACAGCCGCGCCATGGGCGGTTACGATACGGGCCGCTTCATACGAAGCGTGCGCCCGTAGCTCAGTTGGATAGAGTGTTGGCCTCCGAAGCCAAAGGTCGCAGGTTCGAATCCTGCCGGGCGCGCCAGAACATCGAAAAAGGGCCTGCGGCATTGCCGTAGGCCCTTTTTCACACCACCTGAACCCTTCGAAACCCCTTGGCGCCACTACCGGCACCTTGTTATGGGTGCCTTCTCGTTCAAGATCAGGGCCAGACTTCCACAGCCGGATATTGAACCAAGTCCGATTCATGATTTTCCTTGTCAACTTCGCGTGTTGCTTCGATGACGGAATGCAATCATAATCGGCTTATAAATCAACTTGTGTGGAGTCCCGTATGTCGATCATTTCGTCTTACCTGCAGAAAGAGCAGCAGCTGAAGCAGCTTCAGGAAGAGCTGGAGCAACTCCAGAACGATGAGCGCCTAAAGGCGGAGCTGAAATTCAAGGAGAAGCTGGAAGCGCTGATGCGAGAATATGGCAAGTCAGCAGCCGACGTCATCAGCCTGCTTGATCCTAAGCCGACTGCAGACAAGAGTTCCAGCAGCACGAAAAGTGCTGGTCGAGCCAAACGCAAGATAAAAATCTACAAAAACCCGAATACCGGAGAAGTTGTAGAAACGCGTGGTGGCAACCAGAAGACCCTGAAAGCGTGGAAGGATGAGTATGGCGCTGAAACGGTAGAATCTTGGCTAGTAAGAGTCGAAGGCTAAATAAGCTTACCCTGCCTGCGAATTATTGCAGGCAGGGTGCCCGATTTTGGGCCAGGAGCAGACGATCAGCCATGGCTAATATAATGTCAGAAAAAGTCGTCGCTTGGCGCGCCAGCGCAAGACGTTCTGCTTGATTGATCTGTTAGGCACAGCAAACACTGAACGGTCTTGCAGGCCCGCCAGCATGAAGCGCATCGCGATTAAGCGCCGCCCGCTTGCCGATGACGGGCGACCAGTCGTTGATCTGAGCGCGGAATGTATCGCCGTCGAGGACTAACGTCATTTCGTCGACCCCCACGCTGCCGTAGTCAGCCAGGGCGAGAGCGGGAATGAAGGTTAGGTCAGTTATCAGCTTAGCTTTCTTGTGACCGTGCAATGACACACATCGCCTTCGATACTATCAATGCGAACAACAACTGGTCGATCCTCAGCCGGGTCTTCGGTAAACAGGAGCCAGCTATTGGAATCGAGCCCCCGGACATATTCTCTGCCCACCTCAGGCTCTTTCACCTGATCCGTGCCAATCTTTGTGGTCATGCCAACCTCAAGATGTCTTATATCTTGCATGGACTTCTCCTATGTCAAAGAAAACAGAGTTACCACCTGCCAAGGCGTCCACTCTGGTGCATAAGCTGCTTTATCCATACCATCAGGGTAGACTAACGTTCCCCATTCGGCCAGAATCGGTCGTTCAGAAAATCCTGATTAATGCCAGAGCGGACCGCCGCACTATTAGTTCCTCCGAGTGCCGCTAATTTTTAACAGAACATCAAGTTACAGCCTTATGCCGAAAGTTTGGAACGGCTTCATAGTCAGATTCATCTCGAACAAACCACTAATCCTGTCCTTAATAATTTGATAGTCTTTCCTCGCTTTTCCGCGTTCCCTGCACAGGTCATTTCCAATAATTTGGTTTTCCAAAAGCACTAGGCTATCTCTGGAAAATAGATCGATAAACTTTGGTATTGCATCTTGGAGCCGACCATTAGCTTGGTCATGGCTGTAGCTTATTGTGTATTAGATTGAATTTATTCTACATAACATCGGCGTTCCGAGTACCCTTCAATAGCGTTGCACTTGGAATTTGAGACTGCCCCCTTTTTCAAAAAGTTTAATTGCTGATTTGCAGGATGTGCAATGTCGAGATGTGGCTTGTTTATATTTATGTCGACAATCAGCTATCTAGCGCAACCGGACCAGCAGCGAAGCTGCTTAAGAAGGGGCGTTCCCACCGTGTGGCAAACGGGGCATGATGGAAGAATGGCGACTGGGCCGTGCGGTGTCACCCGGCGTCATCGCCACCGCAACCCCGGAACGGAGAGACCCCCATGCCAGAGCGAGTGATCCTCACCACCTCGTCGCACCTCGAGGGCTACCGCGTCACCGAGCACATCGATATCGTGTCGGCCGAGTGCGTGTTCGGCATGAACGTTCTCAAGGACATGTTTGCCGGCTTCCGCGACTTCTTTGGTGGGCGCAACAAGTCGTCCCAGAACGCCCTGCGTGATGCGAGGATCGCCTGTCTGGAGGAGCTGCGCCGCGAGGCGGAGGGAGTGGGCGCCAATGCCGTCATCGGCATCGACCTCGATTACAGCGAGATCTCCGGCGGCGGCAAGTCGATGCTGTTCCTGGTAGCCACCGGTACCGCCGTGAAGGTCGCCAAGGCCTGAGTCATCCTCGCGCTGATGCGTTGCGCTACCCCCGCTATCTTTCACCGTGATGGTGCATCACTCGACCAATACTGCCAGCCTGTGATTCCGCCGGTGTCTTCGCGGTTGAGAGGGTGACGGCCATGGCCTTCCATAACCCGAACCCGAAAATCCGGGCGCTGGAGGAGCGAAACGCCCGGTTGCGCGCCGCACTGTTCGCCAAGGTGTTCCGCGGCGCTTGGCGTGGCTTGCGCAAGTGCGCCCCACGAATGGTGGGGCTTCGCTCCCGTCGCTGCCGACGTCACCCGCGCGCCTGATACCTGCGAAGGCCCTTTGCCCGGTTTCCCAATGTGGACGGGGTCGGCGGTGCTGCACAGCGCCCACCGCCTGACACTCAGAGGACAGTCGAGGAGAAAAACACCGCTTCGACAGCGGCAGAAGTTGACCCATCGTGACCGGACAGCTTACAAAACCAGAGCCAGCGAGAGAACGGTGAGCGGATCGGTCACGTTCGCCGGAATACGCAGCACCGTCGACCCGACACCTACCACCCGACGAGGATTGCCATGTCGACGCTATTCGACGGCCTCCAGGACGTCTCTTCGCCCGCCATCGGCCTGGGCGCCATGAACCTCTCCCATGGCTATGGCAGGCCGGTTCCCGAGCCCGAGGCGTTGCGAGCCCTGGAGTCGGCCTTCGACATGGGCTATCGCCACTTTGATACCGCTACCCTCTATGGCGCCACCAGCCAATGAGGCGCTGCTGGGTAAGGCAATGCAGGGCAAGCGGAACCGGGTCTTGCTGGCCAGCAAGTGCGGTCTGGCCATTGAGCCTGCGCAGGGCCGGCGAGTCATCGATGGGCGCCCCGAGACGCTCCGGCGACAGTGCGAGGCGAGTCTTCAGCG
>NZ_WHMA01000003.1:290043-292493 GCF_010994375.1 Halomonas sp. NO4
CAGGAAGGCAAGATACGGGCTGTTGGGTTGTCTGAGGTGTCCGCGACCACCCTGGGCCGTGCCCGGACCGAACATCCCATCGCGGCGGTGCAGTCTGAATACTCGCTGTGGACGCGGAATCCGGAAATTGCCCTGATCGAGGCGTGCCGCGAGGCGAACACGGCCTTGGTGGCCTTCAGTCCCCTCGGCAGGGGCTTCCTGGCGGGGGCCGTCTCTGATCCCGAAAGCCTCGAAGAGAACGACATGCGTCGAAGCATGCCGCGTTTCAGTGCCCAGAACTATCCCAAGAACCTTTCCCTGTTGGCGGATTTCACCACCGTGGCCCAGGAGCTAGACGTGAGACCCAACCAGTTGGCGCTGGCCTGGCTCAGAGCCAAGGGGGGTGACATCATTCCGATTCCGGGTACTCGCTCCGTCGAGCACATGCGCGAGAATCTGGCGGCGGAACCGCTGCGCCTGGATGCCGCGACCCTCTCCCGGTTGGACGTCATGATGACGCCAGACCAGGTGGTGGGTAATCGATACGGTGAAGCGCAGCAGGCGGAAATCGATACCGAGGAGTTCGGCTAGGGTCAGTGCCAACCTAAATTGATACGCGCCCGAAACCGTGCGAAGGGCCTGCCAACCCCCACATCCATCCGCTGCCCTGCTGGGGTCACCATGGCGCCGGCGCCGATCAGCCGCCGCGGCAACGGGCTCAGCCGCAGGGGCTGCCTATCAGAAGGCTCTTCTGCAGAGCGACAATCAAGATGAGAGTCACGCGACAATCACGATGAGAAAGCCGAGACCTTCGCTCATCGAGGTCGTGAGGGCGTAGCCCGAACAACCTCGATGAACAAAGGACGGCGGGATCCCCAAGGGGATCCCGCCGGGTGATCGCGGCCAACCCCGCATAGAGTGGTCTTCTCGCCAAAGAGGATCACCCCGTGCCGGGACGACACATCACCGATCACCAAGTGAGGCTTTACATGACTTTTCGCCGTAGTGATAGTCCCACCGCCGCCGCTGCCAAGGCCGCATTCAGCACCGCCACCGCCTACCGCCTCGAGAATGACCCGCGGTTGCCGTCACAGAGGGCAGCACCGCGCACCCGGCGCCGACCCGATCCGCTGGCCGGTCTCTTCGAGGAAGAGGTGGTCCCCTTGCTGGAAGCGGCACCGGGGCTGCGCCCGGTCGCCCTGTTCGAGGAGTTGCGGCGCCGCCATCCCGAGCTCGAACACGGCATTCGCCGGACCCTGGAGCGCCGGGTACGCGCCTGGCGGGCGGTGCATGGGCCGGAGCAGGAGATCATCTTTCGCCAGACCCACGAACCGGGACGCCTGGGCCTGTCCGACTTTACCGACATGGCCGACCTGCAGGTCACGGTGGCCGGGAAGGCCTTGGACCATCGGCTCTACCACTTCCGGATGGCGTACGGCGGCTTCCAGCATGCCCAGGTGGTGTTGGGCGGCGAGAGCTTCGTGGCCCTGGCGGAGGGCCTGCAGAATGCCTTGTGGGCCCTTGGCGGCGCCCCACGCGAACACCGCACCGACAGCCTGTCGGCGGCCTTCCGCAATCTCGAGCCGGCGGCACAGGACGACCTCACCCAGCGCTACGAGGCGCTATGCCGGGACTACGGCATGACGGCGAGCCGCAACAACCCCGGCGTGGCCCATGAGAACGGCAGTATCGAGGGCGCCCACGGCCATCTCAAGCGCGCCATCCGCGATGCCTTGCTGCTGCGCGGATCACGCGACTTCGATGACCTCGCCGCCTATCGGGCCTTCATCGATGAACTGGTCAGCCGGCGCAATGCCCGCCACCGACCCCGCATCGACGCCGAACGGGCGGTGCTGCAGCCGCTGCCCCGGCAACGCAGTCAGGACTACGAGGAGATCCGGGTACGAGTGACGTCCTCCGGCGGCTTCACGCTGCGCAAGGTGTTCTACTCGGTGCCCTCCCGGCTGATTGGCCATCAGCTGCGGGTGCGCCTGTATGACGATCGCCTGGAGGTGTTCATCGGCGGCAGCGCGCTGTTGACCCTGTCCCGCGGGCGTGCCCAGGGCGGCGGCCGACATGGCCATGTGGTGAACTACCATCACGTCATCCATGCCCTGCGGCGCAAGCCGATGGCATTGTTGAACCTGGTCTACCGTGACCAGCTGTTCCCGCGGGAGGCGTATCGGCGCACCTTCGACGCCTTGCTCGCCGGGCGGGACGCCCGCTTGGCCTGTCGCTGCATGGTCGGCCTGCTGGCCTTGGCTCACGAGCGGGGCTGTGAAGCGGCACTCGCTCAGCACCTGGAGGCGCTGCTCGAGGCCGGCGAGTTGCCGCACCTCGACGTGCTGCGGGAGCGCTTCGCTCCCGCTCCGGCCGAGCTCCCCCACGTCGAGGTGCGATTGGAATCGTTGGGGACCTATGACGCGCTGATGGACCACCCGACGATGGGAGGTGTGGCATGAGTGCGTCAT
>NZ_WHMA01000030.1 GCF_010994375.1 Halomonas sp. NO4
CCTCGAGGGTGGGTCAAAAGCGTTGGCCGGTACTGGGTCAATTTACTTGGCCATTAACAGGCATTATCGAGTTGAAGGCGGAAGGGCTGTCCGTCTCTGCCCATGGAGGCTTGCGTAAGTCCGGCACATCGTCGGCAGCTGCCTGAGAAGTGGGAAGCCTCGCCCGTGGCGCGTCAGCGCTTAGGGCGGGGAGCAGTCACCGCTCCCTATCCGGGGATGGGGCGCTGGCCGAATGGCGGGCGGGCCTCGCCGCCGTGCGAGAATGCGATGGACTGCGAACGCTGTTTTTCAAAACAGGATGTTATAGAAAAATTGACACCAAGGGCTGCACGGCTCGCCACGAGCGCGTATCCTATGCATGTTGCGTTGCAACATTCCTTCTCGCCGACCCTGTTCTCCTTAATTCGTTCGGCGAGCCATGGATCCCTGAACCATGGAGTCGACCATGAATCCCCTGATGCCGATGCCGCTTGACCAGGCACTGCCCCTGCTGGACCCGTTCGGTTTCGGCCGCGCCGCCTTCGACTACTGGCGCGACGCCATCGAACGCAGCGTGCTCTACATGGACGTGATGCGCCAGCGCGGCAACCAGTACCTGGAACACATCGAGAAGACCAAGCCCAATGTCCTGGGCTTCGAGGCCGAGGTGGTGGTGGATGGCCGCCACCTGCCCCGGCCGGTGAACTACGAACTGCTGCGTATCCTCCCGCCCGAGGGCGTGGAGGTCGACCTGCAGGCCCGGCCCTTCGTGGTCGTCGACCCGCGTGCCGGCCATGGCCCGGGAATCGGCGGCTTCAAGCCCGACAGCGAGATCGGTGTGGCGCTGCGAGCCGGCCATCCCTGCTATTTCATCGGTTTCCTGCCGTTTCCCGAGCCCGGGCAGACGGTGGAGGACGTGGTGGAGGCGGAAATCGCCTTTCTGCGCCACGTGAACGAGACACACCCCGAGAGTTCCGAGAAGCCCATGGTGGTGGGCAACTGCCAGGCCGGCTGGCAGGTGATGATGGCCGCGGCGCTCGAGCCGGATATCTTCGGGCCCATCCTGATCGCCGGCGCGCCGCTCTCCTACTGGGCCGGCGAGCGCGGCCACGCGCCGATGCGCTACTCCGGGGGCATGACCGGCGGCAGCTGGATCACCGCCCTGGTCAGCGATATCGGCAGCGGGCTGTTCGACGGTGCCTGGCTGGTACAGAATTTCGAGCGCCTCAATCCGGCCAATACCTGGTGGGACAAGCAGTACCGCCTCTACGCCCAGGTGGACAGCGAGGCGGAGCGTTACCTCAACTTCGAGCGCTGGTGGGGTGGCCACGTGGTGCTCGGCGGCGAGGAGATCCAGTATATCGTCGACAATCTTTTCGTCGGTAACCGCCTCTCCACCGCTCAGCTGGCGACGGCCGACGGCCGACGCATCGACCTGCGCAACCTGCGCTCGCCGGTAGTGGTGTTCTGCTCCCGCGGTGACGACATCACGCCGCCGCCCCAGGCGCTGGGCTGGGTGCGCGATCTCTACGAGGACGTCGACGACGTCATTGCCAGCGGCCAGACCATCGTCTACTGCGTGCACGATACCACCGGCCACCTCGGCATCTTCGTGTCGGGCAGCGTGTCGCGCAAGGAGCACACCGAGTTCACGGCCAACATCGACTACATCGATGTGCTGCCCCCGGGGCTCTACGAGACCACGGTGTCGAGTGCCGCCGAACGCAGCGACGCCGATCTGATCGAGCGCGATTACCTGCTGGAGTTCAAGGCGCGCTCCATCGAGGGGCTCAATCGCGAGGTCCAGCACCGCGAGGAGGACGACACCCGCTTCGCCACGGTGGCGCGGATCTCGGAGATCAACCTCGGCCTCTACCGGCTCTTCGTGCAGCCCTGGGTGCAGGCCATGATGACCCCCGAGGCGTCGCGCTGGATCCGGCGCATGCACCCCATTCGCCTGGGCTACAAGCTGCTCTCCGACCGCAATCCGCTGTCCGTGCCGCTGCCGGTGCTGGCCGACTGGGTGCGCGCCGACCGCCACGAGGTGGGCGAGGAGAACCTCTTCCGCCTGCTCGAGCAGGCCGCGTCCGACCAGATCTCGCGCGGGCTGGACACCTGGCGCGTGCTGCGCGACCAGAGCATCGAGCGGCTCTTCCTCGATGTCTACGGCCAGCCGCTGCTGCAGACGATGGTGGGCCTGGGGGGCAATGCCCATGTCCATCGCCGGCGCCCCGGCCGCGAGCCGGAGCACCTGCGCTTCCTCGAGCGGCGCCAACGCGAGCTCCAGTCCCGCATAGCCGAGGGTGGCAGCCATGCGGCGGTGATGCGCTCGGTGATCCACGTGTTGGGCGGCTCACCCACCACCGACGAGCGCAACTTCAAACGCCTGCGTGCCTCCCGTGCGGAACTGGAGCCGGGTAGCACCCTGGCCGACTTCAAGCAGCTGGTGCGCGAGCAGTTCTTCATCCTCAAGCTGGATCGCGACGCGGCTCTGGCGGCGATTCCCGCCCTGCTGCGTGGCGAGAGCGCCGAGGCGATCCGCGGCCATCTGGCGCACATCGACCATGTGCTGGCGGCCAGTGGCGACCTCTCCACCCATGCCAGCCAGCGTTACGCGCACATCCGTGAGCTCTTCACTCAGGCCCTCGAAGCGGTGGTGCCGGTCGAGCGTCCCGAAGTGCTCGCCGAGGTGCATGGTGAGATGGAGAGTGGGGCCCGGGCCGAAGCCCGTGCGCGCGGCGAGGTCGAGCAGCTGCTGGGCCAGCTGATGAGCCCGGCGAGCGATGAGCCCTCGGGCTCGTCGGCCGACACGGGTGCCAGCCAGTCCTCGAAAGCGTCCCCGAAAGCGTCCACCACGTCGCGGCGCCGGTCGCGCAAGCGCTGAGCATCGCTGACGGTCCGTCATGGCGCCCCCGTCGAGGTCTCGGCGGGGGCGTCGTGTTTGGGGCCGGGGGAGCCTTGCCGCGGGGGGAGCCGGCGGTCTAGGCTCCCGGTAGCGCGCCGGGCCGACTGGCGCCGAGCCGATGCCTGGGGTAGGGTAACCGGATTTTTCACCCTGCAGGCAGCGTCCGCCGAGGATGGTGGACGTCAACCGTCAGGCGGGAGCCGCCTCCCGCCTTGCACAAAGTGGAGCACTATGGGCAAGTCACTGGTCATCGTTGAGTCGCCTGCCAAGGCCAAGACGATCAACAAGTATCTCGGCAACGAGTTCATCGTGAAGTCGAGCGTGGGTCATATCCGCGACCTGCCGACCAGCGGCTCGGGCAAGACGGCCACCGATCCCAAGGAACGCGCCCGTCAGGCCGCGGCGACCCGCAAGATGTCGCCGGAGGAGAAGGCGGCCTACAAGCAGCGCAAGGCGCGTGAGCAGTTGATCCGCCGCATGGGCATCGACCCGGAGCACGGCTGGCAGGCCCAGTACGAGATCCTTCCCGGCAAGGAGAAGGTGGTGGCCGAACTGGCCAAGCTCGCCGAGAAGGCCGACGCCGTCTATCTCGCCACCGACCTCGACCGCGAAGGGGAGGCCATCGCCTGGCACCTCAAGGAAACCATCGGCGGCGACGAGGAGCGCTACAAGCGCGTGGTGTTCAACGAGATCACCAAGAACGCCATCCAGGAGGCGTTCCATGCGCCTGGCCACCTGAACATTCCGCGGGTCGAGGCACAGCAGGCGCGGCGTTTCCTAGATCGTGTCGTCGGCTTCATGCTCTCGCCGCTGCTGTGGGCCAAGGTGGCCCGTGGCCTGTCGGCGGGCCGGGTTCAGTCGGTGGCCATGCGTCTGATCGTCGAGCGCGAGCGCGAGATCCGCGCCTTCGTGCCCGAAGAGTTCTGGGACGTCCATGCCGACTTGGTGGCGGGGGCGGATGCCTCCGGCGGTGAGCCCATCCGCTTCGAGCTGGCGCGTCAGGACGGCAAGGCCTTTCGCCCCACCTCCGAGACCGAGACCCTGGAGCGCATCGCGGCGCTGCGCGAGGCGAGCCTCGCCATCACGGCCCGCGAGGACAAGCCGACCCGCTCCAAGCCCGGCGCGCCCTTCATCACCTCCACGTTGCAGCAGGCAGCAAGTGGCCGGCTGGGCTTCTCGGTGCGCAAGACCATGACGCTGGCCCAGCGGTTGTACGAGGCGGGCTACATCACCTACATGCGTACCGACTCCACCAACCTCTCCAACGATGCCCTCGCCAGCGTGCGCGAGTTCATCGACGGCGAATTCGGTGACCGCTACCTGCCCGAGTCACCCAACCGCTATGCCAGCAAGGAGGGCGCCCAGGAGGCGCACGAGGCGATCCGTCCCTCCGACGTGACGCGACGCGCCGGTGATCTCGCCGGCATGGAGCGCGACGCCGAGCGCCTCTACGAACTGATCTGGCGGCAGTTCGTGGCCTGCCAGATGACCCCGGCGGAATACCTTTCCACCACCCTCACCGTGGAGGCCGATGGTTACGAGCTCAAGGCCAAGGGGCGGGTGCTCAAGTTCGACGGCTACACCCGGGTCATGAAGCCGGCCGGCAAGAACGAGGACCAGGCGCTGCCCGACCTCACCGAGGGCACGCCCATGCATCTGGCGGCGCTGCACCCCCAGCAGCACTTCACCAAGCCGCCGGCACGCTACACCGAGGCGAGCCTGGTCCGGGAGCTGGAGAAGCGTGGCATCGGCCGGCCCTCCACCTATGCCTCGATCATCTCCACCATTCAGGACCGCGGCTACGTCAAGCTGGAAAACCGTCGCTTCTATGCCGAGAAGCTGGGCGACATCGTCACCGAGCGCCTCAAGGAGTCCTTCCCCGACCTGATGGATTACTCCTTCACGGCGCGCATGGAGGACAGCCTCGACGAGGTGGCCGAGGGCGAGCGCAACTGGCGCGCGCTGCTCGACGCCTTCTATGCCGAGTTCAGAAAGGAGCTCGAGGCGGCCGAGAGCGAGGCGGGGATGCGCCCCAATCAGCCGGTGGCTACCGACATCGACTGCCCGACCTGCGGGCGCAAGATGCAGATCCGCACCGCTTCCACCGGCGTCTTTCTCGGCTGCAGCGGTTACAACCTGCCGCCCAAGGAGCGCTGCAAGACCACCATCGACCTCTTGCCCGGCGACGAGGCGGTGGCCGCCGACGCCGACGAGGAGGCCGAAGCCCAGGCGCTGCGCGCCAAGCATCGCTGCCCCAAGTGCGGCACGGCGATGGACAGCTACCTGATCGACGAGACGCGCAAGCTGCACATCTGCGGCAACAGCCCCGACTGCGACGGCCACGAGGTGGAAACGGGCCGCTTCCGCATCAAGGGCTACGACGGCCCCACCATTGAGTGCGACAAGTGCGGCAGCGAGATGCAGCTCAAGAGCGGGCGCTTCGGCAAGTACTTCGGCTGCACCAACGAGGGCTGCAAGAACACCCGCAAGCTGCTCAAGAGCGGCGAGGTGGCGCCGCCCAAGATCGATCCCATTCCCATGCCGGAGCTGGCCTGCCAGAAGGTCGACGACCACTACGTGCTGCGCGATGGTGCCAGCGGTCTGTTCCTGGCGGCGAGCAAGTTCCCCAAGAACCGCGAGACGCGCCCGCCGCTGGTTCGCGAGCTCAAGGCCCACGCCGAGGAGCTGCCCGAGAAGTATCGCTACCTGCTGGATGCCCCCAGCGAGGATCCGGAGGGTCGTCCGGCGCAGATCCGCTTCTCGCGCAAGGCCAAGGAGCAGTACGTGATGACCGAGGAGAACGGCAAGGCGACCGGCTGGAAGGCGACCTTCGACAACGGCAAGTGGCAGGTGGAGGACAAGCGTAAGTGACACCGCGAGGACGCACCAATCAGCTGCTCTACCAGGCCGAGCTGCTGCTCGATGTGCCGCCCGGCGACGACGAACACGCCGAGGCGCGGCGCATGGCGGCCGAAGAGGGCGCACTGGCGATGACCGAGCTGGCGCTGGAATCGCTGCTGCGCGAGGTGACCGAACACGCCCGGCTCGAGGCGCACGACTGGCGCGAGCTGCTCGGGCCCCAAGGCGCCGGCATCGCCGAGCTGCACCGCCTGCGTGAGCTGGCCGGGCGCGACGGCAGCTGGCTGGCCTGGCTGCTGGTGCGGCTCACCGCCCTGCACGAGCCGGACGGCGTGGCGCGGCGCACGGGCACCGTTGCCCCGGGCATGATCGCGGTGGGCAGCGCCGCAGCGCTCGCCGACGAGCTGCGCGACTGCCTGGCCGAGGCCAAGGCCGAGATTGCTGCCCTGCGCGAGACCAGCCAGGAGTGGTAGGGCGGCCACGGTAGGGAAGGCGGGCAGCCGTCCGCTTTCCCCGCGCTTGCATGCGGGCCGATGCATTCCCTTGCTTGACCGTACCGTGCGTTGACGCGCATCAAGCGGCTTTGGCGCGGTTTGGCTAGGATGAAGGCAAAAGGTCGCCGGTGAGGCGGCGGTACGGGAAGGAGGACCTGCGCATGCGCTTTCATCAAGTACGGGAGCTGGTGGCCTGGGCCGCGGACTACCATGCCCGGCTCGCCGAGCAGTACCTTCAGCTGGCGGCCGGCGAGGTGAGCGACCGGGTTCGCATGGCGCTCGAGTACCTCGCCGAGCGCGAGCGCAAGCTCGAGGCCGACCTGAGGGGGTATTTCGACGACGGCAGCGATCATCGCAAGGTCCTTGATACCTGGTTCGATGATCCCAATGATTTTCCCCATGCGCCGGTGCTCGAACGCCTGCCGGGAAGTGTGGCATGCGACAGCGTCCAGAGCGTGCTGGCCACGGCCCTGACCGCGCACCGGACCCTGCAGGATCTCTACGCGCATCGTGGCGATCGGGCCGGGGGCGGGGATGAGCGACTGTTCTTCGAGGCGTTGTCGGCGGGTCACGAGGCCGAGGTGAGGCGCATCGCCCGCGACATGCAGCGCCTCGAGGATTATTGAGCCGCGGGCCGGCCCCCGGTGCCCACCCACCTCATCGAGGAGACTGCCATGCCGGAACATTTCATGATGAGTACCGCCTCGAGCGGGTTGCTGTCGCCCAAGATGCTGGGGTACTGGACGGGCGATCACCTGCACGATCTGCCGGACGAGTCGGGCATCTACTGCGTCTTCCGCGCCGCCCAGGACCCGGAAACCCAGGAGATGCGTGTGCAGGAACTGCTCTACGTGGGCGAGCATCGCAGCGCTCGCTATGGCGTGGAGCACAACGAGCAGCTCGACAAGTGGCGCGCCTTTCTGCACCCCGGCGAGGAGCTGTGGGTCTCCATGGGCCTGTGCGGCCAGGCCAATCGCGAGCGGCTCGCCGCGGCCCTGATCAATGCCCACAAGCCGCGCTTCAACGGCCATAGTGAGTTCCTGGAGCACTTCCCGTTCGAGGAGACCACGGTCCACATCTACGGCAAGAAGGACAAGCTGCAGAGCATTTTCACCGTCTACCCGCAGGACTGACGTCGCACCATCGCCATCCGGCCCCGACCCCGTGTCGGGGCCGTGTCGTTGGGGAGGCGGGCGAGTCGCCAACGGGAAGCGTCGCCCGCAAGGGGGTATCCTTCGTTCAGCGACGTCCTTGTTCAGCGACGTGCTGAGCCGCGTGGACCCGGGAGATCCGTATGGCCGCTGACGATCGCACCCAAGGCGGGCGACCGCCCTTGCTGCCGGGCCTGAACGCCCTGCTCGAGACGCCTGTGGCGGAGAGCCGCGAGACCTCCCTCGAGTCCGACGTGCCGGGGCGGGAGGCCGAGGCCCTGTTGCGCGACGCAAGCCGCGCCAGGGCCTCTGACATCCACCTGGATCCGTATCTGGAGCATCTTGCCATTCGGCTGCGCATCGATGGGCGCATCGTCGAGGCGCTGCACGTCGACAGTGCCACGGGGGCCCGGCTGGCCAACCAGTTCAAGGTCATGGCGGGACTCAATCCCGTCCCCGCGCTGACCGCCAGCGAAGGCGGCTTTGCCTGGATACCGCCGGCCACGCCGGAGGAGGAGGTGTTCCTGCGGGTGTCGGCGGTGAGCTGCGTGGCCGGGGAGAAGCTGGCCATCCGCTTTCTCCTGCACCCGCGCGCCTTCCCCGACACCCTGGCGCTGGGGATCGGCGAGCAGGGCGCCTGGGGGATTCGCCGCTGGATGGATGCCACCGGCGGCATGCTGCTGGTGGCAGGCCCCACGGGCACCGGCAAGACCACCACCCTCTACACTCTGCTCCAGCAGCTGCGCCTCGCCGACAGCCATGTCATCACCCTCGAGGACCCCGTGGAATATGCCATTCCCGGCATCAACCAAGTGCAGGTCGAGGCCCGCCACGGGCTCGACTTCGCCCATGGCACGCGTGCCATGCTGCGCCTCGATCCCGACTACGTGCTGCTTGGCGAGCTGCGCGATCCCGGGTCGGCGCAGGCGGCCGTGGCGGTGGCTTCCAGCGGTCGCTCGCTGATGAGCACCCTGCACAGCCGGGACGCAGTGGGCGTGGTGTCATCGCTGCGCCATCTGGGGCTCACCGATGCCGAGATCGGTGCCAATCTCGGTCTGGTGATTGCCCAGCGCCTGGTTCGCTGCCTGTGCGAGCACTGCCGCGAGTACCGGCCCACGGATCGGGAGGATGCCCAGTGGCTCGACGCCGTGGGGCTCGAGGTGCCCCCCTGCAGCTGGGGTCCGGTGGGTTGCGAGCACTGCGACGGCCTGGGCTATCGCGGGCGTACCGGGGTGTTCGAGCTCTGGCAGCCCACGCCCGAGGACCTGGCCCACATCCTGCGCCATGATGACGAGGCAGCGCTGCGGCGCAGTCTGGTCGAGCGCGGCGAGACCCTGATGTTCGCCGAGGGGCTGGCCAAGGCGCAGGCCGGCATCACGTCGCTGCGCGAGGTGTTTCGCATGGGCGCCATCCTGGCTACCTGAGTTCTCTCGCGCTCCTTCACTGACAGGAAGGCGAGGTATGCGGTATAACAGCGCCTGGTTTTTCTACGCCCCGTTGCAAGCGAGTCATCGATGCCTTTCCTCTCCCGTCGCCGTTTCACCGCCTTGGCCCTGCTGTCGCCTCTGCTGCCCGCGACCGGCCAGGCTGCCGAGACCGATCTTATCGAGACACTGCTCGCGCGCGCCCCGGTGCCGCGTCACGATGACGAGCTGTGGGTGCTGGTCGATGATCGCGAGGCGACGCTCAGCGTCTATCGCGGCAATCGGCAGCTGGAACGCTTCTTTCCGGTCTCGCTGGGGCGTGGCGGCGCCCGGACCGCGCGGCAGCGTGGTGACAATGCCACGCCGCTGGGCGAGTTTCGCGTCAACCGCTTCAACCGCGAGAGCCAGTGGCACATCTTCATCGGCATCGACTACCCCACGCCGGCGCATGCGCGAATGGCGTTGAAATCCGGGGTTTACAGTCAGCGGGACTATGACGACTATTTTTCCTACTACCAGCGCTATGGCTACCCTCCGCAGGATACCGTGCTCGGCGGCTACATCGGTATTCATGGCCTGGGCGAGGCGGATCCCGACATCCACGCCAGCTATCACTGGACTCAGGGGTGCGTGGCGGTCACCAACGAGCAGATCGAACGGCTCGATACACTGATCGACATTGGCACTCGCGTCGTGATCCGCTAGGCTTCAAATGGCGTAAGGGACGTTTAAAGCTATGGACAAGCGCCGTTGGCTATAATAAAACAGCGTTTGACTCCTGTGCTTGGCAGCAGTCGCTGCAATAACCTGCAATGAGCAGGACGCCTGACAACAGGCTTCATCAACGCCGCTGCACTGATGTGCAGTACCAAGGAAGACTCAAGGAGAACATCATGACTCTCAAGACCACTCTGAAGCTGTCTGCCGCTGCCGCCTCCCTGGCGATTCTGGCCGGCTGTGCTTCCACCAGTGATCTGGAAGAAGTTCGTCAGACCGCTGAAGCCGCACAGGCCGACGCTGCCGAAGCACGCAGCATTGCCGTTCAGGCCCAGAACACCGCCAACCAGGCACAGCGCGATGCCCAGGCGGCCCTGCAGATGTCCGAGCAGAACCGTGAGGAAATGAACCGCATGTTCCAGCGCTCCATGCAGAAGTAAGACCGCAGGAGCGCTGACCCCCTTCCCTTCGGGGAGGGGGCGGTGGTCGCAACAGGAGAGAACCCCGTCTTGGCGGGGTTCTCTCGTTTCTGGGTGCGTCTCGGGGCGAGGCGTCTCAGCGCGTCGAGAGCATCAGCTCGTCATAGAGATTCACCGGCTCGGGGGCAGGACCCTCCTCGGCGCTTTGCAGCAGCGACACCAGCATGCCGTCGGGGTTCTCCACGGCGTGGCGCAGCTGGGCGTAGTCGACCGGCGGCTGTTCCTCGCCGAAGGCCTGGCTCACCACCTCGATGGCGTTGACGATCGGCTCGACGCTTCCCTGGTTCTCCTCCAACTGGGGGAAGGACTGGGCGTAGAGGACGCCATCCTCGGACCAGGCGGCCTTGAAGGGTTGGTCGATGATGTTGACCTGGGTGCCGCTGGGTACCCGAGCGTAGAGCGACTCGATGTCCTCCGGGTACATGCGGATGCAGCCGCGGCTGACGCGCATGCCCACGCCTTCGGGCTTGTTGGTGCCGTGGATCAGGTAGCTCGGCAGGGCGAGCAGGATGGCGTGGCGGCCCAGCGGGTTCTCGGGCCCCGGCGGCACCACGGTGGGCGGCGGCTCGCCGCGCGCGGCGGCTTCTTCGCGCATGGAGCGGGGTGGCGACCAGTGGGGGTCCTTGACCTTGACGGTGGTTCGGGTCACGCCGACCGGGGTGCCGAAGCCTTCGCGGCCCACGCTGATCGGGTAGGTTTCCACCACCCCCTCGGCGCTGTAGTAGTAGAGGCGCAGCTCCGAGAGGTTTACCACGATGCCCTCGCGGGGCGCATCGGGCAGGATGTGGCGGTTGGGAACGGTCACCTCGGTGCCCGCGAAGGGCGCCCAGAGGCTCACCTCCGGATTGGCCATGCGGATCGCTTCGTAGCCGATGTTGTGGCGCCGGGCAATGTCCACCAGGGTATCGCCTTCCTCGACGACCACGCTGTAGTTCTCGCCGATCACGTTGCCCCTTTCGGGCAGGGTAAAGTGGCCGCGTGGCAATTCGCCCTCGTCGGCGGCCAGCGGAGCGGCGAGCAGTGCTGCAACGGCAGCGGCCAGGGCGGTGCCTACCGCTTGCCGAAACAGGGTGGGAGTCTTTATCAACGTCATGCTCTCGTGAATCGATGGGCCGGCTGAGCCTGGCCGGGTGGCGGTGCCCGTTCGCTCCTTGCCGCGGGCGCCGGTGTCAGGGCGGCGATGAGTCGCTTGACTGGCAGTATAGCGTGCTCCGAACCTCGGCGTCGCGCCGAGGGCACGGGCCCGGTGTGGCAGGGTTGCCGAGGCCCTAGGCGGCCTCGGCCTTGCGGTTGAGCGTGTCGAGAAGCTGTTCGACGACCTGAAAGCGCGCCTCCGCCTGCTCCATGTCCGCCTCGAAACGCAGTGTATCGGCGCCGTCGAGCCGGTAGCTCTGGGGGTCGCGCTGGATCAGCTCCACCAGGGTGAGCGGGTCGACGCGGGTCTGGCTGCCGAAGATCACGCGACCGCGCTCGGCGCCGGCCTCGAGGCGCACAATGCCGAGCGTTTCGGCGCGCTGGCGCAGGCGGGTCTGGCGCAGCAGGGTCTTCACCGGGGCGGGCAGCAGGCCGAAGCGGTCGATCATCTCCACCTGCAGCTCCTTGAGCTCGGCCTCGTCGGCGGCGTTGGCGATGCGCTTGTACATCACCAGGCGCTGCTGGACATCGTGCAGATAATCGTCGGGAATCAGTGCCGGGAGGTTGAGGCTCACCTCCACGCCCTCGTCCAGCGGCGCTTCGATGTTGGGGGTCTTGCCGGCGCGGATGGCGGCCACGGCACGGTCGAGCATCTGCATGTAGAGGCCGTAGCCCACGGCCTCCATCTGCCCGCTCTGCTCCTCCCCGAGCAACTCGCCGGCGCCGCGGATCTCCATGTCGTGGCTGGCTAGGGTGAACCCCGCGCCGAGGTCCTGGGAGGCGCTGATCGCCTCCAGGCGCTTGACGGCGTCCTTGGTCATGGCGCGCGGGGGCGGGGCGAGGAGGTAGGCGTAGGCCTGGTGGTGGCTGCGGCCCACCCGGCCGCGCAGCTGGTGCAGCTGGGCCAGACCGAACTTGTCGGCGCGCTCGATGACGATGGTGTTGGCGCTGGGCACGTCGATACCGGTCTCGATGATGGTCGAGCAGACCAGGACGTTGAAGCGCTTGTGGTAGAAGTCCGACATCACCCGCTCCAGGGAACGCTCCGGCAGCTGGCCGTGGGCCACGGCGACACGGGCCTCGGGCACCAGCTCGCGCACCCTTTCGGCGGCGCTTTCGATGGTGCGCACCTCGTTGTGCAGGAAGTAGACCTGGCCGCCGCGCAGGATCTCGCGCAGGATCGCCTCCTTGATCACCGCCTCGTCGCGCTGCTGGACGAAGGTCTTCACCGAGAGTCTTCGTGCCGGCGGGGTGGCGATGATGGAGAGGTCGCGGATGCCGCTCATGGCCATGTTGAGGGTGCGCGGAATGGGCGTGGCGGTGAGCGTGAGGATGTCCACCTCGGCACGCAGGTTCTTGAGACGCTCCTTCTGGGTGACCCCGAAGCGGTGCTCCTCGTCGATGATCAACAGCCCCATGTTGGGAAAGCGCTGCGACTTGCCGAGCAGCTTGTGGGTACCGATGACGATGTCCGCCTGGCCCCCCTCGATGCGCTGCTTGGCGGCCGGCTGGTCCTTGCCGCCGGTGAAGCGCGAGACGAGTTCGATCTGCACCGCGGTGTCGGCGAAGCGGTCGCGGAAGTTCTCGTAGTGCTGGCGGGCGAGCAGGGTGGTGGGTACCAGCACCACCACCTGGCGGCCGGCATGCACGGCGAGGAAGGCGGCGCGCATGGCCACCTCCGTCTTGCCGAAGCCCACGTCGCCACACACCACCCGGTCCATGGGGCGCGGCGAGGTCATGTCCTCGATGACCCGGCCGATCGCTTCGCGCTGGTCGGGGGTTTCCTCGAAGGGGAAGCTCGCCGCGAAGCGGGCGTATTCCTCGTCGGGCGGGGTGCAGGCGAAGCCCTGCTTGGCCTCGCGACGGGCGTAGACGTCGAGCAGCTCGGCGGCGGTGTCGCGAATCTTTTCGGCCGCCTTGCGGCGCGCCTTGTCCCACTGGTCGGAGCCCAGCTTGTGCAGCGGGGCGAGCTCGTCGTCGGCGCCGGCGTAGCGCGAGATCAGGTGCAGGCTCTCCACCGGCACGTAGAGCTTGGCGCCGCCGGCGTACTCCAGGGCCACGAACTCCGCGGCCTGGCCGCCGGCCTCGAGAGTCTCCAGGCCCTTGTAGCGCCCCACGCCATGGGTCTGGTGCACCACCGGGGCGCCGGGCTTGAGTTCGGCGAGATGGCGGATGGCCAGCTCGCTGTCGTCGGTGGCCTTCTCGCGGCGCCGGCTCTGGCGTACCACCTCGCCGTAGAGCTCGGTCTCGCTGATCACCGCGAGGTCCGGCTCGGTGAGCCACAGGCCGGCGTCGAGCTCGCCCTCGGTGATCGCCAGTCGCCCGCTGCCCGCCAGGAAGTCGACGAAGCCGTCGACATGGGGAATGTCGAGCTGGAGCGGGGCGAGGGTCTCCTCCAGCGCCTCGCGGCGGCCGCGCGACTCGGCAACGAACAGCACCCGGGTGGTTGCCCGCTCGTCCAGGAAGCGCGACAGGGCCGCCAAGGGCTGCTTGGCGCGGGCATTGACCGCCACGCCGGGCGGTGTCTGGGCTCCGGGGGCCAGGGCGTGGCGGTGGGCCGAATCGTCGGTCAGCTCGACCCGCGGGTGGCGCTTGACGGCGCCGAACAGCTCGGGGACCGGCACGAAGGCGCGGTGCGGCGGAAGCAGCGGTCGGGTGGGGTCGACGCCGAGGTTGTCGAAGCGGCTCTCGATGGCCGCCCAGTGGTGCTCGGCGGCCGCGAAGACGCCGGGCAGCAGGGCGACACGGGTGCCGTCGGCCAGGTGGTCGAAGAGCAGGGCCGTCTCCTCGAAGAACAGCGGCAGGTACTGCTCCAGCCCGGGGGCGGGGATGCCCTTGAGGGCATCCACATAGAGCGGGCACTGGCGGGGATCGACGTCAAACAGGGTCTCGAAGCCTTCGCGGAAGCAGGCGATGGCGCTGCGCGACAGCGAATACTCGTGGGCCGGCAGTAGTTCCACGCGCTCGACCTTGTCGCGACTGCGCTGGCTGTCGGGGTCGAAGTAACGCAGGGTGTCGATCTCGTCATCGAACAGATCGATGCGCAGCGGCGCCTCGCTGCCCATGGGGAACAGGTCGATCAGCGCGCCGCGCAGGGCGTACTCGCCGGGCTCATAGACGGTTTCCACGGCGCGGTAGCCGGCACGGGAGAGGGCGTCGCGAAAGCCCTCGCGGTCGAGGCGCTGGCCGACTTCCAGCGTCAGTACCCGCCCGGCGATGTAGTCCACCGGCGGCAGGCGCTGCATCAGGGTGTTGGCCGCCACCAGCACGATGCCGCGCTCGCCCGCCTGCAGGCGGCGCAGGGTGCGCAGCCGCGCCGAGACGATGTCCTGGTGAGGGGAGAAACTGTCGTAGGGCAGCGTCTCCCAGTCGGGGAAGGGCAGTACCGGTACCTGGGCATAGAAGCGCAGGTCGTTCTCCAGGCGCTGGGCGCCGGCGGTGTCGGGGGCGATCACCAGCAGGGGCGCGTCGCTGGCCAGGTTGGCAAGCGCCAGGGCGCCGGCGCTGCCGGGCGGGGTGTGCCAGTAGAGGGTGTCGCGCAGGCCCTTGGGGCGTGGCGGGTCGAGCGGCGAGAAATCAGGCATGGTGTCGTCTGGGCTGTCGTCGGCTTGGGCGGTGCACGCTGGTGGGCCGCCTCCCGGGGTCGGGCCATGATACCAGCCCGACGCGGCGCTTGTAGTCAAGCCGGGGATCCTGTAATCCCCCTACAGCGCCTGCGACCATCCTGCGATTGCCCTGCCGCGGATGGCTCGGGATAATGCCGGCGTATTCCGATCCCCAGCAGAGAGGCTTCACGTGAGTCAGCAATCCCGCGATACCGTCTTTCAGGAATGGCATGACAACCAGGCGCTCGCCGAGCAGATGATCCCGCTGATCGGTCGGCTTTACCGTCATCACAACGTGGTAACCACCCTGTACGGTAGGTCGCTGTTCAATCGCAGCGTCATCCGTATCCTGAAGGACCATCGCTTCGTGCGTAAGGTCGAAGGCACCGAGCTTTCCGTGAGCGACACCTTCCCGCTCGTCGAGGCACTGGTCAACCTCAACCTGGGGCCGGCCCACGTCGACGTGGGCAAGCTGGGGGTGGCCTTCAAGAAACGCGGCGGGGGTGATGTCGAGGCGTTCCTGCGCGAGGAGCTGGCCGAGATCGTCGATGCCCACGACCCGAGCGGCAACAACGGCCAGTCCAAGGACGTGGTGCTCTACGGCTTCGGACGGATCGGGCGTCTGCTGGCGCGCATCCTGATCGACAAGGCGGGCGGCGGCAACCTGCTGCGCCTGCGCGCCATCGTGGTGCGCGGCCGCGGCGATATCGCCAAGGACCTGGAGAAGCGGGCGAGCCTGCTGCGCCGTGACTCGGTGCACGGCCCGTTCAACGGCACCATTCAGGTCGATGCCGAGGCGCGCACCCTCACCGCCAACGGCAACGTCATCCAGGTGATCTACGCCGACTCGCCCGCCGAGGTGGACTACACCGCCTACGGCATCGACAACGCCGTGGTGGTCGACAACACCGGTATCTGGCGCGACGAGGCGGGCCTGGGCCAGCACCTGGAGTGCAAAGGCGTCTCCAAGGCGCTGCTCACCGCACCCGGCAAGGGCGATATCAAGAACATCGTCTACGGCATCAACCACCAGGACATCGCCGAGAACGACAGCATTCTGTCAGCGGCGTCGTGCACCACCAACGCCATCGTGCCGGTGCTCAAGGTGCTCAACGACGAGTACGGCATCGATTGTGGCCACGTGGAGACGGTGCACGCCTACACCAATGACCAAAACCTGATCGACAACTACCACAAGGGCGACCGTCGCGGCCGCAGTGCGCCGCTCAACATGGTGCTCACCGAAACCGGTGCCGCCAAGGCGGTGGCCAAGGCGCTGCCGGAGCTGACCGGCAAGCTGACCGGCAACGCCATCCGCGTGCCCACGCCCAACGTCTCCATGGCGATCCTCAACCTCACCCTGGAGCGCGAGACCGACGCCGAGGCGCTCAACGACTTCCTGCGGCGCATGTCGCTGGACTCGCCCTACCAGAAGCAGATCGACTTCGTCGACTCGCCCGAGGTGGTCTCGACGGACTTCGTGGGCAACCGCCATGCCGGCATCGTCGATGCCAAGGCGACCATCGCCAACGGCAAGCACGCTGTGCTCTATGTCTGGTACGACAACGAGTTCGGCTACAGCTGCCAGGTAGTGCGCATCCTGCAGCACATCTCCAACGTCCACTTCCTCAAGCTGCCCCGCGCCCAGGCCTGAGCGCGTCGGCGCGCGGAGCGCTTCGCATTCCCGACCGCAGCGGTCGGGAATGCCATGATCCAGATCATGCCGCCCCGCCGTTCCGGCCACCGATCCTGGCCGGGGCCGCGGCGGTGGCTGGCCGTGACAGCAAGCCCGCCACGGGCGCCTTTCAACGCCCCTTCGACCCTTCCTTCTGCCCGCCACAACGGGGCGCGTAGACCTTTTGCCACCTTTGGGCGTGTGGTCATTGGTCGCGCTTGTCATTATAATGCCCGGGATTTTCGGGGTGGTTCGAGCTCGCCTCGGGCCTGACTGGTAACGTACTGACACGACAAGAATTCGCATCCAATCGCACCCCTTTCCTTCGTATATCCGATCCATCAACTGGGCGAGACTATGATCGAAGTCAAGAAAGGCCTGGATCTCCCCATCACCGGGGCGCCCGAGCCGCGCATCGAGGATGCGCGACCCGTGCGTCACGTGGCCATCCTGGGCACCGACTATGTCGGCATGAAGCCGACCATGGAGGTCCGGGAAGGGGACAAGGTGAAACTGGGCCAGCTCCTGTTCACTGACAAGAAGAACGACGGCGTACGCTTCACGGCGCCTGCCGCCGGTGAGGTGGTAGCCATCAACCGTGGCGAGAAGCGCAAGCTGCTCTCGGTGGTGATCAAGGTCGACGAGAACGAGGAGGCGGAGAGCTTCACGGCGCACGGTCGCGACAAGCTCGACGGCCTGGAGCGCCAGACGGTGGTCGACCAGCTGGTCGAGTCGGGACTGTGGACCGCGCTACGGACTCGCCCCTTCTCGCGCAGCCCGGCCATCGACAGCGAGCCGAGGGATATCTTCGTCACCGCGATCGACACTCATCCGCTCGCCGCCGATCCTGCGCTGATCATCAACGAGCAGCCCGAGGCCTTCGAGGACGGCCTGAAGGTGCTCTCGCGCCTGACCGAGGGCAAGGTGTACCTGTGCACCGCTCCGGAGGCCACCCTCCCGGGGGGCGATGTCAAGGGCGTGCAGACGGAGAGCTTCGCGGGCCCGCACCCCGCCGGGCTGGTCGGGACGCACATCCACTTCCTCTCGCCGGTTTCCCTGCAGCGCAAGGTGTGGCACATCGGCTATCAGGACGTGATCGCGTTCGGCAAGCTGTTCGCCGAGGGCAAGCTCGATGTCAACCGTGTGGTTGCCGTGGGCGGGCCGCGAGCCGAGACACCGCGCCTGCTGCGTACCCGGGTGGGGGCGAGCACCGAGGAACTGCTGGCCGGCGAGGTCATCGAACCCGAGGAAACGCGGGTGATCTCCGGCTCGGTGTTCTCCGGCTTCACCTGCGAGGGCTCCCTGCGCTACCTGGGCCGCTTCCACAATCAGGTGAGCCTGCTTGAAGAGGGCAACAAGCGGGTCTTCCTGGGCTGGCTGTCGCCGGGCAGCAACCGCCATTCCGTGATGGGAATCTACCTCTCGAAGTTCAAGGGCCTGCGCAACTACGCGCCGACCACCTCGACCAACGGCTCCGAACGCGCCATGGTGCCGGTGGGTGTCTACGAGGAAGTCATGCCGCTGGACATCCTGCCCACCCAACTGCTGCGCACGCTGATCGTCGGCGACATCGAGGTCGGCATGCAGCTCGGGTGCCTGGAACTGGATGAAGAGGACCTCGCTCTGTGCACCTACGTGTGCCCCGGCAAGTACGAATACGGTCCCATCCTGCGTGACAACCTCACCCTTATCGAGAAAGAGGCCTGATGATGGGTATCCGACAGACACTCGACAATCTCGAGCCGCACTTTCACAAGGGTGGCAAGTACGAGAAGTTCTACCCGCTCTACGAGGCGGTGGACACCATCTTCTACTCACCCCCCGACGTGGCCAAGACCACGGCACATGTGCGCGACGGGATTGACCTCAAGCGCATCATGATCACGGTGTGGTTGTGCACCTTCCCAGCGATGTTCTTCGGGATGTGGAACGCCGGTTGGCAGGCCAACATGGCCATCGCCGATGGCTTCGCCTCCATGGACGGCTGGCGTGAGGCGATCACCATGCTGCTCGCCGGTGGCCACGACGCCGACAGCGTCTGGGCCAACTTCGTGCTGGGCGCCACCTACTTCCTGCCCATCTACCTGGTGACCTTCGTGGTCGGCGGCTTCTGGGAGGTGCTGTTCGCCGTCAAGCGTGGTCACGAGGTCAACGAGGGCTTCTTCGTCACCTCCGTGCTCTACGCGCTGATCCTGCCCGCCACCATCCCGCTATGGCAGGTGGCGCTGGGTATCACCTTCGGCGTGGTGATCGGCAAGGAGATCTTCGGCGGTACCGGCAAGAACTTCCTCAATCCGGCGCTCACCGGCCGTGCCTTCCTCTATTTCGCCTATCCGGCACAGATCTCCGGTGACGCAGTATGGGTGGCGGCCGACGGCTTCACCGGTGCCACGGCGCTTTCCGTGGCCTACCAGGATGGCATGGCGGCACTGTCCAGCCAGTGGAACTGGTGGGACGCCTTCCTCGGCTTCATGCCGGGCTCGGTCGGCGAGACCTCGACGCTGGCCATCTTCATCGGTGCCGCGGTGCTGCTGTGGACCAAGATCGCCTCGTGGCGGATCATGCTCGGCTGCCTGATCGGTCTGGTGGCGATGAGCGCGCTGCTCAACCTGGCCGGTTCGGAGACCAACCCGATGTTCGCCATGCCTTGGTACTGGCACCTGGTGGTGGGCGGTTTCGCCTTCGGCATGGTGTTCATGGCCACCGACCCGGTGTCGGCATCCATGACCAATCCGGGACGTCTGATCTTCGGTATTCTCATCGGCGTGATGACCGTGCTGATCCGCGTGGTCAACCCGGCGTTCCCCGAGGGGATCATGCTGGCGATCCTGTTCGCCAACCTGTTCGCCCCGCTCATTGATCACTTCTTTGTTCAGGCCAACATCAAGCGCCGCATGCAGCGCACCGGTGTGCCGGCCGAGGAGACCGCCTGATGGCTCAGAGCAACAACTCCATCAAGAAGATTCTGACGGTGGCGTTCGCACTGTGCATTGTGTGTTCGGTCATCGTCTCTACCGCCGCGGTGGCACTGCGACCCTTGCAGCAGATCAACCAGGAGCTCGACCGCAAGTCCAACATCCTCAGCGTGGCCAACCTCTATGAGGAGGGCATGGACGTCGAGGAGCGCTACCAGGAAGCCATCACACCGCGTGTAGTGGATCTGCGAACCGGTGAGTACAGCGAGCAACACGATCCGGCTACCTACAATGCCTTCGAGGCGGCGAGCGATCCGGCCAGCGGTCGGACTCTGTCGGGGGACCAGGATATCGCTGGCTTGTCGCGTCAGGAGCACTTCTCCACCGTCTACCTGGTCGGGAATCCGGACGATCCCGAGCAGATCATCCTGCCGATTCGCGGCCAGGGCCTGTGGGGGCTGATGCGCGGCTACATCTCGCTGGAGGGCGACGGCAATACCTTCGTCGGCATCACCTACTACGAGCACAGCGAAACACCGGGCCTTGGCGCCGAGGTCAACAACCCGCGCTGGCAGGCCCAGTGGGATGGCAAGCAGGTGTTCGCCGATGCGGAGAGCCTGGATCCGGCCATCAGCCTGGTGAAGGGCGGTGCCAGTGGCGAAACTGAGGTTGACGCCCTGTCCGGTGCTACCCTGACCAGCCGCGGTGTGACCAACATGCTGCAGTTCTGGCTGAGCCCTGAAGGCTTCGGCGAGTACCTGGCCCGCTTCCGCAGTGAAGTGAGCGCGGAAGAGGTTCAGGACACCACCGTCGAACTCGAATCTGAAGGAGCCTGATCATGTCCGCTGTGACTCCCAAGGGCGTCCTGACCACGCCCATCTTCAAGAACAACCCCATCGCCCTGCAGATCCTGGGGATCTGCTCTGCGCTGGCGGTGACCACCAGCATGAGCGTCTCGCTTGTCATGACGCTGGCGGTGATCTTCGTGACGGCTTTTTCGAGCATGTTCGTGTCGTTGATCCGTCACCATATCCCGTCGTCGATCCGCATCATCGTGCAGATGACCATCATTGCCTCGCTGGTCATCGTGGTCGACCAGATTCTCAAGGCATTTGCCTACGAGATGTCCAAGCAGCTCTCGGTGTTCGTCGGCCTGATCATCACCAACTGCATTGTGATGGGGCGCGCCGAAGGCTTCGCCATGACCAATACACCGGGCCTTTCATTCCTGGACGGCGTCGGCAACGGCCTGGGCTACGGCTTCATCCTGATGACCGTGGGCTTCGTTCGCGAACTGCTCGGTTCCGGCAGCGTGTTCGGCTTCACCGTGCTCCAGCCGGTACAGGATGGTGGCTGGTACGTGCCCAACGGTCTGCTGCTGTTGCCGCCCTCGGCGTTCTTCATCATCGGCCTGATCATCTGGGCGCTGCGCGAGATGCAACCGGAGCAGGTCGAGGAGAACGAGTTCAAGATGAAGGAAAACACCCAGCCGAAGGAGGCCGTGTAACATGGAACACTATCTGAGCCTGTTCGTTGCCACGGTCTTCGTCGAGAACATGGCCCTGGCGTTCTTCCTGGGTATGTGCACCTTCATGGCCGTGTCCAAGAAGGTTTCCTCGGCCATCGGCCTGGGCATCGCGGTCATCACCGTGCTGACCATCACGGTGCCGGTCAACAACCTGATCCTGCACTACCTGCTGGCGGAAGGGGCCCTGACCTGGACCGGTATCAGCGGAACCGAGAACGTCGACCTGACGTTCCTCGGCTACCTGAGCTATATCGGCGTGATCGCCGCCATCGTGCAGATTCTCGAGATGTTCCTCGACAAGTACGTGCCCGCGCTGTACAACGCGCTGGGCGTGTTCCTGCCGTTGATCACCGTGAACTGCGCGATTCTCGGCGGCGTGCTCTTCATGGCCGAGCGCAACTACAACTTCGGTGAGTCGATCGTGTATGGCTTCGGTGCCGGCTTCGGCTGGGCACTGGCCATCACCGCGCTGGCCGGGATCCGCGAGAAGCTCAAGTACAGCGACGTGCCCGCTGGCCTGCAGGGCCTGGGCATCACCTTCATCACCGTGGGTCTGATGTCGCTGGGCTTCATGTCCTTCTCCGGCATCCAGCTCTGAGACAGGGTGCGTTTCCGGCGGCACACGGTGCCGTCGGGAAACCGGTTACTCACAGCAAATAGGAAACCGACATGGTTGGTACAGCTATCATCTTGCTCGGTGTGGTCATGTTCACCGTGGTCGTGGTCAGTCTGGTCATGGTCATCCTGGCGGCCCGCAGTCGGCTCGTCAGCAGCGGCGACGTAACCATCGAGATCAACGGCGATCCCGAGCACACCCTCCAGACCCAGGCCGGCGGCAAGCTGCTCAATACCCTGGCGGCCAACGGCATCTTCCTGTCGTCCGCTTGCGGCGGTGGCGGCTCCTGCGCGCAGTGCAAGTGCCGGGTGGAAGAGGGCGGCGGGGCCATTTTGCCCACCGAGGAGTCCCACTTCACCCTGCGCGAGAAGAAGGACGGCTGGCGTCTCTCCTGCCAGGTCCCGGTCAAGCAGGACATGAAGATCGAGGTCCCGGAGGAGGTCTTCGGCGTCAAGAAGTGGGAGTGCGAGGTCATCGAGAACCCCAACGTCGCCACCTTCATCAAGGAGCTCAACCTCAAGCTCCCCGAGGGCGAGGAAGTCGACTTCCGCGCCGGTGGCTACGTGCAGCTGGTGGCACCGCCCTACGACATCTCTTTCTCCGATTTCGACATCGAGGAGGAGTACCGTGGCGACTGGGAGAAGTTCGACCTCTTCAAGATTCGCCACAAGAACAACGAGGAAGTCATCCGTGCCTACTCCATGGCGAACTATCCGGAAGAGAGGGGCATCCTCAAGTTCAACATCCGTATCGCCACGCCGCCTCCCGGCACCAGCCACCCGCCGGGCCTGATGTCCACCTACGTCTTCGCCCTGAAGCCCGGTGACAAGGTGACGGTGATGGGGCCCTTCGGCGAGTTCTTTGCCAAGGATACCGATGCCGAGATGATCTTCATCGGCGGCGGTGCCGGCATGGCGCCGATGCGCAGCCACATCTTCGACCAGCTCAAGCGCATCAAGACCGATCGCAAGATCAGTTTCTGGTACGGGGCGCGCTCCTGGCGCGAGACCTTCTACAACGAGGAGTACGACCAGCTGGCTGAGGAGTTCCCGAACTTCGAGTGGCACCTGGCGCTCTCCGATCCGCTGCCGGAGGACAACTGGACTGGCCCCACGGGCTTCATACATAACGTGCTCTACGAGAACTACCTCAAGGACCATCCGGCCCCCGAGGACTGCGAGTACTACATGTGTGGGCCGCCCATGATGAACGCTTCTGTCATCAAGCTGCTGATCGATCTGGGTGTCGAACCCGAGAACATCCTGCTGGACGACTTCGGCGGATGATCCCGCTCGCCGTCAGGCGACACCCGGGGCTGGCCCATCGCGGGCCGGCCCTATTCATGTTCCTCGCGGTGGTGATGCCCATAGCGCTGCTCAGTGCCTGTCGTCACCCCTCGCAGGAACACCAGTTCCAGGGCGCCGCCCTGGACACGGGCTACCACCTCACCCTGTATGCCGACCTCGATGCGGCGGCACGCGATGCGCTGCGGGCCGACATACAAGGTGAACTGGAACGTCTGGAGCAACACTATGCCTGGCTGCGCTGGCTTGCCGTGCTACCGGGCTGGACGGCGAACCCCGCCGACGCGCGTGGCCTGGCACCCCTGATGCACGCCCGGGCGGTGGACCGTCTGGCCGAACGGCTGCAAGCACAGGGGGTCGAGCATGCCATGATCGAGGTTGGCGGCCAGGTGCGCACGTTCGATCATCCGCGGCGCCAAGGGTGGCGACTGGCACTGGACCATGCAGCTCTTCCCGAAGACGCTTCCCCCAGCCGCCTGCGGCTACGCCATGCGGCGCTGGTGACCCGGCTGGGAGCGAATGACCTGGGCCGGCAGGGTGAAGCGCGATTGCTGGCCGTGAATGCCGTGGCCCCCACCGCCACCCAGGCGTGGCTGATCGCCGAGGGGCTGGCCTTTGGCGCGTCATCCGGCTCGCTGGACCGTGGCTTGCCTGCGGAGCATGCCGTGCGCGTCGTTGTCTCAACCCCAACAGGTATCGAATCCCATCATACGCCGTCCCTCGAGTCATGGCTCGAGCGCTAGACGGCAGGAGACACAGCTATGACAACTTTCCTCGTGGTACTCGGCTTCATGCTGCTGATCATGGCCGCCATGGCCATCGGAGTCATCATGGGGCGCAAGCCCATCGCCGGTTCGTGCGGCGGACTCAACAAGCTCGGGCTCAAGGAGGGCTGCGAGATCTGCGGTGGCAAGGACGAGGTGTGCGAGGAGGAGAATCGCAAGGTCAGTGCGCGCCGTCGCAGCGACGAGAGTCGCGGCATGGATCTCGGCTACGACGCCACCAAGCGCTGAGCCGCGCTGGCGTAGCCATCGGACCTTTCATTCAAGGGAACAGGGAGACGTAACCTCCATGGCAGTCTACAACTACGACGTGGTAGTGATCGGTACCGGCCCGGCGGGGGAGAGTGCCGCCATCAACGCCGCCAAGCACGGCAAGCGGGTCGCCGTCGTGGAAAAGCAGCCGCTGGTGGGGGGGAACTGTACGCACTGGGGAACCATCCCGTCCAAGGCGCTGCGCCACCAGGTCAAGCAGATCATGGCCTTCAACACCAACCGCATGTTTCGCGATATCGGTGAGCCGCGCTGGTTCTCCTTTCCCAAGGTGATGGAGCGCTCCCGCGTCACCATCGATCAACAGGTGGCGATGCGCACCAACTTCTACGCCCGTAACCGCATCGATCTGTTCAGCGGCGTGGCGCGCTTCAAGGATGAGCACACCCTGCTGGTGCGCGATCGTCAGGATGCCACCGACGAACTCGTCGCCCAGAAGGTCATCATCGCAACCGGCTCGCGCCCCTATCGTCCTGCCGACATCGACTTCCGCCATCCGCGGATCTATTGCTCCGACACCATCCTGAGCCTCAACCACACGCCGCGCACCCTGATCATCTTCGGTGCCGGCGTGATCGGCTGCGAGTACGCCTCGATCTTCTCCGGCCTGGGCGTCAAGGTCGACCTGATCAACAACCGCGGCAGCCTGCTCTCCTTCCTCGACGACGAGATCAGCGACGCGCTCTCCTACCACCTCCGCAAGCATGGCGTTCTGATTCGTCACAACGAGGAGTACGAGCGTGTCGAGGGTGACGACTCGGGCGTTACCGTCTATCTCAAGTCGGGCAAGAAGCTGCGCGCCGATGCCTTCCTGTGGGCCAACGGCCGCACCGGCAACACCGACCAGCTGGGCCTGGAGAACATCGGCCTGGAAGCCAACGGCCGTGGCCAACTCGCCGTCGACGAGCACTACCGCACCGCGATCCCACACATCTACGCTGCCGGTGATGTGATCGGCTGGCCGAGCCTGGCCAGCGCCGCCTATGACCAAGGCCTCAACGCCTGCGACGAGCTGCTCGACCGCGACTACCGCTACGTCTCCGAAGTGCCCACCGGCATCTACACCATCCCCGAGATCAGCTCCTTCGGGCGCAACGAGCGCGAGCTCACCGAGGCCAAGGTGCCCTACGAGGTTGCCCAGGCGTTTTTCAAGGACACCGCCCGCGCCCAGATCACCGGCGACACCGTGGGCATGCTCAAGATACTCTTCCATCAGGACACCTTAGAAATCCTCGGCATCCACTGCTTCGGCGACCAAGCCTCCGAGATCGTTCACATCGGCCAGGCGGTCATGCAGCAGCAGGGCGAAGCCAACACCCTCAAGTACTTCGTCAACACGACCTTCAACTACCCGACCATGGCCGAGGCGTATCGTGTGGCCGCCCAGAACGGACTGAATCGGGTGTTCTGACTCCTTCCTTAGTATCAGTTCTCTCATGCTACGCCGGTCAAAATGACCGGCGTTTTTGTTGGCACGCCTAAGCTGACTTGCTTCACGTTCGTCTCCCATCGATCACAACAACACCTGTCTGCGTGAACCACAGGTTCCCCCTCAGGGCGCGGAGGTTTTGCCGTGCCTACGGTTTACGGAAAATACGCCGCGTCTGAGTTCGTTGCTGAAAAAAGCATGAGGAAAATGAGATACGCAGAAACCGACCACATATGTAATCTTGTGTATCTACAGGTGTCTGCAATGTTGCTTCCCGTGCCGGAAGTCAGTGGTGCGCAGACGTGTTCATCACACACCCCAGAAGCATCGGCCTTGGAGAACGCCCTGACCACTCCCGGGCGGTAGCGTGTCCAGCCACCTTTGACAGAAAAAACAACTAACTCATGCGTTAGACATGAGATAAGGATTAAGCAATGACCCGTCTACGCAGGCGAGCGGGGATACTTCCCCTCCTATTGGTCGGAAGTCTAACTGGGTGCGCTATGGCACCCGGTGGTCATATTGACTATGACGCCGATCCCCCGTCTATTGATCACCTGGTCGATATTGAGCCCATTACCCCTGACCTGGTTGCCGACTTTCGTCGCCAGGTCAACGGTGATGTAGCGAGCTTGATGCCCCCACAGTTGCGGTCCGAGATCGAAGACTATGAATATCTCGTGGGCCCAGGTGATATCCTCAGCATTATTGTCTACGACCATCCTGAGTTGACGATTCCCACCGGCGGAGAACGCAGCGCCGAAGAGGCCGGCAATGTCGTCCAGCGTGATGGTTCCATCTATTACCCCTACATCGGGCGTATCCGGGTCGAGGGACGCAATGTCGACGAAATTCGACGCATCCTGGCCAACCGCCTCGCCCACTTCATTACCGATCCCCAAGTCGAAGTCCGCATTGCCGGCTATCGTTCGAAGAAGGTGTATGTCAGCGGAGCCGTGGGCTCGCCAGGCACCCTGCCGGTCACTAACCAGCCCCTGACCATTCTGGATGCCATTAGCGCGGTCGGCGGTGCCAGCGATACCGCTAACTGGCACCAGGTGGTGCTCAACCGCGGTGGCCGCAAGGAAGAGGTTTCGCTCTATGCGTTGCTGCGCCAAGGCGACCATACCCAGAATCGCCTGTTACGCGATGGCGATGTGTTGCATGTCCCCACACTGGAAAGCCAGAACGTGGCGGTCATGGGCCAAGTGCGTTCGCCGGGCAACCTGACGCTGGGCAACGAGCGCATCACGCTTACCGACGCTCTGGCCCGGGCCGGCGGGGTGGTGGAGACCGCGGCCAAGCCCTCAGGCATCTTCGTAATCCGCACCCAGCCCCCGGAAAGAGACAAGATCGCTACCGTTTATCAGCTGGATATCAGTAATGCCACGGCATTGACTATGGGTACCCACTTCCCCTTACAGCCTCAAGACGTGGTTTATGTCACCGCCGCGCCAATTTCTCGCTGGAATACCGTGATCAGTCTCCTGCTGCCCTCGGCTGTGCTGCCTAGCACCGTGGTGGATGTTACGTCTGATATTGGTGAGCTCTAGACAAGGCCTATTGACCATGACCCAGATGCCCTCACTACCCCATCCGCCTTCGCGTAACAACGATCTCGATCTGCGACGTTTCTTCGGCAACCTGTTGCAGTACAAGTGGTCGATCGTCGCCATCACCCTGGTATTCATGGCCGGGGGTTGGGTATATGGGCAACTCTCGACGCCGATCTATCAGGGAGATGCACTGGTTCAGGTCGAGCGGCGCGGTACGATCAATCCGCTAACGGACGCGATGGGAGCCGAGGCAGACGACAGCGCCATGGCCGAGGTTAGAATCTTGCGCTCACGCTTGGTGCTGGGCCAGGTAGTCGATCAGACCGATGTCGATACGATGGTAAGGCCCCGGCGTCTGCCGCTGGTCGGCGAATATGTGCAGCGCAACGGTATCGCCCGGCCCGACCTCGACGAGCTGCCGATCCTGGGTTCGCTACTCGAGCGGTTGCCCTTCGATCCCGTGAGTTATGTGGATTTCGATGAAGCGGTGTGGGGGGGCGAGAGCATCCACGTTGGCGAGCTGGCGGTGGATGAACCCTATCGCAATACCGCCTTTACGTTGCGCGTTGCCGGTTCGGATCGGTATCAACTGCTGCTCGGCGAGGAAATTCTCGGCGAAGGCCTGGTGGGGGTCGATGAGCGTTTCCTCGAGGGGGCGGTATTGCTGCGAGTCGCCGAGATCGATGCCCCGGAGCGCAGCGAGTTCGAACTGATCAAACTGTCACGAATGGCGGCCATCGGCTCCCTGGCCTCGCGGTTGGACGTGATTTCCGACGGCGGCCGGGGGAGTGGCGGTACTGGCATCATCACCTTGCTTCTCCGTGGTGAGGATCGCGCCGAGATCCATGACTCCCTGAATGCCATCACTCGCACCTTCCTGATGCAGAACGTGGAGCGGCAGTCGGAGGAGGCCGACAAGCGGCTTCGCTTCCTGGAGGAGCAGGCGCCTGAGGTTCGAGAGAGCCTGAGTGCCGCTGAGAACCGCTTGAACGCGTACCGGGTTGAGGCGGGCAGTGTCGACCTCGATTCGGAGTCGGCCAGCCTGGTGATGCGGGTTGTCGAGCTGGAAGAGCAATTGAGCGAAATGGAGGTCACCGAGGAGGAGATGGCGCAGCGCTATACTCGCCATCACCCCGCCTACCAGTCATTGATGCGGCAGCGGTCACGACTGATCGAGGAACGTGATCGACTGAATGAGCGTATCGACGAGATGCCGGGCTCCCAGCAGGAGATCATCCGCCTGACTCGGGACGTGGAAGTGGCCCAGAGCATTTATGTGAGCATGCTTAATCGTGCTCAGGAACTGGAGGTCTCCCGGGCGGGTATCGTCGGCAATATTCGCATCATTGACGACGCTCATGTCAGCGGCTGGCCAATCTCCCCCAACCGCAAACTGATTACTCTGCTCTACAGCTTCTTGGGTGTCCTGCTGGGGCTGACCTATGCGGTCGTTCGCGGCCTGATGAACCGCGGAATAGAGACGCCGCAGCAAATGGAGGAAATGGGGCTGCCTGTCTACGCCACCATCCCGAAGTCGGAAAGTCAGGAAAAACTGGTTCGTAAGGTTCGGAATAGACGCGAGAAGTACCGCAAGAGCGTGATCTGCGGGGCCTTGGCAACGACTCAACCTACCGATGGTGCCATCGAAGCGTTGCGTGGCCTAAGGACGAGTCTGCACTTCGCCATGCTGGAGGCCAAGAACAACTGCATCATGATCACCGGTCCGAGCGTGGAATTGGGCAAGAGTTTCACCTGTATCAACCTAGCTGCGACCTGTGCCCAAGCAGGCCAAAGGGTTCTGATCATCGACGCCGACATGCGCAAAGGCCATATCCATGATGCATTTCAAGGGGGAGCGGACAGTGGGCTATCAGAACTGCTATCCGGGCGTATCGAGTGGCAGGAAGCAATACGGCAGACCGATATCGAAGGGTTGCACTATATCCCGCGCGGCAACAAGCCCCCCAATCCTTCGGAGCTGCTAATGCAGAAGCGCTTCTCGATGTTCATCGAAGGATTCAGCCCGGAATACGACCTGGTGATCATCGATACCCCACCCGTGCTGGCGGTTACCGATGCCACCATCGTCGGCAAGGTGGCCGGCACCAGCCTGATGATTGCACGCTTCCAGGTGACATCCGCCAAGGAAATCGAAGCGGCCCTGCGTCGTCTGGAAACGGCAGGGGTAACGGTCAGAGGCAGCATCCTGAACGGTATAGAGAGTCGCCTAGCGAAGCACTACGGCTACGAATATTACAGCTATAGCTACAACTGAATCACTAAAAATCACTAAAAATAAGCAAACAGGGTTAAGCATTCTCGGATCGATGAGAAGGGCAGGGAATTAGCGTGAATACACTTTCCAATGTCATGGAGCATCAGCGCCGGCGTTCACGTTTCTCTGAGCGCTTGATACTGAGCCGGCGTGTGCAATTCGCAACCGGCTTGTGCCTGGTGGTGCTCATACCGGCCATCTGGCTGTGGGGCTGGGGCTTCTGGTCGAACAGCGAACCCAGCCAGGGATACACCATGGGGATGGCGAGCATCGCCTATGCGGCATCCATCATTTCGGCCTTTCAGCTGGCACGCTTCCCGGGCATGAAGCTGGCCATGCTGGCGATCCCCGGCCTGGCACTGTGCTTCGGGGCGAGCATCGCTGCCGTCACCCTGTTGGAGCTGTCGGTCGATCGCCATTATCTGTATATCGCCCTGGTCGTGGCCCTGCTATGGACATTGACGCATTACCTGTTGATCGCGCGTCATCACACCCTGAGGCTGGCGGTGGTGCCCTATGGCCGGGTGGAGGCGTTGTGCGCCAATACGGGTGCTGAGTGGTGTCCTCTGTCCTCACCTAGTTTGGCGGGAGGTCGGGTCGATGGTGTCGTGATGGATGCTCGGGAGCCACTGCCGGATGAGTGGAAGCGTTTCCTGGCCGACTGCACGATCAATGGCATTCCCGTCTACCAGGCGGAGACGGCCCAAGAGATGGTGACCGGTCGCGTCTCCCTTGACCACCTCGTCGACAACCAGTACGGCAGCCTGCGGCCCAGGGACGATTACGATGTGATCAAGCGCTGTCTGGATTTTATCGGAGCGGCGATATTGATCCCCGCCACCCTGCCGATCATGTTGCTGGTCGGCGTGGCGATCCGCCTCGACAGCCCCGGCCCGGTGCTGTTCAAGCAGCAGCGCATGGGGTATCACTGTCGTCCCTTCACAGTCTATAAATTCCGCAGCATGTTCATCGATCAGGCGGGCCTGGACTTCACCTCGGAGGGCCATGATCCGCGTATTAGCCGGGTGGGCCATGTCATCCGCAAGTATCGGTTTGATGAGCTGCCTCAGCTGTTCAATGTGCTCAAGGGAGACATGAGCCTGATCGGCCCTCGGCCGGAGTCGATGAACCTCACCGACTGGTACGAGAAGGATGTGCCTTTCTTCTTCTATCGCCATATGGTCAAGCCGGGCATCACCGGCTGGGCCCAGGTCGAGCAGGGCTATGCCGCAGAGGTCGATGGCATGGTGCGCAAGATCGAGTACGACTTTTACTACATCAAGCATATTTCACTGTGGCTGGACCTGCTTATCGTGATTAAGACGATCAGGATCCTGGTGACCGGGTTCGGTTCAAGGTAATTGGTTAAAGCTATATTCCTTTGATTATCAGTGAGAACAACTTTCCTGGTGGCCCAATGCTGAAAAGCTTGCTGTCTCTATACAGACTGCTGACGCGTGAGCAGCAACAAAAACTGTTGAAGCTACAGGGCCTCGTTGTGCTGATGGCGTGCCTTGAAATTCTCGGAGTCATGTCGATCGGGCCCTTCATGGCGATTGTGGGTGATATGAGTCGTCTCGAAGGCGATGGCCTGATCGCTACCATTTACAGCGCGAGTGGGTTGTCAACACACGAGGCCTTTCTCTTCTGGGCAGGGGTGGCGGTTCTGGTATGTCTTTGTCTGGCGGCCTTGGTGTCGATCTATACGATATGGCGCCTGAGCATGTTTGGGGCCTATATCGGTGCAGCATTATCCAGTCGGCTCTATCAGTACTACCTGCATAAGGATTGGTTGTATCATTCCTCGGGAAGCAGTAATCTCTTGACTAACAAGATTACTCATGAATGTCGGAGGGTCACCAACGGAATTGTTAATCCGCTCTTGCAGTTGAATGCCAGAGCGGTAATGGCGTTGTTCATGGTGACGGCGATATTTTTCTATAATCCATGGGTGGCAACCATCGGTATTACAATTTTCACCCTTTCCTATTTTGTTCTTTATCGTACGGTTCGCCAGCGCCTGAAAAAAAATGGAAAAACAATTTCCGAATCTGAAGCAATGCGCTACAAGCTGATGGCCGAAGGCTTCGGTGGTATCAAGGATGTACTATTACTGGGTCGTCAACTAATATTCGTCGAACGGTTCAATGAACAGAGTCGGCGTTTTGCCTGGGCACAGGGGACCAACCAGGTGATGACGAGGGTGCCTCGCTATCTCATGGAGCTAGTCGCCTTCGGTAGTGTCATATTTTTGGTGCTCTACCTGTTGAAGAGCCATCAGAATAATCTGGGGTCGATATTGCCGGTTCTGTCTGTCTATGCACTCGCGGGTTTCAAACTGTTGCCCGCCTGTCAGGAGATCTACTCCACGATTTCCAATATCCGCAGCAATTTAGCCGCGTTCGAGAGCATACATGATGATCTGGACGCCAGTTACGAGGATCAGCAGCCTAACAGAAAGTTGTCGAATGTCGATAACAATCATCTGCCCCTCCTGGAGTCGGCAACCCTGAAAGATATCGTCTTTCATTACCCCGGTAAAGCGGAACCTGCCTTGAATGGACTGACGATGACAATATCTGCATGCCAGACGATTGGTTTGGTGGGGCCCTCCGGTTCGGGAAAGTCCACGGCCATTGACTTGCTGCTGGGCCTGATGGATCCCGATGAGGGCGAGTTGCTGATCGATGGGAACCCGCTCCAGTTTGATCAGAAACGTCAGTGGCAGAATGCCATTGGGCTGGTGCCACAGTTTATTTTCTTGGCTGATGCCAGCATCCGGGACAACATCGCCTATGGCTTGCCGCCTGATCGTGTCGATGAACAAAAGGTAAAGCATGCCGCCACAATGGCCCATCTGGATGAGCTTCTGGAACAGCTACCCGCAGGGCTTGATACCCGTGTGGGGGAAAGAGGTGTTCAGTTATCCGGTGGTCAGCGTCAGCGAATCGGCATCGCGAGGGCGCTCTATCATGATGCGGATGTTCTCGTGCTGGATGAGGCGACCAGCGCCCTGGATGGCATCACGGAAAAGCTGATCATGGATGCCATTAATGATTTTTCTGGTGACAAGACGATTGTCATCATCGCTCACCGCCTGGCAACCGTGAAGAAGTGTGATTGCATCTATCTTATGGAGCAAGGGCGCATCGTCGATCAGGGAAGCTATGACGAGCTGACGAGCCGTAACCAGATGTTCAAGCGAATGGTCCAACACGCCTGAACGACTTGTTAGCCATTGACACATTTCCACAAAAGTTAAAGGAAAGAGCAATGCTAAAGACAATACTAGTGACAGGTGGGGCGGGGTTTCTCGGCTCACATTTATGCGAGAGACTTCTGAAAGATGGGAATAATATAATCTGTGTTGACAATTTCTCTACTGGAAGTAAGGATAATATTCTACATATGCATGGTGATCCGAGGTTTGAAATAATTCGCCATGATATCAACTTACCTTTGTTTGTGGAAGTTGATCAAATATATAATCTCGCGTGTCCGGCAAGTCCGGTGCACTATCAGCTTGATCCCGTACAGACTATCAAGACGAACGTGCACGGTTCTATCAATCTTCTGGGGTTAGCCAAGCGCACAAAAGCAAGGATTTTGCAAGCATCAACGAGCGAAGTCTATGGCGATCCTGAGGTGCATCCTCAGCCTGAAACCTACTGTGGTATGGTCAACCCCATTGGCACAAGGAGTTGTTATGATGAGGGTAAACGCTGTGCTGAGTCACTATTCTTTGACTACTATCGACAGTACCACTTGGATATAAAGGTGGCACGTATTTTTAATACCTATGGGCCGCGTATGCACCCCGGTGATGGGCGTGTGGTTAGCAATTTCATCATGCAGGCGCTACAGGGAAAAGATATTACGGTATACGGGAACGGCCAGCAGTCGCGTAGCTTTTGTTATGTAGATGACCTTGTCGAAGGGTTGATTAGTTTAATGAATACAGAAGAGGTGGTCGGTCCTGTCAATTTAGGCAATGATAGTGAGTTCTCGATGCAAGAACTGGCGGAGAAGGTGATAGCACTCACAGGAAGCAGTAGTCAGTTAAGCTTTCATCCGCTTCCCATGGATGATCCAAGGCAACGGCGTCCGGATCTTCGTCAGGCTACGGAGAAGCTGGGTTGGAAACCTACGGTGGCACTCGACGAGGGGTTGATCAGGACGATCGCATATTTTAACGGTCTGCTGGAAAGTCATAGGGATATCATAAATGACAATCCAGAAGTAAATGTACAAGAAGTAAAAGTATCCGAATGGATTATGCAAGATTCTTGTGGATGATTCGAATAGTTGTTTTGATATTATATTGTACTAGTAGTGCTAGCTAGTCAAATTTCAATTTATTTTTTAAGTCTGCGCCCACAACCATGTAAATGTATGATTGGTTAATTCTTTCCTGATTACGCATAAGGCTCAGCCAGCTTCAGGAGCCGATACGGCATCGGTGGTGTTCT
>NZ_WHMA01000031.1 GCF_010994375.1 Halomonas sp. NO4
AATCGATCAGTCAGACAGGACTGCCGCCTGACTTCCATCCACCAGATTTGACTATAACTCAAGGGATTTTCCTTGTAGCTCGCCCCTTGTAGCTTGTAACTGGAATAAAAAAACCGGCCCCACCAAGGGGCCGGTTTTCGTATGGCGATACAGCGCCGGGCCGAGGCCCGCTACCGGGATCACTCCTCGGCGGCGTCCTCGACCTCCTCGACGACCGGACGGTCGACGAGCTCGACGTAGGCCATGGGCGCGTTGTCACCGGTGCGGTAGCCGCACTTGAGGATACGCAGATAGCCGCCGGGGCGCTCGGCGTAGCGCGGGCCCAGCTCATTGAAGAGCTTGCCCACCGCTTCCTTGGAGCGGGTGCGGCTGAAGGCCAGGCGCCGGTTGGCGACGCTGTCCTGCTTGGCCAGGGTGATCAGCGGCTCGATGACGCGACGCAGCTCCTTGGCCTTGGGCAGGGTTGTCTTGATCACTTCGTGCTCGATCAGCGACACGCTCATGTTCTTGAACATGGCCTGGCGATGCGAGCTGGTACGATTCAGGTGACGACCACTCTTACGATGACGCATGGTTGTGATTCCTTACCAAACTGGGACTCGAGTCGACGCTCAGGCAGAGGTCTTGTCGTCCTTCAGGCTTGCCGGGGGCCAGTTTTCCAGCCGCATACCCAGGGACAGACCGCGGGCCGCCAACACGTCCTTGATCTCGTTCAGGGACTTCTTGCCGAGATTGGGCGTCTTGAGCAGCTCGACCTCGGTGCGCTGGATGAGATCGCCGATGTAGTAGATGTTCTCGGCCTTCAGGCAGTTGGCACTGCGCACGGTCAACTCGAGATCGTCGACGGGACGCAGCAGGATGGGATCGATGTGATCCTCCTCCTCTTCGGCCTCCTGCTCCTTGTCGGCCTCCAGGTCGACGAAGGCGGCCAGCTGCTCCTGCAGGATGGTCGCGCTGCGACGGATGGCTTCCTCGGGATCCAGAGTGCCGTCGGTCTCAAGGTCGATGATCAGCTTGTCGAGGTCGGTGCGCTGCTCCACCCGCGCCGCATCGACGGCATAGGAGACACGGCGCACCGGGCTGAAGGTGGCATCCAGCTGCAGGCGACCGATGGCACGCGACTCGTCGTCGGCATCGATACGGGTGTCGGCCGGCTCGTAGCCGCGACCGCGGGCGACCTTGAGCTGCATCTTGAGCTCGGCCCCCTCGTTGACGTGGGCGATGACGTGGTCCGGATTGACGATATCGACGTCGTGATCGAGCACGATGTCACCCGCGGTCACCACGGCCGGGCCCTGCTTGTTCAGCGAGAGCATCGCCTCGTCGCGACTGTGCATGCGGATGGCCACGTCCTTGAGATTCAGCAGGATTTCGATGACGTCTTCCTGAACCCCTTCGATGGCGCTGTACTCGTGCTCGACACCGGCAATCTCGGCCTCCACCACGGCACAGCCGGGCATGGACGAGAGCAGGATACGACGCAGCGCATTTCCCAGGGTGTGGCCAAAGCCGCGCTCGAAGGGTTCGAGCACGATCTTCGCGTGGTGAGCGCTGATCTCTTCGACCTTGATATCACGCGGACGGAGAAACTCTGTCACTGAACGCTGCATAACTACACCTTTAAGGCTGCCAAACGGTTACTCGGTACTCGACGCCGACCCCTGACGGGGCCGGCACGACGCGATCAGCGACGGGTTACTTCGAGTACAGCTCGACGATCAGGTTTTCGTTGATGTCGGCAGACAGGTCGCCGCGTTCCGGGATAGCCTTGAAAGTGCCTTCCATCTTCTTCGCGTCCAGCTCGATCCAGGCCACGTCGCCGCGGTTGGCAGCAATGCCCAGCGCATTCTGGATGCGCGCCTGGTTCTTCGCTTTCTCGCGGACGGACACCACGTCACCGGGCTTGACCTGATAGGAGGCCACGTTGACGCTGCGGCCGTTGACGGCGATCGCCTTGTGGCTCACCAGCTGACGCGCCTCGGAGCGAGTCGAGCCAAAGCCCATGCGATAGACGACGTTGTCCAGTCGGGATTCGAGCAGTTGCAGCAGCACTTCGCCAGTGGCGCCGGAGCGGCGTGCCGCTTCCTTGTAGTAGCCGCGGAACTGCTTCTCGAGCACACCGTACATGCGGCGCACTTTCTGCTTCTCGCGAAGCTGCAAGCCGTAGTCGGAAAGACGCTGACGGCGCTGGCCGTGCACACCCGGGATCTGCTCGGATTTGCACTTCTTCTCGAAGGGAGTGACACCGCTCTTCAGGAAGAGGTCGGTGCCTTCACGACGAGACAGTTTGCACTTCGGTCCAATATAACGAGCCATGAATCTGTCTCCTTAAACGCGGCGTTTCTTCGGCGGACGGCAGCCATTGTGGGGAATGGGCGTCGCGTCGGTGATGCTCTGCACGCGGAAGCCGGCGGCGCTCAGGGCGCGCACGGCGGATTCACGGCCCGGACCGGGGCCTTTGACCAGCACGTCGACGTTTTTCACACCATACTCGGCTGCAGCGGTCGCTGCACGTTCGCTTGCCACTTGAGCAGCGAACGGGGTGCTCTTGCGAGAACCACGAAAACCCGAACCACCGGCAGTCGCCCAGGAGAGCGCGTTGCCCTGGCGGTCTGTGATCGTCACGATCGTGTTGTTAAAAGAGGCGTGGATATGCGCGACGGCATCCACTACCTGCTTTTTAACCTTCTTTCGGTTGCTACGCGGGTTAGCCATGTTGATGTCGTTTCCTGTCGTTACGCCAGAACGTGCGTGTTACTTGCGAATCGGCTTGCGCGGGCCCTTGCGGGTACGCGCATTGGTCTTGGTACGCTGACCACGCAGCGGAAGACCGCGACGATGACGCAGACCACGATAGCAACCCAGGTCCATGAGACGCTTGATGTTGAGCGTCACATCACGACGAAGGTCACCTTCCACGGTGTACTTGCCGACTTCACTACGCAGGGTGTCCACTTCTTCCGAGGACAGCTCCTGGATCTTGGTGGTCGGCGCGATGCCGGCGGCGGCACAGATGTCAAGTGCGCGCGTACGGCCAATCCCGAAGATATAGGTCAGCGAGATCGCCGCATGCTTGTTGTCCGGGATATTGACGCCTGCAATACGGGCCATCAGCTTACTCCGAAATTTGAGCGGCTTGCTCGATTGGTCTCTACAAAAGGCGCAACAGCATACCCCTTCCCCCAACCGGGTTCAAGGGGTATGCCGGCACCGCTTTCCACAGGCGCCAGGTTCAGCCCTGGCGCTGCTTGTGCCGCGGCTCGCTGCAGATGACGCGCACGGCGCCATTGCGACGAATGATCTTGCAGTTACGGCACATCTTCTTGACGGAAGCTCGAACTTTCATCGTTCTCTCCAAAACGCGAGCGGCGCGCCTCAGCGCATGATGCCGCCGCTACCGTAGCCTTTCAGGTTGGACTTCTTCATCACCGAGTCGTACTGGTGCGACATGAGGTGCGACTGTACCTGAGCCATGAAGTCCATGATCACCACCACCACGATCAGCAGTGACGTGCCGCCAAAGAAGAACGGCACGTTCCAGGCCACGATCAGGAACTGCGGCATCAGGGAGACGGCGGTGATGTACAGGGCACCGAACAGGGTCAGACGGGTCATGACCTTGTCGACGTAGCGAGCGGTCTGCTCACCCGGGCGAATCCCCGGCAGGAAGGCGCCCGACTTCTTGAGGTTGTCGGCGACGTCCTTGGGGTTGAAGACCAGCGCTGTGTAAAAGAAGCAGAAGAATACCACCGCCGCCGCGAAAAGCAAGATGTACAGCGGCTGGCCCGGCCCCAGGGCCTGGGAGGCACGCTGCAGCCACTCCATGCCCTCGCCGGCGCCGACCCACTGGCCCAGCGACGCCGGGAACAGCAGGATGCTGGAGGCGAAGATCGCCGGGATGACGCCCGCCATGTTCACCTTCAACGGCAGATAGCTGCTCTGCCCGGCATACATCTTGTTGCCGACCTGGCGCCGCGGGTAGTTCACCGTGATGCGGCGCTGGCCGCGCTCGATGAACACCACGAAGGCGACAGTGGCAATGCCCAGCACGGAGAGTGCCAGTAGCGGCAGCACGTTCCAGGCACCCTCGTTGCGCGCCAGCTCGAAGGCCTGACCCACGGCGCCGGGCAAGCCGGCGACGATGCCCGAAAAGATCAGCAGCGAGATGCCGTTGCCGATCCCCTTCTCGGTGATCTGCTCGCCCAGCCACATCAGGAACACCGCCCCGGTCACGAAGGTGACGATGGCGGTGAAGTAGAAGCTGAAGTCGGCCGTGTAGGCGATGCCCTGGCTGGCCAGGCCCACCGACATACCGGTGGCCTGGATCAAGGCCAGCAGCACCGTGCCGTAGCGCGTATACTGGCTGATCTTGCGACGGCCGGCCTCGCCCTCCTTCTTCAACTGCTCGAGGTGGGGCGAGACCGCGGTCAGCAGCTGCATGATGATCGACGCCGAGATGTAGGGCATGATGCCCAGCGCCATGATGCTCATGCGCTCCAGCGCACCCCCCGAGAACATGTTGAACATGCCCAGGATGGTGCCCTGCTGCTCCCTGAACAAGGCAGCAAGCTGGTCAGGATTGATACCGGGCACGGGGATGTGGGCACCGATGCGGTACACCACGATGGCGAGGAGCACGAAGCGCAGGCGCGCCCACAGTTCACTCAGACCGCTGCCCATCGCCGGCATGTTTCCTGACTTGGCCATTTAGTCCTCTACCTTGCCACCGGCGGCTTCGATCGCGGCACGGGCACCCTTGGTGACCTTGAGACCGCGGACCGTGACCGCCTTGTTCAGTTCGCCGGAAAGGATGACCTTCGCATGCTGCGTGGCGTCCTTCAGCACGTTGGCCTGCTTGAGGGTGTCCAGGGTGACCTCGTCACCCGCCACCTTGGCCAGCTCGGCCAGGCGGACTTCCTCGGAGACCAGCGACTTCGCGGAGGTGAAGCCGAACTTGGGCAGGCGCCGCTGCAGCGGCATCTGACCACCCTCGAAACCGGGCTTCACCGTGCCGCCGCTGCGCGACTTGAGACCCTTGTGGCCACGGCCACCGGTCTTGCCCAGGCCGGAGCCGATGCCGCGGCCGACGCGCTTCTCGGCGTGCTTGGAGCCCGGGGCCGGGCTCAGGCTGTTGAGTTTCATGGATTACTCTCCCTCTACCCGCACAAGGTAATTGACCTTATGGATCATGCCGCGCACGGCAGGGGTGTCTTCCAGTTCGACCGTGTGACCGATGCGGCGCAGCCCGAGGCCCTTCATGGTGGCCTTGTGCTTGGGCAGCGTGCCGATGGTGCTGCGGGTCTGGGTAACCTTGATCGTTGCTGCCATGGTGTTCACCCCGTGATCGCTTCGACAGACAGGCCGCGCTTGGCAGCGATGTCGTCCGGCGACTGCATGGAGGCGAGACCGTTGACGGTCGCGCGCACCACGTTGACCGGATTGGTGGAGCCGTAGCACTTGGCCAGGACGTCGTGGACGCCGGCCAGTTCGAGCACGGAGCGCATGGCGCCGCCGGCGATGATCCCGGTACCCTCGGAGGCCGGCTGCATGTACACCTTGGAGGCGCCGTGACGCGCCTTGACCGGGTACTGCAGAGTGTGACCCTTGAGGCTCACCTTGATCATGTTGCGGCGGGCCTGATCCATCGCCTTCTGGATCGCCACCGGCACTTCACGTGCCTTGCCGCGACCGAAGCCGACACGACCGTTGCCATCGCCAACGACGGTCAGGGCGGTGAAGCCGAAGATCCGGCCACCCTTGACCACCTTGGCGACACGGTTGACCTGCACCAGCTTTTCCTGCAGATCGCCGCTTTGCTGTTCGTTCTTCGCCATCGTAAAACCCTTTAGAATTCCAGGCCGCCTTCACGAGCGGCGTCGGCCAGGGCCTTGACGCGGCCATGGTACTTGAACCCGGCACGATCGAAGGCCACCTGGGTGATGCCCGCTTCTTTTGCGCGCTCGGCAATCAGTGCGCCCACCTTGGTGGCGGCGTCGACGTTGCCGGTCGCACCCTCGCGCAGCGCCTTGTCCAGCGTGGACGCGCTGGCCAGGACCTTGGCCCCATCCGGCGAGATGATCTGCGCGTAGATGTGGCACGGGGTACGGTTGACGCACAGGCGATACACGCCCAGCTCGCGAATCTTGGCGCGAGCGCGGCGGGCACGACGGAGACGAGATTCTTTCTTCGCGTTCATAACCCTGCCTTACTTCTTCTTGGCTTCTTTGCGACGCACCTGCTCGTCGGCGTACCGGACACCCTTGCCCTTGTAGGGCTCGGGGGGACGGAAGGCGCGGATTTCCGCAGCGCACTGGCCGAGCTTCTGCTTGTCCGCGCTCTTGAGCACGATGACGGTGTTCTTCGGCGTTTCCGCCGTGACACCCTCGGGCAGCGTGTAGTCGACCGGGTGCGAGAAGCCCAGTGTCAGGTTGAGCGTCTGGCCCTTGGCCTGGGCACGATAGCCGACGCCGTTGATCTCGAGGGTCTTGGTGAAACCCTCGGCGGTGCCGGTGACCAGGTTCTGGACCAGAGCGCGCGTGGTACCGACCATCGCCCAGGACTTGGCCGTCTCGCTCGGAGTGAAGGTCAGCTGACCTTCCTCCTGACCGATGACCACGTCGGGATGGACGGTCATGGACAACGTGCCCTGGCTGCCCTTGACGGTCAGCTGGTCGCCGTCGAGCTTGATGTCGACGCCGGCGGGCACTTTAACCGGATATTTGGCTACGCGGGACATTCCAGACTCCTAGAATACGGTGCAGATGACTTCGCCACCGACGCCGGCCTGACGGGCGGCCCGGTCGGTCATCACGCCCTGGGAGGTGGTGACGATCGCGATACCCAGGCCGTCGGCCACCTTGGGCAGCGCGTCCTTGCCGCGATACTGGCGCAGGGACGGCTTGGAGGCCCGCTGGAGGTACTCGATGACCGGCTTGCCCTCGAAGTACTTGAGGGTCACGGTCAGCTCGGGCTTGGCACCCTCGGCCACCGCGAAGTCGGCGATGTAGCCCTCTTCCTTCAGCACGCGGGCCACCTCGACCTTGAGCTTGGAGGACGGCATGGTGACCGTCTCCTTAGTGGCCTGCTGCGCATTGCGGATACGGGTGAACATATCCGCCAGAGTGTCTTGCATGCTCATGTACGTTGCGCTCCTGATGATTCCACGTGGCGGTCTTACCAGCTGGACTTCTTGAGTCCGGGGACCTCGCCACGCATGGCGGCTTCACGCAGCTTGTTACGGCCCAGGCCGAACTTGTTGTAGTAGCCGTGCGGGCGACCGGTGACGCGGCAGCGATTGCGCTTGCGCACCGGGCTGGAGTCGCGCGGCAACTGCTGCAGTTTCAGCGTTGCGTCGAAGCGCTCTTCGTCGGAAGCGTTCACGTCCTGGATGATTGCCTTGAGCTCGGCGCGCTTGCCGGCGTACTTCTCGACCAGCTTCGCGCGCTTGAGCTCACGCTCTACCATGCTTTTCTTTGCCATGATCCCACCCTTATCTCTTGAACGGGAAGTTCAGCGCGCTGAGCAGTGCGCGACCTTCCTCATCGGTGTTGGCGGTGGTGGTGATGGTGACATCCAGACCACGAATCCGGTCGATCTTATCATACTCGATCTCCGGGAAGATGATCTGCTCACGCACCCCCATGGAGTAGTTGCCACGACCGTCGAAGGACTTCGGGTTGAGACCACGGAAGTCACGTACACGGGGGATCGCGATGTTGACCAGGCGATCCAGGAACTCCCACATGCGCTCGCGGCGCAGGGTCACCTTGATGCCGATCGGCCAACCTTCGCGCACCTTGAAGCCCGCGATGGACTTGCGTGCCTTGGTCACCACCGGTTTCTGACCGGAGAGCTTCTCCAGGTCGGCGATGGCATTCTCGATCAGCTTCTTGTCGCTGGTCGCGTCGCCGATGCCCATGTTCAGGGTCACCTTGGAGACCCGTGGCACCTGCATCACGTTGGCGTAGCTGAACTGCTCTTTGAGCTGAGCCACCACCTCATTCTGATAACGTTCTTTCAAGTTCGCCATTTTGCTACCCGACTCGCGTTAGGCGTCGATCTGCGTCTGCGTCGACTTGTAGATGCGTACCTTGGTACCGTCTTCCTTAACCTGGAAGCCGACGCGATCCGCCTTACCGGTCTCCGAGTTGAAGATCGCCACGTTGGACGCGTGAATCGGAGCCTCGCGCTCGACGATACCGCCCTGCTTGCCCGCCATGGGATTGGGCTTGGTGTGACGCTTGATCATGTTCACACCGGACACCACGAAGCGCTCGTCCTTGAGGACGCGCTTGACGGTGCCGCGCTTGCCCTTGTCCTTGCCGGCGATGACGATCACTTCATCGTCACGTTTGATCTTTTGCATATCCGCCTCGCTCCTTACAGCACTTCGGGCGCCAGGGAAATGATCTTCATGAACTTCTCGGTACGAAGTTCACGGGTCACCGGCCCGAAGATACGGGTACCGATCGGCTGTTCGTTGGTGTTGTTCAACAGAACCGCCGCATTTCCGTCGAAGCGGATCAGCGAACCGTCGTTACGACGGACGCCGCTGCGGGTGCGGACCACCACCGCCTTGAGGACCTGGCCCTTCTTGACCTTGCCACGCGGGATGGCTTCCTTCACCGTTACCTTGATGATGTCACCCACGCGAGCGTAGCGGCGGTGTGAACCACCCAGCACCTTGATGCACTGCACCCGGCGCGCTCCGCTGTTGTCGGCGACATCCAGCATTGTCTGAGTCTGAATCATCGGTTTTCTCCAAACCTAACCTGACTGCACTCGCCGAGCTCAGCCCTTGGCCTGCTCGATCACCTCGACCAGGGTCCAGGCCTTCTTGCGGGACAGCGGACGGCACTCCTGGATGGAGACCGTGTCGCCGAATTTCGCCTGGTTCGTCTCGTCATGGGCATGCAGCTTGGTGGAGCGCTTCATGTACTTGCCGTAGATCGGGTGACGCTCGCGGCGCTCGATCATCACGACGATGGACTTTTCCATCTTGTCGCTCACCACCTTGCCGGTGAGCGTGCGGGCTTTCTTCTCTTCGGCCATCTCAGTCACCTGCCTTTTCGTTGAGCACAGTCTTCACGCGGGCGATATCCCGACGGACCTGCTTGAGCAGATGCGTCTGGCTCAGCTGGCCGGTGGCCTTCTGCATGCGCAGGTTGAACTGCTCCTTGAGCAGCTCGAGGAGCTGCTCGCGGAGTTCCTCGACTGACTTCTCGCGAATTTCCTGGGCTTTCATCACATCACCGTCCGTTTCACAAAGGTGGTGGAGACCGGGAATTTCTGGGCGGCCAGGGCGAATGCCTCGCGGGCCAGCTCCTCGGAAACCCCTTCGATCTCGTACAGCACGCGACCGGGCTGGATCTGTGCCACCCAGTACTCCACGGAGCCCTTGCCCTTACCCATCCGGACTTCAAGAGGCTTCTTGGAGATCGGCTTGTCAGGGAACACGCGGATCCATATCTTGCCACCCCGCTTGACGTGACGGGTGATCGCACGACGACCGGCCTCGATCTGACGGGCGGTGACGCGGCCCCGGCCAGTGGCCTTGAGGCCGTACTCGCCGAAACTTACCTTGCTGCCGCGATGCGCCAGGCCACGGTTGCGGCCCTTCTGCATCTTGCGGAACTTCATGCGCTTGGGTTGTAACATCGACTCGCTCTCCCCTTACCTGGAACCTTTCTTCTTGGAGGGCGCGGTCTGCGGCTGCTTCGCCTTGGCGCGGACCTCCTCGATGCCCCCGAGGATCTCACCCTTGAAGACCCACACCTTGACACCGATGATGCCGTAGGTGGTCTTGGCCTCGTAGGTGGCGTAGTCGATGTCCGCCCGCAGCGTGTGCAGCGGCACGCGACCCTCGCGATACCACTCGGTACGGGCGATTTCCGCCCCGCCGAGACGGCCGGAGAGCTGCACCTTGATCCCGCCGGCGCCGAGGCGCATGGCGTTCTGCACGGCACGCTTCATGGCGCGACGGAACATCACGCGACGCTCGAGCTGGCCAGCGATGTTCTGGGCGACCAGCTTGGCATCGAGTTCCGGCTTGCGGACTTCCTCGATGTTGACGTGCACCGGCACACCCATCATCGCGGTGACATCACGGCGCAGACGGTCGACGTCCTCGCCCTTCTTGCCGATCACGATGCCCGGGCGGGCGGTGTGAATGGTGATGCGGGCGTTGTTCGCCGGACGCTCGATGGTGATGCGGCTCACGGACGCATTCTTGAGGCGCTCTTCGAGGAAGCGGCGCACTTCGAGGTCGTTGTTAAGCTTGTCGGCGTAGGCGTCGCTCTCGGCGTACCACACGGAGGTGTGGTCCTTGACGATACCCAGGCGAATGCCTGTTGGATTGACTTTCTGACCCATCTGGTCGACTCCTACTTCTCGGCTACCTTGACGGTGATGTGGCAGGTGCGCTTCAGAATGCGATCCGCGCGGCCCTTGGCGCGCGGCCGGATGCGCTTGAGCGTCATGCCCTCATCGACGCAGATGGTCGAGACACGCAGCTCGTCGATATCCATGCCGTTGTTTTCTTCCGCATTCGCGATGGCGGACTGCAGCACCTTCTTGACCAGCTTGGCAGCCTTCTTCGGCGAGAAGGTCAGCAGGTCGAGCGCTTCGGCGACCGGCTTACCGCGCACCTGGTCAGCCACCAAACGGGCCTTCTGGGCGGATAAACGAGCGCCACGCAGCTTAGCTGTGACTTCCATCTCTCAATCCTCTCTGGCTTACCGTTTGGCTTTCTTGTCCGCCGCGTGACCGCGATAGGTGCGGGTGGCAGCGAATTCGCCCAGCTTGTGGCCAACCATTTCCTCGGAGACATGCACCGGGACGTGTTGGCGACCGTTATGGACTGCAATGGTGAGCCCGACCATATTCGGCAGGATCATGGAACGACGCGACCAGGTCTTGATCGGTTTGCGGTCGTTCTTCTCCACTGCAGCCTCAACCTTCTTCAGCAGATGAAGGTCAATGAAGGGACCTTTCTTCAGTGAACGTGGCACAGCCGTTACCCCTTAATGTCTTGGCGTGTTCAATCAGTTCCGGGCCTTGCGGCGACGAACGATCAGCGCGTCGGTGCGCTTGTTCTTGCGGGTCTTGTGACCCTTGGTGGGAACGCCCCACGGAGTCACCGGGTGACGACCGCCGCTGGTGCGGCCTTCACCACCGCCGTGCGGGTGGTCGACCGGGTTCATGGCCACGCCACGAACGGTCGGACGCACGCCCCTCCAGCGCTTCGCACCGGCCTTGCCAAGCTGACGCAGGCTGTGCTCGGAGTTGCTCACTTCCCCCAGGGTCGCGCGGCACTCGGCCAGCACCTTGCGCATCTCGCCGGAGCGCAGACGCAGAGTGGCGTAGTTGCCTTCGCGGGCGACGACCTGGGCGCTGGTGCCGGCGCTGCGCGCGAGCTGGGCACCCTTGCCGGGCTTGAGCTCGATGCAGTGCACGGTGGAACCCAGCGGGATATTGCGCAGCGGCAGGGTGTTGCCCCGCTTGATCTGCGCGTTCACGCCGGACTCGAGACGGTCGCCGGTGCGCACGCCCTTGGGCGCGATGATGTAGCGACGCTCACCGTCCAGGTACTTGAGCAGCGCGATGTGGGCGCTGCGATTGGGATCGTACTCCAGGCGCTCGACGATAGCGGGAACGCCATCCTTGGTGCGCTTGAAGTCGATCAGGCGATAGTGGTGACGATGCCCACCGCCCACGTGACGGGTGGTGATGCGACCGTTGTTATTGCGACCACCGGACTTGGACTGCTTCTCGAGCAGCGGCGCATAGGGCTTGCCCTTGTGCAGCTCGTCCCCAACGATCTTGACGACGTGGCGACGACCGGCGGATGTGGGTTTAGTCTTGACGATTGCCATGATCCGTACTCCTGCCCTTATTCGGCGCCAGTGAAGTCTTCGAGCGTCTCACCGGCGGCGAGGGTCACGTAGGCCTTGCGATAGCCCTTGCGACGACCCAGCCCCTGCGCGGTCCGCTTGGTCTTGCCCTTCACGTTCAATACCTGGACGCGATCGACCTTCTTGCCGAACAGGATCTGGACGGCAGTCTTGATCTCCGGCTTGGTCGCGTCGCTTGCCACCTTGAACACGTACTGGTTGTTCTCGGCGGCCATGGCGGCCTTTTCGGTCACGTGCGGACCCAGCAGCACCTTGAATACGCGCTCCTGATTCATGCCAGCTTCTCCTCGAATTTACGCAGGGCGGAGACGGTGACGAGCACCTTGTCGAAGGCAATCAGGCTCACCGGATCGGCGGCGGCCACGTCCACGACGTCCACGTTGGGGATGTTGCGGGCGGCCAGGTAGAGCTTCTCGTCGAGATCCTCGGTGACGATCAGCGCCTTCTCCAGACCCAGCTCGCCGAGCTTGGCAACCAGCTGCTTGGTCTTGGGGGCCTCGACGGCGAAGCTGTCGACGACCACCAGGCGCTCCTGGCGAACCAGTTCGGAGAGGATGGCGCGCATCGCAGCGCGATACATCTTGCGGTTGACCTTCTGGGTGTAGTCCTGAGGACGCGCCGCAAAGGTCACGCCGCCACTGCGCCACAGCGGAGAGCGGATGGTGCCGGCACGGGCACGGCCGGTACCCTTCTGGCGCCACGGCTTCTTGCCGCCGCCGCGCACGTCGGAGCGGCTCTTCTGGGCGCGGGTGCCCTGGCGACCCGCGGCCAGGTAGGCGGTGACCACCTGGTGCACCAGCGCCTCGTTGAATTCTTTGCCAAAGGTGGCGTCGGACACTTCCACGGTACCCGCGCCTGCAGCAAGATTCAGATTCATCGGTTCTATCCCCTTCAGCCAGCTTTGACGGCGCTGCGCACGATGACGTCGCTGCCGGTGGCACCGGGCACGGCACCCTTGATCAGCAGCAGGTTGCGTTCGGCATCGACCCGCACGACTTCGAGGCTCTGGACGGTGCAGCGGGCATTGCCCATCTGGCCGGCCATCTTCTTGCCCTTGAAGACGCGCCCCGGGGTCTGACACATGCCGATGGAACCCGGCGCGCGATGCGACAGGGAGTTACCGTGGCTGTTGTCCTGGGTGCGGAAGTTCCAGCGCTTGACGGCGCCCTGGAAACCCTTGCCCTTGGAGGTGCCGGTCACGTCGACCATCTGACCAGCTTCGAAGAGGGATACGGTGAGCGAGCCGCCCACTTCCGGAGCCTCGCTGCCTTCGGGAAGGCGGAACTCCATCAGCGAACGACCGGCCTCGACACCTGCCTTGGCGAACTGCCCGGCCTGGGCCTTCGTCAGGTGCTTGGCCTTGCGGGAGCCGGTTGTGACCTGGACCGCCGCGTAGCCGTCGGACTCGACGGACTTGACGCAAGTAACACGGTTCGGCTCAACCTCGATCACGGTCACGGGCACGGATGCGCCATCTTCGGTGAAGACACGGGTCATCCCGGCCTTCTTACCGACTAAACCGATAGTCATTCTCAGTCTCCTATAGTGTACGGGGCTATCACCCGCTATGGCTGCCCTTTCCAGAGCATTCCACTAGCACGTTGTGTGGCGCCTCGCGGCGCGGCGGCTGCTGCTCGAGCGAATCTCTGTCGAGCGCTGGGCCGCGGTGTCTAGTGTGGTGTCAGTCGAGCTTGATCTGCACGTCCACGCCGGCGGCGAGGTCGAGCTTCATCAGGGCATCGACGGTCTTCTCGGTCGGCTCGACGATATCGAGCACGCGCTTGTGCGTGCGGATCTCGTACTGGTCACGCGCGTCCTTGTTGACGTGCGGCGAGATCAGCACGGTGTAGCGCTCGCGATTTGTCGGCAAGGGGATCGGACCGTGCACCTGCGCCCCGGTCCGCTTGGCGGTATCGACGATCTCCGCGGCGGACTGGTCGATCAGGCGATGGTCGAACGCCTTCAACCGAATGCGAATCTTCTGGTTCTGCATTTGCCCTAAACTCCAATGGAAGTCGACGGCCCAAGCCGCCTACCCACGCATTCAAAGGATGCGCATTATAGGCACGCCGCGAGCGAGAGTCAAACCCTTCGCTGCGGTGCGCAGAAAGGGGGCTCCTCGCGGAGCCCCCTTCGATCAATCAGTCGTCCAGGACTTACTGAAGGATCTTGGCCACGACGCCGGCGCCGACGGTGCGGCCACCCTCGCGGATGGCAAAGCGCAGGCCTTCGTCCATGGCGATCGGGGCGATCAGGTTGACGGTCATCTTGACGTTGTCGCCAGGCATGACCATCTCGACGCCTTCCGGCAGCTCACAGGTACCGGTGATGTCGGTGGTACGGAAGTAGAACTGCGGACGGTAGCCCTTGAAGAAGGGAGTGTGACGACCACCCTCTTCCTTGGACAGCACGTAGACCTCGGCCTCGAACTGGGTGTGCGGGGTGATGGTGCCCGGCTTGGCCAGAACCTGGCCACGCTCGACGTCGTCACGCTTGGTGCCGCGCAGCAGGGCGCCGACGTTCTCACCGGCACGACCTTCGTCGAGCAGCTTGCGGAACATCTCGACACCGGTGACCACGGTCTTGGTGGTGTCCTTGATACCCACGATCTCGACTTCTTCGCCGGCCTTGATCACACCGCGCTCGACGCGGCCGGTGACCACGGTACCGCGACCGGAGATGGAGAAGACGTCCTCGATCGGCATCAGGAACGGCTGGTCGATGGCGCGCTCGGGCTCCGGAATGTACTCGTCCAGGGCCTTGATCAGGTTGGCAACGGCGGTGGTACCCATGCCGTTGTCGTCCTTGCCTTCCAGGGCCATCAGGGCGGAACCGGTGATGATCGGGGTGTCGTCACCCGGGAAGTCGTACTCGTTGAGCAGCTCGCGCACTTCCATCTCGACCAGCTCGAGCAACTCCTCGTCGTCGACCATGTCGGCCTTGTTGAGGAACACGACGATGTACGGCACGCCGACCTGACGCGACAGCAGGATGTGCTCGCGAGTCTGCGGCATGGGGCCGTCGGCAGCGGAACAGACCAGGATGGCGCCGTCCATCTGGGCGGCACCGGTGATCATGTTCTTGACGTAGTCGGCGTGTCCGGGGCAGTCGACGTGGGCGTAGTGACGCTGCTCGGACTGGTACTCCACGTGGGAGGTGGCGATGGTGATACCACGCTCACGCTCTTCCGGGGCGTTGTCGATGGAGTCGAACTCACGCCAGTCGCCGCCGAACACCTCGGCAGAAACGCGGGTCAGGGCCGCAGTCAGGGTGGTCTTGCCGTGGTCGACGTGACCGATGGTGCCGACGTTGACGTGCGGTTTGGAACGTTCGAATTTTTCCTTAGCCACTGCTTTAACCTCTTTACGTTAGCTAACGGTTAACCGTTTTGGTTGATGACGGCTTCAACGACGCTGGACGGCGCCTCTTCGTAATCCGCAAACTCCATGACGTAGCTTGCGCGGCCCTGGGTCTGAGAACGCAGATCGGTCGCGTAACCGAACATCTCAGCCAACGGAACCCGGGCGCGGATGATCTTGCCGCTCGGCGAGTCATCCATGCCCGACACCAGGCCGCGACGGCGGTTTAGGTCGCCCATGACGTCACCCATGAAATCCTCGGGCGTCACGACTTCGACCTTCATCACCGGCTCCAGCAGCACGGCCTTGGCCTTCTTGGCACCTTCTTTGATCGCCATGGAAGAAGCGACCTTGAACGCGGTCTCGTTGGAGTCCACGTCGTGGTAGGAGCCATCGTACAGCGTAACCTTGACGTCGATCATCGGGTAGCCCGCGATGACACCGTTCTGCAGCTGCTCGTAGGCCCCCTTCTCGACGGCCGGCACGTATTCCTTGGGAACCACGCCGCCGACGATTTCCGAAGCGAATTTGAAGTGCATCTCTTCGTCTTCGCCCTTGTCCTCCGCGGTGAGCGGTTCGATGCGCAGGTAGACGTGGCCGTACTGGCCGCGACCGCCGGACTGGCGCACGAACTTGCCTTCCTGCTCGACGCTGTGCTTGATCGTCTCGCGATAGGCGACCTGCGGCTTGCCGATGTTGGCCTCAACCTTGAACTCACGGCGCATGCGGTCGACCAGAATGTCCAGGTGCAGCTCACCCATGCCGGAGATGATCGTCTGACCGGTCTCTTCGTCGGTCTTGACCTGGAAGGAGGGGTCTTCCTGGGCGAGCTTGCCCAGTGCCACACCCATCTTCTCCTGGTCGGCCTTGGACTTCGGCTCCACCGCCACCGAGATGACCGGATCCGGAAACTCCATGCGCTCCAGGACGATCTTGCTGTTGATGTCGCACAGGGTGTCACCGGTGGTGACGTCCTTGAGGCCGATGCAGGCGGCGATGTCGCCGGCGCGCACTTCCTTGATCTCCTCGCGGGAGTTGGAGTGCATCTGCACGATACGGCCCACGCGCTCCTTCTTCTGCTTGACCGAGTTGTAGACGCTGTCGCCGGAGTTGAGCACGCCGGAGTAGACGCGAATGAAGGTCAGGGTGCCGACGAAGGGGTCGGTGGCGATCTTGAAGGCCAAGGCGGCGAAGGGGGCGTCGTCATCGGCCTCGCGAGTCTCGATGGTGCCATCCTTGTCGTCCATCTCGCCTTCGATGGCCTTGACCTCGGTGGGCGACGGCATGTACTCGATGACGCCATCCAGTACCGCCTGCACGCCCTTGTTCTTGAACGCCGAGCCGCAGGTGACCAGGACGATCTCGTTGTCCAGGGTGCGGCGACGCAGGCCGGCTTTGATTTCCTCGATGGAGAGCTCGCCCTCTTCGAGATACTTGTCCATGAGCTCTTCGGAGGCCTCGGCGGCTGCCTCGACCATCGCCTCGCGGTACTCTTCGGCGGCCTCCTGGAGCTCGGCGGGGATGTCGACCAGATCGTAGTTCATGCCAAGGCTCTCCTCGTCCCAGAGGATGGCCTTCATCTGCAGCAGATCGATGACGCCCTTGAATTCGTCCTCGGTGCCCCAGTTGATCTGGATCGGCACGGCGTTGGCGCCCAGGCGCTCCTTGAGCTGCTTGACCACCATGAAGAAGTCGGCGCCGGTACGGTCCATCTTGTTGACGAACACCATGCGCGGCACTTCGTACTTGTTGGCCTGGCGCCACACGGTCTCGGTCTGCGGTTGCACGCCGGAGGAGCCGCACAGCACCACCACGGCACCGTCGAGCACGCGCAGCGAACGCTCCACCTCGATGGTGAAGTCGACGTGTCCGGGGGTGTCGATGATGTTGATGCGGTGCTCGTCGAACTGCTTGCTCATGCCCTGCCAGAAGCAGGTGGTCGCCGCCGAGGTGATGGTGATGCCGCGCTCCTGCTCCTGCTCCATCCAGTCCATGGTGGCCGCGCCATCATGCACCTCGCCCACCTTGTGGGAGAGGCCGGTGTAGAACAGGATACGCTCGGTGGTGGTGGTCTTGCCGGCGTCGACGTGGGCCACGATACCGATGTTGCGGTAGCGCTTGAGCGGAGTCTTGCGTGGCACGATGGAATTCTCCATTGCTGTGAAGGGCCACCCATCCGGGTGGCGCTTCGTGTATGGAATTCGTCGTCTTAAGCGGTGCGGGTAACGCAGCGCTTAGAAACGATAGTGGGAGAAGGCCTTGTTGGCTTCTGCCATGCGGTGCACGTCTTCCCGCTTCTTGACGGCCGAGCCCTTGCCTTCGGCGGCATCCAGCATCTCGCCCGCGAGGCGCTGCACCATGGTCTTCTCGCCACGACGACGCGCGGCATCCACCAGCCAGCGCATGGCCAGGGCCTGACGACGCGAGGGGCGAACCTCGACCGGCACCTGATAGGTCGCGCCGCCGACGCGACGCGACTTGACCTCGACCATGGGCTGGATGGCTTCCAGCGCCTTGTCGAAGATCTCCAGCGGCTCTTCCTTGCTACGCTCGGCAACCCTGTCCAACGCACCGTAGACGATACGCTCAGCCACGGACTTCTTGCCGCTGATCATCAGGTGGTTCATGAACTTCGCCAGACGCTCACTTCCGAACTTGGGATCCGGCAGGATCTCGCGCTTGGCTACAACTCTTCTTCTAGGCATGACAAGCCCTCTGGTGAAGGGTCCTTCAGGCAAACCCGGAACTCACGCCGACCCGTGCAGGGCCCATGGCGCCGTCCGGCCTTACTCTTATCAGACCGATAGCAAATTCTGGGTGACGCGCGCCCCGGTCGCTCAGACCTTGGGACGCTTGGTGCCGTACTTGGAACGGCCCTGCTTGCGGTTCTGCACGCCGGAGGTATCCAGGGCGCCGCGCACGGTGTGATAACGCACACCCGGCAGGTCCTTGACGCGGCCGCCGCGGATCAACACCACCGAGTGCTCCTGGAGGTTGTGACCCTCACCGCCGATATAGGAGGAGACCTCGTAGCCGTTGGTCAGACGCACGCGGCACACCTTGCGCAGCGCCGAGTTCGGCTTCTTCGGGGTGGTGGTGTAGACGCGGGTGCAGACACCGCGCTTCTGCGGACAGGCCTGCAGCGCCGGCACGTCGCTCTTGGCGGCGGGGCGCTTGCGCGGCTTGCGCACGAGCTGATTGATCGTTGCCATGTTGTGTAGCTGACTCCAATGGTTGCCTTGCCTTCCAGCGGGCGCGGGCGCACCCGCCCCACTGTTAAAGGCTGCGCATTCTAATGTCTGGCAGGGTCGGGCGTCAAGCAGGGGGCTTTGCCCCCTGCTGCTGCCGCTCGCCGCCTACAGGTCGTCGTCATCCGAGTCCAGCGCGGTGAGCTGGGCGCCCAGCTCCTGCTCGACGTCGAAGGCCGACGGATGGAGCGTGCGCTCGGTATCCTCGCGCTTGCGGCGACGCTCCTGGTGATGGGCCAGCCCGGTCCCCGCCGGGATGAGGCGACCCACTACCACGTTCTCCTTGAGGCCGCGCAAGTAGTCGCGCTTGCCGGTCACCGCCGCCTCGGTCAGCACCCGCGTGGTCTCCTGGAAGGAAGCCGCGGAGATGAACGACTCGGTGGCCAGGCTGGCCTTGGTGATACCCAGCAGCAGGCGATCGTAACGGGCCGGGAACTTCTCCTCCTTCTCCAGGCGCAGGTTCTGCTCGAGCACGCGCACGAGCTCCACCTGGTCGCCGGGGATGAAGTCGGAGTCGCCAGCGTCGGAGATCTCCACCTTGCGCAGCATCTGACGCACGATCACCTCGATGTGCTTGTCGTTGATGCCCACGCCCTGCAGGCGGTAGACGTCCTGCACCTCGGCGGTGATGTACTTGGCCAGCTCGGCGATGCCCAGCAACCGCAGAATATCGTGCGGGTTGCTCGGGCCGTCGGAGATCACCTCGCCCTTCTCGACGTTCTCACCCTCGAAGACCGCGATCTGGCGCCACTTGGGAATCAGCATCTCGAACGGATCGCCGCCATCGTTGGGCGTGATCGTCAGGCGCCGCTTGCCCTTGGTCTCCTTGCCGAAGCTGATGGTGCCGCTGATCTCGGCGAGAATCGCCGGCTCCTTGGGTTTGCGCGCCTCGAAGAGGTCGGCCACCCGCGGCAGACCGCCGGTGATGTCCTTGGTGCCCGAGGCCTCCACCGGGATACGCGCCACCACCTCGCCGATCCCGATCTGGGCGCCATCGTCCACCGAGACGATGGCATTGCCCGGCAGCAGATACTGCACCGGGGTGTTGGAGCCGGGCAGCGACACCGGCTCGCCCGCCGCGTCGGCAAGCATGATCATCGGACGCTTGTCGCGGCCCGCCTGGGGACGCGAGGCAGCCTCGATCACCTCGATGGAGGAGAGCCCGGTCATCTCGTCCACGCTGCGGTGGATGGTGACGCCCTCGAGCATGTCGACGTACTGCACCTGCCCCTCGGCCTCGGCGACGATGGGGTGGGTGTGCGGATCCCACTTGGCTACCGCCTGCCCGGCATCCACGGTGTCGCCGTCACGCACGTCGAGCTCGGCGCCGTAGGGCAGCTTGTAGTACTCGCGCTCGCGACCGTGCTCGTCGGCCACCGCCAGGGCGCTGGAGCGGGAGACCACCACCAGCTTGCCGTCGGCGCGCTCGACGAACTTCATGTTGTGCAGGCGCACCTTGCCACCGTGTTTGACCTGGACACTGTCCACCGCCGAGGCACGCGATGCGGCCCCGCCGATGTGGAAGGTCCGCATGGTCAGCTGGGTGCCCGGCTCGCCGATCGACTGGGCAGCGATGACCCCCACCGCCTCGCCGATGTTGACCTGATGGCCGCGTGCCAGGTCGCGTCCATAGCACGCCGAACACACGCCGTGGGTCGACTCGCAGGTAATGGAACTGCGCACCACGATCTCGTCGACACCCATGGTGTCGAGGCGCGCGCACCACGCCTCGTCAAGCATGGTGCCCTTCTCGATCAGCACTTCCTCGCTGGCCGGATCGATGACGTCCTGGGCGACCACGCGGCCGAGCACGCGCTGGGCGAGCGAGACGATGATGTCACCGCCCTCGATGATCGGGTGCAGCGTCAGGCCGTTCTCGGTGCCGCAGTCGCTCTCGGTGATCACCATGTCCTGGGCCACATCCACCAGGCGGCGGGTCAGGTAGCCGGAGTTGGCGGTCTTGAGCGCCGTGTCCGCCAGGCCCTTGCGCGCGCCGTGGGTGGAGATGAAGTACTGCAGGACGTTGAGGCCCTCGCGGAAGTTGGCGACGATCGGCGTCTCGATGATCGAGCCATCCGGCTTGGCCATCAGGCCGCGCATGCCCGCCAGCTGGCGGATCTGCGCCGCGCTACCCCGCGCGCCGGAGTCGGCCATGATGAACACGCTGTTGAAGGAACCCTGCTCGACCTCGTTGCCTTCGCGGTCGATGACGGTTTCCTTCTCGATCCCGTCCATCATCGCCCGGGCCACCTTGTCGTTGGCCTTGGACCAGATGTCGATCACCTTGTTGTACTTCTCGCCGGCGGTGACGAGACCGGAGGAGAACTGGTCCTCGATCTCCTTCACCTCGGCCTCCGCGGCGTCGACGATCTCGGCCTTGCTGTCCGGGATGACGAAGTCGTTGACGCCGATGGAGGCGCCCGACCAGGTCGCCAGGCGGAAGCCGGTATACATCAGCTGGTCGGCGAAGATCACCGTCGGCTTGAGCCCGGCGCGGCGATACACCTCGTTGAGCAGCCGGGAGATCGCCTTCTTCTTCATCGGCTGATCGACCAGCTCGAAGGGCACCCCTTCCGGCAGGATACGGAACAGCAGGGCGCGGCCCACGGTGGTGTCGTAGAGACGACGCTGCTCGCTACGCTCGCCGCTCTCCTCGTCGATCTCCACCTCGGTGAGACGCACCTTGACCTTGGCGTGCAGCGAGACGCTCTGGGTGCCGAAGGCACGCTCCACCTCGTCGAGGTTGGCGAACACCATGCCCTCGCCCTTGGCGTTGATCTTCTCGCGGGTCATGTAGTACAGCCCCAGCACCACGTCCTGGGAGGGCACGATGATCGGCTCTCCGTTGGCCGGCGACAGCACGTTGTTGGTGGCCATCATCAGCGCCCGCGCCTCGAGCTGGGCTTCCAGGGTCAGCGGCACGTGGACCGCCATCTGGTCACCGTCGAAGTCGGCGTTGTAGGCGGCACACACCAGCGGGTGCAGCTGGATCGCCTTGCCCTCGATGAGCAGCGGCTCGAAGGCCTGGATCCCCAGGCGGTGCAGGGTCGGAGCGCGGTTGAGCAGCACCGGGTGCTCGCGGATGACCTCGGCGAGGATGTCCCACACCTCGGGCAGCTCGCGCTCGACCATCTTCTTGGCGGCCTTGATGGTGGACGCCTGGCCGTTGGCCTGCAGCTTGGAGTAGATGAACGGCTTGAACAGCTCCAGCGCCATCTTCTTGGGCAGGCCGCACTGGTGCAGGCGCAGAGTCGGGCCGACGGTAATGACCGAGCGGCCGGAGTAGTCGACGCGCTTGCCCAGCAGGTTCTGGCGGAAGCGCCCCTGCTTGCCCTTGATCATATCGGCCAAGGACTTGAGAGGCCGTTTATTCGACCCCGTAATGGCGCGACCGCGACGGCCGTTGTCGAGCAGCGCATCGACCGCCTCCTGCAGCATGCGCTTCTCGTTGCGCACGATGATGTCGGGCGCGTTGAGGTCGAGCAGCCGCTTCAAGCGGTTGTTGCGGTTGATCACCCGACGGTAGAGGTCGTTGAGATCGGAGGTGGCGAAACGGCCGCCGTCCAGCGGGACCAGCGGACGCAGGTCCGGCGGCAGCACCGGCAGCACTTCCATGACCATCCACGCCGGGTCATTGCCGGAGTTGTGGAAGGCCTCCAGCAGCTTCAGGCGCTTGGAGAGCTTCTTGATCTTGGTCTCGGAGTTGGTCTGCGGGATCTCCTCGCGCAGGCGGTCGATCTCCTCAGGCAGGTCGATGTCCTTGAGCAGCGCCTGCACCGCCTCGGCGCCCATGCGCGCGTCGAAGTCGTCACCGAACTCCTCGAGGGCCTCGAAGTACTGCTCGTCGTTGAGCAGTTGGCCGCGCTCGAGCGTGGTCATGCCCGGGTCGATGACCACGAAGCTCTCGAAATAGAGCACGCGCTCGATATCGCGCAGGGTCATGTCGAGGAACATGCCGATGCGCGACGGCAGCGACTTGAGGAACCAGATGTGCGCCACGGGGCTGGCCAGCTCGATGTGGCCCATGCGCTCGCGGCGCACGGCGGCCTTGGTCACCTCGACGCCGCACTTCTCGCAGATGATACCGCGGTGCTTCATGCGCTTGTACTTGCCGCACAGGCACTCGTAGTCCTTCACCGGGCCGAAGATCTTGGCGCAGAACAGGCCGTCGCGCTCCGGCTTGAAGGTGCGGTAGTTGATGGTCTCGGGCTTCTTCACCTCGCCGAAGGACCAGGAGCGAATCATGTCCGGGGACGCCAGGGTGATCTTGATGGCGTCGAACTCGTCGGACTGAGACTGCGATTTGAGGACTTTCACCAAATCTTTCATGGGTCGGCTCCGTTGCGGAGTTGTCATGGGCGGGGGCGTCGCCGCCCCCGCGGACCGTCATAGTGTGAAGCGCAGGCGAAGCCGCCTCAGCTCTCCAGTTCGATGTCGATGCCCAGCGAGCGGATCTCCTTCACCAGCACGTTGAAGGACTCCGGCATGCCGGCCTGCATGGTGTGGTCGCCGTCGACGATGTTCTTGTACATCTTGGTGCGACCCTCCACGTCGTCGGACTTGACGGTGAGCATCTCCTGCAGGGTGTAGGCGGCGCCGTAGGCCTCCAGCGCCCAGACCTCCATCTCACCGAAGCGCTGGCCGCCGAACTGCGCCTTGCCGCCCAGCGGCTGCTGGGTGACCAGCGAGTAGGAGCCGGTGGAGCGGGCGTGCATCTTGTCGTCGACCAGGTGGTTGAGCTTGAGCATGTACATGTAGCCGACCGTGACCGGGCGGTCGAAGGCATCGCCGGTCCGCCCGTCGTAGAGCGTCATCTGGCCGGAGTCGGGCAGCCCGGCGAGCGAGAGCAGGTGCTTGATCTCGCCCTCCTTGGCCCCGTCGAACACCGGCGTGGACATGGGCACGCCCGCCTTGAGGTTCTTGGCCAGGGCGATCACCTCCTCGTCGGAGAGGGTGTCGAGGTCCTCGACCCGAGTACCCGGCGTGGTGTTGTACACCTGGGCCAGGAAGTCGCGAATCTCGGCCACCTGCTGATCGCGCGCGTCGCGCAGCAGGGCCTCGATCTTCATGCCCAGACCGTGGGCCGCCAGGCCCAGGTGGGTCTCGAGGATCTGCCCCACGTTCATGCGCGACGGCACGCCCAGGGGGTTCAGCACCAGGTCGATGGGCTCGCCGTTGTCGTCAAACGGCATGTCCTCGATGGGCATGATCGCCGAGATCACGCCCTTGTTGCCGTGACGGCCGGCCATCTTGTCGCCCGGCTGCAGGCGGCGCTTCACTGCCATGTAGACCTTGACGATCTTGAGCACGCCCGGTGCCAGGTCGTCGCCCTGGGTGAGCTTGCGCTTCTTGTCCTCGAAACGCTCCTCCATCTCCTTGCGACGGTTCTCGAGCTGCTCATCGGCCTGGGCCAGCAACTCGTTGAGGGTCTCGTCCTGCAGGCGCAGCTTGAACCACTGCTGGCGCGGCAGCTCCTCCAAGTAGCTCTCGGAGAGCACGTCGCCCTTCTTGAGCTTGGGCCCGCCATTGACCGTCTGGCCGACCAGCGCCCGCTTGAGGCGCTCGAAGGTGGCGTCCTCGGCGATGCGGTAGGTCTCCTGCAGGTCCTTGCGCACTTCATCGAGCTGCATCTGCTCGATGGCCAGCGCCCGGGAGTCCTTCTCCACGCCGTCGCGGGTGAACACCTGGACGTCGATGACGGTACCGCGCATGCCGGTGGGCGCGCGCAGCGAGGTGTCCTTCACGTCACTGGCCTTCTCGCCGAAGATCGCCCGCAGCAGCTTCTCCTCGGGGGTCAGCTGGGTTTCGCCCTTGGGCGTGACTTTGCCCACCAGGATGTCGCCGGGACCGACCTCGGCACCGATGTAGACCACACCCGCCTCGTCAAGCTTGGACAACGCCGACTCGCCGACGTTGGGGATGTCGGAGGTGATCTCCTCCGGCCCGAGCTTGGTGTCGCGGGAGACGCAGGTCAGCTCCTGGATGTGGATGGTGGTGAAGCGGTCCTCCTGCACCACCCGCTCGGAGAGCAGGATGGAGTCCTCGAAGTTGTAGCCGTTCCAGGGCATGAAGGCGATGCGCATGTTCTGGCCGAGCGCCAGATCACCCATGTCGACGGAGGGGCCGTCGGCGAGGATGTCGCCGCGCGCCACCACGTCGCCGGGACGCACGATGGGGCGCTGGTTCATGCAGGTGTTCTGGTTGGACCGCAGGTACTTGGTCAGGTTGTAGATGTCGACGCCGGCCTCGCCGCCGATGATCTCGTCCTCATTGATGCGCACCACGATGCGCTTGGCGTCGACCGAGTCGATCACGCCGCCGCGACGCGCCACGGCGCACACGCCCGAGTCGCGCGCCACGAAGCGCTCCATGCCGGTGCCGACCAGCGGCTTCTCGGCGCGCAGGGTGGGCACCGCCTGACGCTGCATGTTGGAGCCCATCAGCGCGCGGTTGGCGTCGTCGTGCTCGAGGAAGGGGATCAGCGCCGCGGCCACCGACACCACCTGACGCGGCGAGACGTCCATCAGCGTCACCTGCTCGGGACGCATGAAGGTGGTCTCGCCCTTGTGACGCACCTGCACCAGGTCGTCGGCCAGCTTGCCGGACTCATCGACGCCGGCCGAGGCCTGGGCGATGACGTAGTCGCCCTCCTCGATGGCCGAGAGGTGCACCACCTCGTTGGTCACCTGGCGATCCACCACCTTGCGGTAGGGCGTCTCCAGGAAGCCGTAGCTGTTGGTGTGGCTGTAGGTGGCCAGCGAGTTGATCAGGCCGATGTTGGGGCCTTCCGGGGTCTCGATGGGGCACAGCCGGCCGTAGTGGGTGGCGTGGACGTCGCGCACCTCGAAGCCGGCCCGCTCGCGAGTCAGGCCGCCCGGGCCCAACGCCGAGACGCGACGCTTGTGGGTAACCTCGGAGAGCGGGTTGTTCTGGTCCATGAACTGCGAGAGCTGGCTCGAGCCGAAGAACTCCTTGACCGCCGCCGCTACCGGCTTGGCGTTGATCAGGTCCTGGGGCATCAGGCCCTCGCTCTCGGCCATGGAAAGGCGCTCCTTGACCGCGCGCTCGACGCGCACCAGGCCCACGCGGAACTGGTTCTCGGCCATCTCGCCGACACAGCGGATGCGGCGGTTGCCCAGGTGGTCGATGTCGTCCACCTCGCCGAAGCCGTTGCGGATGTAGATCAGCTCCTTGAGCACGTCGAGGATGTCGCGCTGATCGAGCACACCGGAGCCGGTGTCGGCATCGCGACGCAGGCGCCGGTTGAACTTCATGCGCCCGACGCCGGAGAGGTCGTAGCGATCCTCGGTGAAGAAGAGGTTGCGGAACAGGGTCTCGGCGGCCTCCTTGGTGGGCGGCTCGCCGGGACGCATCATGCGGTAGATCTCGACCAGCGCCTCGAGCTGCGACCCGGTGGTGTCCAGCTTGAGGGTATCGGAGACGAAGGGGCCGCAGTCGAGATCGTTGGTATAGAGCGTCTCGACGGTGACGATGCCGGCCTGACCGATCTTCTCCAGCAGTTCCGGGGTGATCTCGGTGTTGCAGGGGCAGATCAGCTCGCCGGTGTTGGGGTCGACCTGGTCCTTGGCCAGCGTCTTGCCGAAGAGGTACTCCATGGGCACCTCGAGGCGCTCCAGGCCGGCCTTCTCCAACTGACGGATGTGCTTCTGGGTGATGCGCCGGCCTTCCTCGACGATGACGTTGCCCTCGCCATCCTTGATGTCGAAGGTGGCGGTCTCGCCGCGCAGGCGTGACGGCACCAGCTCCACGGAGAAGCCGGTCTTCTCGACGTGGAAGGTGCTGGTCTCGAAGAACTCGTCGAGGATCTCCTCGGCGCTCATGCCCAGCGCGCGCAGCAGCACCGAGGCCGGCAACTTGCGGCGACGGTCGATGCGCACGAAGACGTTGTCCTTGGGATCGAACTCGAAGTCGAGCCAGGAGCCGCGGTAGGGAATCACCCGCGCGGAATAGAGCAGCTTGCCCGAGGAGTGGCTCTTGCCCTTGTCATGGTCGAAGAACACGCCGGGCGAGCGGTGCAACTGCGAGACGATCACGCGCTCGGTGCCGTTGACCACGAAGGTGCCGTTCTCGGTCATCAGGGGGATCTCCCCCATGTAGACTTCCTGCTCCTTGATGTCCTTGATGGCCTTGTTCGAGGAATCGCGATCGTAGATGATCAGGCGAACCTTGACCCGCAGCGGTGCCGAGTAGGTGACGCCACGCAGCTGGCACTCCTTGACGTCGAAGGCCGGGGTGCCGAAACGGTAGCTGACGTACTCCAGGGCCGCATTGCCGGAGAAGCTCTCGATCGGGAACACGGACTTGAAGGCCGCGTGCAGCCCCAGGTCCAGGCGCTCTTCGGCGGCCCGGTCCTGCTGGAGGAAGTCGTAGTAGGAATCAAGCTGGATCGCCAGCAGGTAGGGCACATCCATCACTTGGGGCAGTTTGCCGAAATCCTTGCGGATGCGTTTTTTCTCAGTGTATGAGTAAGCCATCTGTATTCCCCAGCTTGTTCACCATGGGTGACCGTTGCGCGGTCGGCGCCACCCGACGGGCTCGGCCCCGTCAGGCGCTGACGGCAAGCCCCCACCAGGGAGCTCGCCGTCGGAATTCGTCTAGCGGCGCTGCGTCAGCGAAGCGCTACTGCAACAGAAAAAGGCCGGCAGCGGGTAGGCCCGCCACCAGCCGTGGAAGCTTACGCAGCGCGTAAAGCCTTGGGGCACAAGGGTTACTTGAGCTCCACGCTCGCGCCGGCGTCTTCCAGCTTCTTCTTCGCCTCTTCGGCGTCTTCCTTGGACATGGCTTCCTTGATGGTCGCCGGTGCACCGTCGACGGCACCCTTGGCTTCCTTCAGGCCCAGCCCGGTGATCTCGCGCACGGCCTTGATCACATTGACCTTCTTGTCGCCGGCAGCGGTCAGCACCAGGTCGAATTCGGTCTGCTCTTCTTCGGCAGCGGCTTCACCGCCACCCGGGCCGGCGACAACGGCCGCGGCGGCGGAGACGCCGAACTTCTCTTCCATCGCCTCGATCAGCTCGGCGACTTCCATCACGGACATGTCGGCGACGGCGTTGATGATGTCTTCTTTGGTCAGTGCCATTTCGTTAATTCCTAAACTTTGCGGGAGCCTCGGCGCACCGAGCGCTCGTCTTTACCAGTGTTCGATTCAGGCTACGAAGTGGAGTTCGCCGCTCAGGCGGCTTCTTCCTGCTTCTGGTCGCGCAGTGCAGCCAGGGTACGAACCAGCTTGCCGGCAGATGCCTCCTTCATGACGGACATCAGCTTGGCGATAGCCTCGTCATAGGTCGGCAGGGTTGCCAGACGGTCGAGATCGCTTGCCGGAATCAGCTCGCCTTCGTAGGCCAGCGCCTTGACTTCGAAGTTCTTCTCGTCCTTGGCGAACTCCTTGAACAGGCGGGCGGCAGCGCCCGGATGCTCGTAGGAGAATGCCAACAGGGTGGGACCCGAGAAGCTCTCCTCCAGAATCTCCCAGGGAGTTCCGGACAGGGCGCGGCGTGCCAGGGTGTTGCGCACAACACGGATCTGCACGCCATTCTCGCGGGCCTGCTTGCGCAGGTCGGTCATCTTGCTGACCGTGACGCCACGAGAATCGGCAACCACGACGGAGAGTGCCTCCTTGGCCGCTTCACTGACCTCGGCAACAATCGCCTTCTTGCCTTCGAGTGCTAGTGGCACGGTGATCACTCCTTCCTTCCGGAGCCGCACGGGGCGGGGTCCGGGGTTACCATCTCTCCCGGTGGGCCATGGGCCACGCCGGGAGTCCTGGGTGATGGTGCTCACCAGTTGCCTGGCGGCCACACCATCTGCGCAGGCCCCCTTGCGGGACGATTAAGCCGCTCGAGTGTCGAGCGGCGCCTGCGGTCTTTGACGGCGCCCCGCGAAGCGGCAAGTGAAGCCGCACCGCGCGGACCGCAAAGTTACAGCTCTGTCTCGACCGCCGCGTCAGACGAAGGCGGACTGATCGATGCTGATGCCCGGCCCCATGGTGGTGGACAGGGTCATCTTCTTGAAATACACACCCTTGGACGTGCTCGGCTTGAGCTTCTTCAGGTCGGCGACCAGCGCTTCGAGGTTGCCCTTGATCGCGTCGGCCTCGAAATCAACCTTGCCCAGGGTGGTGTGGATGATGCCGTTCTTGTCGGTACGGAAGCGCACCTGACCCGCCTTGGCGTTCTTGACCGCGGTAGCGACGTCGGGCGTCACGGTGCCGACCTTGGGGTTGGGCATCAGGCCGCGCGGGCCGAGGATCTGCCCCAGTTGGCCGACGACGCGCATGGCGTCAGGCGAGGCGATCACCACGTCGAAGTCGAGCTGGCCCTTCTTGACCTGCTCGGCCAGGTCATCCATGCCGACGATGTCGGCCCCGGCTTCCTTGGCGGCGTCCGCATTGGCGCCCTGGGTGAAGACGGCGACACGGACATCCTTGCCAGTACCGTTGGGCATGACGGTCGCGCCACGCACCACCTGGTCGGACTTGCGCGGATCGACGCCGAGGTTGATGGCGACGTCCACGGACTCCTTGAACTTGACGGTGGACAGCTCGGCGAGCAGGGCCACGGCCTCCTCGAGGGAGTAGGCCTTGGTGGGATCGACCTTCTCGCGGATCATCTGTGCGCGCTTGGACAGTTTGGCCATGATCAGAGACCCTCCACGTTCAGGCCCATGCTGCGGGCGCTACCGGCAATGGTACGCACCGCGGCGTCGAGATCGGAAGCCGTGAGATCCGGCTCCTTGGTCTTGGCGATCTCTTCGAGCTGCTCACGGGTCACGGTACCCACCTTGGTCTTGTTCGGCTCGCCGGAGCCGGACTTGATGCCTGCCGCCTTCTTCAGCAGGACCGCGGCGGGCGGCGTCTTGGTGACGAAGGTGAAGCTGCGGTCGGAATAGACAGTGATCACCACCGGGGTCGGCAGACCCGGCTCGATGTCCTGCGTGGCGGCATTGAACGCCTTGCAGAACTCCATGATGTTCACGCCGTGCTGACCCAGGGCGGGACCCACGGGGGGACTCGGGTTGGCTTTACCGGCTGCGACCTGCAGCTTGATGTAAGCCTGTACTTTCTTGGCCATGATGAACTCCAGTTGGGTAGTAGCGCCTTGCGGCTCCCCGCATCAGGCGACCGTCAGGCGGCCGCCTCGCGAATGGCGGGCCGAGAGGGAATCACTCCTTCTCGACCTGCGCGAATTCCAGCTCGACCGGCGTCGCCCGACCGAAGATCAGCACGCTGACCTGCAGGCGACTCTTGTCGTAGTTGACCTCTTCGACGACCCCGTTGAAATCGGCAAAGGGACCGTCGACGACACGCACGGACTGCCCCGGCTCGAACAGCGTCTTGGGGCGCGGTTTGTCGGTGCCGTCCTTGACGCGGCGCAGGATGGCGTCGGCCTCCTTCTGGGTGATCGGCGCCGGCTTCTCCTTGGTGCCGCCGATGAACCCCATGACGCGCGGCGTCTCGTTGACCAGATGCCAGGTCGCGTCATCCATCTCCATCTCGACCAGCACGTAGCCGGGATAGAACTTGCGCTCGCTCTTGCGGCGCTTGCCGTCCCGCATCTCGACGACTTCTTCTGTGGGCACCAGGATCTCGCCGAAGCGATCCTCCATGCCATAGAGCTTCACGCGCTCCTTGAGGGAACGCATGACATGCTTCTCGAAGCCGGAGTAGGCGTGGACGACGTACCAACGCTTGGACATGAAAACTCCTAACCGATGACGCCGGACATCGCCCAGCCAAGAAGGGTGTCGATCAGCCACAGCATCAGGCCGACCACCAGCACGGCGACCAGCACGATGGCAGTGGTCTGCACGGTCTCGGGGCGCGTCGGCCATACCACGCGCTGGATCTCCTTCTTGGCGTTCTTGGCCAGCTCGGTGAGCTCACGACCTTTCGCCGTGGTCAACGCGAGCCCTGCGGCAGCCACGCTCAGCGCCACGACGCCCAGCACGCGATAGAGGAGCGCCTGGTCAGCGAAATAGGTATTACCGACAACGGCAAGCACCAGCAGAGTGACGACAACCGCCCACTTGAGTCCGTCGTGGCGCGACTCCTGCACCTCGGCGCTGTGTTTCATGAAAACGAGACTCCTCAGGGTGCGGCAATCGAATCGGGTAGCTTCTGATGGGTAGCGTGCCAACCTGGGGAAGGTTGGCAGGCCAGGAGGGAATCGAACCCCCAACCTGCGGTTTTGGAGACCGCTGCTCTGCCAATTGAGCTACTGGCCTATACCTGACGGCACCACCCTTTGCAGGCGGCGTGCACGACAGCGGGCGCCATGATAGCGAAGCTCTCGCCGCCTGGCAACCCCTCCGCCACACCGGGGCGGAAAGAAAAGAGAAGGGCGAGCCGTGGCTCGCCCTTCACTGTTGGAGCTCATGGACGGATTTGAACCGTCGACCTCACCCTTACCAAGGGTGTGCTCTACCCCTGAGCTACATGAGCAATGACTCTGCCTGGAGCGGGTAGCGGGAATCGAACCCGCATCATCAGCTTGGAAGGCTGAGGTTCTACCATTGAACTATACCCGCCTACCCACTCTGGCTGCCGAATCGCCAAAGCCGATCACGGCAAAAACTTGGTGGAGGGGGAAGGATTCGAACCTTCGAAGCTTTCGCGGCAGATTTACAGTCTGCTCCCTTTGGCCACTCGGGAACCCCTCCAACACGGCGGTCTATTCTACCGCCTCCGAAAGCGCTGTCAAGTGCCTGTTTCGCAAGCCTCTTGAGAGCCGTCGCCGCGTCGCGCCGACCGCCTCGGAACGCGCAACATTTTGTCAAAGCAGCATCGAGAATGCAAGACCAGCGCGGATTTTTTCCAGCCCCGCTGGGGCCGGCACCCGCGGGGCACCGGACATGCGCCCGGCCCGCTCGGCGGCGGTAAGGGGAAAGCAGGCTTCGAGTCCCGCGTAGACCATATCCGGCCATACGGCATGGGGTGACTGCACGCCGCGCGCGACCACGCGCGCGTCGCCTCCCGTAAGCAACATAGGCAGCGCGACTCCCTCTCGATCGCACACTTCGCTGTAGATGCGGTTGATAGCGCTAACGGCGGCCAGGTAGATGCCATGATTGACCGCCTCCACCGTTCGCGTGCCGGGCAACAACAGCTCTTCGGCCTCGCTGTCAGGATCAATGGCCACATTGCGCGTGCCGAGCTTGAGGCTCTCTTTCATGAGGCGCAGGCCGGGAAGGATGTAGCCGCCCAAGTGGCGGCCGCCGGGCAGCACGAAATCGACGGTGATGGCGCTGCCACAGTCCACTGCACAGCAGCCACCGGCCAGCTGGTAACCGGCGAGCACGCCCATCCAGCGGTCAACGCCCAGGCGATGAGGCTCGGCATAGCCATTGACCACGCCAAGCGCCTCCGGCGTGGAACGCGCCACATGTACCTGGTTGACCTGACGCTGCAGCAGAGCCACCGTCTGCTCGAGAACGGCGGCACGCGCCACGCTGGAGATACGCACTGCCTCGACGACGTCGAGGTCGGGAATATCCGCCCCCGGACGCCACTCCTCGCGGGTCCACACAGCCCCCCGTGACCGAATTTCGCTGCTGTCAGCATCCTTGAGCCGCCACTTGGAGAGGGTGTTGCCGATGTCCAGATCGAGGATCATGAACGCCCACGCACGCTGATCTCGCCGCCGGCGAGGCGTTCGCGCTGGCCATCGCGAGAGATCCAGAGGTTGCCGACCTCATCCACGGATTCTGCGACCGCCTGCAGTCGCGTATCGCCACGCAGCACTTCGATCGCGCAGCCGGCGTAAGCGTGCCGCGCATTCCACTCGTCACGCCAGGCGGCGAACCCATGGGTTTCGTAGTCCGCCAGCAGCGGCAGCAAGGTCTCGAGTAGCTCGATCGCCAGGCGATTGCGCGACACGCCCGGCGCCTGATCGGCAATCGCGGCCACGGGGTAGTCTAGGGTGTCACGGAAGCGCGGCGGCAGGCTGACATTGATGCCCATTCCGATCACAGCCTCGCAAGGACCTTCGGCATCACCGCTGATCTCGACCAGGATCCCCGCCAGCTTGCCCAGCCGACCTGACTCGTCTTCCAGCAGCACGTCATTGGGCCACTTGAGGCGCGGGGTGGCCCCATGTCGCTCCAGTACCCGGGCCAGCGCCACGCCCACCGCCAGACTGAGCCCTTCCAGCGCCGCCACCCCCGAATCGAACCGCCACCCTAGGGAGAGCATCAACGCCCGCCCCCAGGGCGTCGTCCAGCTGCGTCCGCGTCGCCCGCGGCCGGCGCTCTGATGCTCAACCAGGCAGACTTCGCCATGCCCCGCCTCCTGCTCGAATCGCTGGCGAATGAATTGATTGCTGGAAGGCAGCGTCTCCTCGATGAACAGTCGCACCAGGTGCTCACGTCCCGCACGGGACAGCCCCGCCACGATGGCACTGCCATCGAGCAACTCCAGTGGCTCGGCCAGGCGGTAGCCCTGGCCCTTGACAGCGTCCAGCGGGATATCCATCGCTTCGAGCTTTTTCAGCTGCTTCCACACCGCCGTGCGCGATACGCCGAGACGCTCGCCGAGCTGCTCGCCGGAGTGGAACTGCCCGTCACTCAACAGGCGGATCAGATCACCGATGGTCATGCCTTGTGCCCCGTGCGGGAAAAGCCTCATTCTATCGGAAGCGTCACAGGCGCGAAAATGCACCGCCCGGAAAAAGCAAAACCCCGAGCTCGTATGAGCCCGGGGTTTCGGGATAAGGTGCCTGACGATG
>NZ_WHMA01000032.1 GCF_010994375.1 Halomonas sp. NO4
TTACATCGAAAACCAGGATGACCCTCGCAAGCTCGGGCAGCCGCTTGACTAACGCATCACGCTTCGCGTCGATGCGTAGGATGCGCGGCTGGTTTGCTCAATAGGAGGGCTCGTAGGCGCGAATGGTTTCGTCCTCCGTGAGCAGCGGCCAGATGCGCTGCATGACGCGGTTTCGCTCCTCGCTGCCGTACCACTCTTTCCAGGCACGCATGTCGCGCCACTTGGTGATCATCAAGCGACGGTCGCTATGCCCCAGCTCGACGAGGGTCTCGCCGCCCACAAAGCCACGCGCGCCAAGCGACCAGCGCATCGCCTCACGGGCGGCCTCCTCGTATTCCTCCTCCAGGCCGGGCATGATACGACGTTCGATAATGATCTTGATCATCTAAGCTGCTCCCTACACCGAGGTCATCGATGGTTGATACTGCCGACTCCCAGCCGGACTTCCAGGCCGAACTGGACACCACCGGGCTCTATTGCCCGGAGCCCATCATGCTGATGCATAACAAGGTCCGCGACATGGCAACTGGCGATGTGCTCAAGGTCGTGGCCACGGACCCGGCGACCACCCGTGACGTGCCCAAATTCTGCAGCTTCCTGGGTCACGAACTCCTGCACCAGCAGGAGGCGGATGGCCACTACCTGTACTTTATCCGCTTGGGTTGAGTCGTCGCCAGCCCCGCCGTGACCGGGTGAACAACCTACAGAGAGATCACACTAGGCGGGGTACGGCGTCATGGTGTCGCCATCGGCTCGTGGGGAATCACCATCAGGGCGAGTGCCTCGAGGGTGGCGGGGTCCTGCTCACGGATACGATTGGCGATACGCCGCTGGAAGAAGTAAACCAGGCGGTGGCGGCTGCGGCCGGGGTAGAGGCAGGGGTCGCCGGGCAGGATGGGGGTGGAGTCGATCAGCGATTCATCGGCCAGCAGCGCCTCGACGTTGCCGTCGCTGTAGAGGCGCCAGCCGAAGACCTGCTTGAGCTGCCAGGGGCCTTCGGTTTCGTCGATGCACAGAGCATGAGTGCCGAGAGTGTCGGGCAACTGCTGGATCAGGGTGACTTCGCGGGTCTCCTCGTAGTCGAAGTAGGCGGCCGCATGCTCCAGTTCCAGTGCCTTGTGGGGCGGGGCCTCCTCCAGCAGTTCCTCCGTCTCGGGGTCTCGGTAGCCGACGAAGCAGCCCTGTTCGGGGTCGTCGAGCTGATGGCAGGGGGTCAGTGCTTCCATCCAAGGCACCAGGCCGACCACCTCGCCATCCTCGCGCATTCCCCACGCCATGATCGGCATGCCGTAATAGGCGTCGGGATCAGAGGCAAGCTGATAGACCATCTCCAGCCCGTCGAGCTCCGGGGAGAGGCGTATCAGGCGCCGCTTGGCTTTCTGCCGCTGGCGCATGGTATCCAGGTCGATGACCCGGGCAGGACGGGATGACAGTGAAATACCCATGATCTCCCTCCAGGTTCTGCGTGGTCACGGCAGTGAAGCGGCTGGCTACGGCCTGTCGATTTCACCAATAGCACAGACGCAGTGCACAAGTTAAGCCTGTACCGTGATTTTCACGGACACTGCTCGGCAAGTCGTTGCCAGCGCTGTTGATGGGTGTCTCGCGCCTGGCGGTAGGCGGGCAGCGGCGCCTGGGGGTTGTCGAGGGAGAGCCAGCGGTGGTGGTAGTCGGCCACGGCCTGGGGCGGGGAAACGTGGCTGTCCAGCAGGGTATCGACGGCGCCGAGCCAGCGCGCGGCCAGCTGCTCCAGGCGCTCAAGCCACTCGCGGACCGGGCGCGATGCGAAATCGCCCCGCAGCTGGTGGCCGGGCTGCGATAGCTTGGCGCAGGTCTCGTCGCTCTCCAGCCGGGAGGCAAGCAGGGCATTGGCTTCGTCGAGGCGTTGCTCGGCCAGCAGCAGTGCTCGTAGGACCTCCGCGGTCAGTGGGCGGTCGCGCAGGGCCTTGAGATGCCCCTCCAGGGTCGCCGAGTCGTGCGGCCAGTCGGGGTTGAACTGGTTGAGCGTCGCCTCGCGCAGCCAGTTCACGGCGCTGAGCTGGCCATCCAGGGGCTGGCGATCGTCGGGTTGCAGGGGTGAGCTGGCGCGCGAGAAGCTGCCGGTCCATTCGTCCGAATCGAAGAGGCTGTTCCAGCTCACCAATGGCAGCTGCTCGGTCTTGGTGCGAGTGAGGCGATCGAGTCGCGCGCGGTCGTCCTCGGCCAGGCGATCCGGCACCTCGCTGTTCTGGCAGGCGTGAAGCCGGCGCCACAGCTCGAGTTCATAGAGCCAGCGCTGACTGGGGGGCGCCACCCGGCCCAGCTGGTTGTTGCGCGCTGCCACCAGATTGGTGATATGACATTCGCGCAGGGCGTAGACAGCGAGCAGGCCTTCGCGGGTCTCGGGTACGTCGAACAGCCGATCCTGGCGCTCGGGAAAGGCGCCGATGTTGCCGGGTGATTCGGGCTCCGGGACGGGCAGCTCGAGGGTCTGCGCCAGGTCGCGCTGGTAGCTGCGCAGCAGCGCATCGCCTTCGCCGTTGCCGCACCCGGCCAGCAATACGAGCACGAGCAGCGCCGTCAGGCCCCGGCGCAGACAGGACAGGCTAGCTGCGGGGAATCTCGACCTCACCATTCGCCACTCCTTTCGCCACCCGCCGCAGCCGCTCGCCGAGCAGCAGTGCCGCCGCGGTGAGCCCGGCGATCAGGCCCACCCAGTAACCGTGCACCCCCATGGGCGCGATCTGGCCGAACAGGCCGTACTCGCCGAGGGTGTGGCCGCCGCCCAGGCCGACCAGCCAGTAGGCGATCAGGGTGATCCCCATCACCACTCGGGTGTCCTTGTACCCGCGCAGCGCACCGGCAAGATTGACCTGCATGGAGTCGGAGACCTGGAAGATCATGGCCAGTATGACCAGTGACAGCGTCAGGCGTTGCACGGCGGCATCGTGGGTGTAGAGTGCGATCACCGGCTCGGCGGTGAGCCACAGCAGGGTGCTGTTGAGGCCGGCCACCAGCAGGCACAAGGCAACGCCGTTCCAGGCCACCAGGCGGGCGTGTGCCGGGCGTGCCTGCCCCAGGGTGTTCCCGACGCGGACCGTCAGCGCCATGCTCAGCGACAGCGGCAGCATGAACAGGATCGAGGTGTAGTTGAGCGCCACCTGGTGGGCCGCCACCGTCACCTCGCCGAGGCTGGCGATGAACAGCGCGATCAGCGTGAAGAGCGTCACCTCGACGAAGATCGCCACGCCGATGGGTACTCCCACGTAGAGCAGTTCTCCGATCAGTGCCAGGCGCGGCGGGGTGGGCGAGTGCCATAGGGCGACGTCCCCGTAGGCCGGGGAGCGCCGAGTGTAGGCGGCCATGGTCAGGCCCATGACCCAGAAGGAGAGCGCCGTGGCCAGCCCGCAGCCCAGCGCCCCCAGCGCCGGCAGTGCCTGAAGCCACGCCGGCAATCCGGGCCCAAAGAGATCGGTAAGGCCGGCACCGCCGTAGATCAGCACAAAGTTGCTGGGAATGTTGACGGCCAATCCCACCAGACTGATCCACAGTGATGGCCGGGTATGGTTCATGCCGTCCGAGAAGGCGCGCAGCGCCTGGAACAGTGCCATGCCGGGCATCCCCAGGGCCACGGCGGCGAGGTATTCGGCCGAGTGCTGGGCCACTGCCTCAGGCACCCCCATCAGGCGAAAGACCGGCATCACCGCGAACCCCAGCAGCAGGGCGGCGGCAATCCCCAGGCCAAGCCCCACCCACAGCGCTTGGTGCACGTTCGGGCGGATGCGCGGGGTCTGTCCGCCCCCGAGCAGCTGGGCGACGATGGGCGTGAGCCCCATCAGCGTGCCGGTCATGAACAGCATCAGCGGCATCCACAGGCTGGAGCCCACCGAGACGGCCGCGAGATCCGTGGCGCTCAGCCGTCCGGTCATCATGACATCGACCACGCTCATGCCCGCCTGGGCCAGCTGGGCGCCGCAGATCGGCAGGGCCAGGGTGATCAGCGGGCGTGTCTCCTGGCGGCTGGCGGTCAACAGGTCGGCGAAGAAGCGTGCCAAGGGTGAGGCTCCATGCAGTGAATGCCGCGGCGGCTGTGCGGCGATGCCGGGAAGAACCGGCAAGCTTACCAACTACCGGGGAGATTTGCCTGATGGGGCATATCGATAGTGTTCTCCCGACTGACGCTCGCGCTAGGCTGTAGTGACCCTTCGTTACCCTTGATCAGGAGTTTCTATCGTGGTCGACCCCCTGCCGCAGGAGCGTCCCTTCCTCGACGCGTTGCACAACGACGACTGGCCGGCACCGTCGCGAGCCTGGCGCCTCGACGAGGTCGGTCTCGCGCCGGGTGCGTTGGCCGAGCTCTTTGAGTCGCAGCTCATGAGCCGCCACCTGGACCTGCACGCGCGCCGCCTGCAGGCCCGCGGCGAGGCCTTCTACACCATCGGCAGCGCGGGTCACGAGGGTAACGCGGCCATCGCCGCGGCGCTGCGCCCCACCGATCCCGCCTTTCTGCACTACCGCGACGCGGCCTTCCTGATCCAGCGCAGCTGTCAGGTGCCTGGCCAGAACCCGCTGTGGGATCTGCTGCTGAGCTTCGTGGCCTCGGCGGAGGACCCCATCTCGGGCGGGCGCCACAAGGTGCTGGGATCGAAAGCGCTCGCGATTCCACCCCAGACCAGCACCATCGCCTCGCACCTGCCCAAGGCGGTGGGTGTGGCTCACGGGCTGGGGCTGCAGCGGCGCCTGGGGGGCGATTCCGAATGGCCGGCCGACAGCGTGGTGCTGTGCAGCTTTGGCGACGCCTCCTTCAACCACTCCACCGCCCAGGGGGCGATCAACGCCGCCGGCTGGGCTGCCTACCAGGGGGCGCCCATGCCGCTGGTGCTGGTCTGTGAGGACAACGGCATCGGCATCTCCACCCCCACGCCCGAGGGCTGGATCGAGGCGAGCCTGCGCGCTCGCCCCGGCTTTCACTACCTGGCCTGCGACGGATGCGATCTGCTCGATACCTGGCAGGCCGCTCGGGAGGCGGCGCGGCTGGCGCGGGCCCGCAAGCAGCCGGTCTTTCTCCACATGCGCTGCGTGCGCCTTTACGGTCACGCCGGCTCCGATGCCCCGCAGGCCTACCTCGCGCCGGCGCAGATCGAGGCCGACGAGGCGCGCGACCCTCTGCTGGTCAGCGCCGGGCTGTTGCGCCGCCACGGCGTGCTCGAGCGCGATGCGATTGCTGCGCACTACCACGCTGTCAGCGAGCGCGTTGCCGAACTGGGGGAGGCGGCCATTTGCCGGCCCAAGCTCGAGAGCGCTGCCCAGGTGATGGCGAGCATCGTGCCGCCGGCGCGCCCCGGTCGCGCCCTTGCCTGGCAGGGCGAGGTGGACACTACCCCGGCGCCCATGGCCAAGCGGCTCAACCAGGCGCTCGAGCGGCTGATGCAGCGCTATCCCTCGCTGGTGATGGCCGGCCAGGACATCGGCCGCAAGGGGGGCGTCTACGGCGTCACCCAGCGCCTGCAGGCGCAGTTCGGGCCGCACCGGGTGATCGACACCCTGCTCGACGAACAGACCATCCTGGGCCTGGGCATTGGCCTGGGCCAGAACGGCCTGGTGCCGATACTCGAGATCCAGTTCCTTGCCTACCTGCACAACGCCGAGGACCAGCTGCGCGGCGAGGCGGCCACGCTCAGCTTCTTCTCCAACGGCCAGTACACCAACCCCATGGTGGTGCGCATCGCTGGGCTCGGCTACCAGAAGGGCTTCGGCGGCCACTTCCACAACGACAACGCCCTCGCCGTGCTGCGGGACATCCCAGGGCTGCTGGTGGCCTGTCCCTCCAACGCGGCCGACGCCGTGGGCCTGCTGCAGGAGGCGGTACGCCTCGCCGACGAGGAGCAGCGCGTGGTGGTGGTGATCGAACCCATCGCACTCTACCACCAGCGCGATCTGCTCGAGGAGGGCGACCAGCGGTGGTGCTTCGCCGATCCGGGGCCCGAGTACCGCCTGCCGGTGGGCGCGCTCGGCCAGTGGGGCGAGGGGCACGACCTAGCCATCGTCAGCTATGGTAACGGCGTCTACCTGTCGCGTCAGGCGATCGCCCGACTGGAGGCCGACGGGATCGAGGCTCGACTCATCGACCTGCGCTGGCTGACCGCCATCGATCATGACGCCGTTCACCGTGCGGTGGCCGACTGCAAGCACATCCTGGTGGTGGACGAGTGCCGCCGCACGGGATCCCCAAGCGAGGAATTGGTTACCGCCCTGGTCGAGCGCGGCGTGGCGGGCGAGCGCCTGGCCCGGCTCACCGCCGAGGACAGCTTCATCCCCCTGGGGCGAGCTGCCACGGCCACGCTGCCGTCAGTGGCTCAGATTGTCGAGCGGGCGCGAGCCCTGGTCGTCACGGCCGAGGAAAGGCAGCCAGCGACAGGGTCGGGAGCCAGGATGCCCGAGCGCGACACCTGAGCGGGTGGTGAGCGCCACCCTCCGGGAGGCCGGGTATCAGGGCTCTCCCAGGGCGAGGCGCTGGTGGAGGTGCAGCATCACCGCCACCTCGTGCTCGGGGCGCAGCGGCTCGAGGCCGAGCTCGCCGAACAGCTCGCCCCGGGCACGCGTCCATTCGCCGCTGGGCAGATCGGGGTAGAGGCTGTCGGCCGGGGCCAGCTCGACGAAGGGGTCGATGCCGTAGGTGTCGAAGAGTCGCGCCAGGGCGGCCTCGTCGTCACTCACGCCCGCAGTGAAGAGGGTGGCATTGAAATGGTCGTTCTCCAGCTCGCGGATCACGTCCAGAGGGCTGACACCGAGGCTGGTCAGCTCTTCCATGCTGTAGCCGTTGAGGGCGTTCATCTCGTCATCCAGCCACGCCTCATCGGGCTGGATAAGCGTGTGTTTGATGCGCCCGTCGGGCAGCACCCAGGCGATGGCCAGCGGCAGCTCGCCGTCGTCGCCGGTCTCCACGGCGATGAACCCGGGGATATCGGCCATGTCACTCCTCCTCCTGAGCGGGATGGCTGGCCTTGGCGGCCGGTTCGGTATCGGCCAAGCGGAAGAAGGCTCGCGCCGTGGCCGTGGTGGCGCGGGCCAGGTCGGTCTCGTCGGTGCCGCGCCAGTGGGCGATCTCCCGCACGATCCAGGGCAGCAGCGCTGGTTCGTGGCGTCTTCCCTTGAGTTTGGCAGGTAAATGGCGCGGCAGCAGATAGGGGCAATCGGTTTCCACCATCAGCCGGTCCAGCGGGATCGCGCTCACCAACTCGCGCAGGTGATGGCCACGCCGCTCGTCGCAGATCCAGCCGGTGAGACCGATGTGCAGGTCGAGGTCGAGGTAGCCGTATAGGGTGTCGCGATCGGCGGTGAAGCAGTGGATGACGGCGGCACCGATGTCGTCGCGCCAGGCACGGAGGATGTCGCGCATGCGTCCGCCAGCGTCGCGCTCGTGGATGAACAGCGGCTTGCCGCTCTCCGCCGCGAGCCCCAGCTGCGCTTCGAAGGCGCGCTCCTGCTCGGCGGGCGTCGAGAAGTTGCGATTGAAGTCGAGCCCGCACTCGCCCACGGCGACCACCTCCGGCTGGCGATGCAGGTCGCGCAGGGCGCGCTCAAGCTCGCCGCGCCACTGACTGGCGTCGTGGGGGTGTATGCCGGCGGTGGCGTACAGACCGGGATGACGGCGCGCCAGGTCGACTGCCTGCTCGGCGTGCTCGCGGTCGGTGCCGGTGAGGATGAGGGTCGTGACGTTGGCCGCTCGAGCGCGCGCCAGCACGGCCTCGAGGTCGTGGACGAAGCTCGCATGGGTGAGGTTGGCGCCGATGTCCACCAGCGGGGCGGGCGAACGGCGTTGCAGCGCCTCAGGCAGAAAGTCGTCGAAGGGCTCGGTCACGTCGGCCAAAGCGGAAACTCCTGTGCATATCTGACGCGCATTGTAGCCGCCAGCGCCTCGGCTCGGCCACGCCGGGCCGTGCTTGCGTTACACTGGGCGCCTTCACGATCGAGAGAGGTGAGTGCGTGACCCTGCTACGTCTGGAACAGCTGCAACTGGCCTATGGCCCCCACGTGTTGCTTGACGGGGCCGACCTGGTGCTGGAGCGCGGCGAGCGGCTGGCCCTGGTGGGTCGCAACGGCACCGGCAAGTCCACCCTGCTCAAGCTGGTGGCCGGCGATATCCTCCCTGACGGCGGCAGCATCTGGCGTGCCCCCGGGCTCAAGATCGGCGTGCTGGCCCAGGACTTGCCGGCGGCCACCGGCGAGACCATCTTCGACGTGGTGGCGCAAGGGCTGCCCGAGGCCGGTGCGCTGCTCTCCGAGTATCACCACCTGGTCCAGGCGGCGGAGCCGGACATGCGCCGCATGGCCGAGCTGCAGACGCGATTGGAGTCGATCGACGGCTGGTTCTTCCATCAGCGCATCGACGTGGTGCTGACCCGTCTGGGGTTGCCCGAGGATGCCGAGATGGCTGCGCTCTCCGGCGGCTGGCGCCGCCGCGTGGCGCTGGCTCGCGCCCTGGTGGCCGAGCCCGACCTGCTGCTGCTCGACGAGCCCACCAACCACCTGGACCTGGACACCATCGCCTGGCTGGAGGAGCAGCTGCTGGCCTTTTCCGGCGCGGTGCTCTTCATCACCCACGACCGCACCTTCCTCTCCAGGCTGGCCACGTCCATCCTCGAGCTCGATCGCGGTCGGCTCGGCCGCTACCCCGGCGATTACGCAGCCTACCAGCGGCAGAAGGCCCACGAGCTGGAGGTCGAGGCGCGCGAGAACGCCGAGTTCGACAAGAAGCTCGCCCAGGAGGAAGCCTGGATTCGCCAGGGTATCAAGGCGCGGCGCACCCGCAACGAGGGGCGCGTGCGGGCACTCGAGCAGATGCGCCGCGAGCGCAGTCAGCGTCGAGAGCGCCAGGGCCGGGCGAGCTTCGGGGTGGACAGCGGTGAGCGCACCGGCAAGCGGGTGGTGGAGCTCTCTCACGTCACCCAGCGCTTCGGCGACGAGACGGTGATCCGTGACCTCTCGCTGGAGATCCAGCGCGGCGACCGTATCGGCCTGATCGGCCGCAACGGCGCCGGCAAGACCACCCTGCTCAAGATCCTGCTCGGCGAGCTCGCCCCCAGCGAAGGGACCGTGCGCCTGGGCACCAACCTGCAGGTGGCCTATTTTGACCAGCTGCGTGCCGGGCTCGAGCCCGAGAAGAGCGTCTACGACAACGTCGCCCAAGGGAGTGACCGGATCACCGTGGGCGGCCGTGACCGCCATGTCATCAGCTACCTGCAGGACTTCCTGTTTACCCCTGCGCGTGCCCGCCAGCCGGTCAAGGCGCTCTCCGGCGGCGAGTCCAACCGCCTGCTGCTGGCCAAGCTCTTCACTCAGCCAGCCAACGTCCTGGTGCTCGACGAGCCCACCAACGATCTCGACGTGGAGACCCTGGAGCTGCTCGAGGAGCTGCTGCTCGACTTCGACGGTACCCTGCTGCTGGTCTCCCACGACCGGGCCTTCATGGACAACGTGGTGACCGGAGTGCTGGCCTTCGAGGGAGAGGGCGTGGTGCGCGACTACGTGGGCGGCTACAGCGACTGGGTGCGCCAGGGCGGCAAGCTGCCGCCGGCCCCCTGGGAAGGGGCGGCCCGCCAGCACGCCGAGCCGGCGGCGGTGGTCGAGCAGGCGGCCAGGTCGGCGGAGAAAGCGCCCACGGTGCGGGAGCCTTCAGCGCCGGCCAGTCAAGGCGCGAAGAAGCCCGCCAAGCTCTCCTACAAACTGCAGCGCGAGCTCGACGGCCTGCCGGCGGAGATCGAGCGCCTGGAAAATGCGGTGGCCGAGTACGAAGCGACGGTGGGCGACCCGGCCTTCTACCAGCAGGACGCCGAAACGGTGACGGCCACGCTGGAGGCGCTCAACGAGACTCAGGCGGCGCTGGACGCCGCCATGGAGCGGTGGATGGAGTTGGAGGCGCTCGCCGCCGGGGAGTAGCCGATGATTCGGTGACGTCCGGCGGCGCGGTATCCTGCAACGACAAAGGCGCCCGGAGGCGCCTCGGTGTCGGGAGCATTGCCGGAGTTACTCGTCGGCTTCGCCCCGCTTGCCCACGCGCACCGCCAGCACGTCGCACTGGGCGCCGTGCAGCACGCCGGTGGACGTGGAGCCGAGCAGCAGGGCGAAGCCATGCCGGCCGTGGGAGCCCACCACGATCAGATCGACGTTGTGCTCCTCGGCGAAGCGGTGGATCTCGGTGTCGGGCATGCCGACCACCACGTGCTGATTCTCCTTGGTCACGTGGGCATCGGCGATCTCCGCCAGGCGCTGCTTGGCGTGTTCGTCGAGCTGGTCCTGAATGCTGGTCAGGTCCATGGGGATGTCGCCGCCATAGGCGAAGCCCAGCGGCTCCAGGGTGTGCATGATGGAGAGCTTGGCCTGGTTGCGTTCGGCGATCTGCAGGGCTCGCTCCAGTACCTTCTGGGAGTCCTTGGTGAGGTCGACGGCGACCAGGATATGGCGGTATTCATTGCTCATGGCAGGCTCCTGCACAGGGTGAGATAAGCGGTATCATGCTGACACTCTAGGACGATCGACAAGCGAGGACAACGACTTGCGTCAAGCTTCAATCAGGAGGTGCCGATGGTCTGGGTGGTGATCGCGATTGCCCTGATGTTGATGGTCTCACCGGTGCTGTGGCTCAAGCCCAGCCCGCGTCAGCGCCGCATCGTGCCGCTGCGCAAGGCGGCGCGGGAGGCCGGGGTGACGGTGAAGCTCGAGAAACCGCCGCTGCACGGCGAGACGACCGCCATGCCAGGCTATCGCTGGGACTATCCCGTGGAGCGACCCGGGCCGCGATTCGTGCTGGTACGCGACAGCGAGGCGAGCGAGGCGCTCAAGCCCTGCCTGGCGGGCTGGCGCTGGCGCATCGAACCGCTGCGTCCGCTGCCGCAGGCCGCCCAGGCGCCGCTGGAGGCGCTGCTAACGCGTCTGCCGCAGGATGCCCTTGTGCTGGAATCCAGCGAGCACGGCATCACCCTCTGGTGGTGGGAGTCCCAGAACGCGGAGCGCTTTGGCACTTACCTCGATGACTTTCGTCGCTTGCGGGAGTCGCTGGCCGGTCACCCCGATCGGCCGGAGCGTCTGCGCGCCTTCGGTGCCGGGCCGGCGCCCACGCCGGAGTGAGCCCGCGGCGGCGGCGCCGTTCAGCCGTCGCTTTCCCGCGCTTGGATTGCCAGGCCGTTCTCCTCGATGTGCGCCAGCAGGGCATCGAGGCGCTTCACGTCCTCGTCGGCGAGTCCGGCGAGCATCTCGGCCCGGGCCTGGGTCACCACTTCATCGATGCGCTCCAGCAGCGGTGTCGCCTCGCGGGTGAGGTAGATGCGCTTGGTGCGGCGATCCTGGTCGCAGGGGCGGCGCTCGATCAGTCCCTGCTCGGAGAGCTGGTCGAGGGTGCGCACCAGCGAGGGCGCTTCCACTCCGATGGCGCGTGCCAGGTCGCACTGTGCCTGGCCGTCGCCGAGACGCCACAGGTGATAGAGGGTCACCCAGCGGGTCTGGGTGAGGCCCAGCGGTGCCAGGCGATGATCGATGATCGCCCGCCACAGGCGGGGTACGCGAGCCAGGCGGAAGCCGATGTTCTGGTACATGGCAGGTCGCAATCCGAAGAGTTTGTCGAATTGTCCGGAGCCGCGGCGTGTAATGCAACTTGCCGCGGTAAAAGACGGTCACCCTTGGCAGTGGCGAGGGGCTTGACGCGAGGCGTCGAGTGCACCAAGCTTGCCAAAATCAAACGGCCGTATGAAATCGGGAGATGCTGGCATGATCTATCAAGGCAACGCCATCACGGTGACGCGCAGCGGTGACGACATCGCCGCGCTCACCTTCGACCTGCAGGGGGAGTCGGTCAACAAGCTGTCCAGTGCGGTGGTTGGTGAGTTGGACGAAGCGGTCAAGGCCATCCAGGCCGAGAGCGGCCTCCAGGGCCTGGTGATCGGCAGCGCCAAGGAAGCCTTCATCGTCGGTGCCGACATCACCGAATTTCAGGGCATGTTTGGCAAGGGCAACGATTTCCTGATCGAGATGCTCGAGCGGGTGCACGCCATCTTCAATGCCATCGAGGATCTGACATTCCCGACCGTTTCCGCCATCAACGGCCTGGCGCTGGGCGGGGGCTGCGAGGTGACGCTGACCACCGACTTCCGGGTGATGGCCGAAGGCGCGAAGATCGGCCTGCCTGAGACCAAGCTGGGCATCCTGCCGGGCTGGGGCGGCTGCGTACGCTTGTCGCGGCTGATCGGTGCCGACAACGCCATCGAGTGGATCGCCGGGGGCAGCGAGAACTCGGCGGAGGAGGCCCTCAGGATGGGAGCCGTGGATGCTGTGGTGCCAAGTGATCAGCTCGAAGCTGCGGCGCTGGATATCCTCGCCCGGGCCAATGCCGGCGAGCTCGATTTCCGAGGCCGCCGCGACGAGAAGTCGCAGCCGTTGAAGCTCGGCCCCATCGAGCAGATGATGGCCTTCGAGACCGCCAAAGGCTACGTCAAGGGCAAAGCCGGGCCGCATTACCCGGCACCGGTAGAGGCGATCAAGGTCATCCAGAAGGGGGCCGGCGAGACGCGGGAGCGGGCCCAGGCCATCGAGGCCACGGCCTTCGCCAAGCTGGCCATGACCGACGTCTGCTTCAATCTGGTGGGCCTGTTCCTCAACGATCAGGTGGTCAAGAAGCAGGCCGGCAAGTACGAGAAGCAGGCCCGTCCGATCCAGCAGGCAGCCGTGCTGGGGGCCGGGATCATGGGCGGCGGCATCGCCTACCAGAGCGCTTCCAAGGGCACGCCGATTCTGATGAAAGACATCCAGGCCGAGGCCATCGAGCTGGGTCTCAAGGAGGTACGCAAGCTGTTCGCCAAGCAGGTGGAGCGGGGCAAGCTCTCCACCGAGCAGATGGCCGAGAAACTCACCAACATTCGCCCGACCCTCGCCTACGGTGATTTCGGCCACGTCGACCTGGTGGTCGAGGCGGTGGTCGAGAATCCCAAGGTCAAGGGGGCCGCGCTCAGCGAAGTGGAAGGCCTGGTCGGCGAGGAGACCATCCTCACCTCCAATACCTCGACCATCTCCATCACCCGGCTCGCCGAGAACCTCGAACGCCCCGAGCACTTCTGCGGCATGCACTTCTTCAACCCGGTGCATCGCATGCCGCTGGTGGAAGTGATTCGCGGCGAGAAGACCGGCGACGCGGCCGTGGCGGCCACCGTGGCCTACGCCCGGGCCATGGGCAAGACGCCCATCGTGGTCAACGACTGCCCGGGCTTTCTCGTCAACCGCGTGCTCTTCCCCTACTTCGGCGGCTTCAGCCAGTTGATGGCCCAGGGTGCCGATTTCCAGCGCGTTGACAAGATCATGGAGAAGTTCGGTTGGCCCATGGGACCGGCCTACCTGCTCGACGTGGTTGGCATGGACACCGCGATGCACGCCGGCGAGGTGATGGCCGAGGGCTTTCCCGAGCGCATGGGCAGCCTCGGCGGTGCCGACAGCAAGAGCGTTATTCAGGCGATGTTCGACAGCGACCGCCTGGGGCAGAAGAACGCCAAGGGTTTCTATGCCTACGAGGAGGACAAGAAGGGCAAGCCCAAGAAGGTCACCGACGAGACGGCCATCGAGCTGGTCAAGGGCGTGGCCCAGGAGAGCCGCGAGTTCAGCGACGACGACATCATCGCCCGCATGATGGTGCCGCTGTGCCTGGAGACGGTGCGCTGCCTGGAGGACGGCATCGTCGGCAGCCCCGCCGAGGCCGACATGGCGCTGATCTATGGCATCGGCTTCCCACCTTTCCGCGGCGGTGCGCTGCGCTACATCGACGCCATGGGGGTTGCGGCGTTCGTCGAGCTGGCCGACGGCCTGGCCGAGGCGCTGGGGCCGCTCTATGCGCCCACCGACAGGCTGCGCGAGATGGCCAAGGCCGGTGACACCTTCTACTCCCCCCAAACCCAGGGCTGAGCCCACCGCGAACAAGGAGACGCAAGCAATGAGTCTGAATCCGAGAGACATCGTGGTGGTCGACAGCGTGCGCACCGCCATGGCCAAGGCCAAGAATGGCGCCTTCCGCCACGTGCGCGCCGAGAACCTCTCCGCCGCCGTCATGCAGGCACTGTTCGACCGCAACCCCGGGCTCGACCCGAGCGAGGTCGACGACGTGATCTGGGGCTGCGTCAACCAGACCCTGGAACAGGCCATGAACATCGCCCGCAATGCAGCGATCCTCACCGGCATTCCGCGCAGCGTGCCGGCCCAGACGGTCAACCGCCTGTGCGGCTCCTCGATGAGCGCGCTGCACATCGCCGCGGCCAACATCAAGGCGGGCATGGGGGACTTCTACGTCATCGGCGGCGTGGAGCACATGGAACACGTGCCCATGACCCACGGCGTCGACGTCAACCCGGCGGCCAGCAAGCACGCCGCCAAGGCGGCCATGATGATGGGCCTCACCGCGGAGATGCTGGGCAAGATGCACGGCATCTCCCGCGAGGCACAGGACGCCTTCGGGGTGCGCTCCCACCAGCGCGCTCAGGCGGCCATGGAGAAGGGCTACTTCGACAACGAGACCATCGCCGTCGAAGGGCACGACGAACGTGGCTACCGCGTGGCGGTCAAGCGCGACGAGGTGATTCGCGCCGATGCCAGCCTGGAGAAGATGGCCGAGCTCAAGCCGGTGTTCGACCCCCGCGGCGGGACCGTTACCGCCGGCACCTCCTCGGCGCTTTCCGTGGGCGCCGCGGGCCTGCTGGTGATGAGCGGCGAGCGTGCCGAGGCGCTGGGGCTGACACCCATTGCCCGGGTGCTCTCCACCGGGGTGGCGGGCTGTGACGCCTCGATCATGGGCTACGGGCCGGTGCCCGCCTCGAAGAAGGCGCTCAAGGCCGCCGGGCTGACCATCGACGATATCCAGGCCGTGGAGCTCAACGAAGCCTTTGCTGCCCAGAGCCTGCCAGTGCTCAAGGACCTTGGCCTGCACGACGTCATGGACGACAAGGTCAACCTCAACGGCGGCGCCATCGCTCTGGGGCATCCTCTGGGCTGCTCCGGGGCGCGCATCTGCACCACCCTGCTCAACGTGATGCAGCAGCAGGACGCCACCCTGGGCTTGGCCACCATGTGCATCGGCATGGGCCAAGGGGTGGCCACGGTGTTCGAACGCTTGAAGTAACCACTCGCCAGGGTTGGCAGAGACTAAAACGGCACCCTAAGGGGTGCCGTTGGCGTGTCAGGGGAGCGGGGCCCGGTGCTTCGGTGCAGCCGGGTCACTGGCTTGTCGCCGTGACGCTGTCGTTGCTGACCCAGCCGCGTTCGCGGTAGTAGCGTAGGGCCCCTTCATGGAGCGGGGCGGTGAGTCCGGCCTGTACCATGCTGGCTGGCGTTAGGGTGCCGAAGGCAGGATGGAAGGCCTTGAAACGCAGCAGGTTGTCGAAGACGTCGGCCACCAGTCGGTAGATCAGTTCCGGGTCGGCGTCGCGGTGGGCCACCAGCGTGGCCCGGACCCCGAAGGTGCGCACCGCGGGCTGGTCCGCTGAGTAGAGTCCCCCGGGGATCGAGGCGCGGGAGAAGTAGGGGCGCTCGGCGATCAGCCGCTCGACGGCCTCATCGTCGACATCCAGCAGAGCGGCATTGCACAGGCGGATCGCCTGGGCGATCGAGCGGTTGGGATGGCCCACGGTGTAGACCATGGCATCGACATCGCCGTGGCACAGGGCCATGGCCTGCTGGTCGGCGGGGAGATCGTTGAGGAGACGGAAATCGCCCCCCTGCCAGCCCTGGGCATCCATCAGGCTGAACATGGTGCCGCGCTGGCCCGAGCCGGGGTTGCCGATGTTGACGGCACGGCCGGGTAAATCCTCCAGGCTGCGGATACCCGACCGACGGCGGACCACCAGGGTGAAGGGCTCGCTGTGCAGGGAGAAGAGCGAACGCAGGTCAGGGTCGGGACCCGCCTCGCTGAAGGTCGCGGTGCCGTTGACCGCCTGGAACTGGAGGTCGGACTGGGCCAGGGCAACGCTGAACCGCCCGTCGCGGATGGCCTCCAGGTTGGCGCTCGACCCAGGGCCGGGTTCGGCCCGGCATGGCAGGGTCACGACCTGGCAGAGGGCACGGCCGGCGACGTGGTAGACGCCGTCGGGGCTGGCCGTGCCGATGCGCAGTGTCTCCTGAGCGTTGGCGACAAGAGAGGCGGAGAACACAAGGCCGCCCAGCCAGGCGAGCAGGAGTGCGGTCAGACGGTTCATGACTCACCTCGTGAAGTGAGTCGACCAGATGCCGCGTCCAGGCCGAAACCGGCAGGAAGTCGCGGGCGGGACTGCGCATCAGGCGCTGGTCGACGGGGTGGACATCGCGTGTCGTATGGGCCTGCCTTCCCTGAGACACCGCACTGTCCATCAGGAAAGCCGCCAGGACTGTCTCCAGGAGACGGCAGGTTCTTGAGGTATAGCAGCATGGCGCCGTGCCGCACGACCAACTGGCTGGTACTGCCGGGGTGACGGTTTTAAGGCCACCGACCTCCGACGTCACAGAATGCCGCTGTCGAGCCCGGCGGCCACATAGAGCCCCAGTTCCTCGACCTGGTCGACAAAGGTGTCCTGCCACTCGCCGCGCAGGATCAGCGGCTCCTGCACCCAGCGCCAGCGAAGGCCGGTAGCGATGCTCTCCACGGCGCGGCGGGTGCCAGTGCCGTCGCGCCCGGCGCGCACATAGAGCGCGCAGGGCAGGCCCTGCTTCTCCTCGATCACCGCGTAATAGCTACGGTCGAAGAAGTCCTTCAGCGCACCGCTCATGTAGCCGAGGTTCTCGGGGGTGCCGAGCAGGATGGCGTCGCAAGCCCGCACATCGTCGGGCCCGGCTTCCAAGGGTGGCTTGACCACCACCTCGACGTCGTCGATGTCCGGGTGGCGGGCGCCGCGTTCGGCTGCCTCGCGCAGCCGGCGGGTATTGGGGGAGGGCGCGTGGGCGACAATCAGTAGACGCTTGCTCATGTTGACAGCTCCCGGGCGATTTCCGACGCTGAATCGGCGCTTACCGTTCAGGCAACAAGGAGGATGATCGACATGGCCTTTGCCCTTTCAACCATGCAGCTGGAAAGCAGTGCCTTTGCCCCCCAGGGCGCCATTCCCACCAAGTACACCGGCGAGGGCGATGACGTCTCTCCGGCGCTGGCCTGGCAGGGCGCGCCCGACGGCACCAAGGGCTACGCGCTGATCTGCCACGACCCCGATGCCCCCCTGGTGCAGCACGGCACCTACGGTTTCGTCCACTGGGTACTTTACAACCTGCCGGCGTCGGTCACCTCGCTCGAAGAGAACAGCGCCAGAGGGACCAGCGGCAAGAACGATTTCGGCAAGCTGGGGTACGGTGGCCCCATGCCGCCGGAAGGCCATGGTCTGCACCAGTATTACTTCTGGGTGCTGGCGCTCGACAAGCCCACTGACCTGCCCGAAGGACTGGCGCTGCCCGAGGTGCTCAAGCAGCTCGAGCCCAATCTGATCGGCATGAACCGCCTGGTTGGTACCTACCGGCGCGATTGATTGCGCGATACGTTCGTGCCGCGCCTTGCGGTACGGGCGCCGTGAGCGTCAGCGTGCGGTCAGCGGTTGCGGGGCCGCTACCCCATCGTGGCCGCACACCAGCTGCTCGAGCTCGCGGCAGAAGGCTTCCAGCGCTTCGCTGGGCTGGCCGGTGCGGCGATGCAGTTCCACTTCCACCTGGTCGAGGGGCGGCAGCCCTTCGGCCTCTCCCACGATACGACACCCCTTGGGCACGCTGCGCGGTGTCTTGATCGTGGCGGCGAGTCCGGCCTGCACGGCCAGGTTAATGCCCGTGGGGGAGGGGCTCACGTAGTGCAACTCCCACAGCCTTTCCGTTCGGCCCAGTGCCGACAGCGCATGGGCACGAAAGATGCAACCCTCCGGGTTGAGCGCCAGTGGCAGCGTCTTCCACGCTCGCACATCGCACTGTTCAGCGACCACCCACACCATCGGCTCCCACCCCAGTAGCTGGCCCGAGGGCGTGGGCGCATGGCGGATCGACAGCACCACGTCGAGCAGGCCTTCCTGGAAGCGATCCACCAGCGCGGCGCTGATATCACAGGTAATGTCGAGGCGCGCTTCGGGGAAGCGCGCGGCGTGGCGTGGCAGCAAGTCGGGGAGGTAGGTGGCGGCCTGTTCTTCGGAGGTACCGAAACGAATCAGCTCGCCGCGCTGGGATTCGCCGAGGGCCTCTCGGGCGTCCCCTTCGAGCTTGAGCATGTGTCGGGCATAGGGAAGCAGGCGTTCGCCGGCCGCGGTGAGCAGCACGCTGCGGCTGGTGCGCTCGAAGAGGGGGTTGCCCATCTGCTCCTCGAGCCGCTTGATCTGCAGGCTGACGGCGGACTGAGTGCGATGCAGTACCTTGCCGGCGGCACTGAATCCCTTGCACTCGGCCACGGTCACGAAAGCGCGGAGCAGCTCGGTATCCATCATCGATGAGCCTTTTAAATCTGTTATATCTCAACCATTCATTTTTATTATGAATGGAGGCTCATTATCCTGTCCAGTGACAAGACAGCACCGTCAACTCCCCGACGAACAGGAGCCATGCTCATGCAGGCTACGGCAACCGACCAACCCGCCCACGCGCTGAGCGGCCTGATCGACCTGGCCCGCTATCCCCTCTACGACCTGGACGGCGAGGCCGGTCAGGCGCTGCTCGCCCAGTGTCGCCGCCAGCTGGAAGACGATGGCTGCGTGGTGCTCGAGCGCTTCGTGCCCGACGAGGCAGTGGCCCGCCTCGAGCGCGAGACCGAACGACTCTCGCCCGAGGCGCACTACAACCAGACCGAGACCAACCCCTACAACAGCGCGGGCGACCCCGAGCGACCGGCCAGCCATCCGGTCAACCGCTTCGGCGATCGCACCAACGGCTTCGTGGCCGGTGACCGCATCAGCGACGACACCCTGATCCGTCAGGTCTACGCCAACCCGGACTTCCAGCGCTTCATCGCCGCCGTCGTCGGCATGGAGACGATTCATCCCTACGCCGATCCGCTGGCCGACCTGGTGGTCAACGTGCTGCGTGACGGCTGCCAGCACCCCTGGCACTACGATACCAACGAGTTCATCGTCACCCTGATGACGCGCAAGCCCGAAGGGGGTGGCCTGTTCGAGTACGCCCCGGGCATTCGCAGCCCCGAGGCCGAGAATTTCGACGCGGTGGAAAAGGTGATCGAAGGCGATCGTTCGCAGCTCACTTCTCTGGAGTTGCGCCCGGGGGATCTGCAGATCTTCTTCGGCCGCTACTCCCTGCATCGCGTCACGCCGGTGGAAGGCCCCCGCGAGCGCCATACGGTGATCTTCGCCTACGCCAAGGAGCCAGGCTTCATCGGCCGTCCCGAGCGGGCCCAGCGTATCTTCGGGCGCATGGCGCCGATCCACGAGAGGCTGCTCGAGGAAGGCATGGACCGCAGCGACAGCCTCGCCGATTGAGCCCTGGTCTTGCGTTCCCCAGCGCCCCTGCCGATGGCCGCGCTGCGGGCGGCCGTCACCCTGATGACACAGCGAGAGTTTCCATGAGCATCGTAGAGTCAGAGAAACTGAGCGACAGCGAGCCGGACCGGATTCCGGTCGTGCCCTCGGCCCCCGTGGCCTGCGGCGACAGCATCCCTACCGCTTTCGACCCCCAACGGCTGCGTGCCGGGCGCCTGTCGCGGCTGCGCGCCATGATGGCCGAGCAGGGCTACGCCGCCCTGGTACTGTTCGACCCCAACAACCAGCGCTACGCTACCGGCTCGCGCAACATGTTCGGTTACTTCCTGCGCAACTCCACGCGTTACATCTACGTGCCACTGGAAGGCCCGATCATCCTCTTCGAGTACCCGGGCAGTGCGCACGTCTCCACCTGGCTGGAGACCATCGACGAGTCGCGTACCTCCAAGGTGGTGTGGTCGGCGGTGAACCAGCGCGACAACCTCTCCTCCGATCCCTTCGGCGTGGAAGTCGCCGAGCTGGTTCAGGAACACGGCCACGGCAACAAGAAGGTTGGCCTGGACCGCTGTGCGCTCAACCTGGCGCGCTCACTGGAGGCCCAGGGCCTGGACGTTTTTGATTGCCTGCAGGACACCCTGCACTGCCGACGCATCAAGACTCCCGAAGAGATCGCCTGCCTGGCCCAGTCCATGGCGGCGAGCGAAGCCTCGGTGGCCGAGGTGGAGGCCGCCATCAAACCCGGCATCACCGAGAATGAGCTGTTTGCCATCATGTACGGCGAGGTGATCAAGGGCGGCGGCGAGTTCATCGAGACGCGCCTGCTCAACTCAGGGCCGCGCACCAACCCCTGGTTCCACGAGGCGAGCGACCGCAAGATCCGTCCCGGCGAGCTGGTGGCGCTCGACACTGACACCATCGGCTGTCACGGCTACTACTCCGACTTCTCGCGTACCTTCCACGTCGGGCCGGGCAAGCCCAGCGCCTACCAGTGCGAGCTCTACCGCCTGGCCTATGACCAGGTACATCACAACATGGCGATCCTCGAGCCCGGCATGAGCTATCGCGAGGTCGCCGAGAAGGCCTGGAAGATTCCCGAGCGCTTCCTCGACCGCCGCTATCCCTCGATCATCCACGGAGTGGGCATGCACGGCGAGACACCGCTGGTGGCCCACCACATGGACTTCGATCGCTTCTCCACGGATGGCATCCTCGAGCCCGGCATGGTGGTTTCGGTGGAGAGCTACATCGGCGAGGTGGGCGCTGCTGACGGCGTCAAGCTCGAGGAGGAGGTGCTGATCACCGACACCGGCGTCGAGAAGCTCTCCCGCTACCCCTTCAACGAGGCGCTGCTGGGCCGCGAGTTCTGAGCAACGGGCCAGACGCAAACCTCGATATGGCTTCACAACGCCCGCGCTTCTTCGGCAGGCGGGCGTTGTGTTTGGGGACGCCGTATTGCTGGCTCGCCGGTTACTTGCCCAGCGCTTCCAACAGCAATTGAGCGACCAACTCGGAGGAGGGCGGGTTCTGGCCGGTGATCAGCTGGCCATCGTGGCGTGTGTATGGAGTGAAATCGTCGGCCTTGGAGTAGAGGCCGCCGCTGGCGATCAGTGCGTCTTCCACTAGCCTGGGCACCACGTCGGTCAGACCTACGGCGGCTTCCTCGCCGTTAGTGAAGCCGGTGACCTCGCGGCCCTCGATGATCGGACGGCCCTCGGCGTCGCGAGCGTGGATCAGCGCGATCGGAGCGTGGCAGACTGCAGCCACCGGTTTGTGCTGGGCCCAGAAGGTCTCGATCAGTCGAATGGAGTCGGCATCCTCCACGAGATCCCAGAGCGGGCCGTGGCCGCCGGGGTAGAAGATGGCGTCGAAGTCGTCGGCGCTGACATCGGCGAGGTGTTGTGTGTTGGCCAGCCGCTCTTGGGCGTCGGCGTCCTGCTTGAAGCGTTGGGTTGCCTCGGTCTGGCTCTCCTCGGCGTCGCTCTTGGGATCGAGCGGCGGCTTGCCGCCCTTGGGTGAGGCCAGCACCACCTCGGCGCCGGCGTCCAGGCAGGCGTAGTAGGGCGCTGCCAGCTCTTCCAGCCAGAAGCCGGTGGGCTCGCCGGTATCGCCAAGGCGGTCGTGGGATGTCAGGACCATCAGAATGCGTTGGCTCATCGAACTCTCCTATCTATGGCGTTGCCTTCGGTGAGTTTGGCCACCATTGTGGTGGGATACCGTACCGGTTGGGAACTGGCGATTGCCTATGAAAGGCATTCAGTGACTTCATCACGCGGCCAGGGGAGTCTTGCCCGATCTTGCCCAAGTCGACCCGTCGGCGCCTCGGCACTCTGGAGGTGACGTGGCCATGGCAACGTTGAAGGTGTATTACGACGGCGTATGTCCCGTCTGTCGGCGAGACCGCGCCCGCTACGAGCGTTGGGCCGGCGAGGCCGGCCGGCAGGTGGCCTGGTGTGACGTGACCGAGCATCAGGAGACACTGCGCGACAAGGGCGTCGACCCTCAGGCGGCGCTGCTCTCGCTGCATGTGGAGGAGGAAGAGGGGCGCATCGAGGAGGGCATCGATGCCTACATTCTGCTGATGCGCCGGGTGCCGAGGCTCAAGCCTCTGGCCTGGCTGATCGGTCTGCCGGGGCTCAAACCGCTGCTGCGCTGGTGGTACGATCGCTGGGTCAGGCGGCGGCTGGCGCGAGAGGGGCGTTTGTCCTGAGGTCCAATGGCAATTGCCGAACGGGGTTGCCATAGTGGCCCGATCGTCGACGATGGCCCATGGCCGGTATCCCCCAAAGGCATCCCATGACCCGCAAGATACCCCTGCTCCAGGCTCACGAGGAAGGCGCCGCTTCGCCCGGCGCCGAAGATCTGCTACGCATTCTCGACAGCCTGGATGCGGCGGTGTATGCCAGTGACATGCACTCCTATGAGCTGCGCTTCCTGAACGCCTACGGGCGTCAGCAGTGGGGGGAGCCGGGAGGGCGAAAGTGCTGGCAGGTGCTGCAGGAGGGGCAGAGCGGGCCCTGCGCTTTCTGCAACAACCCTCAGTTGCTGGATGAGCAGGGGCGCCCCGGGCCTGCCGCGGTGTGGGAGTTCCGGAACACCCAGGACGGTCGCTGGTACCAGTGTCGCGATCAGGCCATCGTGTGGAGCGATGGTCGCCTGGTAAGGGTCGAGATCGCCTCCGACATCACTGAGCGCAAGGCGCTGGAGGATGCCCTCAAGGCTTCGCATCAGCGCGTTGAGAAGCTGGCCTATCGCGATGAGTTGACCCAACTGCTCAACCGTCGCGCTTTCTTCTCCGTCTGCCGCGAGCAGCTGGCCTGCCGCCGTTCCGCGGAGCCCTTCGCCGTGGTACTGATCGATGTGGATCACTTCAAGTCGATCAATGATTCCCTTGGCCATGCGGCCGGTGACCAAGTTCTGCGGGAGGTGGCCAGGCGCTTTCGGGCGGAGCTGCGCAGCGACGACATCCTGTGCCGCTTCGGCGGCGAGGAGTTCGCTCTGGCGCTCCCCGGCAATTCCCTCGCTGCGGCCGCGGAGCTGGCCGAGCGCCTGCGCCTGGCACTGAGTTCACGGCCGCTGGCCTATGCGGGGCAACGGTTCGACGGCACGGCGAGTTTCGGGGTGGCCGCGGCCTCGGGTGACGAGGTCGATCTGGATACGCTGGTCAGGGCGGCCGATCAGGCGATGTATCGCGCCAAGCGGCAGGGGCGGGACCGGGTTTGCACGACCTCGGGCGTGGAATAGTCACGACGTGAGAACGATGCCTCGTGTCACCCTTCTCCGTTCAGGGTGACGATCAGCCGCCGCGGGCCGCCGTGGACGGGTGCTCGCCCAGCCAGATGCCTTGTCAGGTACCCAGTGTCAGGCGACCGTCGCGCACAGCCAGCATCAGCTGGGTGCCGAGCAGGGTGGCGATTACGTGAGCGGGCATGTCGTCGGGCCCCTCCAGGGGGCAGAAGTAGTACATGTCCCCCAGCACCAGGTGGCGCAGGAAGACGTTCATGTGATGGCGAACGTCCGGGTCGGCGTTCTCGTTCATCGTCAGCGACGCCGAGGTGTGCAGTAGCTGCAGGTGCATCGTGTTTACTCGACAGCAGGCTAGGTCGGGCAGGGCCTCGACGACACGGTCGGTGATCAGGTGAAAGCCGCGCTCCATGGCGAGAGTTGGATCTCATGCTGGTTCCACATCTCGAACCTCGAACTCCTCCTCGGCAGCGGTTTCGGATCAACGATACCCCGCCATCAGCTCGCGAATCAGCGGAGTGTCGGCGTCGCGATGGGTGGGCAGCTCGAAGCGGGCTCGGGCGATGGCGGTGCGCGAGAGCTCCGCGATGATCAGCGTTTCGCGATCCTCGGCGTCGGCCAGCAACTCGCCGCGGGGCCCGAGAATGCGCGAGCCTCCCCAGAAGTGGCTGCCGTTCTCGGGGCCGTAGCGGTTGGCCATGATCACCGGGGTGCCGTAGGTCATGGCGTAGAAACGCACGTTGAGCGCCCAGTTCTGCTCGTTGGAGAAGTCGTCGCTGACGATGCCGCTCGCCGAGTTGATGGGTGCGCAGAGCACCGTGGGACGTGGCAGCAGGGCGGCATGGACGAGCGCCGGGTTCCACAGGTCGGCACAGATCAGCGGGGTGGCCGACCAGCCGGGGCGAACTGCGACGTGGGTGAGCTCGCTGCCGTGGGTGAACCATTTGCCCTCCTCGAGGCCGCCGTAGGTGGGCAGGTTGAGCTTGCGGTGCACGGCCACGAGCTCGCCCGCCTGCAGGATGGCCAGTGCATTGTAGTACTCGCCGGGGCTTGCCTCCTCGATGAAGCCCACCACCGTCTGCATCTCGCCGCACGCCTTGGCCAGACGGATCAGGCGAGGGTCTTCCAGCGGCATGGCCACCTGCATCACGCGACTGCCCAGCCCATAGCCGGTCAGCGAGAGCTCGGGAAACACCAGCAGCTCGACTCCCTGGCCCCGGGCGTCCTGGAGGATATCGAGGTGGCGTTCGAGGTTGGCGTCCACGTCGCCGAGCTCGGCGTTGAGCTGAGCGGCGGCGACGCGCAGCCGGTCCTGATAGTGCATGACAACCTCCCGAATCGCGCGAAGGCCGCCCCAACGGGCGGCCTTCGTGACGTTGGACGTTGGAAGTTGGCGGTGGCCAGTATGGACGGCCAGTATGCCAGTCGCGTTGCGCCCGTTACAGCAGGTCGTGCTCCTCCAGGAAGCTCTGGGCGACGTCCTCGATGGTCTCGCGCTCCACGTCCACTCGGGCGTTGAGCTCGGCCATGGTCTCGTCGTCAAGCAGGGTGGAGAGGGAGTTCATCTGCTCCTCGAGTTCGGGATGCTGCTCCAGCGTGTCCTGGCGCACCACCGGGGTGAGGGCGTAGGCCGGGAAGAAGCCCTGGTCATCCTCCAGGACATGGAAGTCGAAGGCGGGGATACGTCCGTCAGTGGCGAACACCAGGCCCACGTCCACCTGGCCGTCGCGCAGCGCCTGATAGACCAGGCCGGTGTCCATGCGGCTGATGTCGCCACGGCTCACACGGAAGTCGTAGGCTTCCTGCAGTGGCCGCCAGCCATCCTCTCGGGCGTAGAACTCGGCGTTCAGCGCGAAGGAGAGCTCCTCGCCCTCGTTTACCGCGGCGGCCAGGTCGGAGAGCGAGAGGATGCCGCGCTCCTCGGCGTCCGCCTCGCGCATGGCCAGGGCATAGGTGTTGTTGGCTTCCGAGGGGGCCAGCCACACCAGGCCCTTCTCGGCGTCGAGCTCCTTGACGCGCTCGTAGGTCTCCTCCGGCCCCAGGCGTTCGGTGACATCGTTGTAGTTGATCAGCGAGGTGCCGGTGTACTCCCAGTAGAGATCGATCTGGCCATTCTCCTGTGCCTGGCGCAGCACTGCGGATCCCATGCCGGCACGGCTCTCCACCTCGTAGCCGAGTCCCTCCAGGTACTGGGTGGTCATGCTCGACAGGATCTGCTGTTCGGTGAAGTTCTTGCCACCCACCACGATCTCCTGGGCTTGGGCTGTGGCCAGCGAGCCGGCCAGGGCCAGGCCGGTCAGGGTTGTCATCAGCGTTGTCTTCATGGGTGCATCTCCTCTTGCGTCGGGTTGTCTCGTCAGGTTGTGCGTTGCGCCTGGGATCAGGCGCGGTTGGGATTCACGCCGCGGGGAACCATGAGGAAGGCGACGGTGGCAATGATGGCATCGACCACGATCGCCAGCAGGGCCGTGGGAATGGCGCCTGAGAGCATCATCACCGGATCGTAGAGATCGATGCCGGTGAAGATCAGCTCGCCGAGCCCGCCGGCACCGATCAAGAAGGCCAGCGGCACGGTGCCCACGTTGATGGTCAGGGCCGTGCGGATGCCGGCGAAGATCACATAGAGGGCATTGGGCAGCTCCACCTTGATCAGGCGCTGCAGCGGCGACATGCCGATGCCGGCCGCGGCCTCGATCAGCGCCGGATTGACGCCCTTCAGGCCCGCGTAGGTGTTGCGCGCGATGGGCAGCAGGGTGGCGACGAACAGGCCGAACACCGCGGGCAGGGTGCCGATGCCCAGAAAACTCATGGAGAGCGCCAGCACCGCCAGGGTTGGAATGGTGGTGCCCACGTTGAGCACCTGCATCAGGCTCTCGGCGACACCGGCCATGGAAGGGCGCGAGAGCACGATACCCAGCGGCACGGCCACCCCGATCGCCAGCGCCCCGGAGACGGCGGTAAGCCACAGGTGCTCGCCCATCAGGTAGCGCACGTCGGGCAGATACCACAGGAAATCGTCGATGAGCCCGCTCGAGTGGCTCCACACCCCGGCGAAGAACACCGCGACCAGGAGCAGTGCGCGCAGGGCCCCTTTCAGGGTCTGAATGGGCATCGGCTCACTCCTTGATAGCAGCGTCGGGATGGTGGCTGTCGCCCTGGCGCGGCCGGAAGCGGGCCCCCAGATGGCTGGTCATGGCGCGCTGGGTGATCTGTCCGCACACGCGGCCCTCCTCATCGACGCAGGGCAGCCAGGTGGTGTCGTGGGCGAACATCAGCGATGCCGCCTTGCGCAGGTCGTCGTCCAGGCCGACCATGGCCGGCACGGTCTGGAAGTGGTCGCGGCAGTAGCCCTTGGTGGTTCGCGCCACCGAGCGGCTGACGATGCCGGCGGGCTGGCCCCGCTCGTTGACCATCAGGATGGAGTTCTGGTAGCCGAAGTCGTCGATGCGGGCGAGCGCCGCCTGCAGAGTGTCGCCGGGGGTAACGGTGCCGATCTCGTCGGTGACGATCTCGCGCACCTTGACCAGGTTGAGCCGCTTGAGCGCCCGATCCTCGCCGAGGAAGGATTCCACGAACTCGTTCTTGGGGGCCGCCAGCAGGTCGTCCGGCGTGGAGTACTGCACCAGGCGGCCTTCGCGGAACACCGCGATGCGATCGCCCATCTTGATCGCCTCGTCGATGTCGTGGCTGACGAACATGATGGTCTTCTTGAGTTCCTGCTGCATCTTGAGGAACTCGTCCTGGATCACCGTGCGGTTGATGGGGTCGATGGCGCCGAAGGGTTCGTCCATTAGCATCACCGGCGGGTCGGCGGCCAGCGCCCGGGCTACGCCGATGCGCTGCTGCTGGCCGCCGGAGAGCTCACTGGGGTAGCGCTTGAGGAAGGCGTCCGGCTCCATGGCGATCATCGCCATCATCTCGCGGGCGCGCTCGCGATATCGGGCCCTGTCCCAGCCCAGCAGCTTGGGCACCACCGTGATGTTCTCCTCGATGGTCATGTTGGGAAACAGGCCAATCTGCTGGATCACGTAGCCGAGGTTGCGCCTCAGCTCCTGGGTATTTAGACCCGAGGTGTCCTCGCCATTGATGAACACCTTGCCGGAGGTCGGCTTGATGATGCGGTTGATCATCTTCAGCGTGGTCGTCTTGCCGCAGCCGGAAGGGCCGAGCAGGATGCAGATCTCGCCGGCGGGCACTTCCATGCTGATGTGGTCGGCGGCGACCACGGCGCCCTTGGGCGTGTCGAAGACCTTGGTCAGGTTGTCGAGCTGGATCATGGGGATTCCTTGTTCGGGCTCTGTCGTCAGGGATCAGGCGGTTTCCGCGGCTCGCTCCATCCCCTTGGGCGTGAGTCGCTTCTGCACGTAGAGCAGGGTGTAGTCGACGACGATCGCCAGCAGGCTCACCGCCACGGCGCCGACGATCAGTTGGCGCGGGTCGGACTGGGAGATGCCGCGGCTGATGAAGGTGCCGAGCCCCCCGGCGCCGATGTAGGCGGCGATGGCCATCACCCCGATGTTGAGCACCACGGCCGTGCGCACCCCGGCCATGATCACCGGCACGGCGAGCGGGATCTCCACCATGCGCAGGCGCTGGTTGGGGCTCATGCCGATGCCGCGGGCAGCCTCGCGAAGGGCGGGATTGACGTTGTTGATGGCTGTGTAGGTGTTGCGGATGATCGGTAGCTGGGAGTAGAGCAACACGGCGATCACCGCCGGCACGTAGCCGATGCCGTGGCCGATCAGGGAGAGCACCGGGATCATGATGCCGAACAGGGCGATGGAGGGAATGGTGACGATGATCGAGGCCAGATAGAGCACGGCGCGGGCAACGCGCTCGCTCTTGGTGATGGCGATGCCGATGGGCACGCCGGTGAGGGTGGCGATGCCCACGGCGACGCCCACCAGGGAGATATGCTCGATGGTGCGCCGGATCAGCAGATCGAGGTTGTCCAGGGCGTACTGAATCAGTTCCAAGTGCGCTCTCCTCTCTTGGCCGCGTCCCGTCAGGAACGGTGCCTTATTCTTGGGGGAACCAGTTCTTGAACAAGCGTAGCCGCTACGTGGCGACCTTGAGCGCCGCGACCCAGGGGAGGGCGGGACGGAGGCGGGTGCGACATTGTGTCCCGCAAGAATGATCTAGCTTAGCAGAGCAGCATAACTATTTGTTTTCTTGATCATGACGATGCGAAATGCTGGCTATTGCATGGGCTGATGCCGGGGGAGTCGCCGCGAGCGGCGGCGCTCATTCGGACGACCAGTGGCGCTGCATCTCGAGGAAGGTGAGCGATGCCGACCAGGTGATCAGCATGAAGCCGGTCAGCGCTGCGGTGCCCATCAGGAAGCGGATCGGTCCCTGGGGGACCAGGTCACCATAGCCCAGGGTGGTGTAGGTGATGGCGGAGAAATAGACGTAGTCGAGAAAGTTGACGACCGAGATGCCGCCGAGGCCCCCGGTCAGGGGGTGCTCCAGCAGCAGGGCACTGGGCTAAGGCGAAGAGCCAGATCTCCGCCACATGGGCCGTGAAGAGTCCGAAGATGAGCACGAGAAAGCGGCGGCGCTGAGAGTGGTGGCTCAACCCCTTCTGTCGCCATAGGCGACTCGAGGCCTCGTAGTGCAGGAGAATACAGACGACGACGGTGATGAAGGTAATGCCGAGGGTCCACAGGTGGCCGGCTTCCAGCGGTGTATCGATCACGGCGGCATTTCGGTCGGTGACATGAGGGTCAGCCTAGCGTGCTTCGGGCAGGCGGGTAAGGGGGCTGTCCGCGGTGTGGTGGATCATGACGCCCAGCCCGGGCGCTGCTAGGATGGGGCCATCTGTCACATGCCCGTCACCCGGCCGGCCGCCGTTGGCCGTACCGCAGGGATCGCTGCCATGACCACCAACCCGACCACGGGCGGGGCCCTGGACGACACGCTCGCGCCGCTGGCGCTCAAGCGGGTGGGTATCGACACCTACCGCGAGAGCGTCGCCTACCTGCATCGCGACTGCGCCCTCTACCGCGCCGAGGGCTTCCAGGCGCTGGCCAAGGTGGAGGTGCGCGCCAACAGCCAGCGCATCCTGGCGAGCCTCAACGTGGTGGACGATGCCGCCATCGTCGACTGCGGGCAACTCGGCCTCTCGGAGGATGCCTTCACCGCGCTCGGGGTCAAGGAGGGACATCCGGTGAGCGTCTCCCAGGCGGAGCCGCCAGTCTCGATCCCCGCCCTGCACCGCAAGATCGCCGGCGAGCGCCTGTCGCGCGAGGATTTTCTCGCCATCGTCCGTGACATCGCCGAGCTGCGCTACTCCAAGATCGAACTCACCGCCTTCGTGGTCGCCTGCGACCGCGGCGAGCTCGACCGCGAGGAGGTCTTCTACCTCAGCGACGCCATGAGTCGGGTGGGCCGCCGCCTCGACTGGCACGAACACCCGGTGGTCGACAAGCACTGCATTGGCGGCATCCCCGGCAACCGTACCTCGCTGCTGGTGGTGCCCATCGTCGCCGCCCACGGCCTGCTTTGCCCCAAGACCTCGTCGCGGGCCATTACCTCGCCGGCCGGCACCGCCGACACCATGGAAGTGCTGGCCGACGTCGACCTGCCGTTTGATACCCTCGGCGAAATCGTGCGCACCCACCGCGGCTGCCTGGCGTGGGGTGGCACCAGCCAGCTGTCGCCGGCCGACGACGTGCTGATCGCCGTGGAGCGGCCGCTCGCCATCGATTCGCCCGGCCAGATGGTCGCCTCGATCCTCTCCAAGAAGGTGGCCGCCGGCTCCACCCACCTGCTGCTCGATATCCCGGTGGGGCCGCACGCCAAGGTGCGTTCCATGCCCGAGGCACGCCAGCTGCGCAAGCTCTTCGAGTACGTCGCCAAGTGCCTGGGGCTCACCCTGGACGTGGTGATCACCGACGGTAGCCAGCCCATCGGCTGCGGCATCGGTCCGGTGCTCGAGGCGCGCGACGCCATGCGCGTGCTCACCAACCACCCGGATGCCCACATGGAACTGCGCCAGAAGGCGTTGCGCCTGGCCGGCCGCATGCTGGAGTTCGACCCCAACGTGCGCGGCGGCGACGGCTTCGCCATCGCCCGTGACATCCTCGACTCCGGACGGGCGCTGGACAAGATGAACGCCATCATCGCCGCCCAGGGCGCCAAGCCCTTCGACCCGGAGGACCCGCCGCTGGCGTCCCAGCACTTCGACGTGCTCGCCCCTCGGGCCGGCGTGGTCATCGCTCTGGACAATTTGAAGCTGGCGCGGATCGCCCGCCTGGCCGGGGCGCCCAAGGCGGCCGGTGCCGGCGTGGCGATGCGGGTGCGCATCGGCGATACGGTCGAGGCGGGGGAGCTGTTCTATCGCGTCTACGCCGCCTACCGCAACGAGTTGGCCTTCGCCCACCAGTCCAGCGAGCGCGACAGCGGCGTCACCCTGGGCGAGGCCGATGCGATCCAACGCCTCAATGTGGAGTTCTGATGACCACCGCACTGCTCCATTTCCCCGACGAAGCGGCACCGGCCCGTCGCTTGGCCGAGGCCGCGGGCCTCGCCGCCCATGTTGTCGAGCGCCACCGCTTTCCCGACGAGGAGCTCAAACTCCGCCTGCCGTTCGCCGCGCCGAAAGCGATTCCCGAAACGCTGGTGCTCTACCGCAGCCTCGACCGCCCCAACGACAAGCTCATCGAGCTGCTGCTGATCACCCGCCACGCCCGGGCGCAGGGCGCGACGCGTCTGGTGCTGGTGGCGCCCTATCTGGCCTACATGCGCCAGGACATCGCCTTCGCGCCCGGCGAGATCGTCAGCCAGACCATCATCGGCGGCTTTCTCGCCGAGCTGTTCGACGCCGTGATCACCGTCGACCCCCACCTGCACCGCATCGCGCGGCTCGACCAGGCGATCCCTCTCGCCCACGCCGTGGCCCTTTCCGGGGCGGAGCGCCTTGCGGCGCTGATCGCCGAGAAGCGCGAGGCGCCTCTGCTGCTCGGCCCCGACGAGGAGGCGCTGCAGTGGGTCCGCCAGGCCGCCGCGGCGACCGGCTTCGAGCATGGCGTGTGCCGCAAGGTGCGCCATGGCGACCGAGAGGTGGCGGTCGAACTGCCCGCGCTCGACGTGCGAGGGCGTGCGGTGGTGCTGATGGACGACGTGGCGAGTTCCGGCCACACCCTGGCGCGTGCCGCCGAACGCCTGCGGGCGGCCGGGGCCGCCTCGGTGGATGTGGCCATCACTCACGCCCTGTTCGCCGGCGACGCCCTGGCGGTGCTGCAGGCCGCAGGCGTCGGCGAGGTGTGGAGCACCGATTGCATTGCACACTCCAGCAATGCCATTGCCATGGCCCCGGTGCTGGCCAGTGCCTTGCAGGATGTGGTGACTGCTCCCCGCCCTAAGCGCTGACGCGCCACGGGCGAGGCTTCCCACTTCTCAGGCCGCGACCAGCGGTGTGCTGGATTTACGCAGGCCTCCATGGACAGAGACGGACAGCCCTTCCGCCTTCAACTGGATGATGCCCTGGTGCCGGATGTTGTGCGCCGCATTGATGTCGCGGTCGATGCCTTGGGTGCCGCAGGCCGGGCAGTCCCAGGTTCGGACGGTGAGCGGCATCGACTCGACCTTGTGGCCGCAGTGAAAGCAGGTCTTGCTGCTGGGATACCAGGGGTCGAGCTTCACC
>NZ_WHMA01000033.1 GCF_010994375.1 Halomonas sp. NO4
CGCACTGCCCCGCTTTCCTCCCCGCCCGAGTGGGCGAGGGTTCTCGCGGATTTCTGCTGACCCTTGCGCTGCCTTCGAGCGGCGCCGGCCCGACGGGGCCCTGCCGAATGGCAGGGCCCCGTCGTATCCGCAGCAGCGTTGGCAGCTACTCGGGAATGCGATACTCCGCCGAACGGGCGTGAGCTGTCAGGGCCTCGCCGCGAGCCAGCACCGAGGCGGTCTGGCCGAGCATCGCGGCGCCCTCGGCGGAACAGTGGATGATCGAGGAACGTTTCTGGAAGTCATAGACCCCCAGCGGCGAGGAGAAGCGCGCCGTGCCGGAGGTGGGCAGCACGTGGTTGGGCCCAGCGCAGTAGTCGCCCAGCGCCTCGGCGGTGTAGCGCCCCATGAAGATGGCCCCGGCGTGGCGAACCTCGGGCAGCCACGCCTCGGGGTCGGCCACGGAGAGCTCCAGGTGCTCCGGTGCGATGCGGTTGATCAGCGCCACCGCCTCGTCGCGGTCGCGGCAGTGGATCAACGCGCCGCGCCGCGCCATCGACTCGCGCACGATGGCGGCGCGCTCCAGCGTCGGCAGCAGCCGCTCGATGGCCGCCTCCACGGCCGCGAGGTGGTCGGCGTCCCAGCTCACCAGGATCGCCTGGGCATCCTCGTCGTGCTCCGCCTGGGAGAAGAGGTCCATGGCCAGCCACTCGGCCTCGGTGCCGCCGTCTGAAACCACCAGGATTTCCGAGGGACCGGCGATCATGTCGATCCCCACCTGACCGAACACCGCCCGCTTGGCGGTGGCGACGTAGATGTTGCCCGGCCCCACGATCTTGTCGACCCGCGGCACCGTCTCGGTGCCGTAAGCCAGCGCCGCCACCGCCTGGGCACCGCCCAGGGTGAACACCTGATCCACCCCGGCCAGGTGCGCCGCGGCCAGCACCAGCTCGTTGACCACGCCGTCCGGCGTCGGCACCACCATGATGATCTCGCGTACCCCGGCCACGTGGGCGGGAATGGCGTTCATCAGCACCGAGGAGGGATAAGCCGCCTTGCCGCCGGGCACGTAGATGCCGGCGCGGTCGAGCGGCCTCACCTGCTGGCCGAGCACGGTGCCGTCGGCCTCTGTGTAGTGCCAGGACTCGGGCTTCTGCCGCTCGTGATAGGCCCGGATGCGCTCAGCCGCGTGGGAGAGGGCCTCACGCTGTTCCACCGAGAGCCCCTCGAAGGCTTCGGCCAGGCGCTCGGCCGGGATGGCCAGCTCTGCCATGCCCGATGCCGTCAGGCGGTCGAAGCGGTTGGTGGCTTCCACCAGGGCGGCATCGCCGCGGCGGCGCACGTCCTCCAGGATCGCCGTCACCCGCTGCTGCACCTCGGCGCTGGAGACGCCCTCCCAGGCCAGCAGCACCTCGAGGCGGGCGTCGAAGTCGGCGTCGGCCGTGGCGAGCCGGGCGATGCCAGGAGTCTTGGCGGGGGATTCGCTCATGGTGCTGTCCAGCCTCGCTTGCACAGAAAATCGAAAGAAACAAAGGCCACGGCGCGGCGCGTTCAGCTCAGGGTGGCGGTATCCGCAGCGCGACGCTGCTGCACCGCCGCCGTCAGGCGCTCGAGCAGCGGCTTGATGCGCGCGTGCTTCATGGCCATGGCAGCCTGGTTGACCACCAGCCGGGTACTGATCGGGGCGATCAGCTCGCGCGGCGACATGCCGTTGGCCCGCAGCGTATTACCGGTATCCACGATGTCGACGATCTCGTCGGCCAGGTTCATCAGCGGAGCCAGCTCCATGGCGCCATACAGCTTGATCACCTCGGCCTGGATGCCCTGCTCGGCATAGTAGCGCCGCGCCACATTGACGAACTTGGTGGCCACGCGGCGCCGGGCGCGAGCCGGCTCGGCACCGTCGGGGCCGGCGGTCATCAGCTTACAGCGCGCGATCTCCAGGTCCAGCGGCTCGTAGAGCCCCTCCGCCCCGTGTTCCAGGAGCACGTCCTTGCCGGCCACGCCGAGGTCGGCCGCCCCCAGCTGCACGTAGGTGGGGACGTCGGTGGCACGGATCACCACCAGCTTGACGTCGGGGAGGTTGGTGTCGAAGAGCAGCTTGCGGCTCTTGCCGAGATCCTCGCCGGGGACGATGCCGGCATCGGCCAGCAAGGGCAGGGTCTCGTCGAGGATGCGTCCCTTGGAGAGGGCCAGAATCAGTTGCTTGCTCATGGGTTCGCCTTGCCGATAGCGGGGAAACTCAGCCGGGCACGCGCCGGATGCGCGCCCCCAGCAATTGCAGCTTCTCCTCGATGCATTCGTAGCCGCGGTCGATATGGTAGATGCGGTCCACCTGGGTCTCGCCCTCGGCCATCATCGCCGCCACCACCAGCGACGCCGAGGCGCGCAGATCGGTGGCCATGACCGGCGCCCCGGAAAGTCGCTCGACGCCCTCGATCACCGCGGTATTGCCCTCGAGCGCAATGTGCGCACCCATGCGGTTGAGTTCCTGCACGTGCATGAAGCGGTTCTCGAAGATGGTCTCCACCACCCGGGCCGTCCCCTCGGCCACCGCATTGAGGGCCACGAACTGGGCCTGCATGTCGGTGGGAAAGGCGGGATAGGGCGCGGTACGCACGTTGACGGCCCGGGGACGACGCCCGTGCATGTCCAGCGCGATCCAGCCCTCGCCGTGGGTGATCTCGGCACCGGCCTCCTCGAGCTTGGCGAGCACCGCCTCGAGGATGTCCGCCCGGGTATTGCGCACCCGCACGCGACCCCGGGAGAGCGCCGCTGCCACCAGGAACGTGCCGGTCTCGATGCGGTCGGGCATGACGTCGTGCTCGGCACCGTGCAGCCGCTCGACGCCCTCGACAACGATGGTGTCGGTGCCGTGGCCGCGGATCTTCGCGCCCATCTTGATCAGGCACTCGGCCAGGTCGACGATTTCGGGCTCCCGCGCGGCGTTTTCCAGCAGCGTGGTGCCCTCGGCCAGGGTCGCCGCCATCAGCAGGTTCTCGGTGCCGGTCACCGTCACGGTGTCGAAGAAGATGGTCGCCCCCTTGAGACGGCCGTCGACGCGGGCCCGGATGTAGCCGCCCTCGACGCGGATCTCGGCGCCCATCGCCTCGAGGCCGCGAATGTGCAGGTCCACCGGCCGCGAACCGATGGCGCAGCCGCCCGGCAACGACACATCGGCATGGCCGAAGTGCGCTAGTAGCGGCCCGAGCACCAGGATGGAGGCACGCATCTTCTTGACCAACTCGTAGGGCGCATGACAGTCACGCACCTGGGAGCCGTCGAGCTGGATGGTCATCTTCTCGCCCATCACCGGCTCCACCCCCATGCGCCCGAGCAGTTCCAGGGTCGTGGTGATATCCTGCAGGTGCGGCAGGTTGCCCACCGTCACGGGCTCGTCGGCGAGCAGTGTGGCGCACAGGATGGGCAGGGCGGCGTTCTTGGCGCCGCTGGCCCACACTTCGCCGTCCACGGCGCCGTTGCCGGTAATGATCAGCTTGTCCATGGCGACTCGACCGTCAGGCGTCTTGGTTGCGGGTAGCGGGATTTTCCGGCGCGCCTTGCCACTGCGCCGGGGTATAGGTCTTGATGCTCACCGCGTGAACGGCCCCGGAGGCGATCTCGTCGCTCAGCGCAGAGTAGATCAGCTGCTGGCGCTTGACCGGCGAAAGGCCGTCGAAGACCTCCCCCACGGCAATGACCTGGAAATTGCAGCCTTCGCCCTGGATATGGAAGTCGCACCCCTCGATACGGGTCTCGAGCAGCGCCTTGACGTCACTGGGTTGCATGGAAGCCGAAACTCCTGTGGTTGGGCCTGTCGTCGACAATGCCGCGGCCGCCGCCAGGCGACGTACCGCGATCAGGGAAAGCCTACATGGTAATGAAAAGCTACGCGCTTGGCGATGCCGGCACCCTCGCCTCACTCACCCTCGACGCTTGCCTCGACCGGCAGCAGGGCGTCGAGGCCCGCCACGCGGGTGAGGCTCGCCAGCGCCGACGACAGCCGGACGCGCTGGATGGTGATACCCGCCACCCGCGCGCACCGGGTCCACTCCAGCAGCACGCTGAGCGCCGCGCTGCTGACCCGCTCGACTCCGGAGAGGTCCAGCGCGACCTCGGTCTCGGCGGGCTGCTTGGCAAGCCAGGCGCTGCCCGCCCGGGCCAGGGGCGCCGCCACGCCGAAATCCACGGCACCGCTCACGGCGAGCCCTTCGGCGCTCGCCTCCAGCCTCACCCCGTCCTGGTCGAGGAGGCGACTCATGTGTCGCCGCCCGCCTCGAGTTCTTCCACGGCGAGCTCCGGCGCCCAGGCGTCGATCACGGCGTCGTAGTCGCGGCCGTGGTCGCGCATGGCCTGATCGAACTGGTTGCGGAAGGTCAGCCCCAGATTGATGCCGTTGACGATCACGTTGACCACCTTCCATTCTCCATCCGAGAGGCGCAGCGTGTAGTTCACCGGATAGACCGTACCGTCGCTGGCAACCACTTCCATGGCCACGCTGGCCTGGTCCTCGAAACGCGGCGGCTGCTGGTTGTCAAGGACGCGCAGCTCGTCGTAATCGAAGGTGACCAGCCCCTTGGCATAGGTGTCGATCAGCGTCTGGCGGAAGGTGTCGACGAAGCGCGAGCGCTGCTGCGGCGTGGCGTTGCGAAAGTAGCGGCCCATCACGCTGGCGCCGATGTAGCGGAAATCGGCGACATCCTCGAGGCTGTCGTCGACCAGCGCCTCGAGCTCGTCCATATTGTCGGCGAAGTAGTCGCGGCGACCCTGGATCTGGCCCACCAGTTCATCGATGCTGTCGCGGATCACCTGCTCGGGGCTGCGTTCGGGGGCCGCCTGGGCAGGCAGGGCAAGCAGCAGCAGGCAGAGCACCGGCCACAGCCGGTGCGCCAGGGCGGGAAAGAGAGGCATCAGGCTCATGTAGCGTCCTCGGCACAGGGTATCAAGGGTTGAGGGCCAGGCTAGTTGGTGGCCATGTTGGACACGAACTGCTGGATGAGTTCTTCCAGCACCACGGCCGACTGGGTGTCGCGGATGGCGTCGCCATGGGAAAGCGTCTCGGGATCACCGCCCACGGTGAGGCCCACGTACTGTTCGCCGAGCAGACCCGAAGTGAGGATGGCGGCGGTGGTATCCCGCGGCAGCTGCCCCGCGAGTTCAGCGTCGAGCTCCAGAACCACCCGGGCGTCGTACCACTCGGTATCCAGCTCGATCTCGGTGACACGTCCCACCGTCACGCCGGCCATGGTCACCCGCGCCCGCGGCTTCAGACCGCCCACGTTGGCGAAGTTGGCCTCGAGGCGAAAGGTGTCTTCAGGCACGCTGAACGTCAGACCGCTGACGCGCAACCCCAGGAACACCAGCCCCAGGATACCGGCGAGCATGAACAGCCCGACGCCCAGTTCCATCGTCTTGCTGCGCTTCATCCCGTTTCTCCGAACATCAAAGCCGAGCCTCCGCTCAACGAAAAGTCTTGGGGCCTCAGGAAAGGCTGCCGAACATCAGGGCGGTGAGCAGGAAATCCAGCCCCAGCACCACCAGCGAGGAGTAGACCACGGTACGCGTGGTGGCCCGCGAGATCCCCTCCGAGGTGGGAATCAGGTCATAGCCCTGGAAGACCGCGATCCAGGTCACCACCAGGGCGAAGACCAGGCTCTTGACCATGCCGTTGCCGATGTCGTCGATGAAGCTGACGCTGGCCTGCATGTTGCCCCAGTAGGAGCCTTCGAACACGCCCAGCCATTCGACCCCCACCAGGTAGCCGCCGCCAATGCCCACCACGCTGAAGCCCACGGTGAGCAACGGCAGCGCCACGAAGCCGGCCCACAGGCGCGGCGCCACGATGCGCCGCAAGGGGTCCACACCAATCATCTCCATGCTGGTGAGCTGCTCGGTGGCCTTCATCAGCCCGATCTCGGCAGTCAGGGCCGAGCCGGCCCGCCCGGCGAAGAGAAGCGCCGCCACCACTGGCGAGAGCTCGCGCAGCAGCGAGAGCGCCACCATCTGGCCCAGCGCCTGCTCGGCGCCGAAATCGACCAGGATGGTGTACCCCTGCAGCGCCAGCACCATGCCGATGAACAGCCCCGAGACCAGCACGATGGCCAGCGACAGCACGCCGACGAAGTGCATCTGGCGGAGCCACAGGTACCACCCCATACGCGAGGGGATGCCGAACGACGACTGGACGAGGAAGAGGCCGGCCCGCCCCAGGGTTTCCAGGCTGTCGCAGCCGTAGCGCCCGAGGCGCTGCAGACGTGCCATCATGACTGCGCCCCCGGCGTCAGGATATCGGTCAGAAAGTCCACCGCCGGGTAATGGAAGGGCACCGGGCCGTCCGGCTCGCCGTGCACGAACTGGCTGACGCGCGGGTCGTCGTCGACATTCAGCAAGTCCGGCGTGCCGTGCGCCATCACCTCGCCGTCGGCGATCACGTAGACATAGTCGGCAATCGAGAGCGCCTCCTTGATGTCGTGAGAAACCACGATGGAGGTGAGCCCCAGCGCCTCGTTGAGGCGCTTGATCAGCTGCACCAGCACGCCCATGGAGATCGGGTCCTGGCCGACGAAGGGCTCGTCGTAGAGGATCAGCTCCGGGTCCAGGGCGATCGCCCGGGCCAGCGCCACGCGCCGCGCCATACCGCCGGAGAGCTCTGCGGGCATCAGCTTGCGCGCTCCGCGAAGCCCCACCGCCTCGAGCTTCATGAGTACCACGTCACGGATCATGGCATCGGGCAGGTCGGTATGCACGCGCAGCGGAAAGGCCACGTTCTCGTAGACATCGATCTCCGAGAAGAGCGCCCCGCTCTGGAAGAGCATGCCCATGCGCCGGCGCAGGGTGAACAGGGCCTTTCGCGACAGCGCATGGACGTCTGCGCCGTCGATCAGCACCTGGCCGGCATCCGGCACGAGCTGCCCGCCGATCAGCTTGAGCAGGGTGGTCTTGCCGGTACCGCTCGGACCCATGACGGCCGTGATCTTGCCACGTGGGATGCGCAGGTCGACACCACGAAAGATCGACGTCTCGCCGCGCGAGAAGTGCAGGTCCTTGACCACTACCAGCGGGGTGTCACTCATCGGCCGAGTTCCGGAAAAAATTATCGAACATCGTATCCTAACTCGCCGGCCCGGCGCCAGTCCGGCTTGCACGACGCCCGTCCAGCCCGTTTAATGGGCGCCTTTCACGGCAACCCCCTATCCCCATCCCCATGCTGATTCCCTTTCTTCTGGTACTTGTCGGCCTTGCCGGCCTGCTCTGGAGCGCCGACCGCTTCGTCGGCGCCGCCGCCGCCACGGCCTTGCGCGCCGGCGTCAGCACGCTGCTGGTGGGCATGACGGTGGTATCCATCGGCACCTCGGCGCCGGAGATTGTCGTCTCCATCATGGCCGCCATCGACGGCACGCCCGACATCGCCGTGGGCAACGCGCTGGGCTCCAACATCGCCAACATCGGCCTGGTGCTCGGCGTCACCGCTCTAGTGGTGCCGGTGCCCGTGCCCTTCTCCCTGGTGCGCCGCGAGCTGCCCCTGCTGCTCGGCGCCACCGGGCTCGCCGGCTACGCCCTGGCCAACGGCCATCTCGACCGCCTCGACGGCGTGCTGCTGCTCCTGCTGCTGGCCTTCAGCTTGTGGTGGCTGGTGCGCGCCGACACCCCGGATGCCCAGGCCGACGACGCCATCCCCGGCATGCCGCTTGGCCAGGCCCTGCTGTGGCTCGCCATCACCCTGGCGATCATGCTGGCCAGCTCACGCGCCCTAGTGTGGGGCGCCAGCGAGCTGGCCCGTGGCCTGGGCATCAGCGAACTGGTGATCGGCCTGACCGTGGTGGCCATCGGCACCAGCCTGCCGGAGCTCGCCGCCTGCATCGCCAGTGCCCTGAAGCGCCAGCACGGCCTGGTGATCGGCAACGTGCTCGGCTCCAACCTCTTCAACATGCTTGCCGTGGTGCCGATCCCCGCGCTGCTCGCCCCAGGCGCCAGCGACCCGGCGGCCAGTGCCCGCGACTACCCCGTGATGCTCGCACTGACCCTTGCCCTCGGCGCCCTGCTGCTGTGGCAGCGACGTGGCCGCGTCGGCCGCCTGGCCGGCGGCGCGTTCTTGGCCACCTATCTGCTCTACCTGGGCTGGCTGGGTCTCGCCGGCAGCGCCCCTTGAGTGAAACCCGTCGACAGGCAACAATCACGCCCATGACCACCGACACCTCCTCTCCAGACTCCGCCGCTTCGTCGCTGCGCGACAGCGCCCGACGCACCCTGGCGGTAGAGCAGCAGGCCATCGCCGCCCTCGCCGAGCGGCTCGACGACCACTTCGATCGGGCCTGCGCGCTGGTGCTCGCCTGCCAGGGCCGGGTGGTGGTCACCGGCATGGGCAAGTCCGGACACATTGCAGGCAAGATCGCCGCCACCCTGGCGAGCACCGGCACCCCGTCCTTTTTCGTCCACCCGGGCGAGGCGAGCCACGGCGATCTGGGCATGATCACCCCCGGCGACGTGGTGCTGGCCCTCTCCAACTCCGGCGAGACCGCCGAGGTCACGGCGCTGCTGCCGCTGCTCAAGCGCCTAGGTACGCCGCTCATCAGCATGACCGGCCGCCCCGACTCCACGCTCGGCCGCCACGCCGACGCCCACCTCGACTCCGGGGTCGCCCGCGAGGCATGCCCGCTGGACCTGGCCCCCACCGCCTCCACCACCGCCGCCCTGGCATTGGGCGATGCGTTGGCCGTGGCCCTGCTCGAAGCGCGCGGCTTCACCGCCGAGGACTTCGCCCGCTCCCACCCCGGCGGCAGCCTAGGCAAGCGGCTGCTGCTGCGGGTGCGCGACCTGATGCACGAGGGCAGCCGCCTGCCCCGGGTGCCGCTGGGCAGCCCGCTGCGCGACGCCCTGCTCGAGATCACCCGCCAGGGACTCGGCTTCACCTGCGTGGTCGATACCGACGGCCGCCTCGCCGGCGTCTACACCGACGGCGACCTTCGCCGCACCCTCGACCACTACAGCGACCTCAGCGGCCTGAGCGTCGACGACGTCATGACCCGCCCCGGAAAGCGCATCGCTCCCGACGTGCTGGCCGCGGAGGCCGTGCGCGTCATGGAGGACAACCGCATCACCGCGCTGGCCGTGGTGGACGAGACGGGCCGCCCCATCGGCGCCCTGCACATGCACGACCTGCTCACCAGCGGCGTGATCTGACCCCATCAAGGAGACCGCATGACCCCGGCAAGCTCGACCCTCGACCCGCAGCTCATCGATCGCCTGCGCCAGGTTCGCCTGCTGGCCCTGGACGTGGACGGCGTGCTCACCGACGGGCGCCTCTATTTCCAGGCCGACGGGATCGAGATCAAGGCCTTCCACACCCATGACGGTCACGGCATCAAGCTGCTCCAGCGTGCCGGCGTCGTGGTGGCGCTGATCACCGGCCGCGACTCGCCGATGGTCAGCCACCGCGCCGCCGCCCTGGGTATCCCGCACGTCCACCAGGGCGTGGACAAGAAGCTCACCGTGCTCCGCGAGCTCTGCGGGCGACTCGGCCTCGATCTGGAGCAGGTGGCCTACTGCGGCGACGACCTGCCCGACGTCGCCCCCATCCGGCGGGCCGGCGTGGGCATCAGCGTGCCTGGCGCGCCCGCCTACATCCGCCACTACGCCGACTGGGTCACCGCGACAGCCGGCGGCCACGGCGCGGTGCGCGAGATCTGCGACACCCTGCTGCACGCCCAGGGCCACTGGGATGCCGTCCTCGACACCTACCTGCACGGCTCGAGTTGAGCATGCGCCGCTCGCGCTTTGCCTTTCGCCTCGGACTGCTGGGGCTTCTGCTCGCCCTGGGCGGCCTGCTGGTGTGGCTCGACCCAGGCGAGTCGCCAGCGCCCGGACCCGTGCCGCACGACACGGCGGGGGAGCCCGACTACTACCTGGAACAGGCGCGACTGACGCGATTCGACGCCAGCGGCCAGGCCCATCAACGCCTCACCAGCCCGCGCCTGTCGCACACCCCCCACGACGACGTCACCCGCCTCGAATCGCCGCGCGCCAAGTTAGTGGACGACGACGGCCGTCGCTGGATCGCCAGCGCCGACAGCGGGCGCCTCGGCGCCGGCGGCAACCCGCTAACCCTGTCCGGCGACGCCCGCCTGCTCGCCCCGGCCGAGCGCTGGCAGCTCGACACCGAGGTGCTCCACTACGACGCCGACAGCGGCCACGCCTGGAGCGAGACCCCGGCGACGCTGCGCCAGCCGCCCCAGCGCATGCGCGGCGAGCGCTTCGATGCCTGGCTCAATGACAATCGCGCCCGCTTGACCGACAATGTGCGCGGCTATCATCCCCCCGAGCGCCGTACCGACTGACCCGTCATCCGCGAGGAGCCACTGCCATGCTGCCTACCGCCCGCCTGATCCTGCTCGCCCTGGCCCTGACCAGCCTGCCCGCCGTGGCCCTGGAGGGAGACGCCGAGGCTCCCATCGAGGTGGCGGCCGACCAGCTCGATCTCGACGACCAGGCCGGCACCGCCGTCTACACTGGCGACGTGGACATCCGTCAGGGCAGCCTGCACCTCACCGGCCAGCAGGTGGAGATCCAGCGCAATGCCGCCGGCGAGCTCTCCCTGGCCGTGGCCACCGGCGAGCGCGCCTACATCGAGCAAAAGCCCTCCCCGGAGGAGCCGGTGGTACGTGGCTGGGGGCGCACCATCCGGTACCACGTCAGCGAGCGCCGGGTCGAGCTGATCGATCGCGCCGAGCTGCACCAGGGTGGCGATACCTTCGACGGCGGCTATCTGGAGTACTTCCTCGACCGTCGCGTGGTCCAGGCCCGCGCCGACGCCGAAGGGGTCGAGGATCGCCAGCGCGTGCGTATGACCCTCCAGCCCGAGCAGGACCAGTAAGGCCGCCCATGAAGACCCTTCATGCCCGTCATCTGGCCAAGAGCTACAAGCGCCGCCGCGTGGTGCAGGACATCAGCCTCGACATCGCCCAGGGCAGCATCGTCGGCCTGCTCGGTCCCAACGGGGCCGGCAAGACCACCTCCTTCTACATGATCATCGGCCTGGTGCGCGCCGATGCCGGCGAGGTGGCCATCGACGGAAACGACCTGTCCCGGGCAGCCATGCATGAGCGGGCGCGGGCCGGCATCGGCTACCTGCCCCAGGAAGCCTCGATCTTCCGCAAGCTCTCGGTAGCCGACAACATCCTGGCGATTCTCGAGACGCGTCGCGACCTCGACCGCCAGGGGCGCCGCGCCCGCCTCGAGCAGCTTCTCGAGGATTTCCACGTCACCCACATCCGCGACAACCTCGGCATGAGCCTCTCCGGCGGCGAACGTCGCCGCGTGGAGATCGCCCGGGCCCTGGCCACCGAACCGGCCTTCATCCTGCTCGACGAACCCTTCGCCGGCGTCGACCCCATCTCGGTGCACGAGATCAAGGGCATCATCCGCCAGCTCAAGGCCCGCGACATCGGGGTGCTGATCACCGACCACAACGTGCGCGAGACCCTCGACATCTGCGACACCGCCTACATCGTCGGCGACGGCCAGATCATCGCCGAGGGCGGCGCCGAGAGCATCCTCGCCAATCGCCGGGTGCGCGAGGTGTACTTGGGCGACGACTTCCGCCTATAAGCCACCGATGCCTCGCAACGCGCTGATCAAGCGACATCTCCCTTGAAAAGGCACGAAGATTGCGCATGGCACGATTGTTGCTTTTTTGAGACACCCATTCCCCTTGCATGTCACCCTGCCGCGGTCTAGGGTGAGCCTTTTCGGGACACGAGCATCTGCCCTCCATGGCCATGAAAGCTTCCCTGCAACTGCGCGTCGGCACTCAGCTGACCATGACCCCTCAGCTGCAGCAGGCCATCGCCCTGCTGCAGCTCTCCACCCTGGACCTGCGCCAGGAGATCCAGCAGGCGCTGGAAACCAATCCCATGCTGGAGCTGGACGAGGAGTTCGGCGAGCAGCGCGTCACCGAGACCCCCGACGAGGAGTGGTCCAGCGAGATCCCCAACGAGCTCACCGTCGACAGCGACTGGTCGGACACCTATCCCGACCACGGCGGCGGCGCCACCAGCGGCGAGGGACCCGACTTCGAGCGTCAGGCCAGCGGCCAGAGCCTGGCCGGCCACCTCGCCTGGCAGCTCGCCATGACCGACCTGCCGCCCCGTCAGCTGCAGATCGCCGAGAGCCTGATCGACGCCGTGGACGGCGCCGGCTACCTGTCGCAGTCGCTGGAGGAGATCCGCGACGGCCTGCGCCAGCAGGGGCTGGACGGCCTGCCCAGCCGCGAGGTCGAACAGGTGCTGCTACGCCTGCAGCAGTTCGAGCCCACCGGCGTGTTCGCGCGCGACCTGCGCGAGTGCCTGATGCTGCAGCTCGCCGCCCTGCCCGACGACACCCCGCTGCTGCCCCAGGCCCGGCGCCTGGTGCGTCAGTTCCTAGAAGCGCTGGCCGCCGACGACCGCCGTCTGCTCAAGCGCCGCCTGGGGCTGGACGATGACGCCCTCGACACCGTCATCTCCCTGGTCCGCTCGCTCGACCCGCGCCCGGGGAGCGCCTATGCCGAGGTGGGCAGCGACTATGTGATTCCCGACCTGGTGGCCCGGCACGAGCGCGACGGCTGGCGCGTCGAGCTCAACGCCGAGGCAATGCCACGGCTGCGCATCCAGCCCGACTATGCCGCCCTGATCCGGCGTGCCGACAAGAGCAAGGACAACCAGTTCCTCAAGGATCACCTCCAGGAAGCGCGCTGGCTGATGAAGAGCCTGGCCAGCCGCAACGACACCCTACTGCGCGTGGGGCGCGAGATCATGGTGCGCCAGATCGACTTCCTCGAGAAGGGGGAAGAGGCCATGAAGCCCCTGGTGCTCGCCGACATCGCCCAGGTGGTGGAGATGCACGAATCGACCATCTCGCGGGTCACCACCCAGAAGTTCATTCACACCCCGCGCGGCGTCTTCGAGCTGAAGTATTTCTTCTCCAGCCAGGTGGGCGGCCAACAAGGCAACGGCGATGCCCACTCCAGCACAGCGATCCGCGCGCGCATCCGTAAGCTGATCCAGGAGGAGGCGCCGCGCAAGCCGCTCTCCGACAGCAAGCTGGTCGACCTGCTCGCCGAGGAGGGCATTCAGGTGGCCCGGCGCACCGTCGCCAAGTACAGGGAGGCTCTCAGCATTCCCTCCTCCAGCGAACGAAAACGCTTTCGCTGACGCGCTTTTTCGGCCCTCGGCAAAGCGCGCGGCGGGGGGTTTGCAGGGCCGGAAAAAGGGTTACAATCGAACGACCACTCGAAGGACGTAAGGAGCCTGTCATGCAAGTCAATATTACCGGCCACCACATGGAGCTGACCGACTCGCTGCGTGACTACGTGAACGAGAAACTGGCGCGCGTGGAACGTCACTACGACAACATCACGACCGTGCAGGTCACGCTCTCCGTGGAGAAGGAACGTCAGCAGGCCGCCTGTACCTTGCATGCCGCCGGCGCCGACCTACACGCCGAGGCCATGGACGCTGACATGTACGCCGCCATCGACGCCCTCACTGACAAGCTGGACCGCCAGCTGGTCAAGCACAAGGAAAAGGCCCAGGCCCGCGCCCAGGGCGCCGGCGCGCGTTGATTCGCCATGACACTGGAAGCCATCCTGCCCCCTGAACGCACCCTCTTTGCGGTGCCGGGGGGTAGCAAGAAGCGGGTGCTGGAGTTCTTCAGCACCTTCATCGCCCAGAACACGCCCAGCCTCGACAGTCAGGAGGTCTTCGCCCGGCTGATCGGCCGGGAACGCCTGGGCAGCACGGGGATCGGCAACGGGGTTGCCATCCCCCATGCCCGCAGCCCGCACTGCAGCGGCCCGGTCGCCGCCTTCCTCAAGCTCGCCGAACCCATCGATTTCGACGCCATCGATGGCGAGCCCGTCGACCTGGTCTTCGTGCTGCTGGTGCCCGAAGAGGCCGACGACACCCACCTGGCGCTGCTCAGTCAGGTCGCCACCGTGATGAACGACGCCGACACCCGCACCCGCCTGCGCCGCAGCACTACCCAGCGCGACCTTCACGATACCCTGATCGAGGCCATTCGCCGCCAGGGCAGCTGAGCCGCCCCCTCGTCCACCGGCCCGGGAGAACCCGACCGTATGCAGCTCGTGATCATCAGCGGACGCTCCGGTTCGGGCAAGTCCATTGCGCTGCAGGCGCTCGAGGACCTCGGTTTCTACGCCATCGACAACCTGCCGGCCATGCTGCTCGGCCCCCTGGTGGACGAACTCGGCCAGAGCCCCACCGGCCCCGAGGCCATCGCCGTCAGCATCGATGCCCGCAACCTGCCCCATGCCCTGCAACGCTTCCCGCAGCTGATCGAGGAGCTGCGCGGGCGTCGGGTCGACCCGCAGGTGATCTACCTCACCACGGACGCGCGCATCCTGCTCGAGCGCTACTCCGCCACACGGCGGCGCCATCCGCTCACCCGGGGCAGCGACATGACGCTCGCCGAGGCCATCGAGTCCGAGGAGTCGGCGCTCAGCGAAATCCGCGACCTGGCCGACCTGATCATCGACACCTCGCGCCTTTCGGTCCACGACCTGCGTGGGCGCATCGCCGAGCAGGTGGTCGGCCACCGCGACGCGCACCTGACGCTGACGGTGGAGTCCTTCGGTTTCAAGCGCGGCGTACCGCTCGACGCCGACCTCGTCTTCGACGCCCGCTGCCTGCCCAATCCCTACTGGGACCCGCGGCTGCGTTCGGCCACCGGCCAGGACCCGAGCATCGCCGCCTTCCTCGAGCAGTACCCGCTGGTCGGCGAGATGCTCGACGACATCGTCGCCTGGGTCGAGCGCTGGCTGCCCGCCTATCGCGACAGCCAGCGCAGCTACCTGACGGTGGCCATCGGCTGCACCGGCGGCCAGCACCGCTCCGTGTACCTGGCCGAGAAACTGGCCCACCACTTGGCCCGGCAGCAATCCGGCGTGCGCCTACGCCACCGCGAGCTGGGCATTCAGACGCCCGTCACCCCACCCCCGGACCCACCCGACAGCAAGGAACCCTGAGAGTGGCCAGTCGCAAGCTCACCCTCACCAATAAGCGGGGTCTGCACGCCCGCGCCGCCACCAAGCTCGTGCAGTGCTGCCAGCCCTTCCAGGCCCGTGTCACCGTCAGCCACGCCGGCCAGGACGCCGATGCGGGCAACATCATGGCGCTGCTGATGTTGGCCGCCCCCTGCGGTACCGAACTCACCGTGAACGCCGAGGGCGAGGACGCCGAGGCGGCCCTCGACGCCATTCAGGGGCTGTTCGACGCCCGTTTCGAAGAGGACCTCTAACTTCCGGCCACGGTCATCTCGTCGATCAGCCAGCTGCCGGTGTGGATGCTACCGCGTGTGTCGAGGTCGTCACCGACGCCGGCCAGGCCTCGGAACATCGTCGCCAGGTTGCCGGCGATGGTGAACTCCTCCACCGGGTACTGGATCTCGCCGTTCTCCACCCAGAAGCCCGCCGCACCGCGCGAGTAGTCGCCAGTGACGCCGTTGACGCCCTGCCCCATCAGCTCGGTGACCAGCACGCCGCGCCCCAGCCGAGCCAGCAGTGCATCGCGTGACTCGAGCGGTGCCTCAATGCGCAGGTTGCGGGCGCCACCGGCGTTGCCGGTGGTCTGCAGCCCCAGTCGCCGGGCGCTGTAGGCCGAGAGCATGTAGCTGGCCAGCCGGCCACGTTCGATGAAGACGTTGTCGCGCGTCTGCACGCCGTCGTTGTCGAAGGGCGAACTGGCCATGGCGCCACGCTCCATCGGGCGCTCGAAGAGCGTGAACCACTCGGGAAAGAGCGTCTCGCCCAACCGGTCGCACAGGAAGGAAGCCTGGCGATAGAGCGATCCGCCGGCGATGGCGCTCATCAGGTGTCCCACCAGGCCGCTGGCCACGGTGGCATCGAACATCACCGGCAGGCGCCCGGTGGCCGGCCGCCGCGCCCCCAGGCGCTGCAGGGTGCGCTCGGCGGCGCGCACCCCCACCGTTTCGGGGTCGGCCAGGTCCCGCGGGTCGCGGGCGCTGGTGTAGTCGTAGTCGCGCTGCATGCCGCTTTCGTCCTCGGCGATCAGCAGGCAGGAGAGCGAATGACGGCTGCCGCGCTGGCTGCCCAAAAAGCCATGACTGTTGGCGTAGACGCGCACCCCCTCCCCGCTGGAGAGCGAGGCCCCCTCGGACTGGCGGATACCGGCCACGCGCCGCCCCGCCGATTCGCAGGCGAGCGCCAGGTCGATGGCCTGCTCGGTGGTGAGTGCCCAGGGGTGGTGGACATCCAGGTCGGGCAGCTCACGCGCCATCAGCGCCGCATCGGCCAGGCCGGCGGCCGGGTCCTCGCCGGTATGGCGGGCAATGGCCACGGCCTTCTCGACCACGGCGCGGATCGACGCCTCGCCGGCATCGGTGGAGGACGCACTGCCCTTGCGGGTGCCCAGGTAGACGGTCACCGCGATGCCTTGGTCACGCGACAGTTCGACGGTCTCAACCTCGCCCTCGCGCACGCTCACACCGATCCCCTGATCGACACTGGCGCCCACCTCGCCGGCATCGGCACCCAGGCGCCGCGCCAGTGCCAGCGCCTGTTCGGCCCGTGATTCCAGCAGTGCCTGCTGGGCGGCGGCATCGAAAGCCTGTGTCATGCGATTCTCCCTCATCTCGCGGCAGACGGGCCGCGCTTGGATCATGACCTCGCGACCCGCAGGCCGCGCGTGGATCGTGGCAATGTCCCGTTGCCGGGCAACGGGCTGGTATACTTCCGGCGGCGGCACAGCTCGCCGTGCTACGGTGCACCGCTACGCGCTTGTCCCTCAAGCACGTAATGCGCATCTTGGCCTCACCCTCTGGCTTCACTCACTTGGATGCGGTATGACCCAGGAATTCCCCCCCTCGGCCGACGAACGACCGAGCAAGTCCCAGCTCAAGCGCGAGATGCACGCGCTGCAGGCACTGGGCGAAAAGATCATCGCCATGAGCGACGCCGAGCGCGCGCGCCTGCCGCTCTCCGACGACCTGCTGGCGGCCGTGGACGAAGCCGGTCGCATCCGCTCCCACGAGGCACGCCGCCGGCACATGCAGTACGTCGGCAAGCTGATGCGCCGCGAGGACCTCGACGCCATCCATGCCGTCTTCGAGGAGATAGAGCAGGAGGCGCGGCGTCGCGACCTCGCCTTCCACCGCCTCGAGCAGTGGCGCGACCGGCTGATCGCCGAGGGCGACACGGCCGTGGAAGCCTTCATCGCCGATCACCCCGACGTCGACCGCCAGGCGCTGCGCCAGCTGGTGCGCAACGCCCGCCGCGAGCGCGAGCAGAACAAGCCGCCCACCAATGCCCGACGGCTGTTCCGCCTGATCCGCGATACCGCCGGGCTGTGATCAAGAGGCGGTGCCGCCCACGGTGAGTTCGTCCAGCTTGAGCGTGGGCTGACCGACGCCGACGGGCACGCCCTGCCCCTCCTTCCCGCACACGCCGATCCCGGTGTCGAGCTCCAGGTCGTGGCCGATCATCGACACCCGGCCCATCGCCTCGGGGCCGTTGCCGATCAGCGTGGCGCCCTTCACCGGCGCGGTGATGCGACCATCCTCGATCAGGTAGGCTTCGCTGGCCGAGAAGACGAACTTGCCCGAGGTGATGTCCACCTGGCCGCCGCCGAAGCTCACCGCATAGAGGCCGCGCCTGACGCTGCCGATGATGTCCGCCGGGTCATCCTGGCCGGCCAGCATGTAGGTGTTGGTCATGCGGGGCATGGGCAGATGGGCGAAGGACTCGCGGCGGGCGTTGCCGGTGGTCGCCATGCCCATCAGCCGGGCATTGAGCTTGTCCTGCATGTAGCCGGTGAGAATGCCGTCCTCGATCAGCGGGGTGTACTGTCCCGGCGTGCCCTCGTCGTCGACGGAGAGCGAGCCGCGGCGGTCGCCCAGGGTGGCGTCGTCGACCACGGTGACCCCCTTCGCCGCCACGCGCTGGCCCATGCGGCCGGCAAAGGCGGAGCTGCCCTTGCGGTTGAAGTCGCCCTCGAGCCCGTGGCCCACCGCCTCGTGGAGCAGGATCCCGGGCCAGCCGGGGCCCAACACCACCGGCAGCTGCCCTGCGGGGGCATCCACCGCCTCGAGGTTGACCAGCGCCTGGCGCACCGCCTCCTTGGCGAAACGCTCGGACACGTTGTCGTCGCGCAGGCGATCCATGGCGTAGCGGCCGCCGCCACCGGCGCTGCCCCGCTCGCGGCGGCCGTTCTTCACGGCGATGACGCTGACGTTGAAGCGCACCAGCGGGCGGATATCCGCGGCCAGGGTGCCGTCACTGGCACGCACCAGCACCACCTCGTGCACGCCGGTGAGCGAGGCGCTGACCTGGCTCACCGCAGGGTCGGCGGCCCGTGCCACGCGATCGGCGTGCTTGAGCAGGGCGACCTTGTCCTCGGCGGAGAGCCCCGAGAGCGGATCCACCGTGGCATAGCGTGGTGCGGCCTGACAGATCGCTTGCGGCGCGACACCGAGGCGCGAGCCGCTGCGCACGATGCCCGAGGCGGTGCGACCGGTCTCGGCCAAGGCGTCAGCGGTGATCTGGTTGGAGTAGGCGAAGCCGGTCTTCTCACCGGCCATGGCCCGCACCCCGACGCCGCCATCGATGTTGTAGCCGGCCTCCTTGACCTCGCCATCCTCCAGCACCCAGCTCTCGTGCCAGCTGCGCTGGAAATAGAGATCGGCATAGTCGACGCCGGGCGTCAACACATGGCCGAGGCCGCCCTCCAGGGCTTCGAGATCGAGGCCGCCGGGATGCAGCAGGATGCCGGCGGCGGTGTCGAGCAGGGCATGCGGTCGTATGGTCATTCGGCGTTTTCCAAGGTGATCTGCGGCGCCGTCCAAGGACCGCGCACGCGATAGTAAATTCGGGTGACCTGGTCGATGGCGCTGCCGAACAGCTGGTCGGCGATGAACAGCGCCCCGCCGACCACGGGCGCACCGGCGATCACAGCGGCCAGCGGCAGACTCCGACTGATCGGCACGGTAACACCCAGCCGCTGGTCGAGTTCACGCCGGGCCAGGTCCACGGTGCCTTCCAGTGTGAAGGAGGTGGCCGGTCCCTCGACCACCAGGGGGCCACTGGTTTCGAGAATGCCTTCGTACAGGGTAGCCGCACCCTGCACCGAATCGAAAGCGGTACCCTGCCCGGTCACGTCGGAAAAGTCCAACTGCAGCCGGCGCACCAGGTTGTCGAGGTTGAACAGGCCCATCAGGCGGGCCGAGGGCGACTCCACGTTCAGGAAGCGGCCGTCGCGCAACGTCACCTCCGCGCTGCCCCGCGAGCGGGCCAGAGCGAACTGCCAGGGCGCCCCCGGCCAGGCCAGCTGGCTGCGCACCCGCGTGACGGCACTGCGCAGGTTCACCGGCTGCCCCAGCCGCTCCAGGGCCGAGCCCAGATCGCGGCCATCCAGGCCGAGGCGCGAGCGGGTCAGGCTCGAGCCCTCGCCGGCCGCCTCCCAGACCACTTCGCCGCGCGCCGAGACCTGGCCGAGCGTCAGTCCCAGCGGGTCCACGGCGAGGCGCCCCGGCTCGGCCGCCCAGTAGGCGGTGAAGGGACCGAAGCGGCGCCCGCGATGCTCGATGTCGGCAATCCGCAGCCGCCCCTCCGGCAACTCGGCCACCCACCCCGGTAGCGCGATGGGCTCGGGAGGCACGTCGAGTTCGGCGAAGAGCTCGCCGGTCGCGCCCGACGCCTCGGTCGGCAACAGGCCGTCTAGGGTCAGCCGCTCGAGCGCCACGTCCAGGGGCTGGGCCAAGCCAGGACGGTAGTCGAGCTCCCCCTCGAGCAGGCTGCCGTCCAGCGCGACGCGCCAGCCGCCGCCGGCCTGAGGCGCCGCCTCGGCGGTGAGGCTGCCCAGACAACCGCCGCCGCCATCCAGGCAGTCGGTCTCCAGGCGCAGGTGTCGCAGGGAGCCCGCCTCGCCGCCCGTGGCACCCGCCAGCGGCATCAACGCCTCGCGCCAGGCCGGCAGCCTGAGGCGCGGCTGGTAGATGTCGACCTGCCACCCCGCCGCCTCGGGCCAGGCCGAGACAGGGGGCTGACGCCCCACCCACAGCTGGCCCTGGCCGGCCGCGGCGCCGGCCAGCGGGCGCCAGCGCAGGCTCAGCTCGTGGCCCAGTTCGGCGTCGAGCGGCCCGCCATCGAGGTCCGCGGTCACCCGCAGCGGTCGCGGCTCGCCGGGCGGCTTGCCGAAGGGCGGCGGCAGGTCGATGCCTAGCCCCTCGAGCTCGCTGGCCAGGCGCAGCCGATTCGCCCCCTCGCCCAGGGCGATCTGGCCGCGCCAGGGAAAGCGCCCGGAGACGCGCTCACCGAGTGCCGTCACGCCGCCCCAGTCGAGCAGCGCCGACGCCTGCGCTGCGCCGTCGAGGTCGATGTCTCCGGCCTGGGTATCAATGGCCACGGTCACCGGCCCGCCCAGCAGGCGCCCTTCGAGCTCCCCCGCGAGACCACCCTGCTCACCCTGCTGGCGCCACACCAGCGGCCCCGTCACCTCGCGGGCGGTGAGTGCCAGGTCACGCTGGGTCAGACGCGAGAAGTCGGCCCGCGAGTCGATCTCGAGGTCGAAGGCGTCCTCCTCGCCCAGGGTCATGGCCAGCGCCAGCGCTCCGCTGGCGCGCCCCTCGCCCTGCCAGGGTTCCACGGCCTCGACGCCCTCTACCGGCATGGCCAGGAGATAGCGACGCAGCGCCTCGGCGTCGGCAGCGAGGTCCCCGCGCACCCTGAGCCGCTCGTCACTCAGGCTGACCTCACCGTTGCTTGCCGTGACACCCAGGCTTTCGGCGTGGTCTACCTCGGCTTCCAGATCGCCGTTGGCCAGATGCAGCCGGCCAGTCACGCTCTCCAGCGCCGGCCAGTCAGGCGCAAAGGGCAAGCGCCCCTGCTCCACGGCCAGGTCCAGTTGCAAGCGGGGCTCGACCCTTGGCCCCTCGCGACCGATCGGTACGTGCAGCTTGACCGTCCCCCGGGGTACGTGGCCGGCCACACCCGCGTCCAGCCACTCGACCAGCGCCGGATCGAGCACCTTCACCGGGAGCCAGTCGCGCAGCGGACGCTCTCGAGCATCGACATTGCGCAGGTCCAGATCGAGACCGAAACCGCCACGGACCTCCCCCCCGACGGCAAGCCCGAAGCTGCCGTCGACCTCGGCGCCCTGCCAGCCGACGCGCAGGCCGCGCCCGCTGACGAAGCTGCGCGGCCCCGCGTAGGACCAGCTCACTTCGCCACTGGCACCGGAGAGCGCCAGGGGCTCGGCAAATATCTCGGGGAAGATGAGCAGCATGCCCTCGGCGCCGGCGAAGCGCACATGACCGCTGAGGTCGCGCACGTCCACCCAGGCATCCAGGGGGCCACCCCCGGGGGCCTGCCCCCAGGGCGAGACCTGGACGTCGTGCAGTGCCGCTCGGGCCAGCCACTGGCCGTTCTGGCGCCCTACCCCCAGGCCGGCAACACGCCCACGCGGGGCGAGAGTGTCGATGGTGCGCGTCAGCCCCTCGGGCAGCGGCACCCGGTCGCGCCAGGCGGCAAGGGAGGCGAGCTCGAACTCACTGGTGTTGAGCCACCAGCCGTCGTCGGTGTGGCGCAGGTGCCAGCGACGTGGCAGGGCCGGTCCCCCGCTGCGCGACAGCTCCTCCGGTGCCGCCCAGTCCACGGCACCGGCATCGCCCTCGAGCCAGGCCTGCCAGCCATCGTCGTCGCGCAGCCACTGGCCGCGCGCCTCGACATCCTCCAGGGCAATGAGCTCGGACTCATGGCGCAGTGCCAGGCGTGGCGAGGCGAGATCGAGCCGCACATCGGCCAGCGAACCGCGATGCCAGCGGCCCCACAGGCGCGCCTCGCCGCGCGACTCGGCGAGGCGCAGCGGATCATCGGCCGGGGCCAGGATGGCGGCCAGCTCGATCAGGGTGTCGAGCTTCATGTCGGCCTGCAGGGCAGCGCTGAAGTCGGCCAATCCCTCGGGGCCGGGCAGGATTTCCAGCGCCGCCTGCAGGGACGCCTTGGGGTCGCCCTCCACGTACACCTCGCCCTCGAGGTGGGTGTGGCGCGCATCGCCGGTCATCAGCAGGCGTGGGGCAGTGAGAGCGAGCTGGTCCTCGCGGCCGTGCAGTACCAGGCGCAGCTCCTCGATCCATGCCCGCTGACGCAGTAGCACGCCGACCCAGAAGTCCAGACGCTCCAGATCGAATTCCACTTCGGGAAACAGTTCGGGGGGGATGCGCGCCGGATCGGGCCAGTGCCAGGCGCCCTGATCGTTCTGGTAGAGATGCAGGGTGAGTCCGTTGAGCCGGGCCTCTTCGACCACGGGCACGCCGTCACGCAAGCTGGACAGTGTATCGAGTCGCAACCGCGCACCCTCGACTTCGAGCAGCGGCTGCCCTTCGTCCCCTTGCCGAGTGCGAATGACGAGCCCGCCCGCCTCGACACGAGGATCCAGGCCAGTCAAGCGCGCATCGAGATGTTCCAACTCGGCCCAGGCGCCGAAGCGCGCCTCGATCAGTCGCTCCACCCGCGGTGCCAGGTCATCCACCTGGGCCAGCACCAGGCGCAGCAGCAGCAGCAGCACGGCCAGTGCGCCCAGCACGACGGCAACGAGCGTCAGACCCCAGCGACTCAGCCAGCGGATCGGGTGCATCGGCTCACATCAGCACGATGTCGTACTGCTCCTGGGAATAGTGGGCCTCGACCTGGAAGCGGATGGTCTTGCCAATGAAGGTCTCCAGGTCGGCCACCGCCGCGGAATCCTCGTCGAGCAGGCGGTCGACCACCGCCTGGGACGCCAGCACCATGTAGGTCTCGGCGCTGTAGGCACGCTCCTCGCGCAGGATCTCGCGGAAGATCTCGTAGCACACCGTCTCGGCGGTCTTGAGGGTGCCACGCCCCCCGCAGGTCTCGCAGGCCTCGCACAGCGTCTGCTCCAGACTCTCCCGGGTTCGCTTGCGCGTCAACTGGACGAGCCCCAGCTCGGTGACGCCGGTGCACTTGGTCTTGGCGTGGTCACGCTCCAGAGCCTTCTCCAGCATGCGTAGCACCTGGCGCTGGTGCTCGGGGTCATCCATGTCGATGAAGTCGATGATGATGATGCCGCCGAGGTTGCGCAGGCGCAGCTGGCGGGCGATGGCGTTGGCCGCCTCGAGGTTGGTCTTGAAGATGGTCTCCTCGAGGTTGCGATGCCCCACGTAGCCACCGGTGTTGACGTCGATGGTGGTCATCGCCTCGGTGGGGTCGATGACGAGATACCCCCCCGACTTGAGCTGCACCTTGCGCCCCAGCGCCTTCTGGATCTCGTCCTCGACGCTGTAGAGGTCGAAGATCGGCCGCTCGCCCGGGTAGTACTCGAGGCGCGGCACCGCATCGGGCATGAACTCCTCGGCGAACGCCACCAGCTTGACGTAGTTCTCGCGGGAGTCGATGCGCACCTTCTCGATCTCCTCGCGGCGCAGGTCGCGCAGGGTGCGGATGAACAGCGGCAGGTCGTCGTAGATCACGCTGGGCGCCGACGCCGTGACCTTGCGCTCGCTGACCTTGCGCCACAGGCGCAGCAGAAAGTGCATGTCGGTGTAGAGCTCGTCGCGGCCAACCCCTTCGGCGGCGGTGCGCACGATGAAGCCGCCGGTGATCTCCAGCTCCATCTCACCTTGCACCGCGTCGAGCAGGGCGCGCAGCCGCTCGCGCTCAGCATCGTCCTCGATGCGCTGCGACACGCCATGGTGCGGCGAATCGGGCATGTAGACCAGATAGCGGGACGGCACCGACAGATGGGTGGTCAGGCGAGCGCCCTTGGAGCCGATGGGGTCCTTGGTGACCTGCACCACCAGCGCCTGCCCCTCGTGGAGCAGCGCTCCGATGGACAGCTGCTCCTCGGTGGGAGTGCCCGGGGGCATGACCTCATGGGCATGGATGAAGGCGGCGCGATCCAGGCCGATGTCGACGAACGCCGCCTGCATGCCGGGCAGCACCCGCACCACGCGCCCCTTGTAGATATTGCCGACGATACCGCGGCGTCGGGTCCGCTCGATCAGGGCCTCCTGCAGGACCCCGTTCTCCACCACGGCCACTCGGGTTTCCATGGGCGTGAGGTTGATCAGTACTTCACCGCTCATGCGGAAATCCTTGTCCAGTCGAATCTCGGAGCATTATGACACACTGCTATGGCGACACAGCGCCATTCCACAGCGGCACGCCTTGGCGCGTAAGCAGTGCCGCTGTCTCGAAAAGCGGCAGCCCCACCACCGCCGAGTGGCTACCCTCGATGCGTTCGACGAACACCGCAGCCAGACCCTGGATGGCGTAGCCGCCGGCCTTGTCGACGGGCTCGCCGGTGGCCCAGTAGGCGGCGATCTCGTACGCAGAGATGGGCCGCATGACCACCCGGGTCGCCACGCAGACATCGAGCAGCCCCGCCGGGCCGGCCACTGCCACGCCGGTCAGCACCTCATGGCTGCGCCCGGCCAGGGCCCCGAGCATCGCCGCTGCCTGCTCGCGGTCGCGCGGTTTGCCGAGGATCTCGCTGTCGAGTACCACCGCGGTATCGGAGCCTAGTGTCGGCAGCGTACTGTGCCGGGAACCCGCCCGCGCCTTGTCGCGGGCCAGGCGCCGCACGTAGTCGGCCGCCCCTTCGTCGTGCTGCACCGCCTCGTCGAGGTCCACGGGCTGCACCACGACGGGCACGCCGATGGAGGCCAGCAGCTCACGGCGGCGCGGCGACGCCGAGGCGAGGCAAAGCACGGGAGAAGACGGGTCCGTCATGGGCGGTCACTCCACGCCGGCCAGGCGGCGCTCCATGGCCTGGAACATGGTGGCAAGCCACGGCCAGAGCACGGCGCCGATCAGCGACGGCAGCAGGAAGGAGAGGTGCATGGAGAAGGGCCCGAAGAGGGTGCGTAGCCACTGCTCGGTTAGCTGGGAGAGCCCCAGCAACACCAATATCAGCAGCGCCTGCTGCAGCAGCGAGTAGGCGCGAAAACGCGGATAGACCAGTGCACACAGGAAGGCCAGCAGCGACAGTGCCAGGGCGTTCTGCCCCAGGGTCGCCCCCTCGATCAAGTCAAGCAGCAGGCCCAGTACGAAACCGTGGAAGACGCCGACGCGCTCGGGGGCTGACATGCACCAGTAGATCAGCATCAGCCCCAGCCAGTCGGGACGCCACATCTGCCACCCCTCGGCCAGCGGCATCACCTGCAGGCAGAGCGCCAGCAGCAGGCTGAGCCAGATCCACGGCAGCGAGGTCACCCGTGCGCTGGGCATCAGGAGTCCTCCTCGGAGGCGGCACGCCCCTCGCTCGGGCCGGCCGGGGATGCCCCGTTCGCCTCCGGCTCGCCCGCGGGGCCGGGCGGGAACAGCAGCAGGAAATGACGCGAGCGCTGCAAACGCGCCACCGGCTCCGCCAACACCCGGGCAAAGGGCTGCCCCGGATCGTGGACTACCTCGCTGACGCGCGCCACGGCAAAGCCCGAGGGGAAGCGCCCGGCCAGCCCCGAGCTGACCAGCAGGTCTCCCTCGCGAATATCGGCGGTGTCGGGCACGTGGAGCACCTCCAGCGCATCGTACTCACCGGTGCCCTGGACGATGAAACGCAAGCCGTTGCGATTGACCTGCACGGGCAGCGCATGGCTGGCGTCGGCGAGCATGAGCACACGGCTGGAGAAGGCGGAGACCGCCGTGACCTGCCCCACCAGGCCCGAGGCGTCCATCACCGGCTGGCCGACATAGACGCCGTCGCGCCGGCCCTGGTCCACCACCATCTGGAAGGTGAAGGGGTCGGCATCCAGGGAGAGCAACTCGGCGGTGATGTAGGGGACCTCATGGCGCTCGCCGGCCGCGAGCAGCTCGCGCAGGCGCACGTTCTCGGCGGTGAGACTGGACATGCGCTGCACGCGATGGGAGAGCTGCAGGATCTGTTCGCGCAGCCGGCGATTCTCCTCCACCAGAGCGCGCTGGTCGGAAAGTGCCAGCGAGCCCCAGGTCAGCACATCACTGGGCAGGCTGACCAGCCACTGGATGGGCGCCACCACGGTGGAGAGCTGGGCCCGCACGGCCTCCATGCGCGTGAAACGGTGATCGGCGAACATCAGCGCCGCGGCCAGCAGCGCGCAGAGCAGCATGCGATAGCCGGGCACCGACCCGTGCGAGAACAGCGGCTTGATAGACGTTTCCCCCGATTCCCCCGATAGGCCTCACTGCGTCAGTCGCTGGAGAGCAACTCGAACGTATGCCGGTCGATCATCTCCAGCGCCTTGCCGCCGCCACGCGCCACACAGGTCAGCGGGTCCTCGGCGACGATCACCGGCAGGCCGGTCTCTTCGGCGATCAGCTTGTCCAGGTCGCGCAGCAGGGCGCCGCCGCCGGTGAGCACCAGGCCACGCTCGGCGATGTCCGAAGCGAGCTCCGGGGGGGACTGCTCCAGGGCGCTCTTCACCGCGGCCACGATGGAGGCCAGCGTCTCCTGGAGGGCATCGAGGATCTCGTGGGAGTTGAGCGTGAAGCTGCGCGGAATGCCCTCGGCCAGGTTGCGCCCGCGCACGTCGATCTCGCGCAGCTCGCCGCCGGGATAGGCACAGCCGATCTCCTCCTTGATGCGCTCGGCCGTGGCCTCGCCGATCAGGCTGCCATAGTGACGGCGCACGTAGCCCGTGATGGCCTCATCGAAGCGGTCGCCCCCGACGCGAATCGATTCGGAATACACCACGCCGTTAAGCGAGATGATGGCGATCTCGCTGGTACCGCCCCCGATGTCCACCACCATGGAGCCCTGGGCATCGTCCACCGGCAGGCCGGCACCGATGGCCGCGGCCATGGGCTCCTCGATCAGGAAGACCTCGCGGGCCCCGGCGCCCTCCGCCGACTCCTTGATGGCGCGGCGCTCCACCTGGGTCGACATGCAGGGCACACACACCAGGACGCGCGGGCTGGGCGTCAGAAAGGTGCTCTGATGCACCTTGCGAATGAAGTGCTGCAGCATCTGTTCGGTGACGGTGAAGTCGGCGATCACGCCGTCCTTCATGGGGCGAATGGCGGTGATGTTGCCGGGCGTACGGCCCAGCATGCGCTTGGCATCGGCGCCCACCGCGGCCACGCTGCGCATGTTGCCTGACTGGCGGATGGCCACCACCGACGGCTCGTCGAGCACGATGCCGCGACCGCGGACATAAATCAGCGTATTGGCCGTACCCAGGTCGATCGACAGATCGCTGGAAAACAGCCCCCTTAAACGTTTGAACATGGACGTTGTTACCTAGTGCGGACCGGGAACCCTGTGCGGAGGCAAACGGTATCACCGCGGCCCCCCGGCAGCAAGCGACCACTCCGGTCACATGCCGGCGTGGAGGCTGCCGATGGCCGCTGAATATGGTACATTCACCGGCTGTTTCCCCACCCCAACCCGTGCGAGGACATCCAGCCCATGGCGCTTGAACACGCAGATGTGCAGCGGGCAGCGTTCCTGGCCCGACTCGGCCTGGACGACAATGAGGCCGCCCGCTACGTCGACGACCTCGGCCGCATTCTGGAGATGGTCGACCAGCTGCAGCGGGTGGACACCGACGGCATAGCTCCCCTGGCGCACCCCCTCGATGCCACCCAGCGCCTGCGCGCCGACGAGGTGACCGAGGGCGATCAGCGCGAGCGTTTCCAGCGCTGCGCGCCCGCCGTGGAGAACGGCCTCTATCTGGTTCCGCGGGTCGTCGAGTGATCGTCGCCCGCCGCGCGGCACCCGCTGTCCGCGTCCCCATCCCTTCGGCACGTCTTCATGGAGCCATGCCGCATGCATGACAAGACACTGAGCGAACTCGCCGACGGCCTCGCCTTCGGCGAGTTCTCCAGCCGCGAGCTGACCCAGCACCTGCTCGGGCGCATCGACCGCCTCGACGGCGCGCTCAACAGCTTCATCACCGTGACCTTCGACCAGGCGCTGGCCGCCGCCGACGCCGCCGATGCGGCCCGCGCCGCCGGCCAGGCCGGCCCGCTCACCGGCCTGCCGCTGGCCCTGAAGGACATCTTCTGCACCCGGGGCGTCAAGACCAGCGCCGGCTCGAAGATGCTCGATACCTTCGTCTCGCCCTACGACGCCACCGTGGTGGAAAAGCTGGCGGCTGCCGGCACTGTGAGCCTGGGCAAGACCAACATGGACGAGTTCGCCATGGGCTCGTCCAACGAGAACAGCCACTACGGCGCGGTGAAGAACCCCTGGGACCTCGCCGCCGTGCCCGGCGGCAGCTCCGGGGGCAGCGCCGCCGCCGTGGCCGCCGGCCTGGTCCCGGCTGCCATGGGCACCGATACCGGCGGCTCGATCCGCCAGCCGGCCGCCTTCTGCGGCATCACCGGCCTCAAGCCCACCTACGGCCGGGTGTCGCGCTATGGCATCATCGCCTACGCTTCGAGCCTCGACCAGGCCGGCCCCATGGCGCGCACGGCCGAGGACTGCGCTCTGCTGCTGAACGCCATCGCCGGCCACGACCTGCGCGACTCCACCAGCGTGGCGCGCGGCGTGCCCGACTACACCGCCGAGCTCGATGCCCCGCTCACCGGCCTCAAGATCGGCCTGCCCAGGGAGTACTTCGGCGAGGGGCTCGACCCGGCCGTGGCAGCCACCGTGCACGAGGCGATCAAGGTCTACGAGTCGCTCGGTGCCACGGTGCGCGAGGTAAGCCTGCCGCATACCCACTACGCCATCCCGGCCTACTACGTCATCGCCCCAGCCGAGGCCTCCTCGAACCTGTCGCGCTACGACGGCGTACGCTTCGGCCACCGCTGCGACAACCCGCGGGATCTCATCGACCTCTACCAGCGCTCGCGGGCCGAGGGCTTCGGCGAGGAGGTCAAGCGGCGCATCCTGATCGGCACCCACACCCTCTCCGAGGGCTTCTTCGACGCCTACTACAAGAAGGCGCAGCAGGTACGGCGGCTGATCCGCCAGGACTTCCTCGACGCCTTCGAGCAGGTCGACGTGCTGATGGGGCCGGCTTCCCCCACCCCGGCCTTCGACCTGGGCGCCAACAAGGACCCGGTCTCCATGTACCTGCAGGACATCTATACCATCGCGGTGAACCTGGCTGGCATTCCCGGCATCAGCGTGCCGGCCGGCCTGGCCAACGGGCGTCCGGTGGGCCTGCAGGTGCTCGGCACCCACTTCGCCGAGGAGCGCCTGCTCAACGTCGCCCACCGGTTCCAGCAGACCACCGACTGGCACCTGCGCCGTCCCGCCTTCGCCGAGGAGAACGCCTGATGCAATGGGAAACCGTGATCGGGCTGGAGGTGCACGTCCAGCTCGCCACCCGCTCCAAGATCTTCTCCGGCGCCTCCACCGCCTTCGGCGCCGAGCCCAACACCCAGGCCTGCGCCATCGATCTGGGCCTGCCCGGCGTGCTGCCGGTGCTCAACGAACAAGCGGTCGCCATGGCCGTGCAGTTCGGGCTGGCGATCCACGCCGAGATTCCCGAGGTCTCGGTGTTCGATCGCAAGAACTACTTCTACCCCGACCTGCCCAAGGGCTATCAGACCAGCCAGATGTACCAGCCCATCGTCGGGCCCGGCGAGGTGGAGATCTCGCTGGATGACGGCAGCACCAAGCGCGTCCGCGTTCACCATGCCCACCTCGAGGAGGACGCCGGCAAGTCGCTGCACGAGCTCTTCTCCAACGGAAGAGGCCACGGCATGACCGGCATCGACCTCAACCGTGCCGGCACGCCGCTGCTGGAGATCGTCTCCGAGCCCGACATGCGCTCGGCGAAGGAGGCCGCCGCCTACCTCAGGGCGATCCACTCCATCGTCACCTATCTCGGCATCAGCGACGGCAACATGGCCGAGGGCTCGATGCGCTGCGACGTCAACGTCTCGGTACGCCCGACGGGCCAGGCGGCGTTCGGCACCCGCGCCGAGATCAAGAACGTCAACTCCTTCCGCTTCGTCGAGCGTGCCATCGAGTTCGAGGTGGAGCGTCAGGTCGAGCTGCTCGAGGACGGCGGCGAGGTGATACAGGAAACCCGCCTGTTCGATCCCGAACGTAGCGAGACACGCAGCATGCGCACCAAGGAACAGGCCAACGACTACCGCTACTTCCCCTGCCCCGACCTGCTGCCGGTGGTGCTCGACCAGGCCTATGTCGACCACCTGCGCGAGACCCTGCCGGAGCTGCCCGACGAGAAGCGCGCCCGTTTCCAGAGCGAGCTGGGGCTTTCCGCCTACGACGCCAGCGTGCTCTCGGCGAGCCGCGACATGGCGGAGTATTTCGAGGCGGTCAAGGCGGCCTGCGGCGATGCCAAGCAAGCCGCCAACTGGGTGCAGGGCGAACTCTCCGGGGCGCTCAACCGCGAGGGTCTGGCGATTGCCGACAGCCCGGTCTCGGCCCGCCAACTCGGCGAGCTGATCGGCCGGGTCATGGACGACACCATCAGCGGCAAGGCGGCCAAGCAGGTCTTCCAGGCGCTGTGGCACGGCGAGGGCGTCAGCGCCGACGAGGTGATCGAGGCCAAGGGCCTCAAGCAGGTCACCGACACCGGCGCCATCGAGGCGATGATCGACCAGGTGATCGCCGACAGCCCCGCCCAGGTGGCCCAATACTGCGATGCCGAGCCCGAGAAGCGCGGCAAGATGATCGGCTACTTCGTCGGCCAGGTGATGAAGGCATCCCGCGGCACCGCCAACCCCCAGCAGGTCAATGCGCTGCTCAAGGAGAAACTGGACGCCCTGTGCTGAGGCCGGTACGCCAGCAAAGACGCCACGGGGCGCTGCGCCCCGTGGCCGCGACCACAACCGACGCCAGCAAGGAACACCCGGATGTCCGATGATGTCGGCGCACGGCTGCGTGCCCTGCGCACCCTGCGCGGGATTTCCCAGCGCGAGCTGGCCAAGCGCTGCAGCGTGACCCACTCCAGCCTGTCGCTCATCGAGCAGGGCAAGGTCAGCCCCTCGGTGAGCTCGCTGAAGAAGATCCTCGACGCCATTCCCATCAGCGTCGGCGACTTCTTCACCATGGACCTGGAGAGCCGTAACCAGGTGTTCTACACAGCCGACGAGCTCGCCGACGTGGGCTCGGGCGACGTCATCTACAAGCTGGTGGGTGCCAATCGTGCCAGCCGCGCGCTGGCCTTCATGATCGAGACCTATCCCCCCGGCGCCGATACCGGTCGCGAGATGATCGCCCACCAAGGCGAGGAAGCCGGGGTGGTACTCGAAGGCGAAATCGAGATCACCATCGGCGCCGAGAGCCGTGTGCTCGGGCCAGCCGAAGCCTACTACTTCGACACCAACGTCCCCCACCGCTTCCGCAATCCCGGCCAGACCCCTTGCCGGCTGGTCAGCTGCTGCACGCCGGCACGAAGTTTCTGAGCAAGCCGCGGTTGAAGTGTTCGATCTCTTTGAGCAGCGCCTCGGCCTGCTCGGTCAATGTCGCGTTGGCGCGCATGTCGCCATTGCGGGCTGCCTGCGTGGCCTCTTCAAACTCACGTTCATAGGCTTTCCTGATTACTCATGTTGACCAGCCATCACGCGAGCCTGGGGCTATACTGGAATCAC
>NZ_WHMA01000034.1 GCF_010994375.1 Halomonas sp. NO4
CTGAGAAGTGGGAAGCCTCGCCCGTGGCGCGTCAGCGCTTAGGGCGGGGAGCAGTCACGGAAGCGCCCGGCTGTATCCGCTAGCGTCAGCCTCGGCCCAACGGCGTGCGGGCGACGACCCACACCTCGACGGCCTCGGCCCCGGCCTGCCGGCACGCCCGGGCCAGGGCATCCAGGGTACCGCCGGTGGTCATGACATCGTCGACCAGCGCCACGCGACGCGGCAGCGCCCCCTCGACCCGAAAGGCTTGGCGCAGATTGCGTCGCCGCGCGACCCGGCCCAGGCCCCGCTGGCTGCGCGTATCGCGCACCCGTACCGCACACCCCAGCGGGCACCCCACCCGGCGCGCCAGGCGTCGGGCCAGCCACTCGGCCTGATCGAAGCCGCGCTCCCGGGCCCGCCGCGGGTGCAGCGGCACGGGAACCAGGGCTTCGGGCCAGGCGAGGGATGCCTCCGCCAAGCCATTCGCCAGCAGCGCCAGCAATACGGCCCCGGCTCGCGGGGAGGCATGGAACTTGAAGCGTTGCACCAGACCGAGCACCTCACCGTCGTAGCGCAGAGGCGCATGGGTGCGATCAAAGGCTGGCGGCTGGCGCAGGCAGGCGCCACAGAGGCGCCCCGCCGGCCCGCTCTGCGGCTCCCCGCAGCGCGGGCAGGCCGACGGATTCCAGGGCAGTTCGACGAAACAGCTCGCACACCAGGGCGCGCCGGGCGCAGCCGTGCCCAGGCAAAAGGCGCAACGCCCGGGCAGGGCCTGTCGCAGCGCCCTGTCAACCCATTCGGGAATCAGGGTTGACAAGCGCTGCCGACCCCCTACCCTGTTCGTCAACCTGGCTTTCCCGTTCATGTTGACCTCAAGCGAGCCCACCATGCCCACAGCTTCCCATGCCGCCGCCCCCGATGCGAGCCTACCGCGCGACCCCGCCATCCGCCACGACTGGTCCCTGGCAGAGATCGAGGCGCTCTTCGCCCTGCCCTTCAACGACCTGCTGTTCCGCGCCCAGCGGGTGCACCGCGCCCACTTCGATGCCAACGCCGTGCAGGTCTCCACCCTGCTCTCCATCAAGACCGGCGCCTGCCCGGAGGACTGCAAGTACTGCCCCCAGTCGGGCCACTACAACACCGGGCTCGGCCGCGAGAAGCTGCTCGAGATCGAGAAGGTGGTGGAACAGGCCCGGGCGGCAAAGGACGCCGGTGCCAGCCGCTTCTGCATGGGCGCGGCCTGGAAGAGTCCCCGCGAACGCGACCTCGAGGTGGTGCTGGAGATGGTGCGCCGGGTCAAGGCGCTGGGGCTCGAGACCTGCATGACGCTGGGCATGGTCGACGGCGACCAGGCCGGCCGCCTGGCCGAGGCCGGGCTCGATTATTACAACCATAACCTCGATACCTCGCCGGAATACTACGGTGAAATCATCACCACCCGCACCTACGCCGACCGCCTGGACACGCTCGCCCATGTACGCGAGGCGGGCATGAAGGTGTGCGCCGGCGGCATCCTGGGCATGGGCGAGGCGCCCCGCGACCGCGCCGCCCTGCTCCAGCAGCTGGCGCGCCTCGACCCGCACCCGGAATCCGTGCCCATCAACATGCTGGTCAAGGTGCCCGGCACGCCGTTGGAGAACGTCGAGGATCTCGACCCCATCGATTTCATCCGCGCCATCGCTGTGGCACGCATCCTGATGCCGACCAGTCACGTGCGCCTCTCCGCCGGCCGCGAGCAGATGGACGAGTCGACCCAGGCGCTGGCCTTCCTGGCCGGGGCCAATTCCATCTTCTACGGTGACAAGCTGCTCACCACGTCCAACCCCCAGGTGGAACGCGATCGGGCGCTGTTCGCCAAGCTGGGCCTGCATCCGGAGCAGCGCGCCACCTGTGCCGATGACGCCCATGCCCAGGCGGGTCTCGAAGCGGCCGTGGCACGTCGGGTCGGCGACGCCCGCGCCGCCGCCCTCGCCTACGACGTCGCCGGGGCCTGAGCCGGCATGGTCTCGACGCCCCCCTGTTGGTCCGCCCGCCTCGCCCAGCGGGCCACCGAGCGCCGCGCCGCAGGGCTGTGGCGCCAACGCCGCCACCATGCCCCCGGGGCGACCCGCGATTTCGCCGGCAACGACTACCTGGGGCTCGCCCGGGAACCGTGCCTGATCGATGCCATGGCAGACGGCGCGCGGCGCTACGGCACCGGCGCGTGCGCCTCGCACCTGGTCAGCGGTCATCTCGCGGTGCACGAGGCCCTCGAATGCCGCCTGGCCGAGCTCGTCGGTCGCCCCCGCGCCCTGCTCTTCTCCACCGGCTACATGGCCAACCTAGGCACCCTGCAGGCGCTCTGCGACGGCCACACCCAGGTCTTCCAGGACCGCCTCAACCACGCCTCGCTGCTCGACGGCGCCGCCCTCGCCGGGGCCCGTTCTCGACGCTTCCACCACCAAAGCCTGGCCGACCTCGACCGCCTGCTCGCCCGCGCCCCGACGGACGCACCCCGGCTGGTGGTCACCGATGGGGTGTTCAGCATGGACGGCGATGTCGCCGACATCGCCGGCCTGGCCAGCGTCAGCGCGCGCCACAGCGCCTGGCTGATGGTCGATGATGCCCACGGCCTGGGCGTGCTGGGCGAAGCCGGCGAGGGCTGCGTGGGCCGCGCCCACGGCGTCGACGAGGTACCGGTACTGGTCGGCACCCTGGGCAAGGCGCTGGGTACCGGTGGCGCCTTCGTGGCCGGCAGCGAGGCGCTGATCGAGCACCTGATCCAGTTCGCCCGCCCCTACGTCTACACCACCGCCCAGCCCCCCGGGGTGGCGGCGGCGACCCTGGCGGCGCTGGACATCCTTGCCGCGGAGCCGGAGCGACGGGAGCGGCTGTGCACCCGGATCGCCCGCTTCCGCGCCGCGGCCGCCGGCCTGGGGCTGCCGCTGATGGACAGCCCTACGCCGATCCAGCCGCTGGTGCTGGGCAACGGCCAGCGTGTGCTGGCCTGGGCCGCACGGCTCGCCGAGCGCGGCCTGGCGGTGGGTGCCATCCGCGAGCCCACGGTGCCCCGCGGCCAGGCGCGCTTGCGCATCACCCTGAGTGCCGCCCACAGCGACGCCGACCTGGACGCCCTGCTGGATGCCCTGGCCGCCTGCCAGGCCGGGGAAGGCGACGCCGCCCGGGAGGCGACCCCATGAGCCACCTGGTGCTGCTCGCGGGCTGGGGCTGCGATGCGCGCATCTGGCAGCCACTTGCCCCCCACTGGCCGGCGGGCTGGAAGATCCACGCCCCGGACTGGCCGGGCTACGCGGGGCGCGAAGCCCTTGCCGAGCCGGCCTCTCTCGCGGCCCTGGCCGACGCCATGGCCGACGACCTGCCGGTAGACGCCGTCTGGGTGGGCTGGTCGCTGGGCGGGCTGCTGGCCGGCGCCCTGCTCGATCACCTGCCTGCGCACCGCTCTCACCCCCAGGGGCTGATCCTGCTGGGCATGGGGCCGCGCTTCTGCCATCCCCGCGGCATCACCGCCAGCGAGCTCGCCGCCTTTCGACGCGCCTTCCGCCGCGCCCCCGCAGCGACCCTGGCCCACTTCCGGCGCGGGCAGCTCGCCGGCGAGCCGGCGCCACGCACCGCCCATCGGCGCCTGCGCGACCTGCTGGGCGAGGCCCCCAGCGCCGACACGCCCACTCTGGCCGCCGGTCTCGACTGGCTCGCCACGCTCGATGTCGAATGCCCGCTGGCCGAGGCGCCCTGTCCGGTACGCACCCTGGCCGGTGCCGACGATCCGCTGCTGGCGCCACCCCTGCGCGAGGCGGCCGACCGTTGCCTCGACGGCGCCGGCCACTGCCCCATGCTCTCACAGCCCAAGGCCCTCGCCGATGCCCTGGTAGCGCTGGCCCGTGAATGCGCCAGCGTGGCGCCTCAAGAGGAGTCCCCGGCATGAGCAGCGCCCCGTTGCCCCGCCCCGCGGTGCCACCCGATTGGCCTCGCCGAGTGGCCCGCGCCTTCTCGCGGGCCGCTCCTGACTATGCACGTCTGGCCGGCGCCCAGCACACCATGGGCATGCGGCTCTGGTCTCGTCTGCCGGATCGGGCGGAGGACATACTCGATCTCGGCTGCGGCCCCGGGCACTGGAGCGCCCGACTTGCCGAGCGCTATGCGCCAGCCGGCCGTGTCATCGGCCTCGACCTGGCAACGGGCATGCTCGAGGTGGCGCGCCAGGACCAGGGGGCGGCGGCGCGAGTGAGCTGGCTGTGCGCCGATGCCGGCGCCCTGCCACTGGCGAGTGCCAGCCTGGACCTGATCTTCTCCAACCTGGCCATCCAGTGGTGCCCCGACCTCGACGCGGTGCTCGCCGAACTCCACCGCACCCTCCGGCCCGGCGGCCAGGCACTGATCAACACCCTGGCCCCCGGCACCCTGGTCGAGGTGGCCCATGCCTGGGCGCGCCCCGAAGCCCCCGCCGCCCTGCTCGACTTTTGCGGCCGCGACCGGCACCTGTCTGCCACCCGGCTGGCCGGCTTTCGCCAAGTGACGGTCACGGCCAGCCAGCCGCGCTTCCACTACCCCGACCTGGCCTCGGTGATGGCCTCCATCAAGGGTATCGGCGCCCAGACCGCTCGCCCCGGTGCCCGCCTGACCCGGGCCGACCTGGCCCGCGCCAGGCAGCGCTACGAGGCGCTGCGCGAGCCCGAGGGGCTGCCGGTTACCTACCAACTGCTGAGCCTGGAGCTGGAGCGCTGAGATGGCCGCCTACTTCGTCACTGGAACCGACACCGACGCGGGCAAGACCCTGATCACCGCCGGCCTGCTTGCCTTGGCACGTCGCCGCGGCCTCACCACGCTGGGCCTCAAGCCCGTCGCCTCGGGCAGCGAGCCAGTCACCCTCGAAGACGGCACTTCGGCACTACGCAATGCCGATGCGCTGGCCCTTCAGGCCCAGAGCCACCCTCCCGAGCCCTATGTGGTGGTGAACCCGCACGCCTTCGCCCCGGCCATCGCCCCGCACCTGGCCGCCCGGCGCGCGGGGACAACGGTCAGCCTCGACACTCTGGTCCCGCAGGTCCGGCAGGGCCTTTCCCACCACCGCGACCTCACCCTGGTGGAGGGAGCCGGCGGCTGGCGTGTGCCCCTCAACGACCGGGAAGATCTCGCCGAGCTGGCGGTGCATCTCGCGCTGCCGGTGATTCTGGTGGTGGGCCTGCGACTGGGCTGTATCAGCCATGCGCGGCTGACGGCGGAAGCGATCGCGGCCTCCGGCCTGCGCCTGTCGGGCTGGGCCGGCAGCCTGGTGGACCCGGCCTTCGCGGCCGACAGCGCGCTCCATGACGACAACCTGGCCATCCTGGCGCGCGCACTCGATGCGCCCTGCCTGGGCATCCTGCCTCGCCTGCCTGACGGCGATCCGCGCGCCATGGCTGCGGCCGCCGCCGCTTACCTGGAGCTGCCCGATGTCGATTGACTTGCGAGGGGGCGTCCGTACAATGTGGTCGCCTGCCTATCCGTGCGGATGTGGTGGAATTGGTAGACACGCCAGATTTAGGTTCTGGTGCCTTCGGGCGTGGGAGTTCAAGTCTCCCCATCCGCACCATTTGATCGTCCCGCCAACGCATGTGAATCTCCGCCGTCCTCTCGCGACGCGCGGCTATTTGGCGTGCCCGTCATGTCGCCTCGCCCCCTCTTTTGCTTCTTTGCCTCGGAGGCCCCGATGACCGCTCCTGCCTGGAATCCCTCTCCTGTGAAGAATCCCTCCCCCATCTGGCACCCCTACGCCCATCTCAAGACCCAGCGGCCGGCGCCCAAGGTGGTCGGCGGCGAAGGCCCTTATTTCCACCTGGAAAGCGGCGAGCGGCTGCTCGACGCCACCTGCTCCTGGTGGTGCATGATCCACGGCTACTGTCACCCGCGCCTGGTGAACGCCATTCAGCAGCAGGCCGACGAGCTCTGTCACGTGATGCTCGGCGGGCTGACCCATGAGCCCGCCGATCGCCTGGCACGGGAGCTGGTTCGGGTCACCCCGGAAGGACTGAACCACGTCTTCTACTCGGACAGCGGCTCGGTGGGCATGGAGGTCGCCATGAAGATGGCGGTGCAGTACCACCAGCTGCGCGACAAACCGGGCAAGCACCGCCTGCTCTCGCTGATGAAGGCCTACCACGGCGACACCGCCGGCTGCATGGCGGTATGCGACCCCGAGGAGGGCATGCACTCGCTGTTCTCCGGCTACCTGCCCCGGCATTACTTCGCCCCGGCGCCCACGGCGCCCTTCGAGGCCGAGCCCGCGTCGGTGGCGGCCGACCTAGCCGCCCTGCGCGCGGTGCTGGAAGCACACCACGAGGAAATCGCCGCCCTGCTGATGGAGCCGCTGCTGCAGGCGGCCGGCGGGCTCAACATGACCTCGCCCCACTACCTCCGCGGTGCCCGCGAACTCTGCGATGAATTCGATGTGCTGCTGGTCTTCGACGAGGTGGCCACCGGCTTTGGCCGCACGGGCAAGCTGTTCGCCGCCAACCACGCCGACGTCACGCCCGACATCCTGGTGCTATCCAAGGGGCTTACCGGCGGCTACCTGGGCCACGCGGCCACGCTGGCCACCGACCGGGTGCACGACACCTTTATCGGTGACAGCGACATGCACGCCTTCATGCACGGGCCGACCTTCATGGGCAACCCGCTGGCCAGCCGAGTGGCTCTGGAGAGCCTGGCGGTGTTCGAGGAGGAGGACTATCTGGGCAAAATCGCGACCCTCAATGGGGTGCTGCGCGAAGAACTGTTGGAAGACGCGAGCCTGCGCGCGCATCCGGCAGTGGAGGATGTGCGGGTGCTGGGCGCCACCGCCGTGATCGAGACACGCGAGGCCGCCGACCTCGCCGGCGTGGGCGAATGGGCCCGTGACCAGGGCGTGTGGCTGCGTCCCATCGGACGCTGGCTGTATACCATGCCGGCCTATGTCACCTCGCCCGACGAGCTGCGCCGCATCACCGACACGATGAAAGACTGGTTCCGCTGAACACCAAAAGTCGCCGCCCCGCCAGGGCGGGGCGACGACGCGAACGCGGAATGGTAGAGCTAACGGCGATCAGGCCATGGCGGGAGCGGCGTAGGAGATGGGGGCCAGCTGGCGCTCATCCTCGAAAGTGACGATCTCGTAGGCATCCGGCTGGGCCAGCAGGGCGCGACACAACTGGTTATTCAGCGCGTGGCCCGATTTCACGCCACGGAATTCGCCGATCAGACTGTAGCCAAGCTGGTAGAGGTCACCGATGGCGTCGAGCACCTTGTGCTTGACGAACTCGTCATCGTAGCGCAGGCCGCCCTCGTTCACAATGCGATAGTCATCAACCACGATGGCGTTGTCCAGGCTGCCGCCCAGCGCCAGGTTGTTGGCGCGCAGGTGCTCGAGGTCGCGCATGAAGCCGAAGGTCCGCGCCCGCGACACCTCCTTGACGAAGGAGGTCGTGGAGAAGTCGACCACGGCGGTCTGCTTCTGCTGCTCGAATACCGGGTGATCGAAGTCGATGGTGAAGGAGACCTTGAAGCCCTGATGCGGCAGGAAGCGCGCCTCCTTGTCCTCGTCGCGCACCACCACCTCGCGCTTGATGCGGATGAACTGCTTCGGGGCGCCCTGCTCGGCGATACCCGCCGACTGGATCAGGAACACGAAGGGCGCGGCGCTGCCGTCCATGATCGGCACTTCCGGCGCGCTGACGTCGATGTAGACGTTGTCGATGCCAAGCCCTGCCAGGGCCGACATCAGGTGCTCCACCGTGGCCACCTTGACGCCGTCACGGGACAGCGCCGTGCACAGGGTGGTGTCGGTGACCAAGGCGGCATCCGCCGGCAGCTGGACCTCCGGCTCCAGGTCGGTGCGCACGAAGATGATACCGGTGTTGGCCGGGGCCGGTCGCAAGGTCAGGTAGACCTTCTTGCCGGAATGAAGACCAACGCCGGTGGCGCGGATTGTGTTTTGCAGGGTGCGTTGTCTGATCATGGGCAGAGGCCAGGCCGTTGTAAGTTATCAAACGCCGTTCACTATAACACCGAACGAGCGTTTCAACAAAAAAACATGGCCCAACCCTGCCTAATCAGATGATAGCGACCCTCAATCGGCCTGCCGCCGCAGGAAGGCCGGGATATCGAGATAGTCATCGAGTTCCTGGGGTGAACGGCGTTTCTCGGGCTGGGGCTTGGCCGCCTCCTGGGGCTCAGCCTTGGCGGCCGTTGCCTGCTGACGCATCGCCGTGGGCTGCTGCAGCTTGCGGTAGTCACGGCTTTCGGGGCGCTGAGCGGTCTCGCGACCGGCCGGCTTCTGCTGCTGACGCCCCTCGAGGCCCGCTGCCACCACGGTGACCCGCAACTCGTCGGACATCTCCATGTCGATGGACGTCCCCACCACGATGGTGGCGTCCTGGGAGGCGAACTCCTGAACGGTGGCGCCCACGTCGTTGAACTCACCGATGGAGAGGTCCGGACCGGCGGTGATGTTGACCAGGATGCCCCGGGCACCGTGGAGGTCGATGTCTTCGAGCAGCGGGCTTCGAATGGCCTTCTCGGCGGCCTCGCGGGCCCGGTTCTCGCCGGTGGCCCCGCCGGTGCCCATCATCGCCATACCCATCTCGGACATCACGGTGCGCACGTCGGCGAAGTCGACGTTGATGATGCCGGGGCTGGTGATCAGCTCAGCGATGCCCTGGACGGCGCCCAGCAGCACGTCGTTGGCGGCGCTGAAGGCGTTGAGCAGGCTGGCATTCTTGCCCAGCACGGAGAGCAGCTTCTCGTTGGGAATGGTGATCAGGGAGTCGACGTGCTCGGAGAGCTCCTTCATGCCCTCTTCGGCCACGCGCATGCGCTTGGGGCCTTCGAACGGGAAGGGACGCGTCACCACCGCCACGGTGAGAATGCCCAGTTCCTTGGCGACCTGGGCCACCACCGGCGCGCCGCCGGTACCGGTGCCACCGCCCATGCCGGCGGTGATGAACACCATGTCGGCGCCGCTGATCAGCTCGGCGATGCGATCGCGATCCTCCATGGCCGCTTGGCGACCCACTTCGGGACTGGCACCGGCCCCGAGCCCCTTGGTGATCTCGTTACCGAGCTGGAGCACGGTCTTGGCCGCCACTCGCTTGAGTGCCTGGGCATCGGTATTGGCGCAGATGAACTCCACGCCCTCGATGCTGCTCTCGACCATGTGGTTGACGGCGTTGCCGCCGCCGCCGCCCACGCCGACGACCTTGATGACCGCACTGCTCGAGGGTGCGCTATCTACCAGTTCGAACATAAGCCCCGTCTCCTGGACCGCACCGCGGCCCTGTCAGAAATTTCCTTTCAACCAGCCCTTGATCTTTGCCAGCGCCGGAATCCCTTCCCTCGTTCCACGCCGGGAGACGTCATCACGCCTGGGTTGTGCCGTCACCACACGGCCCTGGCGACCAGCCCCGTGCCGAGACTCTTGCTGCAAGGCGTAATGTAGCAAACCGACGCCGGTGGAATAAATCGGATTGCGTACCACGTCGGCCAGTCCGCGCACATTATGCGGCGAAGCGATGCGCACCGGCATGTGGAATATCTCCTCTGCCAGTTCCACCACGCCTTCCATGCGCGCGGTTCCGCCAGTCAGCACCACTCCGGCAGCCACCAGATCCTCGAAGCCGCTGCGCCGCAGTTCGTCGCGGATCAGCGTGAACAATTCCTCGTAGCGCGGCTCGACCACCTCGGCCAGCGCCTGACGCGACAGGTCACGCGCCGGGCGGTCGCCGACGCTGGGCACCTTGATCATCTCGTCGCTGGCCGCCAGCTGGGTCAGCGCGCAGGCGTACTTGACCTTGATCTCCTCGGCGTGCTGGGTCGGCGTGCGCAGCGCCATGGCGATATCGTTGGTGACTTGGTCGCCGGCGATAGGAATCACCGCCGTGTGACGAATCGCTCCTTCGGTGAAGACGGCGATGTCGGTGGTGCCACCGCCGATATCGACCATGCACACCCCCAGCTCGCGCTCGTCCTCGGTGAGCACCGCCATGCTGGAAGCGAGCTGCTCGAGGATCACCGCATCGACCTCGAGGCCGCAGCGGCGCACGCACTTGTCGATGTTCTGCACGGCGTTCAATGCCGCGGTGACTAGGTGCACCCGGGCCTCGAGTCGCACGCCGGACATGCCCAGCGGCTCACGAATACCGCCCTGGGTATCGATGGAAAACTCCTGGGGAAGGACGTGCAGCACGCGCTGACCTTCGGAAATGGCCCGGGCCCGGGCCGAGTCGATGACCCGCTCGATATCGGAAGGGGTGACTTCGCGCTCCTTGATGGCCACGACCCCGTCGGAGTTCATCGAGCTGATGTGGCTGCCCGCGACCCCGACATACACCGAGTGTATGTCGCAGCCGGCCATCAGTTCGGCCTCTTCCACGGCGCGTTGGATCGATTGCACGGTCGACTCGATGTTGATGACCACACCCTTCTTCATGCCGCGTGAAGGGTGAGAACCGATACCGGCGATCTCGATACCGCCATCATCGGTTGGCTGGCCCACGATCGCCACCACCTTGGATGTTCCGATATCCAGCCCGACTACCATGTTGGATGCGTTGGAAGTGACTGCCATGCGCCGGGAACACTCCTTGAACTTGACCCGCAGGGGAATCCATTAATCGCTGAAATGGCCATTGGAACCATTATAGAAACAACGGGCGTTAAATCACCAGCCCAATGCCAAAAAGAGACTTCACGATACGGGGAAATCCTGCCAAAAGATACACTCGAAGTCGCCATCTGACGGGGCGATGCGGCAAAAATCACTCCCCGTCACGCGCGACAAGCGCAGCTCCATCACCGTCGGTTTCACCGTGCCAGGCTACCGCCACACCGTTGGGATAGCGCAGGTCGATGTAACGAATGTGCGACATGGCGCGGCCCAGCTGTCGCCGCCAGGCCGCCGCGAGACGCGCCAGGCGTGCCTCGCGGTCGCTGCGGCCCAGCATCACCCAGATGCCATCGTCGAGCTGGAATCGCCAGGCGCCGCGCGCCTCGAGGCGCAGCTGGCTGATGGCAACCCCCAGGTCGCCGAAGCGCGGCGCCAGGCGCTCGTAATAGGCCAGCACCTCGGCGCCGCTGCCGGGGGGACCGGAGAGATCGGGCAGGCCGGGTGGAGGGGGAACCGGGGCGGGATCGAAGGGCTCGCCTTGGGGGTTGAGCAGGCGGTCATCGTTCCAGCGCGCCACCGGCTGCTGCTCGACCAGTTCGAAGACCAGCGCATAGGGCCATTCCCGGGAGACGCGCACCTCGGCAAGCCAGCCGATGTCGCGGGCCTCGCGCCTGAGCGCCGGCAAGGAGATGGAGAGCCAGGTGCGGCCATCGACCAGCGGCGCGAGCTGGCTGCGCAGATAAACCGCCGTGACGTGGTTCAGCTCGCCACGGATCGCCACCCGTTCGATGGGCTGGTCGAGCCACAGCCACAAGGCCCGACCACCGGCCCCCAGCACCAGCAGCAGGAGCACCACCCCCAGCAGCGAGCCCCGCGAGCTCATTCGGGCGCGGCCTCCAGCGTGGTGTCGAGGATGCGCAGCACCAGCGCATCGAAATCGAGACCGCTATGCGCCGCAGCCTGGGGCACCAGGCTGTGGTCGGTCATGCCCGGCACGGTATTGACCTCAAGCAGCCAGAAACAGCCCTCGGCATCGCGCATCACGTCGACGCGCCCCCAGCCCTCGCCGCCGATGGCGGCAAAGGCGTCGCGGCACAGGGCGCCCAGCGCCGCCTCGGCATCGGCGGCGAGCCCGCACGGCAGGTGGTAGCGGGTGTCATCGGCGAGATACTTGGCCTCGTAATCATAGAAGCCGCCAGGCACCTCGACGCGGATCGCCGGGAGGATGGCATCGCCGAGCAGCGATACCGTGTACTCCTCTCCGGCGATGAAGCGCTCCGCCATGACCTGCGCATCGAAGCGTGCGGCCTCGTGGTAGGCGGCCTCGAGCGCGGCGCCGCTGTCGACGATGCTGATCCCCAGCGTCGAGCCCTCGTGCACCGGCTTCACGATCAGCGGCAGGCCGAGTTCCGCCACCACCGCCTCCCAGTCGGCGTTCGCCGCGAGTATCCGCCCCGCGGGGGTGGGCAGGCCCAGCGCCTCCCACACCAGCTTGGTGCGCTGCTTATCCATCCCCAGCGCCGAGGCCAGCACCCCGCTGCCGGTATAGGGCAGGCCCAGCAGCTCCAGCGCCCCCTGCAGGGTGCCATCCTCGCCGCCACGGCCGTGCAGGGCGATGAACACCCGGTCGGGGGCGAGCACCTCGAGCCCGGCGAGCCCCCCGTCGGCGGGGTCATAGCCGATGGCATCGACCCCTTGGCGCTCGAGCGCCGCCAGCACCGCGGCCCCGCTCTTCAGCGACACCTCGCGTTCCGCGGAATGGCCGCCGTAGAGCACCGCGACCCGACCATAGGCACGCGCCATCATAGCCTCACCTCGTCCAGCTTCAGGCCACTCTCCGCCAGGCGCTGGGCAATGCCGCCCACGTCGCCGGCACCCTGGGTGATCAGGATATCGCCATCGCGCAGCACCCGCGTCAACAGTGCCGGCAGCTCCGCCTTGTCCTGCACGAAGAGCGGATCGACCTCGCCACGCTGGCGGATCGACCCCGCCAGGGCACGGGCGTCCGCCCCGGGGATGGGCGCCTCGCCGGCGCTGTAGACGTCCAGCAGCAGCAGGGTATCGACCTCGGAGAGCACCTGCACGAAGTCCTCGTAGAGATCGTGAGTGCGTGAGTAGCGATGCGGCTGGTAGACCATCACCAGGCGTCGCACCGGCCAGCCGGCGCGCACGGCGCGGATGACCATCGCCACTTCGCGCGGGTGGTGACCGTAGTCGTCGACCAGCATCACCTCGCCTTCGCCCGCCGGCGGCGCAAAGTGGCCGTGCACCTGGAAGCGCCGCCCCACCCCGGCGAAGCCGGCCAGGCCGCGCTGGATGGCGGCATCGTCGACGCCGGCATCGGTGGCGATGGCGATCGCCGCCAGGGCATTCAAGGCATTGTGCCGGCCCGGCATGGCCAGGCGCACCGCCAGCGGCGCCAGACCGTCGGGGCGCTCGGCGGTGAAGCGAATCTCGCCGCCCTGCTGGGCGAAGTCGCGGATCCGGTAGTCGGCGTCGGCACTGAAGCCGTAGGTGACGAACTGGCGGTGGAGGCGCTCGCGCAGGCCGCGCACGTTGTCGTCGTCGATGCACAGGATCGCCAGACCATAGAACGGCAGGTTATGCAGGAACTCGATGAAGGTGCCCTTGAGCCGTTCGAAATCGCCGCCGTAGGTGCTCATGTGGTCGGCGTCGATATTGGTGACCACCGCCACCATGGGCTGCAGGTGCAGGAAGGAGGCGTCGGACTCGTCGGCCTCGGCCACCAGGAAGTCGCCCTCGCCGAGGCGCGCGTTGGTGCCGGCGCTGGTCAGCTTGCCGCCGATCACGAAGGTCGGGTCGAGCCCGCCCTCGCCGAGCAGGGTGGCGGACAGGCTGGTGGTGGTGGTCTTGCCGTGGGTGCCGGCCACGGCGATGCCGTGACGAAAGCGCATCAGCTCGGCGAGCATCTCGGCGCGGCGTACCACCGGCACGCGATGCTCGTGGGCCCAGCGGATCTCGGGATTGCTCTCGTCCACGGCGGTGGAGACCACCACCACGTCGGCATCCACCACGTTGTCGGCGGCGTGGCCGATGGCCACGCGGATGCCGATCTCGCCAAGGCGCTGGACCACCGGCGACGCCTTGAGGTCGCTGCCGCTGACCCGGTAGCCCTGATTGGCCAGGACCTCGGCGATCCCGCACATACCGGCGCCGCCGATGCCCACGAAATGTATGCGCCGGATGCGGCGCATGCCCATGCCCCGGCCGTGCCGGGGCGGAATCGTCTGTCCGGGAACCGGTCCCAGGGTGCTATCGCTCAAGACCTGTCTCCATGCAGCCGGCCACCAGGCGCTCCACCGCGTCGAGGCGGGCACCGCCGCGCGCCTGCACGGCCATGGTGGCGAGAGTGTCGGGGTCGAGCAGCGTCGCCAGGCGTTCGGCCAGCGCCGCTGCCGTCATGTCGCGTTGGGGGATCAGTGCCGCGCCACCGGCCTCGACCAAGGCGCTGGCATTGGCGGTCTGGTGATCGTCAACGGCGTGGGGAAAGGGCACGAAGAGTGCCGGCTTGGCGGCGGCGGCGAGCTCGGCCACGGTGAGCGCCCCGGCCCGACAGACGACGAGATCCGCCCAGTCGTAGGCCGCCGCCATGTCATCGATAAAGGCCGTGACGTCCGCTTTGACGCCATGCTGGTCGTATCTCTCACGGGTCGCCGCGTCCTTGTCGCGGCCGGCCTGGTGACGCACCGCGGGCCGGCTCGCCTCGGGCAGGCGGGCCAGCGCCTCGGGGAGGCGCTCGTTGAGCGCCTGGGCACCCAGCGAGCCGCCCACCACCAGCAGGCGCAGCCCGCGTCCGGCCATGGCCGCGACGGTTCGCGGCGTCTCGCCCAGGGCAGCGATCTCGGCGCGCACCGGGTTGCCGACCACCTCGCTGCGGCCGCCAAAGGCCTGGGGAAAGGCGGCGAAGACCCGGCGCGCCAGGCGCGCCAGCACGCGGTTGGTCAGCCCCGCCACGGCATTCTGTTCGTGGATCACCAAGGGGCGGCGCGACAGCCAGGCGGCCAGGCCGCCGGGGCCGCTGGCAAAGCCGCCCAGCCCCACCACCAGCGCCGGGTCCAGGCCGCGGATGATCCGCGCCGCCTGCCACACGGCCCGTGTCAGGTTGAAGGGGGCCAGCAGCCAGCCGGCTAAGCCGTTGCCGCGCAGCCCGCTCACGGCGATGCGATGCAGGGGGATGTTGGCCGCGGGCACGAGATGGTTCTCGATGCCCCGCGGGCTGCCCAGCCAGTGCACCTCGATGCCCTGGGCCGCCAGGCCGTGGGCCAGCGACAGCGCGGGAATGACATGGCCTCCGGTGCCCCCGGCCATGATCAGCGCGCGGCGTACGGATGACTGGCTCACGAACGAGCTCCTTCTGATCGAGAGGATGAACGAGGGTGGTGCGCCTCATCGCGGGCTGCCGCGGGGCTGGCCCGGCGCCGAGCGGCACGGGTCTCGATGTCGGCGCGCAGCAGCAGCGCCACCATCAGCGCACTCACCAGCAGGCTGGAGCCGCCGTAGCTGAGCAGCGGCAGCGTCAAGCCCTTGGTGGGCAGCATGCCGGTACTCACGGCGATGTTGATGAAAGCCTGGGCGGCGATCACGAAGGCCACCCCATAGCTCAAGTAGGCCGCGAACGCCAGGCCCGCCAGTTCGGCGCGCCGCCCCACCGCCAGGGCGCGCACGATCAGCAGTGCGAAGAGCCCCACCACGCCGATGGCACCGATCAGCCCCAGCTCCTCGGCGAGCACGGCGAAGACGAAGTCGGTGTGCGCCTCGGGCAGGTAATACAGCTTCTGCACGCTGTTGCCAAGCCCGGTGCCCAGCCAGTGGCCGCGACCGAAGGCGATCAGCGCCTGGGTCAGCTGGTAGCCGCTGGCGAACTGGTCGGCCCAGGGGTCGGCGAAGCTGGTCAGCCGCGCCAGGCGGTAGGGCTCGGCGATGGCGGCGTAGAAGCCGAGCAGCCCCAGCCCGATCAGGAGCAGCACGAACCGCCCCCAAGGCGCGCCGGCCATCAGCAGCATGCCCATGGCGCAGCCGGTCATTACCACCACCGCGCCGTAGTCCGGCTCGAGGATCAGCAGCGCGGCGAACACCCCGATGACCAGCAGCGGGCGCAGGAAGGCCCCCCAATGGCGGCGCACGGCGGGCAAAAAGCGCTCCAGGTAGCCGGCCAGGTAGGCGATCAGGCACAGCTTGGCGACTTCCGAGGCCTGCAAGTTGAAGGGAACCCCGGGCACCGAGAGCCAGCGGCGACTGCCGTTGACCTCACGCCCCACCAGCAGCACGGCCACCAGCAGCGCGAACCCCAGCAGCAGCAGCAGCGGCCCGTTGGCCCGCCACCAGGCCAGCGGCACGCGCACCGCCAGGGCCGCCACGACGAAGGCGACCACCACGAAGAGGCCGTGGCGCTGGCTGAAATAGTAGGGGTTGCCGGTCAGCCCGGCGGCCACCTCCATGGAGGCGGAAGTGACCATCACCCAGCCGATCAGCAACAGCGCGATGGCCGCCAGCAGCAGCCAGCCGTCGCAAGGCTGATCACGCATCGACAGCGACTCCCGCCAGCGGGCCAGGCGCTTCATGCACGTCTCTCCTTGCCATCGGCCGCTTCGCCGAGGTGCTGCTCGAGCCAGCGACGGAAGGCGTCGCCGCGGGCCTGGTAGTTGGGGAACTGATCGAGGCTCGCACAGGCCGGCGACAGCAGCACGCAGTCGCCGGGGCGTGCGACCGTGCGGGCACGGCCCATGGCGGCCCCGAGGTCCGCCACCCGGGTCACGGCGACACGCCCCTCGAGCGCGGCCGCCAGGCGCGGCGCATCGGCACCGAAGAGGATCGCCTCACGGCCATAGCGAGCCAGCGGTTCGGCCAACGGCGTGAAGTCCGCCCCCTTGCCCACGCCGCCGGCCAGCAGCACCAGCCGCCCTTCGAGGGTGGGGCCCAGGCCGGCGATGGCGGCGAGCGTGGCCCCCACGTTGGTTCCCTTGGAGTCGTTGATCCAGCGCACGCCGTCGCGCACCGCCACCGTCTCGCCGCGGTGCGGCAGGCCGGGAAAGCGCTCGAGCACCGTGCGCATGGCAGCCAGCGGCAGACCCAGGCGCGTGCCCATGGCCAGCGCCGCCAGGGCATTGGCCTGGTTGTGGCGCCCCGCCAGGCGCATCGTCCCGGCGGCGAGCAGCGGCGTCTCGCCGTGCATCAGCCAGTCGCGGCCGTCGCGGCGGGCGATGCCCCACTCTCCCGGGCCGGGCGCGGCGGTAGTGAAGCGATCCAGGGCCGGCAACGGCGCCGCCGGCCAGGTCAGCGGGTCCTCGGCGTTGACCACGCCGTGGCGCGCGCCGCGGAAGATGGCAAGCTTGGCGGCACGGTAGCCCGCCATGTCGCCGTGGCGGTCGAGGTGATCCTCGGAGAGGTTGAGGAAGGCCGCCGTCTCGGCGGCGAGCCAGGGCGTCGTCTCGAGCTGGAAGCTTGAGAGCTCGAGCACGAAGAGCTCGGCGTCGGGTGTCTCGGCCAGCAGGTCGAGGGCCGGGGTGCCCAGGTTGCCGCCCACCGCCACGCGCACACCCGCCTCGCGGGCCATCTCGCCGAGCAGGGTGGTCACGGTGGACTTGGCGTTGGCGCCGGTGATGGCGGCAACGGACGCGGTGCAGGCACGTCGGAAGAGCGCGATCTCTCCCACCAGGCGCGGCTCGCCGGTGGCCGGGTTGCGCGCCTCGGCCAGCCCCTCGAGCCCCGGCGTGGCGGGATCGACGCCCGGGCTCAACACCACTTCGGCCACCTCGGCGAGATCGAGCTCGGTCAGCGGCCCAAGATGAACCGCCACTTCCGGATGGGCGGCGTGAAAGTCGTCCAGGCCCGGCGGCGCCGACCGGGTGTCGGCGACCATGAAGGGCACGCCCTGACGCGCCAGGTGGCGACAGATCGCCCGGCCGGAAACCCCCAGGCCCACGACGAGGGTGATGCCCGCGGATATCGCGACCCTGCCGCCTGCCTCGCGGCTGCCATCGGACTGCATCAGCGCACCTTGAGGGTGGCCAGGCCGACCAGCACCAGCACCACGGTGATGATCCAGAAGCGCACGATGACGCGCGGTTCCGGCCAGCCCTTGAGCTCGTAGTGGTGGTGCAGCGGGGCCATGCGGAAGATGCGCCGGCCGGTGAGCTTGTAGGAGCCCACCTGCAGGATCACCGAGATGGTCTCCATGACGAAGATGCCGCCCATCACGAAGAGCACGATCTCCTGGCGCACGATCACCGCCACCACGCCGAGCGCCGCTCCCAGCGCCAGGGCACCGACATCGCCCATGAAGACCTGGGCCGGATAGGTGTTGAACCACAGAAAGCCCAGGCCGGCCCCGGCGATGGTGGCACAGAACACGGCCAGTTCCCCGGCGCCGGGGATGTTGGGAATCTGCAGGTAGTCGGCGAAGACGGCGTTGCCGCTGGCGTAGGCGAACACGGCCAGCCCCATGGCCACCATCACGGTGGGCATGATCGCCAGGCCGTCGAGACCATCGGTGAGGTTCACCGCGTTGGAACTGCCCACGATCACCAGGTAGGTGAGCACCACGTAGAAGACACCGAGCGGCAGCACGAACTCCTTGAACAGCGGCACGATCAGGCTGGTCTCCACCGGCGAGGCGGCAGTGACGTAGAGCAGCACGGCGGCCAGGCCACCGATCAGCGACTGCCAGAAGTACTTCCAGCGCGCCGGCAGCCCGCGGGGGTTCTTTTCCACCACCTTGCGGTAATCGTCGACCCAGCCGATGGCCCCGAAGCCCAGCGTCACCGCCAGCACGATCCAGACGTAGTGGTTGGCGAGATCGCCCCACAGCAGGGTGCTGACGGCCATCGACACGAGGATCATGGCACCGCCCATGGTCGGCGTACCCGCCTTGGAGAGGTGCGACTGGGGACCGTCGTCGCGTACCGCCTGGCCGATCTGGCGCTCCACCAGGCGACGAATCATCCAGGGCCCCAGAAACAGGCACAGCAGCAGCGCCGTCAGGGTGCCCAGGATCATGCGCAGGGTCAGGTAATTGAAAACATTGAAGGCGCTCTGGAATTGCGCCAGAAAATCGGCCAGAAAAAGCAGCATGTGTTGCGATCACCTTATGCGTCGGCGCGCAGTGCGGCCACGACCTCTTCCATACCGGCGCTGCGCGAGCCCTTGACCAGCACGCTGGCGCCGGGGGGCAGATGGTCCAGGACGTGGCGCGTCAGCGCCTCGCGATCATTGAAATGGCACCCGCCGTCGCCGAAGGCGTCGCAGGCGGGCTTGGCCTGCGCCCCGCAGGTGCCGAGCACGTCGATTCCCCGTTCCCTTGCGTAGTGGCCGACCTCGGCATGCAGCCGGTCGGCCTCGGCGCCCAGCTCGCCCATGGCGCCCAGCAGGCACCAGCGCGGCCCCGGCAGCTCGGCAAGCAGCGCAAGCGCCGCCTTCACGGCGCCGGGATTGGCATTATAGGTATCGTCCAGCACGCGCGTGTCGCGGATGCCCGCCACCACGGCGAGACGGCCCGCCAACGGCTCGGCGGCCGCCAGGCCGGCGGTGACGCCCTCGGCGGAGACGCCCAGCGCCAGCGCCGCGGCCGCGGCCGCCAGGGCATTGGCCACGCTGTGGCGCCCCAGCAGGGCCAGGGTGATGCGCCCGAGCCGGCGGCCATCCACGACAAGCGTGAAAGCATAGCGTCCCAGGGCGTCGCAGGCCAGCTCGGTGGCACGCACCCGCGCCGCGCCATCCAGGCCGAAGTCGAGCACCTCCCGCGGCGCGGCCAGGCGCGACCAGAGCGGAAAGTAGACGTCGTCGCGGTTGAGGACCGCCACGCCGTCGGCCGGCAGCCCGGCGAGAATCTCCCCCTTGGCCTGGGCGATACGGCCCATGCCGCCGAATTCGCCGACATGGGCACCGGTGACGTTGGTGATCACCGCCACCTGCGGCTCGGCCAGGGCGGTGGTCCAGGCGATCTCGCCCAGGTGGTTGGCCCCCAGCTCGACCACGGCGTGGCGGTGGTCGGGGGCAAGCTCGAGCAGGGTCAGCGGCGCACCGATGTCGTTGTTGAGGTTGCCGTGGGTGGCCAGCGTCGCGCCGTGGGGCGCCAGCAGCGCCTTGAGGAGCTCCTTGACGCTGGTCTTGCCGCTGTTGCCGGTCACCGCCGCCAGGGGCCTGCCCCAGGCGCGTCGTCGTGCCCGCGCGAGCAGGCCCAGGGCGAGGCGCGTATCCGGGACCACCAGCTGGGGCAGCGGGTCGTCCACCGGCCGCTCCACCAGGGCGGCGGCGGCGCCCGCCTCCCGCGCCTGGGCGAGAAAGGCGTGGGCGTCGAAGCGCTCGCCGACGAGCGCCACGAAGAGCGCGCCGGGGGCTATTCCCCGGGTGTCGGTGGCAACGCCGGCCAGCGGGCGATCCGTCACGGGTGGCGCCACCCCCAGCGCCGCGGCCACCGCGGCGAGGCTCTCCAAGCCGCACTGGCTCATGCCGAGGCCTCCCGGCGCGCCAGCGCCCGGTTCACGGCATCCACGTCGCTGAAGGGATGGCGCACGCCGTCGATCTCCTGATAGGTCTCGTGGCCCTTGCCGGCGACGAGTACCACGTCCTCGGGCGCCGCCTCGGCCAGCACCCGGGCGATGGCCTCGCCCCGTCCGGCCAGGTTCCAGGCCTTTTCTCGCCCCGCCGCCGAGAGGCCCTCCATGACCTGCTCGCGAATGGCAGCGGCCTCCTCGCTGCGTGGGTTGTCGTCGGTGATCACCAGGCGCTCGGTCTGGCGCTCGGCGGCGGCGCCCATCAGCGCTCGCTTGCCGCTGTCGCGATCCCCGCCGCAGCCGAACAGGCACCACAGCCGCCCCTGGCCGGGCAGATGGGCACGCAGCGCTGCCAGGGCATTCTCCAGGGCATCGGGGGTATGCGCGTAGTCGACGATCACCCGAGGGCAGCCGGGCCGGATCAGCGGCTGCAGCCGCCCCGCTACCGGCGAGACCCGCGCGGCGGCATCGAAAAGGTCGTCGAGCGATTCGCCGGCGCCATAGAGAGTGGCCATGGCCAGCAGCAGGTTGTCGAGGCTGAAGCGCCCAAGCAGTGAAAGCTCGAGGGGGCGCTCGCCCTCCGGGGTGGCGACGAGGGCGAGCTGGCCCGTCGGTGAGGCCTGCCAGTCGAGCACCCGCAGCGTGGCCGCCGGGTCGCTGCCCACGGCAAGTACCCGCACGCCCTCGCCCACGCCGGCCAGCATCAGCCGCGCCAGGGGGTCGTCGGCGTTGACCACCGCCAGGTCGAGCTCGGGGCGGCGGAACAACCGCGCCTTGGCCGCGGCGTAGGCGGCCATGCTGCCGTGGTAGTCGAGATGGTCGCGGCTCAGGTTGGTGAACACCGCCGCGCTGACCCGGCAGCCATCGAGGCGACCCTGCTCCAAGGCATGGGAGGAGACCTCCAGGGCGATGCGCGTCATGCCCTCCCCGGCCAGCTCGCCAAGTGCCGCCTGCAGCGCCAACGGCCCCGGCGTGGTCAGGCGGCCCTCGGTCAGGTGCCCCGGTCGCCCGTGGCCGAGGGTGCCGACCACCCCGGCATCACGCCCCAGGAGCCGGCTCAGCTCGGCCAGGTAGTGGGTCACCGAGCTCTTGCCGTTGGTACCGGTCACACCGATGAGCTCCAGCGCCTCTGGCACCGCGAAGAACGCCTGCCCCAGTTCGCCCAGCCGCTGGCGCAGATAGGGCAGTGCCAGCACCCGGGGGTCGTTCAGCGCCTCGGGCAGGCGCTCGTCACGGCCCAGATGATAGAGCACGGCGGAAGCGCCGGCCGCCAGGGCCGCCTCGACATGGTCACGGCCATCGGCGGCTTCGCCGGGCAGCGCCACGAAGACGTCGCCCGGCGCCACGCCCCGGCTGTCCTCCACCAGGCGCAGGCGCGCCGACGTGGGTGGCGCCAGGGTCAGCTCGGGCCAGCAGCGGCGCAGCGCCGCCTCGAAACGGGTTGCCGTCACGTACATGGGCTCTCCTCCGGCAGGCATCGTCAGGGGCGCTCGCGCTGGTCGGGTGGCACATCGAGCAGGCGCAGGGCGCTGCCGACGACGCGCGAGAAGACCGGGGCGGCCACGGCGCCCCCGAAGTAGTCGTCGCCGCGCGGATGGTCGATCATCACCACGGTGACGATGCGCGGCTCGGAGACCGGTGCAATGCCCACGAACAGCGAGCGGTAGGCGTTTTCCTGGTACCCCGCGCCCCCGGTCTTGCGTACGGTGCCGGTCTTGCCCGCCACGCTGTAGCCCGGCACCTGGGCGCGCCGGGCACCGCTCTCCGGCTCCACGGCCTGATCCATCATGGCCAGGATGCGATCGGCGACCTGGGGATCGATCACGGGCTCGCCCGGTGGCGCCTGGTCTACACGCAGCAGGGAGGGCGGCAGGCGTTCGCCATGATTGGCGATGGCGGTATAGGCGCTGGCCAGCTGGAGGGCCGAGACCGAGAGGCCATAGCCGTAGGAGAGGGCCGCCCACTGGCTGCTGGACCAGCGCACCGGCGCCGGCACGCTGCCGCTGGCTTCGCCCGGGAAGCCAGTCCCCGGGACCCGATCGAAGCCCAGGGCCCGGTAGCGCTCGGGCACCACCGGGTCGTCGAGCTGCAGGGTCAGCTTGGACATGCCGATGTTGGAGGACTTCTCGAGAATCTCGGCCAGGTTCAACTCACCATAGTTGCGGATGTCCTTGATGGTGAAGCGGTCGATGACCATCCAGCCCGGCGCGGTATCCACCACGGTGCCGGGGGGGAACTCCCCGGTCTCGAGCAGCGCCGACATGGCCAGTGGCTTCATCACCGAACCGGGCTCGAAAACGTCGACGATGGCCCGATTGCGCAGCCCCTGGGGATCGAGTCCTGCGCGGTTGTTGGGGTTGTAGGAGGGCTGGTTGGCCATGGCCAGCACCTCGCCGGTGCGCGCATCGAGCATCACCACGATGCCGCCGTCGGCACCGTGCTCGGCGACCGCCGCCTTGAGTTCGCGATAGGCCATGTACTGCAGGCGCTGGTCGATGGCCAGCGTCAGCTCGCCGCCGGGTTCCGCCTCGCGGAGCACCTCGAGGTCGCGCACCAGCTGACCGCGGCGGTCCTTGACCACACGCCGCTGTCCCGGGGTGCCGGCGAGGAAAGGCTGATAGGCGAGCTCCAACCCCTCCTGGCCGCGGTCGTCGACGTTGGTGACACCGATCAGTTGGGCCGCCACCTCGCCGGCGGGGTAGTAGCGCTTGTATTCGTGCTGGGCGTAGACCCCGGCCAGGCGCAGGTCGAGCACCCGCTGGGCGGCCTGAGGGGTGAGCTGGCGGCGCAGGTACATGAACTCGTGCTCGGCGTAGCGCTCGAGGCGAGCGTCGAGCGTCTCCAGCGGCGTCTCCAGCGCCTGGGCCAGCATCAGGCGCTGGATGCGATCCTCGGGCACTTCCTGGGGATTGGCCCAGAGCGTCACCACCGGCGTGGAGATCGCCAGTGGCTCACCGTGGCGGTCGGTGATCATGCCCCGGTGGGCGGAGAGCGGCTCGGTACGCAGGATGCGCGCATTGCCCTGCCCCTGCAGGAAGGGCCGGTCGAGGACGTGGAGGGTCACGATGCGCCCGGCCAGCAGCAGCATGCCGATCGCGACCAGCACCAGTACCAGGAAGTAGCGCGCCCGCCCCATGGGCGGTGACGCGGGGCGGCGGCGCGGCGTGACACCGCTGGACGGGGTGGCGCTCATGGGCGAATCACCTCGACGTCGGCGACGTCGGGCAGGCGCATGTCCAGCCGCTCCACCGCCAGGCGCTCGATCCGCGCCGGCGACGACCAGGCGCTCTCCTCGAGCAGCAGGCGCCCCCACTCCGTCTGCAGCTGATCGCGTTCCCGCTCGAGTTGCTGCAGCCGGGCGTACTGTTCGCGGGTCAGGTGGCTGACGGTGATCGCCGCCATGGCCGAGGCTAGACAGACCGCCATCAGCAGGAGCAGTAGCCACAGGCGCAGGCCACCGAATCGCCCTAGCGGCCAGCCGTAGCGGGAAGTGTCGGACGCCTGACGTACTGCGCTCATGGTGTCCCTCAGGCCAGCTTGCGTGCTGCGCGCATCACCGCGCTGCGGGCACGCGGGTTGTCCGCGACTTCGTCGGGCCCGGGGCGACGCGCCTTGCCCAGGGCGACGAGACGGCGTGCGAGCTGGTCATCGCGCAGCGGCATGCCGCGCGGCAGATGGCTGTCGCCGCGCACGTGCTGGCGAATGAAGCGCTTGACGCGACGATCCTCGAGGGAGTGGAAGCTGATCACCACCAGGTGGCCGCCCGGCGCCAGCGCCTCCAGCGCGGCGGCGAGCGCTGCATCGAGTTGCTCGAGCTCGCCGTTGACGTGGATGCGCAGCGCCTGGAAGACCCGCGTGGCCGGGTGCTTGCCCTTTTCCCAGGCGGGATGGGCGGCCTTGACCACCTCGGCCAGGTCGGCGGTGCGGGTGAAGGGCCGCTCCACGCGGCGCGCCACGATGGCCCTGGCCAGGCGGCGTGCGAAGCGCTCCTCGCCATAGGCCTTGAACACCCCGGCGATCTCCGCCTCGCCGGCCCTGGCCAACCAGTCCGCCGCGCTTTCGCCGCCGGTGGGATCCATGCGCATGTCGAGGGGCCCGTCGCGCAGGAAGCTGAAGCCGCGCTCGGGGTCATCGAGCTGGGGCGAGGAGACCCCCACGTCGAGCAGCACCCCGGCCAGGCGCTCGTGGACCCCGTGGCGCTCGGCAATCTCGCCGAGGCGGGCGAACTCGCCCTTCTCGATGGTGAAGCGAGGGTCGTCGATGCCGCCGGCCTCGGCCACGGCCTGGGGGTCGCGGTCGATGGCCAGCAGCCGCCCCTGCGGCGACAGCCGGGAGAGAATGGCGCGACTGTGGCCACCGCGCCCAAAGGTACCGTCCAGATAGAGGCCGGCGGGGTCGTGCACCAGGGCCTCGACCGCCCCGTCGAGCAGGACGCTGGCATGGCGATAGCCGCGGGGGGACGATTCGGGGGCGGAGGACGACATGCGCTTCTCGGTGTTGGAGCCGGGCGACGGCGATGCCGTCATGCCGGCCGGAAAGAAAAGGGGGAGTCGGCCGATAAGCCGGGTTCTGTCGCGGACAGCCATTCCTCTAGGCGCTGCGTCACCGCCGCGCTCAAGCGACCTACCCGAACCCGACGCGGGCCACGTCATGGGGTTCCTATTTGGTCTTGCTCCGGGTGGGGTTTGCCGTGCCACGCGCTGTTGCCAGGCGTGCGGTGCGCTCTTACCGCACCCTTTCACCCTTGCCGGCCTCCCGCAGGAGACGTAGGCGGTCTGCTCTCTGCTGCACTTTCCGTCGGCTCGCGCCGCCCAGGCGTTACCTGGCACCCTGCCCTGTGGAGCCCGGACTTTCCTCCCCCGACGCCGGCCGCATGGCCGGGCCGGCGGCGACTGTCTGGCCGACTCCGAGCGCAAGAATACCAGCGCCACGGAACCCCCTCAATGGCTTTCCCGGGCCTCCTTGAGCGCCTGGGCCTCGGCATACCAGGCCTTCTTGGCCCCGCCCAGCAGCCGCGCCGCTACCCCGGCGGCCTGCTTGACCCCCACGCCCTCGGCCAGCAGCGCGCCGAGCAGCGCCCGGCCTTCCACCGCGGCCTCCGCCGGCGCCGCACGCGGCTCGGCGCCGGCCACCATGATCACGAATTCGCCGCGCGCCTGGTCGGGGTCGGCGGCCATGCGCGCCAGGAGCACCTCAGCACTGCCCTCGAGGAAGGTCTCGAAGGCCTTGGTCAGCTCCCGGGCGAGCACCAGGCGACGCGCACCGAGGGTGGCGGCGATATCCGCCAGGGTGTCGCGAATGCGGTGCGGCGACTCGTAGCACACCAGGGTCGCCTCGCAATCCGCCAGGGCCTCGAGGCGCGTCCGGCGAGCCGCCGAACGCGCCGGCAGGAAGCCCTCGAACCGAAAGCGGTCGGTGGGCAGGCCCGCCGCCGAGAGCGCCGCCACCAGGGCGCAGGCTCCGGGCACCGGTACCACGCGCCGACCGCGCGCACGCAGCTCGCGCACCAGCACGAAGCCGGGGTCGCTGATCAGGGGCGTGCCGGCATCGCTGATCAGGGCGACATCCTCCCCGGCGACCAGGCACGCATCGATCCGCTCGATCCGCGCCGCCTCGTTGTGCTCATGCAGCGAGAGCAGCGGACGGTGCAGCCCCAGGTGCCGCAGCAGCCGGGCGCTGTGGCGGGTGTCCTCCGCCGCCACCAGGGCCACCTCCGCCAAGACCCGGGCCGCCCGCGGGCTCAGGTCGTCCAGATTCCCAATCGGCGTGGCGACCACGTACAATGAACCCGAGCTCGTATCAGACATGAGGGCTCCCGGAGCGAAAACGACAAGGGATACGGTTCCATGGACAAGACGCCTCGCGGCCTGCTGGCCACCGCGCTGTTCGCCCTGCTGCTCGTCGGCGGCTGTGCGTATCAGCCCGGACCGGTCGAGCGCCTCCCCGACGACCCGCAGACGCTGCTCGAACAGGCCCGTCAGCAGGAAGGCGAACAGGCCGCAATGAGCCGCCTCGAAGCGGCGGACATCCTAGCACGCCAGGGCCAGCGCACCCAGGCGCTGGAGATCGCTACTGCATTGGAGGACCAGGCCCTCGACGACGACGCCTACCGGCGCTGGGCGCTGCTACTCTCGCGGCTGGGCGGCGAGGCGGACGACCCCTCGGCGGTGCTGCGCGCCACCCAGGCGCTCGACGAGCGCGACCTGCCTGGCGAGGCGCGCCGCACCCTGCGCGAGCGCCAGGGGCGCGCCCTGGCGCGCATCGGCGAGCACCTGGCCGCCGCCCGGGCGCTGCTTGCCGTGCAGCGCGACAGCGAGGGCGTGGCCCTCAACGAGGATATCTGGCACTCGCTGTCGCGTCTCGACGGTCAGCAGCTCGCCGCGCTGGAAGAGGGTGCCGGGTCGCTCACCGCCGGCTGGATCGAGCTGGCACGCCTGCCCCGCGAAGCGGGCAGCGACGTCGAGCGCCTCTTCGCCCGCTTGGAGACCTGGCGCGAGCGCAACCCTCGTCACCCCGCCGCGCGCGAAGTGCCCAGCGACCTGCTCGCCCTGCGCGAACTGCGCGGCCAGGCGGTCCGCCACGTCGCCGTCATGCTTCCCGAAACGGGCTCGCTGGCCGGTGTCGCCGAGGCGATCCGCGAGGGCATCCGCACTCACCATCTCAACGCCGTGGAACGCAACGGCGGCGTGCGCCTGAGCTTCTTCGACTCCAGCCTCGGCGACCTCGACCTGCTCTACGCCGAAGCCCGCGACGCCGGCGCTCAGGTGGTGATCGGCCCCCTCGACAAGTCGCTGGTCACGCGGCTCGAGAATCGCGACCGCGTCCCCCTGCCGACGCTGGCCCTCAACTACGGCGAGGGCGAGCGCAACCGCGCCGAGAACCTCTACCAGTACGGCCTCTCGGCCGAGGACGAGGCCCGCCAGGTGGCGCGCCGCGCCCGCGATGACGGCCACCGGCGTGCCGCCATGCTGATTCCCGACAACGAGTGGGGCCGCCGCGTGGGCGGCGCCTTCGCCGCGGCGTGGCAGGAGCACGGGGGGACCCTTACCAACCGCGTGGCCTATGCCCCCTCCGGCTCGGCCACCGACAGCACCCAGCGCACGCTGGCCGGCGGACGACCCGACATGCTATTCCTGCTCGCAGTGCCCAACTACGCACGCCAGGTGCCGCCGACGCTGGATTACTACGACGCCGGCGAACTGCCCGTCTACGCCACCTCCCACCTCTACGAGGGGCGCCCCCAGCCACTGCTCGACCACGACCTCGACGACGTCAACTTCATCGACATTCCCTGGCAGATTCCCGACGCCGCCGTGGGCGGCGAGGAAGCGCTCCCCTACCTGGCCAGCTACCGGGCGCTGCAAGAGGACGCCGACCCCTCGCTGTTCCGCCTGATGGCCATGGGGGTGGACGCCTACGAGCTGGCGCTGCGCCTTCCCCAGTTCCGCCTGCTGCCGGAAAGCGAGCTGTTCGGCGCCACCGGCACCCTGGCCGTGGGCTCCGACGGCCGCATCCATCGCCGCCTGCCCTGGGCGCGCTTCGAGAGCGGCCTGCCCCGCCCGGTCCTGGTCACCGACCTGTGGGGCGACAACGGCGCACCGCTATCGGGCCTGCCCGGCAGCAATGGTCAGCCGGACGCGTCGGACAGCGACAATGGCAGCGACTGATGCCCGCGCGCGGGGCGCGCGCATCGAGCAGCTGGCCGCCGACTGGCTGATCGCCTAGGGACTCAAGCTGGTGGCACGCAACCAGCACGCCAAGGGCGGCGAACTGGACCTGGTGATGCGCCACGGCGACACCCTGGTGTTCGTCGAAGTGCGCCACCGCGCCGACAGCCGTCACGGCCATCCGCTGGAGACGATCACCGCGACCAAACAGCGCCGTCTGATCCGGGCGGCGCGTTTTTATCTCACCCGCAACCGGCTATCATGTCCGTGCCGCTTCGATGCGCTGGCCGTGACCGGCACACCACCCGCCCTGCATTACGAGTGGGTGCCGGGGGCCTTCGAAGCCTTCTAGGGAAGGCGGACCAACGCCTCTATGCGCCCCGGGACCAGGACGACAGAATGGACTTCCAGCAGCGAATACTCGGACACTTCAACGCCAGCATCGACACCAAGACCTATGCCAGCGAGGTACTGCCGCCCTTCATCGAGGTCGCCAGCCAGATGATGGTTCAATGCCTGGTCACCGAAGGCAAGATCCTGGCCTGCGGCAACGGTGGCAGCGCGGGCGACAGCCAGCACTTCTCCTCGGAGCTGCTCAACCGTTTCGAGCGCGAGCGCCCCAGCCTGCCGGCGCTGGCACTGACCACCGACACCTCGACGCTCACTTCCATCGCCAACGATTACAGCTACAACGAGGTGTTTTCCAAGCAGGTGCGCGCCCTGGGCCAGCCCGGTGACATCCTGCTGGCGATCTCCACCAGCGGCAACTCGGCCAATGTGATCCAGGCCATTCAGGCAGCGCATGACCGCGAGATGACCGTGGTGGCCCTGACCGGTCGCGACGGCGGCAACATGGCCTCCCTGCTCGGCCAGGATGACTGCGAGATTCGCGTCCCGGCCACCTCCACGGCACGCATCCAGGAAGTCCACCTGCTGGTGATCCACTGCCTGTGCGATCTCATCGACGAACAACTCTTCGGCACAAGCGAGTAAGCCCCATGACCCTGTCCCGTCTTTTCCCGCTCCTGCTCCTGGCTGCCCTCCTCGGTCTGGCCGGCTGTACCACCGTCACAGGCGTCACCCATCCCGGCACCATCGAGGAGAACTACGGCGAGCGCACCCTCGGCACCCAGGTCGAGGACGAAAGCATCGAGACCAAGATCACCCACAACCTGCGGCGCACCGACGCGCGCCTGGGCGACGCCCGCATCAACGTCGATGCCTACAACGGCGTGGTCCTGCTCACCGGCCAGGTGCCCAGCGAGGAGCTCCGGGAGATGGCCAGCGAGGTGGCCAGCGAGGTGCGCAACGTGCGCGACGTCCACAACGAACTGGCCATCGCCGGCAACCTGCCGGCCAGTCAGCGCCTCGCCGACACCTGGCTCAATACGCGCATTCGCGCCACTCTGGCCGCCGACGAGACCATCGATACCAGCCGCCTGCGTTTCATCACCGAGAACGCCAGCGTCTACATCATGGGCATCGTCACCCGCACCGAGGCCGACCGCATTGTCGATGCGGTCTCGGGCATCGGCGGTGTGCAGCGCATCGTCAAGGTGTTCGACTACCTGGATTGAGCCCGAACGCCGGCGGGCGGCATTAACCCATCGGGTAGGGGCCGGGGTTGCCCCCGGCGCCCTCCCACACCACCGGGCATACGGT
>NZ_WHMA01000035.1 GCF_010994375.1 Halomonas sp. NO4
CGCGATCAGCGATTAGAAGCCGCCTGACTCCAGGTTCCAACAAGCTTGACAGGCATCGCTTCCTGGGGAACGTCCGCGACTCCGAGTGGTCTGGTTGCCCACGGCGGGCGATGCGGATCTGGGCCAGGTATGAGAAACTGCCGTCCTTTCGCCGACGCTTCCTGATCGTCGCCACGCGAATCTCCCTGATATACCAAATCGCCAGAGCCCCGTGTGCCAAAAATGTACCAACCCATGGCGAAAAACAGGGCTCAACCACTAAATATGTACAGTTATGACAGATAAGGCAACCGCCACAACCCGCATGGATACTGACACCGCGCGCCCTGCGCTGGACAGGACTTTCTCCGTGGCGCCGATGATGGATTGGACGACCCGCGACTACCGCGCATTCGCCAGAACCCTGACGCGGCGCGCCCTGCTCTACACCGAGATGGTCACCACCGGCGCCATCCTGCACGGCAGCCCGCGCGACCGTTTCCTGGGGTACGACGATGTCGAGCACCCCCTCGCCCTGCAGCTCGGCGGCAGCAATCCCTGCGAGCTCGCCGAGTGCGCGGCCATCGCTGAGGCCTGGGGCTACGACGAGGTGAACCTCAACGTCGGCTGCCCCAGCGATCGTGTCCAGAACAACCTGATCGGCGCCTGCCTGATGGGCCACCCCGAAAAGGTGGTGGCGGCGGTGCGCGCCATGGGCGACGCGGTGTCGATCCCGGTCACCGTGAAATGCCGCATCGGCATCGACGACCAGGACGAGGACGCCGACCTCGCGCGCTTCATCGCCATGGTTGCCGATGCCGGCTGCAACACCTTCATCGTGCATGCGCGCAAGGCGTGGCTGCAGGGCCTTTCCCCCAAGGAGAACCGCGACATCCCGCCGCTCAACTATCCGCGCGTGCATCGCCTCAAGGGCAGTCGACCGGAGCTGCATATCGGTATCAACGGCGGCCTCAAGACGCTGGGCGAGTGCCGCGAACAGCTCTCGGCCGTCGACAGCGTGATGGTGGGCCGCGAGGCCTACCAGAACCCCTGGCTGCTGGCCGGTGTCGACGAGACGCTCTACGGCGAGCCAGGGCCGGCCGCGAGCCGCCATGCGGCCGCGCGCGCCATGCGCCCCTATATCGCCCGCCGGCTCGAGGAAGGCGCCAAGCTTAACCACGTGTCTCGCCACCTGCTGGGCCTGTTCCAGGGCCAGAAAGGCGGTCGCCGCTTCCGTCGCCACCTCTCCGAGCATGCCCATCGTGAGGGGGCCGGCCTGCAGGTCTTTGACGATGCCCTGGGGCTGGTGCCCGAGGCCCCGCCCGCAGTGGCCATCGCCTGATTCAGTAGAGCGCGTCGGGTGGCGGGGTGAGGCTGGAGTGGAAATCCTCCACGGCGCTCTCCGCCTCCTCGATGGCATCGAAGCGGGCGATATGAAAAAGCGCCTCGCCTTCGTTGGCCAGCGGGAGCCGGCTCATGCCGATCACGATACCGTCGGCCATGGCGGTCACGGCCTCCTCGGCGTTGCCGAAGGGGTCGGCCACCTTGCCCAGCACGTCGCGCTTGGCGACGCGAGCGCCAAGGCGCACCCGCGGGCGCAGGATGCCGTCGATGGGTGCCCGAGCCCAGCTCGAGCCGTTGGCGATCTCCGCCCCCGGTGGCTGACGGCGGCGGTGCTCCCCGGTGAGCATTCCCAGGCGACGCATCACCCGCAGCACCCCACGCACCCCCGGAGTGATCGCCCACTCGTCGAAGCGCAGCGCCTCACCCGCCTCGTAGGTAAGCACCGGGATGCCACGGTTCTGGGCGTAGTGGCGCAGGCTACCCTCGCGCAGCTCGGCATTGAGGATCACCGGCGCACCGAAGGCGTTGGCCATGCGTTCGGTCTCGCCGCCCGCGGTCAACTGAGCGCGGATCTGCGGCAGGTTGGTGCGGTGGATCGCGCCGGTATGCAGGTCAATGATATGGGTGGCGTGATCGACGATCGCCTCGCGGAACAGCGCGGCCACGCGACCACCCAGCGAGCCCGACTCGCTGCCGGGAAAGCAGCGGTTGAGGTCACGGCGATCCGGCAGGTAGCGGCTGTGCTGCACGAACCCGAAGACGTTGACGATGGGCACCGCCACCAGGGTCCCGCGCAGCCCCTGGAGCTGTTTGGAGCGCAACAGGCGACGCACGATCTCCACTCCGTTGATCTCGTCGCCGTGGATACCGCCGCATACCAGCAGCACCGGACCGGCCTGTCGGCCGTGCACCACCTCGACGGGAATATGCAACGGCGCGTGGGTGTACAGGCGCGCCACCGGCACGTCGATCTGGGTCCGGCTGCCCGGCGCCACGCGGACACCAGCAAGGGTAAAGGGGGTACGAGCCATGCACACTTCCTGTTAGCGAACACTGTTTCGCCCTTTATACCGGCCCTGTGCGCAAATGACGAGCCGCCCGGCGGGCCGGACAATAAAGATACAGCGATGAATGTAAAAGACCGCGGGCTCGCGTAGAATGACGGCCAGAGTGCAATGAACGATGCCGTGAAGAGGAGCGTGCCATTCCATGGCCCGACGCACCAAGGCCGAAGCCGCCGCCACCCGTGAGACGCTGCTCGACGCCGCCGAGGCGGTCTTCTTTGAAAAGGGCGTGGCCCGCGCCTCGCTGGAGCAGATCGCCCGCCAGGCGGGCATGACACGCGGCGCCGTCTACTGGCACTTCCGCAACAAGGCAGACCTCTTCCGCGCCCTGCTCGAGCGCGTGCGCATGCCCTTTCAGGAGCTTGCCGAGGAGATCGATGCGCCAGGACTCGACGCCGTGCCCCTGGAGGCGGTCCGCCTTGCCTGCCAGCGCGGCTTTCAGCGCCTTGATCGCCCCGAGTATCGCCGCGTCTACGCCATCCTCATCCATCGCTGCGAGTTCTTCAGCGACATCGATCCCATCGCCATGCAGCGCGAGATGGCCAAGGAGTCCCTTGGCGCCCTGACCGACTACTTCACCGCCGCCCACGCCCGCGGCCAGCTGCGTGACGACCTTTCCCCGGCCATCGCCGCCGAACTCCTGCAGTCGTGTCTCGGCGGGCTCTTTCACGACTGGTTGCGCAGCCCCGAGGCCTTTTCCATCCAGGCGCGCGGCATGATCCTGGTGGAAGCCCTGCTGCAACTGGTCGCCGCACCCCGAAGCTCGTCAGGGTGAGTTTGCCGGGCCGCCGTTGCCTGCCTGGCGCTTGAGGCGCAGGCGGCTCAGCCGGGTGCGCGCATCAAGGAAATCGCGCTCCGCCACGCTGCGAAAGGCGTCCTCTTCGGCCACGAACTTGACCAGTACGCGACGCTCCCCGGCGTGGGGCATGCTCTCCGGCTTGCCGTGCAGGCGCACCTGGCACGCCGGGTCGTCGGCGAGGCTCGCCGTGGTCCAGCCTTCGGCATCCGGCTCCGCCTGCACCTCGACGCACTCGCCCAACAGGCTGCGCCGATGGCTGGAGGCGTGGCGATGGAACCAGCGATGCAGGGCATGGCAGAGGGCGCTGGCCAGCGGCGAGGCCAGGGCGAAGGCTGCCCACAGCACGGCCACGCCCAGCGGAATGCGGAACAGCCCCAGCGGCAGCCAACGCAGCACGGCGAGCTCCACCGCCAGGGTGAGGGCCCCGGCCAGCACCACCAGCACGCTGAGCGCGACACTTGCCGGCACGCCGGCAAACCCCAGCGCCACCAGGGTGCTTGCCAAGTGATCGCCCTTGAGGCTGTCGTGCTCGAAGAGCTCCAGCGGCGCCACGCGCAGCAGCACCAGCAGCCAGTAGAGCGCCGCCAGCATCAGCAGGATGCTGAACACCACCATGGGGAAACTCAGCGCGATCTGGCGAACGGACTCCATGCACACCTCCCGTGTCGGTCGTTAGCCGGCAAACGGCTCTGTTGTCTTAGCCTAGCCCATTGCCCGCGGTGGCGAGCGATGGGCTGACAGGGGTCACGCCGACTTGCTCTCGGCACGTCGCCCCGTCGCCTCCTGGCCTTTGAGCCTGTGCCGCAGCCAGTCGGAGATCGCCGCGATCATGGCGTAGAAACTCGGCACGAAGAAGCTGCCCAGCACCGCCACCGTGGCCATGCCCACCGCCACGGTGGTGCCGATATGATGGCTGCTGGTAGCGCTTGCTCCAGTGGCCAATGCCAGTGGCAGGGTGCCGAAGATGAACGCCAGCGAGGTCATCACGATGGGCCGGAAGCGCAGCTGGGCCGCGGAGATGGCCGCCTCGCGGATCGACTGGCCCTGCTCCTTGCGCTGCAGCTCGGCGAACTCGACGATGAGGATGGCGTTCTTGGCCGCCAGCCCCACCACCACCAGCATGCCGATCTCCACATAGACGCTGGTGTCGAGCCCACGCAGCACGATACCGCCGATGCCGCCGAGGAAGGCGAAGGGCGTGGCGGTGAGCACCGCCAGTGGCAGCGACCAGCTCTCGTACTGGGCCGCCAGGATCAGGAACACCATCAGCAAGCCGAAGACGATGGCCAGGGTGGCGGTGCTGCCCATCTGGGTCTCCTGGTAGGCGGTGCCGGTCCAACCCATCCCCCAGTTGTCGCCCAGGGTTTCCTGGACGATCTCCTCCATGGCGGCGACCGCCTGGGCGGAGCTGTAGCCCGGCGCCGGGCCGCCCTGGAACTGGGCGCCCAGGTAGACCCCGAAACGCGACACCACCGCCGGCTTGGCCTGCCGCTCGAGGGTCACGAATTCCGAGAGCGGGATCCGCTCGCCGTTGCCGCCGCGCACGTAGACGCTGGCGATGTCGTCCGGCGTACGGCGGAACTCATCCTCGTTCTGCAGATAGACCTGGAAGTTGCGGTTCTGATAGCTGAAGTAGTTGACGAAACCGGTGCCGAAGGTGTTCGACAGGGAGGCGTAGAGATCCGGTAGTGCCACGCCGTAGCTGAGCGCCTTCTGCTGGTCGATCTCGGCCCGGTAGCCCGGCACGTTGACGTTGAAGGTGGTGAACACTCGCTGCAGCGCCGGATTCTCGCCAGCTGCCTGCATCACCTGCATCGCGGCCTGGAAAAGCTCCTGGGAAGAGACGCCCTCGAAGGATTGCAGGTAGCCGGTGAACCCCCCGGTGGTGGAGAGTCCCATGATCGGCGGCATGTTGAAGGCCATGGCCGAACCGCCAGGCGTCTGGGCACCGAGCTGCATGATCTGACCGACCAGTTCATTGGCGGTCAGCTCACGCTCGCCCCAGGGTTTCATGTTGATGAACATCACGCCGCGGGCGGTGTTGACCGCACTGGAGAGGATGTCGTAGCCCGCCACGGCAGAGCTGTACTCGACCCCATCGATCTCCTCGATCTGGGCGCTCAACTCGGCCATGTAGTCCTGGGTGCGCGCCAGGGAGGCGGAGTCCGGCAACTGTATGCTGGCCAGCACGATGCCCTGGTCGGTCTCCGGCACCAGGGTCGAGGGCGTGCTCTGGTAGAGCCACCAGGCGCCGCCGATCACCAGGGCGGTGAGTAGCAGCGCCAGGCCCCAGAAGCGCACCAGCACCTTGACCACCCACATGTAGACGGCGGTAATGGCAGCGAAGAGGCGATCGAAGAGGCGCAGCGGGGTGTTGATGGCTCGCCGAAATGTCGTTTCATTGCCGTTTACCGGCTTGTGCTTGATGAAGATCGCCGACAGGGCTGGGGTGAAGGTCAGCGCCATCAGCGCCGAGAAGGCCACCGACACGGCCACGGTGAGGGCGAACTGCTGGTAGATCTGCCCGGTGAAACCGCCCAGAAAGGCCACCGGCACGAACACCGCGGCCATGATCAGCGAGGTGGCGATGACCGGGCCGCCCACCTCCTTCATGGCGCGAACGGTGGCCTGGGTGACGCTGATCTCTTCGTCCTCGCTCAACACCCGTTCGACGTTCTCCACGACCAGGATGGCGTCGTCCACCACGATGCCGATGGAGAGCACCAGGGCGAAGAGCGTGAGCAGGTTGATCGAGAAACCAAAGGCGTAGAAGCCGGCAAAGGTGGCCAGCACCGAGACCGGCACCACCGACATGGCGATCACCGTGAAGCGCCAGTTCTGCAGGAAGATGAACAGGATGACGCCGACGATCAGGAAGGCCTCGATGAACACCTTGGTCACGGTGTTGACGGAGGCATCGATGAACAGGGTGGTGTCGTAGGGCACCACCTGCTCGAGCCCGGGCGGGAAACGCCCCTCCAGCTCGGCCATAGTCGCCTTGACCGCCGCGGCCGTCTCCAGGGCGTTGGCCCCGGGCTGCTGGTTGATGATGATCGGCGACATGGCCGCGCCGTTCAGGCGGGCATCCACGCCATAGAAGGAGGCGCCGAGTTCGATGCGCGCCACGTCATGCAGGCGCAGTGCCGACCCGTCCGGGTTGGTGCGCAGGAAGATCTCACGGAAATCGTCGACGTCGCTTAGCCGCCCCCCCGCCGTGATGGTATAGCTGAAGGCCCGCGGATCACTCTGCGGCGTCATCGCCAGGCTGCCCGCCGGCACCTCGGTGTTCTGTGCGCGGATGGCGGCGGCCACCTCGGTAGGCGTCAGGTCATACTGGGCCAGCTTGTCCGGATCCATCCAGATGCGCATGGCAAACTCGCCACCCCCAAGCACCTCGGCATTGCCGACACCGGGCACCTGGCGCAGTTCGTCGAGAATATTGAGGGTCGCATAGTTCTGCATGTAGATGTTGCTGTAGTCGCCTTCAGGCGAGATCAGCGCCACCAGCATCAGGATCGAGCTCGACTGCAGTTCCACCGTCACGCCCTGAGCCTGTACCGCCTCGGGCAGCTGAGACAGCGCCCCCTGCACTCGGTTGTTGACGTTGATGGTGTTGATGTCGCCATCGGTGCCGATGTTGAAAGCCACGTTGAGGCTCATGGTGCCGTTGTCGGCACTGGTCGAGGTCATGTAGAGCATGTCCTCGACGCCGTTGATCGCCTCGGCCAACGGCGCGGCCACCGTCTGGGCCACCGTCTCGGCATCGGCGCCGGGGAACTGGGCCTGCACCGAGACCGTGGGCGGCACCACGCTGGGGTACTGCTCGATGGGCAGTACCCGCATGCTCATCACCCCGATCAGCGTCAGGATGATCGCCAGTACCGAGGCGAAGATCGGCCGCTTGATGAAGAAGTTGGAAAAGCTCATGGGGCGTCGTCTCCGCCGGCCTCAGCCTGTTTCGGCTCGCCGCTATCAGCCGCTTCACCCTGCGGCGACTGGCCACCCTGCTGGGGTGCACTGCCTTGCGGCAAGCCGCCCTGCTGCTGAGCGTTAGCCTGCATGGACTGCTCGACAAGCTGCTCGGCGTCCCCATCGAAGGGCAGCGGCTCGATGGTCGTGCCGGGCTCGACGCCGGCCAGATTGCCGACCACCACCCGCTCGCCGGCCTCCAGGCCGCCGCGAATGATCTGCCAGGGGCCGGCCACCTCGCCCAGTTGCACGGTGCGGGCCCGGGCCACGCTCTCCTCATCGAGCACGAACACCTGAGGGCCCATCAGCCCCTGGCCGATGGCGATCTCGGGCACCGCCAGCACGTCGAAGCGCTTCAGCCCTTCCAGGCTCACGCGCACGAACTGGCCCGGCAGCACGCGCGCCTCGGGATTGGAAAAGGTGGCGCTGGCCTGGACGGTACTGGTGGCCTCGTCAAGCCGCGAGCCGAGGAAGTCGAGGCGCCCCTGCAGGGAGGAAGCCTCGCCGCCGTCCATGCTCGGCACCCGCAGCACCGCAGTGATCGACTCGACGGGCTGCTCGCCCAGCTGACGACGCAGCTCGAAGGCGTCGCGCTGGGGCAGCTGGAAACGCACCTCCAGCGGGTCCAGGGGCGTGACGGTGGCCAGTTCGGTGCCGTTGCTCACCAAGTTGCCCACATTGACCTGCGACAGGCCGATCATTCCCGCCACCGGCGTGGTGACCTCGGCATGGCGCAGGTCGATCTGGGCACTCTCCAGCGCCGCCTCGGCCTGGGCCACGGCCGCCCGGGCCACACCCAGTTCGGCGCGAGCCTGGTCGACCTGCTGGCGGCTCACCGAATTCTGGTTCAGCAGCCGCTCGAAACGCTCGGCATCGCGCTGGGCACGGGCCAGCTCGGCGCGCGCGCTCTGCAGGTCGGCTTCGCGCTGGTTCACCGCCGCCTGGTAGACATCCGGCTCGATGGTAAAGAGCCGCTCTCCCGCCGCCACCAACTGGCCGGGCTCGAAATGGCGCGCCTCCAGTGTCCCCGTGACCCGCGCCACCAGGGTGACCTCGTCATCGCTGCGCAAGAGCGACGGGTAGGATTTCTCCAGGGCGATGTCCCGGGGTGCCATCGTCGCGACCTCCACCGGGTGCGGCGGCCGCTCCTGGCCGCCGCCCTGCGGGGCCTGCTGGGGCGCCTCGTCCTGACCGCAGGCGGCCAGCAGAAAGCCGGCCGCCAGCACCCAGAGGGCCGTGCGGCCGGTACGGAACAGGGTTTTCATGGTTGCTGTCGTTCCCGTTGAATGCGTCAAGATGGGCGAATCTTACATTCATACATGTATGAATGTAAACGTTAGACCGCTAACCAACAGCCACGTGACGGCGCGCGCCGCCTTACTGGGGCGTGGGCGGCTCGCCGATCTCCAGCCCGGCGTCAAAGGGGCTGCCCTCTTCCCTGCCCTCCTCCGGGAGGGTGAAGGAGACACTCTCGCCATCCAGCCAGGCGTTGACCTCCTGAATGGCTGAGGCATCGAGGGTGCCCGCCTGCTGCCGCAGGGTCAGCAGGTTGATCACATAGTCGTAGCGCGCGCTGGCGTGATCGGCGATGGCGTTGTAGAGGTTTTGCTCGGCGTTGAGCACGTCGACGATGTTACGCGTACCCACCTCGTAGCCGGCACGGGTGGCATCCAGGGCGCTCTGGTTGGAGACGATCGCCTGGGCACGCGCCTCCACGGTGGAGACATCGTTGCTCACCTGGGTGTAGCGCGAGCGCACCTGCTGGATGGTATCGCGGCGCTGCGCCTCCAGATCGTACTGACTCGACTCCAGCAGGTAGGTGTTCTGCCGCACGCTGGCCCGGGTGCGTCCGCCGGTGTACAGCGGCATGTTGAGCCGCAGCCCCACCTGGCTGTCGGCGTTGTGACCCGCCAGGGCATCGCTGTCGCTGTCGGAGTACTGATAGTTGGCGAAGGCATTGACCGTGGGCAGGCGGCCGGCCTGGGCAATATCGACACTGCTGCGCGACACCGCGACGCCGGCCTGGCTGGCCAGCACCAAGGGGCTGTTCTCCATGGCCAGCGCCACCCAGGCATCGCGCTCGGCGGGCGTCGGCGGGGTGATGGGCATCGCCTCGCCCAGCGCCTCGATGCTGGCATAGCGTTCCCCCGTCAGGCGCTCCAGGGCCTCGAAATTGACCTGGAGGTTGCTCTGGGCGGTGATGCGCTCGGCCCTGGCCTGGTCGAAGGCGGCCTGGGCCTCATCCACTTCGGTGATGGCGATCAGGCCGACATCGAACTGCTCGCGGGCCTGCTCGAGCTGGCGACCGATGGCGCGCTCCTGGGCGCGGCGTGCCTCGAGGATCTCGTAGGCGCGCAGGATCTCGAAATAGGCTGTGGCGACATCGATCAGCACCTGCTGCTCGGTGGCGGCCAGCTGGTAGAGCTGCTGGTCGATCTGGCGCTCGGCGCGCTCCACTTCGCGGCGGTTGCGGGCATCGAAGAGCGCCTGGGTGGCCTCGAGCCCCAGACTCAGGCTGTTGGTGCTGTCGTCCTCGGCCACCCCTGCACCCTGGCCGCCGCCCGGAAAGGGCCCGTCCGCACTCTGGCTCTCGTACTGGCGATTGTGGGCCACGCTGCCCGTGGCACTCAGCTGCGGCAGCAGATCGGCACGCTCCACCTCGCGCCCGGCCTCGACGCTACCCGACTGGGCGCGGGCCGAGGCCAGCTCGGCGTTGTTCTCCAGAGCATCGCGGGCGATGGTCAGCAGGTCGGCCGCCTGAACGGGGGCCACCAGGGCCGAGGCGATCAGCGCGGGCAGCAGGGCTCGCCGGGCCAAGCGCCCACTCGTCAGGCGGGTACGGCGGGGACGCATCATCGGCTCATCCTCAATCAGCAAGTCGGCAGGTTTACATACATTGTCGCATGTTGCGGCACTGAGTCCACCTCGGCGCAACGCAAGAAGTGTGAATCCGGGCTGCCGGCAAGCCACGGATTCAGCTATGCTGCAACGCAGTATAGCGACCGATGGAGACCACATGGACGCTCTGGAACTGATCCGGGTGCGCGGACTGGAAGTCGCCGTGCGTGTCTGGCACCCCCGGGCACCGCGCACCCTGATCGCCTGGCACGGCCTGGCTCGCCACGGCGGCGACTTCGCCGACTTCGCCCGCCACCTCGGTCCGGGCTGGCGGGTACTCGCCCCCGACACCCCCGGGCGCGGCCTGTCGAGCTGGTCGCTCTACCCCGCCCACGAGTACCTCTACGCCCACTACATGAAGGTAGCAGTCGCCGTGCTCGACCACTTCGGGCTGGACGCCGTCCCCTGGGTCGGCACCTCCATGGGTGGGCTGCTCGGCCTGCTGCTGGCCGCCGAGCCCGACACCGCGCCGCGCATCGAGCGCCTGGTACTCAACGACGTGGGCCCCGAGCTCGACCCCGACGGCCTCGCCCAGCTGGCGCTCTACTTCGGCATGCCACACCGCTTCTGCACCTTCGGCCAACTGGAGGCGGAACTGCGCCGACACTACACCGGCTTCGGCATCGAGGGCGACGATGCCTGGCGGCGCCTCGCCCTGGGCAGCGCCCGGCGCCTGCCCGACGGCAGCTGGACCTACCACTTCGATCCGCGCATCGGCGAGCAATTCGTCCACGATACCCCACGCGACACCTGGGCGGACTGGGCAGCGATCCGCTGCCCGCTGATGGTGGTCCGCGGCGAGCACTCGCCGCTGCTCACCGCCGAGAGCGTGACCCGCATGGCCGAGGTGCAACCGGGGCTCGTCACCCTGGAGGCGCCCGGCTGCGGGCATGCTCCCATGCTCGACCGGCCCGGCCAGGTGAAGCCGGTGGCGCACTTTCTCGCCCGCGGGCGCTGGCGCTTCCACCTCGGCAAGCCACACCCCGAGATGCCGCTGTGGCAGCGCAGCTGGCAGTGGCTGCGCGACCTGGCACGGCACTGAGGGCCTACCCGGCTTCCAGGCGGCTCACCGCCCGCTCCACCGCGCCGCGATAGCCGCCACCGAACAGCAGCAGGTGATTGAGCAGCGGATAGAGCTGAAAGAGCGTCTCGCGTCGCGGCCAATCGCCGGGGGCATCGCCATCCCAGTAGGCTGCGAAGAACGCCTCGCTCGGCGCGCCGAAGAGCGTCAGCATGGCGAGATCCACCTCGGGATAGTGGCGATAGACCGCCGGGTCGATGATCGCCGGCCCCTGCGCGGTAAAGAGGACGTTGCCCGACCAGAGATCGCCGTGGACCAGGCTCGCCGGCGCATCCGGCAGCCAGGCCTCGAGATCGCCGGCCAGGCGCTCGATGCGCCCGCGCAGGCGGGCGTCGAGCAGCCCTTGCGCATGACAGCCTTCCGCCAGCGGCAGCAGGCGCCGCTCGCGCTGGAAGGCGCGCCCGTCGGCGAGCGGCGCATTGGGCTGCGGGGTGCGCCCGCAGGCATTGTCACGTGTCCAGCCGTGGGTCTCGCCGGTCACCGCATGCAGCCGCCGCAGCCCCTCGCCCAGTGCCGTCTCATCACCACGGTGCCGCGAGGCCGTGGCCAGGGCCTCCATCACCAGGTAGCCGTCGCCTTCGGCGACCACTTCCGGCACCACCAGACCGCTTGCCGCCTCGCGCAGGGCGCGCAGGCCGTCGGCCTCGCCGGCCAGCCGCTCGGGGTCGTCGCGCTTGACCACCACCTCGCCCTGGTCGGTGTCGAGCCGGTAGACGGCGGCGATGTCGCCGCCACCCAGGGGGACGGGCTCACCGCGCGGCCGCATCCCGGCCGCGGCAAGCAGGGTTTCCAGGGACGCCTCCATGGACAGCCTCCGCAACTTCGTCGAACCTGAGTCACGAGGGTCGCCGCCCCGGGCGATGCTGTCAAAGCCGCACCGAGCTGCGACCGGCCAGGCCCGGCGGTGCGACAGCCGGAAAGACCAAGGAGGAGAATCCCATGTACAAGCTAGCGTTCTTCGTGCCGGTCGAGGACGCCGAGACGGTCAAGGAGGCGGTGTTCGCCACCGGCGCCGGGCGCATCGGCGACTACGAGGCATGCTGCTTCCAGACCCCGGGCACGGGGCAGTTCCGCCCTCTGGCCGGCGCCAACCCGCACATCGGCGAGGTCGACACCCTGGAACGGGTGGAGGAACTCAAGGTGGAGCTGGTATGCGAGGATGCCCTGATCCACGACGCTCTGACTGCGCTGAAGGGCGCCCACCCCTACGAGGAGCCCGCCTACGACGTCTGGCGCCTGGCCGACCTGTAAACGACGACGCAAGTGGTGGGCTTGTTCCGGCGACAAGCCTCCGGAGGGCCGGTCCCACACGAGGGGGCTGTGAATCCCTCCGTGGACGCCACCTCTGCCATCCCTGGCAAAGGCCCCTCGCTTCGCCTTGTCCCCGGGGCCCGCCATCGCGGGTGGTATGCCTATTTGCGCTAGATGAAGCCGAGTAGACGCGGCAGGAAGAGCGACAGTTCGGGCACGAAGGTGGTGATCAGCATCACCGGAATCCCCACGAAGGCGATCAGCTGCAGCGCCGGCGCAAAGGTCTTGTGGATCGACACCCGGCCGATGCGGCAGGCCATGTAGAGGATGGGCGCCACCGGCGGACTGTTGGCGCCGATCACCACCGAGCAGGCGACGATGGCGCCGAAGTGCACCGGATGGATGCCGGTGTCCACCATCAGCGGCAGGAACAGCGGGGCCACCACCACCGTCACCGAGACGTCGTCGAGAATCGCGCCGGCCACGATCAGGAAGACGTTCACCGCGATCAGGATCAGCAAGGGGTTCTGGATCAGGGTGGTGATCAGCTCGGTGAGATCCTGCGGCACGCGCTCGAAGGCCAGGATGCGGCCGATCATGAAGGAGAAGAGCAGGATCAGGATGATCGAGCCGGTGGTCTCCGAGGCGGCGATGACGCTGCGCGAGAAGTGCCTGAGCGACTGGTCGCGATAGACCAGAAAGCCGATGACGATGGCCGCGAAGGCCGCCACGGCCGCCGCCTCGGTGGGGGTGAAGACCCCGCCGTAGATGCCGCCCAGGATGATGAACGGCAGGCTCAGCGCCGGCAGCGCCCGCCAGGTGGCGCGCCCCTTGGAGGGCGCCTGGCCGTTGACCAGCCCCTCGCCGGCGACCTCCTGGAAGAGCCGGCCCGCGGCGAAGCGGTTGGCCAGGATCAGCCCCAGGATCAGCAGCAGTGCGGGGCCCACCGTGGCGGCGAACAGCGCCGCCACCGACTGCCGGGTGACCACCGCGAAGAGGATCATGGTGATCGACGGCGGGATCAGGATACCCAGCAGCGAGGAGATCCCGAGCAGCGCCGAGGCGTAGCCACGCGGATAGCCGCGCTGCTCCAGCGGGCCGATCATGATGGTGCCGATGGAGGCCACCGCCGCGGTGGCGGTGCCGGCGATGGCCCCGAACACCCCGGAGGCCAGCACCATGGAGGCGCCCATGCCCCCGCGGCGCCGGCCCACCAGGGTCTCGATGAAGGTGACCAGGCGACTGGCGATGCCGCCGCTCTGCATCAGGTAGCCGGTCAGCACGAACAGCGGCAGGGCGATCAGGATCACCGAGTCCACCGAGCGGAAGCCCTGCATCATCAGGGTGTCGAGGTTGGCGTCGTAGGCCAGCGCCAGGTAGGCGAGCACCCCGGCGAAGGACCAGGCGACGGGCACGCCCAGCCCCATCAGGAGCAGCAGCAGCAGGATCGCGAACAAGCCTTCCATCACGACTCCTCCCCGGCCAGCGCATAGCCGGAACGGGCACCGCGCAGCTCCGCGATTCCCTGCCTGACATCGCGCAGCGCGTAGCAGAAGCAGCCAACGCTGGCGAACATGATGGCCGCCTGGGAGACCCACAGCGGGATCGACAGCTCCGGGGTATGCTGGGGCCGCTGCACGCCCCAGGCCAGCATGCGCAGGGCCCAGTAGACAAAGCAGGCGCTGATGATCGCCACGATCACCGCCACCAGGGTCTTGTGCAGCGCCTTGACCCGAGCGTCGCGCAGCTGCAGCTCGAGGAAGTCCACCACCAGGTGTTCGCGGCGCCGGCTGGCGATCAGCGCGCCGGTCATGTAGAGCCACATGCCGGCGAGCATGACCAGCTCCAGGGTGCCGACCAGCGACCAGCCGAAGACGTAGCGCGCCAGGATCAGGAAGAGCATTAGCCCCACGACGAGCAGGCTCGTCACGAAGGCGACGGCGTTGAGCAGCCAGCCGACCTTCTCGTCCAGGGCCTTGAGGAAACGTTGCATGAGGAGGCCCTCACAACGGGGGTGCCGGCCCGGGAATCGGACCGGCACCGGGTTCAGGAGGACAACGTCACAGCGGGGCGGCGTTGGTGCGGATGGTATCCATGATCTCGGCACCCAGCTCCTCCTCCATGAGCGGCCAGACCTGCTCGCGAGCGCGGCGGGCGAAGTCGTCGAGGGTCTCCTGGGGCAGAGCGAAGTACTCCATACCGTCTTCCTGGGCCTTGGCGATGTAGTGCTCGTCGCGCTCGCGGGCCGCAACGAACTGCTGCTCCATGACCTCGCGCGCCGCTTCGCTGACCACCTGCTGGTGCGCCTCGCTCAGGCGCTCGTAGGAATCCATGTTCATGGTCAGGATGCCGGTCATGAAGAAGTGCTTGGTGTGGACGTAATAGTCCAGGGTGTCGCGGAAGTACTCGTAGGGCCAGTAGATGACGTTGCCCGCCTCGCCGTCCACCACGCCGGTCTGCAGCGCGGTGTAGACCTCGCCCCAGTCGATGGCGGCGGTCTGGTAGCCCAGGGCCTGCATGGTCTGGGGTGCCGGGAAGACCGTCATGGTGCGCACGGTCAAGCCGTCGGCCCCCGCCACGTCCAGCGCGTACTGGCCACGCGAGGCCACGCCGTTGAAGCCCTCGGGCCAGGGGCCGAAGAACTTCAGGCCGATGTCGGCGAAGATGCCACCGAGCAGCTCGTTGACCCAGCCGCCCGGGCTGTAGGCGTCGATGGCCTCCTCCCAGGAGCGCGTCATGTAGGGGGTGTAGATGACCCCGATCCGCTTGTCGTAGGAGGTCATCGGCCAGCTGAGCATCATGTCGACGCCGCCAGCCACCAGCAGGTCGAAGACCTCCTGCTGGCCGCCCAGCTCGTTCTGGTAGTAGACCTCGACCTCGAGCTCGCCGCCCGACTTCTCCTCGATCAGTCGGCTCCATTCGTCGAGGGTATCGCCGGCCGGTGAGCCCTGGGTGCCCGAATCGGTGGCCAGGCGCAGGGTCGCGGCCTCGGCATCGAGGGTGGCCCCAGCGAGGAAAAGGGCGGCGGAGAAGGCGGTGGCGGTGGGAAGCAAGGCTCCCTTGTGCAGAAGGGTCATGACGGTGTCTCGCGGGCTGTTGTGATTGGCAAGCTCTGTTTACCGCCCGCCGAAAAACCGGTCAACGTACCTGCGAGAACCGCTAGAAAAGCGGTTTCGACTGCATAAAACCAATCATCTAGCTTTTTTCGCTGAGTTTTGGCGAATACACACCCGCCTTCACTTATTTCGGCGGCAGAATGACGCAAAGCCGCAAGACGGCACCCGCTTCGCCATGTCGTCTTTGTCTGCCTCGAGGTCGTATCAAGACAGGGTCGGGGCTCTGCCGTGCCGGCTCACACGGCGTGCCGGTGGCTGGAGGTGTGGCGGAGCCCGGCCTATCATGCAGGGTTCAACACCCCTTTTCCGATCAGGAGGATACCGTCATGCCCATCGCCATGATCACTGGTGCCACGTCCGGCTTCGGTCGCGCCGCCGCCCGCCGCTTTGCCGCCGAGGGGTGGTCGCTGATTCTCACCGGCCGGCGCACCGAGCGCCTCGAGGCGCTGAAAGCGGAGCTGGGCGACCAGGTTGAGGTGCTGGCCCTGACCTTGGACGTGCGCGACGCCGAGGCCGTGGCCCAAGCCGTGGAGGCGCTGCCGGCAGCGTTCCGGGGGGTGACCTGCCTGGTCAACAACGCCGGCCTGGCCCTGGCCCCGGCACCGGCCCAGCAGGTCGACCTCAAGGACTGGCACACCATGATCGACACCAACATCACAGGGCTGGTCAACGTCACCCACGCCCTGCTGCCGCGGCTAATCGAGAGCGGCGCCGGCGCCAGCATCATCAACATCGGCTCGGTGGCCGGCAGTTGGCCCTATCCGGGCAGCCATGTCTACGGCGCCACCAAGGCCTTCGTCGAGCAGTTCAGCTACAACCTGCGCTGCGACCTGCAAGGTACTGGCGTGCGGGTCACCGACATCGCTCCGGGGATGTCACAGACCGAGTTCACCCTGGTGCGCACCAAGGGCGACCAGGCCGCCTCCGACAAGCTCTACGCCGGCACCACGCCGCTTCAGCCCGAGGACATCGCGGCACAGATCGTCCACGTGGCCACCCTGCCCGCGCACATCAACATCAATCGCCTGGAGGTGATGCCGGTCCGCCAGGCCTGGTCGCCGTTTGCCATCGACCGGGACTGACGGCGCCGCTCAGGCGCTGCCGAAGTAGCGCTCGCGATCCTCGGGGGTGATGTCGCTGATGTGCAGCGGGAAGCGGGCCTCGCCGCGGTCGGCGAAGAAGTGGCGCAGGGTGCGCTCGATGGTGGGAAAGGCGAGTTCGCCCCAAGGGATCTCGTGCTCTTCGAACAGCGCCACCTCGAGGCTCTCCGGGCCGGCGGCGAAGTCCCCCGCCAGGTCGGCGCGAAACATCATGTAGACCTGGTTGATGTGCGGCAGGTTGATCAGGGTGTAGAGGCCATGAATGCATACCTCCGCACAGGCCTCCTCCCGGGTCTCGCGGGCCGCCGCCTCGACGGTGGTCTCGGCGTTCTCCATGAAGCCGGCGGGCAGGGTCCAGAAGCCGCGACGAGGGGCGATGGCGCGCCGGCACAGCAGCACCCGCGAGCCGCTTACCGGCAAGGTACCGGCGACGATGCGCGGGTTCTGGTAGTGAATGGTGCCGCAGGCGTCGCACAGGTAGCGCGGCCGATCGTCGCCCTGGGGAATCGCAAAACGCACCGGTTGGCCACAGTGGCTGCAGAAGTTCATGGGACTCCCTGACAGGCTGGCGAGCGGCGCGGGCACCGCCCGGCTGCGGGCTTGACGCCAGTCACGCGGCCCGGGTAGAAGGAATCAAACCCGATGGAACGTCCATGTTAGAGAATCTTCGCGAACGCCTGCAAGCACACGCCCCGCGGCGCCTCGCCTCTGGCGGCGTGCCTCAGGCGGCGGTGCTGATGCCCATCGTCGACCGCCGTGAGCCGACGCTGCTCTTCACTCGGCGCGCCGCCCACCTGGCGACCCACAGCGGCCAGGTCGCCTTTCCCGGGGGCAAGCGTGAGCACGGCGACGCCGACCTGCTGGCCACGGCACTGCGCGAAGCCGAGGAGGAGATCGCCCTGCCGCCGGCGCGCGTCGAGCTGCTCGGCCGGCTGTCGGACGTGATCTCGCTGCACGGCATTCGCGTGACTCCCTACGTCGGCCTGATCCCGCCGGGCCTGCCGCTCACCCCCGACCCCACCGAGCTGGACGCCATCTTCGAGGTGCCGCTGTCGCTCTTCCTCGACGACCGTCGCCACCATACCGATGTCATCCCGGTCGATGGCCGCCCCCACTACGTGCCCAGCTACCACGCCGCCGGCCAGGTGATCTGGGGGCTCTCGGCGATGATGCTGGTGGAACTGCTCGCCGAGGGCTTCGCTCGCCCGGTGAGCCTCTACCACGAACCCGCCGAGGGGCGACTCTGCTACTTTCCCAACCGCCAGGTGATGGTCCGCGAGGACCTCTCGTCCACCTCCTGAGGCCGCCCATGCAAGCCCTCCACGCCCCTCCGGCCCTGTCGCCGGCGATCCTGCCCGAGCTGGTCGACGCCCTGGTCGACCAGGGCTGGTACGTCGGCGAAGGCGCCCTGGACAGCACGCTGTGCCATGAGCTCCATGCGGAGCTGCGGGCGCTGGCCGAGCAGGACGCCCTGGCCGTCGCCGGCATCGGCCGCGGCACCGAGCACACCCTGCGCCGCGACATCCGCGGCGACGCCATCCACTGGCTGGATCGCGAGAGCCTCGCCCAGCGCCGCTACCTGGAGGCCATGGGCGAGCTGCAGCGCGAGCTCAACCGGGCGCTGTTCCTGGGGCTCTTCGAGTACGAGGCGCACTTCGCCCACTACCCGCCCGGCGCTTTCTACCAGAAGCATGTCGACAGCTTTCGCGGCCGGGTCAACCGGGTGGTCTCCACGGTGGGCTACCTCAATCCCGACTGGCCCGCCGACGGCGGCGGCGAAATGGCGATCTTCGCCGCCGACGACCCGCAGCGCGAGGTGGCCCGGGTAGCGCCGAGGGCCGGCACCTTCGTCTGCTTCCTGGCCGAGACGGTGCCCCACGAGGTGCGGCTTACCCGCCTGCCGCGAGCGAGCATCGCCGGCTGGTTCCGGCGCAACGCGTCGCTGGACGGCCGGGTGGACCCGGCACGCTGATGATGAACGGCGACGACAGGCAGCGGACGCGCCTGGCCGAGCTGGAGGCGCGCTGCACCGCCCTGGAGGACGAGAACGCCGCGTTGGCGCGCGAAAAGCGCCACTACCGGTGGCTGGCCGAGAGCACCACCGACCTGATCTCGCGCCATGCCCGCGACGGCACCTTCCTCTACGCCTCCCAGGCGGCCCGCGACCTGCTCGGCTACGAACCCGAGGAGCTGATCGGCGTCTCCGCCTACGACCTCTTCCATCCGTCGGACCTCGCCGACCTGCTCAACAAGTCGCCGCGGGTCTACTACCGCGACGGCTTCTACCAGCAGACCTACCGCTTCCGCGCCAAGGACGGCCGCTACGTGTGGTTCGAGACGACCAGCCGTACCCGCCGCGACCCGACCACCGGTGAGCTCCTCGACATCCTGTGCGTCTCCCGCGACGTCAGCCGCCGCATCCAGGCCGAGGCCAACCGCGAGCGCCTGGCGCGGGTGGTGGAGTCGACCACCGACTACGTGCTCTTCGCCGACGGCACCGAGCGGCTCTTCTACTCCAACGAGGCAGCGCGGCGCCTGCTGGGCCTGCCGCGGGAAGGCGCCGAGGTGCAGCTCGAACAGGCCTACACACCGGCCTCGCTGGCCATCCTGCGCGAGATCGTGATGCCCGCCGTGGCCCGCTACGGCTCCTGGAGCGGCGAGCTGGCCATGCGCAGCGCCCGCGGCGAGGTACCGGTGCTCAGCGTGGTGCTCGCGCATCGCGGGCGGGGTGCCGCCGCGGACCACCTCTCCCTGCTCAACCGCGACATCAGCCTGCGCCAGGCCGCCGAGGCCCAGGCGCGCCGTCACCAGGAGCAGATCGCCCACGCCAACCGCCTGGCCACTACCGGCGAGCTCGCCTCCAACATCGCCCACGAGCTCAACCAGCCGCTGGGCACCATGGCCAACTACGCCAGCGGTGCCCTGCTGCAGCTCGCCGCCGACCCCGACCGCCCGGCGCGAGACCTGGAGATCCCGCTCACCCGGATCAACGACCAGGTGCAGCGCCTCGCCGAGCGCGTGCGCCACATCCGCACCTTCGTGCGCAAGGGCCAGACCCGGCCGCGCCCGACGGCCCTGCTCGCGGTGGTCGATGCCGCCTGCCGGCTCTGCGAGTGGCAATACCAGCAGGGCGGCGTGGCGCTGGAGCACGCGCTTCCCGAACGGCTGCCCCGCGTGCTCGCCGACCCGGTGGCCCTCGAGCAGGTGCTGATCAACCTGCTGCTGAACGCCCTGGAAGCGAGTCGCGACCACCCGGGTGCCACAAGCGTGTCGATCCGTGCCTACCGCTCGGGCCCGCGGGAGGTGACCGTCACGGTCAGCGACCAGGGCCCGGGCATCGCCGCCGCGCAGGCCGCTCATCTCTTCACGCCCTTTCACACCACCCGTGACGAGGGCCTGGGCATGGGGCTCGCCATCAGTCACTCGCTGATGGAGGCCATGGGCGGCAGCCTGCGCCTCGTCGACAGTTCCGGGGGAGCCACCTTTGCGGCTACACTGCAAGCCGAGCCCGGCCCCCTTCCCCGGCCCGGCACCGCCTGACGTTCTCGATGACTGGCCGACCCGGAGCCCCGCGTGCCCCACGCCACTGATCCCCAGCCCTGTATCGCCGTGGTCGACGACGATGACGGCCTGCGCGAGTCCCTTGCCTGGCTGCTCGATTCCGTGGGCCTGGCCACACGCGCCTACGCCGACGGCGACGCCTTTCTCGCCGCCCCGGCCGATAGCCATGCGGTGGTGTTGCTCGACGTGCGCATGCCCGGCCTCTCGGGGCTGCAAGTCCAGCAGCGCCTCAACGAGCGCGGCGACGGCGCCCCGGTGATCTTCATGACCGGCCACGGCGACGTGCCCATGGCGGTGGCGGCACTCAAGGCCGGCGCCTTCGACTTCATCGAGAAACCCTTCAACCACCAGCAGCTGATCGACACCGTGCAGCAGGCCCTGGCCGAGCACCAGCAGAGCCGCGAGGCGCAGTCCCGCCTGGAAGTGCTGCACGACCGCTACATCGCCCTGCGCCCCAAGGAGCGGCAGATCCTGGTGCACGTGGCGGAAGGCATGACCAGCCGCGAGATCGCAGCCCACCTCGGGGTCAGCACCAAGACCGTGGAGGTCTACCGGCTGCGTGCCATGAAGGCGCTGGGCGCGGCCAACCTCGCCGAGCTGGTGCGCCTGTGCGTGGCGTTGGGGCTGGTGGAAGCGCTGCCCGGCGGCGACTGAGCCGGGCGGGAAAGAATCATACCTCCAGGGCGTCGATAAAACCCTGCTTGAGCCCCAGGTGCTCGTAGATGCCGCCGGCCTCGCTCTCCACCTCAGCCAGCTCCGCCTCCGGTTCGGGTTCCGGCGCCGGCTGGATGGCGACGACCTGGCCACCGGGCGCGTCGATGACACCGCGCAGCTGCTGGTAGTCGAGCGCCATGGCCTGGCCCTCGGCGTCGGCGGACTGGCCGAGCAGGGTCAGCGCCTCGAGCAGCTGCGACATGCCGTTCTCCTGCGCCTCCAACGGCTCGTAGGCCTGCACGTAGGGTTGACCCTCGTGCCAGCCCGCCTTGATCGGCTGGTCGATGATATGCACCTGGGTGCCCACGGGGATGCGATCGAACACCGAAGCGATGTCCTCGGGGAACATGCGGATACAGCCCCGGCTGGCGCGCATGCCGATGCCGTCCGGTCGGTTGGTGCCATGAATCAAGTAGCCGTCGAAGCCGAGCAGGATGGCGTGATCGCCGAGCGGATTGTCAGGCCCCGGCGGCACCACACGGGGCGCCTCCTCGCCGCGCGCTTGCGCCTCCTCGCGCACCGACTCGGGGGGATACCAGGCGGGGTTCTCGATGCGCATGGTGGTCTTGGTCTTGCCGAGCGGGGTATCGAACCCCTCACGGCCGATGCCGATGGGGTAGGTCTCGACCCGCGGCGTCTCGCCCTCGCCCACCTCGGGATAGTAGTAGAGACGCAGCTCGGCGACGTTGATCACGATCCCCTCGCGTGGCACCGGGGGCAGCAGCCGCTGCGCCGGGATCACCACCTCGGTGCCCTCGCCCGGCATCCAGACGCTGACCTCGGGATTGGCACGACGAATCTCCTCGTAGCCCACGTTGTGCTCGCGGGCGATATCGAGCAGCGTCACATCGGCACGTGCCTCGACGGTGTAGTCCTCGCCGATCAGGTCGCCCGCCTCGGGCAAAGGGAAGTGGCCCTTCGGCCAGTCGTCCGCCGGCTCCTCCGCCTGTACGGAGCCCACCATCAGGCCAAGGGTTGCGAAGAGGCACAGACACCAGAGTCGAAACGGGAAGAAGGCGCGCATGTTGGCAGAACGTCCACTGGTAAAGGTAAGCGAACAGTGTTCCATGCCATTCCCGCTCCCGCAAGGTATGCTCAGCCGACCAGACAGTCCAGAGGACGAGGACGTTCAAAAAAGGCAAAGACACCAGGAACCTAGGTCCCGCACACAGCTTGTCTAGGCCAGCATGTAGTGATACAGATCAAGAAGCGTCGCAGCGGTTTGCACTACGCTGAGGTGGCGTCCTTCTGGATAGGAGGCCCTAGCATGGCATCGAGGCCCACGCCCCGCCGACACAGCACCCGCCGCTCTTCCTACGGGAAGGGGAGCTGGCTTGGCATGCTGCTGTGTCTGGTCAACTTGCTGCTGGGCTCGCCCGCCATGGCCCATGACGCCACCCCCGCCAAACCTGCAGCCTCCCCTGAGACCTCCGCAGCTGCCTCCCTTCACCCGAACGAACAGGGGCCCCACTGCCACCACGGGCATGGCCTTGCCGCCAACGATCGCCTCCTGCCGCGTGCGGAGCGCCTGGATGGCGACGCCGAGCCACCGCTTCCCGAAGTCCGGGCACTCTGCGTACCGCCGGCACGGCTCATCACCTCCGGGCAACCCTCCGCGGCCCCCGTTTCCTCCCCGGTTCCCCTCTATTTGTTGACCGAGCGCTTCCGCTCCTGAATCCCTCCTCGGCTCGCTCCCTGACAGGGCGAACCGCCAGCGCTGTGGACCCTTGCGGCCAAGGCCGCCATCTCACTACGCACGACGTCGACCACGTGACGGGCCTCCGTGCCCGCCAGCAGCAAGCAAGGAGCATGACCATGATTCTGCGCAAACACGCTCTCGCACTCGGACTCTCCCTGGCCATGGGGGCTGGCAGTGCCGACCTCACCATGGCGAGACCGGTGTCTACCTCTCCATGAGTACCGGTGCCGGCGTGGCGATCGGAAGTGCTAGCGTCACGCTGGTCAAGGGCAGCCTCGACGGCATAGTGCGGACCCGCAAGTTGGCGCGGATCACCATGCGCAACATCAAGCAGAACCTGTGCTTCCGAATATTGCATAACGTGTCGGGTGCACCGGCGGTCGGTGGTGATGAATTCGCTGCGCCTGCGCTGGATGAGGATTTGATCATGCATGACGACAAGGGATGGCTGGACCGTCGGCCGAGCAAAGGCACCTTCTGGCTCATGGTGGTGCTCGCCTTGGGGATTATGGGCTTCCTGCTCTGGGAGGAGCACAAGGTGCATCTGCTCGGTGCCCTGCCCTGGTTGATCCTGCTCGCCTGTCCGCTGATGCATGTGTTCATGCACAGCGGACATGGAGGCCATGGTGGGCATGATGACCACAAGGGAGGACGCGATGAGTGACGATGTGCCCGCCTATGGTCTGTGGGGCCTGGTGCTGCTCAACTCGGCAATCTTCATCTTCTTCGCCTTCAGCTTCTTCAAACCACAGACGCGCCGTGACTGGCGCTCACTCGGAGCCTTCAGTGCCTTCCTGGTGGCGCTGTTCACGGAAATGTACGGCTTCCCGCTGACCCTCTACTTCCTTGCCGGCTGGTTACAATCACGCTACCCGGAGGTGGACTGGTTCAGTCACGATGCGGGCCACTTGATGGAGATGCTGTTCGGCTGGCAGGCCAACCCGCACTTCGGGCCGTTCCATCTGTTGAGCATGGTATTCATCGCTGCTGGCTTCTGGATCATCGCCGCCGGCTGGCGGGCGCTCTATGCCGCCCAGCGGCGGGGAGAGCTGGCAACCACCGGGCTCTACGCCCGTGTCCGGCATCCACAGTACGCCGGCTTCGTGCTGGTGATGGCCGGTTTCCTGCTGCAGTGGCCCACCCTGCTGACCCTGGTGATGTTCCCGGTATTGGTGTGGATGTATTCGCGCCTGGCGATCCATGAGGAAAACGAGGTAGCGCGTCAGTTCGGTGGCGAATGGCACGCGTATGCAGCCCGAACGCCACGCTTCATTCCGCGCCTGCGGGCCGCGGGTTCCCACGGCCGATCCATGTGACGTCTCTGTCGTGCTGCATGGGCCAGCGTAGGCCCGGCCATTATTTGCCAAGGAGAGAATGAAACATGCCAACAGAGGCCCATCGCACCCACCACGCCATTAAGCAGCCAGCAGGCAGAACGGCTCCAAATGAGACACTGGAGGCGGGGCACCTCGCCTCTCAACTCACGGCAGCATGGCCTTTCGAGCTGGCCGCCTATCAGCTCGACCTGTGGCACCGCAGCGTGCGCTACCTGGACACGCTGCGTGAGCGCGCGAACAACATGCTCGAGCACGAGCGGGCCGGCAAGCCGCCGCTGCTCGACTTCGACTACGAGACGATCCTCGATGGTCGTCGGCTGGCGCGGCCGGCCAACTACGCCCTGCTCCGCATCACACGGGTCGGCGATGACTGCCTGGAGGACTGCCTCGACGCCAGAAATCCGCCGGTGATGATCGTTGACCCGCGTGCCGGCCATGGCCCGGGCATCGGCGGCTTCAAGCGCGACTCTGAGGTCGGCATGGCGCTGCATGAGGGGCACCCGGTCTACTTCGTGATGTTCTTCCCGGACCCCTTGCCCGGCCAGACCCTGGAGGACGTGCTGCACGTCCTGCGCCGGTTCGTCGAGACGGTGGCTGCGCGCCACCCCGGCCAGCCTCCGGTGCTCTACGGCAACTGCCAGGCGGGCTGGGCCATCGCCCTGCTCTCCGCCGACTGCGAGGGCCTGGTGGGACCTGCGGTACTCAACGGCTCGCCGCTCTCCTACTGGTCCGGAGAGTCCGGGGTCAATCCCATGCGTCTCGCCGGCGGCCTGCTGGGCGGCGCCTGGCTGACGCACCTGTTGGCGGATCTGGGCGATGGCCGCTTCGATGGTGCCCATCTGGCCACTAACTTCGAATCGCTCAAGCCGGCCAATACCCTGTGGCAAAAGGACTATCAGCTGTTCGCCGACATCGACGGCCAGCGCGAACGCTTCCTCGACTTCGAGCGCTGGTGGACGGGCTTCTACGCACTGAGCAAGGAAGAGATCACCGCCATCGTGGAGAACCTCTTCGTCGGCAATCAGCTCGAACGCGGCGAGCTGCGGGTCTGTCCGGGCTGCACCGTCGATCTCCGGCGTATCCGCAATCCACTGATGATCTTCGCCTCCAGCGGTGACAACATCACGCCGCCCCATCAGGCGCTCAACTGGATCCCCACGGTCTACCCGAGCACGGCGGCGCTCAAGGCCGCCGGCCAACGGATCATCTACCTGCTCAATACCCATGTGGGCCATCTGGGCATCTTCGTCTCCTCCAAGATCGCGCGCCTCGAGCACCGGGCGATCCTCGAGAGTGTCGGCGAGCTGAACGACCTGGCGCCCGGCCTCTACGAGATGCGCATCGACAACCCCACCGGCGACCCCGACTGCCACAAGCCCCAGTTCCAGGTGCGCTTCGAGGAGCGCCGCGTGGAGGACCTGGACTACCCCGACCAGGCCCCGGCGTTCGACCGGGTGCGCGCACTTTCCGAGCACAACGTGGCCTTCTACGAGACCTTCATCGGTCCTTGGGTTCGCCTGGCCGTCAATCCCTGGATGGCGGAGACGCTGCGTCAGCTGCATCCGGCACGCACCAGCCGGCTGATGTTCTCGGAACGCTTCGCGCCCTGGATGACCGGCGTGAAATGGCTGGCGGACGTGACAGAACCCGCCCGGGAGCTGCTCGACGATGACAATCCCTGTCGGCAGTGGGAGGCCCGCGTGAGCGAGTCGATTGCCACGACGCTGACCATCGCCGGCACGGCACGCGACAGCCTGTTCGAGATGGGGTTTCTCAGCCTCTACGGCTGGGGGCTGCCGAGTGAGGACGAAAGGCGACGCTGAGGGCGAGCCGGTACACAGCAAATATTGTTAGAACACCCATTCAAGGGAGAATGCTGGATGAAGATCGAGACCTTTCAAGACCTGATCGAGTGGACCCGGCAGCTGCATGCCCATCTGGCAGAGTGCCTGAAGCACTGTGCCACCCGGCAGGAAGAAACACGGGCCAAGTGGCTGCTGGAGTACCTCGCGGATCACGAGGCGACCCTGGAACAGACCATCGCCAACTTCGAGCGGCAGGCCGACCCGAAGGCCCTGCACACCTGGGTCTACGATTACCTGTCCCATACCCCCATCACCCCCCACCAGGCGTGTCGCGCACCCTACGCCGAGATGAGCTTCGATGCCATCTGCCAGGCAATCTTTGCGCTGCATGACGAGGTCATCGAATTGTACCGCTACCTTGAAGGACGGGCCGAGATTCCTGAGGCTCGCGAACTGGTTCGCGAGCTCTTGCGATTGGAAGAGCACGAGGCGATGCGCCTGTCCCAGCAGACCAACCGAGCCCGCGACCTGTAGCCCGGATGCTGGATTAGGTGCCGTATAAGGTTGCGAGCCAACCGGCGACGTCCGTCGGCCGGCGCCTGCACTCCATGGCCAGTCTCTTCTTCATGGTGGCGAGATCACCTCCGATGGCGGCGTCCTGCTGCTGCGCCAACTCGATCGCGAGATGGGCCTGACCCGCACCATCGCGCGCCGCCTCGATGACACCCGTGCCGCTCGCCGTTGCCAACATCGCGCCGAAACCATGCTCCGGCAGCGCGTCTTTGGCCTGGCGCTGGGCTACGAGGACCTCAACGACCACCACGCCTTGCGCCGCGACATCGCCCTGCAGACCGCGGTCGATACCGACGGCGTGCTGGCCAGCCAGTCGACGCTGTGTCGCTTCGAGCAGCAGGCCAGTCGTCAGTGGGCGGTGGCCATTCAGGAGGAGATCGTCGAGCAGTTCATCCGCTCCTTCCGGCGACCGCCGAAGAAGCGCTTGATCCTCGACTTCGACGCTACCGACAACCCGGTGCATGGCGAGCAGCTCGGCCGGCATTTCTCCGGCTTCTACGACGGGTACTGCTTCCTGCCACTCTACGTCTTCTGTGGCCAGCAGTTGCTGGTCAGCTACCTGCGCCCGGCCTATCGCGATGCCACCCACCATGCCGGTGCCATCCTGGCGCTGCTGGTCCGGCGGCTGCGCCAGGCCTGGCCCGAGGTGAAGCTCGTCTTCCGCGGCGACAGTGGCTTCTGCCGGCCGCTGATCCTCGCCTGGTGTGAACGCCATGGCGTCGAGTACATCGTCGGCCTGGCCACCAACAGCCGCCTGGAGACGCTGTCACTGGATATTCGCTATGAGTCGGCCATCCGCTGGGAGGCCGAGCGCACCAAGCAGCGTTACTTCGGACGCATTAACTATGCCGCCCACAGCTGGAGGCGCCCGCGACGCAAGGTGGTGGTCAAGGCCGAGACCAGTCACCGCGGTTTCAACACCCGCTACGTGGTGACCAACCTGCACGGCAGTCCGCAGTGGCTCTATGACCACCGCTACTGCCCGCGCGGCGACATGGAAAACCGCATCAAGGAGCAGCAGTGGTTGTTCGCCGACCGCACCAGCTGCCATGACTGGTGGCCCAACCAGTACCGGCTGCTGCTGGCCGGCCTGGCTTACCTGCTGCTGGAGCGGCTGCGCCGGGTGTACCTGAAGCGCACCGCGTATGCCACGGCTCAGGTCACCACCCTGCGCCTGAAGCTGCTGAAGATCGGTGGCGTGGTGATCCGCAATACCCGGCGCGTCCGCCTGATGCTGAGCAGTCACTACCCCGACCAGGACCTCTTCCAGAAGCTCGCACGCAAGCTGGTGCCGGGATGAGCGAAATGGTGCTGTCCCCGGCACGAGATAAACAATGGGGGTAGGGGGCAGTGCGTCTCGACGCGGGATAATCGCTCAAAAAGTGACCGATTCGCGCTAAATCTAGCGTGACGAGCAGGCCTGCTCATTCAGCAGGCCAACTTCGCGGCGCTGGTGAAATATCCGGGCTATGCCCCGCACACAGCTTGTCTAGGCAAGTGCGTAGTGATACAGATCAAGAGGCGTCGCTGCGGTTTGCACTACGCTGAGGTGGCGTCCCTCTGGATAGGAGGCCCTAGCATGACAGCAAGGCCCACGCCCCGCCGACACAGCACCCGCCGCTCTTCCCACGGGAAAGGGAGCTGGCTTGGCATGCTGCTGTGTTTGGTCACTTTGCTGCTGGGCTCGCCCGCCATGGCCCATGAGGCCTCTTCTGGCGTCGCCACAATGATCACCGAGATGGCCGCTGTCTCCCTCGCCCCAAGCGACCAGGGGCCCCACTGCCACCACGGACATGGCACAGCCACGCACGACCTTATCCAGCCTCGAACCGAGCGCCAGGAAATCGACGCCGAGTTACCGCCTGCCGAGAGCCATTCACCCCCTGCAGTGCCGATCTCGGTTGCTACCATCGGGCAACCCTCCGCAGCTCCCGTCTCCCAGCGAGCTCCCCTCTATCTGCTGACGGAGCGCTTCCGCTCCTGAGTATCTCGCCGGCTCTCATCCGGCCAGAGCAACCGTCAGCGACCAGAACGTTTGCGGCTAACACCGCTAACGCAGCTAGCACGACCTCAACACCGGCATGGGCCCACGGGCTCTCTCGGTAGCACGCAAGGAGAATGACCATGATTCTGCGCAAACACGCTCTCGCACTTGGACTCTCCCTGGCCATGGGGGCTGGTGGCACCGGCCTCGCCATGGCCCAGGGCGGCATGATGGGCAGCCAAAGCGGCTATGGCCCGGGCATGATGGGCCAAGGCGGCATGGGCCCCGGCATGATGGGCCAGGGCGGCATGGGTCCCGGCATGATGGGCCAA
>NZ_WHMA01000036.1:0-9527 GCF_010994375.1 Halomonas sp. NO4
AGGCCGGTTTACCGGCGGTTCGACGCTTCGGCGAAGGAGCCGGAAGGCTCCCGGCGGCTGTCGCTTTGGCAGTGCTGCGCACTGCTTCGCGCGCTGAAGCGCCCTCCCACATTGCTACGGCGCTAGTGCGCTCTGTGGGAGGCCGGTTTACCGGCGGTTCGACGCTTCGACGAAGGAGCCGGAAGGCTCCCGGCGGCTGCCGCTTTGGCAGTGCTGCGCACTGCTTCGCGCGCTGAAGCGCCCTCCCACCGGTTCACCACCCAAGGGCTGCCTAAACAGTGTGGGAGGCCGGTTTACCGGCGGTTCGACGCTTCGGCGAAGGAGCCGGAAGGCTCCCGGCGGCTGCCGCTTTGGCAGCGCTGCGCACTGCTTCGCGCGCTGAAGCGCCCTCCCGCATTGCTACGGTGCGAGTGCGCTCTGTGGGAGGCCGGCTCTGCCGGCGAAGGCGCCGCAGGCGCCCTTGTGCTGCTAGACTGCCTCATTCGAAGTAGCTATTCACAAAGGAGGTGACGAGGTGACGTCGAAGTTCGCAATCCATCCGCGGGTACAACATATCGGCCGCACGCTGGTCCTGGTGGCGCTGGTGGGGGCGGCCGCACCGGTGCTGGCCGACGCCGAGCGCCTGGAGGCCGACCTGCGCGGCCTGTTCGGCCCCGAGAGCAAGGTCGAGATCGGCGAGGTATCGAGTGCCATGCTGCGCTCGCGGGTCACCGCCGAGGACGTGGTCTTTCTGGGCGAAGAGGGCGAGCGGCTGATCATCGACCGCTACGTGGTCAGCGGCGACTACGACAGTCCCGACGAGGTCACCGTGGAAGGGCTTCGCCTGGAAGATTCGCTCTCCGAGGTGGCGCTGATGGAGATCGAGCGCCTCGTGCTCGGCGAGCCCTCGCGGGCGGTCTTTCCCCTCGACGATAGCCTCGCCCCGGAAGACGTCCGCATCGGCAGCCTGGCCATCGACGCCATCACCCTCGATCTGGCCTCGGATCTTGCCGAGAAAGTGTTCGAGGAGGCCTCGCTGCGTGACGGCCAGGGACGGGTGACTATCGAGCGGGTGCGCGGCGAGGCGCTCTCCCACGACGCTATCGGCAGTCTGGAGATCACCGAGGTGGCCGGCACCGGCGAAAACCTCGGCGACTTCGGCGCCGGCTCCTTCACCCTCGGGACGCTCGCTTTCGAGGGCCTGGAGGGCATCGACCGCGAGGATGAGGAGCGCCTCGACGCCCTGGTGCTCGAGGACTTCGCCATCGACTCCGATCGCCTGGTGGGCAGCCTGTCGCGCTTGAGCGTCGACGGCGACTTCGGCGACGGGCAAGGGGGCGTGGAGGTCGAGAATTTCCAGGCCGACCTGGCGAGGATGATCGAGCTGGCGCCGGAGGAGGAGCGCGCCCAGCTGCGCATGGCCAGCAACGTGCTCACCGACGGCAGCGGTGAGCTGCGCCTGGATGCGGTCTTTCTCGGCAACTGGGAAGAGGGCGACGTGCAGAGCCGCATCACCAGCGACAGCCAACTGACCATTCATGACGCTCTGCGCCTGCTGCTCGACATCGAGCTGCCGGTGGTGCTGCCCGACGGCGTCACCCCCGAGGCGGTGTTCGCCGATGCCGCGGTGCTGGACACCGCCACGCTGCTCGGCGGCGAGATCCGCCTGACCCTGGCCGAGCTGGGGCTGTTCGGCCGCCTGGTGACCCTGGGTGCGGCCATGGAGGGCGTGACCGAGAGCCAGTACCTCGAGCAGGCGCGCACCCAGGCCGAGGGCTTCGGCATGATGTTCGGCCCCGAGGTGCAGCAGTTCCTGCTGGGCCTGGTCAGTCTGGCCGAAGGCGCCGCCGACGAGGTCGAGGTCGCCGTTACCCTGCCGGCAGAGAGCAACCTGGAGACCTACACCGGCGATCCCCTGGCGCTGCCCGACAAGCTCTCGCTGAAGGTCGAGACGCGCTGAGGGCACTAGAACCGTTGTGGGAGGCCGGTTTTGCCGGGCGAAGGCGCCGTAGGCGCCCCTATCCTGGCAGCGCTACGCGCTGCTTCGCGCGATGAATCGCCCTCCCACATGATTGTTTGCATACGCTTGATATGAATTTTCGGCATGCGCTCATCCTGGCTGTTTCATGTGAAAGGCGGTCAGGGCTGGGGTATCATGTGGCGTCCCGATTTTCCCCGTGATGCGAGGTTTCCCGCCGATGTTCAGCCGTGACATGACGATTGCCGGTTTCGATGATGCCCTGTTCGAGGCGATGCAGAACGAAGTCGCCCGCCAGGAGGCGCACATCGAGCTGATCGCTTCCGAGAACTACGCCAGCCCGCGCGTGCTCGAGGCCCAGGGCAGCCAGCTCACCAACAAGTATGCGGAAGGCTACCCCGGCAAGCGCTACTACGGCGGCTGCGAATACGTCGACATCGTCGAGCAGCTGGCCATCGACTACGCCAAGCAGCTGTTCAATGCCAGCTACGCCAACGTCCAGCCGCACTCCGGCTCCCAGGCCAATTCCGCCGTCTTCCAGGCGCTGGTCAAGCCCGGCGACACCGTGCTGGGCATGAGCCTCGACGCCGGCGGCCACCTCACCCACGGCGCCAAGCCCAACTTCTCCGGCAAGCACTACCACGCCGTGCAGTACGGCATCGACGACAGCGGCCGCATCGACTACGACGAGGTGGCCAAGCTTGCCCGCGAGCACCAGCCCAAGATGATCATCGCCGGCTTCTCCGCCTACTCGCAGATCATCGACTGGGCCAAGTTCCGCGAGATCGCCGACGAAGTGGGTGCCTACCTGCTGGTCGACATGGCGCACATCGCCGGTCTGGTCGCCGCTGGCGTCTACCCCACGCCGCTGCCCCACGCCCACGTGGTCACCACCACCACCCACAAGACCCTGCGCGGCCCGCGCGGCGGCCTGATCCTCTCCAGCGAAGGCGACGAGCAGATCGAGAAGAAGCTGCAGTCCGCCGTCTTCCCGGGCGGACAGGGCGGCCCGCTGGAGCACGTCATCGCCGCCAAGGCGGTGTGCTTCAAGGAGGCCATGGCCCCCGAGTTCACCACCTACCAGCAGCAGGTGGTGAAGAACGCCCAGACCATGGCCGGCGTGTTCATCGAGCGCGGCTATGACGTGGTTTCCGGCGGTACCGAGGACCACCTCTTTCTGCTCTCGCTGATCAAGCAGGGCCTGACCGGCAAGGACGCCGACGCCGCCTTGGGCCGCGCCCACATCACCGTCAACAAGAACGCCGTGCCCGGCGACCCGCAGAGCCCCTTCGTCACCTCCGGCCTGCGCATCGGCACCCCGGCGGTGACCACCCGGGGCTTCGGCGAGGCCGAGTGTCGCGAGCTCACCGGCTGGATCTGCGACATCCTCGACGCCATGGCCAAGGGCGCGGACACCGCTGCCCTCGAGGCCGAGGTGAAAGGCAAGGTCGAGGCGGTGTGTGCGCGCTTCCCGGTGTATCGCGACTGAGCGCAGCGTATCGCCGAGTGGTATCGTCGCTATTACAATGTGTAAAACAGGACTCAGGAGGGTGCCATGAATAACCCGATGTCGAGGATTACCATCAATCCTGATCAATGCGGGGGGCGCCCATGTGTCCGTGGGATGCGCATCCGAGTCGTGGATGTACTGGACCTCTTGGCTCAGGGCCTCAGTACGCAGGAAGTGTTAGACGAGTTGCCTGACCTGGAGTACGAGGATGTGCTTGCTGTGCTGCATTTTGCCGCCCGACGCCTCGACCATCCCGTGCTGGCCGCATGATCCTCTGGGTCGATGCTCAACTGTCACCCCATCTCGCCCAGTGGTTGACGGAAAACTGCGGAGTGGATGCTTGCTCCGTCCGTTATCTCGGTTATCGCGATGCCGATGACGAAACAATCTTTGCCGAAGCACGGAAGGCAAATGTGATCGTCTTGACCAAAGATCGCGATTTTCCTGATCTGCTGGAACGGCATGGCCCACCACCCAAGGTGATATGGATCACCATGGGGAACACGAGCAATGCTCGGATGAGAGAGGTTCTGAGCAGGTTATTACCTGCTGCTCTTGAGATGCTGAACAATGGCGAAGCACTGGTTGAATTAAGCGACAAGCCACGAGAACACATAGGAAGCAATACGTGAAAATCACCATCTTTGGGACCGGCTATGTGGGCCTGGTGACCGGAGCCTGCTTGGCCGACGTGGGCCACGACGTGCTGTGCATGGACGTGGACGAGGAGAGGATCCTGCGTCTCGAGGCCGGCGAGATCCCCATTTACGAGCCGGGTCTCGAGGGGCTGGTGAAGGAGAACGTAGCCGCCGGGCGCCTGCAGTTCACCACCGACCCCACCGACGCCGTGGCATTCGGCACCCTGCAGTTCATCGCCGTGGGTACGCCGCCCGACGAGGACGGCAGCGCCGACCTGCAGTACGTGCTCGCCGTGGCCAACACCATCGGCGAGCAGATGTACGACTACAAGGTGGTCGTCAACAAGTCCACGGTGCCGGTGGGCACTGCCGACCGGGTGCACCAGGCTATCGCGCAGGGGCTGGAGGCGCGCGGCCTCGAGGTGGCGTTCGATGTCTGCTCCAACCCCGAGTTCCTCAAGGAGGGCTCGGCGATCGACGACTTCGCCCACGGGGCTCGGATCGTGGTGGGCACCGATGCCGAGCGTGTGAAGACGCTGATGCGCGAGTGCTACGCGCCCTACATTCGTCAGCAGGAAAAGCTGATGTTCATGGACGTGCGCGCGGCCGAGCTGACCAAGTACGCCGCCAACGCCATGCTGGCCACCAAGATCAGCTTCATGAACGAGATCGCCAACCTGGCCGAGCGCCTCGGGGCCGACGTGGAGCAGGTGCGCCGCGGCATCGGCAGCGACCCGCGCATCGGCTACCAGTTCATCTATCCCGGCTGCGGCTACGGGGGCTCCTGCTTCCCCAAGGACGTCCAGGCGCTTGCGCGCACGGCGAGCCAGGTCGACTACCAGGCCGAACTGCTCGATGCGGTGGAATCGGTGAACCGCCGCCAGAAGCAGACCCTCTTCGCCAAGCTCTCCCAAGCCTTCGATGGTGCCCTGGAAGGCAAGACCATCGCCCTGTGGGGCCTGGCGTTCAAGCCCAACACCGACGACATGCGCGACGCCCCCAGCCGCACGCTCATGGAAGCGCTGTGGGCCGCCGGTGCCACAGTGCAGGCCTTCGATCCCGAAGCGATGAAGGAGTGTCGTCGCCTCTACGGCGATCGCGACGACCTGGTGCTGGTGGGCGACCGCATCCAGGCGGTGAAGGGTGCCGACGCCTTGGTCATCTGCACCGAGTGGAAGGACTTCCGCGCCGTGGATTTCGATTGGCTCAAGGCCCAGCTCGCCACCCCGGTGGTGGTCGACGGCCGCAACCTCTTCGATCCCGCACGCGTTCGTGAGGCCGGCCTGCTCTACTATGCCGTGGGGCGGGGGGCGTCGTTGGCTTAGGCACGGCCCACTAACGGTGGATAGTGCCTCAAGGGTGTAACCGCTACGATCGTGGAGACATTTACGTTCAGGAACAGTCATGGACGACTATCCCCAGATTCTCCACCACTGCGGCGCCGATGGCGTCACCGGCAGCTGCCACCGCTTGCAGATCGCCCCGGACCGCGCCCTGCTCATCGACTGCGGGCTGTTTCAAGGTCAAGATGCCGACCACCTCGACAGCCTCGAACAGCACCGGGTGCGTTTCCCCGTCGATGACGTGCTGGCGCTGGTGGTTACCCACGTGCACATCGACCACATCGGCCGGCTGCCCTACCTGCTGGCGGCGGGGTACCAGGGGCCGATCCTCTGCTCGGTCCCTTCGGCGCGGCTACTGCCGCTGGTGATCGAGGATGCGCTGAAAATTGGCTTCACCCGCGACCGCGCCCTGATCGAGCGCTTTCTCGCCGAGGTGGAACACCGCCTGGTCGCGCTGCCCTACAAGACCTGGCACACCGTGCTCGACGACGACCGCCACCGCCTGCGTGTCAAGCTACAGCGCGCCGGGCACATCCTCGGCTCCGCCTATGTCGAGGTGGAGAGTGCGGAGGTGGACAGCCTCGACAAGGTCAGCGGCCAGGCCCAGCGCACCGTCTTTTCCGGCGATCTCGGCGCGCCCTACGCGCCGCTGCTGCCGTCGCCGCGCTCGCCCTATCGCGCCGACACCCTGGTGCTCGAGAGTACCTACGGCGACCGTCGCCACGAGGATCGCCAGCACCGCCGGGCGCGCCTCAAGGCCGCCATCGACCGCGCGCTGGAGAACGGCGGCACGGTGATCGTGCCGGCCTTCAGCATCGGCCGCACCCAGGAACTGCTCTACGAACTGGAAGGGTTGATCCACAATGCCCACGACGCGCGCTGGCGCGAGCTGGAAATCCTCGTCGACTCGCCGCTCGCCGCGCGCTTCACCCAGGTCTACCGCGATCTCAAGCCGTGGTGGGACGCCGAAGCCCACCGCCGGCTGCGCAGCGGCCGCCACCCGCTCAGCTTCGACAACCTCTACACCGTCGAGAGTCACGACGAGCACGAGCAGACCGTCGACTACCTGGCGCGCACCCATCGCCCCGCGGTGGTGATCGCCGCCAGCGGCATGGCCAGCGGCGGGCGCGTGGTCAACTACCTCAAGCGCATGCTGCCCGACGAACGCCACGCCGTGCTGTTCATCGGCTACCAGGGTGCTGGCACTCCGGGGCGCGACATCCAGCGCTACGGCCCGCGCGGCGGGTGGGTACAGCTCGACGGCGAGCGCATCGACATCCGCGCCCGGGTGGAAACCGTCAGCGGCTACTCCGCCCACGCCGACCAGCACGACCTGCTCCACTTCCTCCAGCGCATGCGCCACCCGCCGCGCCACGTGCGCCTGGTGCACGGCGAGCCCGACGCCCAGCAGGCGCTCAAGACCGCCATCGAAGCCTGGGCGCGCAGCGCCGGCCACGCGCTCCACGTTTCCCTCGCCAGCCCCGCTCCGGCGTAGCCACGCGGCAACAAGCCAACGCAGTGAGATAACGGACACACCAGGAAGGGAAGGGCACGGAGACATGGCAGGGCACGACAATAGCTACAAGCTGCTGTTTTCGCATCGGCGCATGGTCAGCGACCTGCTGACCGGCTTCGTACACGAGGAATGGGTCAACGAGCTGGACCTCGACTCGCTGGAGAAGGCCAGCGGCTCCTACGTGACCGATGAGCTTCGCGACCGCGAGAGCGACATCGTCTGGCGAGTGAGATGGGGGGATACCTGGCTCTACGTCTATCTGCTCATCGAGTTCCAGAGCCGGGTGGACCGCTTCATGCCTGTGCGCATCATGAGCTACGTAGGGCTGCTCTATCAGGACCTGATACGCCAGAAGGCATTCACGCCGAGCGGCAAGCTGCCTCCTGTGCTGCCTATCGTGCTCTACAATGGCGAACGACGCTGGAACGCGGCACATGATGTTGCCGAGATGGTCGAAAGCGTTAGCGGCGGCCTGGAAAAGTATTGCCCTGCCGTGCGTTACTTGCTGCTGGATGAAAAGGCGATCGTCAACGACCCTGGCTGGCCCGAAGAAACCCGGAATGTGGTCGCCGCCCTCTTCAACCTGGAGCATTACCGGGGGATCGATGAGGCCCTGAACGTGCTGGGGCGTTTGGTCGAATGGCTCTATGCTGAACAGCAAGACGAGCTGCGCAGCGCCTTTACCAGCTGGCTGAAGCAAGTCTGGGCCAGGCGCCAGGCCCCCAAAGAGCAGTGGCAGGAACTTAACCGATTGGACGACCTGCGGGAGGTGTACACCATGCTGCAAGAACGTACCGGCCAATGGCCGAAGCGCTGGAAACAGGAAGGCCGCGAAGAAGGTCGCGAAGAAGGTCGCGAAGAAGCACTTCGCAGCACGGCCCGTAAGCTGATCCAGACCACCGAACTGAACGACCGCGCCATCGCCGACGCCACGGGGTTACCCCTGAGCGAAGTCGAGGCCATGCGCAACGAGGCGCAGCACTGATCGAAAAGCTATCCCTGGAAGACACCATGCTGTATTGCCGAAACCATCATCAAGCCCATTGAGCCTGGCCCGCACCCACCGCCCCGCGGTGGTGATCGCCGCCAGCGGTCTGGCCGCCCACGCCGACCAGCACGACCTGCTCCACTTCCTCCAGCGCATGCGCCACCCGCCGCGCCACGTGCGTCTGGTGCACGGCGAACCCGACGCCCAGCAGGCGCTCAAGGCCGCCATCGAGGTCTGGGCGGCCAGCGTAGGCCACGCGCTTCATGTCACCCTCGCCAGCCCGGCCCCGGCGTAGCTGACAGGTATCAAGCAAAGTTTGCTTATCACCAAAGGCCAACAAACCCAGACCGCTTAGGCGTAGAGTGTGCCGCGCCTTTCCACTAGAATGACCGCCTTCAGCTTGTGGCTGGCCGGCATAGGTCAGCCAATGTGGGATGCCGGCTCCGGGTCTTGTGGGAGGCCGGCTCTGCCGGGCGAAGGCGCTGGAAGGCGCCCCAATGGCGCCACCAGCGCCATCGCAGCCCCACCAACAGCACCACTTTTCAGGGCATGGGAAAACGCCCGGCGACAATCCCCGGGCGGTAGCGTGCCCGCTCGTAACCACCAAACATCGACGATGCCGCATGAACCAGACACCTCCGCACGAATCGCAGCGCTACCCCGAAGATGACGAAATCTCCCTGATCGATCTCGCCAAGATACTGATCAAGCGATGGAAATCCATGTTGTTGGTTTTCGTGTTGATCCTGGGCATCGCTGTTGCGTATGCCCTGATGCAAGAGCGTGCCTATACCTACACAACGATCTATAGCGTGGCAAAGGAGGAGGCCACCGAGCCGCTGGAATCTCCTGGCTCGGTGATTGCCAAAATTGAGAATCTCTACATCAGCTCCGTGAGCCGAGAGCTAATCGCTTCCGAAAACCTCGACTCAGCGCCGACAGTTTCAGTTTCCAGCCCCAACGAAACTAATATCATCCGATTGCAGACACAGGCCGGTGCGGACAGCGCTGATTTGGTCGAGCGGTTCCATGAGCAGCTACTGTCACGTGTGGTCGATGATCAGGAGGCGCTGGTCGAACGCCGTCAACGGCGACTGGAACAGCAGTTGGAAGGTGCCCGACAGGCGCTTGAGACACTGGAGGCCTCGTCTGGCTCAAATAACAGGGATTTGGTAGCGACCTACGGCGAGCGCGTGTTCGAGCTTGAAGCCTCTCTCACCGACCTGACGCAAGGTGACGTAGGCCAACTCGCCGTACAGTCGTTGAAGCCGGTGGGCACGAGCCGAAGCCTGATTCTCGCACTGGGAATCGTCCTCGGCGGCATGCTGGCGGTGATGGCGGCATTCTTCGCCGAGTTCGCGGCTCGGGTGCGTCAGAGCCTGCGTGAGGACAAGGCCTGAACAGCATTGACCCCGCCAATTCACCGGCCGTTGGAACTGCCGTGGTCACGCATGCGTTGAATGTCAGAGTTATCCTTTCTGCCTCCGATTATTGGTCTTGACAATGAAAATCCTCGTCACCGGCAATGCCGGCTTCATCGGCTTTCACACCGCCAAGCGCCTGCTGGAACGCGGC
>NZ_WHMA01000036.1:9537-28110 GCF_010994375.1 Halomonas sp. NO4
CATTGGCTTCGACGTGGTCAACGACTACTACGACCCCACCATCAAGGAAGCCCGGCTCGAGATTCTCGAAGCCACCGCCCGTGAGCACGGCAGCGACTACACCTTCATTCGCGCCGACCTGGCCGACCCGCAGGCCGTCAACGACGCCTTCGCAGCCCACGAGCCGCAGCGGGTGATCCACCTGGCCGCCCAGGCGGGCGTGCGCTACTCGCTGGAGAACCCCCACGCCTACGTGCAGAGCAACCTGGTGGCATTCACCAACATCCTCGAGGCGTGCCGGCATCATCGGGTGGAGCACCTTACCTACGCCAGCACCAGCAGCGTCTATGGCGCCAACACCAAGATGCCCTTCTCGGAACACGAAAGCGTCGACCACCCGCTGCAGTTCTACGCCGCCACCAAGAAAGCCAACGAGTTGATGGCACACAGCTACAGCCACCTGTACCGCCTGCCCACCACCGGGCTACGGTTCTTCACCGTGTACGGCCCCTGGGGCCGGCCCGACATGGCGCTGTTCCTGTTCACCAAGAACATCCTCGCCGACGAGCCCATCCCGGTGTTCAACCACGGCCACCACACGCGCGACTTCACCTACATCGACGACATCGTGGAAGGGGTAATTCGCGCCAGCGATGACATCGCCGCGCCCAATCCCGAGTGGAACAGCGATGCACCCGACCCGGCCACCAGTAACGCGCCGTACCGGCTGTTCAATATTGGCAACAACAACCCGGTGAAGCTCTCCGCCTATATCGAAGCGATTGAAGAAGCGTTGGGCAAAAACGCCAAGAAAGACCTACTGCCTCTGCAGCCCGGCGACGTGCCCGACACCTACGCCGACTCCACCGAGCTGGAACGCGCCGTGGGCTACAAGCCCGCCACCCCCGTCAAGGAAGGCGTGGCTAACTTCGTCGCCTGGTACCGTGAGTTCTACGGCGTCTAGTCTGATTCCCTGACATCGGCTAGGTGGATCAGCCAGTTAAGCGGCTCGAGCTCACGCAATGATTGTCGATAACCCCCGCCTTATCGTTGCATGTCAAGTAAATCAATGAGTTAACGAAGTCAGCGCTGCAACCTTGCAGCGCTGCCCTGCATTGTTGCAGGCCAATCGGCGAAATACGTTTTTCTGCAAACTTGCAGGATTCTGGCCAGGCAGACCGTATTCGCCGTGACCAGCACCGGCAATAATGCAGGGTACTTGGCAAAGATGCAGGGCGGTTGGTGAAAAGCCATTTCCTGCAAAAATGCAGAATTCCGGCCAGGAAGGCGTCAAGCCTCCGGGCCATCACCGGCAACAATGCAGGCGAAATTGGCAAGAGTGAAGGGCGATTGGGGAATGCTATTTTCTGAAAAAGTGCAGGATTGAAGCATAAGATCTATTGATATCCATCCCCACACCGACATCGTCAACGACCACTCGGTCCACGTCCATCAGAGAGACCTGCTGCACTTCTTCAGCGCGATATGTGTCACTTTCCGCCTCACCTAGGGCTGGTGCACAGCGAGCCCAAGCACAAGCTGCCCTTGCCGCCGAGATCAAGGACAGATGGAAGGCAAAAGGACATCCCATTCGGGGTACCCATGCCTAATAATACTCCATCCTAACTCCGGAATATTATGAACAATCTTGTCACCGGCAATGCCGGCTTCATCGGCTTTCACACCGCCAAGCGCCTGCTGGAACGCGGCGACAGCGTGATTGGCTTCGACGTAGTCAACGACTACTACGACCCCACCATCAAGGAAGCCCGACTCGAAATCCTCGAAGCCACCGCCCGCGAGCACGGCAGCGACTACACCTTCATTCGCGCCGACCTCGCCGACCAGCAGACAGTCAACGACGCCTTCGAAGCGCATAAGCCGCAGCGGGTGATCCACCTGGCCGCCCAGGCGGGCGTGCGCTATTCGCTGGAAAACCCCCACGCCTATGTGCAGAGCAACCTGGTGGCCTTCACCAATATCCTCGAGGCATGCCGGCATCATCGGGTCGAGCATCTCACCTATGCCAGCACCAGCAGCGTCTACGGCGCCAACACCAAGATGCCCTTCTCGGAACACGAAAGCGTCGACCACCCGCTGCAGTTCTACGCCGCCACCAAGAAAGCCAACGAGTTGATGGCGCACAGCTACAGCCACCTGTACCGCCTGCCCACCACCGGACTGCGCTTCTTCACCGTCTACGGCCCCTGGGGCCGGCCCGACATGGCGCTGTTCCTGTTCACCAGGAACATCCTCGCCGACGAGCCCATCCCGGTGTTCAACCACGGCCACCACACTCGCGACTTCACCTACATCGACGACATCGTCGAAGGGGTGGTCCGCGCCAGCGACGACATCGCCGCCCCCAATCCCGAGTGGAACAGCGATGCGCCCGATCCGGCCACCAGCAACGCGCCGTACCGGCTGTTCAACATCGGCAACAACAATCCGGTGAAGCTCTCCGCCTATATCGAAGCCATCGAAGATGCCCTGGGCAAGAAGGCCACCAAGGACCTGCTGCCCCTGCAGCCCGGCGACGTGCCGGATACTTATGCCGATTCCACCGAGTTGGAGCGCGCCGTGGGCTACAAGCCTGCTACTCCGGTGAAAGAGGGTATCGCCAACTTCGTGGCGTGGTATCGCGAATTCTACAACGCTTGATCCGGGGCATCTTAGCGCCCGCCTAATCCGGCGCAGGAGCGCTGCTCGCATCGCAAAGGCGAACTGCAGCGAGAAACAAGGAAGAGAGGGAGCAAGGCAATGCCTGACGAAGATTACCCAAGCGCCGGGCAGCGTCTCTACAAGGACGCCGATCACTTGCTTACGGAAGGTCGCCATGCCACCGCCACGCATCTATTTGATCTTGCCCAGCAGCAGTGGACACCAACTTGCTGGTGACCGCACTGGGTCAGCATCTCGCCATCTCGCCGCTGATTTGAAATGCAGACTTATTCGAGTAGGCTTATTAGCATTCTAAAGTGCAACATGAGCCGTACATGGCGCCCCTTAGATTAAAAATTCTATGTCTCGTTTTTCCTACGGCCGCTTGAGCCCTGTTGATTTTGAGTACTTGGCTGCCGATGTGCTCAATCAGCGAGAAGGCGTTATCTTTGAACGCTTTGCCGAGGGCCCAGATAGCGGGATTGACCTACGCTATCAGCCTCCCGGTCACTCCTTGGTTATTGCCCAGGCAAAGCGTGTTATGGATCGAAGCGAGCTGAAGCGCCAAGCCAGGTCGGAGCGTGTAAAGCTGCAAAGGCTGAATCCCGCCCGCTACCTGCTAGTGACCAGCTGTGCCTTGACACCCCATAACAAGGCTGAGTTGCATGAGCTGTTGGCTCCTTGGTTGAAGGCTCCTTCAGACATAATCAGCGGCTCTGACCTGGATGGTTGGCTTGGCAGCAATCCCCACCTGCTTCGCCGTCACGTCAAGCTGTGGCTGCAGGATGCCGAGCAGCTAGAAAGCATCCTGCACAGCGCTATTCATCGACTGTCACAGGCCTATCTAAGTGGATTGCAACGTGATCTGGTGCCGTTTGTACATCATGACTACGTTGAGGAAATTGATGAGACGTTGGCTAGGTACCACTGCTGTCTGATCACCGGTGCTCCCGGTGTCGGTAAGACGACGCTGGCGGGATATTTGGCATTGCGACAGGCAGCAGAAACGGGCCATGAACTACACGCCTTTGTCGATCGCCAGATCAAGGATGTCTGGTCCATTCTTGACCCAACTCGTGAACAGCTATTTATCCTTGACGACTTCCTTGGTGCCAACTTTCTGCAGGAGAGTGAGGGACTGGCTCTCGAGCGTCAACTGATTGAACTGGTTCGCGCGGTCAGCCATGCCAATGGCAAACACAAACTACTGCTCACCACCCGGGACTATGTACTTCACCAGGCCTGTTGGCGGTTGGAGCGCTTGGGGGATGCCACGGAAGAGCTAGGCCACGTCACTGTTGATATCCAGCGGCTATCTTCTATCCATCGAGCGCGACTTTTGCACAGTCACCTCTTCCATGCGGGCCTCCCCAGCGAGCTGCTGACGCCTTGGATACGTCAACGTGAATACCACCGGGTTATCCAACATCGTAATTTCAATCCTCGACTGATTGCCGCCATGGCAGGAGATGCGCATCAACTTCATCAAGGTGAATTCGGGCAGTGGTTGATTCAACAGCTTGACAACCCCGGGCGCTACTGGGAGAAAGCCTTTCGCAAGCTAGGTGCAGGGGCCCAGCACTTTCTCTATGTATTGGCCCTGACAGACCAGCAAGCTGCGCTCGAGGATCTGACAACGCTGTTTCATTGTGTGCATATGCAGCTCATGGGTGGTTCGTCTCAGCCCGATGCCCTGCGTGAGGCAATGACAGAGTTGGAACCGAATTTCATTGTTACTCACGAGCGAGCCGGCCATCTGTGGTGTGCCTTTGCCAACCCTGGTGTGGCCGATACTATTTTTCAGAGACTGGCCGGTCATCCTGCTGCACAACAAGCCCTCTGGCAGCATGTGGGGCTTTTCCAACACGCAGTATGGCTTTTCAAGTTGCTTCATCCTCGCCAGCACTTTTGCGTGCTATCGCCATGCAAACGAAACCAGCTAGAGCAAGAGCTAGAAAAGTTAGTCGATTTGCTCGACGCTCCTGCTCGGAGGTATGCGGCACATGGTCGTGTTATTCCCAATGAGGGCTGGGTATCGGAAGTCCAATATCCTGACTGGGGTGCTCGACTCGTTAATCTATGGATTCTGATGCAGGGGGAGGAATCTTGGCGGGCTCATTTTCCATCCCGGATTGAGCAGAAACTTCCTTCGGGGCTGAATTGGTGCGAAGTGTTCGAGGGCAATGACTATGATACCTTGCTAGATTTTGCGGGGTGCATGAGCCGGGAGACTCGGGAGCTGGCTTGGCAGGGGGCTTTGGAAGCTTTCGAAACTAGCGAGCAAGCGTTAGCCTTGGTTCGATATGCGCAGGCTCAGCCAGAAGCCGCGGCTTTCTATATTGCCTGCCGTGAAGAACTGGAATACGCCTTGCACGAGCGCCTTGATGAAGAGTTGCAGCAGGCCGACGACGATGATTACGTTAGTAGCTGGCTCGATGATGTACAGCATATTGATGGTTGTCTGGGCTTGGATATGTCGCCAATGAAAGCCAGCGGCTATGAGCGTCTAGAAATGCTGCGCGATGACAGCCGTTACGAGGAAGGCGAGCGGCTGGAACAACACCACTTTCCAGATCGCTCTCCTGAAGACTATGAGACCGATGCACTGTTTCGCGGTTTATTGACGGCCGACCGATAATCCCTACCGCATATCCGCAAGGACGCGCCATGCACCACCTCACCGATATCCATATTCAGAACTTCCGATCCTGCAATAACGTCACGCTATCGCTTGGCAACTGTACCCCCATCGTCGGCTACAACAATGCCGGAAAATCCAACATCATGGCCTCCATCGAGTGGCTGGTGGCGCCACGCGCCCTGGGAGAGGACGACTTCTTCGACACCACGCAGCCTGTGATTGTAGAGGGCGCAATCGAGGGGCTGGACGATGCCATGCTCGACCGGCTCGAGGCCGGACACCGCAAGAAGATCGAACCTTTCATCCTGAACGGCCGGATGATGCTGCGCCGAGTGCAGGTTGAGCCCGGTGGTGGCAAAGCAGCCGCGAAACTTGAGGTTCGCAATCCGACCACCGCACCGGAAGGCGAAGGGGCCTGGCAGGGCCCTCCGACAGGTATTCCCCAAGCGATCCAGGCGCTGTTCCCGGAGCCCCTCTTCATCGGCGCCATGGAAGACGCCGCCGAGGATGCCACCAAACCCAAGGCGGGCAGCACACTGGGCAAGTTGCTGGCGGAATTCACCACCCCGCTGGAACAGGCTCATGGCGCGGCCATCCAGGCGACCTTCGACGCGGTGAGCCGGCAACTCGCCTCCGATGGTGCCGAACGGGTGGAGGAACTTCAGCGCTTCGACCGCGAAGCCAGCCAGGCCGTTGCCGATTTTTTTCCGGGCATCAACCTTCACCTGGATATCCCGGTGCCAGAGGTCAAGGCGCTGTTCAAGCAAGGTACCGTCAAGGTCAGCGAGCAGGAGCGCGGTAACATCCGCGACTTTACCAGCCTGGGCCATGGCGCCCAGCGCAGCATCCAGATGGCGCTGATCCGCTACCTGGCCGAACTCAAGGCGGAGGAGGGGGTGAAAGCCCAACGCCGCCTGTTGCTGATCGAGGAGCCTGAGCTGTTCCTGCACCCTCAAGCCATCGAGCAGGTTCGCCAGGCGCTGCAACGATTGTCCGGGCACGGCTATCAGGTCATCTTCGCCACCCACTCGCCTGTCATGGTTGACCGCAAAGCGCTACCCTATGCCCATATCGTCCGCAAGCACCCTGGCAGCGGCGAAACGCGCATTATGCCCTCCGTGAAGGAAGCTGTGGACGCCCATGTGGCCAACCCAAAGAGTCGCGTCGAAACCCTGATGGAGCTGAAGAACGCCAGCGGCTGGCTGTTTAGCGACCGAGTGCTACTCGTGGAGGGAAAGACCGAGCGGCGGGTGTTGCCCACCCTTTATCACGCCGTCACCGGCCGCACCCTGGCCGAAGAAAGAATCTCGCTGGTGGAGCTCGACGGTTCTCCCGCCCTGGCGCAGTGCCTGACGATCCTGGAAGCCCTCGGCATCGAAGCCCACGGCCTGACGGACTTCGATTACTGCCTGCTGCTTGCCGGGCATGCCGGCTTCCTCGAACACGACGATGAGCACCTGAGGGAATGCCTGCGCCAGATCGAAGCCATGCAGCAAGAGGATGATCGCATCCTGCTCACCCAGGACGGTCGGCCGCGTGGCCCCAAGGGGCTGGAACGCGGCATGAAGGCCCACGAGGTGGTGGTGGCCTGGGCACAGCGCGAAGAAGCCCAGCCGGTGGCCAGGGCCCTGCACGACAAGCTGAAGCACCACCGCATCTGGTTGTGGCCTGCGGGCGATATCGAAAGCCACCTGGGACTCACGGGCAAGAAGAACGAAACCTACTGGGGGCCGTTCTGCGCCCAACTGGAAGTGCAACCCTGGCATGAGGTCGTCGACGACGATGCCATCGTCGGTGCCTTCATCGACTGGTTCAATCGCCCCTGATCCCCAGTAAGCCAATAGGGATCGTTATCCCATGCCCTTAAAGGCCTGTGGCTTCGGCACACGCCCCGAAGCGATCAAGATGGCGCCGCGCCCAATCCCGAGTGGAACAGCGATGCGCCCGACCCGGCCACCAGCAACGCGCCGTACCGGCTGTTCAACATCGGCAACAACAACCCGGTGAAGCTCTCTGCTTATATCGAGGCGATTGAAGAAGGGCTGGTTAAACAAGCCATCAAGGATCTATTGCCACTTCAGCCCGGCGACGTGCCGGATACTTATGCCGATTCCACCTAGCTGGAGCGTGCCGTGGGCTACAAGCCTGCTACTCCCGTCAAGGAAGGCGTGGCCAACTTCGTGGCGTGGTATCGCAAATTCTACGGCGTCTAGTTTCCCGACCCTGAATTATTGGAAAATACACATGCAAGACCGCTCTATCGCTGTCATCGGCCTAGGTTACGTTGGCCTGCCGCTGGCCGTGGCCTTCGGCAAGGTACGCCCCGTGGTGGGCTTCGACATCAACGCCAAGCGCATTGCCCAGCTCCGGCAAGGCCACGATGCCACCTTGGAGGTGGACGACGAGGAACTGCGCCAGGCCGAGCGCTTGCAGTTCACGGCAGAGGTCGACGCGCTGGTCGAGTGCAATACTTACATCGTTACCGTGCCCACGCCCATCGACGGCCACAAGCGGCCCGATCTCACCCCGCTGATCAAGGCCAGCGAAACGCTGGGGCAGGTGCTAAAGCGTGGCGATATCGTCATCTATGAATCCACCGTCTACCCCGGCGCCACTGAAGAGGTGTGCGTACCGGTGCTGGAGCGGGTCTCTGGGCTGACTTTCAATCGCGACTTCTTCTGCGGCTACAGCCCCGAGCGCATCAACCCCGGCGACAAGGAGCACCGTGTTACCACCATCAAGAAGGTGACTGCCGGCTCCACGCCCGAGGTGGCCGAGCAGGTGGATGCACTCTACCGCGCCATCATCACCGCCGGCACCCACAAGGCGCCCAGCATTCGCGTGGCCGAAGCCGCCAAGGTGATCGAGAATACCCAGCGCGACGTGAACATCGCCCTGGTCAACGAGCTGGCACTCATCTTCAACCGGCTGGGCATCGACACCCAAGCCGTGCTGGAAGCCGCCGGCACCAAGTGGAACTTCCTGCCTTTCCGTCCCGGCCTGGTGGGCGGGCACTGCATCGGCGTAGACCCTTACTACCTCACCCACAAGGCTCAGGAGATCGGCTACCACCCGGAAATGATCCTGGCCGGCCGGCGCATCAACGACGGCATGGGGCAATACGTGGTCTCGCAGCTGGTCAAGGCGATGATGAAGCAGCGCATTCACGTGGAAGGTGCCCGCGTGCTGGTGCTGGGTTTCGCCTTCAAGGAGAACTGCCCGGATCTACGCAACACTCGCGTGATCGACATCGTGCACGAGCTGGCCGACTACAACGCCAACGTGGACGTATACGACCCCTGGATCGACTCCGAAGAGGCGCAGCAGGAATACGGCATCTCGCCCGTGGCCCAGCCCCAGCCCCGCCAATACGACGCCATTATCCTCGCCGTGGCGCACCGCCAGTTCGACGAGCTGGGCGTAAAAGCCATCCGCGATTTCGGCAAGCCGAAGCATTTGTTGTACGACCTGAAGCATTTATTCAGTGAAACAGATGTAGACCTTAGGCTTTAATCATATGAGAGCACGTATGGAAAAGTCGCGCCGCGCTATTGCTTTCGTCTGCAAGTTTGAAAAGGCCAATTGGCAGCATGTTTGAAAGACTCTCCAAGCTATATAGCCTGCTCACCGAAGAACAGCGCAAGCGGCTGCTTTGGCTGCAGGTGCTGGTCGTGCTGATGGCCTTTGCCGAGGTGGCTGGGGTGATCGCCATCGGTCCTTTCATGGCTCTGGTAGGCGACATGAGCCGCCTTCAAGGCGAAGGCACCCTGGCACAACTTTATCAGGCTAGCGAATTTAGCGACCCTGCCGACTTTCTCTTCTGGTTGGGCATTGCCGTGCTCATCACTCTTGCGGGCGCCGCTGCCATCTCGATGTTCACTGGCTGGCGGTTGGCGCTTTACGCTAACCAAGTCGGTGCTGAACTCAGTGTCCGGCTATACAAGCACTACATGCAGCAGCCATGGCTATTCCACGCCAGCGGCACCAGCAGTCAGCTGACGAATCAGATCGCCCAGGAGTGCAACCGCATCACCAATATGGTGATCCGTCCACTAATGATGATGAACGCCAAGGCGGTGATGGCATTGGTCATGGTCCTCGCGATCTTTTTGTTCAACCCCATGGTGGCGTTGGCCGGCTTAGCGCTGTTCTCTGGGGCCTATCTGCTGCTTTACCGCACTGTGCGTCGCAAGCTGGTTCGTAATGGCCAGGCGATCACCCGTTCCAACCGCGAGCGATTCAAGCTGATGAATGAAGGATTTGGCGGTATCAAGGACACGCTGCTGCTGGGCCGCCAGGCCGACTTCAACCAGCGTTTCGAGGCCAGCAGTCGCACCTTCGGCCGTGCGCAAGGCACCACTCAGGCACTCTCTCAGGTTCCTCGTTACGCTATGGAACTGATCGCCTTCGGTGCGGTGATCTTCTTGGTGCTTTATCTGCTGGCCGCTCACCAGGGCAATCTAGGCACCATCCTGCCGGTGCTTTCCGTCTATGCGCTGGCGGGCTTCAAGCTGCTGCCCGCCTTCCAGCAAATCTACACAAGCGTCGCCCAGGTGCGCGGAAATTTGGCAGCCTTCGACAGCCTGGAACAGGACCTGAAGGCCAGTCAGCATGTATCCACGGACACTCCTCCGGCCGAGCAGGCAGGCCATTTCGTGCCGCGCCACGAGATTCGCCTGGAGAACGTCACCTTCCATTACCCGGGCAAGGAGGAAGCCGCGCTCGATGGTCTGAGCCTGACGCTACCAGTCAATCAAGTAATCGGCCTGGTTGGGGCCTCCGGTTCCGGCAAGTCCACCGCCATCGATCTACTGTTGGGGCTGCTCGAGCCCGAGCAGGGCGCCCTGACCGTGGATGGCCAGCCCCTGGCGCCCGAGCAGAAACGTGCCTGGCAGAACAGCCTAGGTTTCGTGCCTCAAGCCATCTTCCTGGCCGATGCTAGCATCCGCGAGAACATCGCCTTCGGCCTACCGCCTGAGCGCGTCGACGAGTCGCGTGTTGAACGTGCCGCCCGAATGGCGCACCTGGATGAACTGCTCGCAAGCCTACCCGAAGGCCTGGATACCCGTGTGGGTGAGCGCGGTATCCAGCTCTCTGGCGGGCAGCGCCAGCGAATCGGTATTGCCCGTGCGCTATACGATGATGCCGAGGTGTTGGTGCTGGACGAAGCCACTAGCGCCCTGGACGGTATCACCGAAAAGCTGGTGATGGACGCCATTCACGACTTCTCTGGTAAGAAAACCGTCATTATGATCGCCCACCGCCTGGCTACGGTGAAACAGTGCGACTGTATTTATCTCATGGCCGATGGCCGCGTCGTGGATCAGGGCAGCTACGACGAACTGGCTGAGCGAAACTCCATTTTCCAGCGAATGGCTGAGCATTCCTAGATAATTATGTCTTAGTTTAGAGATGAAAACCTTGAAAAGCACTATATTGATAACTGGCGGGACAGGTTCATTTGGCAAAGCGATGGTGGATTATCTGCTTGGCAAAGGATATCAAGATATCCGAATCCTGAGTCGTGACGAGGCCAAGCAGGAAGAGATGCGTATTGTCTACAATCGTCCGGAGCTTAAGTTCTACATCGGCGACGTGCGCGACCGTCACTCTGTGGACAAGGCCATGCGTGGTGTTGACCTGGTGTTCCATGCCGCGGCGCTCAAGCAGGTTCCTTCGTGCGAGTTCTTCCCGCTGGAGGCGGTGAAGACCAACATCCTGGGCAGCCAGAACGTGATCGACTCCGCGGTCGAGGCCGGCGCGAAGAGCGTGGTGTGCCTGAGCACCGACAAGGCGGTGATGCCGGTCAACGCCATGGGCATGTCCAAGGCAATGATGGAGAAGACCGCCCAGGCGGCCAGCCGCCAGTTGGGGGAGGGCGAGACCACCATTTCCTGCGTGCGTTACGGCAACGTGATGTGCTCCCGCGGTTCCGTGATTCCGCTGTTCATCAAGCAGATCCAGGAAGGCAAGCCGCTCAGCCTCACCGAGCCGAGCATGACTCGCTTCATGCTTTCGCTGCCTGATGCCATCGAACTGGTCAATTTCGCCTTCCAGCATGCCCGCCAGGGCGACATCTTCATCAAAAAGGCACCAGCTTGCACCGTGCAGATGCTGGCGGAAACCCTGCTGGAGCTGTTCGAGGCCAACAACGAGATCCGCATCATCGGCATGCGTCACGGCGAGAAGCTCTACGAGACGCTGGCCAGCCGTGAGGAACTGCGCCGCTCGGAGGACATGGGCGCCTACTATCGTGTCAGCTTCGATGATCGTGACCTGAACTACAGCAAGTACTTCACTGAGGGCGACGTGGAAGAGGCTTCCACCCAGGATTACCATTCCCACAATACCTATCAGCTCGGCAAGGAAGAGCTCAAGCAACTGCTGCTGACGCTGCCGGAAGTGCGAGCCGCGCTGAACGCGTAACGCCCATGATGCCCGAACTCCTGGAGGTTGAATGAAGATCGTTGTCACGGGGGCCAACGGCTTGTTGGGTCGCCATCTGCACCTGCACCTGCGTGCGAGGGAGCAGTACCGGGCAGGCCTGGTGCTGCTCGACCGGGAATCGTTCAATGACGATGGCTGGCTCGCCCAGGCCCTGGAAGGTGCCGACGCCGTGGTTCATTGCGCCGGCATTAACCGCGACAGCGACGAGGTGGTCGAGCAGGGCAATCGGCAACTGGCAGAGCGGCTGACGGCGGCCATGGAAAGGGTTGGTGCCAGGCCCCACCTGCTGTATACCAACAGCACCCAGCGGGAGCGTGACAACCCCTATGGGCGGGGCAAGCAGGCGGCACACCGCGTCTTCGTCGAATGGACGCAACGGCAGGGGGCCCAGTACGCCGAGCTGGTGTTGCCCCATGTGTTCGGGGAAGGGGGGCGCCCCTACTACAACTCAGCCGTCCAGACCTTCTGCCATCAGCTGGCCATGGGCGAGGAACTGGCTATCAACGGCGCCGGGCAACTGGAGCTGCTGCACGCCCAGGACATCGCGGCAGAGATTCTGGGCGCGATCGAGCGTGGGCGCACCGGCGAGCTGCGCCTGCAGGGGCGTGCCATGAGCGTTGCCTCGGCTGCCGGCAAGCTGATCGACATGCACCGCAGTTACGCGAATGACATCATTCCCGACCTGCGTGATCGTTTCGATCTGCAGCTGTTCAACACCCTGCGCAGTTTCCTCTATCCAGCCTTCTACCCCCGGGAGCTGAAGCTTCACAGTGACGACCGGGGCGCCCTGTTCGAGGGGGTCAAGAACCGCAACGGCGGCCAGGCGTTTCTTTCCACCACCAGGCCAGGCATCACGCGAGGCAATCATTACCACTTCAACAAGGTGGAGCGTTTCCTGGTAGTGAAGGGGCAGGCGGTGATCCGCATCCGGTGTCTGCTGGACGACCACGTCGAGGAGTTCCACGTCAGCGGTAACGCACCGGCGTACGTCGACATGCCAACCCTGCATACCCACAGCATCACCAACACGGGCGATGATGAGCTGCTGACGATGTTCTGGAGCCACGAGCTCTTCGATCCCGAGCACCCGGATACCCACTTCGAGCCCGTTCTGGAACAACAGTGAGTCATTCCATGAAAGTCATGACCATCCTGGGCACGCGCCCGGAGATCATCCGTCTGTCGCGGGTGATGGCCGCCCTCGATCAGGTGGTGGAACACCGCATCGTGCATACCGGGCAGAACTACGACTACGAACTCAACGATGTCTTCTTCGAGGAACTGGGGGTGCGCCGCCCGGATCACTTCCTCGAGGTCGACACCTCGTCGCTCGGTCGCAGCCTGGGCGAGATCCTGATCAAGACAGAGACAGTGCTGCTGGAAGAGCGCCCCGATGCGGTGCTGGTGCTGGGCGACACCAACAGCGCCATCGCCACCTTGATGGCCAAGCGGATGAAGATTCCCACTTACCACATGGAGGCCGGCAACCGTTGCTTCGATGCCAACGTGCCGGAGGAGATCAACCGCAAGATGGTCGACCACCTGGCCGACTTCAACCTGGTCTACACCGAGCACGCCCGGCGGCACCTGACCAGCGAGGGCCTCTCCCACCGCTTTATCTACCTGACCGGCTCGCCCATGCGCGAGGTGCTGGAACACATGCTGCCCCGAATCGAGCAGTCCACGATCCTCGAGACGCTGGGACTGGAGCGGGGCAAATATTTCATCGTCAGCGTGCATCGCGAGGAGAACGTCGACAGCCGCGACAACCTGCGCGAGGTGGTCGCCGGGCTACAAGCGCTGCACGATGCCTACGGCTTTCCGGTGGTGGTTTCGACCCATCCGCGCACGCGCAACCGCCTGGAGGCGCTCGGCCTTGCGGAGGACAGCGACGCCATCCGTTTTCTCAAGCCGTTCGGCTTTCTCGATTACAACCACCTGCAGGTGCATGCCTACTGCGCCATCTCCGACAGCGGCACCATCAGCGAGGAGGCCTCGATCCTCGGCTTCCCGGCCGTTACCCTGCGCCGTTCCATCGAGCGCCCGGAAGCGCTCGATACCGGCGCCATCGCCCTGACCGGGCTCTACAAGGAGGTGCTGGTGGACGGCGTGCGCATCGCCACGGCTTCCCGGGAGGTGTTCTCCGGAGCACAGCGCGAGATCCCGGAAGAGTACAAGGTGCGCAACACCTCGGAGCGGGTGGTGCGCCTGATCACAGGCACGGCCAAACTGACCAACCGCTGGCGCAACATGGACGAGTTTAGCCGTTATGATTGGTAATTCATTCTAGCTCCTTTTTTAGGCCGCTATGTTTTTTACACTTGGATATAGTTACAATTAATTGAAAAATCGCAGTAAAGTTTGTGATGAACGCTTAAAAGCCTTCGAATATGTAAAATCTGATAGGTGGATAGAGTTAATAATTTCCGAAATGGTGTCGCAAGTGAAAGTAAAATATATTTATTTTTTTAGAGGGTCGTTAAAAGAACATGTTGGGTTGTATAAAGCATGGGTAGACGCCGTTTCTGATTCTGTAAATATTAATATGACCACTTTTATGACAACAAGGAACTATAACGAGCAAAAGAGCTTGGTTGACAAGTATACTAATCAGGGAGTTGATGTGTTTCATGCTAATGCATTCTTCTTGAAGCTTTGTATTCCTGCTTATTTTTTGTTCTTAGCATTAAGGTATGATGGCGTGGTGGTTCATGTAAGGAAGCAGAATACAAATATGTTAAATTTCATTAAAAAAATAACAAAAGGGAAATTGCGATATATTATAGATATAGAAGGTGATGTTGAGTCCGAGTTGAAGTATTTGGAGAGGCCTGAAAAAAATTTATACGATGGGTTTTATAATAAAGAGGTAAAGCACTTAAGAGCTGCAGCAAAAGCGAATGGTGACATGATCAGCAAGGCTGATGCTGTTATTGTGCCAACTGAAAAAATGAAGGAGGTGTACTTAAATCGTTACTCGGGTATTTTAAGAGATAAAATATCTGCTCTCCCCACAGCATTTAGTGGTAATAAGTTTTACTATGATGAGGCACTGAGGGCGAAGACAAGGAAAAAACTGTGTCTTGAGGGTAAAACGGTTGTAGTGTTTTGTGGAGCATTGCATTATAGCTGGCAAAATATAAAAAGAAGCATAGAGGTTTTTAATAAGTTAAGCCAGCATGGCACATATAATGATCTATATTTTTATATACTTACAAGGCCGCAGGATTATGCTATAGCTGAAAATTTTATGGCGCGACTTAATGTCGATAGTCGCTGTTACACATTGGATAGTGTTCCGCATGAAGATGTAAATGCTGTATTGAATGCATCTGACATAGGAATACTGTTAAGAGAAGATGATTTGCTGAACAAGGTTGTCTCGACTGGAAAGTTAGGGGAGTATTTAGCCGCCGGGTTGCCTGTTATAACAACAAAGCATATTGGGTTTTATTCAAGGTATTTAGAAAATAAAAAATTTGCATACCTTTTTGATGATATCTTTAGTGATGATGAGCTTGATAAGCTTATCAAAAAACGTGATTTGTTATTGTCAGGAGATCAAAGGTATAAATTAAGCAAGTGGGCAACAGATAAATTTTCTGTGGAGTCTCAACGGATGGCGTATTTAGACGTATTAAAAAAAGTTGAGCGGAGTTTTCAAAGGGCTGTCAATACTTAATCATATTTTACTTCTACTGTGTTACGAATTGATTTTGAGCTTGTCCAGAAGTAGTGGGTACCTCATTAAGACAGTACACTGAGGTGAGGTGAGCCATGGCAAGGAAAGCAGCTTCGATGAAAAAGACTCGTACGTACCCTACCCGAAGGGCGCCAGCCCAAGGTTAGTATAATGCCACCCTGGTTTCTGTACACCTTACGCAACTAGTGCAGGGTAGGCTCTGGATGCCATATAGCCTAGTGACTGATGTGGCCGTGTGGCCGTTTTTCGTAGTACCGGATCCAGCGCCTGATGATCGCTCTAGCTTGGCCCAACGACTCGAATCGATGCTGCCAGAGGAACTCCTCCTTCAAGTATCGAAAAAAACGCTTGACATGACCGTTCTGCTTCGTGGTATACGGCGTCGTAAACCCTAGGGTGAGCCCATGCGCCTTAGCTGTGCCCACAGTAGTGGCGACTGCTAAAAACCAGGCCGTAATACCTCTCGAACCCCTACTCAGAGGCCCGAGGGTCGTAAAAAGGCCTTTAAGGTGGCTAACATCCGTGCAGGCCATGACGTCCTGCAACGGCAGAAAGCCAGCGTGCTGGCAGTGTTGGAGCCCTGTTGGAGCCCACGCGGACATCCAGTGCCCGATTGCCTACTGGTTAGCGCAAGCGGGTTCCCGGTGCATCTCTGGCCTTTTCCCTGGCTTGTGCCCGTGTTCGGGAAGCGCTGTATACCTATGGAACAAGCATAATCGCAAGAATGCGCGTGTTTTGATGTGTCTGCTGACCCACCACGGTATGTCGCAGTCATTTCATGATCCGCTGCGGGATGGGGGCTCTGATATCCAAGAGATTTCGAACACCTGCCAACTGATCTCTCAGGCGCGGACTCGTTGCCGGCACAGTCTGGTTAACCACTATCTGGTCTTATAAAGCTATAAAGCTATAAATTTAATTGTTTAAGAGAGTGTTTTATGTGTGGATTGTTTGGTTTTTTCTCTAGGAATGAAAATATTAGTTCGGAGCAAGTTAAAGCGGCTAGAGAATCATGCAGCTTGCTCTCTCACAGAGGGCCCGATCAGTATGGTGAGTGGCTCACAAATAATGGTTATATTGGTCATCAAAGGTTGAGCATTTTAGACCTTAGTGATGCTGGACGGCAGCCAATGGTTAGCAAATGTGGAAAAGTGATAGCTACAGTTAACGGAGAAATATATAACTTTAAATCCCTAAGGAAAGAGCTTGGAGAGCATAAATTTTGTTCTAACAGTGACTCTGAGGTAGTAGTACATGGATATATAAAATGGGGAATTGAAGGGTTGCTAAGTCGTCTTAGTGGGATGTTTGCTTTTTCGGTGATTGATTTTTCGAAAAATACTCTATTGTTGGCTAGAGACCAAATTGGAATTAAGCCATTATACTATTGCTGCGATGGCGGCTTAATGGTTTGGAGTTCTGAGTTGCAGCCAATCAAGTCTTTCTACGAAAAATTAAACCTCCCATTGGTTAATGATAAGACGGCTCTTTATGATTTCTTGACATATAAGTATATTCCGTCACCAAAGACTTTGTATGCAAACTGTTTCAAACTGGAGCCTGCCCATTATTTGAGTTACAGCTTAAAAGATGGGGGGGTATCTAAATATAAGTATTGGGCCTTGGAAGTATCAAACAATGGCCCTGATAATATAGAAGATGCTAGCCAAATATTAAGGGGGCTGATAGATGAAAGCGTCCAAGAACAGATGGTTAGTGATGTGCCTTTGGGGTTTTTTTTAAGTGGCGGAGTTGATTCAAGCGCTGTTGTTGCGTCTGCAACAAGTTTTAACAGTCATTGTGAAACTTTTTCAATAGGGTTTGATGCCCCTAGCCATGACGAAACTTATTTTTCAAGCATTGTAGCCAAGCATTGTAAAACCCGACATCATGTTAAAAAAATTAGTGCGGAGCACCTTTCTGAGGTGAATGATTTTCTGCATAATCTTTATGGAGAGCCATTTGCAGACACCTCAGCTATTCCTACATACCATGTGGCAAAGTTCGCTAAAGAAAAAGTAAAAACTGTTTTGACTGGTGATGGGGGTGACGAACTGTTTGGCGGTTACGCTTGGTACGAACGTTTTGAAAAATTCCATAGGGCTCAGGGGGTTGCGCGTTTATTTAGGAAGAAAGATATCAGATGTTTTTTGTCAAAGGGGAAGGTGGGTTATCTAAGAAAAATCATGTCTAGGCTTGATTTGTATTGTATGTTAGATCCCATTTCACTATATGTTTCTCTTTTGAATGGATACACAAAGCACGAAAAAATAGAGTTGAGAAAGTTTCTGGAGATTCCTGATGACTATGATGACTATTGGTTTTTTAGGCAGTACTGGCGAACGGACTTAGGAGTGAAGAAGAATCTCCAGTTCTTGGATTTTCATACATATCTCCCTGAAGATATTTTGACGAAAGTAGATCGAGCCACAATGAAAAATTCTTTGGAGGCGCGTGTTCCATTACTTACGCCAAAAATAGCAAATTTCGCATTTTCTTTACCTGAAAGTGTTATCTATGATGGAGCAAAATTAAAGGCATGCTTGAAGAGGGCATATTCATGTTCTCTCCCAAATGAAATTGTAAATCGTAAGAAAAAAGGATTTAGCATCCCTCTTTATGCCTGGGGGGAAGCAGAAGCAGATGGCGTTAAGGGCGTGAATAAAAAAATATTGAATGGTTATATGTCGCAGGGGTAGCTTGGCTTTTTTACGAAATGTAGGTTCTGCTAATTTTTATACCGTAGCAACATAGAAAAAGTATGGCGGGACGAACGAACTATCTGGTTCCAGCTGGTCCTTGATCAAGGACATTGTTTTTCCACCGCAGAACAACGGCTCTTCGTTGTTGGGCATGGAATCTGGTCTCGGTGTTGGGCCGCCATAATGATCTTGCCCAGCAGCAGTGGACACCTTGTTAAGACAGTACCCCCACTGTCAAGCTAGTTGGAGTATCAGCGGCTGTTAGACTCTTAAGAATAAGGGGGCGTAACGAGGTTCCGATGAAGTACTCCGACGAGCGCCGAGAAGCCATCCTCAATAAGCTGCTCACGCCGCATAATTGCATAGTGGGGGAAGTGGCCCTGTCAATGGCCATCAGAAGTGACCCACCAGCGGTCAACAAAATTGACCCACCCGTGATC
>NZ_WHMA01000037.1 GCF_010994375.1 Halomonas sp. NO4
AGAACACCACCGATGCCGTATCGGCTCCTGAAGCTGGCTGAGCCTTATGCGTAATCAGATTTTCTTTTCGAACGAGGTAAACCCGCTGGAACCCATGCATATCCATGCGGAAAGCGGCGATGGAGAAACGAAAATATGGCTGGAGCCCCAAATCGCCATTGCCAGCAGCGGCTACAATCGGAAGTAGCTGGCTCAGCTCATGCAGCTGGTGGAATCCCATCGCAGTGATATCGAGAGGGCTTGAAATGAGCATTTCCGCCAAGACCGTCAGCTTTGACGAGCACACCATGTGGGTCGAGCTCAGCGATGGCAGAACGCTGGGGGTGCCGCTGGCCTGGTTTCCACGCCTACTGCATGCCTCCCCTGCCGAGCGCGAACAGTGCCGCATCAGCTACTCCGGCAAGGGCCTGCACTGGGACGGTCTCGATGAAGATATCTCCGTTGAAGGGCTGATCGCCGGTCGCGGAGACATGACCCATCATCACGGCCGCGTCGCCTGACCCTTCACCCCCTCTTCTTCACCGCCCGGTAGACCCGAAAGCGCCGGTCGTCGGCGAGTATCTCGAAACCGCCGAAGGCGCTCTCGAGCCGCTCCGCATAGGGCAGGAACGCATTGGCTACCAGGATGAGCTGCCCACCGCGCTCGAGGTGTTCGGGCGCCTCGGCGATTAGCCGCGCCGCCGGGCCGTAGTCGATGGCGCGTTCCTGATGGAACGGCGGGTTGCTGACGATGGCGGAAAAGCGCCGCCCGCCGAGCGCCGAATAGACGTCGCTCTCGAGCGCCTCGCCGGCCAGGCCGTTTACAGCCAGGGTGCGACGCGTCGCCTCCACAGCGAAGGCGCTGACGTCCACCGCGGTGACGGCGTGGCCACGTCGCGCCAGCCAGGCGGCGAGGATGCCGTCGCCGCAGCCCAGATCAAGAACATCACCAGCGTTACCGCGCATCGCCCCCTCGCCTGCCGGCAACGCCTCGGGCAGCGTCTCGAGCAGCAGCCGCGTGCCGTCGTCGAGCTTGTTGTGGCCGAAGACGCCGGGATGGCTGGCCAAGGTTAGCCGCCCACCTCCCGGGTCAGCCTCGAACACCGTCCAGGCCGCCTCCGGGGGGAGATCGACCGGCGCCAGTCGCGTGGCGAAGAGCGTGCAGCGTCGCGCGCTGTCCAGCTTGCGGCAGCCCAGCCCCAGCGCTGCCAGCACCTTGAGCACGCGCTTGATGCCGCCCTGGTTTTCGCCGACGAGCTGAAGCGGCGTACCGGCCGGCAGGGTCGCGCAGAGCCACAGCAGCCACCACTCGCCGAGCGCATGGCTCTTGGGCCAGAACAGCACCGCGCCCGCCGGCGTCTCGGGAAGCGCCTCGGCGAACGGCGAGCAAGCCGGCCGGCCGCGGGCTCGCCACGCCGCCCGCACGGCGAAATCGGCACTCACCGCTACCCCCTCACCCGCCTCCAGCCAGGCGTCGCGCGGCGGGGCCACCCACCACCAGCCGCGATAGTCGGCATCCTGGCGTGACAGCAGCTGGCAGACCGGCGTCTCGGCGCTCATCGGGGGCTCCTGGACAAAGGGGATTTGGGGTCAGGTCGTCTCGGAAAGCGATGTATCGCAACGCACCAGGGTATAGAGCAGGTACCGTCCCAGCCGCCAGTGCGGCTCGGCGCGGCAGTAGCGCCATTCGAGCTCGAACAAGCGGTCGCGCTCGGCCTCGCTTGCCGGCGGCTGGCGCAGGTAGTCGTGGAAGACGCGGATGCCGGCCACGGCCTGGATTTCCAGGCCGCACTCGGCGCTCCACGCCGCGATCTGCGCGTGGGTCAGCGGCGAGATGGGGGTCAGCCGTCGGCGCCGCCCCTGCCCTTCCAGGCGGTCGGCCAGCGCCTTCTCCAGGTTGCCCTTGACCACGTTGGAGAGGCGCAGGGCATCGCGATTGAAGACCATCAGCGAGAGCTGTCCACCCGGCGCCAGTTGACCGGCCAGCGTCGCCAGGGCCGCGCGCGGATCGGCCAGCCACTCCAGCACCGCATGGCAGGCGATCAGTGGCCAGGGGCCCGGCGTGCGCTCGGCCAGCGCCTGCAGCGGCGCCTCGATGAAGGTCACCGGCTGACCGGCCAAGGCCTCGCGGGCCCGTGCGAGCATCTCGCCGGAAGGCTCCACCAGCGTCACCGCATGGCCGCGGGCGGCGAACCAGGCCGCCAACTGCCCCAGGCCGCCGCCCACGTCGAGGAGCGGCTGGCCGTCGAGGTCGAGCAGCTCCGGCAGCAACCGGTCGAGCAGCGCCAGTCGCAGCTCGCCGCGCGAGGCCCCGTAGAGGCTGTCGGCGAACTTGTCGGCCAGGCCGTCGAAATGGCGGTCGCCGGCCGGCGACAGCGGTGAGGGGGAATCGGTCATGGCGGGCATTCTACCCGGATCGGTCACCGAGCGGCAGCCGCTGCGTCCAGGGGGTATCGATTTCCATCTGCGCGGCCAGCGCCAGCAGGCGGCGCTCGTCGCCCATGGCGCCGAGCGCCTGCACCCCAACCGGCAGGCCTTCCGGGGTGACGTGCAGCGGCAATGACATGGCCGGCTGGCCGGTGAGATTGGCGAGTTGGGTGAAGGGCGTGCGTGCCAGGGCGTCACGCGTCAGCCGTTCGATCAGGCCCGCCTTGAGCGCCAGCCTCGCCGCGCCGGGAATCGCCAGCAGGCGCATCAGGTGCTCTCGGGCCTTCGTCGGGTAGAGCTCGCCGCGCCGCGGAGCGGGGGCGGCAGCCACCGGCATCACCAGCACGTCGTAACGGCGGTGGAAGCTCCCCATGGCCCGCGCCGCGCTGTTCCAGTCGCGCTTGGCCAGCTCGTAGTCGCGCGCCGGCAGCCAGCGCCCCAGCCGCCCGAGGGCGCGGGTGGACGGCTCGATGGCCAGCCGCGACACGGGCACGCCGGTCTCGCGGGCGATCCAAGCCAGGTCGGCGGCGAGATGCCCCAGGTAGAGGGTCAGGTAGCTGTTGCCCAGCGCCGCCCCGTCGACGGGCGGGTCGGCCCAGTCGACGTCATGGCCCAGCGCCTCGAGCCGGCGGGCCGCGCCTTCCACGGCCTGGCGGACCTCGGGGTCGAGCACCGTGCCGAGAGCCCGGCTCAGCGGCTCACCCAGCGAGACGGCGACCCTGAGCCGCCCCGGCGGGCGCTCCAGCGCGGCGAGAAAGCCTTCCTCGTGGGGCAACGGATAGGGCCCGCCCGCGTCCATGCCGTTGGTGGCATCAAGCAGCGCAGCGCTGTCGCGCACGCTGCGCGTCACGGCGTGCTCCACCACCGCGCCCTGCCACACCTCCGCGTGCTGCGGCCCGAGCGGCACCCGCCCGCGGGAGGGCTTCAAGCCGAACAGGCCGCAGTAGCTGGCGGGAATGCGGATCGAACCGCCACCGTCGCCGGCCATGGCGAGCGGCACCAGGCCGCCGGCCACCGCCGCGGCCGCCCCGCCGCTGGACCCGCCCGGCGAGCGGTCGGGCCCCCACGGGTTGACCGGATGGGGAAAGGCCCGTGGCTCGGTGATACCCATCAGGCCCAGCTCCGGGGTGGCTGTCTGGCCGAGAATGGCAAACCCCGCCTGGCGCAGGCGGGTGACCAGGGTCGAATCCTCGCCCGGCCGCCAGTCCGCCAGGGCCGCGCTGCCGAAGGCCAGCGGCTCGCCGGCGATGGCCATCAGCAGATCCTTGGTGAGCGTCGGCACCCCGGCAAAGGGGGCATCGGGCGGCACCGCCCGGCTCTCGGTGTGAGCGCGCTCGAACCGGGTGCGCACCACCGCACCCAGGCGCGGGTTGTCGGCCTCGATGGCCGCGCAGGCCGCGTCGAACACCTCTTCGCGGCTCACCTCGCCACGGCGGATGAGCGCCGCCAACCCCAGGCCGTCGAAGCGACGGTACTCGTGCAGTTCCATGCAGTGACTCCTGTCCTGTGGGGCCTTGGGCTGGCGTGGCTGAGCCGTCCGGCGTTGCCGTCAGCCAGCGGGCTTGAGCGGCTGCCAATCGGTGCGGTTGGCCAGAAACTCGGGCCTCGGCTTGTTGCCGCAGTAGGGGTCGTGAAGGGTGTTCTCGACGCTGTTGTAGACGAAGAAGAGATTGCTGCGCGGCCAGCACGACATATTGAGGTTGGAGCCGTGCAGGGTGTTGCACTCGAAAATGATCAGCGAGCCAGCCGGCCCCTTGGGCGCCTCGATGCCGCCCTGCATCATCAGTTCGCGCAGGCTTCGCTCATCGGGCACGCCGATATACTGGCTCTTCAGCGACTCCTTGTAGTTGTTCTCCGGGGTGCGCCCCACGCAGGGCACGAAGAAGTTGTGGGAGCCGGGAATCAGCATCAACGGGCCGTTGAACTCGCCGTTGTCGGTGAGCACGATCGAGCAGCTCAGCGAACGCATGCGCGGCATGCCATCCTCGCTGTGCCAGGTCTCGAAGTCGGAGTGCCACTCGAAGCCCTTGCCCTTGAAGCCGGGCTTGTAGTTGATGCGCGACTGGTGGATATAGACGTCGCTGCCGAGCAGCTGCTGCACCATGGCCAGCAGGCGCGGATCCCGCGTCAGGCGGCTGAACCGGTCGGAGATCTCGTGAATGCCGAAGATCGAGCGGATCTCTTCCCGCCCCGGTTCGAGGACGGTGCCCTCGGAGAGCTTGAGGTCGGCGTCCTCCTCATAGTCGCGCAGATCCTGGATGAAGTGGTCCATCTGCGCCTTGTCGAAGAAGCTTTCGAAGGAGATGAATCCCTTGCGCTCGAATGCGTCGACCTCTTCGGGGCTCAAGGGGCCGCTGTTGCGCTGGTCGGCACTGTGCACGACCGGATCGATGCGCTCGAACATGCCCAGCTTGCGTTCCAGCCGGGTGGGAAACAGGTCCTGAGTGTCCTTCATGATGACCTCCATGATGGATCGGAAATGACGTGGTACAGAGAACAAGGTTGGGACAAGTTGAATCCGATTCAACGGCAAACGCCCCTTCCCCCGCACTCAGGCCGAGGCGTCACGTCCGCGCGACCGGGCGGCCCAGCGCTCGCGGGCGTGCTCCAGCCAGGAGAGCAGTGCCGGGATCACCAGCAGCACCAGGAAGGTGGAACCGGCGAGGCCGAAGGCGATCGAGGCGGCCATGGGGATAAGGAACTGCGCCTGCAGCGAGGTCTCGAAGAGCAGCGGCAAGAGCCCGCCGATGGTGGTCAGGCTGGTGAGCAGCACGGCGCGGACCCGCTGCACCACCGCCTCGTTGAGCGCCGTGTCGATGGGCAGCCCGCGGTCGCGTTGCGCGCGGTAGAAACTCACCAGGATGATGGCGTTGTTGACCACGATGCCGGAGAGCCCGAAGAGGCCGAACAGCGAGAGGATGGTGAGCTCCACCCCCATCAGCCAGTGGCCGAGCAGCGCCCCCACCAGCGAGAAGGGGATGATCGCCATGACGATCAGCGGCAGACTCCAGGAGGCGAACACCCAGGCGAGCACGCCGTACATCAGGCCCAGCCCTACCAGCAGCCCGACACGCATGTCGGCCAGGGTCTCGCGCTGGTCGGCCGCCCGCCCCTCGAAGCTGTAGCGCAGGTGATGCTCGCGGGCCAGGCGCGGCAGGGTCTCGGCGTCGAGGCTCGCCAGCACCTCCTCGGCGCTGGTCACCCGGGTATCGAGCTGGGCGGTGACCTCCACCGCCAGCTCGCCGTCGGCGTGGCGCAGCGCCTCGAAGCCCTGGCGGTAGTCGACCGCCATCACCTGCTCGAGCGGCACCTGGCGGCTGTCGTCCAGGGTGACCGCCAGGCTCGACAGCGTCGCCAGGCGCTCGCGCTGCTCGCGGAGCAACTGGACGCGCACCTCGATCTCGTCGGCGCCGTCCTGATAGATTTGGGCGATACGGCCATCGAAGGCGGTACGCAGCTGGCGGCCCAGGGTTTCGGTGGTCAGCCCCAGCGCCTCGCCGAAAGCGTTGACGCGGTAGATGAGCTGCTCGCGCCCCCAGGGCATGTCGTCCGCGGTATCGAGCACGCCGGGCAGGCTCTCCAGCGACTCGGCCAGCGAATCCGCCGCGCGACGCAGGGCCATGGCATCCTCGCCGGTGAGGCGAATGTTGACGTCGCGGCCTGGCGGGCCGGCGGTGCGCTCGTCGATGGCCAGGTTATCGAGGCCCGCCGGCGCCTCGATGCGCTCGCGCCAGGCACGGATGACGTCGGTATTGCGCACCTCGCGCGCATCGGGGGAGCTAAGCTCGATCATCAGCGAGCCCACCTCCTCGGCGCTGCGGCTGGGTGCGCCCGACTCCAGGGTGGTGCCGTGGCGCGCCACCACGGTCTCCACCAGCTCGCCACCCAGCGCCGCCTCGGTCTCGGCGAGGCTCTCCTGCAGATGGGCGAGAAAATCATCGACCCGCTCGCGGGGCGTACCGGCGACGAAGCTGGCATTGGCATAGACCACGCTCGACTCCGGCGAGGGAAAGAAGTGGAACCCCAGGCGCCCGCCCGCCAGCAGCCCCGCGGTGACCAGCGACACTGCCACGGCCATGGCCAGGGTGGCGCCACGATGGCGCAGCGTCAGTGCCGAGAAACGCCGGAACGGCCCCTCGCGGAAGGTATCGAAGCGCCCCTCGAAGCCCTGGCGCCACCGCACCGGGCCCCGGGCCGGCCGGGGCGCCCCGGCACGCGGCACGAAGGCATTGCGCAGGTGGGCCGGCAACACCACGAAGCACTCCAGCAGCGAGGCGATCAGCACGCAGATCATGATCACCGGGATGTCGCCGAGAATGTTGCCGATCACCCCGCCCACCATCAGCAGCGGCATGAAGGCCGCCACCGTGGTGAGCGACGAGGCCACCACCGGCCACAGCATGCGCCGCGCCGCCCCGGCCGAGGCATTGCGCGGCGCCTCGCCCAGGCGGTGATGGGCATCGGCGTCCTCGCCCACCACGATGGCGTCGTCGACGATCACCCCCAGTGCCATGATCAGGGCGAACAGCGAGATCATGTTGATGGAGCCACCAATGCCCCAGAACACCCCCAAGGAAGCCATGAAGGCGGTGGGAATGCCCACCGCCACCCACAGCGCCACCCGTGCGGGCAGGAAGAGGTAGAGCAGCACCAGCACCAGCAGCAGGCCGCCCGCGCCGTTGCCGATGAGCAGCGAGATGCGCTCGTCGATCAGTTGCCAGGTCTCGTCGTGCACCTCAAGTTTCACGCTGGGCGGCAAGGTCGGGCGCGTCTCGGCCAGCCAGGCGTCGAGCACCCGGGCCGACTCCAGGGAGTGGCCGTGCTCGGCGCGTTGCAGCATCAACTCCGCGGCCGGCGCGCCCGCGTGACTCAGGCGCACCGTCGCCTCGCGAGGCTCCTGGCGGATGGTGGCGATATCGCCCAGGCGCAGGGTGAAGCGGTCGCTGGCCAGCACCGGCAGGCTCTCGAAGCCCAGCGGGTCGCGCCGCTGCTCCAGCGAGCGCAGCTCGCGAGCGCTGTCCTGCTGGCCCAGCACCCCGGCGGGCAGGTCGCGCGACACGCTCTCCACGCGCGCCGCGATATCGCCCAGCGACAGCGACAGGGCCTGCAGCCGCTCGGCGGGCACCTCGATGCTGATCTGCTGCTCAGGCAGGCCGCCGATCTCCACCCGGTCGATGCCCCGGGCGAGCAACTCGTCCTCGAAGCGACGGACCAGATGGCGCAGCTCCTGCTCGTCCAGCGTGCCGTGCACCAGCAGCCGCGCCACCGGCTCGAAGCGCGCCACGCGATTCACCTGGGGCGTCTCGGCGTCGGCCGGCAGGTTGGTAAAGCTGTCGACCTGCTGGCGCACGTCGTCCAGGGCGAGGATGGGGTCGCTCTGCTCGGTGAACTCCAGGGTGATGCTGGACACCCCCTGGGCCGAGGTGGAGGTCATGCGCTTGAGGCCGGGCAGGCTGCGCAGGCGCTGCTCCAGGGGCACGGTGATGCCCGCCTCGACATCCTCGGCGGAGGCGCCGCTCCAGGGCACGCGCACCGTCACCACGTCGAGCGCGAAGGTGGGGAAGAACTGGATGTTCATGCGCGTGAGGCCGAGCACGCCGCCGAGCAGCATGACCAGCATCACCAGGTTGGCCGCCACCCGATGATGGACGAAGAAGCCGATGACGCCGCGCCGCCGGCTCATGCCTCGGGCTCCCCGGCGTCATCGCCGGCCACCTCCACGCGCAGGCCGGTCATGGCGTTGGGCAGGTGGGTCACCGCCACCCGGTCGCCCTCGCGCAGTTCATTGGCGGCCACCAGCGCCCAGCGTTCGCCATCCGGCCCCGGCACCTCGCCCAAACGCTCGACCGTCACGCGCTCCAGGCGCGAGGCGTCCGTCACCCGATAGAGCACATCGCTGCCGTGCAGGGCACTGAACGGCACCGCCAGCGAGCCGGCCACCGCCGGACGCTCGAGCCACACCGGCACCAGGCTGCCGGGGCGCAGGCCGTCGGCCGAGCCCTCGAGGGCAAGGATCGCCTCGGTGCCCGTAGGGGCGCTCTCGCCGGCCAGGCGCTCGAGCACGAAGCGCTGGCCACCCTCCTGCGCCTGCGCCTCGAGCCGCTCGCCACGCTCGAGGCGTGCCGCCAGTTCCGCCTGGTAGCGGCGCGGCACTCGGGCCCGCAGCTCCAGGCCATCCTGCGGGTAGAGGGCCAGCAGCGCCGCCCGGGCCGCCACCTGCTCCCCAGGCGCCACCTGCACCGCAGTGACCACGCCGTCGAAGGGCGCCGTGACCCGGCTGCGCTCGGCATCCCGCCGCGCCGCATCGCGCACCGCCTCGGCCCGCGCCAGACGCGCCTCCAGGCTCTTCAGCCGCGACGGATAGGCGGCGACGCTGCTCTCGCGCAGGGTGACACTGAGCCGTGCCCGAGCCAGGGCGTCGCGCGCCTCGTCCAGGTCCGCCTGGGAGGCCAGGTTACGCGCCACCAGCGAATCGATGCGCTCAAGAGAACGTCTTGCATTGGCCAGGATTTCGCGCTCGCGCTCGAGTGCCGCCTGCTCGTTGTCATGGCGAATGCGCTCACTGTCGATCTGCGCGCGCAGGTCAGCCACCTCGGCCTCGGCCTGGCGCAGCGGCGGCTGGGTATCGGCCTCGTCGAGCGCGACCAGCAGTGCGCCGGCCTCGACCCGCTGCCCCTCGCGCACCGGGCGCTTGGCGATGCGCCCCGCCAGCGGCGCCACCACCTCGATCCGCTCCGGCGCCACCACCTCGCCGAACAGGGGCAGGACCGGCGTGTGTTCGGCCAGTGCGACGGTGAGCGTCTCGACCCGCCAGCTGCGCTCCTGGGCGGTGACCTCCGCCGGCTCGGGGCGCGTCAGGCGAAGCGCCATGAAGCCCGCCACGCCAATGGCGAGGATCAGCAGGGGTAACAGGCGTTTGAACATTGCGGCATCCTGGCACGAGCAAAGAACAAAAGGGCATAACGCAGCGCCAGTATACTCGCCGCCGCAGCCATCGAGAGCCGTTCGGCCAGGCATGTGACAACGTTTCGCAGTCGGGTAGGCGTATCGAAGTCAGCGTAATGACTTGGGGCTGAACTGCCCCCTTCAGCGAGACCGCTGGCCCGTTTTCTCGGCCGAAATATCCTTGAGGCTGCCCGACACGTACTTGTGAAGAATGCTCGCTACCAGCGACTGATACGGAAGCCCCTCCTCCAGGGCGCGGCGCTGAAGCGCTTCCAGATCGCGGCTGGAAATACGGATGTTGATGCGCCTGTCTTTCTTGAAGGTTACCTCCGCCGACCGCGCGAGCGATTCGCGACGCGCGTCATCCAGCTCGGACACGAACTCACCCGACTCGAAAGCTTCCAGCAGCTCTTCCTCTTCTCGATCCAGTTTGGTGTCACTCATGCTCGCCTCCCAGATAGTCTCTGGTTGCCTTGCGACTGGGTATGATCGTCTTTAAGAACAACTCCCTGTCATCCTCGACATACGGAACCAGCCAAGCGTAGTCGTCGATTCGCACCACCAGCATGCGCTGGTTGGGGTATTTTTCCGTGTTGGGATGGACCATGTCGTCGAGCAACGCCCCCGACTGCAGAGCGAACAGAACGTCTTCGAACGAGATGCCGCGCTCGATCATCAGCGTTTGGTTCTTGGCAGCATTCCAATCGATGGGCTTCATGGGTAAAGCCTAGCAAATTGTGTGCCTTTTGGCATCATCCGCTACCGAAGACCAACGGCTCCTCGCCATCTTCCCTACCTCACGATGTGAGCTCGAACGATATGACACCGTTTCGCAGTCGGGCCGGCGGTTTCGCTCGCTGCCCGCTTTCCTTATACTACGCCTCGCTTTACCCCTCGTTACGCCCTCTTAGCTCAGTCGGATAGAGCAGCCGCCTCCTAAGCGGCAGGTCGCAGGTTCGAATCCTGCAGAGGGCGCCACCGCTTTGCTCCTTCCCTGCAGAGACCCTGTGCATATCCTGGCACGCGACCACGCACAGGCTGAAACTTATTGGCTTGCCATATGTCCCATATTGGGACATATTGAGCCCATGAGGATCATCGCCGTCAAGCACCTGAGGGATTTCTGGGAGCAACATCCCGATGCCAGGGCACCGCTGGAAGCCTGGGTCGATGAGGTGAAACATGCCACCTGGAAAGCGCCCCATGACATCAAGGCCAAGTACCGACATGCCAGCCTAGTCGGCAACAAGCGAGTCGTTTTCACCATCAAGGGCAATGACTATCGGCTGATCGTCTCGGTCGCCTACCGGTTCGGGGCGGTATACATCAAATTCATCGGCACGCATCGTCAGTATGACGAAATCGATGCCGAGACGGTGGAGATGGAGTGAACCATGCACATTCGACCCATTCGCACCCATGACGACTACAAGGCAGCGCTGCAGGAAGTGTCCGCCTACTTCGACGACGAACCGGAGCCCGATAGCGAGGAAGGGGATCGCTTCGAGGTGCTGCTGACGCTGGTTGAAGCCTACGAAGCGAAACACCACCCGGTGGATATTCCCGATCCCATCGAGGCCATCAAGTTCCGCATGGAACAGGAAGGGTTGAGCGCCAAGGATCTCGAGCCGGCCATCGGCCGTCGCAATCGCGTCTACGAAATCCTCAACGGCAAGCGACAGTTGACGCTGCCCATGGTCTGGAAACTCAACCAGATATTCGGAATTCCGGCGGAAAGCCTGATCAAGCCACCCAAACCCCTGACCCCGCCTGACACGCAAAGCGACACACCCTCTTCACGCCCCTGAGTGGCGACCCGCACCCTCTTCGGCCAGCGCCACCAGCGCCGGATGGTCTTCGATGCAGAGTTCGCGCCCTTCGACGCTGACCAGGCCCTGCTCCTGGAAGCGGGCGATCACACGGCTGACGGTTTCCAGGGCGAGCCCCAGGTAGCTGCCGATGTCCGAGCGCGACATGGAGAGGTGGAAGCAGTAGGGCGAGCAGCCGCGCGAGCGGAAGCGCTCGGAAAGGCCGAGCATGAAGCTCGCCAGGCGCTGGTCGGCGGTGCGGCCGGAGAGCAGGCACATCATGCGCTGGTCGTTGCGCAGCTCGCGGCTCATGCAGCGGTAGAGTTCGCCGCGCAGTGCCGGCACCTGCTCGGCCAGGTCGTCGAGCCGGTGAAACGGCAGCTCGCAGACGAAGGTGGACTCCAGCGCCACCACGCTGCCATAGCAGCGCGACTCGGCGATGCCGTCGAGCCCCACCACCTCGCCGGGCAGATGGAAGTGGGTGACTTGGTCGCGCTGGCCGACCTGCTCCACCACCTGCTTGAGGCTGCCGGAGCGCACCACGTAGAGGCTCTCGAAGCGCTGATCCTGGCGCATCAGCGCCTGGCCGCGCTTGAGCGGGCGTGGGTGCTCGATGATGGCATCGAAGGAGGCCAGCGCCTCCAGCTCCAGCCCCAGCGGCAGGCAGCGCGCGTGCAGCGCACAGCGGGCACAGCGCGTCTCGTCGGCCGGTCGCCGCCGGCCCTGCGCAGGCTTTCCGCTCTTGTCCGTGACGACGACTGGCACCGCTTCCTCCCCGGCCGGGTCTCTCCCGGCCATGGCAACCTCCCGGCAGCTTACCGCGTTGCGGCGCAGGCCGGGTTGATGCGCATCAAGTCTTGCCGGAAGGGCCATGAACGCGTCAACAAAAAAACCGGCCCCGAAGGGCCGGTTTCTAGCGCGTTCCTGCTAAGCCAAGGGCTTAGAAGAAGTAGCGAGAACCGACGATGGCGTAGGTGTCGTCAGCTTCCACGTCGTTGTCATGAACTTCGGTGAAGATGTCGAAGTTGTCAGCGACGCGGTAGTAGGCACCAAAGGCCAGCTCATCGCTGTCTTCCATGCCGTCGTCACGATCCTTGTGGTAGTAGTCAGCCGTCATGGTCAGCTGGTTCAGGCTGACCACGCCACCGAGGGCATAGACGTCCTGGTCATTGGCATCACCCGTGGGGTCCTGCTGCTCGGCACCGACACGCAGGTTGAACATGTCGTTGAAGGCGTAGGAGACACGAGCACCGGTGTTGTAGCCGGCGTCGAACTCGCCGTTACCATCGACCGCATTCACCTCGGACTCTGACATACCCGCTGCCACGGTCAGGCCACCCACTTCGTAGCTCAGCGCACCCGCGAACAGCACTTCTGAACCGCTGTTGTTAGCGGCAATGGCTTGGGCGTCAGTTTCGCTGTAGTGCTTGGCCTGCAGAGCAACTTGGAAGCCGGAGAGGTTCGGTGTCAGGTAAGCGACAGCGTCACCGCGGCCTTGGTCTTGCGGACCGTGGAAACCGTAGGCAGCGGCCATGGCGTAATAGTCGAACGGCTGGAACACCACCTGCTTGTAGATGTTGTCGAAGTTACCGGCCTGCAGGGTACCCCACTGGGCGCTCTCGGCGCCGATCCAGGCGTGACGAACCTCGGTGAAGCCAGATTTACCATTGCCACCAGGGCCGGTACGCTCGTCACCGTCGAAGCGCCACTCGACGTGGGCGAAGAAACGCAGATCGTCGGAGACCTGGTTGACGCCGTCCAGCTTCAGGCGCGAACCGGCGTTGACGAAGTCGCTTTCGCCGTCGTAGCCCTGCAGGACACCGACGCCAACGCGGCCGCTAAGGTCAAGAGACTTGCCGTCTTGGTCGTAAACGGTGGCGGCCTGAGCGCCGGAGGCAGCCATGGCGCCGGCAATGGCAGTCGCTAACAGTGTCTTTTTCATCGCGATGATTCCTTTTTGACTAGCTTACTGTTTCGATCGTTATGGCACCGCTGAACGGTACCGCCGGCTTGCCGGGCATGCGTCCCGCCGCTACCGACCTCGCTCCTTCTCAGGAGGCAGGCCAGGCCGGGCATGGCCGCAGCGAAGCCTTAGTTATAGTCCAATGCTCGCAGGTAGAACTCTATACCGGGATTAGCAGGAACGCAACAAGAAAAAAACACTGTTTTCCTTCGCCGCGAACACTGTTCCCCAACAGGTCCTTCTGAATCGGCGGCCCGCGCCCGTTGCCCCGCGTGCCGCCGCCTCAGCCCGTCGAAACAGGTACCTGGCAACGATGAGCAGGCACATGATGCCCCGCTTGATTAGGAGTGGCAAGCCACCCGCCCGTCAACGAAAGCGGGCGGTGGCTTCAACGCCGGCCGTTGTGCTTGGCCACGAGCGCCGAGAGCTTGGCTTCCAGGCGCGCCTCGGGATTGGCGGCGGCGATGTTGGCGGAGGCCTCCTCCGCCCCGAGAGAGCCTTCCTGGCGCTGGCCATTGCCCTGGGAGGGAGCCGCTTGAGTCGGGGATGACTTGGTAGGTGATGACTTGGCGGGCGTTGACGCGGCCGCCGGCTCGCGGCCGGAGCGCCTGCCGGCCTTGCCCGTCCCCTTGCTCGGGGACTTGCCGGCGGCGCCACGCGTCTTGCCGCCGCGCCGGTCGCGCTCGGCCTGCAGGCGTTCGAGCTTGCGGTGGGCGTGCTCGGCGGCCTCGGCGTCGACCTGGCCGTGGGGCTGGCCGTCGAGGCCGATGCGCTCGGCACCCTCGCGCACGCCCTTGAGGTAGCGCGGCAGATTGACGTAGCCGGCCAGCGCCCGGCGCACCAGTTTCTCGGGCCAGGGCTCGCGGGCGGCGAGGTCGAGATGGATGCCCACCTTGAGGGGCCGGGTGTGGCCCTTGAAGAAGGTCTGCGGGTAGCGCTGGTACCACTGGGCGAGCAGCGCATCCGGCGAGGGAGCCGGGTCGATGGCCAGGCTGGGCTGGGATTCGCTGGCCTCATGGCTGGCCGGCGCATCACCGGCGGGCGCGGCCGTGGCCTCGGGCTCGGGGGGCGCGGGCGAGGCCGCCCGCGGGCGATGGCCGATCAGCGCCGAGAGGCCCTGGGCGCGCCGCGGCGCGGTGAGCGTTGCCGGCATCGGCTCGCCGCGCTGGAGGCGCTCGCGCAGGCGGGCGTTGTCCTCCTCGAGTTCGCGGTTCTGCTCGCCGAGCTCGCGATTCTCCTCGGTGAGCTCCAGACGCATGGCTTCGTACTCGGAGAGCCGCCCCTGGAGCTCGCGCAGCTGGCGCCGGCAGGCGGCAAGCTCGATCAGGGCGGCATCGGCACGCTCTTCCAGAATGGCGAGCAGGCGGTGAGAACGTTCCTCGATCAAACCGGTTTCCTCCAGGCAGGCTCTCTCGGGCAAGGCAGGGGGGTACCTCTGGTGCCAGTCTGTGCCAGAAGGCGGGCGGTGACAAATGTCTCGATGCCGCGACAGGCACCGATCGCTTCGTAGCGTCGTTGCCAAGGGGCGATATGCTGAAGAGCCAACTTCCCACGACCCCGATGTCAGGGGCGAAATATCTCGATAGCCAACTCAGGAATATGCCGATAGTGACGGTCGTTGGCGGTGAGCAGCGTCGCCCCCAGCTCGATGGCGGTGGCGGCAATCAGCGTATCGGCCATCTGCATGTCATGGCTCAAGGCGTAGCTCTCCACTAAAAAACAGGCGCGCGCCGAGATGCCCTCGTCCAGATGGACCAACCTCGTTTCCCAATAGCGAAGCGCCTGGCGCAGCTGCTGTAGCTCCTGCTTGTTGCGAAGCCCCTGGCTCAGCTCCATATAGGTCACGGCCGACAACGCAAATCCCGGCATGGCATCCAGCCGTTCGGCGGCCGCCAGGTTGCCCCGCAGATTCCAGATCAGCACATCGGTGTCGACCAGCATCACTGTTCATCCATGAAGGTGCGGGGCTGTCTCAGGGCGCGAACCTGGGTGTCCACGCTGGTGTCCTGGCGATCCGCCCAAAGGCCAAAGGCGGGGTTGCGCGGCGGATGCTCTCCGCTGTCTTCCCGGGCACGCACCAGGCGTGCGCAGGGTTTACCGCGGAAGCTGATCTCCACCTCTTCGCCACGCTCGGTAGCAGCCAACAAAGCCTTGGTGTGCAGGCGCAGATCCTTGACAGTGGCGTGCATAGGAGTGCCTCCATAGGTTACACAGAAAAGTGTAACCGACTCGGCAGGGAGGCGCCAACTGATGCGGCAAGGGCGCCAGGGCTATCGCAGTTGATGGAACCCACGGTGGAGAGGGGCAAAGTGGGAGGCCGGCTCTGCCGGGCGAAGGCGCCGAAAGGCGCCCAGATCGGGCAGCGCTGCGCGCTGCTTCGCGAGCTGAAGTCGAGGCGTCGAACCGTCCCTCCCACAAAATAACTGCGATAGCCCTGGCAAGGGCGCCTTCGGGAGCGGGACGCTGACGTGGGTGGCCACGCCCGAGGCGCCTGCGGCGCCGTTCGGCCGATGAATCGGGCTCCTACCGGGAACACCTCCGATAGGCCACGAAGGCGTAGGCCGGCTGCCCTTCGCGGGGCTCGCCGGGCAAGCGCTGCACCTCTTCCCATGCGGCGGGGTCGAGGGCGGGAAAGCGGGACGGAACGGCAACGAAAGCGCTTAGAATCAGGTATCCAGCAGCGCTTCCAGGCTGTCGGCGGTCAGAATGCGTTCGGCCCAAGCTTCCAACTGTTCGGTGCTCGCCGTTTCGATCCTATCTTGCGCCCAGGCGGGCAAGTCGCCGAATTTCAGCGACATCTGTTTGGCCAGCAAGCGCGCCTCCCCTTCCTGGCGGCCCTCCTGGCGGCCCTTTTCGATGCCGAAGCGTTCGGCACTGGTCACATAAGGCATGTTCTGTGCCTCCTCAAATACATAGTGTTCATCGAGGAACTCGCGCTCCAGGGCATCCGGCAGACGCATCATCCAATCGATCAGCCGGAACAGCTCGATGATCTGCGCCTTGCCATAGCCGCGCCCGTACATCACTGGCGTCCCGTTAACCGCCTTGTTAGGGGCCTTGACTCGGGATAGCATACGTGTAGGGCCACTCACGGAGGCACCATGACTACTGAAACATTAGACCAGCTACGCTCCCAGATTTCGACTCTCTCCGAGTCGGAGCGCGCAGCACTGGCTCGGGAGCTCATAATGAGCCTGGACGGCCCCCGTGACGACTCCGTTGAGCAGGCTTGGAACGATGAAATTGTCCACCGTGTGTCTAAGGTTAAAAGCGGAAAGGCCACCTTGCTCAGCCGTAAAGAATTCCGATCAAAGATGCGCGCGAGGTTAGGCTAGTAACAGTGCAAACGGTAAGGATACTGGAAGAAGCCTCGCAGGAAGCGATAGAGGCAGCAGCATGGTACGAATATGAGCAGCCTGGCCTCGGAGACGAGTTTTTCGCTGCCATTGATGCCGCCATCGACGTTATTGAAGAAAACTTCATCCCCTTATCCCCCCTCGCCGAAGAATCTGGCGATACCGGTGCAAAACGACTGATTCTAGAACGCTTCCCGTACGATATAATCGTATTAGAGTTGCCTGAAGAATCGGTCGTAATCGCCGTTGCCCACCACTCCCGAAAGCCTGGCTACTGGCGGGAACGCCGGTGCGCGGTTCAGCCGCGCCGCCGATAGGCCACGAAGGCGTAGGCCGGCTGCCCTTCGCGGGGCTCGCCGGGCACGCGCTGCACTTCTTCCCACTCGGCCGGGTCGAGGGCGGGAAAGCGGGCGTCGCCCTCGACCTCGACGTCCACCTCGGTGAGGTAGAGCCGGTCGGCGTGGGGCAGCGCCTGGGCGTAGATCTCGCCGCCGCCCATCACCATGATCTCCTCGGCGGCGTCGATGGTGGCCTGCTGGTCGGCCAGGGTGAGCGCCGAGGCCAGGTCGTGGCAGACACGCACGCCGTCGGGGTGGAAGCTCGTATCGCGGGTGACGACGATATTGAGCCGCCCCGGCAGCGGCTTGCCTATGGACTCGAAGGTCTTGCGCCCCATCACCAGCGGCTTGCCCTGGGTCATGCGCTTGAAGAACTTGAGGTCTTCCGGCAGGTACCAGGGCAGCTTGCCGTCCACGCCGATCACGCCGTTGCGCGACAGGGCGGCGATCATCGCGACGGGCACCAGGGTCTCCTCTTGCGCCCTTTCGCTCATACCGCCACCTCCGCCTTGATGTGGGGATGCGCTTCGTAGTCCAGGATCTCGATGTCCTCGAAGCGGAAGGCGAAGAGGTCCGTCACCGCGGGGTTCAGGCGCAGCCGCGGCGGCGCCAGGGGGGTGCGGGTGAGCTGCCGCTCCGCCTGCTCCAGGTGGTTCAGGTAGAGGTGGGCATCGCCCAGGGTGTGGATGAACTCGCCGGGCTCGAGGCCGCTCACCTGGGCGATCATCCGGGTGAGCAGCGCATAGCTGGCGATGTTGAAGGGCACGCCCAGGAAGATGTCGGCGCTGCGCTGGTAGAGCTGGCAGGAGAGCCGCCCCTCCGCCACGTAGAACTGGAAGAGGCAGTGGCACGGCGGCAGCTGCATCTCGTCGACCTGGGCGGGGTTCCAGGCCGAGACGATCAACCGCCGCGACTGGGGGTTCGTGCGGATCTGCTCGAGCACCTTGGCGATCTGGTCGACGTGGCCGCCGCGGGGGTCGGGCCAGCTGCGCCACTGGTAGCCGTAGACGGGGCCGAGATCGCCGTTCTCGTCGGCCCACTCGTCCCAGATGCGCACGCCGTTTTCCTTGAGGTAGGCGATGTTGGTGTCGCCGCGCAGGAACCACAGCAGTTCGTGGATGATCGAGCGCAGGTGCAGCTTCTTGGTGGTGAGCAGCGGAAAGCCGCGGGCGAGATCGAAGCGCATCTGGTGGCCGAACAGCGAGCGCGTGCCCACGCCGGTGCGGTCGCTGCGCTCCACGCCGTGGTCGAGCACGCTGCGCATCAGATCGAGGTAGGGCTGTTCGAGTGGCGGTCGGGAGTCGGTCACGGGCGTTCTGCGGTTGGCAAGTGGGGTGGGTTGCGTAGTGTACAGGTTCTAGGCGCCGGCCGTCGCATGCACGGTGGCGTTGAACGGCCCTGGCGCGGGCGCATCAGGCGGCATCCTGATCAGTGAAGTTGCTCGAAGACTTCCGGGTGCTGCTCCGCGATACGCAACAGCGCAACCGCTGGTCCCTGGGGCTCGCGCCGACCCTGCTCCCAGTCCTGGATGGTGCGCACGCTGACTCCCATCAGCCCCGCAAAAGCTGACTGGGAGAGCCGCAATTTCAGGCGAATCTCCTTGGGCGCTGACGGTTCGGATAGCTCATGCTGGCGAAGTGACACCTCACCCTTCTTGAACCGCCTGATTTCATTGATGCCATCGAGGATCTCTTCCCCAAGGTTTCTGTCACCCATTCTTGATCGCCTCCGCTATCTGCCGAAGCATGTGCCCAGGAATACTAGCGCGCTCCGATTTGCTGTAGAGCGTCAACAGCCAAATCTCATGCTCGGAAACTTTCCAATAGTAAATGACTCTGACCCCGCCACGCTTTCCGGAAGCCGCCAACGACCATCGAATCTTGCGAACGCCTCCGGAACCCTTGATGAGATCGCCTGCGTCCGGTTTCTTCAACAAATACGTTTGAAGCCCACGATACTCCTCGTCCGTGAGGTAGTCCGGTAATAGCTTGGTAAATGTCGAAGTTTCGATGAACAGCATGTCAAAATTATACGGCATTGCCGTATCTTTGGCAAGCTCGCATCAGTGGAAGCTCACATCCACCGGCTGCTTGCGCGACCAGGCGATCAGCGCCACCCCGGCGGCGATCATCGGCAGGGTGAGCAGCATGCCCATGGTCAGCCAGCCGAAGGCGAGGTAGCCGATGTGCGCATCGGGCAGGCGCACGAACTCCACGCCGAAGCGGAAGACGCCGTAGAAGGTGAGAAAGAGGCCGGAGACCAGGCCGCGCCGCCGCGGGGTGGCCGAGACGAACCACAGCACGGCGAAGAGCACCGCCCCCTCCAGCGCCGCCTCGTACAAGGAGGTGGGGTGGCGCGGCTCCGGCCCCATGCCGGGAAAGGGCATGCCCCAGGGCAGCTCGGTCACCCGCCCGGGGAGTTCGCGATTGATGAAGTTGCCGATACGCCCGGCGCCCAGGCCGAGGGGCACCAGCGGCGCCACGAAGTCCGTCAGGGTGAAGAAGGCCATCCGCTTCTTGCGCGCGAACCACAGCGCGGCGAGCAGCACGCCGGCCAGGCCGCCATGGAAGCTCATGCCGCCATCCCAGATGCGCAGAATCCACAGCGGATCGGCGGCCCACTGACCCAGGCCGTAGAAGAGCGCATAGCCCAGGCGGCCGCCCACCACCACCCCGAGGGCGGCGTAAAAGAGCAGGTCGCCCACGTCATCGGCGGTGAGGCCGAAGCGGGGCGCGCGGCGCCGCCCCAGAAACCAGGCGGCCACGAAACCGACCACGTACATGAGGCCGTACCAGTGCACCTGGAAGGGGCCCAGCGAAATGGCCACGGGGTCGATATCGGGATAGGTCAGCATGGGTACCTCAGAGCAGGGATCTCACAGCAGGAATCTCAGGCCCACCAAAGCCAGCAGGGCGGCGAAGGCGAGGCGCAGCACATGGGCCGGCAGCACGTGGGCCAGCTTCGCCCCGACCCGGGCGAAGGGCACGCTGGCGATCACGATGCCGAGAAAGGCCGGCCACATCACGAAGCCGGTGGCCCCGGCCGGCAGCAGCGCGTGCCCCCAACCCACGACGATGAAGGTGACGGCGCCGAACAGCGCGATGGGCAGCCCGCAGGCCGCCGAGGTGCCCACGGCCTGGGTCATGCTCGCCCCGCAGCGTGACAGCCAGGGCACGGTGAGCGTACCCCCGCCGATGCCGAACAGTGCCGAGACGCCGCCGATCACCGCGCCTGCCACCCCCATGGCCAACCTGCCCGGCCGGGCGGCGCCCGCCTTGGGCGACAGGCCCAGCGCCATCTTCACTGCCACCCCCAGCACGAATAGCCCGAACAGGGTGCCCAGCAGGCCGCCGGAGAGAGTGCCCGCGACGAAGACGCCGGCCACGGCGCCGAGCATCAGGCCGGGCAGCAACGCCAGGAACCAGGGCTGGTGGATGCTGCCCTTCTGGAAGTGGGCCCAGGCGGAGGAGGCGCCGGTGACCACGATGGTGGCCAGCGAGGTGCCCACCGCCAGGTGCATGGCGATGCTCGCATCGACCCCTTGCAGGCCGAAGGCGAACACCAGGGCCGGCACGATGATCAGGCCGCCGCCCACGCCGAACAGACCGGCCATGGTGCCGGCAGCCGCGCCCAGGGCCAGGTAGCCGATCAGCGTAACGAGAAGACTCATGTCGTCAGGGATTCCTTGAAGGCATCGGGACGCCAGTGACGCAGCATGGCGATGAGGTTGTTGGGTCGATAGGGCTTGGCGAGGTAGTCGTCCATGCCGGCATCGCGAAAACGCAGCCGGTCGCTTTCCGAGGCGTTGGCGGTCAAGGCCACCAGCACGCTGCGCTCGCCGGCCGGCTCGCTCTGCTCGGCCTCGCGCCAGCGACGCGCGGTCTCCACGCCGTCCATGTCGGGCATGTAGATATCCATGAAGACCAGATCGTAGTGGTGTCGCTGGCGCCGTTCCAGGGCCTGGTAGCCGCCGGCCACGCTGTCCACGGCCAGCCCCTGCCCTTCCAGCACCTGGGTGGCGAGCATGCGATTGACCGGGCCGTCGTCGACCACCAGCACACGCACGGCGCGCCGCGATAGCACTTCGCTTCCGCCAGGGGGCAACGCGTGCTCATCGTCCACCAGGCTGTCGAGGAGCAGGCGCACATCGGCCGCCCGCTCGCGCAGCTCGGCCAGGCGCTGGGCCTCGACCCGTCCCAGAGCGCTTTCCAATTCCTGCTCGAGGTCTTCGAGCAGCGGGGCCAGTTCCCGGTGCAGCAGGGCCAGGTAGCGCGACTTCAGCCGCGACTCTTCCCGGGCGCGTTCGCGCGCCGTGAGCAGTTCATCGAGTTCGCCCGCGCGATCCACGGGCTCGGCGAAGAGCATCAGCTCGTAGCCGGGGCCGGTGAAACGCTCGACCTGGCGGTGCTGCCAGGCGCCCCGGGCATTGAGCAGTTGCATCCGCTCCGGCTCGCCTTCGCGGGTTCCCAGGCTGTGCAGGCGTGGCATGGGATCCTGGCCGAGCAGCGCCTCGAGCGGCTCGCCGAACAGCTGCTCCATGGCCCGGTTGAGGAGCACGATGCGCCCGTGGAAGAGCAGCAGTCCGGGGCGCGTGGTGCCGCTCAGCAGCTGGGCAAGCTGGGGGCGCTGCTGCCAGCCCGCCTGCAATCCCGCCAGGGTGTCGCTGAGGCTTCCCAGCCGGGTCTCCAGCGTGGCGTCGTCATCGGGCAGCCGGTCCGGCTCGTGCAGCCAGGGCGGCAGCAGCGCCGCCAGCTCGCGAGCACGCTGCTCGAGCTGCTCCAGGCCGCGGTCGAGCTCGGCCTGGCAGGTGCTCAGGCGGTGGCGCAGCTGCAGCAGGAAGGCCGCGGTGGTCAGGGCGGTGCCGAGCAGTAGCGACAGCAGCAGCCAGCCGGCTGCCGTCCAGGAGGCGGGGTCGGGCTCACCCAGCCACAGGAAGAGCCCGGCTGCCAGACACAGCAGCACGACCGCCAGCTGCGCCAGCAGCAACGGCCAGAGCAGCGGCCAGACAAGGCGAGTCCAGAGGCGATCCGTGCGCGGCGTGGGCATTCTCTTCCCTGTGGCGAGTCGACGATGGCCAGAGTGTACGCCGCCCGGCGGTGGCTGTCATGGCAGGGTCGTCGCCAAGCCGAGGGGCGGCCGGCCTGGCCGGCTACCCCAGCAACGTGACGCTGAGTTCGGATTCCCCGGCGGCGACGCCATGGGGGCCAAAGCGGCGCTCGCCCAGATCGATACGACGCTCGTGCGCATGCCAGGCCAGCCAGGTCATGGCGCGGGTACCGTAGCGCTCGCCGAGGATGAAGGGGGCGGAGAGCTGGCGCTCGCGCTCGAGGCCCACGCCGGTGTCGGGCAGTTGGACGTCATCGGCCGTTCGGGTATCGCCGAGCGCTTCCAGAACGGCTTCCGGCCAGCCCCGTGCTTCCTGGGCGTGGTGCAGGGCCTGGCGAGCGCGAATCAGCTTGGGCCAGGGCGTGTCGAGGCTGGCGTTGGAGAGGCCGTGGGTGCCGGGCGCCACCGGGGTGAGGATCAGCCGGTCGCGGCCGCGATGCAGGTGCCATAGCCGCTCGCCGTCGCCGGCCAGCAGATTGAAGCCGGCGTAGCGCCACCCCTCCCCCGCCGCCAGCCCTTCCAGCCAGGCCGGCAGGTCGGGACATTCCAGGGCATCGCGGACAAGCTGGCCGCGGCTGGGCGCCTGAGCCGACACCTTGAGCGCCGGGTCGCGGACATTGGTGACTGCCGCGACACGCCCGCGCCGGTGCACCGCCAGCCAGGTGCCGCCGGCCTCGAGGTCGCGACCGCCGGCAATGGACGGGGCGTCCTCCCAGACACCCAGGGGCGCTGCGGGGCGGTCATGGAACTCGTCACGGTTGGCGGCCAGGCGCAGCGGCACGGGCGTACCGGGCATGAAGCGCAGCACGATCAGGCACATCGGCTCAGTCCCGGGGCGGCAGCAGGTGGGCCAGCTGCCACTCGCCGAGCCGCGTGACCAGGTGGCTGCGCACGGCGGTGGGCGTGTTGAGGGCCAGGGTCTCCTGCACCAGGGTCTTCGCCGCATCCAGCGACACGCGGCGGATGGCGGCCCGCACCCGCGGCAGGCTGGGCGCGTTCATGGAGAGCGCACCGAAGCCCATGCCCATGAGCAGCAGCGCCCCGGCGGTGTCGCCGGCCAGCTCGCCGCACACCGAGATCGGCTTGCCCAGGCGGCGGGCGTCCTGGGCCAGGCGCGCCAGGGCGGAGAGCACGGCGGGATGGCAGGCGTCGTAGAGGTCGGCCACTCGCGGGTTGTTGCGATCCACCGCCAGCAGGTACTGGGTCAGGTCGTTGCTGCCCACGGAGAAGAAGTCGGTGCGCTCGGCCAGGGCATCGAGCTGGTAGAGGGTCGCCGGCACCTCGATCATCACCCCCACCTTGGGGCGAGACACCGTCACGCCCTCCTCCGCCAGCTCGCGAATGGCGCGATCGAGCATGCGCAGGGCATCGTCGACCTCGTCGACGTTGGTGACCATGGGCAGCAGGATGTGCAGGTTGTCGAGCCCCTGGGAGGCACGCAGCATGGCGCGCAACTGCACCATCAGTACCTCTGGATGGTCGAGCGTCACGCGGATACCGCGCCAGCCGAGGAAGGGATTGGCCTCTTCGATGGGAAAGTACGGGAGATCCTTGTCGCCGCCGATGTCCAGGGTGCGCATCACCACCGGCAGCGGGGCGAAGCTCTCCAACTGGTCGCGATAGAGGCGGGTCTGTTCCTGCTCGCCGGGGAAGCGCTCGGTAATCATGAAGGGCACTTCGGTGCGGTACAGGCCCACGCCGCTGACGCGCTTCTTGAGCGAGGCCACGATATCGATGGCCAGGCCGGTGTTGACCATCAGCGGCATGGTGTAGCCGTCCGGCGTCTCGCAGGGCAGGTCCTGCTCGTGCTCAAGCACCTCGGCCAGCGCCTGCTCCTCGGCGATGAGGCTCGCATAGTGGCTCTTGAGCTCTTCGGTGGGGCGCACGAAGAGCCGACCGCGATGGCCATCGAGCACCACCGGGGCCCCCGAGAGCCGCGGCAGCGGCAGGTCGACCATGCCCAGCACGGTGGGAATGCCCATGGCGCGGGCCAGAATCGCCACGTGGGAGGTACTCGAGCCGCGCACCGAAATCAGCCCGGCCAGCCGCTCGCGGGGTACCTCACCGAGGGTGGCCGCGCTGATTTCGTCGCCCACCAGAATGGTGTTCTCGGGGTAGGTGTCGGGGGTCTGCGGGCTCTCCTCCTGCAGGTGGCCCAGCACGCGGCGCCCCAGGTCGCGCACGTCGGCGGCGCGCTCGCGCAGGTAGTCGTCGTCGACGCGTTCCAGGTACTGCACGTGGCGGCGCACCACGTCGGCCAGCGCCCCGGGAGCCCACTGCCCCTCGCGGATGCGCTTCTCGACCTCCTGGGAGAGCGCCGCCTCGCCAAGCATCTGCTGGTAGACCTCGAAGAGCGCCAGCTCCTGGGCGGAAATGCGGTTGGCCAGGCGTTCGCCGGCCGCCTTGATCTCCTCGCGAACGCGCTGAATGGCCTCCCTGAGACGGGCGATCTCGTACTCGACGTCGGTGGGGATCAGATCCGGCACGCTGTTGAGATCGGCGGGCGGCGCGATGACCACCGCCTCGCCGATGGCCATCCCGGGCGAGGCGGCCACACCGGTGAACACCGCCTGGCCGCCGGTCAGGTTCGGGCGGCTCAGGCTGCCAGTGGCCAGGGCGTGGGCCAGCACGCCGGCCAGCTGCGCCCCCATGGTGACCAGGAAGGCCTCGTCCTCCTCGTCGTAGCGGCGTTTCTCGGCCTGCTGCACCACCAGCACGCCGAGCATGCGGCGCTGGTGGATGATCGGCACGCCGAGGAAGCTCGAGTAGCGCTCCTCGCCGGTGGCGGCGAAATAGCGAAAGCGCGGATGCGCCGTGGCATCCTCCAGGTTGAGCGGCTCTTCACGCTCGGCGACGAGCCCCACCAGGCCCTCGCCCACCCGCAGGCTGACGCGCCCCACCGCCTGGCTGTGCAGGCCGATGGTTTCCATCAGCATCAGCTCCTGGATATCGCTGTCGTAGAGATAGAAGGAGCAGACATCGGTCCGCATCGCCTTGCGGATGCGGCGCACCATGGTCGCCAGGGCCGCGTCCAGGTTGCGTGCCCCGTTGACCTCCTGAATGATCCGTCGCAATACCTCGAGCATCGGCGTCTTGCTTTCCATGATCGTTTCTCCCGCCTCGCTGAGGAGGACGCGACGCGCTCAGCGCGCGCGTCCACGGCACCGGGCCTTCCCGACCCGGCGGGGTGGCGTCAGTTGCCTTCCAGCGCCAGGCGCTGGGCGCGGGGAGACAGCTCCCGCAGGGCCCGGCGATACACCTCGCGCTTGAAGGGCACCACCTGCCCCAGGGGATACCAGTAACTGACCCAGCGCCAGCCGTCGAACTCTGGCTTGGCCGTGCCATCCATGCAGATGCGGCTTTCCTGGCAACGAATGCGAAGAAGGTACCACTTCTGTTTCTGGCCGATGCATACCGGCCGTGAATTCGTGCGAATCATGCGTCGCGGCAGGCGATAACGCAGCCATCCTCGGGTACAGGCCAGCACTTCGACGTCATCGGCGGTCAGGCCGATCTCCTCTTCCAGCTCGCGATAAAGCGCCTGTTTCGGTGTCTCGGATGCCTTGATGCCTCCCTGGGGAAACTGCCACGCATTCTGTCCTACCCGACGCGCCCAAAGCAGCTGCCCCTGGGCGTTGGCGATGATGATGCCAACGTTGGGGCGAAAGCCGTCAGCGTCGATCACGGACGTCACCTTGTTAAATCATCATTGAATCCATTCTTCCACAAGGGTGCAAAGCGCATCAATACGCAGCACGTCGAGGGTGCACGGGCGCGGCGCTTTCCGCCGCCCGGCCCGATCTGCCATAATCGCCCGCTTTGTGCTGTCTGATGCCTCAGACAGGCCACCAGACAGATCCAACACCGTCCGACACGACAAGAGGGGAATGCCGTGAGCCTGGCCATCTTCGACCTGGACAACACCCTGCTGTCCATCGACAGCGATCACGCCTGGGGCGAATTCCTGCTCGAGCAGGGGGCCGTGGATCCGGTGGCCTATCGCGAGGCCAACGACCGCTTCATGGCCGACTACGAGGCCGGCACCCTGGACATCCGGGCCTTCCTCGAGGTGGCGCTCGCGCCGCTGGCCGAGAACAGCCCCGAGCAGCTTGCCGCCTGGCACCAGCAGTTCATGGCCAGCCGGATCGAACCGCACATCCTGCCCAAGGGAGAGGAACTGCTCGCCCGCCACCGCAGCCGCGGCGACACTCTGCTGATCATCACCGCCACCAACCGCTTCATCACCGGCCCCATCGCCGAGCGCCTGGGCGTCGACGACCTGATCGCCACGGAGCCGGAAGTGGTCGACGGCCGCTACACCGGCCGCGTCACCGGCACCCCGAGCTACCGCGACGGCAAGGTGACGCGCCTCCAGGCCTGGCTGTCCGACAAGGATCTGATGCTCGATAACGCCTGGTTCTACAGCGACTCGCACAACGACCTGGCGCTGCTCGAACTCGTCGAGCACCCGGTGGCCGTGGACCCCGACCCCACGCTGCGCGAGGTGGCCGAGGGGCGCAACTGGCGGATCATCAGTCTGCGGGAGTGAGCGCTTTCCACAGTTCGGCCTGGCGGGGAACGAGGCCGACACGCAACCCTAGCGGCCGAAACACGCGATTCATCACCTCGATCGAGACGTTGCCCTTGCCCCGCTCCATGTCCGAGAGCGTGCGGCGGCTCACGCCCACCAACCGTGCGTAGTCCTCCTGAGAGAGCCGCAGGACCTCGCGACGCAGGGTGCGCAGCAAGGCTCCTTCACTGATCTCTCCCCGCCAGAGTTGGCGGGTCAAGGCAACCAGCCGTGCTTCCCGCTCCGTGGCCTCCAGGTCACGTGGTTTCATAGCAGCCCCCAGCGCTCCAGACGGGTTTCCAGGCTCATCAAACCAACGGCCGGCATATCGAGGATTCGCCTCGGCACCCCGCGCTCCCGCAGCCTCTCACTCAGACCCGCAAGCTGAGCGGCCTGATCGGCGAGTGCGCCCCGGAGACGGGCGGGATTGGCATGGTGCGATAATGCCTCGGCGATGGCCGTCCAGTCGTATTCCCCCCCTTCTTCGAAGGGCGCTCCCCAACGCATCGACCGGGTGACTCCCTCGGGGTCGGCCCGCATGGGGGCAAAATCATAGACAGGCGCGAGCCAGATGCCTTCCGGCCGCTTGATGAGCGCCGTGTTACGCCCATGGTTATCGGAATTGCCGAAGGCGATATTTAACAGGTCACGCCGCACCCATTCGATGACGAAGGCTTCGCTGTCGAACGACTCGCCAAGCTCTACGACACGATGCTGCAATTGCAGGCGCCTCACCAGTTGATCGATAACGTCGAAATGATTGAGGTGGCTGCCCGGTGCTGCGTTCAACAGTGAATAGACGGACTCGAGTCCGAAGCGCACCAGCGCACCCGCGCGTATCGCCACATCGAACCGGGGAAGCCAAAGCGATGGATAGCGCTCGCCTTCAATGAGCCGCATCGCCGAGGTGTCGATGGTGTCAACTCCCAGCGACGCCAACTCTCCGTAGTAGTGATACTCGGCACGCAGCACGTCACAGTCGTCTCGACTGCGACGACCCCGCGGAAATTTCACGAGATAGTGAGCGTCGGCACAGCGGGGATCGTCCTGCCAGGTATCGATCCACACCTGGTCGTCAGTCGTACAGCGCAGCAGAAGCTTAGGGGCTTCACCGCCCGCCCCGGTCGCACCGCCGCTAACTGCCCCCATCTGGTGACTGCTCCCCGCCCTAAGCGCTGACGCGCCACGGGCGAGGCTTCCCACTTCTCAGG
>NZ_WHMA01000038.1 GCF_010994375.1 Halomonas sp. NO4
GCACTGCTCGCTTACCTCCCCGCCCGAGTGGGCGAGGGTTCACGCGGATTTTTTTGCTGAGTTCGCGGACGGCAAGATAGGCGTGGTCGGCTACTGCATGACCGGGGCCTTCGCGCTGCGCATGGCGGCCGAACACGCCGACCGCGTTGCCGCTGCGGCCGGTTTCCACTCGGCCCGGCTAGCGGAGGGCGACGACCCGAACAGTCCCGTGCACGTGGTCGGCACCATTGAGGGGCATGTCTATTTCGGCCACGCAGACAAGGACGAGTTGCTGCCCCCCGAGCAGATTGCCCGCATGGACGAGGCGCTGGCCGCAGCCGGTGTACACTTCACCACCGAGCTCTACAAGGGCGCAGCCCACGGGTTCACGGCCAAGGACGCCCCCTCCTACGACGCGGCCGCCGACGCCCTGCATCACAAGCGACTGTCCCGACTCCTGGAAGAGACGCTGTAACGGGAGCGGCCCCCCTCGTTTCATCAGCGCCCCCGCTGTATGGGCCGCGATGGCGTGAGCTGGTAGTGTCCCGTCAAGATGTTTTGAGTTCAGTCTCATCTCAGGTGGCTGCGGTATAACCAAGGCCCCCCCCCCTGATACGATCCAAGAGGTTTCATTATGCGCAAGTCCCTGCTGGCCATGACACTGAGCCTTGCTACTGCCTCGGCCTTCGCTGCCGGTGAACATGGTGGCTCCCACTCGGCAACGCCTGATGCCGAGGTCGACCGCACCGTCCACATCGAAGCGGGCGACATGTGGTTTGGTCCCGAGGAGCTCAACATCTCCGCAGGAGAGACCATTCGCTTCGAGGTCGCCAACTCCGGCAATCTGCAACACGAGTTCGTGATCGGCGATGCCGACGCCCAGGAGGCCCATCGCGAGATGATGCAGGCGATGGGGAATAGTCATGGCGATGGCCACGATGGTCATGGCGGGCATGACATGGCGGAGGGTGCGCATGGCGGTGAGATGCCGGCCGTCACGCTGGCACCTGGCGAGACCGCGGAGCTGATATGGACCGCTCCCACTGACGTGGATACGCTCGTTTATGCCTGCAACATCCCGGGCCATTACGACTCGGGGATGTTCGGGGAGATCCATCTGTCGCAGGTGACACTGACGCATGAAGCTCTTGCTGCTCGAAGATGACGACTTGCTGGCCGAGAGCCTTGCCGAGTCACTCAAGGACAACGGTTATAGGGTTGACCTGGCCACGTCCCTGAAAGCAGCCGAGGCGCTCATGGCCACCGAGGCTTACGAGCTGGCGATCATGGACCTGGGCCTGCCCGATGGCTCGGGTCTGGACCTGCTCAAGCGGTGGCGCCAATCGGGCCAGGACCTGTCGGTCCTGATCCTGACGGCTCGCGACACCTGGGAAGACAAGGTCGTCGGGCTTGAGGGCGGCGCGGATGACTACCTGACCAAACCCTTCCACGAAGCCGAACTTATCGCCCGGGTCAAGGCGCTGCTGCGCCGCAAGTCGGGGCGGCTTTCCCGTGAGCTCACGCTGGGTAGCGTCTCCCTGGATGAGGCCAATCAATGCGTCCGTGTGGCGGACGGCCCCTGGCACCCCCTCACTGGCACCGAGTTCGTGCTGCTGCGCTACTTCATGCATCATCCGGAACGAGTGCTCTCCAAGGAGCACCTCCTCAACCAGCTCTACGCCCTGGAGCAGGATGCTGCCGCTCCCAACCTCATCGAGGTCTACATCGCACGGCTGCGCCGTTACCTGGGCCGAGCGAGCATCCAGACCCGTCGCGGCCAAGGGTATGTCTTCGTTGCGCATTGATCGCCGCAGCCTGCGCATCCAGTTGCTGGCCTGGCTTTCGGGTATCGCCCTGCTGGTCACCGGATTAACCTGGCTACTGCACGGTATCCTGCTCAACGACCTGGCTCGGGACTTCCTGGGAGAGCGGCTCGAACGCGAGGCCGATCACGCCATCGAGCAACTGCGCCGCGATCGCTTGGCCACCGCCCGAGTACTGGATTCGGCCAGCCGCGGCTTCGCGATTTTCCATCACCTCTATGTGCTGCGCCTGGGCGATGAGGTTTCGGCCTCTCATCCACGCTGGCAGGCGGCGCTGCTGACACTGCTGGACAGCGACGAAACGCTGGTCGAGGTGCGCGAGGCGGGTCAACACCTGCTGGTCTATCGTCAACCCTTCACCCTCGACAACGAACAGGGAGTGCTGCTGATCGGGGAGGATTTCTCCCAAGTGGAGGCAGGCCTCCATCGCCTGCACTGGTGGGTCGGCGGCATTGCGGCAGGCCTGCTGCTGTTGATGGTGGTACTCAACCTGCTGGCCGTCAGTCGAGGCATGGTACCCCTATCGAGGCTGCGTGATCAGCTCAGCGAGCTGCGCGCCGGTGAACGTGATCGGCTCTCTCTGGACGTCCCCTCCGAGCTCGACAGCCTGGTAGGTCAGCTCAACCGTTTGATGGACGAGATCGATGCACGTCTGCAGCGCTCCCGGGACTCGGTGGCTAACCTCTCTCACGCCCTGAAGACGCCCTTGGCCGCGGTCGTCCAGGTGCTGCGTGGCTCTCGCCCCATCGATGCCTCGCGTCGCCAACGCCTGGTGGAGCGCCTGGAGGACATTCACGCCCAGCTCGATGTCGAGCTGGGCCGCTCACGCATCGCCGGCCCGAATGCTGGGCGCCTCTCCGATCCCTGTCGCGACGCCTGCCGACTGGTCGAGATGTTCCGCACTCTTTACCCGAACAAGCGCTTCGTCCTGGAGATGCCTGAAGGCACTGGCTCGCGCATCCCGATCGAGTCGCAGGACCTCTCGGAGATGATCGGTATCGTGCTGGACAATGCCGGCAAATGGGCGAGGCAGGAGGTTCACTGCGAGATAGCGTTGGAGGACGGCCTCACCCTGCGGGTCGAGGACGACGGCCCCGGGGTGGCGGAACATGACCTCGCCCGTCTAGGTGAACGCGGGTGGCGCCTCGACGAGACACATCCCGGCTATGGGCTGGGCCTGTCGATCCTGAGCCAGCTGTTGACACGCTATGCCGGGAGGGTCCTGTTCGGGCACAGCACCCTGGGCGGCCTGAGCGTGCAAATCCGCGTGCCCTTCGAAAAGGGGGCGCCGTAACCTGCCATTTTCAGGCGTGATTCAGCTTGCCCCGTCATGATGCTGCATTCAGACATTGACGGGCGTCACAGATGGCACGCTCCAGCGTCATTACGCATCCGCGGTCGCGCCGGCAGCTGCTCAAGGGTGGGGCCGCATTAGGCATTGGATCGGCGACCGCCCTTGTCCTGCGCCCCGCCTGGGCCGATCCGTGGGGACAAACCAGCGTCTACGCCAAGGGTGTTGAGGAAGGCCCCGAAATTGCCTTGGCCATCCGTCGCGACTCACTGCCCATCGATGGCCAGGCAGCGCACCCGATCACCATCAATGGCTCCAGTCCAGAGCCGATGATCCGCCTCAAGGAAGCCCAGGATGCCATGCTCAAGGTCACCAACCTGCTCGACGAGCCAACGTCCATCCACTGGCATGGCCTGATCCTGCCGCCTGAGATGGACGGCGTGCCCGGTGTCAGCTTCGCCGGCATCGCACCTGGCGAGACCTTCACCTATCGCTTCCCGGTTCGCCAGAGCGGCACCTACTGGTACCACAGCCACTCTGGCCTTCAGTAGCAGCTCGGCCATGCCGGGCCGCTGATCATCGATGCCGCTGCGCGTGAGCCTTTCCGCTACGACCGTGAGCAGGTCCTGCTGCTCACCGACTGGACCTTCGAAGACTCCATGGCGGTGTTCCGCAACCTCAAGTGTCGTGTCGTCAAGGTCGCGTAAGGAGTCACCATGCACATGAGAATCCCGATGAATGCGACCGGCATCCTGCTGGTCATCGTCATGCTGCCCAACGCCCAGGCGGCAGACGGCTATGATGCACCGGCTGGGTGGCCCTCCCCAATGGTCGAACACAACATGGCCATGGCGCTGTTCGACCGACTCGAATACACCGTGCCCGACAAGGGGCACGAGGAGCTGGTCTGGGACTTCCAGGCCTGGTACGGGGGCGACATCAATCGGGTCTACCTCAAGTCCGAGGGTCAGAACGTCCAGGGCGATGGCGAGGATGCCGAATTCGAATCGTTGGAGCTGCTCTACAGCCGCCTCATCGCCGACTTCTGGGAATTGCAGGGCGGCATGGGCTACCAGGGCGGCGTCTTCTCCGACGACCATGCCGAACGCGGCCATGCCGTGCTCGGCCTGCAGGGTGTGATGCCCTACGGCATCGCTACCGACCTGGCACTGCAGGTCAGCGATGAGGGTGACGTCTCGGCGAGCGTCGAAGACAAGTACGACCTGCGCCTGACACAGCGCCTTTACCTGCAGCCACGTACCGAGATTGCTGTAGCCGCGAGTGAAGTCGAGGCGTTCGGTGTCGGCGAAGGACTCAATTCGGCCCGCCTGGGCATGCGTCTGGGCTATGCGGTGTCGCGGCGCTTCGCTCCCTATGTCGGTGCCTACTGGGAGAAGCAGTACGGCGATACCGCCGACCTCGCCCGCCATCATGGAGATCCTACCGAGGATACCGGCGTCGTCGCCGGCGCCAGACTGATGTTCTGATGCGGTGATCCGTCACGCCCCCGACGCCACCACCCGGTGGCGTCGTTGTCTCTGGCGATCGCTGCATGGATTGATCCGGGTCAACGACGACAACCATCACGTTCAGTCAGGATTCAGAAAGCGCCTCCACACTGGCAGTCACAGGAGCCGTCACCAGGCGATCAACGGTGGGCGGTCGGCCATCACAGGAGAGCAGCATGATCCCCTACCCCCAGATCGACCCGGTGGCATTTGCTGTAGGTCCCATGCGCATCCACTGGTACGGACTGATGTACGTGGTGGGGCTGGCCGCAGCATGGTGGCTGGGTAAGCGACGTGCCCACCGACTCGGCCTGACACATGATGATATCGGCGATCTGGTCTTCTACGGTGCGCTGGGAGTTATCCTCGGTGGCCGCCTGGGATACGCGCTCTTCTACGGCCTTGATCAGCTGTTGGCCAATCCGCTGTGGTTGTTCAAGCTCTGGGAAGGCGGCATGAGCTTTCATGGTGGTCTTGCCGGCGTGCTGGTAGCCGCCTGGCTGTTCGCTCACCGCCATCGCCTGGCCTTTCTCCAGCTGACCGACTTCATCGCGCCGCTGGTGCCCCTCGGCCTGGGTGCCGGGAGGCTGGGCAACTTCATCAACCACGAGCTGCCGGGGCGCGTGAGCGACGCCCCCTGGGCGATGGTCTTCCCGACCATGACGGGGCTGGGCTCAGCGCCCCGCCATCCGTCGGCCCTCTATGAGTTCTTCCTTGAGGGAATGGTGCTGTTCATCGTGCTGTGGTGGGTGTCCACCCGGCCACGCCGACGTGGTGTCGTCTCGGGGCTTTTCCTGGTGCTCTACGGCGCCTTCCGCTTCGCCGTCGAGTTTGTTCGCATGCCCGACTCCCAGTTGGGCTTCATCGCCTTCGGCTGGGTCACCATGGGCCAGCTGCTGACCCTGCCGATGCTGGCTGTGGGTCTATTCCTGCTGATCGCGGCCCGTCACCGAGACCCGATCGATACGGTGACCAGGCCATGCCGGCCATCGACGTGACATCGACACGTCACGCCTCAGACGACAAGCATTGGGAGGACTCCATGGACAAGAGAGCACAACATCGCCTGATGATGATCTGGCTGCCGCTGACAGGCGTCATCGCCGTTGGCGGCTACCTGATGGCGACAGGTCATCAGTTGCATCTCTATCAGGCGTTGCCGCTGCTGTTTCTGATCGCCTGCCCCCTGATGCACCTCTTCCTGCATCGCCACCATGGCGGCCGGCACGATCAAGGAGACGGTAACTGAACCACGGATAGTAGAGGATGGAGGTTGACCATGTCACATCGCGATCATCGCCTCGGCGTTTCGGAGGCCTCGCTGGTTACGCGAATGCTGAAGGTAAAGCCCGACGCGGCAGGACGCATCTCAGCGGCCGTAACCGAGATCGACTCGCTGTTTGGTATCGATAGCGTGTCTTACGACCCGGAGCATAGAAAACTCACTCTGGCCTACGATGCCAAGCGGCTGTGTATCGATGATATCGAGGAGGTTCTAACACGGCATGGAGTGGACATCAGCGCCGGCCGTTGGAACCGGATCAAGGAGGACTACTACCGATTCGTTGATCAGAACGTGAAGGAGAATGCCAAGCAGAAACCCTGGAGCTGTCACTGATCCTCGTGATGGCGACCCGTTGAGCAGGAACGCGACATGACGCGTGTTCGATGGCCGAGGCGATGGCTCTTGTGGCCGGAGTGGCATGTGGTCTTGTTCACGTTTCTGCTGAACGTGCCCTGGGAATTCCTGCAGGTGCCACTGTACGTGGGCATGACCTCGATGCCGCACTGGACCGCGGTGCAAGCTTGCATGCAAGCGGCGGCCGGTGATGCGGTGATCGGTCTGACCGCGTATTGGGTGGTGGCACTGTGGCAACGTCGCCGTGGCTGGCTCCGGCGCTATGGACACAAGGAGTGCGTCGTCTTCGTGCTGACCGGCTTGCTTATCACGGTGGGACTGGAGTGGCACGCCACCGTCATCACCCTGCGCTGGACCTACGCTCCGGTGATGCCCACCCTGCCCTGGCTGGGGACCGGCCTCATGCCCTTGCTGCAATGGCTGACCCTGCCACCGCTGATTCTGTGGATCTCATCCCGCCATTTCATCGGCACCCTCGCCCTCATGAAAGGAGCCGATTGTCCTTTGGGTTACACAAGGGTTATAGGATAAGCAATACTTCCATTGGCCTTGGCAAACCGGCCCACGCAAGTCAGTACACGGCCATACCCCAATATCGCAAATTAAGGATATGCATGGACAGGTCGCCGCAGTACCAAAAGAACAGCCTTTCCCTTGTCGGGACCATCGCCCTGGGAACTGGCGTGATGATCGGCGCCGGCATCTTCGCGCTTCCTTCAGCCGGGCGGCATCGTTCGGCATTCCCCCTTTGGCATGCCGCCAGATGCGCTTCACCGCATCGTCATAGTGATCGGTCATCGGCTCTCTCCATGCGCCCGAAGTAAGTCGGCCATTTCGCTCATCACCTCGGCGTGGTGTCCCACCCACCGATGCCCACCGCGCGAATAGCCGATGAAGCAGGCGTCGGGAATCCGTTCCACGCTGTAGCGCGCCACGTCATAGGTGCCGAACAAGTCATCCTCCAGGCTGATGCAGCGTCGGGGCGTCGATACGCTCCAGCGCGTAGCGCGACAGCGTCGAGATGACCGCCCATCGTTGAGCAACCCCGCCCGGCGCGGGCTCACGGGCAGGATGCGCTCCATCACCCCGGCCACCCGGGCTTGCTCGTCGGCACTCGCGGCCTTCACCACCTCCGGCGGGGTGGCGAGGATCGCGCGCAGTACCGTGTCGCGGGCGACCCTGGGGCCAGCCAGAACAGGAAGTCCCAGCGCAGCGCCGTCTCGAACAGGAAGTCGGTGCCACACGGGGTCACCAGCGACGGGGCGCCGCCGGGCCGGGGCACATAGGCGGCGGGAACCAGCAGCACCAGCGCCGAGGTGCGCTCCGGGTGGCGCAGCGCGAACTGCAGCGATGAAGGCGCCCCGGCGGAAGCGCCGACGATCGCCGCACGCGATATCTCCAGCGCATCCAGCAGACAGGCTTGGGCCTCCGCCTGGGCGGCGGCGGAGGCATCCGGCGGGAGCGGAATGCGCAGGTAGCCGAATCGCGGCATGGCGATGAGCTGCAGGCTCTCCCCGGCCAGCGGCTCGAGGGCGTCGAGGCCCTGATCGAAGCCTCCGCCGGCGCCGTGCACCGCCAGCACCGGCATCCCTTCACCGGCGACGGCATATTCGATCGGCCCGCAGGGCATCTCGACGACCTGACTGCCGACGGCGCTCCCTCGCCTGGCGGATATCGCGCTGATAGAGGGCCATGACGACCACCAGCGACACGACCAGCACCCGGCCGATCAGGATCGCCGCCATGCGCCCGACGCCCATCCCTCCCATCGGCTTCCTCCTGTCCACAGCCTCCCGCCGGTTCGGCGGCCATTGTCATGCGTTGTCACTCCTCCGCATGTAGGCGCCGCCTCAGAAGCGCGTTACATAACCGGCCTGCTGGCAGGCCTCTCGTGGTTGATGTACCGCCAGGGCCCGTGGCGACACTTGGCGCCACTGCCATTCGAGGCCAAACACCGAGAGGCTGATCATGCCGGTCTCGCAGTTGACCAGCACGTCGATCACATAGCCGCGCTTAACGAAGCCCGCCGGGCCGCGATCGAGCCGGTCCCAGTCGATGGGCTCACCGGTGTAGCCGGTATAGGGGGGCTCGTAGCCGCCCCGCGTCTCGTCGAAGCCGCGGATGTCGGCGATCACCCCCAGTGCGATCATCACCAGCATCAGCGCGCCGAACAGCGCCAGGGCCTTGAGCGTCAGAACCTTCATGTGCTCGCCCTCCCGATGGATGGGATGTCGCCATCGACCAGCGTGTCGGCGACGCTACGTCGGGGGCTTGGCCGCGCGGGCGATTCGGCCACTCCCACCCGGAAGGCGAAGGTCGGACGGCGAGGGTCCCCGGGCAGCAGCGCCGCCAGCTCACGTCTGGCAGCCGGCTCGAGGCCCAATTCCGCCTCGCGATCGACCCGCTCCACCGGTTGATTGAGCGGCTGCATGGCCAGCCCCTGGGTGGTGGCCCACAGGTGCAGGCGCTGCCAGTTGCGCCCGGCTGCCAGGGTCTGCTGGATGTCATAGAGGTCATCGACCAGGATCAGGCCCATGGCCGGCGCCGTGGCCACCTGCACCCTTTCGGTCGCCTCGAGCCAGTAGCGGTGATTGGTCTCGGCGTCGGGACGAGGCAGCATCTTGGCCAGCGTGGTCATCACCGGCGAGAGCCCGGCGGCATCCAGCGTCGTGCCATCCCGGTATTTCTCGATCTCGCGCCGGGAGTGGCGGAACCAGCGCTCGCTGTCGGCGACCATGGCGTGGTCGTCGATGATCGCACGGGTGGCTCTCACCACCACCGTACCGAGGCGGGCCAGCACCTCGGGATCGTCCACCAGGTGGATGCCGACTCGCTCCCCGTCGACCTGCGCCCGCAGGCCGTCGCGCTGCATCGCACTGAGCCGGGTATCCCGATAGGGGCCACGATGAGTGTGGCGCCGCTCGATGGCGGCGTAGAGTGGATTAGGCATGGCCGGCGCCGGCGCGAGCCGCAGTTCCGCCACCTGAACCAGCCCGTCGTACGGCTGCTCGAGCGACAAGTCGCCGGACGCCACGGTGAGCGACGCCGCATAGCCGTTCGGGCCCGCGGCCTGCAGCATGTTCTCCAGCGCGCAGCCCAGCCCCAGGTACATCTCGCGCCGGTAGGGATCGAAGTTGCCGAGATGGCGACGCCGGTCCGCATAGAGAACGATCCGCCCCTCGCTGACCTCGAACACCCAGGGCTGGGTATTGTGGGGATTGGCGGCGAGAATGCCCGCTTTGACCAGTGCCAGGGGCGTGCCGTCGGCCTCCCGCCAGTCATGCCAGGGCGTGTAGGCATTGCCCTGCGCGCCCCGGAACACGCCCTGATCCGTGGCGCGCCACACGCCCCCGCCTACCAGCAATAGGGTCACGGCCCCCGCTCCACCCAGAAACTGTCGTCTGTTCATTGTCTCGTTCCCCTCTCGCCACTCGTGTCAGTTAGTTACAGCCGGCACGACACGCCCTGCGAATGGCATCACGTACCTCGGCCCAACCCGCCTCGGAATCCAGCGCAATACCGCCATAGACACTGCCCCGCCGTGCCCGGATCAGCAGATACTGGAAGCCCGCCACCAGCAGACTGGCCAGCGTCAACAACGGTCGATCCTCGGGGCCTGCATCGTCGAACAGTTCGGCGAGGATCTGGCGGCTCCAGGCCTCGCGGCGTTCGGCGAGCATTGCCGTCAGCGGGCTCTGCTGCACCGCCTCCCAAGCCAGCACCTCGATGGTCTGCGGCCGCTGCCGCAGCGCGTCGAGCAGCCCCAACAACACCGCCTCGACCCGCTCGGCCTTGGGCAACGCCTTGATGACCGCCACCTTCCGGCCCAGCACCTCCTCCCGACTGGGCCAGAACCCCTGGCTCTCGCCGTATGCCTCGAGCAGCTCCGCCAGCCCGCCGAAGTAGCGGTAGATCAACACCTTGTCGACCCCCGCCACCCGCGCCACGGCGTTCACTCCGAGCCCCTGGAAGCCGTGCTCGGAAAGTGCCGTGCCCACCGCCTCGATCAGCCTCTGCCTGGTCTGCTCCTTGTCCCGCACCATCGTTCACTCCTAGCTTCAGTCTGTCGCTGTCGGCGCCTGTGAAAACACAGGCGCAATCTCGCATGTCACCGTTAGGTGACTTTATAGGTCACCAGTCAGTGACATGTCAAGCCAGTCTCTGCCTGGAACAACGCAGTGGCCGGCCTTGTTGTAAGCTCAGCTGAACGGCCCGCCCTGGGAGTGACGCGATGGACTGCCGACGCCTGCTGATCGTCCTGGTGTTGTTGGGGCTCGCCTTTATGGCCCGGGCGCAAAGCGAGGGCCTGCCGACTGAGCCCACACTGGTGCCAGTGGCTGATGTCAGCCGCGAGGATCCAACGGCGGCCGAGCGCCCCTCCGGCCCGGCCCGAGCGGCCAATCCGTCCCTGGCAACCCTGGTGGACGGTGCTCTGGGCAGCCTGCGGCGGGAACATGACCTGGCCGGGATCACGGTGGCGGTGGTGCGCGATGACGCCCTGCACGTCGCCAGGGGCTATGGGCAGGCCGATCTGGCGACTGCTCGGCCGGTCGATTCCGCCACCACCCTGTTCCGCATGGGCTCGGTGTCCAAGACCTTCATCTGGACCGCCGTGATGCTGCTCGTCGAGCGCGGGGAGCTGGACCTGGACACCGACGTCAACACCTACCTGCACGAGGTTGAGGTCAACGCGGCCTTCGGGGAGCCGGTCACCCTGCGCCACCTGATGGCACACCGTGCCGGCTTCGAGGACACGCTGCAGCTGTTCACCGTTGCCGACAACGACCCGCGCCGCCTGGCGGAGCTGCTGATCGCCCACCAGCCGACAAGGGTCTATCCGCCCAGGGCGCGGACCGCCTACTCGAACTGGGGGGCGGGGCTTGCCGCGCAGGTGGTCGAGGACGTCGCCGGCCAGGCCTACGGGGACTTCCTCCAGCAGGCGCTGCTCACCCCCTGGGCATGCAGGACACCACCTGGCAGGCTCCGCGTCACATGGAGGCGGCAAGGCGGGAGCGACTCGCCACCGGCTATCGCCCCCGCCACGGCGGTCTTGGCCGGCAAGACTACCTGCAGCTCGGCGCCTACTGGCCGGTAGGGGGCATGAGCTCCACCGCCACGGACATGGCGCGCTGGATGCGCTTTCACCTCAATGGCGGGGAGCTCGACGGCATCCGGCTGCTGGCCCCGGACACCCATGCTCGGATGTGGCAGCGCGCCCATCACGACCGCCCCGACGCCGCCGATGTGGCACACGGCTGGCAGGACGTACCCTATCGCGGCCTTCGCACCCTGGGCCATGGTGGCGGCACCGCCGCCTTTTTGACCCATCTGGTGCTGGTGCCAGAACTAAACTTGGGCGTGTTCGTATCGCAGAACAGCACCGACAGCATGGTGGCGATCACCCAGCTGCCGACGCTGCTGATCGACCGGCTGACGGGCATTGATCCTGTGCCACTGTTCATCGACGACGAGGACCCGGAGGCGCTGGCCGCGCTGGCCGGCAGCTACCGGAACAACCGCCGTGTGTTCTCCAGCTTTGCCGCCGTACTGAAGGCGATCCTGGGCTACGGAGGGATCGAAGGATGAGCGCGGCGCATCGCGCACACGCGCCGCTGACGGTACTGGGCGGCCGCGAAATCTCTTCGTGATGACGACCGAGGCCGAATACGGTCCGCATCTCAGGAGGCGTTTCGAACCTTTCATGAACTGCGTTGGCCCCATCGAGGCAGCCGTCGAGCTCACCGCCGCCCTTGCCGCCCTGGACCAGCATGAGCGCCTGTCGCATCTTATGGTGTCACTGGGATTGGCCGGCAGCCGGGTTGTCGAACAAACCGCAATCTATCAGGCGACCTCCGTCTCCTACCGCGACATGGATGCCTCCCCGTTAAGCTTCGAGAAGGGCGCCACGCCCTCGCCACGCCCGTTCTCGACCTGCCGGCGACCCGTCCCCTGCCGTTATAAACGTCCCGTCAGGAAAGGAATAAGGAGGATGAGCAGAATTATCCCGGCGAGGTCGCCACCCCTGCCTGCGGACTTTGTTGCACTGCACAAAAACTCCTGCTAGTATGCCCTGCATCAGGACGGGGATCTCCCGTTCCATGGCACTTAGAACCCCGGAGGTTCCTAACATGACCAACGCATTCGCATTCGACACCAAGCAGTTTGACACCGCCCAGCTCGATTCCCTGTTCTTCGCGCCGGCGCGCGCCTTCGCCGCCCTGTCCGTCGACTACACCGAGAAACTGGTCAATGCCCAGCTCAAGGCCACCAAGACCTATGCCGACACCGGCCTGGCGCAGCTGCGCAGCCTGGTAGAGATCAAGGATGCCGAAGGCCTGAAGAGCTACCTGGAAGGCCAACAGGAGGTCGCCAATGACCTGGCCGAGCGCCTGAAGGGCGATGGCGAGAAGATGGTGGCCCTGCAGCAGGATTTCGTTCAGGAAAGCCAGAAGCTGACCGAGAGCAGCGTCAAGCAGGCTCAGGAAAGCGCCAAAGAGTCCTCCGAGACCGCCACCAAGGCCGTCAAGGAAGCCACTCCCAAGGCTGCCAAGTAAGCCTTGCGCCCGGCCTCGAGCCGGGATGACGTAGACATGCAGCAGGCCGCCGATCGATGATCGGCGGCCTGTTTGTGTGGGCAAGCGTAATCGGTGTCAGATCAGCTTTTCCATACCTGGCCTGAACAAACGGTGGTCGGCAGTGATGCTGGCTGCTGGTGTATCTGTGGAACGGCTGCTGGAAGTACGTCAATGAGGTATCGTTTGTCCATGTTCACCATCATCGAAACACCGGTTTTTCAGCGTTTACACTGCCTATAGAGCGACAATTACTCTGGCCGGTAGCCTGACGCTCAGCATCCGGCCATAAGCGGTTTTTCAGAACAGGATAATATAACGCCCGGTGCGCACAAGCAAAGGCCGATACTTACCTAACACCACCGCACTACGCCGGCCTTCTTGCTTATATCATGTGGACTAAGAGAGAGGTAAAAAGGAAGACATCATCGAAGCCTTCTATTTCTTTCGATGCGTAACCCCGACTGGATCAACAGCCGGGGCTCGTCTATATGGCCGCCGTTAGTCACACACAGCGACGAGGAGTATTGGTTAGTTCACAGCACCATGGCGGCGACCCACCCGAAGACCACTAGCGGAATGTTGTAGTGCAAGAAGGTTGGCACCACACTGTCCCAAATATGATCGTGCTGTCCATCGGCGTTGAGGCCGGCGGTGGGGCCTAGCGTCGAATCTGAGGCCGGCGAGCCGGCGTCACCCAGAGCGGCAGCAGTGCCAACGAGAGCCACAGTAGCCAGTGGCGAGAAGCCGAAGTTGAGCGCCAGAGGCACGTAGAGAGAGGCGATAATCGGAATTGTCGAAAAGGACGATCCGATACCCATGGTGATGAACAAGCCCACCAGCAACATGATCAATGCCGCAAGCCCCTTGTTGTCGCCGATCATCTCGGCGGAGCTGGTCACCAGCCCTTCAACCTCCCCACTGGCCTGCATCACGCTGGCAAAGCCTGCCGCAGTGATCATGATGAAGCCGACCAGGGCCATCATGCGCATACCTTCGGTAAAGATGCCGTCCTGCTCATGCCAGTGAAAAACACCGCTGAGAGAGAGCACGGCGAAGCCGAAGATACCGCCCAGCACCATCGAGCCGGTGTAGAGCTGTACCGCTACCGTGCCGATTAGGGCAATGGCGAGAACGGCTTTCTGCCAGCCTTTCAGATGCTGCGCCGCCTCAGCGGGGGTCTCGTCACCGTGCGCCAAGTTACGGTCTTCATACTTACGCCCTTTCCGGTAGCTGATCAGCACTGCCACGGCGAGGCCCAGAGCCATCCCCCCGATGGGAATCACCATAGCCATCGGCACCATCTGACGCGTCACCTCAAGACCCAGCTCGGCGCCGCTCTCATTGAGGTTGGTAAGTAGGATGTCGTTGAGGAAGATGGCACCAAAGCCCACCGGCAGCAGCATGTAGGGCGCGGTGATGCCGAAAGTGATCACACAGGCAACCAGGCGACGATCAAGCTGAAGATGGTTCATCAGCTTGAGCAAAGGCGGTACCAGTACCGGAATGAAGGCGATGTGCACCGGGATCAGGTTCTGGGAACTTACCGCCGCGGCCAGCAGGGCTGCCAGCAGCGTATAGGTCACCATGCGACGGTGCTGCCCGACTCGTCGATATGAAAGCGACGAATGGCACGATTGGCCATCACCTCGGTGATCCTCGAACGAGATAGCGCCACGGCGAAGGCGCCCAGCACGGCATAGGCGAGCGCCACGGTAGCGCCGTTGCCTAGACCGTCGTTGAACGCATCGAGGATCTCATTGATCGGCATGCCAGCATAGAGACCGCCGACCAGGGTGGCGACGATCAGGGCAAAGACCACGGAAACCCGAGAGAGACTCAAGCCGACCATCACCAGGATGGCCAGTACGATAGCATTCATGAAAACCTACTTTTGTCGTTGGAGTTGAATGCGATAGTTCCCCAACGGCCTGGCACCGCGGGGAAGCATCGGGCATATCAGTGCTGACTGGGCAGTGTGCCGGGGCGAGCCAGAGCGCTCAGAGTGCGAGCGGCGAGCAACTCATTGGCGGCTTCGATGTCCGGTGCGAAGAAGCGGTCCTGCTCGTAGTGGCTGACACGCTCGCGCAGCAACCGCCTGGCCTGCTCCAGCGGCTTGGTGCTCTTCAGGCCGTGGCGCATGTCGAGTCCCTGGCAGGCCCCCAACCACTCGACGGCCAGGATCCCGCGAACGTTATCGGCCATCTCCCATAGCCGCTTGCCGGCGGCGGGCGCCATGGAGACGTGATCCTCCTGGTTAGCCGAGGTGGGCAGGCTGTCGACGCTGTGCGGGTGAGCCAGGGCCTTGTTTTCACTGGCGAGTGCCGCTGCGGTGACCTGGGCGATCATGAAGCCCGAGTTGATCCCGCCGTTCTCCACCAAGAAGGGCGGCAGCTGGGACATGTGCTTGTCCATCATCAACGAGATGCGCCGCTCGGCGAGCGAGCCCGTCTCGGCAATGGCCAGCGCCAGGTTGTCGGCGGCCATGGCCACCGGCTCGGCATGGAAGTTGCCTCCGGAGATAATGTCCTCATCCTTGGCAAACACCAGGGGGTTGTCGGAGACCGCATTGATCTCCACAGCCAGCACCTCGGCCGCCTGGCGGATCTGGGTCAGTACGGCACCCATCACCTGGGGCTGGCAACGCAGCGAGTAGGGATCCTGCACCTTGTCGCAGTCGGCGTGGAAGTCGCCGATGGCGCTGCTCTCTTCCAGCAAGTGCCGATAGGCCGCCGCCGCGTCGATCTGGCCGCGCTGGCCGCGCACCTCATGAATGCGGGCGTCAAAGGGCGAACGCGAGCCCAAGGTGGCCTCCACGGTCAATGAACCGCACACCGTGGCCGCGGCGAACAGGTCCTCAGCATCGAACAGGCCGCGCAGGGCATAGGCAGTGGAGACTTGGGTGCCGTTGAGCAAAGCCAGGCCCTCCTTCGGTGCCAGCTCCATCGGGGCCAGCCCGGCGATCTCCAGTGCCCGCTGGGCGGAGACCCACTCCCCACGGTAGCGCGCCCTGCCCTCGCCGAGCAGCACCACGCTCATATGGGCCAGCGGCGCCAGGTCGCCGGAGGCTCCAACGGAGCCCTTGAGCGGGATATGAGGGTAAACCTCAGCATTGATCAACGCGATCAGTGCATCGAGCACCTCACGGCGGATACCGGAAAAGCCCCGGGCCAGACTATTCACCTTGAGCACCATGAGCAGCCGCACCAGGCTGTCATCCATGGCCTCTCCAACTCCGGTGGCGTGGGAGAGTACCAGCGAACGCTGCAGCGCCTCGAGGTCCTCGTTGGCAATGCGGGTCTGGGCCAGCAGTCCGAAGCCGGTATTGATGCCGTAGACAGTGCGGTTCTCGGCGATCACGCGGTTGACGCAATCGACAGACTTGCCAATGTCGTCGGCGGTACTGGCCGGCAGGCTAACGCTGAGGGGCTCCAGGAAGACCTGGCGCGCCTGCGCCAGGGTCATCTTGCCGGGCTGAATCTCGAGATGTGTCATGGGAAAGTATCCTCTTATTTGTCCAGCATCGGCAGATCAAGGCCGTTTTCACGAGCGCACGCTTTGGCAATCTCGTAGCCGGCATCGGCGTGACGCATAACGCCGGCACCCGGGTCGTTGCGCAGCACGCGTCCCAGGCGGGCGTGAGCGTCATCGGTGCCGTCACAAACGATCACCATGCCCGAGTGCTGGGAGTAGCCCATGCCCACGCCGCCCCCGTGGTGCAGCGACACCCAGGTGGCGCCACCGGCGGTGTTGAGCAGGGCATTGAGCAGCGGCCAATCAGACACGGCGTCGGAACCATCCTGCATCGCCTCGGTCTCGCGGTTGGGGCTGGCCACCGAGCCGGAGTCCAAGTGATCGCGACCGATCACGATCGGCGCCTTGAGCTCGCCGTTCTTGACCATCTCGTTGAAGGCCTGGCCCAGGCGGACGCGGTCCTTTAGGCCGACCCAGCAGATGCGCGCCGGCAGGCCCTGGAAGCTGATACGCTCGCGCGCCATGTCGAGCCAGTTGTGCAGGTGCGGATCGTCGGGGATCAGTTCCTTGACCATCTGGTCGGTCTTGTAGATGTCCTCCGGGTCACCGGAGAGCGCAGCCCAGCGGAAGGGACCAATGCCCTGACAGAACAGTGGGCGGATATAAGCCGGCACGAAGCCCGGGAAGTCGAAGGCGTTCTCGACGCCCTCTTCCATCGCCATCTGGCGGATGTTGTTGCCGTAGTCGAAGGTGGGTACGCCCATCTTCTGGAAGTCGAGCATGGCCTGCACGTGCACCGCCATGGACTGCTTGGCTGCCTTGACGGTGGCCTCGGGCTGCGACTTGCCACGCGCCACGTACTCTTCCCAGGTCCAGCCGGAAGGCAGGTAGCCATGCAGCGGATCGTGGGCGCTGGTCTGGTCAGTAACCATGTCCGGCTTGACGCCACGCTTGACCAGCTCAGGCAGCACGTCGGCGACGTTGGCGCACAGGCCGATGGAAATCGCCTTGCCCTCGGCGGTGTAGCGCTCGATGCGGGCTAGGGCGTCGTCTAGATCCTCGGCCTGCTCGTCCAGGTAGCGGGTCCGCAGGCGGAAGTCGAGGCTGGTCTGCTGGCACTCGATGGTGAGTGAACAGGCACCAGCGAGGGTGGCGGCCAGCGGCTGAGCACCGCCCATGCCACCGAGACCGGCAGTCAGAATCCAGCGACCCTTGAGTTCTCCGTCGTAGTGCTGCCGGCCTGCCTCGACGAAGGTTTCGTAGGTGCCTTGAACGATGCCCTGAGAACCGATGTAGATCCACGAGCCGGCGGTCATCTGGCCGTACATCATCAGGCCTTTCTTATCCAGCTCGTTGAAGTGTTCCCAGTTGGCCCAGGCCGGCACCAGGTTGGAGTTGGCGATCAGCACGCGCGGTGCGTCCTTGTGGGTCTCGAACACGCCCACGGGCTTGCCGGACTGCACCAGCAGGGTCTGGGTATCCTCCAGGCGCTGCAGTGTCTCGACGATCTTGTCGTAGCACTCCCAGTCGCGGGCAGCTCGGCCGATGCCGCCATAGACCACCAGGTCCTCAGGGCGCTCGGCCACGTCGGGGTGCAGGTTGTTCATCAGCATGCGCAGCGGGGCCTCGGTGAGCCAGCTCTTGCAGCTGCGCTCGGTACCGGTGGGGGCGGCGATCTTGCGGGAGGGGGCGTGACGCTTATCTTGCATGGTCATGTCGTATTGCCTCTGGAGTGTCAGTTGATTGTCGTGGACTTCGAGCCTTCGGCTCTCAGGCATTCAGAGTCAGCAGATGCACCAGGCGAGCTGCCACCCTGGCGGTGCGACCGTCGATATCAGTGGCGGGGTTGAGCTCCGCCAGATCGGCCAGGCGCAGCTTGCCGCTATCTCGAATGCACTCGATCAACGGCTCGATCAGGGCGAGCGGAACACCACGGGCGGCTGGGGCGCTCACCCCTGGGGCCTCGGCGGCAGGCAGCACGTCCAGATCGATAGTCAGGTAGAGGTGGTCGCAGTCGCGGATAAAGCCCCCCAGATCCTTCTCGATGTCGGCCAGACATGGCGCGGTGATGTCACGATCCTCACGCACCATCACGCCAAGCTGGTCGGCGCGGTTGAACAGCGCTCGCGTATTGGCAGCACGACTCACGCCAAGGCAGGCATAGCGGAATGACCAGCCACGCTGTAAACAGTCATCGGCAATCTGGGAAAAGGGCGTACCGGAGGAGCGCACGTGCTGGGGATCGCGAAGGTCGAAATGGGCATCCAGGTTGATGATACCGACGTGTGGCGCCGTCTCGACGCTGGCCGCCAGATGCTGTGCAAGCCCAGACCAGCTGGCGAAGGCCACCTCATGGCCACCACCCAGCACGATTGGCAGGTGGCCCTCACCCAGCAGCGGGGCGAGGTAGTTGGCCAGCACTTGCTGTGCCTCTTCCATGGCGTCGCCTTCACAGCGCACGTCACCCGCATCATAGGCAGGCCCCTGTCGGTGCCAGGACAGCGGCGCCAGGGCTCGACGCAGCGCAGCAGGCCCCTCGGCCGCACCCACACGCCCCTGGTTGCGTGCTACGCCGGCATCGCAGGCGAAGCCCAGCAGCGTACAGCCGGTGGGGGCACCTTCGGTCAGCGGCTGAATTTTCTGGTGCCAGCGTTCGCTATCAGGCTCGGGATCGGTGCGCCCCTGCCACAAGGTGGTGTCGAAATCGTGATGAAGCGAGGTATCAGACGGCATGTGTCAGTTCCCCCTGAAACAGACGCTGACGCAGGCGACCGGGCTGGACGGCATAGGCCAGTGCAGCCGGGGTATCGATATCCCAGATGCACAGGTCGGCGATGGCCCCTTCGTGGATCCGCCCCTCTTCCTTGAGCCCAAGGGCGGATGCGCCGTGGGCAGTCATGCCAGCCAGCGCCTCCTGGGGGGTCAGGCGGAACAGGGTGCAGGCCAGGTTGAGCATCAGGGTGGGCATGAACAGCGGCGAGCTGCCCGGATTGGCGTCGGTTGCCACCGCCATGGGCACGCCGGCCGCGCGTAGCGCCGCGATGGGCGGCTGTTGGGTCTCGCGCAGGGTATGGAAGGCGCCCGGCAGGATCACTGCGACGCTACCGGCGTCGCGCATGGCGGCGATGCCGGCCTCATCGAGATACTCGATATGATCGGCGGAAAGAGCCCCATGACGGGCTGCCATGGCGGTGCCGCCCAGGTTGGAGAGCTGTTCGGCGTGGGCCTTGATCGGCAAGCCATGGGCCTCGGCAGCCTCGAAGACCCGCTCGCACTGCACCACCGAGAAGGCGATCTTCTCGCAAAACACATCGACGGCATCGGCAAGGCCTTCCCTCGCGACCGCCGGGACCATCTCCTGGCACACCAAGTCGATATAGCCGTCGCTGTCGTCCTGGAACTCCGGCGGCAGCGCATGGGCGCCCAGTAGCGTTGTCACGACTCGCACAGGTAGCGCCTCGCCGAGACGGCGCGCCACGCGCAGCATCTTCACCTCGTCCTCGACCGTCAGGCCATAGCCGGACTTGATCTCCACGGTGGTGACACCGTCGGCGATCAGCGCCTGGAGACGCGGCTTGGCCAGTTCGAGCAGTACATCCTCGCTGGCTTCTCGAGTCGCCGTCACGGTACTCAGGATACCGCCGCCACGACGGACAATCTCTTCGTAGCTAACCCCTTCAAGACGCGCCTCGAACTCATCGGCGCGGGAGCCGCCAAACACCAGGTGGGTATGGCAGTCCACCAGGCCAGGGGTCATCACGCCGCCGCGTCCCATGTCGATGCAACCTTCTGCCAGCCCTTCATCGAACTCCCGCATCGCTACGAGCGAGGCTACCCGCGACCCTTCGGTGATCACGGCCATGGACTCAGGCAGAGTGCGCAGCCCATCGAAGACATGGATATCGCGCCACAAATGACGCTTGGGGGTGGTATTCGACATGGAGGACTCCTCCGGAGTGGCTCAGCAGATGCAGGCTCAATGTATATACAATTAAGCCTAGCGTATGGGCCTGCGTCAAGCCAACTACACAAGAGACAAGCAGGGCCAAGCGCCTCACCTAAAAAGGCTTCAACACTGAATAAATATTGAAAAACAGTACTGTATAAAGAGGTATCAGCCCCACGGCTGATAGATATCGACCGTGCCATTAGACCAATGTCTAGCCTGGATGGCTAGGCGGGGGGTGTCATTCTCTATCTTATTGTATATACATATCTAGGCAGGACGCCTATCCCGATCCAGTCACCGCATGGAATAAGACAAGAGGCGTGCTCATGAACCCCCAAGAACCACAAGTTCGACAGCCAGTCGCTACCGCCATCCTTCTCAAGCTGTTCCTGCCCAGCACCCTGGGCCTTCTGATCTTCTTCGTGCCCATCGAGATTTCCGGCAAGCGCACCATCCTCCTGGACCATATGGTGACCGGCGTGCGCGCATTGCTAGGGGAGGCCAGCGGGCTCTATGCTCTGGCGCTGATCGTTGCCGGCGCGGCCTATCCGCTCATCCGGGGCTACTGGAACCGCAACCTGACTGAGCGCATCTTCACGGTGCTGAAGATCACCGGCGTAGCCGCAGCGCTGATGGCGCTGACCGGCTGGGGGCCTGCCTTCCTGCATGAGCCGGATATGCTGCCCTTCCTGTTTGACAAGCTGGTGATTCCGGTGGGACTGATCGTGCCGATCGGCGCCATCTTCCTGGCTCTGCTGATCAGCTACGGTCTTCTGGAGCTGATCGGCGTGCTGGTACAACCGGTGATGCGCCCCATCTGGCGCACACCGGGACGCTCGGCCATCGACGCCGTGGCCTCGTTTGTGGGTAGCTACTCCATCGGTTTGCTGATTACCAATCGGGTCTATTAGGCCGGCCAATATTCAGCACGGGAGGCGGCCATCATCGCCACCGGCTTTTCCACGGTCTCGGCCACCTTCATGATCATCGTGGCCAGAACCCTCGACCTCATGGACGTGTGGAACCTCTACTTCTGGCTCACCCTGCTGATCACTTTCATCGTCACCTCAGTGACTGTGCGGTTGCCGCCGCTCTCGCGGATGGATGACGGCGCTGAAGATGGCGAGCCGGAAGCGGTACCCGGCAAGCGCCTGGCCACTGCCTGGCAGACAGGCCTCGAAGTGGCCGAGAAAGCACCCAGCCTGCATCGCAGTGTGGCGCTCAACTTCAAGGAAGGGTTGGTGATGGCCATCAGCATCCTGCCGTCTATCATGTCGGTGGGGCTGCTGGGCCTGTTGGCTGCTAAGTACACGCCACTGTTCGAGTGGCTGGGCTGGCTCTTCTACCCCTTCGTGGCGGTGTGGGGCGTGGCGGATGCCGCAGCACTCGCTCAGGCCTCCGCCGCCGGACTCGCCGAGATGTTCCTCCCGGCACTACTGATGGCCGAGGCCGATTTCGCAACTCGCTTCGCCGCTGGCGTGGTGTCTGTGTCCGCGGTGCTGTTTTTCTCGGCCTCAATTCCCTGCATCCTCTCTACCAGCATTCCGCTGTCAGTGGGCCGGATGTTGGTGGTGTGGTTCATCCGCGTGGCCCTGAGCCTGTTGCTTGCGGTACCCACCAGCCACTTGGTGCAGACGCTAGTCGGCTGAAGCCGCCATCAACCCCACATACGCGAACGGCCGGGAATTCCCGGCCGTTCGCGTTGGTATTGGCTCACTGTTTGATCAGTTCGGCTCGCGATGCATTGAGGAGCGCAGCTTGTACCGATCCCCAGGATGGAGCAGTCGCGCATAGCTGATAAGTTGCTCACCCGACCATGTGCGGCGAATCATGCTGAGGCAGGGGCTAACCGTATCGATGGCCAGCCACTCGGCAGCTTGGCCATCGGGCAGGACCGCCTCGACGATGTGCTCCACATCAGTAACGGGACAGGCGGCGACCAGCACTTCGTTGGGCGTGTGCCGGGAAAAGTCGGTGTCGAGATAATCCGGGACCCAGCGCGGATTGACGAAGCGCCTCTCAAGCTGGATCGGCACGTCATTCTCGAGGTGAATGATCAGGGTGTGGAAGACCCGGCTGCCGAGACGGACTCCCAGACGCAGCGCCACCTCGTCATCAGCCTCGATGGCCTCACAGGTCAGCAGCTTGTTGCCATAGCGGTGCCCCCGCGACCGCACCTCCTCGGCAATGTTGTACACTTCGACCAGCGACGATTCCGCCTTGCGATCGGTGACAAAGGTGCCGAGCCCAGGTTGGCGTGTCAGGTACCCCTTCTGGACCAGGTCACGGATTGCCTTGTTGGCGGTCATGCGGCTGACCTGGAAATCACGAGCCAGCTGCTCCTCCGGGGGAATCTGGTGATGTGTTGGCCATTCACCACTGGTGATTTTGTCCAGCAGGTGCTGCTGTATCTGCTGATAGAGAGGTGGAGTGCTGGCCATGCGGCATCCTTCGAGCGGGATTAATGTATATACAATTACAGTATACCTGTCGCGGAGAGACTGTTCATCTGCAGTTTCCCATAAGTAATCGCATCTACAAGCTCTACAGCAACCCTTTTTCTCGACCGCTGTTTTCCTTCACCCCTCGCACACTCCCTTTGGGAACCAGGCCTCGCAGCACATCAGCTGCCACACCGATCATGCTGCCATAACCGGTGTTATTGAAGTCTTGCAAGCCCATGGCATGCTGCTGCGTATTCCGCGCCATCGTAACCACCCATTCAGATCTATTGTGACCGACTATTTCGGACCACTTCAGCAACCCCTCCTGGCGACTGTGCTGAACTCCGAGTTCATGTTTCGCCCGGCGCTCGGTTGATTAGGGGAGAGCCCCGATCGTGGCAGTCTTTGTTTCTACCTGTCCTGACCCTCGGCTCAGGGGCACCAAGCTTGAAAGCCTACGCTCAGGTTTCTACCTGAAACCTTGACAGACCCAAGGTGGCGGGGTGTCACCATAGCTGGCATCGCAGATTCAGGGCCCTAAGCCTATGCTACAGCCGGTATCGATCCAATATTTGGCATCCGGTTTGGGGTACCTATATCGGTGGCTCCGCATCAGGCGTAGAGCTCCGGCTTTGGCACCAGGCACGGTATTCCGCGGCAGGCAGGGCCGGCGAGTAGTAGAAGCCCTGGGCTTGGTCACAGCCCAGCTGACGTAGGATCTCTTCCTGCTGCGGAGTTTCCACCCCTTCCGCGGTTACCACCAGATCCAAGGCGTGCCCGATATCAATCATACATGCCATCAGCTTACGCGCGCGCTCGTTTCCGTCCAGGTTGGCAACAAAGGCACGATCGATCTTGAGGCCCGTGATTGGAAGGTGCTGTAAGTATTCGAACGAAGCGAAGCCGGTACCGAAGTCATCAATACTTACGCCGATACCGAGATCACGAATGCGCTGAATGGCAGTACGGGCGGTGCCGAGGTCACGGATAAAGGCGCTTTCGGTGATTTCCACTTCCAGCCGTTCCGGTCTCACGCTGGATTGTTCGATGAGCTCTACGAGCAGGTCGTACAGATTCTCGTCGTGAAGGTTATGTACCGACAGGTTGATACTAATCGCGCTCTCGCTCCCGGTGTACATGGAAAAAGCCCCGGCGGCTTGAACGACAAAGTAGGTGATCGGGCCAATCAGCGAGGTACTTTCCACCTTGGGCATGAACTGGCTAGGCGGAATCAGCCTGCCATGATCACCTCGCCAACGGATCAGCCCTTCGCACCCACAGACCTGACCGTCGGCCAGGCGAATCTTGGGCTGGTAATGCAATTCGAACTCCCTTGCGGCCAATCCGTCCCGCACCCGGGCGATCAGCTTGAATGACTCCAAGGAGCGTTTATCGAAGGTGGGACTGAAGTGCGTATGCCCACGCCGTAGGCGAATAGACGTCAAGAGCGCAAGGCGCGCCTCTCGGAGCAGCTCTGTTGTCGTCTTGTGGCCTTCCGCGATGGCGCTCCCCATCGCCAATTGGACACGGACGGGCACCTGCTGAATCAAGAGGCTCTCTTCGCCGACCTCGACCAGCCGGTGGCTGATAGCATCGAGATCACTCGGTTCGACATCCAGCACGACCAGTGCCAGTTCATCGGGGCTGATGCGGTAGACCTGACCTCCTCCACGAACCGCCTGGCAAAGCCGTTGGCTCATCGCAATGGCAAGTTCATCGGCTGCCTTTAGGCCCAGAGCCTCGAGGACATCCGTCATATCGGTGATCTTCACCTGGATCACTCCGGTCGTTTGGCCTGTCAGCGCCGGGTGAGATATACGATCATGAAGGTCCTCATTGAGGGCGACCTGGTTGGCGAGGCCCGAATGCTGGTCGGTGCGGGCTACGTCCCGGTGGACGATGAAAGCCTGGCGCCGCGACTGAAACAGCCAGCCAGCGATACCGCCCAGGAGCACATAAAACGCTATTCGCAGCAGATAGTTAGTAGGGGTTTGCTCGACGCCCAGATTGGTATCCAGTGGCATGACAGCCATCGCGATACCCGCGGCAAGGGCCGTGACCAAGCCGCCTGGCAAGGTGTACCAGGAGGCAGCGAGCAAAACGGGGACCAGCATCATGTATGGATAGGCATAAGCCGTCCCTCCTGTGGCATAGACAATCCCGGTTCCCAGGCCCAATAGAAGCACGATCATGCCACCCTGAAAGGTATGGCGACTCGCCAAAAGCAGCCCCACACGCTGAGGCCACCCCATCGACTGCAGCAACTTGGTTGATCCCATCGTCTCCCGCCTTGCATGGATAAACGAAGACTTATATAGCGTAGATCATTGCCTTCGATTCATCACACCTAAGTGGCGGGCGGCGCTACGATCAAATGCTTAGAAAATACCCAACCCAGGAACCATGATTTTTTGCTTCCAACTGAAACCCAGACAGTCCGAACCCGCACTACCAACGACACGGCGCGTGACCGTTAGCACCTGACCGCGAAGTGAACCGGATAGAGCGTTCGAAGTTCGGTCGTTTTCTTTAAACGCGGTGCCCTACCCTTCAGGGCGCCATGCGGGCCGAGTTTTGCGTAAAGAAATAACGCATGTTCTCTACGCACCGAAAACGACCACATGATGTACGCCATCTAACGGCCAGGAGCGGACATTATCGCTGGCGGCCCCCTATACATTAGAGTAGTGTTGTTCGTTTTCCTTGGCCCCTCAGCTCCGGCGAAAAGATTCCTTGGTTTTCTTTACATGATAGAGCCAGGTTAGACGCCATACCAACTCCGCACGGTCCCCATATCCCGGCGGTAGGCTGAGTCACTCCATGCAGGTTGTGAGTACGCTCACGAGACTGGCCTGATTCGCTCCTCCTTCACCAACCAGGCATCCAACGCCGCCAGCGGCATCGGCTTGGCAAACAGGTAGCCCTGGTAGATATCGCAGTCCAGGGTGTTCAGGTGCCCCAACTGCTCTTCGGTCTCGATCCCTTCCGCCACCACCTCCATGTCCAGGCGGTGCGCCAGGGTGATGATGCCCTCGACGATGGCGGCATCCTTGTCGTTCTCGACAATATGGTTCACGAAACTACGATCGATCTTGAGCTTGTTGACGGGCATATGCCGCAGGTAGCTCAGGCTGGAGAAGCCGGTCCCGAAGTCATCGATGGCCACGCTGACGCTCAACCCACGCAGCGCATGCAGCGTTTCCAGTGCGCCGTCTGAGCCATCCAGCAGCACGCCTTCTGTCACCTCCAGCTCCAGGCCTTCCGGGGGCAGCCCCGAGACTTCAAGGGTCTGGCACAGGCCCTTGAAGAAGTCGGCCCGCTGGAACTGCAGGGGTGACAGGTTGACCGCCACACGGCACTCCTTCAGCCCACGCTCTCTCAGCATGCGGAAGTCACGGCAGGCGCGCTCCAGAATCCAGTGCCCGAGCGGAATGATCATCCCGGTGTCTTCCGCCAGCGGGATGAAGTCGGCAGGAGAAATGAAGCCTTTCTCGGGATGCTTCCAGCGCACCAGGGCTTCACATCCGGCCACACCTCCCTCGCGACGGATCAGCGGCTGGTAGTCCCTATGCGTCAACGTAGTTGTCACCTAAACGGATTGAGAGGTGATCAACGTGCGTTACCCCACAGAGCGTAAGGAAGCCATCCTTCAGAAGATGGCCCCACCGATGAGCATGAGCATCCCGGAACTGTCCGAGCAGGAAGGCATCTCAGCGGCAACCCTCTACAATTGGCGGAAACAGGCCAGAGCACGAGGACAGGTTTTGCCATCACGATCCACCCAGCCCGATCAGTGGACCAGCCAGGAGAAGTTCCGCATCGTCCTGGAGACCGCCCCGATGAACGAGGCGGAGTTCGCTGCCTACTGCCGTGAGCGCGGGCTCTACCCTGAGCAGGTGGAGGCCTGGCGGGATGCCTGCATGAACGCCAACGCGGATGCAGCTGAGCAGACCAAGCAGCAGCGCCAGGCGCGCAAGGAAGAGCAGAAGCGGCTCCGCAAGCTGGAGCGAGAGCTGCATCGCAAGGACAAGGCACTGGCCGAGACGGCGGCACTGCTGGCCCTGTCAAAAAAGGCAGAGGCGATCTGGGGCACGACCAACGACGAGGACGACTGACCAGCCTCCCGGATCGCCAGCGCATCGTGACCTTGGTGCAAGACGCCCAGCGTGACGGTGCTCGGCTGGCCAAGGCCTGTCAGGTGATGGGCATCAACGTGCGCACCTATTATCGCTGGGTCGCGGAAGGCGAGGTGACGGCTGACCGTCGCCCCGACGCCGACCGCCCGGAGCCCGCGAACAAGCTGTCTCCCGAGGAGCGAGAGGCGGTTGTGGCGCTATGCAACGCCCCGGAGTATCGGAGCCGCCCTCCGGCCTTCATCGTGGCCGATCAGGCGGACAAGGGGCGCTACCTGGCCTCTGAGTCGACGATGTACCGAGTGCTTCATGAATACGACCAGCAACACCACCGGGGCCGACAACAGCCCCCACAGCGCAAGCGACTGCCGACTACGCACCAGGCCACGGCGCCTAACCATCTGTGGTGCTGGGACATTTCGTGGTTGCCAGGTCCTGCACGCGGCACCTGGTGGTACCTGTATCTGATCATGGACGTCTTCAGCCGGAAGATCGTTGGTCACGAGGTCTACGAAACCGAGACCGGCGAGCTGGCGGCCGAGCTGATCCAGAAGGCCTGCTGGCGAGAGCACCTGACGGACCGGCATAAGCCTCTGATTCTGCACTCTGATAACGGCAGCCCGATGAAGGCGGCGACCTTCCTGGAGAAGCTCTACGACCTGGGCATCACCCCGTCGTACAGCCGGCCAAGGGTCAGCAACGACAATGCCTTTGCTGAGTCGGCCTTCAAGACGCTGAAGTACCGGCCGGGCTTTCCCGTCGACGGCTTCGCGACCCTGGCCGAGGCCCAGGAATGGGTCCAGCAATTTACCGAGTGGTACAACCATGAGCACCGGCATAGCGCCCTGCGCTACGTCACTCCGGGCCAGCGCCACAGCGGCGAGGCCAAGGGCATTCTGGCGCAGCGAAGAGAAGTCTTTGAGGCCGCGAAGCAGCGTCACCCGGAGCGCTGGTCAGGCGAGATCCGGAACCTCAGCTTGCCGGGTGTAGTGCACCTGAATCCCGAACGGGATCCGGCGCCGCAGGCAGCAGGATTTTAAAGAGCCGAAACCATTTCATGTGCCAACTATGTTGACAGGCTCCGTAGTAGAGTTCGAACTGCTGTGCGCCCAATGCCACCTCCAGGTCATGGCGCAGCTGCATGCGGCTGGCGAGCTTGTCGTTGATATCCTGCGTGAAGAGCTCACAGGTTCGGCGCCCACGACGCTTGGCCTTGTACATGGCCATGTCGGCCTGCTGAATCAGCACCTGGGCTCGGTGCTCGGCCCCCTGTCCAAGGGACACACCGATGCTGGCGGAGAGATGCAGCTCGTGCTGGCCGATCCGGTAAGGGCGCGAGAGGGACTCCACCAGGCGCTCTGCGATCAGCATGGCCTCGCCGTCGTAAGCCAGGTCGGGCAGGACTACCACAAACTCATCGCCGCCGAAGCGCGCTACGGTATCGCTGGGTCGCACGCCTTGCTCCAGGCGCCTTGCCACCTGCCTGAGCACCTCGTCCCCCACCACATGACCCATGGGTATCGTTGATCGGCTTGAACTCATCCAGGTCGATGAACAGCACGCCCAGGAGCCGGTTATGGCGTGCGCCCAACGCCACATCGTGGGACAGACGCTCTTCGAGCAGCGCACGGTTGGCCAGGCCCGTCAGCGGATCATGGGTGGCATGGTAGGCCAGCTCCTTCTCCTGGGCCTTGCGCTCGGAGATGTCATGCACGATGGCGATGAAATGGCTGATGCAGCCATTCATGTCCATGACCGGCGAGACATACAGCTGATCCCAGAATACGCTGCTGTCCTTGCGGTAGTGGCGAAGCGTCAGGCGGATGTCCTGACCCGACCTGAGCCCCTGGCGAATCTCTTCGATGCGCTCCGCCTCGGTCTCGGGCCCCTGCAGGAAGCGCCAATCACGACCGATGACCTCGTCGGCCTCGTAGCCGGTGATATCCGTAAACGCCTGGTTGACGTAGATGATCGGGTATCCCTGACGCCCGGCTTCCGAGATGATCACGCCATTCAGGCTGGCATCCAGACTGCGCTCCAGAACGCGCAGCCGCTCCTCGGCGGCAACGCGAGCGGTGATGTCCTTGGCGATACCAAAGACGCCATCCACCTCACCATCAACTACGATGGGCATCATGGTCACTTCCAGGTGCTGCAGGTTTATCCCATCTCTAGAGAAGCGTATGGCGAAACTACTGGAATCGCCTTCAACAGCACGCTGGAATGCGGACTCTGTCCGCTCGACATCCTCTTTTGAGCACTCCGGCTCATGGACAATGGAGCGAAAGTGCTTGCCGCGGAGCTCCCGTTCCGTCAAACCGAGAATGGCCTCGGCAGAGAGGTTGATGCTCTCGTAGGTTCCCTCCCTGCTGTGAGTAAATACCCCTTCAGGATTTTTCGTAAACAGCGAACGAAAACGCTGCTCGCTCACACGAAGCTCGCGGCCGGCGGCCAACAGCTGCTCGCCCCAGGCCGCACGCGATGCCATCAGCGAGAGGCTCGCCACCAGCTGATAGGTCAGCGTCAGTCCCAGTGCCCCGACCAACAAAGGTAGCAGCCCAGCCAACGTGACCAGCCCCGGCCAAGCCGCATAGGCGGTGAACGTCAGCGGCTGATTCTGACCCATCGCCAGCGTCAACTCGCTGACTGGCTGGATCGGCAGCGAGTACTCCTCCAGAGAGAGCCCCTGCTGAGCCAGCGTCGCGACCGGCCGGCGGCCCTGAACGACTTGCACCACATCCGCTGCCAGATGATCTTGCCCACTCAGAGCTTCCACCAGTTGTGACACGTCAACGGCAGCAATCGACAGCACCCCTTGGGTACCAGGCAGCCTGACCCCATGGAGCACGCGGGTGGCGGATTCTCCTGCGGGGAAATACCACTCCCCCTGACCTGGCAATAGCAGTGCTATCCACTGCTGGACATCGTCACTACCGAGACGCTCATCCAGCCACAGCAGTGACTCGGCATGGCGCGCCCGGCGCCACTCTCCCTGGCGGCCTGACACCGACAACGCCTCAAGACTCGGAAAGTCGCGGAGATAGCTCCTGAGCTCCAGGTCACGACGGTTGTTATCACCGATGTCACTCGAGCCCTGCCAGCGTGTGGCCAACCGCATGATGAGCCTGGAGTGGCTGTCCAGCTGTTGGTCGGCCAGCTCGGCCAGATGCACGATATCCTGGCGCAAGGCCTCGCGCTGATGCTGGTACTGCTGCCAGCTCACCAGGTACCAGGCGATGCCCGAGAAAAACACGCCGAGAGCCCCGGCCAGCATGGCGGCCCGAGAAAGCTGAGTGAAACGCCAGGGCCTGGCGACGGCGACGATCCACATCGACGACCCGAAAAGCAGGCAGAAGATGCCACCCATTAGCGAGGAGGCGACCAGGTCCTGCGACAGCCAGGCCTGCTCAGGTCGCAGATAGAAGAGGAGAGACGCCGCACCCACGGCAATGAAGAAGCTTGCCGCAAGACACCACACTGCTCGGCAACCGCGGCGCTCGAACACCAGGGCCAGGCTCACCGCACCCACCAGCACCATCAGCAGGCTCATGGGAGGCAGCCAGCGCGATTCCTGAGGCTCCCCCAGCGGCACCAGCTGCAGCAGTCCATACAGTAGCAACAGGGCCAAGCCCACCACGCAACTGATCCGCAGGATAGGCCGCTGATAGACCAGGGCCAGCAGCCCAATGCCTGCCACCACAATGACCAGCGCAGAGCCCGGCAGCAGCATCAGGTGCGGGGGACGTACGAAGCCTGGCATCTCCTCCATGAGCATGCCACCGGCCCCAATCAACAGGGTACACAGCAGCAGGACCCAGAGTACCGACTGAAACAGCAACTCCCGACTTTTAGGCAATGACATTAACCGCACAACCTCCCTGTTTCCTGTACTGCCATCGCGGCAGTGCATCCTGACCCTTGTTTTGATACGGCAGCGATGCCTGTCAAGCTTGTTGGAACCTGGAGTCAGGCGGCTTCTAATCGCTGATCGCG
>NZ_WHMA01000039.1 GCF_010994375.1 Halomonas sp. NO4
TCACATGAGTGGCGCGCATTCTACCGAACCCGCCGTGGGCGTCAAGGGCGGATTTTGCGAAACGAGTCGAAAAATCCAAGGCTTGACAACCACTTACCACTCTTCCCACCGCTGGCCACGTTGCCCGTCGCCGGCAGCGGATGCGTACTTTACGGATTGGCGCGCCCGTGCGCAAGCCCTCCGCATCAAAAAAATATAGACCATCACGCCGGATCACGCCAAACCATTATCCCCGTCACCGCCTGTGACGTCACCCGAGGCGGTCTGCCCTTCGCTAGCGCCGCACATGACGCGTCCGGCGGTCACTCTCAGATCACAAAGAGGTCGACAAACTTGTGAACCGGCGTGGCCTCAAGGTGTGCCCGATCCTGGCACAGCGCCAGGATTCTCTGGCAGCGCCCGACCGGAAAGCGTGTGGCCAGGTTGCGCCGAAACTTCTCGACGAGCACCGGCACCCCTTCGGCACGGCGCCGGCGATGGCCGATCGGGTATTCGACCTCGACCTTGTCGGTGCTCGTGCCGTCGGTGAAAAACACCTGAATGGCGTTGGCGATGGAGCGCTTCTCTGGGTCGTAGTAATCCCGCGAGTAGCGCTCTTCCTCGACCACCTCCATTCGATCACGCAACTCGTCGATGAGCGGGTTGGCGGCGTGAAAGTCGTCCTCGTAGTGCTCGGCGGTCAGGTTGCCGAAGATCAGCGGCACGGCGGTCATGTACTGCAGGCAGTGGTCGCGGTCGGCGGGGTTGGCCAACTTGCCGGACTTGGAAATGATGCGAATCGCTGAATCGTGGGTGGTGAGCACGATGCGATCGATCTCTGCCAGGCGGTTCTTGACCTGCGGATGCAGGGCTACCGCCGCTTCGCAGGCGGTCTGCGCATGGAACTCGGCCGGGAAGGCGAGTTTGAAGAGAATATTCTCCATCACGTAGCTGCCGAAATCGCGCTGGAAGGTGAAGCGACGCTCCGCTTCCGGCTTGATCTGCTGGTCCTTGTTGGTCTTGGCGAACAGCACATCGTAGAAGCCCCACTGCGGCGCCGAGAGCACGCCGGGAATGCCCATCTCGCCACGCAGGGCGATATCGGCCAGGCGGACGGCACGCGAGGTGGCATCGCCCGCGGCCCAGCTCTTGCGCGAGCCGGCATTGGGGGCATGGCGGTAGGTGCGCAGGCTCTGGCCGTCGACCCAGGCATGCGACAGCGCCGAAAGCAGCTGCTCGCGATCGGCACCCATCAGCTTCGCAGCCACCGCGGTGGAGGCCACCTTGACCAGCACCACATGATCGAGCCCCACCCGATTGAAGGAGTTCTCCAGGGCCAGCACGCCCTGAATCTCGTGAGCCATGATCATGGCTTCCAGCACATCGCGCATCAGCAACGGCGACTCACCTTGCGCGATGCGCTGCTGGGAGAGGTGATCGGCCACGGCAAGGATGGCGCCGAGATTGTCGGACGGGTGGCCCCACTCGGCGGCCAGCCAGGTATCGTTGTAGTCGAGCCAGCGCACGATGGCGCCGATGTCCCAGGCGGCCTTGACCGGGTCGAGACGGAAGGAAGTCCCGGGCACCCGGGCGCCATGGGGCACCACGGTGTCCTCGACCAGCGGGCCGAGGTGCTTGGTGCACTCGGGAAAGCGCAGCGCGAGAAGGCCGCATCCCAGGGTGTCCATCAGGCAGTGCCGGGCCGTGTCCCATGCCTCGTCGCTGTCGATGCGGTAGTCGAGAACGTAATCGGCGATCTTCTGCAGCTCGACGTCATAGTCCGGCCGCACATTGGCTTCCACGGTGGTGCTCATGGCGTCCTCCTGTCGCAGGTCTCGAGGTGTTCCTCTCACTATAGAAAAGTGCCTCAACGAAAAACGCCTCGGACCGAGGATCCGAGGCGTATAGAGGCAAGGCATGGGATCAGAAACTGTCGCCCGGGATACGCACGAAGCCTTCCATCAGGACGCGAGCACTGCGGCTCATCACGGCCTGGTCGATGTTCCAGCGCCCCTCGACGAGGCTCGCCTCGGCACCCACCTGCAGGGTGCCGGAAGGGTGGCCGAAGGTGACGGCGTGGCGCTTGCCACCACCGGCGGCCTGGTTGACCAGGGTGCCCTCGATGGCAGCGGCGGCGCCAATCGCCACCGCCGCCGTGCCCATCATGGCGTGGTGCAGCTTGCCCATGGAGAGCGCCCGCACCAGCAGGTCGACGTCTTCGGCTCTGACCGCCTTGCTGCTGGAGGCAGTATAGCTCGCCGGCGGCGCCACGAAGGCGACCTTGGGCGTGTGCTGGCGGCTGGCCGCCTCGGCGACGTCCGCGATCAGCCCCATGCGCAGCGCCCCGTGGGCGCGAATGGCCTCGAAACGCGCGAGCGCCGCGGCATCGCCGTTGATCGCCTCCTGAAGCTCGGTGCCGGTGTAGCCGATATCGGCAGCATTGACGAAGACGGTGGGAATACCGGCATTGATCAGGGTCGCCTTGAGGGTCCCCACCCCGGGCACTTCCAGGTCATCGAGCAGATTGCCGGTGGGAAAGATCGCCCCCTCGCCGTCTGCCGGATCCATGAAGGCCACCGGTATCTCAGCCGCCGGGAAGGTCACGCCGTCGAGCTCAAAGTCGCCGGTCTCCTGCACCTCGCCGCCCGTGATGGGCACCCGGGCGACGATCGTCTTGCCGATATTGACCTGCCAGATGCGCACCTCGACCACACCGTTCTCAGGAATGCGCGCGGGATCCACCAGGCCATTGCTGATGGCGAAGGGGCCCACTGCCGCCGAGAGGTTGCCGCAGTTCCCGCTCCAGTCGACGAAGGGCTTGTCGATGGCTACCTGGCCGAACAGGTAGTCGACGTCATGGTCGGGGCTCTCGCTCTTCGACAGGATCACCGTCTTGCTGGTGCTGGAGGTCGCCCCGCCCATGCCGTCGATCTGCTTCTGGTAGGGATCGGGGCTACCGATCACGCGCTGCAGCAACTTGTCCCGGGCCTCGCCGGGTTGACGTGCCGCCTCAGGCAAGTCCTGAAGGCGAAAGAACACGCCCTTGCTGGTGCCACCACGCATGTAGGTGGCGGGAATTCGGATCTGGGGAGCCTGGCTCATGCGTTGACGGCCTCCTCGGACTCGAGAAAGTCCTGGGCAAAGCGCTGCAGCACGCCGCCGGCGGAATAGACGGTCACCTCCTCGGCGGTATCCAGGCGGCAGGTCACCGGTACGCGATCGACTTCACCGGTCTGGCGGTGAATCACCAGCTCCAGGGTGGCGCCCGGCGCCGGCTTGCCCTCGACATCATAGGTCTCGGTGCCGTCGAGCTGCAGGGTGTGGCGAGTAGTGCCTTCCTGGAACTGCAGCGGCATCACGCCCATGCCGATCAGGTTGGTACGGTGGATACGCTCGAAGCCTTCGGCGACGATCGCCTCGACCCCGGCCAGCGCCACGCCCTTGGCCGCCCAGTCCCGCGACGAGCCCTGGCCATAGTCGGCACCGGCGATGACGATCAAGGGCTGACCGCGCTCCATGTAGGTCTCGATGGCTTCCCACATGCGGGTCACCTCGCCCTCCGGCTCGACCCGCGCCAGCGACCCCTGCCTCACTTCGCCGTTCTCGTCCCGCACCATCTCATTGAACAGCTTGGGATTGGCCAGCGTCGCACGTAGGGCGGTGAGATGGTCGCCGCGGTGGGTGGCGTAGGAGTTGAAGTCCTCCTCCGGCAGGCCCATCTTGTGCAGGTACTCCCCCGCCGCACTGTCCATCATGATGGCGTTGGACGGCGACAGATGGTCAGTGGTGATATTGTCCGGCAGGATCGCCAGCGGCCGCATCCCTTTCAGCGCACGCACCGCTGCCATGTTGCCTTCCCAGTAGGGCGGCCGACGGATATAGGTGCTCTGCGGACGCCAGTCGTAGAGCGGGCTCTTGGCCTCATCCACGGCGCCCAGGTCGAACATCGGGATGTAGACCTGCTTGAACTGCTCCGGCTTGACGAACTCGCCGACGATCGCGTCGATCTCCTCGTCGGAGGGCCAGAGGTCCTTGAGCGTCACCGGATTGCCGTTCGGGTCGGTGCCCAGCACGTCCTTTTCGATGTCGAAGCGCACGGTGCCGGCGATGGCGTAGGCGACCACCAGCGGCGGCGAGGCCAGGAAGGCCTGCTTGGCGTAGGGGTGGATGCGGCCATCGAAGTTGCGGTTGCCGGAGAGCACCGCGGTGGCATAGAGGTCGCGGTCGATGATCTCCTGCTGGATCTTGGGATCCAAGGCGCCAGACATGCCGTTGCAAGTGGTGCAGGCGTAGGCGACGATGCCGAAGCCGAGCTTCTCGAGCTCAGGCAACAGGCCGGCTTCCTCCAAGTAAAGGCGCGCCACTTTGGAACCCGGCGCAAAGGACGACTTCACCCAGGGCTTGCGCACCAGGCCGAGATCGTTGGCTTTCTTGGCCAACAGGCCCGCGGCCACCACGTTGCGCGGGTTGGAGGTATTGGTGCAGCTGGTGATGGCGGCGATGATCACCGCCCCATCGGGCATCTTGCCCGCCTTCTCCTCCGCCTGGGCCTTGTCGCTGTCCTTATATGAGGGTATGGCGATGCCGCGCTCAGCAAGGGCGCTGGTGGGCAGACGGCGATGCGGGTTGGAGGGACCAGCCAGGTTACGTTCCACGGTGGAAAGATCGAAGGTCAGCACCCGCTCGTACTTGGCCCCGGTCAGGCTGTCGGCCCACAGGCCGGTTTGCTTGGCATAGGTCTCGACCAGTTCGACCTGCTCGGGTTCGCGACCGGTGAGCTTAAGATAGTCGATGGTCTGGTCGTCGATGTAGAACATCGCCGCGGAGGCACCATACTCCGGCGTCATATTGGAGATGGTGGCGCGATCGCCGATCGTCAGGCTACTGGCCCCTTCGCCGAAGAACTCGAGGTACGCCCCTACCACCCGCTCTTGGCGCAGAAACTCGGTGATCGCCAGCACGATGTCGGTGGCGGTGATGCCGGGCTGACGCTTGCCGGTGAGCTCGACGCCGACGATGTCTGGCAGGCGCATCATGGAGGGGCGGCCGAGCATCACGGTCTCCGCTTCGAGACCGCCCACGCCGATGGCGATGACGCCCAGACAGTCGATGTGCGGAGTGTGACTGTCGGTACCCACGCAGGTATCCGGGAAGGCCACGCCGTCGCGAGACTGCACCACCGGCGACATCTTCTCCAGGTTGATCTGGTGCATGATGCCGTTGCCGGCGGGAATCACGTCGACGTTCTTGAAGGCGGTCTTGGTCCACTCGATGAAGTGGAAGCGATCTTCGTTGCGGCGATCCTCGATGGCGCGGTTCTTGTCAAAGGCTTTAGGATCATCGCCGCCGCACTCCACGGCGAGCGAGTGGTCGACGATCAATTGAGTCGGCACCACCGGGTTCACCTTGGCCGGGTCACCGCCCTTTTCGGCAATGGCATCGCGCAGGCCGGCCAGGTCGACTAACGCCGTCTGGCCGAGGATGTCGTGGCATACCACCCGGGCCGGATACCAGGGGAAGTCCAGGTCGCGCCGACGCTCGATCAGCTGCTTGAGCGAATCGGTGAGCAGCGCCGGCTCGCAGCGGCGCACCAGCTGCTCGGCCAGCACGCGCGAGGTATAGGGAAGGGAGTCATAGGCACCGGGCTGGATATCCTCGACGGCCGCACGCACGTCGAAGTAGTCCAGCTCGGTGCCGGGAAGCGGTTTACGATAGTCAGTATTCATGGCGTCGAAATGTCTTCGCGTGGTGTCGAAAGCAGGGCAGGAAAGGCGACCCTAAGGGGTCGCCTGAGGAGTCGGCCGGATCAGTCGCGCTGCTCGATGGGCACCCAGACGCTGTGCTCGGGCCCGACATAGTCGGCACTCGGGCGAATGATGCGATTGTTGGCGCGCTGTTCGAACACGTGGGCACACCAGCCGGTGACGCGCGAACACACGAAGATCGGCGTGAACAGTTTGGTGGGGATGTCCATGAAATAATAGGCGCTGGCATGGAAGAAGTCGGCGTTGCAGAACAGCTTCTTCTCGCGCCACATCACCGCCTCGACGCGCTCGGAAACCGGATAGAGGATGCTGTCGCCCACATCCTCGGCCAGCTGCTTGGACCACTTCTTGATGATGGCGTTGCGCGGGTCGGACTCGCGGTAAATCGCGTGCCCGAAGCCCATGATCTTCTCCTTGCGCTCGAGCATGCCCATGATCTCGCGCTCGGCCTCGTCCGGCGACTGCCAGTTCTCGATCATGGCCATGGCTGCCTCATTGGCACCACCGTGCAACGGTCCACGCAGCGAGCCGATGGCCCCGGTCACGCAGGAGTGCATGTCGGAAAGCGTCGAAGCACACACGCGGGCAGTGAAAGTCGAGGCGTTGAACTCGTGCTCGGCGTAGAGGATCAGCGAGACGTTCATCACCCGGGCATGCAGCTCGGAGGCCGGCTTGTCGCGCAGCAGATGCAGGAAGTGACCGCCCACGGAGTCGTCGTCGGTCTCGGTCTCGATGCGCACGCCGTCGTGGCTGTAGCGGTACCAGTAGCAGATGATCGAGGGCAGCACCGCGAGCAGGCGGTCGGAGACGTCCTGCTGCTCGTCGAAGCTCTCCTCGGTCTCGAGGTTACCCAGCATGGAGGCGCCGGTGCGCATCACGTCCATGGGGTGGGCATCGGCGGGGATCTGCTCGAGCACGGCCTTGAGCGGTGCCGGCAGGCCGCGCAGCCCCTTGAGCTTGGTGATGTAGGCGTCGAGTTCGGCCTGATTGGGCAGCTTGCCCTTGAGCAGCAGGTAGGCGACCTCCTCGAACTTGGCCTTCTCGGCGAGCTCCTTGATGTCGAAGCCGCGGTAGGTCAGGCCGGCGCCGCTCTTGCCGACGGTGCACAGGGCGGTGGTGCCGGCGCTCTGGCCACGCAGTCCGGTACTGCTGACGGTTTTCTCAGCCATATCGTGTCTCCTTGTCTCAGACTCTCTGGCGTATCGTTATCGTGGGATGATCTGGCGTATCAGGCGTCGCCGCCCTTCTCGGCAAACAACGCATCGAGCTTCTGCTCGAAGGCGTGGTAGTTGAGAAAGTCGTAGAGCTCGTCGCGGGTCTGCATGATGTCGACCACCTCTTTCTGATGGCCGTTGTCGTGAATGCTCTGGTAGACCTTGAGCGCCGCGGCGTTCATGGCACGGAAGGCCGACAACGGGTAGAGCACCATGCGACAGCCCGCTTCGCGCAACTCGTCCTGTGTGAACAGCGGCGTGGCACCGAACTCGGTGATGTTGGCCAGGATCGGGGCATCAACGCGCTCACAGAAGGCACGGTAGTCGTCCAGGGTGTGCACCGCCTCGGCGAAGATGGCATCGGCGCCAGCCTCGATGCACGCCCGGGAGCGCTCGATGGCGGCGTCCAGGCCGTCCTTCTGGAAGGCGTCGGTGCGAGCGATCAGATAGAAGTCGGGGTCGATGCGCGCATCGGCGGCGGCCTTGACGCGATCCACCATCTCCTGCTGGGAGACGATCGCCTTGTTGGGGCGATGTCCGCAGCGCTTCTGGGCGACCTGGTCCTCCAGGTGCACGGCGGCCACGCCAGCGCGCTGCATCTCCTTGACGGTGCGTGCGATATTGAAGGCCCCACCCCAGCCGGTGTCGATATCCACCAACAGCGGCAGATCGGTGGCCCCACAGATACGGTGGGCGTCCTGCACCACGTCGTTCATGGTGGTCATGCCCAGGTCGGGCAGGCCGAAGGAGGCGTTGGCCACCCCGCCGCCGGAGAGATAGATCGCCTGGTGGCCGACGCGCTCGGCCATCATGGCGCTGTAGGCGTTGATGGTGCCGACGATGGGCAGCGGCCGGTTGGCCTCCAGGGCGGCGCGGAAACGGGCGCCAGGGGTCGGTTGGGTCATGACAGTGCTCCTTGGTTGATCGGCCGGCCTCAGGTGGTGGCCTCGGCTTGCTGCTCGAGAATCGCGGCGTAACGGTCGACCACGTTGGCCCGCGAGGCGCTCACGTGGCGACGCATCAAGAGCTCGGCGAGCTCGGCGTCGCCCGCCTCGATGGCGTCGACGATGCGATGGTGCTCGACGAAGGCGCGCTGCGGCCGCGTACCGCTGGCGCTGAACTGGGTGCGGTAGAGGCGCACCAGGTAATAGAGGTCGTCGCACAGCATGGTGACCAGCATGCGATTGTGGCTGCCCTGAACGATGCGGTAGTGGAAATCCAGATCCCCTTCACGCTGGTAGTAGGCCTCGCCGCTGCGCAGGTCGCTCTGGCGCTCGTGAAGGGCCAGAACCTCGCGCAGCCCGGCAATCTCCTCGGCGGTCATGTGCGCGGCGGCAAGGCGAGCCGCCATGCTCTCCAGGGCCTCGCGTACGTCGAAGAGCTCGAGCAGTTCCTGCATCGACAGCTTGACCACCCGCGCGCCCACGTGAGGCACCCGCTCGATCAGGCGATGCGCCTCGAGGCGACGCATCGCCTCGCGCAGCGGCCCGCGGGAAATGCCGTAGCTCTTGGAGAGGCCGGGCTCGGTGATCTTGCTGCCCGGCGCCAGCTCGCCCCTGACGATGGCATCCTGCAGTTCCTGGAAGACCCGCTCGGCCAGGGTGCGAACTTCGGGAGAAGTCTGTTCTGGTGCGACTGAGCTCATAGTGATTGTCGACAATTAATGGATGAAAGCACTTTAGACACTGCCTTCTGCGCAGTCAACCACGCAGGAGGCCCGTAAGGTACGCCTTTGGTTGTAGACAACTTACCCCGTCCCGCGTTTGCTGTCGACAATCGCTTCCGCCAGGCGACTCCGCCCGCCCGAGCGTCGTCGGCGGATAGGACAAAATCGCGCCACACCCCTAGAATGGTGCGCCTGCTCTGAAAGGCCCGACGATGACCACACGACTCGAGATCACGCCGCTGCCCTATCGGGAAGACCCTCTCGGCTATTTCGCTGCCCTGCGCCGGCAGCGCGGCGCCGTGCTGCTGGACAGCGGCCGCCCCGCCGCACCGGGCGGGCGCTACGACATCCTCAGCGCCGAGCCGCGTGCCACGCTCGAGGTGGACAGCGCGGGTCAAGTCCAGCTGGACGGCGAGCCGTGGCGCGGCGGATCGCCCTTTGCCGCCCAGCAGGCCCTGCTCGACGAGCTCGACCTGGTGGCACCACCCAGCGAGTTGCCCTTTCTCGGCGGCCTGATCGGCTACTGGGCCTACGACCTGGGACGCGCCCTGGAACCGATGGCAGGCCAGGCCCGCGCTGCCGTCGCCCTGCCGGCCAGTCGGTTGGGGCTCTACGACTGGGCGCTGATCCAGGATCACCAGCGCCGCGAGAGCTGGCTGGTGGCCAGCGCGCCCCGCCGCGTCGAGGTGCAGGGCTGGCTTGCGACCGCGCCCGCGGCGGGCGAAGTCTTCGAGCTTCAGGCCCCGTTCGCCGGCGAAATGGACCATGCCGGCTACGCCCACCGCTTCGCCGCCGTGCAGGCCTACATCCGCGCCGGCGACTGCTATCAGATCAACCTCGCCCAGCGCTTCAGCGCTCCGTTCCGCGGCGACCTATGGGAGGCCTACCAGCGCCTGCGCCGCGCCACGCCCACGCCTTTCGCCGGCTACCTGGCTTGGGGCGAGCAGGCGATCCTCTCGCTGTCGCCGGAGCGCTTTTTGCACTGCCACCCTGACGGCCGCGTCGAGACGCGCCCCATCAAGGGCACACGGCCGCGAGGTCAGACGCCGGAGGAGGATCGAGAGCTGGCCGCGGAACTGACGGCGAGCCTCAAGGATCGGGCCGAAAACGTGATGATCGTCGATCTGCTGCGCAACGACCTGGGTCGGGTGTGTCGCCCGGGCAGCGTAACGGTGCCGCAGCTCTGTGCCCTTGAGAGCTACGCCAACGTCCACCATCTGGTCAGCGTGGTGACCGGCACCTTGGCCCCCGACCGGCGCCCCCTCGACCTGCTGGCCGCCGCCTTCCCCGGCGGCTCGATCACCGGCGCACCCAAGGTGCGCGCCATGCAGATCATCGACGAGCTGGAGCCCAGCCAGCGCAGCGTCTACTGCGGCAGCCTGGGCTACGTGGACGTGCGCGGCCACATGGACACCTCGATCGCCATCCGCACCGCCGTGGCCGATGCCGGCCGCCTGCACCTGTGGGGCGGCGGCGGCCTGGTCGCGGATTCACAGCTGGAGCCCGAGTATGCCGAAACCCTGGACAAGATCCGCCACCTGATGAATGCCCTGGGCGCAAGCCGCACGCCGGCCCAGCGAGATGCAGACGACAGCCAGCATCCAATGGAATAAAAAGATCGTCAAAAATAAGATATGGCTATAAGTTTCCAAGGAATCGGTATTGGGGCGCTGGCAAGCGGCTTTGCTAGGGTAGGCGCATCCGTTCGCATCGACCCGGAGTCCCCATGGAAGCATCGCTCGACGTCATCAACCGTGACCTGGGCCACGACCCCGAGGCCCTGATCCGCTGGGCCCTGGCGCAGGGCAACCGCCCCCTCATCACCACCAACTTCCGGCCCTTCGAGGCGGTCATCCTGCACATGGTCAGCCGCCAGCGCCCGGAGATCCCGGTGGTGTGGATGGACCACGGCTACAACACCGAGGCCACCTACCGCTTCGCCGATGCCCTCGTCGAGCGTCTCGGACTCAACCTCATCACCTACCTGCCGACGCGCACCCGGGCGCATCGCGAGGCCGTGGATGGCGCCATGCCGAGCATCGACGACCCGCGCCACGCCGCCTTCACCCAGGAGGTCAAGCTCGAGCCCTTCCAGCGCGCGCTGCGCGAGATGGCCCCGGACGTCTGGTTCACCGCCCTGCGCGCCGAGGACACCCCGGAGCGGGCGCGCATGTCGCCGGTGAGCCGCAACGCCGACGGCCTGCTCAAGGTCGCCCCGCTGCTGCACTGGACGGCCCGCGACCTCTATCGCTACCTGCAGGAACACGACCTGCCCAACGAGTTCGACTACTTCGACCCCACTAAAGTGGAAGCCAAGCGCGAGTGCGGGCTGCACCTGCAGCACTGAGCCCCTCCAACGCATGACGGCCGCCCGAGCCTCGCTCGGGCGGCCGTCGCTTGGCCGGCGAAGGCTCAGCGCACCGGCAGCTCTATACCCTCGAACAGCACCTGCTCGTGACGCGGCCCGGCTTCCAGGGCGGCATCCACCAGGTCGCGTTCCAGATGGTCGGCGAAGCCCTTGACGAAGTCGTACATGTAGCCGCGCATGAAGGTACCGCGGCGGATGCCGATCTTGGTGGTCGAGCTCTCGAAGAGGTGACCGGCCTCCAGGGCCACCAGGTCGCTGTCGAGCGCGGGGTCAACGGCCATGTGCGCGACGATGCCCACCCCCAGCCCGAGCCGCACGTAGGTCTTGATCACATCGGCATCGGCGGCGGTGAGCACCACGTTGGGCGAAAGCCCCTTGGCACGAAAAGCGTCGTCGAGCTGCGAGCGCCCGGTGAAGCCGAACACATAGGTGACGATCGGATAGGCAGCCAGGGCCTCCAGTGTCAGAGTCTCCAGCGCGGCCAGGGGATGGTCGCGCGGCACCAGCACGCAGCGGTTCCAGCGGTAGCAGGGCAGCAGCACCAAGTCGTTGAACAGCTCCAGCGACTCGGTACAGATGGCGAAATCCGCCTGTCCGTCGCTGACCATCTGAGCGATCTGCTTGGGGGTGCCCTGCTGCATGTGCAGAGCGACGTCGGGATACTTGCCGGTGAACTCGCGGATCACCGGAGGCAGGGCATAGCGGGCCTGGGTGTGAGTGGTGGCGATCGACAGGCTGCCGCGCCGCTCGTCGCTGTGCTCCTGAGCCACCTCCTTGATGTTCTCGGTGAGGCGCAACACCTGCCCGGCCAGCTCGACGATAGCCTGGCCGGCCGGCGTCACGCGGGTGAGGTGCTTGCCGCTGCGGGCGAAGATCTCCACCCCCAACTCGTCCTCCAGCAGACGGATCTGCTTGGAAATACCCGGCTGCGAAGTGAACAGACTCTGCGCCGTGGCCGAGACATTGAGGTTGTGGCGCGTGACTTCCCAGACATAGCGAAGCTGCTGTAGTTTCATGGATGCACTGCCTCCCGTTGCCCCCTCGTGAGGCGCTCGCCCCAGCCGGCTGGGGACGTTCTCAATACCCTTTGGAAATATTCAATACGAACTTGATTACTTTATAGCATATGAGAAGCGTGCGAGTCAGGCCGGCTCCCCGGGCCCGCCCATTTGCCAGCAACCCGACCGCCCGCTACCATCTGCCGACCGGGCGTGATTCCACGCCGAACCCTTCGCTCGATGCAGCGCAACGCAACTGGAGAATCACATGGCCAACAACGTCGATGTCACCAATGCCAACTTCGAGCAGGAAGTTCTCAAGGCGGACAAGCCCGTGCTGCTCAAGTTCTGGGCACCCTGGTGCGGCCCCTGCAAGGTCATGGCCCCGGTGGTGGATGAAGTCGCCGAGGAGCGCACCGGCGACCTGAAAGTCGTCAGCATCAACGTCGACGATGCCCCGGAAATCGCCGCCGAGCAGGGCGTGCGTGGTGTACCCACGGTGATGCTGTTCAAGTCCGGCACCAAGATCGCCTCCTTGGTGGGTGCCCAGTCCAAGTCGCAGCTGGCCCAGTTCATCGACCAGAACGCCTGACCCCTGCCCCCTCCCCATCCATGGCACCGGGCCCCGGCAACCACCGGGGCCCGACCTATTTGGCGTCGCGCCGCTTGAGCGGCGGCTGGTCCGCCACCTCGACCCCCTCGTCCTCTTCCATCAGAATTCGCTCCCCCGGCCCCAGCAGGTGGGCGATCCAACGCGTCTGGGGGTGGCTGTCCAGGGCGATCTTCAGCGTCATGGTGAGCACCACCGAGAGCAGCATCCCCACTGCACCGAAGATCCAGCCCCACACCACCAGCGAGAGGAAGGCCACGAAGGTGGAGAGCCCCAGCGCCCGCCCCATCACCTTGGGCTCCACCAGGTTGCCGAGCACGAAGTTGATGGCGAGATAGGCCGCCGCCAGCACCAGCGCCGGCAGCAGGCCGCCCTCCGGCGAGACCAGCAGCAGCAGCACGGGCGGAACCGCCGCCATGGCCGAGCCGATATTGGGGATATAGTTGAGGGCAAAGGCGAGCACGCCCCACAGCAGGGGGAAATCCGCCCCCACCAGCAGACAGGCCAGCCACACCAGCAGACCGGTCGCCAGGCTGATCAGGGTCTTCACGGCCAGATAGCGCTTCAGGGTCAGGCTGAACTCGCGCACGCGACGCAGGCTCGGCGCGGGGTTGGCCAGGGCGTGAGAGAGCTTGTCGCGAAAGTTCAGGGTCTCGAACAACAGGAAGATCACCAGCAGGGCCACGACGATGCTCTGCATCAGCAGGTTGCCGAGCTCACCCAGCAGCGCGGGAATCTGGCTGCCGAACTGTTCGGCATCGATCAGCTCGGCCAGACGGTTGGTGTCGATGGCCAGCCCCATGCTGGCCAGCCTGTCGAGCAGGCCTAGATAGTAGTCGTAGAGCTTCTGCTCGATGCCCGGCAGGGCATCGACGAAGGTGCCGAAACTGTTGACTACCAGCAGGCCAAGCAGCGACAGCAACCCGCCGATGACTACCAGGGTTAGCCACACCGCCAGCCGCGGGCTCAGGCCCAGGCGCTGCAGCCACTGCACCGGGGCGGTACATACCACGGTAATGAAGGTGGCCAGCATGAGTGGCACCAGCAGGCTCGACCCGGCACGCATGCCGGCGACGATGATGACCAGCGCCGCCAGCGCCAGGGTCAGGTTCAGCGGTATGTTGCGACCGTCGTCGTCATCCATGCGCATCGGGCTTACTCTTCTTGGCTACGTATCGTGTCTCGGCCATCTGTCTAGTCCTGGCCATGTGTCCTGGCAACAGACTCTGATCATCATGGCGGCTCGACCGCCCGGGCACAAACCCGGCATGCCGGGAACCTTCCCGGGCCACACGCCTCGAAAGCGGCGCCATTGCCTTTTCTGTAGACCACCCCGCAACAAGGAGCGTGCCATGCTTCGCCAGACTCGAACCTGTCCGATGCTGCTCACCGTATTGCTCGCCCTGGCCGCCCCGCTGGCGGCGCTGGCGGAGCCACCGGAGCGGCGCCTCGATGTCCAGGCCGAGGCCCGCCTCGAGGTGGTGCCGAACCGCGCCACGCTCAGCGCCCGCCTGTGGGAGCACACACCGGCCGTGGCCCGACACGAGGCCGAGAGTGACCCCGCGGCCCTGCGCGAGGCGCGCAACCGTCTCGAACAGCGTGCCGCCGAGCTGATCCAGGCCCTCGAGGCGGCCGGCGTCGAACCCGACGCCATCCGCGCCGGCTCGCTGGCAGTGCAGCCCGAATACGTGCCCGAACCCCGCCGTGGCGACGGCGAAGGGGAACCCCAGCTGCGTACCCGGCTCGAGCGTCCGGTCGAAGTCGAGGTGGGGGCGCTGGATCGGCTGCCCGCGCTGCTCGACGCCCTAACCGCAGCCGGCGTCGATGCGCTGGACGGGGTGACCTACGACCTGGCCGACCGCGACGCCGCCACCGACGAGGCGCTGGTGATGGCGTTGGAGAAGGCGCGCCGCAAGGCGCAGCTGATGGCCGACACCCTGGGCGTGAGCCTCGGCGAGGTGATCAGCGTGAGCGAGAACCGCTCGCCGGTGTTCCAGCCGCGTATGGCGGCGATGAGCGCTGACGCCCGCGAGAGCGCCTCGGCGGTGGAATATCGCCCCGGCACCCTGGATATCGAGGCCGGCGTCAGCGTGAGCTGGGGAATCGAGTAGTGTCAGGCGGGAGGGCTGTCGCCGGGAACGCCGCGACGACAGCCTTCTGACCGTCAGATATTGAGGGTCTCGACCCCGCCCATATAGGGCCGCAGCGCCTCGGGCACGGTGATGGAGCCGTCGGCGTTCTGGTGGTTCTCCATCACCGCGATCAGGCAGCGTCCCACCGCCAGGCCGGAGCCGTTGAGAGTATGCAGCAGCTGCGGCTTCTTCTGCTCGGGATGGCGGAAACGCGCCTGCATGCGCCGCGCCTGGAAGTCCTCGCAGTTGGAGACCGAGGAGATCTCGCGGTAGGTTTCCTGGCTCGGCAACCACACCTCCAGGTCGTAGGTCTTGGCCGCGCCGAAGCCCATGTCGCCGGTGCAGAGGGTGACGACACGATAGGGCAGCTCGAGCGCCTGGAGGATCGCCTCGGCGTGGCCGCGCATCTCCTCCAGCGCCGCGTAGCTCGTATCGGGCGCCACCAGTTGCACCATCTCCACCTTGTCGAACTGGTGCTGGCGGATCATACCGCGGGTGTCGCGGCCGTGGGAGCCCGCCTCGCTGCGGAAGCACGGCGTGTGCGCGGTGAGCCGCACCGGCAGTGCCTTGTGGTCGAGGATCTCGTCGCGGGCGAAGTTGGTCAGCGGCACCTCGGCGGTGGGAATGAGGTGGTAGCTGCGCTCGTCGTCGAGGCGGAACAGGTCCTCGCCGAACTTGGGCAGCTGGCCGGTACCGTAGAGCGACGCCTCGTTGACCATGTAGGGGACGTAGCACTCCTCGTAGCCGTGCTCGAGGGTCTGCGTGTCGAGCATGAACTGGGTCAGCGCCCGATGCAGCCGCGCGATGGGCCCGCGCATCACCGCAAAGCGTGCCCCGGTCAGCTTGGCCGCCAGGTCGAAGTCGAGATTGCCGGTGAGCGCCCCCAGGTCGACGTGATCGCGCGCACTGAAGTCGAACGCACGCGGCGTGCCCCAGCGGTGCAGTTCGACGTTCTCCGCCTCGCTCTCCCCTTCCGGCACGCTCTCGTGGGGAAGGTTGGGAATGCCGCTGACCAGTTCATCCCACTCGGCCTGCGCCTCGGCCAGCTGCGCCTTGGCCGCATCCAGGCGATCTCCCAGGTCGCTCACCTCATCGAGCAGCGGCTGGATGTCCTCGCCCGCCGCCTTGGCCTTGCCGATCGCCTTGGAGCGGGTGTTGCGCTCGTTCTGCAGCGACTCGGTAGCGGCCTGCAGTTCGCGACGCCGGGATTCCAGGGTCTCGAGACGGTCGGTATCGAGGGCATGGCCCCGCTTGGCCAGTCGTTGGGCGACCTGCTCGAGGTCGCCGCGCAGCAGTTTGGGATCGAGCATGGCATCCGGTCCGTTGCAGTCGGTGAAGTCGGGAAAACGGCCGCCCATTGTAGGCAAAAGGCCGCACCGGCGCCACGCGCCGCACAGCGCAGGATGCGCACCACCGCCCCCGCGCGGTAAAGTAGCATCACTCCCTTCGCTGCGCCCGCCCCATGGCGGCGCCGACAAGACCGAATACGACACCATGATCGCACGACTGGACACGGCCCAAGCCGACCCGGCAACGCAGCTCGCCGCCCCCTACCTGCGCTTTCTCGAGGCCCTGAAGAGCGCGGGTTTCGAAGGCGAGATTGCCCCCGACTACGCCAACCGCACGGTGCTCGCCACCGACAACTCCATCTACCAGCGCCTGCCCCAGGCGGTGCTCTACCCCAGGCACGCCGACGACCTGTTGCGCATCGCCCACCTCGCCGGCCAGGTGGAGCACCGCCGGGTGGTGCTCGCCCCGCGCGGTGGCGGCACCGGCACCAACGGCCAGTCGCTCACCAACGGCCTGGTGGTGGACGTCTCCAAGCACATGAACGCCATCCTCGACATCGACGTCGACAACCGCCGCGTACGCGTCCAGGCCGGGGTGGTCAAGGACCAGCTCAACGCTGCCCTGAAGCCCCACGGGCTCTTCTTCGCGCCGGAGCTCTCCACCTCCAACCGCGCCACCATTGGCGGCATGATCTCCACCGACGCCAGCGGCCAGGGCAGCTGCGAGTACGGCAAGACCCGCGACCACGTGCTCGAGCTCGACGTGCTGCTGCTCGGCGGCGAGCGGCTCACCAGCCGCCCGGTCGGCGCGGATGAGCTCGAGACGCTGTGCCAGCGCGACGACGTCACCGGCCAGGCCTACCGCACCGCCCGCGAGATCGTCGACACCCAGGCCGAGCAGATCGCCGCCACCTTCCCGCCGCTAAACCGCTGCCTGACCGGGTACGACCTGGCGCACTTGAGGGATGCAGAAGGCCGTCTCGATATGAACAGCCTGCTGTGCGGCTCGGAGGGCTCGCTGGGCTTTCTCGACGAAGCCGTGCTCAACGTGCTGCCGATTCCCCAGCACTCGACGCTGGTCAACGTGCGCTACGCCGGCTTCATGGACGCCCTTCGCGACGCCAAGGCGCTGATGGCCAGTTCGGCCAGGCCCACCTCCATCGAGACGGTGGACGACACCGTGCTCGGCCTGGCCCGTGAGGACTTCGTCTGGGACAGCGTCGCCGAGTTCTTTCCCGACGGGGAGACGCCCGTCCACGGCATCAACCTGATCGAGTTCAATGACGACGACCCCGAGCGGCTCGCCGAGCGGGTCGCCGCCTTCTGCCGCCACCTGGAGAGTGACTCGAGCGTTGAGCGCCTCGGCTACACCCGGGCCGAGGGCCGGCCGCAGATCCAGAAGGTCTACGCCATGCGCAAGCGCGCCGTGGGCCTATTGGGCAACGTCCAGGGCGAGAAGCGCCCCATTCCCTTCGTCGAGGACACCGCGGTGCCGCCGGAGCACCTGGCGGACTTCATCAGCGAGTTTCGCGCCCTGCTCGACGCCCGCGGCCTTGCCTACGGCATGTTCGGCCACGTCGACGCCGGGGTGCTGCACGTGCGCCCGGCCATCGACATGAAGGACCCGCAGCAGGAGAGGCTGATCCGCGAGGTCTCCGACGAGGTCGCCGAACTCACCCGCAAGTACCACGGACTGTTGTGGGGCGAGCACGGCAAGGGCGTGCGCTCCGAGTACGCGCCCCAGTTCTTCGGCGCGCTCTACCCCAGCCTGCAGCGGGTCAAGGCGGCCTTCGACCCCCACAACCAGTTGAACCCCGGCAAGATCGCGACGCCGCTCTCGACCCCGCCCGAAGCCGCGGGCAATGCCTCTATCTCGCCCGATACTGCGGGAGCGACCGATACTGCGGCCGAAGAAACCGTCAAGTGGGTCGACCCGGGGCTGCTCACCATCGATGGCGTGCCCACCCGCGGCCTGCTCGACCGCACCATCGACGAACGGGTCTGGCAGGCCCACGCCGCCACCGTCTACTGCAACGGCAATGGCGCCTGCTACAACTACGACCCCAATGACGCCATGTGCCCCTCGTGGAAGGCCACCCGCGAGCGCATCCATTCGCCCAAGGGGCGCGCCAGCCTGATCCGCGAATGGCTGCGCCAGCAGGAGGCGGCCGGCATCGACCTGGTGGAGGAGTCGCGCAAGAAGAAGGCCGAGGGCGCCTGGGGCTTCGTCAGGGACTTCCCGCTGCGTCTCCGCAACACCCTGGCCAGGCGGCGCGGCGAGGCGGACTTCTCCCACCAAGTGTATGACGCCATGGCGGGGTGCCTCGCCTGCAAGTCCTGCGCCGGCCAGTGCCCGGTCAAGGTCAACGTGCCCGACTCGCGCGCGCGCTTCCTCGAGGTCTACCACGGCCGCTACCTGCGCCCGCTGCGCGACTACCTGATCGGCGGCCTGGAGTTCCTCATGCCGGCGCTTGCCCGCGTCGCGCCGCTCTACAACGCGGCGCTGGGCAACCGCCTGGTCGAGCGCCTGATGGCCGGCCCGATGGGCCTGGTCGACACGCCGCGCCTGTCGCGCGCCAGTCTCCAGAAGCAACTGCGCGCTTGGGGCGTCGCCGAGGCCACGCCCACCTCGCTCGGCCTGCTCACCGAGCCGCAGAAGGCCCGAAGCGTGGTGCTCGTTCAAGACGCCTTCACCAGCTTCTACGAGGCCCGGCTGGTGATGGACATCGTCGAGTTTCTCGCGCGCCTCGACGTGCGGGTGTTCGTCGCCCCCTTTTCTCCCAACGGCAAGCCGCTCAACGTCCAGGGCTTTCTCGGCGCCTTCGAGCGCACCGCCGAGAAACAGGCCGAGCGCCTGCGTACCCTGGCCGAGTTCGGCGTGCCCCTGGTGGGCATCGACCCGGCGATGACCCTGACCTACCGCCAGGAGTACGTGCACGCCCTGGGCGCCGACGCCGTGCCCGAGGTGCTGATGCTGCAGGAGTGGCTGGTCACCCAGTCACCGACCCTGGCCCGACAACTCGCGCCGAACGGCCTGACGCTCGACGACCCCGACTTCAAGCTGCTCGCCCACTGCACCGAGAAGACCACCGCCCCGGGCTCGCCCAGCGCCTGGCAGCAGGTGTTCGCCGCCTTCGGCCTGGAGCTCGAACTGGTGGCCACCGGCTGCTGCGGCATGTCCGGCACCTACGGCCACGAGGCCAGAAACCGCGAGACCTCGAAGACTATCTACGCCCAGTCGTGGCAGCCGGTGGTGGAGGACGACACCAACGTCGGCCGCCTGCTCGCCACCGGCTACTCCTGCCGCAGCCAGGCCAAGCGCCTCTCCGACACCGCGCTGCCCCACCCGCTGCAGGGGCTGTTGCAGCAGCTGCGCATCGCCCAGGCTTGAGCCACGCATGCCACCGCCGACGGAATGCACCGCCGATGGCCGGGGCGCAACGGGCGAGCAGAGGGCCGTTAGCGAGACCGAATCACCCGACAGGGAGCCGTTTGTGTCGAGATTGCGTGCCATGCGCTGGATGGCCAGCCTGCCCCTGCTGCTCGGGCTCGCCGCCCCGCTGCCAGCCCAGGAGGCCCGCGTCACCACCGCCCGGGTCGAGGCGCGCGCCATCGTGGAGACGATCGACCTCAACGGCAGCGTCACGGCGCCGCGCACCGCCCACCTCTCCAGCGATGTCGCGGGGCGCATCACCGAACTGCCGGTCGCGCTCGGCGAGCGCGTGCAGGCAAGTGACCTGCTGCTGGCCATCGATGCCGAGGAGATCGCCCTTCAGGCGAGAAGCGCCGAAGCGGACGTCAGCGAGGCACAGGCGGCGCTGAACAATGCACGACGCCGGCTCACTGAGGGCAGGCAACTGGCTGAGGGCCGCAACCTCTCTCGCAGCGAGCTGAGCCAGCGCGAGACCGATGTTGCCATGGCCGAGGCGGTACTGGAGCGTCGCCGCGCCGAAAAGGAGCGACTCGAGGCCCGCGTTGCGCGCCACCGCCTGCGCGCCCCCTTTGCCGGCATGCTCACCCAGCGCGACGTGGCCATCGGTGAGTGGGCGAGCCCCGGGACGCCCCTGCTGACGCTGATCGACCTCGACAGCTTGACCCTCGATTTCGCCGCCCCGCTCACCCTCTATCACCGCCTCGACGAGGCCGAGCTCGAGGTGCGGCTGCCGGGTCACGAAGCATGGCAGGTGGCGCGCCCTATTGCCCGGGTACCTCTCGACGACGGCGCCTCCCGCCAGTTCCTGCTGCGTGCCACGCTCGACGAGGCCCCGGCCATGCTACCGGGCATGGCCGTTCAAGGGCGCCTGCTGCTCAGGGATGAACGGGGCCCGGTGGTGCCCCGCGACGCCCTCATCCGCCGTCCGGACGGGAGCATCAGCGTCTGGCTGGCCGTGGAGGAGAACGGCGAATGGCAAGCCCGCGAGCGTCGCGTCGTCACCGGCCACAGCCACGACGGCCAGGTCGCCATCCGGCAGGGCGTCACCGCCGGTGCGCGTGTCGTCCTGATGGGCAACGAACGCCTCGAAGAGGGACAGCGGCTCGCCCTGGACACCGACTGAAGGAGTAGCCTCCATGTTCGCGGCCATCATCCGTCACGGCGTGCTGGTCAGCGTCGCGGTACTGATCCTGCTGGTGCTGGGTCTCGCCGCCATCTGGCGCATTCCGGTGCAGATGATTCCCGACCTGGAGGTGCGAACCATCGGCGTCGAGACGCGCTGGCCCGGCGCCACGCCCCAGGACATCGAGAAGGACATCCTCCTCGAGCAGGAGGAGTACCTGCGCAACGTGCCTAACCTGGCGCGGATGGAGTCCACCGCCACCACCGGCGCGGCCGAGGTCGAGCTCGACTTCCCCTTCGGCATCGACCTCACCGAGACGCTGATTCGCGTCAACAACGCCCTGAGCCAGGTGCCCTCCTATCCGGCCAACGTCGACCAGCCGCGCATCGTCGCCACCTCCTTCTCGGCCAACGCCTTCATGTACTTCAACGTGGCCCCACGCGACGGCAACCCTCGCGATCTCGACATGGCGGCACTGCGCGACTACCTGGAGGACAACGTCCGCCCGCGCCTGGAAAGCGTGGAAGGGGTCTCGGAAGTCGGCGTCTCGGGCGGCGCCGCGCGGCAGATGCAGCTGCTCCTCGACCCCGACGCCCTGGCCGAGCACGCGCTCGGCATCGCCGACATTCGCCGCGCCCTGCAGGCCCGCAACCAGGACGTCTCCGGGGGCGACCTGGAGAGCGGCAAGCGGCGCTACCTGCTGCGCACCGTGGGGCGCTTCCAGGACACTGCCGAGCTCGATTCTCTGATCCTGGCGCGACGGGGCGACGCGGTGATTCGGCTTGCTGACGTCGCCGAGGTGCGCCTCTCCCACGCCGAGCTCACCTCACGCTCCTTCGACGGCAACGGCGATCCCGTGCTTAGCGTGCAGGTGCGCCGCGAGCCGGGCTCCAACGTCATCGACATCAAGCGGCGCATGCTGACCGAGGTCGCCTCGCTCAACGAGGGCCTGTTCGCCGAGCAGGGCCTGCACATGACGCTCTCCAGCGACGACGCCCGTTATGTCGAGGCCTCGATCGCCAACGTCTGGACCAACCTCGGCCTGGGGGCGCTGTTCGCCACCCTGGTGATGTTCGCCTTCCTACGCTCACTGCGGGCCACCTTTGCCGGCGTCATCGGCATCCCCATCTGTACGATCGCCGCCTTCCTGGGGCTGCTGCTGGCCGGGCGCACCCTCAACGTGATCTCGCTGGCCGGCGTCGCCTTCGCCATCGGCATGACCATCGACAACACCATCGTGGTGCTGGAGAGCATCGAAACCCAGCGGCGTCGCGGCCTTCAGCGCTTCGAGGCCGCCCTGGCGGGCGTCAAGCAGGTGTGGCCGGCGGTGCTCGCCTCCACCCTAACCACCGTACTGGTGTTCGTGCCGATCTTCTTCATCGAGGAGGAAGCCGGGCAGCTCTACTCCGACATCGCCGTGGCCATCTCGACCTCGATCCTCGCCTCGATGGTCGTGGCCATCACCGTGATCCCGGCGCTGGGCGCCCGCATCGACTTCCACGGCCGCACCTCGCCCGGCGAGAGCCGGGCGCCACGCTGGATACGCGGCGCCCTGCGCCTGGTCGATGCGCTGATCGCCTCCGCTGTGCGGCGCGGGGCGGCTATGGCCATGGCGATCGGCGGCGGCCTGGCGATCCTGATCTGGCTGACGCCACCGGCGGCCTACCTGCCGGAGGGCGAAGAGGCCAAGACCTTCGCCAGCATGAACGCCCCGGCGAGCTATAACCTCTCGACCATGACGGCCATCGCCGAAGAGATTCAGGCCGAGCTACTGCCTCATGTTGGCGCCGACCCCAGCGACTTCGACGAGGGCCGCAGCGAGATTCCCGCCATGCGAACCATGGGCCTCCAGGTCGAGGCGCAGAGCCTGCGGATCATCGCCGAGACCCGCGACCCGGATCATATCGAGGCGCTGATGAACGCCTTGACCGAGCGCTTCGAGGCCTACCCCGACATGCGCGCCTTCGCTGCCCGCGGCTCGATCATCTCGAGCAACGACGCCGGCACGCGCAGCATCACCCTGGACATCGCCGGCAACGACCTCGCCGAGCTTTACGCGGCCGCCAACCGGCTCTACGAGCGCGCCCGGTCGGTTTTCGACAACCCGCGCATCCAGTCGCGCCCCTCGGCGCTGGACCTGAGCCAGCCCCTGATCGAGGTGCACCCGGACTGGGACCGGGCCGCCGAGCTGGGGCTGGATGCCGAGCAACTCGGCACCACCGTGGCCGCCCTGACCGACGGCGCCTATCTCGACGACTTCTACCTCGAGGACCAGAAGATCGACCTCTATGGCTACGGAAACGGTGTCGGCAACAGCGACCTGGACGACCTTGTCGACCTGCCGGTGCACACGCCCATCGGGGTCACGGTGCCGCTGGGTAGCCTTGCGGAGATTCGCGAGACCGTCGCCACCGCCACCCTGCGCCGCGTGGATGGCCGGCGCAGCGTGACCCTCGACATCATCCCTTCGCGCGACGTGCCCCTGGAAACGGGCATCGAACGGGTCAACCGCGAGGTGATCGAGCCGCTGCGCGCCTCGGGCGAGCTGCCGGGGCACATCGACGTCACCCTCACCGGCGCCGGGGACCAGTTGGATGCCACCCGCGCCTCGCTGATGGACAACGGCCTGATCGCCCTGGTCATCGTCTATCTGCTGCTGGTAGCGATCTTCGCCCACTGGGGCTATCCGCTGCTGATCCTCGCCACCGTGCCGCTGGGGGCGGCCGGGGGCATCGTCGGCCTGGCGCTGATGAACCTGGTGGGCGGCTGGCTGCCCACTATCGGGCTTGCCGAGATTCGCCAGCCCTTCGACATGATCACCATGCTGGGCTTTGTGATCCTGATGGGCACGGTGGTCAACAACCCCATCCTGGTCGTCCACCAGGCCCGAGAGAACCTGCGCGAGGCCACCGCCGACGTGCGCCAGGCGGTGCGCGACGCCGTGGCCAGCCGCCTGCGCCCCATCGCCATGACTACCCTGACCACCATCGGCGGGCTCTCGCCACTGGTCTTCCTGCCCGGCGAAGGCACCGAACTCTACCGCGGCGTGGGCGCCATCGTGCTGTTCGGCCTGCTCGGCACCGCCTTCGTGACGGTGACCTTCCTGCCGGCGCTCACCGTCACGCTGCTCTCGCGGACCGGCCGCCGCCGGCACGGTCCCTTGAAGCAGCAATGAGTTCGACGCTCGAGGAAATTACGCCCATGTCCCGCACCCTGATCATCATCGGCCTCGCCATCGTCGCCGCCGGCCTGCTCTGGCCTTGGCTCTCCAAGCTGCCGCTGGGCCAGCTGCCCGGCGACATCGTCATTCGCCGTGAGAACTTCTCGTTCTACTTTCCGATCACAACGATGATTCTGGTAAGCGTGGCGATCTCCGCGGTGCTGTGGCTGTTCAATCGCTGAGGGCGGCGATCAAGAGTTGGAAACGCCCCAGCGAACCAGCCTGTCCGCGGGCCAGTGGGTGGCGAAGCCGTCACTCTCCGGCTCGCCATCCAGACACGCCACCAGGCGATCCCAGCGCGCTTCCGTCAGCTCCCAGGCCGTGGCGGGTAGGAAGAACACCTTGCGGCTGAAGGAAGGCAGCACGAACTCCGACACCCAGAACGAGGGCACGATGAAAACGCGCGGCTGGCCGCTAGGCTTCTGCAGATCCACCAGCGCATACCAGAGCGTCGGGCTGTGCTTGCCGATCACGCCGGCGCCCACGTCCCACTCGCAGCCTTCGCGCCCATAGCGCCGCCGGCGATAGGCGCTGCGCGATGTCTTGACCTGAATCGAAAGGCTGCGGGAACCATCGGCCCTGGCAGCCACGATATCCACTGCCGGTGCATTGCCCACCGTCAAGCTGGCGTGAATGCCCCGCCGCGCGAGTTCATAGCACACGTAATACTGCCCTGCCGCTCCAACGAACTGGCTTGTTCCCTTGGTCAAGTGCGTTGTCTCCTGTGTGGGTGGGATGCACGCTCATTTTCACACAAATGGACGAGCCATGGCCTCAGTCACCCATCGCCGGCCGCGCGTGCTGGTCGTCGAGGACGACTACACGCTGAACGGCCAGATATCCGGGCTTCTGGAAGGCAAAGGCTATCGGAGCCAACCGAGCTGGGCGAGGTCTTCGATCGACGTCTGGCGCGCTGGGGGCTGACATGAAGCCCAGGGCAGTGACTGCTCCCCGCCCTAAGCGCTGACGCGCCACGGGCGAGGCTTCCCACTTCTCAGG
>NZ_WHMA01000004.1:0-101206 GCF_010994375.1 Halomonas sp. NO4
ACCTGGCATGGCGGCGGTTGTTCGAAACCGCCAACCCATCGGAGGAAGCGTGGCTGCGTGTCGCGATAAGCGCAGATCAACAGCAGATGCCAACATAGCCCTTTATATACAGTATTCTGAAGACAGCCCTATTTGGCAAGTCTCCGGCCACTCGCGGTGGCCACACGTCGCCGGTCCGGCCGGTCGCGGCGTTATCGCAGCCGCGCCACCAACTCGGCTAGGCCAGCCTCGACGGATGCCGCCGGCGCCCGTGTCTCGTCGCCCGCCCGGTACTTGCCGGTCTGCACCAGCGTGCCCTGCATGCCGAGCGCCATGGCGGCGGCGACATCGGCCTCGACATCGTCGCCGACCATCAATGCCTCCTCCGGTCTCACGCCCACATCGGCGAGCACGGCGTGAAAGAAGTCCGCCGCCGGCTTGCCCAGCACCTGCGCCTCGATCCCGGCCGCGTACTCGAGTGCCTTGACGAAGGGACCGGCATCCAGGTGCAGGCCGCCGCGCTGGCGGAAGTAGCGGTTGGTACCCACGGCCAGCAGCGGCGCGTCCTGCTGCAACAGCTGGAAGGCCTCGTCGAGGCGCCGGTAGTCGAGACGATGCTCGGCATCACCCAGCACCACGGCAGTGGGATCACGAGTATCGAGCCCCTCGAATTCCGGCTCCAGCGATTCGTGGACCAGCAGATAGGGACGCAGCCGGTGGCGTTCCAGGTAGCGCCGGATCACCGCCGGCGCCGTGAAGATTTGCTGGCGCTCCAGCTCGAAGCCCATCTCGCGAAGCTCGGCGTAGACGGTGGCACCGGTCTTGCGCGAGGTATTGGTCACGAAACGTAACGCCAACGGTGAGGCCTGCAACTCCGCCACCGCCGCCACCGCGCCGGGCAGCGGCACGCCGTCCTCGTGGAGCACACCGCTGATATCGAGCAGAACCGCCTGCAGCATGGCCGCCTCCCTGTGCAATTCGGGACACGCCTTCAGCCTAGCAGGCGGACAATCCTGGCCTCGAGTGGTCTCGGGCGAGGCTCACCGCCGCCTGCCGTTGCCGAACAGCTCCCGCCAGAAGTCGAAGGCGGCCAGCAGCAAGCAGCCCAGGGTGAAGAGAATCAGGTCCGGGTGCGGCACGAAGATCGGCACCGGGATCAGAAAGGCGAACAGCCCGAGCAGCGCCACGCCGGCGAGTATCTTGTCGGTCATGCGTCGGCCTCCTGCGAGAGGGTGCGCACCAGCCAGCGGGCGGTGCGCAGCAAGCGCGCATCCTGTCCTCGCGGCGCCACCAGTTGGACCCCCACCGGCATCCCGCTGGGCCCGGTCAGCAGCGGCAGGCTCAGGGCCGGCAGGCCGCAGAAGGTCCACAGCGAGCAGAAGGTAGGATCGCCAGTGCTCTCGAGCCCCACGGGCGCCTCCCCGGTGGCGGCCGGGGTGACGATGACGTCGAAGCGCTGGAAGAGCGGGTCGAGCGCATCGCGCAGCACCCGCTGCATATCGCGGGCCGCCAGGTAGTCGGGCGCGCGCATCGCCCGCCCGTCGCCGATCAGCTGGCGCAGCGCCTCGCTCACCTGTTCCGGGGCACGATCGACGTAGTGGCCGAGGTTGCGTGCCATCTCGGCGGCCATCACGCCGCCCAGCCAGCCGACCCCACGCCCGAACACCTCGGGCAGCTCCACCTCGTCGGCGGCCTCCCCCAAGGCCGGCGCCAGCTCGCCGAAGGCGTCGCGAGTGGCCGCATCGGCCCGCTCCCAGAAGGGCGTCTTGACCACGGCCAGCGCCGGCGTCACCGGTGGCTCGGCCAGCATGGTGGCGGTGAGCGGCCCGGGGTTCTCGCTGGCGTCGAGATCCTGGCCATCCGCGCCCATCAGCCACTCGACCAGCGTCGCATCCTCGATGGAGCGGGCGAAGACGCCGAGCTGATCGAGGCTTGGCGCCAGCGTCAGCACGCCGGTGCGCGGCACGGCCCCGAAGGTCGGCTTGAAGCCGACCACCCCGCAGTAGGACGCCGGACGGATCACCGAGCCGTTGGTCTGGCTGCCCAGCGCCAGCGGCACCATGCCGGCGGCCACGGCCGCCGCCGACCCACTGGACGAGCCGCCGGGCGTACGCGCGGGGTCGTGGGGGTTGTGGGTCTTGCCCGGGTGGTAGTAGGCGAGCTCCGTGGTCACCGTCTTGCCGAGGATCACCGCCCCCGCCTCGCGCAGCCGCCGGATGACGGTGGCATCCGCGAAGGGCCGCCGCCCCTCGTCGATGGGCGTACCGTTGCCGGTGGGCATGCCCTTGACGTCGATGATGTCCTTCACCCCCACCGGCACACCGTGCAGGGGGCCGAGCGGCAGGCCGCGCTGGCGCCGCCGGTCGCGCTCCTGGGCCTCGAGCATCGCCCTGTCGCGGTCGAGAAAGGCCCAGGCCTGAACCTCCGCTTCCTGGGCGTCGATGATATCGAGACAGGCTGCCACCAGCTCACTCGAGGTCAGCGCCCCCTCGGCGATGCGCCGGGCCGCCTCGCAGGCCGTCAGCGCGGCCAAGTCCTGCGCAGGGTTCCGCTTAGTTGCCATACACTACCTCCGGCAGCCAGAACACGATTTGAGGGAAGTTGTAGAGCACCACCATGGCCATGAAGACCATCGCCAGGAAGGGCATGCAGCCGCGGAAGATCTCGACCAGTTGCACGTGGGGCGGTGCGATCCCCTTGAGGTAGTAGGCCGACATCGCCATGGGTGGCGTCAAGAAGGAGGTCTGCAGGTTGAGCGCCACCAGCATGCCGAAGAACAGCGGGTCGATGCCGAAGTGCGGCAGCAGCGGCAGGAAGATGGGCACGAAGATGATGATGATCTCCGACCACTCCAGCGGCCAGCCCAGCAGGAAGATGATGAACTGCGCCAGGATCAGGAAGGTGAGCGGGGTGATGTCGAGGCCGGTGACGAACTCGGTGATCAGGTGCTCACCGCCCAGGTAGGAGAACACCGAGGAGAAGGTCCAGGAGCCGACGAACAGCCAACACACCATGGCGGTGGTCTTCATCGTCAGGTAAACGGCCTCGCGCAGCCGCTGCCAGGTCAGCGCGCGATAGGCCACCGCCAGCAGCAGCCCGCCGAGTGCGCCCGCCGAGGCCGCCTCGGTCGGCGTCGCCAGGCCGAAGAGGATGGAGCCCAGCACCGCCATGATCAGCACCGCCAGCGGCACGAAGGACGTAAAGATCATCACGACCAGCTTCGCCGTGGGGATATCGCCGGCCTCCTCCTCGGTCGGCTTGGGGGCCACCGAAGGCTGCAGCATCGAACGCCCGATGATGTAGATCAGGTAGAACCCGGCGAGCAGGAAGCCGGGCAGCAAGGCGCCGGCATAGAGGCGCACGATCGATACCCCCGAGGCCGCCGCATAGACGATCAGCATGATCGAGGGCGGGATCAGGATGCCCAGCGTGCCGCCGGCACAGATCACCCCAGAAGCAAAGCTGGTGTTGTAGCGCGCCTTGAGCATGGCCGGGAAGGCGAGCAGGCCCATCAGCGTCACCACCGCCCCGACGATGCCGGTAGCCGTGGCAAAGAGCGCGCAGGTGATCAGCGCCGCCACGGCCATGGAGCCGGGCAACCGCTTGGCGGCGATGTAGAGTGTCGAGAAGAGCCGGTCGACGATGTTGGCACGTTCGACGATATAGCCCATGAACAGGAACAGCGGCACCGCGGTGAGCACCTCGTTGGCCATGACCGAATAGGTCTGGTTGACGAAGAGATCGAATATTCGGTTGTTGAAAAAGCCGCCGACCCAGGTCTCGATGAGTTCCCAGTTACCCGCACCGGCTTCCACGGCGCGGTCGTAGTCGCGCCACATGCGGCCCGGATTGAAATAGGCGAAATAGCCGAAGATGACCCCCAGCGCCATCAGCGTGAAGGCGATGGGAAAACCGAGGAAGATGATGAGGATGAAGATCCCCAGCATCATGATGGCGACCTGAGGCTCCGTCATGTGTCATCTCTCCCCTGGGCGGTCGTGTCCGTTGCGCTCTCGACGGGCACGGCTTCGCGCTTCAGCTGGTCCTCGAGCTCCTCGACATCTTCCACGTTCGGTGGCCACTCATTGGTGCGAATGCAGACGATACAGCGGCAGACCTGGGCGATGCCCTGGATGAACAGCAGAACGCCCGCCGCCACGATGATGGTCTTGAAGTGGAATATCGGCACGCCGGCCGGGGAGAAGACGCTCACTTCCAGGTAGCGCCAGGAGCGCTCGGCGTACTTCCAGCCGGCGAAGATCAGCGCGAGGATGCCAGGGAAGAAGAAGATGAAGTAGAGCACCAGCTCGACCATGGCCTGGGTGCGAGGCCGCCACAACCGATAGAGGAAGTCACCGCGCACGTGGGCGTTTCGCGCCAGGGTATAGGCGCCGCCCATCATGAACAGCGTACCGTAGAGCATGTAGGACGTGTCGTAGGCCCAGGCAGTGGGCGCGTTGAAGAGATAGCGCGACACCACCTCATAGCCCATGCCGAACGCCATGAACAGGATCAGCCAGGCAAAGGCCCGGCCGAACCAGCTCGTCACGGAGTCGATGAAGCGAATGACATTGATCATGATATGAGCACACCTACCGGGTCGGCTCGCGCACCGACCCGCGGGCCGCCGCGCAAGGGAGAAACACAGGGATTCCCTGACTCAGGCACCACTCGGCCTCCCCGGCCAGGAGCCGGGGAGGCCGCCGTGACAGCATCAGAGTTTCAGCCTGCCCGGGAAGAAGTGCTCATAGGCGAGCGCCTGATCCACGCCGTTCATGATGTTGTAGAAGCCCACGCGTTGCGCCCACTCGCGCTGGCTGTCCAGGACGCGACGGTTGAAGTCGTCCTGCTCGAGTTCCTCGATCACGTCGGTCCAGGCCTCGAGCTGCGCCTGCAGGATCTCGTCCGAGGTCCGGTGCAGGGTGACCCCGTGCTCTTCCTGGAGGCGCTGCAGGTCACTGGAGTAGTTATGCATCGCCGACGCCGTATTCGCAGTGGACACCGCCTCCACGGCATGCCGCAGGATCGCGCGCAGGTCCTCGTCCAGGTCGTCCATCACGTCCCTATTGAAGAGGATCTCGAAGGTCTCGCTGGCCTGGTGGTAGGAGCTCAGGATGTAGTGCTTGGCCACGTCCTGGGCGCCGAAGCGCAGGTCCGAAGACGGGTTGTTGAACTCGAAGGCGTCGATGACGCCACGCTCCATCGCCGGCACGATCTCGCCGCCCGGCAGCTGGGTCACGCTCATGCCGAGGGCCTGCATGACGTTGGTGGCGAGTCCCACCGTGCGGTACTTGAAGCCCTGAAGCTCTTCGACGGTGGTCACCGGCTCCTTGAACCAGCCGAAGGGCTGGGCCGGCATCGGGAAGGCATAGAGGCCATACACGTTCAGCCCGAGCATGTCCTGGGTGAGCTCCTGATAGAGCTCCTGGCCACCGCCCTGGTAGAACCAGCTGAGGAAGCTCTGCCCGTCCCAGCCAAAGACCGGACCGGTACCGAACAGCGAGGCCGCACGGTGCTTGCCGTACCAGTACGCGGCCACGGTGTGCGCGCAGTCCAGGACCCCGTCGCTCACGGCGTCCATCACCTGGAAGGCCTGGACGACAGCGCCCGCCGGCAGCAGATCGATCTGCAGGCGCCCCCCGGACATGCTCTGGACGCGATCGACGTACTGCTGCGCGAAGTCCATCCAGATGTCGCCGGAGGGCCACGAGGTCTGCATGCGCAGGACGAGCGGGCTCTGCCCCAGGACCGCCGGGGCGCCGATGGTGCTGGCCGCCACGCCGCCGGTGGCCAGCAGGCCACCCTTGAGGAACTGGCGGCGCGAGGTGGGTTTCTCAGTCACGCCACTGGGAGAAGCCGCGGTGGTGTCCGTGGCCGTCGTGGCGGTGGTTATCAGGTTATTGCTGGCATCTGTGAGTTTATCCATTGTTGTGTACTCCCGTTGCGTGCAACGTCGTTGTCGTTATCTTGCCTTTCGCGGCCCAGTCGTCGCCGCGAGGACGCTTGGCCACCGAAATGCAGTGACACGTCAGCTACAGTAAAGAAGAGCTTCGCGAAAACTTCCATTCAGGATTGCTGGTACAGCGTTGATAGAGGGCACTATCGGTATCCACCCCGACTAACTACCCTGTCGACTTCATGGCCTGGTTCCTGTCGCACGAACCGCTCAGCCGGCCTTTCCCACCTTCTTCTCAGCGCCGTCATCCCTCCTCGCCCGGTCGATAGGCCCGGGTGAGGCGCTGCTGGACATGGTCGGGGGCCGGCTCGTAGTGGCTGAACTGCAGGCTGTAGCTGCCGGTCCCGGCGGTCAGCGCATTGAGGCGAGTGGCGTAGTCGGCCACCTCGGCCAGCGGCACCACTGCCTGGATGCTGACTTCGTCGCTCAGGTTACGGGTATCCTGGATGCGTCCGCGGCTGGCGGCGAGATCGGCGGTGAGGTCGCCCATGGCGCTGCTCGGCCCCTCCACCACCAGCTCCACCATCGGCTCGAGCACCACCGGATGCGCCTTGCGAACCGCGTCGAGAAACGCCTTGCGCCCGGCGGTGATAAAGGCGATCTCCTTGGAATCCACCGGGTGGGTCTTGCCGTCGTGGACGGTCACCCGGACATCCTGCATGGGGTAGCCGGCCAGCGCTCCGCCGGCCATGGCCTGGCGCACGCCCTTCTCCACCGCCGGCAGCAGCGAACTCGGGATCACCCCACCGCGGATGGTGTCCACGAACTCGAATCCGCCCCCGCGCGGCAGCGGCTCGACGCGCAGGAACACCTCGCCGAACTGCCCGGCCCCGCCGGTCTGCTTCTTGTGCCGGCAGTGGCCCTCGGCGGTGCCGGTGATGGTCTCACGATAGGCGATGGAGGGGTCACTGGTCTCGACCTCCACACGGAAGCGCTCGGCGAGCCGTTCGAGCGCCGTGCGCAGGTGCAGCTCGCCCTGCCCGCGCAGCACGATCTCCTGAGTGGCGCTGTCCTGCGCCACCTCGAGGCCGCGATCCTCCTCGACCATCCGCGCCAGGGCCTCCCAGAGCTTCTGCTCGTCACCGTGGCGCCGGGCCTGGATCGCCAGGCCGAAGACCGGCGCCGGCAGCGCCATGGGGCGCAGGTGGATGTGGTCCTCGTCGTGGGAGTCGTGCAGCACGCTGTCGAAGGTCACCTCGTCGACCTTGGCCAGGACACCGATCTCCCCCGGCCCCAGTCGCTCCACGTCGAGCCGCTCGCTTCCCCGCAGGCGAAACAGGGTGCCGACCCGCAGCGCCTTGCGCGCCTCGCCGACAAACAGCCGGGTGTCGCGGCTGACGGTGCCCTGGTGAACGCGAAACACCGCCATCTTGCCGAGGAAGGGGTCGTGCTCGACCTTGACCACATGGGCCAGGACATGGGCGTCCAGGTCGGGACGGGCCCGATACTCGCGCATGCCCGCCTCGTCCTCGCGCAGAAAAGGGGGCGGATTGCCCTCCAGGGGGCTGGGCAGCAGCCGCACCACCACCTCGAGCAGTTCGCGCACCCCGGCGCCACTGATCGCCGAGACGAAGCAGACGGGCACCAAGTGCCCGTCGCGCAGGGCCGCCTCGAAGGGGTCGTGGAGCTGGTCGGGATCCAGCGCTTCGCCCTGCTCCAGGTAGCGCGCCATCAGTGCCTCGTCGAGCTCCACCACCTGGTCGACCAGCATCTCGTGAGTCTCGGCCACCGACGCGAAGTCTGCATCGCCGGCCGGCGAGAAGAAGCAGTCCGCCACCGCCTGGGCGCCCTGCGCCGGCAGGTTGAGCGGCAGGCATTCGGGGCCGAAGGTGGTGCGGATCTCCTCGAGCAGAGCGGGCAGCGCCGCAGGGGCGGCATCGATCTGGTTGACGACGATCAGTCGGCACAGCCCGCGCTCGCCGGCCCACTGCATCATCCGCCGGGCGCTGGCCTCGAGGCCGCGGCTGGCATTCACCACCACCGCCACCGTCTCGACGGCGGGCAGGATCGAGAGCGCCGCCCCCTGAAAGTCGGCCAGCCCCGGGGTGTCGATCAGGTTGATCTCGGTGCCGTCCCACTCCAGGCCCATCACCGAGGCGCGGATGGAGTGCTGCAGGGCCTTCTCCTGCGGGATGGTGTCGCTCACCGTGGTCCCCTTCGTCACGCTGCCGGGACGCTCACGCCCCTCCGCCGTGGCCAGCAGGGCCTCGGCCAGCGTGGTCTTGCCGGCGCCGGCCGGACCGGTCAAGGCAAGGTTGCGCAGGCACTCGGGGGAGCGGTCGGGCATGGCGGTACCCCTCCGTCAAGTCGGCCGGTCCGGATGGGCCGTGCTCATCTCAAGGGTAGCAGCGGAGTCGGGATCGCGAGAGCGGTTCACTCATGGACCAGGCCCAGCAGCCGCCCGCCGAGTCGACGGGCAAGCCCCTGGGCACCGTCGCGCATCACCGCATGGTGGCTCCACACGAACAGCGGCCGTGCCAGCGGGGCCGCCAGGTTCATCCACGGCCGCGTGGTGTGTACCTGCCACTCGTGGCGCACCCGGGTCACCCCGCGCTGCTCGCTCAGCCGCCAGCAACCGGCGCCGCAGACATCACCGCTGGCTTCGCCCTCGATGAGCCGGGGCGTAACAACACGGGTCACGCGGATGTCGAAGCGCAAGCGATAGCCCAGGCGGCTCTGCCAGGTGTAGCGGTAGACCCGCCCGGTGCCGTCGACCGCCCCGGCGGCGCGCTCCTCCACGGCCAGCAGGCTCGGCCACCAGGCGGGCCACTGCGGCGCCTCGCCGAGGGCGTCGAACACCCGGGCAATGGGCGCTTCCAGGTACCAGAGGGTGGTCAGGGCGTAGGCGGCCATGCCGGCGGGCCTCAGGGGTCGAAGGTATTGGCGGGCAGCTCGGGGTCGAGCTCGACCCCCTCGAAGCGCACGGTCTCGACCACCTGGCCATGGCGGTCGTGGCTCACCACCCGCCGCGGGAAGTGCGTCTCGCGATCGAGCCACAGCTCGTAGCGGGCCACCTCGCCCACGCGATGGCCCGGTTCACCGGTAACAGCTAGATGAAGGGTGGCCTGGCCCTCGACCTCGGCCTCGCCGAGGCGACGCAGCTCGCCGTGGCGCTGCAGGCGCTGGACGTTGCGCAGCAGGGTGGCCACGTCCGACTCGTCCACCCGATGACCGCGGGCACTACGCACCAGGGAGTTCAACGGGCTCAGGCTGAGACTGCGCCCCGGGGCGCCGAACGGCCAAACACGCACCCGACGCGTCTCGGGGCTATAGATCAGCACCACCCCCGAATAGGGACTGACCATGTCCATGCGGATGAAACCCGGCCGGCGATAGGCGTAGCGGATCACCTCCTCGCCACGCTCGCCTCGGCTTCGCAGGGTGAAGCGATAGGCGTCGAGCTGCTCGACGCGCGATAGCGCCATCGCCACCGGGTCGGTCGCATCGGACGTCTGGGCCAGAGCAACCACCACCATCAGTTCCGCCAGCATCTGCGCCTCCCCTTTGCCGGGCTGCCACCCTTCTGCTCTCAGCGTAGTCGCCACCCTGGCGCCAGGCTGCCAAAAAACCGGCCCGGGCGGCGGGTGCCGCCCGGGCCGGGTCGGGGCCCCTTCAGGCGAGGCTCACTCCTCGGGAATCTCCTCCGGCGACTGAATCTGCACCGTCTCGGTGTCGCCGTCGGTGTAGCGCCAGATGGCGATAGGGGTGATCACATCGCCGTTGGCGTCGAAGTCCGCCGGACCGGCGGCGCCGGTGTAGGCGACGTCCTCGCCGTTCATGATGGCCTCCACGCCAGCGAGAATGCTGTCCGGATCACCGGCCACGATCTCCTGACCGGGCGGATTGGCTACTTCGCGCAGGCGGTCGCGCAGCACCGTGCCGGTAATCGCCTCGACGCTGTCGTGGCCGTCGGCAATCGCCTTGACCGTGGCCAGCCCGATCAGGATGGCGGCGTCATAGGCCGATTCGGTGAAGGGCGGGATGCGGTCGTGGCCGTACGCCTCCTCGAAGGCCGCAGCGAAGTTCTCGAAGCCGGGCAGGCTCGGGTCCTGGCCGGGGGCGGTGCCGTAGCGCCCCTCGAGGTCCTCGGCGCCCACCGCGTCGATCACCTCCGCGGAGCGGTTGCCGTCGACGAACTGCCAGTGGGTGTGCTCGAAGATGTCGCGCGCCTCCTGCAGGAAGGTGGCGCTGTGGCCGGGATAGCTCGCCGCGAACAGCATCTCCGGCTCTCCCTGGTAGGCCTGGGCGAGCTGCGAGGTGTAGGTGGGCTGCGCCTCCTCGGGGTGCGGCACCTGGGCCAGCACGGTCCCGCCACGCGCCTGGAAGGAGCGGGCGAAGGCGTTGGAGAGCCCCTGGCCGTAGGGATTGTTGATGAAGATCGTCGAGGCGCTCTCCACGCTGTAGTCGTCGAAGATCTCGCCGCGCGCCAGCTGGGCGGCCACCACCCCCTGCAGGGCATCCGAGGCGGTGGTGCGGAACAGCATGTCCGCCTCGCGGTCCTCGGGCAGCACCGAAATCAGCGGCGAGGTGGAGCCGTTGGAAATCTGCAGCACCTCGTTGGGAATGGTCACCGACGTGGAAACGGCCACCGTCACCCCGCTGGACCAGCCGCCGATGATGGCCGGCACGCCTTCCACCTCGACGAGCTGGCGGGCCGCCTCGATCGCCGGGGTAGGCAGTGTGTTGGTGTCCTCGGAGAGGTGCTCGCCGATCACCGGGCCGCCGAGCGCCTCCTCGGTGGCGGCGTTGATGTGGTCGACGCCGAGCGCCGCCCCGTCGCGGTAGAACTCGCCGAATTCGGCCCCTGCCCCGGTGAAGGGGGCGATCTGACCCACCGAGATGGCCGGCGGCGCGTTCTGGGCGCTGGCCGCGCCGGTGGCGAGCGCCGCGCCCAGGGCGCAGCCGCCGAGAATGGCTGACGCGCGCATGCCCCTCAGGCGAGCGCCAGGTTGCGATGTGTGGCTCATGGTTGTTACCTCCTGCGTCCGTCATTCGCCGGTCAGGCAGCCGGACACTTGGGTTTGTTCATGACGGGTACACCGCTTGCAGCGGGCGTTCCCTCTCGGAGTGTAGACGCTGCTTTCCGGGGCGGTGCCACGCGGGGCGCCGCTTCGACACTCCCCACCCCTGTTGCTATGTTCAAAGACGTTGGCACCCAGGCCCGCCGATAGGGGAGATGGCATGACGACCGCCGCCGATGACGCCGAGAAGGGTTCGAACGCGTCGCCACCGCGAGGGGGCACCCCCCTTCTCGACGTGACAGGGCTGGTCCGCCACTTCGACAGCCTGCGCGCCCTCGACGGTGCCGATCTCACCGTCGACGCCGGCACCATCACCGGCTTGATCGGCCCCAACGGCGCGGGCAAGACCACGCTGTTCAACGTCATCACCGGCTTCCACCTCGCCCAGGCCGGGCGCGTCGTGTTCGACGGCCACGACATCACCAACTTGCCGTCGCACCGTATTTTCCGCCACGGCCTGTGCCGCACCTTCCAGATCCCCCGCGAGCACCAGAGCCTGTCGGTGCTCGAGAACCTCATGCTGGTGCCCGGCGGCCAGCGCGGCGAGCACCTGCTCGGTGCCCTGCTGCGTCCGGGCGAGGTGCGCCGCCAGGAGCATGCCCTTCGCGAGCGCGCCCTGGAGGTGCTGGAATTCGTGGAGCTTGCCCACCTCCACGACGAGTACGCCCGCAACCTTTCCGGCGGGCAGAAGAAGCTGCTCGAGCTGGCGCGCACCCTGATGACCGAGCCGCGCCTGGTGCTGCTCGACGAACCCGGCGCCGGCGTCAACCCCACTCTGATGCAGCGCCTGACCGAGAACATCCGCTACCTCAACCGCGAGCGGGGCATCACCTTCCTGGTCATCGAGCACGACATGGACATGGTCATGTCGCTGTGCGACCCGGTGGTGGTGATGAGCGAGGGGCGCCAACTGATGACGGGCGCCCCCGAGGCGGTGCGCCGCGACCCGCGGGTGCTCGAGGCCTATCTGGGAGGGCAGTATGCCGCTGCTGGAGGCTGAGGGCCTCACCGCCGGCTACGGCGACAGCGAGATCCTGCACGACGTGCACCTGCGGGTGGACGAGGGCGAGATCGTGGCGCTGATCGGACCCAACGGTGCCGGCAAGTCGACGCTGATGAAGGCGATCTTCGGGCTCGTCACGCCGCGCCACGGCTCGATCCGCTTCCGCGGCAAGGAGATCGCCGGGCACACGCCCTACAACATCGTCAAGGAGGGGCTCTGCTACGTGCCCCAGGTGGCCAACGTCTTCACGCAGCTCACCGCCGAGGAGAACCTCGACATGGGCGGCTACCTGCTCGACGAGAGCGCGCTGCCCGAGCGCAAGGAGCGGGTCTACGCGCTCTTCCCCAAGCTGCGCGAGCGCCGCCACCAGCGCGTGGGCAAGATGTCGGGCGGCGAGCGCCAGATGGTGGCGATCGGCAGCGCCCTGATGCTCGACCCGGCGCTGCTGCTGCTCGACGAGCCTTCCGCCGGCCTCTCGCCCAAACTCGTCGACGAGATCTTCGCCAACATCGAGCACATCAATGCCACCGGCCTGGCGATCCTCATGGTCGAGCAGAACGCCCGCAAGGCGCTGGCCATGGCCACGCGCGGCTACGTGCTGGCCAGCGGACAGAATCGCGTGGACGGCCCGGGCCAGGCGCTGCTCGACGACCCCGAGGTGGGCCGACTGTACCTGGGAGGCTGAACATGGCGACACCAACACACGAGGAGCGCGAGACACCCACCGCAGTGACGCGCACCGCCCGCCCCGGCGAGCGCGCACGGGCCCTGGTGCAGAGCCGCGCCTTCCTGCTGCTGGCCATCGCGGTGGTGCTGGCGGTGCTCGTGGTGATCGCCCAGGTGCGCGGCGTGGGCGCCGAGCGCCTGCTGTCGCTGGCCGCCTGGGGGGTGATGCTCGGCGGCATCATTGGCCTGGGCAGCATCGGCCTGACGCTGGTCTACGGGGTGCTCAAGTTCCCCAACTTCTCCCACGGCGCCCTGGTCACCCTGGGCGCCTACTTCACCTTCACCATCATCGCCTGGCTGCCCCAGGGCGAGCCGCTCACCCCGCTGTCGTTCGGCTGGGAGTTCCCGGTAGCCCTGCTGATCGCCATGCCCCTGGTGGGGGTGGTGGCCATGGCCGTCGACCGCGTCGTCTATCGCCGCCTGCGCCGCCAGAATGCCCACCTGGTGCTGTTCGCCATGGCCTCGCTGGCCATGGCCTTCTTCCTGCGCAGCCTCATCTACATCGCCTGGGGGCCGGACTTCCACTTCTACTACCCGGGGCGCCCCAACCCCGCACTGACGCTGCCGTTCAACATCCGCGTGCGCGCCGACCAGCTGTTCATCCTGGCACTCGCCCTGGTGCTGATGCTCGGCGTCTACGCCCTGCTCGAGCGCACGCGCATCGGCAAGGCAATGCGCGCCACGGCCGACAATCCCGAGCTCGCCCAAGTGCGCGGCATCAACACCGAGCGGGTGATCGCCTGGACCTGGATCATCGGCGGCGCCCTGGCCGCCGCCGGCGGCACCATGTACGGCCTCTCCTCCCAGCTGCGCCCGGAGATGGGCTTCTGGCTGCTGCTGCCGATGTTCGCCGCCACCATCATGGGCGGCATCGGCAATCCCTACGGGGCGCTGGCCGGGGCCCTGATCATCGGCGTGACACACCAGGTCACCACCGCCTTTCTTTCCCCCACCTACGGGCCAGCCGTGGCCTTCGTATTGATGGTGATCGTGCTGCTGGTACGCCCGCAGGGGCTGTTCGGACGCTCGGGAGGCTGACCCATGATGACCCTGGCACTCACCAAGGCACTGTTGCTGATCCTTCCCGCCGTGCTGCTCGCGCTGCTGGTGCTGCCGGCGCGCCCCTGGCGACTGCCCGTGGCGATCCCCGCCGGGGTGGTGCTCGCCTTTGCGGCGAGCCACGCCCTGCCCAGCGGCATCCTCGCCTACGTCGTCTCCTTCGCCATCATGGGCAGCGTCTACGCGCTGCTCAGCCTCGGTCTCAACGTGCAGTGGGGCTACACCGGCCACCTCAACTTCGGCGTCGCCGGCTTCTTCGCCATCGGCGCCTTCACCTCGGCACTGATGACCGTCGAGGCCCCCACCGGCGTCGCTGCCCAGTACACCCAGATGGCCTTCGGCCTGGATCTGCCCTTTCTCGTCGGCGTGGCCACCGCCGCCCTGGTCTCGGCCCTGCTGGCCTTTCTGGTCGCCATCCCCGTGCTGCGCCTGCGCCTCGACTTCCTGGCCATAGCCACCATTGGCCTCGCCGAGATCATCCGTCTGATCTTCCAGAACGAGCGCTGGCTGGCCAACGGCCCCCAGCCACTGCGCGGCATCCCCCAGCCGCTGCACTGCCTGGTGCAAAGCCAGGGCTGCGAGTGGCTGCCGACCTGGGCCATGGCGCTGTTCGAGCCCCTTTCCGCGCGCGACTACCCGCTGATCTATCTGGTGATCATCACGCTCTTCGTTGCCGTGCTCTACCTGCTGGTGGAGCGCGCCTGCCGCTCGCCCTGGGGGCGCATGCTGCGCGCCATCCGCGACGAGGAGAGCTCGGCGGCGATGAACGGCAAGCCGGTGACCGCCGTGCGCATCCAGTCCTTCGTGGTCGGCGCGGTGGTGATGGGCATCGCCGGGGCGCTCTACGCCCACTACGTGGTGACCATCGACTACAGCCACTTCCACGCGCTCTTCGCCACCTTCCTGGTGTGGGTGATGCTGATGCTCGGTGGCAGCGGCAACAACCGCGGCGCCGTGGTCGGCGGCTTCATCGTGTGGGGGGTGTGGAGCGGTACCGCCTTCCTCGCCAACGCCATCGAGCCGCTGCTGGCGCTGATCGCCGACGACCTGCCGCGCCGCGCCGCCTACTTCCGCTGGCTGCTGGTGGCACTGTTGCTCGCCGCCATCGTGCTCTTCCGCCCCCAGGGGCTGATCCGCGAGGAGAAGCGCGTCTCGCGCTACCTGGGCGAATGAGGGCGCGCTGTCGCGGTGCTATGGTAGGGCCTCCCCCGAATCGCGATGCAAGGAAACGCCGCATGAAATACCTGGGAGCCCATGTCAGCGCCGCTGGCGGCCCTGACCAGGCCGTGCAGCGCGCCGTGGAAATCGGCGCCAACGCCTTTGCGCTGTTCACCAAGAACCAGCGCCAGTGGCGCGCCAAGCCGCTCACCGAGGAAGCGATCGAGGCCTTCGGCGCGGCCTGCCGCGAGCACGGCTTCGCCCCCCACCAGATCCTTCCCCACGACAGCTACCTGATCAATCTGGGACACCCCGATGCGGCGGGGCTGGAGAAATCCCGCGACGCCTTTCTCGACGAGATGCAGCGCTGCGAGCAGCTCGGTCTCACGCTGCTCAACTTCCACCCCGGCAGCCACCTCAAGAAGATCAGCGAGGCCGAGTGTCTGACGCGCATCGCCGAGTCCATCAACCTGGCGCTCGACGAGACCCGGGGCGTCACCGCCGTGATCGAGAACACCGCCGGCCAGGGCACCAACCTCGGCTGGCGCTTCGAGCACCTGGCCGAGATCATCGCCCAGGTCGACGACAAGTCGCGGGGCGGGGTGTGCATCGACACCTGTCACGCCTTCGCCGCCGGTTATGACCTGCGCACTCCGGAGGCCTGCACCGCCACCCTCGACGCGTTCGGTGACGTGGTGGGCTTCGAGTACCTGCGCGGCATGCACCTCAATGACGCCAAGAGCGAGTTCGCCAGCCGCGTCGATCGCCACCACAGCCTGGGCCAGGGCAACATCGGGCTCGACGCCTTCGCCACCCTGATGCGCGACCCGCGCCTCGACGGCATCCCCATGATCCTCGAGACCATCGAGCCCAGCCTGTGGGCCGAGGAGATCGCCTGGCTGCGCGCCCAGCAGGGGTAGGAGGCATCGCGGCGACGTTGCAGCCACCGGCGCCGCGCGCCACCCTGAAAGACACCCTTTCGCCGATCCCAAGGAGTGCTACCCACCCGCCATGGATGACGTCGCCAGCCAGTTCATCACCGCCAACGAATCCGCCATCCAGTTGGGCGTCGCCCTGCTGCTGGGCGCGCTGATCGGCATCGAGCGGGGTTGGGTGGCGCGCGAGCAGAAGGCCGGCGAACGCGTCGCCGGCATTCGCACCCACGCCCTGGTCGGCCTGCTCGGCGGCATCGCCGCGCTGCTCTCCGAGGCCGTGACCCAGTGGGCCTTCCCGCTGATCTTCGTGGCGATGGCCGGCATCGCACTGGTGGCCTGGCGGGCGCGCATGGCGGAGAGCCGCGACTTCAGCATCACAGGCCTGGTGGGGCTGCTGCTCACCTTCTGCTTCGGGGCCATCGCCGTGACTATCGACCTGGCCCTGGCCACGGCCTGCGCGGTGGTCACGGCGGTGATCCTCGACAACAAGCGCGAGATCCACGGGCTGCTCAACCAGCTGCAGTCCCACGAGCTGGACGCCGGGCTCAAGCTGCTGCTGATCACCGCGGTGATGCTGCCGCTGCTCCCCGACCGTGGCATGGGCCCGGGCGATGTGCTCAACCCCTACGAGATCTGGTGGCTGGTGGTGCTGATCGCCTCGATCTCCTTCGTCGGCTACTTCGCCATCCGGGTGGGGGGCACCGAAAAGGGCATCCTCTTCACCGGGATCTTCGCCGGGCTCAGCTCCTCCACCGCCCTCACCCTGCACTTCGCCCGTCAGTCGCGCCAGCTACCCGAGCTGGGCCCGATGCTGGCCGCCGGGGTGCTGATCGCCTGCGGCACCATGTTCCCGCGCATCCTGCTCTATACCGCCGTGATCAGCCCCGGACTGCTGCCCGACCTGGCGTTGCCGATCACCGTGATGGGCCTGACCCTCTACGTCCCGGCGCTGCTCATCTGGTGGCGCCAGCGGCGTTCCCTGAAGGTGGACCGCCCGCAGCTGACCCACAATCCGCTGGAGCTGCGCGTCGCCCTGCTGCTGGGGGCCCTGCTGGCGCTGATCATGGTGCTGGGCGAATGGCTGAGCGAATGGCTCGGCGAGACCGGCATCTACCTGCTGGCGGCCTCGTCGAGCATTGCCGACGTGCACGCCATCACCCTCTCCCTGACCCGCATGTCGCTGGAGCGCATCGACCCCGCCACGGCGGTGCTGGGCATCGTCATCGCCGCCGCCGTCAACAACCTGGTCAAGGCCGGGCTGGCGGCCGGCTTCGGCACTCGCCAGCTGGCCCGGCGCGTGGCGGCCCCCATGGTCGTCTCGCTGGTCGTGGGGCTGCTGCTGGCCTGGCTGAGCGAACTCCTGTGACACGATCGGTGGCGCAGGCTCAGGCTGGCCGGCCCAGCAGCTGCCGCTCCAGGGTATTGATGGGCACGGGACGGCCGAAGAGAAAGCCCTGATAGTGCTCGCAACCGTGCGCGGCCAGCCAGCGGCGTTGGGGTTCGGTCTCGACTCCCTCGGCAATCACCGCCAGCTTGAGGCTGTGGGAGAGCGCGATGGTGCTGGCGACGATCGCCGCGCTCGCCTCGTCCTCCAGCAGGTCGCGCACGAAGGACTGATCGATCTTGAGCTTGTCCAGGGGCAGCCGCTTGAGGTAGGCCAGCGACGAATAGCCGGTGCCGTAGTCGTCGAGGGCGAAGGTCACGCCGTGCACCTTGAGCCGCTGCATGATGTCGCGGGCCTCGTCCGGGTGATCCACGAAGAGGTTCTCGGTCACTTCCAGTTCGAGCCGCTCGGGCGGTGACCCGGTCTCCTCGAGCAGGGAGGTCACCCGGGCGACGAAGTCGGGTTCGCGGAACTGCTGGGGGCTGACGTTCACCGAGATGCTCAGCGCAGCGGTGGCCGGATCGCGTGCCCAGGCGGCCAGCTGGCGGCAGGCGGTCTCCAGCACCCAGTCTCCGATCTCCACGATCAGGCGATTCTCCTCGGCCAGCGGAATGAACTCCCCGGGCGAGACCCAGCCGCGCACGGGGTGCTCCCAGCGCAACAGCGCCTCGACCCCGGTGACGCCGCCCGCCGTGTCCACCTGCACCTGGTAGTGCAACCGGAACTCGCGGCGTGTCAGTGCCTGGCGCAGGTCGTTCTCCAGACCGGCACGCGCCTGCAGCCGCGCCTGCATCACCGGGTCGAAGAAGCTCAGGGTGTTGCGCCCCGAATCCTTGGCCTGGAAGAGCGCCATGTCCGCCTGCTGGAAGAGGAGGCTGCCGTCCCCCGCCTGCCCCTGGAAGAGGGTGACCCCGATGCTGCCGGTCACCTTGACGGCCTCGCCGCCCAGCCAGCAGGGCGAGGGCAGGACCGTCAGCAGCTTGTGGGCTACCCGCTCGGCGATGTGCGCTGCGCGGTCCTGATCGGTGCCCAGGCCGCGCAGCAGCACGGCGAACTCGTCGCCCCCGATGCGCGCCAGGGTGTCGGTGCTGCGCAGCACCTCGCCGAGACGCCCGGCCAGGTGCTGCAACAGGCGGTCGCCCTGGTGGTGCCCCAGGGTGTCGTTGACCTGCTTGAAGTTGTCGATGTCGATGAACAGCAGCGCGGTGAATTCGCCGCTGCGCCGGCTCTCCTTGAGTGCCGTCTCGAGGTGGTCCTGGAGCTGCTGGCGATTGGCCAGTCCGGTCAGGCCATCGAAGAAGGCGAGCTGGTGAATCTCCTCCTCGGCGGCCTTGCGCTCGCTGATGTCGGTGAAGGTCGACACGAAATGCGTCAGCTCACCGCTCTCGTTGCGCACCGCGCTGACGGTGAGCCATTCGGGGAACACCTCGCCGTTGCGGCGCCGGTTCCAGATCTCGCCCTGCCAGCTGCCCTGCTCGTAGACGCACGACCACATCCGGTCGTAGAAGGCGTCGTCGTGCAGGCCGGACTTGAGCAGCCGGGGGTGCTTGCCCAGCACTTCCGCCTCGCGATAGCCGGTGATGCGGGTGAAAGTGTCGTTGACCTTGAGGATGGTGCCCTCGGCATCGGTAATCATCATGCCCAGGTGCGTCTCGAAGGCGGTGGCGGCAATGCGCAGCTGCGCCTCGGTGGCCCGCGACTGGGTCACGTCGCGCACCAGCACCAGCACGCCGCTGAACGCCTCGTCCTGCTCGGCGAGCGGACTGACCACGGCATGGTAGTCCCGCGACTGGCCATCCTGGGTATGCTGGCAGTCGTACTCCATCGGCTGGTCGCTGTCGCGCAGCGCCGCATGGGCCTTGTCGAGGAAACGGGCCATGTCCGGGGGAAAGACGTCCCGGTAGTGGCGTTCGAGCACCTCCGACGACGCCGGCAGCAGCTGGCGATGATCCAGCGCATGTACGTAGACGATGCGCCCCTCGGCATCCAGCACGAAAATCATGTCCTGGATCGAGGAGACCAGCGCCGCCAGACGCGACTCACGGTGCTGTATCTCGCGGCGGGCCTGCTCACGCTCCATCAGGCGCTGGTGGAGGGCCCCTTCGAGGTCCAGGCGGCGAAAATAGTGGCGCACCACCACCGCACCCAGCAGCGCCACCAGCAGCGCGATGCTGCCCAGCCCCCACAGGCGCTGCGTCCAGCCCGCCAGCAGCACCCCGACCTCGGTGCCGACCACCACCACGAAGGGGGTGCCCTCCACGCGGCGCAGCCGATAGAACCGCTCCACGCCATCCATGGGCGAGATCACCCGGGCCCGCGTGTTCGGTGCACCGCTGGCGAGGAACTCACGCAGCACCGGCGACTCGACCCGCTGGCCCAGCACCCTGGGGGCATCGCCGTAGCTCGGCGCGCGCGCCAGCAGCCGCCTGTCACGGTCGACGATGGCGATGCTCTCGCCGGCCGTCATGCTGAGCTGCTCCAGCGCCGTGCTGAAGATGGAGGGGTCGAGCCAGGCCATCGCCACCCCGGGGGCGGTGCCGTCGGCACCGGGGAGTCGGCGGGCATGCACCACCTGGAAGCTGTCCGACAGGGCCGACCAGGTGAGCGGCGAGATCCAGGTATCGCGCGCCGGCGACGCGCCGAAGGGGCGGAAATAGGGCATCTCGCTGATGTCGAAGCCCGGTGGGTGCACCGAACTCGAGGAGACCAGCACCCGGCCCTCGGCATCGACGACACACAGCTCGTCGAGGAAGGCGACGCCGTCACGTCGACGGACCAGATACTCTTCCAGGCTTTCCGGGGACATCAGGCCCGACGACGGAGCCGCCGAGCCGGACATCTCTACCAGTTGGGCCATGCCGCTCAGGGTATGTGCGCTGAGGGCGAAATAGCCCGCCACCCACTCGGCCACCAGGTCCGACCGCGCGCGCAGCTGGGCCTGACCGTCCGCCACTTCGCGCCGATACTGGTCGGCGAGCACCCACGCCAGGCTGGCGACCATCAGCGTTACCGCCAGCAGATAGATTCCGACGGCACGTCGGTGGTACTTGCCCCTCTGGCCCTCTGCCGCCGTTCCTGGCGGCGTTACCACCGACTCCCTCATACGCATGCCTTACTGCATTCCGTCGTTAGGGGGAGTCTATCCAATTCAGAGGTTGAATACCCAACCCTGGCAGAAAGGTTGACAGCCCTTCCCATATCAGCAAATGGCGATGATAAAGCCTGGCGTCACGCTCCCGAGCCCGCTCAAGGGGCGCCGGCTCACCACTCTAGGCAGATCTTGCCGAAATGACGCCCGGCTTCCTGGTGACGGAAGGCCTCGGCAATCTCCTCGAGCCCGAAGGTCGCATCGATCACCGGCTTGACGCCACTCGCCTCGATGGCACGGATCATCTCCAGTTGGTGCCGTCGACTGCCGACGATCAACCCCTGAAGGCGCGCCTGCTTGGCCATCAGCTTGGCGGTGGGTATCTCCCCCTCGCGGCCGGTGAGGACGCCGATCAGCGCGATATGCCCGCCGATGCGTACCGCCTCGATGGACTGCGGCAGGGTGCCGGGGCCGCCTACCTCGACGACGTGGTCGACGCCGGCCCCACCGGTCAACGCCTGCACGGTCTTGCCCCACTCGGGGTCGTCGCGATAGTTGATGGTGTGCTCGGCCCCCATCTCGCGCAGCCGGGCGAGCTTGTCGTCGGACGAGGAAGTCGCGATCACCCGTGCGCCCATCAGCTGGGCGAACTGCAGGGCGAAGATCGACACCCCGCCGGTGCCCAGCACCAGCACCGTATCGCCGGCCTTGAGGCCGCCCTCCACCACCAGCGCCCGCCAGGCGGTCAGACCCGCGGTGGTCAGCGTGGCCGCCTCGGCAGGGGAATAGCCGGCAGGCTGGTGGGTGAACCAGTGGGCCGGTCGCACGATCCGCTCGCGGGCGTAACCGTCGACGCCGTCTCCCGGGGTGGTGGCGAAGTTGCCGAGCCGCGCCGGCCCCTCCAGCCAGGGCGGGAAGAAGGTGGAGACCACGGCATCGCCCGTGGCGAAGTCCTCGACGCCCTCGCCCACCGCCTCGACCACGCCGGCGCCGTCGGACATCGGGATTCGGCCATCCTCCACGGGGATCATCCCCGCCACCACCGCGTAGTCGTGGAAGTTCAGCGAGCTGGCCTGCAGGCGCACGCGAACCTCGCCCGGACCGGGCTCCCCGGGGGCGTCACGCTCGACGACTTCCAAGCGATCCAGCCCACCGGGGCTGCGCAACGTCACCACTTTCATGCTCACCTCCTCTTCTACAACAGAAATCGACACACCCTCGGCACCTTGGCAGCTCGAAGCATGCCGCGCAAACCGCCGCTACCGCCCTCGCCGAAGCCCTCCTAGTCGACCCGGGCGGCACCCTCGCGCTGGGCCGTTTCGCCGTCGACGTCCACGCCGATGAAACCGCCGGACTGGCGCCGCCACAGGGCGGCATAGAGGCCGCCCCTGGCCAGCAGCTCGCGGTGCGTGCCGCTCTCGACGATGCGCCCCTCGTCGAGCACCACCAGCCGGTCGAGCATGGCGATGGTGGAGAGGCGGTGGGCGATGGCGATCACCGTCTTGCCCTCCATCAGCGCGTAGAGCTGCTCCTGGATAGCCGCCTCCACCTCGGAGTCGAGCGCCGAGGTGGCCTCGTCAAGCACCAGGATGGGCGCGTTCTTGAGCAGCACCCGGGCAATGGCGATGCGCTGGCGCTGGCCCCCGGAGAGCTTGACGCCGCGCTCGCCGACGTGGGCGTCCAGGCCGCGGCGACCGTGGCTGTCCACGAGGTCGTCGATGAAGGTGTCGGCGTGGGCGCGGTGCACCGCCTCACGGATTGCCGCTTCGCTGGCCTCGGGGCTGCCGTAGCGAATATTGTCGCGCACCGAGCGGTGCAGCAAGGAGGTGTCCTGGGTGACCATGCCGATGTGGCGGCGCAGCGACTCCTGGGTCACCGTGGCAATGTCCTGGCCGTCGATCAGGATGCGCCCGCCCTCCAGGTCGTAGAAGCGCAGCAGCAGGTTGGCGAGCGTCGACTTGCCGGCCCCGGAGCGGCCGATCAGCCCCACCTTCTCGCCGGGGCGGATGGTCAGGTCCAGGCCGTCGAACACCGGGGCCGACTCGCCATCGGGGCGCGCATAGCCGAAGCGCAGCGCGTCGAAGCGGATCTCGCCGTCGGGCACGGCCAGTTCCCCGGCCTCCTCGTGGTCCTTGACCGCCGGCTCGCGGGCGATGGTGTTGATGCCGTCCTGCACCGTGCCGATGTTCTCGAACAGCCCCGCCACCTCCCAGAGGATCCAGTCGGACATGAAGCGAATGCGCATCACCAGGGCGATGGCCACGGCGATGATGCCCAGCGACACCGCCTCCAGGTACCAGGCGCCGATGGCCATGGCTGCCACCCCGGCCAGCAGCAGGGAGTTGAGCAGCGTCAGGCTCACGGTGAGCGCCGTGGCCAGGCGCATCTGGCGATGCACGGTGGCCATGAAGCCCTCCATGGCATCGCGGGCATAGGCCTGCTCGCGCCGGGTATCGGCGAACAGCTTGATGGTCTGGATGTTGCTGTAGCTGTCGACGATGCGCCCGGTCATCACCGCCCGGGCATCGGCCTGGGCCATGGAGACATCGCGCAGGCGTGGCACGAAGACCCACATGATGGCGACATAGCCGCCCAGCCACACCACCAGCGGCGCCATCAGCCAGGGTTCGGCGCGCCCCATCAGCCACATGGCGCCGGCAAAGTAAACGAGCACGTAGACCATCAGGTCCATCAGCTTCATCACCGTCTCGCGGATCGCCAGTGCCGTCTGCATCACCTTCTGGGAGACGCGCCCGGCGAACTCGTCATGGTAGAAGGCAAGGCTCTGGCCGAGCATGTGACGATGCGCCAGCCAGCGGCCGATCATCGGATAGTTGCCGAAGATGCTCTGGTGGGTCAGCAGCGACTGCAACAGGGTGAGCAGCGGCAGGCCGACCACCACCAGCGCCGCCATGCCGGCCAGCGGCCAGCCGTACGCGGCGAAGAAGCCCTCGCGCTCGGCGCCCGAAAGCCAGTCCACCAGCTCGCCCATATAATGGAAGAACAGCACCTCGGCGGCGGAGACCAGCGCCGTGACCAGCGACATGGCGATCAGCAGCGGCACTACCGGCCGCGAGAAGTGGTGGATGAAGGGCAGAAGCCCCGCCGGCGGTGTCCCGGTGTCGCCCTTGGGATAGGGGTCGACCAGGGTCTCGAAGCGCCGGAACAGGCGGTGGAGCATGGATGGTATCACCGGGTTGGCAGGCCACGTACCGGCGACCACCGGCCGCGCCTGCGGCCGGTAGCTACGCCTCCTCGTAGGGGCGAGACCAGATCTCGTCCGGTTCGTGGCGTTGCAGGATGGCCTCGATTTCCGGTTTCGCGCTGTCCGGCACGATCACCTTGACCTGCCGGGCCTGCTTGTCGTGGAAGAGCTTCTCGCGCGGAAGCCCCTCGGAAATCAGTTCATCGTAGGCATTGATGGCCTTGTCGTCCTCACCATAGGCTGCCGTAATGGTCAATGTCATGTCACCCTCCTTGTCGCTTGCAGTAACCTGTTGCCTTGCTTGGATCTGGGCGGCACGGCCCGACCGGCCGCGACCTGGGTGGCAATGGCCAGGCGTTTACCGCCGTCGCCGGACCGGAGACACGCCCTACAGCGCCACCTCGGCCGGGTTGACCAGGCGCTGGAAATCGCCATAGGCCAACTGCATGACGTCGGTGTGGCTGCCGGCATTGAAGGCGATGCGCTCGGCTGCCGTGAGGTGCGGCGAGACGAACACCTCCATGTCGAAGAGGTTGCCGAAGGGCGGCATGGCCCCCACCTCGCACTCCGGGAAGCGGTCCTGGAAATCGGCCTCGGAGGCCAACTCGACGTTCTGGGCGCCGACCGACTTGGCCATGCGTTCCAGCACCACCTGATCCGTGGCCGGCAGCACCGCCAGCGCCAGCCGGCCATCGATCTTGACCATCACGCACTTGGCGAAGTGGCGACCCGGCACGTGCACCGAAGCGGCCACCTCCTGGGCCGTGTAGGCCGGTGAATGCTGCAGGATGACGTACTTGACGCCCTGCTCGTCGAGATACTGCGTCACGCGCTCCATGGACATGGCACCCTCCTGTCATCGGACCTCGGGGAACCCTGACACAAGCATAGTCAGCGCCGCGGAAGATGGGAAAGCGCCGGCCCGCCCGGGGCCTATACCTGGCTCTCCCGCAGCTGCCAGTCGTTGTCGGTGAGCGCCTGGCCGCCGTCGGGGGTGACACGCACCGTGTCGCTGAGACCGATGCCCCACTCCCCCGGCCGGCGCAGGCACAGCGGCAGGTGAAAGACCATGTCCTCGGCGAACTCGCGGTGCTCGCCGCGGGCGATGAAGCCCGTGCCTTCCACCCAGCTGGGTGGAAACTGCGCGCCCACCGCATAGCCGAACACCCCCGAGAAGAAGAGTTCGTCGGCCTTCGACGCCAGCACCGCCTCGGCGGCGCGGGCCGCGGCATCGAAGGTGTTGCCGGGACGCATCTGCGCGCAGAGGGTCTCGAAGAGTGCCCGACACAGGTCGCGCACCTCCAGCATGTCGGGGCTCGCCCGACCGGCCACGGCGGTACGCATCATGGGTGCCGTATAGCGCTGGAAGGCCGCGCCGAACTCCAGGAACACCGGCTCGTTCTCGCCGATCACCGTGCGCTTGTGGTTGACGTGGATGGTGCCGATGCGCGCCCCGGTGGTGACGATGGGCTGCAGGCTCATGAACTCGCTGCCCGCGGCGAGCAGCGCCCGGGCGCCCTCCGCGGCCACCTCGTTGTCGGTGACACCGGGGCGGAGCGCCGCCAGCGCGGCGTCGAGCCCCATGGCAGTGAGGCGCGCACTCTCGCGCAGACAGTCGAGTTCGGCGGGAGTCTTGACGATGCGGATGGCATCGAGCAGCGCCCCGCCATCGTCGCGGAAGCGCTCGGCGCCGAGGCGCGAGCACAGCTCGCGGATCACGCCGAAACGCAGCCCGGCACCGAAGGGGTCGATGCCGATCACGCGAAAGGGGTCCAGCAGCTCGGCCAGCGGATCGATCACCTCCTCGATGCTCTCCCAGCGATAGCCGAGAATCTCGTCCACCGTGGCGGTGACCACCGCCGGCCCCGTCTCGATGGATGGCACCTGGAGCACCAGGCGTTCCGGGGTGACCACCAAGGCGGTGTACACCGACACCTCGAAGGTGTGATAGCCGGTCAGATAGAAGATATCGGCCGGATCGGTGAGCAACAGCGCCTCGAGTCCCGCCTCGCCCATGGCCTGACGCACTCGCGAGCGGCGCGCAGTGAACTCGGCATGAGGAAACGGCAGCTCGCTCTCGGCAAGCCGCTCGGCCAGCAGGTCGCGATAGGCATGGTGATCCATGGCGCCTCCGGTCAGGGTGAATGACTACCGCCAGTGTAGTCATGACAGGGGTTAGCCACGGGAAAATAGTCCTGTTCGCGCCCCGCCCGGTTTCGTAGAATCCGCCTCGTGTTTCGACGTCACAGGACAACGCAATGGGCAGGGCCTTCCAGAACCGCAAGGAATCCATGGCCAAGACGGCCGCCGCCAAGACCAAGGTGTACAGCAAGTACGGTCGCGAGATCTACGTCTGCGCCAAGCAGGGCGGCACCGACCCCAACGGCAACCTGACGCTGCGCGGGCTGATCGAGCGCGCCAAGAAGGATCAGGTGCCCAGCCACGTCATCGACAAAGCGCTCGACAAGGCCAGCGGCGTGGGCGGCGAGGACTACTCACCGGCGCGCTACGAAGGCTTCGGGCCGGGCAGCTGCATGGTCATCGTCGACTGCCTGACCGACAACCCCAACCGCACCTTCGGCGAGGTGCGTACCTGCTTCAACAAGGCCAAGAGCAAGCTCGGCACCCCGGGCAGCGTCAGCCACCTCTTCGACCACTGCGCCATTCTCGCCTTCGCGGGAGACGACGAGGAAGCCACGCTCGAGGCCCTGATGGAAGCCGACGTCGATGTCACCGACATCGAGAACGAGGCCGGCCGCATCACCGTCTTCGCCCCCCACACCGAGTACGCCAAGGCCAAGCAGGCGCTGCTCGACGCCTTCGGCGAGCTCGACTTCGAGGTCGACGAAATCCAGTTCGTGCCCCAGACCACCACGCCGGTCGAAGGCGACGACGTGGCGCTGTTCGAGAAGCTGATCGACAGCCTCGAGGAGTGCGACGACGTGCAGCGCGTCTTCCACAACGCCGAGTTGCCCGAGTTCGCCGACGAGTAGCTCAGCGTGACTCGACGCGCCCCACGCCCAGCACCAGTAGGCAGGGCGTGAGCAGCAGCGTCAGGCCGGTGGCGAAGGTGAGCCCGCCGGCAATGGCGCTGGAGAGCTGCGTCCACCACTGGGTTGAGGGCGCGCCGAGGCCCAGGCTCGGCTCGAGCAGGTTGACGTTGACGCCGAGCACCATGGGCGTGAGCCCCAGCACCGTGGTGACGGCGGTGAGCAGCACCGGGCGCAGGCGCAGGCCGCCCGCCTCCAGCGCCGCCTCGCGCGGCGCCATGCCTTCCCGGCGCAGCTGGTTGTAGGTGTCGATCAGCACGATGTTGTTGTTCACCACGATCCCCGCCAGGGCGATGATGCCCATGCCCACCATGACGATGCCGAAGGGCTGGCCGTTGACCAGCAGGCCCAGCAGCACCCCCGCCGTGGAGAAGACGATGGCCGAGAGCACCAGTGCCGCCTGGTAGAGGCTGTTGAACTGGGTGACCAGGATCAGCGCCATCAGGCCGATGGCGACGAGGAAGGCACTGGTCAAGAAGCGCGCCGCCTGCTGCTGCTCCTCCTGCTCACCGGCCACCTCGACCGTGACGCCTTCGGGCGGCGACCCCGCCGCCTCGAGCAGCGCCGTGAGTCGCTCATCGACCTGGTAGCCCGCGGCAACATCGGCCGACAGCGTGATGGCGCGCCGCCCGTCGATGCGCTGCAGGGTGCCGACCTTGGGTGCCGGCTCGAGATCGGCAAAATGCGCGATCGGCACCTGGCCGCGCGCGGTGTTCAACGTCAGTCGCCCCAGCTGGTCCAGCGAGCGCCACTGCTCGGGCAGGCGGACCCGGATGTCCACCTCGTCGCGGGCACGCTCCGGCCGGTAGCTGGCCACCTGCAGCCCGGTGGTGACGAGCTGCACGGCGCTGCCCACCGCCGCCACGTCGGCGCCCAGCCGCGCCGCCGCCTCGCGGTCGACGTTGAGCCGCCACTCCACGCCGGGCAGGCTGCGGTTGTCTTCGATGTCGCGAAAGCCCCCCAGGCGCGCCATCTCGGCGCGCAGGGCGTCGACGACGGCCAGGATACGGGCCTCCTCCGCGGCGCTCACCTCGAGCTGGATCGGCTTGCCGGCACCGGGCCCCATTTCCTGTTCGCGAAACTCCAGCACCACGCCGGGCAGGTCGGCGGTGCGCGCGGCCATCTCGTCCATGATACGTTGCGCCGGACGGCGCCGATGCCAATCGATGAGCTGGAACTGCACCGTGCCGATCACGTCGCTGCCGAGCTGCTCGTTGGGCACGGCATAGGAGCGTGCATAGAGCGCCTCCACTTCGCTCATGCCGGCCAGCCGCGCCTCCACGCGCCGCACCACGGCATCCTTCTCGGCCGCCGAGTGGTCGCCGCGGGCCCGCACCACCACCTGGGCGGTGTCGGGTTCGACCTCGGGGAAGAACTCCACCCCGTGATTGAAGCGGGCGTAGGCGGTGTAGATCACCGCCATCAGCAGCAGGGCCAGGCAGAGCGTCAGCCAGGGGTGGGCCAGCAGGCGCGCGAGCACCGCCCGGTAGATCCGCCCGCCGGCCGTCACCAGCGCCTGCGGGCTTGTCGGCACCGCCACGGCGCGGGTCAGCAGCCCGCCCAGGGTGGGCAGGAAGATCAGCGCCATGGCCAGCGACGCCAGCAGGCAGAGGATCACCGTGGCCGGCAGGTACTTCATGAACTCGCCCACCACCCCGGGCCAGAAGAGCAGGGGCACGAAGACCGCCAGGGTAGTGGCGGTGGAGGCGATCACCGGCCAGCTCATGCGGTGGGCGGCATTGATCCAGGCCGCGCGCGGCGCCTGGCCCTCGCGCAGGTGGCGATCGGCCAGCTCGCTGACCACGATGGCCCCGTCCACCAGGAGCCCCGCCACCAGGATCAGGGCGAAGAGCACCACGATGTTGAGGGTGTAGCCGATGGCCCAGATCAGCAGGATGCCGGTGAGAAAGGCGCCGGGAATGGTCAGCCCCACCATGAGCGCGGCGCGCACGCCCATCGCCGCCAGGATCACCACCAGCACCAGCACCACGGCGGTGATCACGTTGTTGAGCAGTTCCGAGAGCATCTGCTCGACCATCTCGGACTGATCCATGATGGTGGTCAGACTCAGCCGTTCGGGCAGGCGCGGCCCCGCCGCCTCGAGCACCTCGCGCACGCTCGCCACCGTGGCGATCAGGTTGGCGCCGGCGCGCTTGGCGATCTCCAGCACCAGGGCGGGCTCGCCGTCGATGCGCGCGAAGCCGTCCGGGTCCTTGAAGGTGGGACGGATCCAGGCCACGTCGCCGAAGGTGACCACCCGGTCGCCGTCGACCTTGACCGGCATGTCCAGCACGTCTTCGATCGACTCGATCAGCCCCGGCACCTTGACCGGGGCGCGACCGCCGGCGGTGTCCAGGCTGCCGGCGGCCACCAGGCGATTGTTGCGCGTCACCAGGTTGAAGAGGGTCTGGAAGTCGACGCCGTAGCTCTCGAGCACCAGGGGGTCGACCACCACCTCGAGCAGCTCCTCGCGCTCGCCGCCGATCTCCACCTCCAGCACCTCGGGAATGCCCTCGATGGCGTCCTGCAGGCGGCGCGCCACGGCGAGCCGCTCGCTTTCCGCCAGCGGCCCCGAGATGCCCAACGACAGCACCGGAAAGAGCCCGACGTTGACCTCGATCACCCGCGGCTCCTCGGCCTCGGCGGGCAGGTCGGCGTTGGCGATGTCGACCTTCTCGCGCACGTCGGCGAGCGCCCGGCGCGGGTCGAAGCCGGCGTCGAACTCCAGCGTGACCGAGGCGTGGCCCTGGCTGGCCTGGGAGGTCATCTTGCGCACCCCCTCGATGGTGCGCAGCTCCTGCTCCATGGGGCGCACCAGCAGCCGTTCGCCGTCCTCGGGGCTCACCCCCTCCAGGGCCAGCGAGACGTAGATCATGGGAATGGCGACGTCGGGATTGGCCTCCTTGGGCACCACCTGCCAGGCGGCGATGCCGGCAGCCAGCAGGGCCGCCAGCAGCAGCAGGGTGGTGCGCGAGCGCGACAGCGCCGCCTCGATCAGGGTGCGCATGCTCAGCGGGCTCCCGCGCCGTTGCCGTCAGCAGCCACGGCCTCGACCCGCTCCCCCGCGGCGACGAAGCCGCCGCCCAGGGTGATCAGGCGCACCCGCTCGGGCAGCCCGGCGACCCGCGCCGCCTCGGCGCCGGCATCCACCAGGGTGACGCGCGTGACCACCACCCGGTCGGCGGAGTCGAGGTGCTTGACCGCCAGCGCGCCGCTGTCGTCGAGCACCAGCAGGGCCAGCGAGAGGCGGTGCACCGCGCGCGCCTCGCGGGTGATCGCCAGGGAGGCGCTGGCCCCGGCCAGGCGCCGCCGTTCGGGGTTGTCGAGGGTCGCCTCGACGTGGAAGGTGCGGGTGGCCGAATCGGCACGGCGCGCCACGTGGGTCAGCTCGCCGCTCAGGCGCGAGCCGTCGAGCAGGGTCGCCTCCACCGCGAGCCCCGGGGCGAGGTCCAGCGCCTCGCGCTGGGCGATCCAGGCGCTGGCGGTCAGCTGGCGGTCGTCCACCAGACGCCCGAAGGTCTCGCCCGGCTGCAGCACCTCGCCACGCTCCACGTCGAGGCGGTCGAACACCCCGGCGAAGGGGGCGGCCGGGCGCGTCTGGTCGAGCGCCTCGCCGAGTTCGGCCAGCTCGGCCGCCCCTGCGCTGACCTCGGCCCGCCGGCGCAGCAGTTCGGGCTGCGAGATCAGCTCGCGACGCCGCAGCTCTTCCGCGCCGGCGAGCTCGGCACGGGCCCGGGCGAGCGCGTCCTCGGCCTGGGCCAGGCGCGCCTCCAGGGCCTCCGGGGCAAGGCGCAGCAGCGTCTCGCCCTCGGCCACGTCGGCTCCCTGGGCCACCGGCAGCGCGGCGACGCGCCCGGCGCGCTGCACGCGCAGCGCCAGTTCCTGCACCGGCTCGAGCTGGCCCTGGGCGATCAGGCGCGGGGCATAGGCCTCGGCCTCGCTGAGGCGGTACTCGACCCGGGTCGGGGTCGTCCCCTCGCCCTCCTCTGCCGGCGGCGGGGCACGCTGGAAGCGCTGCAGGTCGCCGAAGGCGAGCCACAGCAGCAGCCCCAGCAGCAGCGCGACAGCCAGCAGGTAGGAGCTCGGGGGGCGGCGTGGCATGGACGGTTCCTTGTCTTCACCATAGGGCGGCGTGGGCGTGGCGCGTCGGTCAGGGAGGCCGGCGCTCGACATGCCGATCCAGAAAGGCCGCGATGCCGGCGGAGTAGTCCGGTTCGCTGTCGAGATAGCCGGTGTTGTGGCCGCCGTGGATGACCAGCAGTTCCTTGGGCTCGCAAGCGGCCGCGAAGACGGCCTCGCCCTCGCTGAAGGGGATGATCTCGTCGTCCCGGCTGTGGATCACCAGCAGCGGCATCAAGCGCTGGGTCACGTACGTCTCGACATCGTAATCGAAACGCGACAGCCAGCGAACCGGCAGAAAGGGATAGAGCCGCTGGCCGAGCTTGGGCACCGAGCGAAACGCCGACTCCAGAATCAGCGCCCCCGGCGTCGCCTCCGGCTCCAGCGCCGCGGCCAGCTCGGCGGCCACGCCGGCCCCCAGCGAGCGCCCGAAGAGCACGATCTCGCCGGGGGCGAGACCGCGCTCCTCGATCAGCCAGCGCCACGCCGCCCGGGCATCGCGCGCGGTGCCGGCCTCCGAGGGGCGCCCCTCGCTCTCCCCGTAGCCGCGATAGTCGACGATGAGCACGGAAAGTCCCAGCCGGTGGAACTGGCGGATCGATGCCAGGCGATGGGAGATGTTGCCGGCATTGCCGTGAAAGAAAAGCAGCGTGGCGCGCGCCCGTTCGGCCGGCACCCACCAGCCGTCCAGGGTGAGGTCGTCGCGGGTGCGCAGCGTCACCGGCTCCCAGTCGAGGCCGATGTCCGTGGGAGTGCCGACCGGCTCGCGCCCCACGTGAGGCAGGTAGAGCAAGCGCGCCTGGAAGGCCCAGGCCAGCAGCACGACCAGGCAGTAGACGGCCAGGAGGCCGAGGCCGGTCCTGAGTATTACCCCCATCATTCGCCTCTCGACGGTGCTATGCCGACCTCCCCCTGCCCTGGTGAGCCGCGCCTGGCCTGTACCCGTTCCGCTATCCCAGTGTAGAACGCCCGCCCGGTCTGTCCGGCCCTGGCTCGGCAGCGCGTTCCACCGGCTGCGGCTCCTCCCCCTCGGGGCGGTCGAACACGACGCGATTGCGCCCCGCGCGCTTGCCACGGTACAGCGCCCGGTCGGCCCGCCCGAGCAGCGACTCGGGAGGCTCGCCGGGCTGCCGGCAGGCCACCCCGAGGGTCGCCGTCAGGTAGACCAGGCCGCCGTCCTCCAGCCGCAGCGGGCGCCGCACCAGCCCGGCACGGAACCGCTCGGCGATCTCCACCGCCCGCGCCTCGTCGTGCCCGGGCAGCACCAGCACGAACTCCTCGCCGCCGTAACGACACACCGGGTCCTCGTGGCGCACCGCCTCGCGCAGGACCGCAGCCAGGTGCTGAAGGGCACGGTCCCCCTCCAGGTGGCCACAGCGGTCGTTGAACTGCTTGAAGTGGTCGATGTCGAGCAGCACCAGGCTCAGTAGCGCGGCCTCACCCGCCACGGGTTTCGCCGCGGCCGCCAGGTATTCGTCCAGGAAGCGGCGGTTGCCCAGACCGGTGAGTCCATCGGTGTAGCTCATGCCCTTCAGGCGGGCCTGCTCGTCGAGTAGGCTCTGGCGCTCGCGGTGCAGCAGGCTGATGCGATCCGCCAGGGCCAGCGAGAGCAGGGTCACCTCGATGGCCGAGCCGAGCTGGAAGCCGTAGTAGGTGAGGAAGTGGTGAGGCAGCCACCCGTAGGTGGCAAGGATGAAGGCCGCGGCGCCGGCCACCAGCGCCGCCCAGGCGAGCAGCAGCCAGCGCGCCGGCCGGAAGCGGCGGCGCAGGGCACGAATAGCGGCGACCAGGAAGAGCAGGAGCACCGCCGCCCCGAACACCGAAAAGAAGATCACCGTGGGGTGGCCGGGGTGAGTCCAGGCCAGGGCGATGCCCACCGCGGCGAACCAACCCACGGCGCGCAGCCAGCGACCGACCACCGGGTCCTCGCGATGCATCAGCAGGAAACGTCGGCAGAACTGCAAGGCACTGGTCGAGCCGATCGCCAGGGCGGTGAACATCAGCGCCTCGTTGGTGGCGATGGGCAGCGACGGCCACACCTCGTGCAGCAGCCCCTTCTGGCCAACGAAGTAGCCGGCGGCGCCGAGCACGAAGCCCAGGTACCAGAAGTAGCTGGCATCACGCAGGCTGAGCAGCAGCACGCTGTTGTAGAGCACCAGCCCCAGCACCAGGCCGAGGTAGAGCCCCTGGCCCAGGGTGAAGGCGCGCCAGTCCCGCGCCAGGGCCTGTGGCGACTGGTCCTTGAGCGCGAAGCGCAGCGACTGGGTGGAGTCGATCTTGAGCAGGTAGCGGCCGGGCGTCTCGACGCGGTAGATCGGCCGCCAGGCCGGGCGTCGCTCGCCGGTGAGGGTTTCCATGACGGAACGCGCCACCGGCTGCCAGGCCCCCTCGCGGAGGTGGTACAGGGCGACCTCGTGCAGCAGCGGGTTGTCGAGATGCAGCAGGCGTGGGCCGTCATAGGGCGCCAGGGTCACCGCCAGCCACACCGGCGCATCGACGATCCCCAGGCTGTGGCGCTCGACGGCCGGCAGCGCACGCCCCGCCAGGGTGTCCCAGGGTGCCGTCGGGGGCGCCTCGCCGGCATGCTCCAGCAGCCGCAGGTGCTGGGGCGCCTGGTTTTGGGCCTCGACCGCCGTCGCCAGCCCGAGCAGCACCAGCCAGCCCAGCAGCCGCGACAGATGCCGGATACGCCCTCGCCCGTCTTGCCACCGCCTTCCTGGCCCGCTGCCCCCCATGTGCCCGTCCCTGCTGGTAGTTCGCCCCATCGCCCGGTCGTCTAGTTTGCCTGGCCCAGGCCGCGGGGCAAAGCCGACTTGGGGCCTTGAACTCACGAAGGGGTGGGCGAGGCGGCCGGGAGGTGTCCCTGCAGCACCTCGCGGACCTCCTCGATCTCCAGCGTCTCGTTCGTTTCCAGGGCTTCGGCGAGGGCATCGAGCGCTGCGCGGTGCTCCTCGAGCAGTTCGCGGCCGCGCGCCTCCAGGTCGGTGAGCAGCTGGCGAACCTCCTCGTCGACCAGGCTCGCGAGCTTCTCGCTGTGATCGCGCGCCTGGGCCATCTCGCGGCCGAGGAAGACGTGCTCCTGGCTCTGCGCGGCCATCACCGGGCCGATGCGGCGATTCATGCCCCAGCGCCCCACCATGCGCCGGGCCAGTTTGGTGGCCTGCTCCAGGTCGTTCTCGGCGCCGCTCGACACCTCGCCGAACACCACGGACTCGGCCAGCCGGCCGCCGTACATCACGGTGATGCGGTCGCGCAGGTAGGCCTCGCCGTAGTTGACGCGATCCTCGTCGGGTACCTGGGCGGTGACGCCCAGGGCGCGGCCGCGCGGCAGCACCGTCACCTTCTCCAGCGGGTCGGCGTGGGGCAGCAGGTAGGCGAGCAGGGCGTGGCCCGACTCGTGGTAGGCGACGATGTGGCGCTCGCTGTCCGAGAGCCCCACGTCCTTGGCCTCGCCGAGCAGCAACCGGTCCCGGGCATCGGTGAAGCAGGCCCAATCGACGCGGTCCTGGCCGCGCCGCCCGGCATGCAGCGCCGCCTCGTTGGCGAGGTTGGCCAGGTCCGCGCCGGAGAAGCCGGTGGTGATCTCGGCCAGTCGCATCAGGTCGACGTCGTCGGCCAGGGGCATCTCGCGGGTGTGCACGCCGAGGATATCGCACCGCGCCTGGCGGTGGGGGTTTTCCAGGGTGACCTTGCGGTCGAAGCGCCCCGGGCGCAGCAGGGCGGGGTCGAGCACGTCGGGGCGGTTGGTGGCGGCGAGCACCACCACCGACTCGTGCTCTTCGAAGCCGTCCAGTTCGGCGAGTATCTGGTTGAGCGTCTGCTCGCGCTCGTCGTGGCCGCCGCCCATCCCGGCGCCGCGGGCGCGGCCGATGGAGTCGATCTCGTCGATGAAGATCACCGCCGGCGCCTGCTCCTTGGCCTGCTTGAAGAGGTCGCGCACCCGGGAGGCGCCCACCCCGACGAACATCTCGATGAACTCCGAGCCGCTGATGCTGAAGAAGGGCACCTCGGCCTCGCCGGCCACCGCCTTGGCCATCAGCGTCTTGCCGGTGCCGGGCGGGCCCATCATCAGCACGCCGCGGGGAATCTTCGCCCCCAGGGCGCGGAAGCGCTCCGGCTCCTTGAGGAACTCGATCACTTCGGTGACCTCGCGCTTGGCGTTCTCGGAGCCGGCCACGTCGGTAAGGCGCGTGTGGCTCTGCTCGCTGGTGATCTGGCGCGCCTGTGACTTGCCCATGCCCAGCGGTCCGCCGCCCGACATCATGCGCTGCTGCATGCGGTTCCAGAACCAGAACAGCAGGCCGAGGACGAGAATCCACGGCAGCGCGCCGACCAGAATGCGCTGCCACCAGGGCGGCTCCACGGGTTCGGCTATCATCTCGATGCCCTGGCCTTCCAGCCGCTCCAGCAGCCGCTCGCCCTCGACGTCGGGACGGGTCGTCTCGAAGATTTCCACCTCGCTGTCGTCGCGCGCCTCGCGGCCCGCCTCGCTGAACTGCCCCTCCACCGACTGGCCCCGCAGGGTCACCTGGGACACATGCCCGGCGTCCACGGCCTGGAGGAACTCGGAGTAGGTGAGCTCGGTCTCCACCTGTCGCTCGGCGGTGTCCAGGTAGTGGAAGAGCAGCAGGATGCCCACCGCGAACCACAGAAACAGCAGGAACTGCCGGTGCGGGGGCTCGGCCGTGGGACGTTTCCAGCGGCGCGACGCGGGTGTCTCGTCCGGCCGTTGCGATGCGGAGGATGACTGCCGGGAATCGGGTGTCGTCATGTCGGGCTCGGCTCGCAAGGGTGTGCTTCAGAACATGACGATGCCGCGGACGCATTGCAAGGATGGCCCCGGCCGCGCCCGCTGGCCCATCACCGCTCGGCGGCCTCGCCAACGGCGTTGCCACGGTACTCCATGCGCGACCACAGCGGCCCCTCCAGGCCGTCGCAGCCCTGCTCGCGCAGGTAGTCGGCCTGGGCGCGGGTGGCCACCCCACCGGCGGTGACACTGATGCCGAGCTGGTGGGCCATCATCACCACCGAGCGGATGATGGCCTGGTGGTGGGCGTTCTCGAGGCAGCCGTCGACGAACGCGCCCGAGAACTTGATAGTGTCCACCGGGAAACGCCCCAGGTGGCCGAGAATCGAACGGCCGCTGCCGAACTCGTCGACGGTGAGGTGCACGCCCAGCGCCTTGAGCCGCACCAGGGTCGCTTCCGCCCGTACCGGGGCCTGCATCAGGGCGCTTTCGGTGAGCTCGAGTTCAAGCATCGTACCCGGCAGGCCGCTGCTCGCCAGGGCAGCGGCGACACGCTCGACGAACGCCCCGCCCAGCAGGTCGGCGCTGGTGATCTGCACCGCCACGCGCAGCTCGACCCCCGCCTCAATCCACGCCTGGGCGTGTTCGCAGGCGCCGTCGAGCACCCACTGGCCGATCGCCTCCACCTGGTTGGCCTCCTCGATGGCTGCCATCCACTGCTCCGGCTCCATCACCCCGAAACGCGCCGAGTACCAGCGCGGCTGGGCGGAGACCGCCACCACCTGGCCGCTGCGCGCGCCGAGCCGGGGCCGGAAATAGAGCGCCAGCTCGCCGCGCGGCAGCGCCTCACTCAGCGCCGTGCGCAGCGCCAGGCGATCGGGCTCGTCACCGATCAGCTCCGCAGAAAAGAGATGATGACGCCGCCGGCCCAGGCTCTGGGCATGGCGGCGGGCGAGGTTGGCGGAGCGCATCAGCTCGGCCACCGTACGCCCGTGATCGGGAGAGAGGCTGATGCCCACGCAACAGCCGGCGGCAATGGTCTGGCCCTCCACCTCGACGGGCTCGCTGACCCGGGCGATCAGCCGTTCGACCCGGGCCACCACCGCGTCGGGCTCCGCCACGCCGGCGAGCACCGCCATCATCTCGTCGCTGCCCAGGCGGCTGACCACCTCACTGTCCGCGAGGCAATGGCGGATTCGCTGAGCGGTCTGGCGGAGGAAGTCGTCGCCGGTTTCCAGCCCCAGGGAGTCGTTGATCGCCTTGAGCTGGTCGATGTCGATATGCAGCACGGCGATGCGCCCGCTGCCCTCGCCCGCCTCGGCGAGCAGCTCCGCCAGCCGCTGCTGGGCATACTGCCGGGTGGTAAGGCCCGTGAGGTCGTCATGTCGCGCCTGCTCGGCCAGCTCGCCCAGCATCTCGCTGCACAGCCCCTGTACCGCGGTCAGGGTCTGCTCCACCCCCTGGCGCTCGGCAAGCTCCTGGCGCAGGTGGGCCACCTCCCGCTGCAGCCGGGTGACCTCGCGCAGTTGGTCGTGCGGCGCCAGGCCGCAAAACTCCCCGGCGGGCAGCACCCGGGAGTGGTGGTCGCAGACGGCGGCGAAGGCGTCGTGACCCTCGGGCTCGCGAAAGTGCTCCAGCGCATAGCCGCACAGCAAGGTCAGCGGCAGTCGCCGGCAGGCCGCGTGCCACAGGCTTTCCAGGTAGACGGCCGCCCGCGACTGGCCGCGCGCGCACAGCACGTCGACCAGTTCGCCAAAGGCGCGAGTCGGCTGCGCCCCGGCCGACTCGACCTCGGCCAGCACGTGGCGATTGAAGCGCGCCTCGTCGGGCATGTCGCCGTCCATGATGGCCTCGAGCAGCGACTCGGCGTCGCGCACCACCAGCTGGCCGCTGGCCTCGGCGGCCGCCGTGTCCAGACCCCAGGCCTCGAGACGCGCCAGTACGGCGCGGCGACGCGGCGGCGTCAGCAGCATCAGTAGCCGCTCGCCGGCGCTGACCCCGGCGGTCAAAAAGCTGGCCACCCGATCCGCCAGGGTGGCCTCGTCCTCGTAGAACTGCGCGACATGATCATGGAGCTGGCATGGCGTGGCGACGTGCATGTCTGAGTCTTCTCCTGGCTCGCGTGTACTGCTGGCAAGTCGCCCGCCACCTCGGCGCCCAGAGAAGCGACCTGCTACTTATTAGTTATTATTTATATGCAGTTTTCACGATACATTGACGGCTCCCGCGGACTTTTGGGATAGCACGCGCCCCCGTTGACGTCAAAGCTGAGTTAAGGAAAGCTGCACGGCGATACCCGCCAGCATCACGCCGATGGTGGCGTCGATGGCCCGCCAGGCCAGGGGCCGGGAGAGCCACGGCGAGAGCGCCGCGCCGCCCCAGGCGAGCAGGCTGAACCACACCACCGAGGCGCTTCCGGCCCCCGCCAGAAACACCCCCGCGCTCTCCTGCTGGGCGCCCACCGCGGGAATGAGCAGCAACGTATCCAGGTAGACCTGGGGATTGAGCACGGTCACCGCCAGGGTGGCCAGCAGCACTCGGCGGCGCGAGCGGCCTTCCACCCCGGCGGCCTCGAGCCGCCCGCGCCCGGTGGCGGCGCGATACAGCGCCTGGCCGGCCAGCCAGGCGAGAAAGCCGACCCCTAGCCAGAGCAGCACCTCCATGGCGGCGGGCAGGGTGAGCAGCACCGCGCTGACCCCGAACATCCCCGCAGCCAGCAGCAGCACGTCGCTGCCCATGCACAGCCCGGCGGACCACCAGTGATGCTGGCGCCGCACCGCCTGGCCCAGTACATAAGCGTTCTGGGCGCCAATGGCGACAATGATGCCGCCGCTGACGAGAAAACCGGTGACATAGCTCTCCAGCATGTGCCTGCTCCGTGATCCTGGCATGGTGGTCGCCCCTGCAGGGGTCATAAAGAGCAGCCAGCATAGCCAGGCACCGATATACTGAAAAATCATTCTCCTAATACCGCATCAGTTTTCCTTATGCTCGACTACAAACACCTCGAAGCGCTGGCCACGGTGCTGGAGTGCGGCGGCTTCGAGCGGGCCGGAGAGGCCCTGGGGCTGTCGCAGTCGGCGGTCTCCCAGCGCATCAAGGCGCTGGAGGTGCGCCTCGGCCAGCCGGTGCTGATCCGCCACCCGGCGCTGGCCCCCACCCCGGCGGGGCAGCGGCTGCTCAACCACCTGCAGCAGGTGCGCCTGCTGGAACGCGACCTCACCGGCAGCCTGCCCACCCTGGCCACGGCAGCCCCGCGGCTGCGCATCGCCCTCAACGCCGACAGCCTGGCGACCTGGTGGGCTGCCACCATCGGCGATTACTGCCGGGCGGAGGGGGTGCTGCTCGACCTGGTGGTGGAGGACCAGGACGTGGGCCTCAAGCGCCTGCGTGACGGCGAGGTGGCCGCCTGCCTGTGCGCCAGCTCCCAGCCCATTGCCGGGGCGCGCTGCGTGGCCCTGGGGCAGATGACCTACCTGCCGCTCGCCACCCCCGCCTACATCGCCCGCCACTTCCCCGACGGCCCGGGTGACGCCGCCTTCCGACAGGCCCCGGCCATCGTCTACGGCCCCAACGACCAGCTGCAGCATCGCTTTCTCGCCCGCTGCGGCTACCACGGTCCCTTTCCCTACCACCTCTGCCCCTCCTCGGAGGGGTTCGTGCGCCTGGCGAGCGCCGGGCTGGGCTACGGCATGATTCCGCGCCTGCAGGCCACGGCTGAACTGGCCAGCGGCGAGTTGGCCAGCGTCGCCCCCGGCCAGGGGCTGGAGGTACCGCTCTACTGGCACTTCTGGCGCCACAGTGGCAACCTGCTGGCCGGACTCACGGCACGCCTGGAGGCGGTGGAACTGGCCTGAGGCCCGTGGCGTCTACAGGCTCCACAGCCGCCAATCGGGAGATGCCCATGGATTCGGACCGCCACCGCCTGTCGCGACGCCGGCTGCTCGGCGGCCTGGGCGCGCTGGCCGCCGCCTCGGCCCTGCCGCCGCTCCCCGCCCGTGCCGCAACCGGCGAGATCCTCACGCGTGCCCTGCCCGCCACCGGCGAGCCCCTGCCGCTGGTAGGGCTGGGCAGTTGGATCACCTTCAACGTGGGGGACGACCCGGCCCTGCTCGCCGAATGCACCGCCGTCATGCGCGCCTTCTTCGCCGGCGGTGGACGGATGATCGACTCCTCGCCGATGTACGGCTCGTCGCAGGCCACCATCGGCCACGGGCTGGCCGAGCTCGATGCCGTGGAGCAGGCCTACGCCGCCGACAAGGTGTGGACCTCGAGTCCCGATGAAGGCTCTGCGCAGATCGAGGCCTCGCGCCAGCACTGGGGCGTGCCGCGCTTCGACCTGCTGCAGGTGCATAACCTGGTGGCCCGGGAGGCCAACCTGGAGACCCTGCTGGCAATGCGCGAGGCCGGCGAGGTGCGCCACGTGGGCATCACCACTTCCCACGGGCGGCGCCACGACGCCGTCGAGCAGATCATGCGCGAGGCGCCCCTCGACTTCGTGCAGCTCACCTACAACATCGTCGACCGCGAGGCCGAGCAGCGCCTGCTGCCTCTGGCCCGCGAGCGGGGCATCGGGGTGATCGCCAACCGCCCCTTCCAGCAGAAGCGCCTGATCCGCCGTCTGGAGGGCAAGCCGCTGCCCGACTGGCTGGCCGAGACAGGCGCGCAGAACTGGGCACAGTTCATTCTCAAGTTCATCCTCTCCCACCCCGACGTGACCTGCGCCATTCCCGCCACCACCCAGGTCGAGCACGTGCGCGAGAACCTCGCCGCCGCCCGCGAGCCGTTGCCTGACGCCGCGCTGCGCCGGCGCATGGCCGACTACGTGGCCGCGCTGTGAGCACGCCATGAAGGAGTGGTTGAGCTACCGCCCAGGGGACTTCCTGATGTTCTCGCAGCGCGTCTACGAGCGCCTCTTCGTGCTGCACAACGAGGCGCTGTGGCCGCTGCCGCTGCTGGCTCTGGCGCTCGGCGCGGCACTGCTGCTGGCGCTGGCCTTCCCGCGGCCGGGCCGGGTGCGCGCGGCGCTCGGCCTGCTCGGACTGGCCTGGGCGTTCGTCGCCTGGGCGTTCTTGTGGCAGCGCTACGCGCCCATCAACTGGGGCATCCGCTACGTGGTGCCGCTGTTCGCCCTCCAGGCGCTGCTGCTGGCCCTGGGACTTTGGCGGGGAGGACTCAAGCTGCCGGCACGCTGGGACCTGCCGCGCGGGCTGGGCGTGGCGCTGGTCGCCTACGCCGTCTTCCTGCATCCCTTGACTGCACTGCTGCACGGCCGCGGCTTGGCCGGCGCCGAGGTGGTCGGGCTCGCCCCCGACCCGCTGGCCATCGCCACACTGGGCGTGGCGGCCATGGCCCGACCGGCGAGCCGTGGCTGGGCCCTGCTGGCGATTCCTGCCCTCTGGTGCCTGGCCAGCGCCGCCACGCTCTACCTGCTCGACAGCCCGGCCGCCTGGCCGCCGCTGCTCGCTGTGCTGGTTGCCCTGGCGGCACGACTGCTGCCGCGCGACTCGCCTCCGGCTAGCCGGAACAGCGGCAGCGCCAAGCAAAACGTCTGCTAACGGTCGTCCAGGTCCTCCCAGGCCGGCGCCTGGCGCTCGGCCTCCGCTTCCCGCACGTCGTCGATCACGGCCATCAGCTCCTCCACGTCCACGGCGCCGGTGTCGTGCTCGAAGCAGCCGGTCAGCCGACTGTCGGGGTGGAGATCGCCGGCTTCAAAGAGCGCCCAGACCTCCTTGGCGTAGTCGGTTGCCAGCAGCTCCGGGGCGAAGCGGCCGAAATAGCGACGCATGTTGTCGACATCGCGCTCGAACATCATGGCGGCGCTGTTGTTGCCGGCGGCGTCCACCGCCTGGGGCAGGTCGATGATCACCGGTCCATCCGCGGCAAGCAGTACATTGAACTCGGAGAGGTCGCCGTGGACCAGACCGGCGCACAGCATGCGCACCACATCGCCGATCACCTTGGCGTAGTGTTCCCGAGCCTGCTCGGCGGTGAGGGTCACGTCATCCAGTCGCGGAGCGGCCAGGCCCTCAGCATCGGCGATCATCTCCATCAGCAGCACGCCGTCGACGAAGCCGTGGGGCCGGGGCACCCGCACATCCGCCGCCGCCAGCCGGTAGAGGGCATCGACCTCGGCGTTGAGCCAGGCCTGCTCCTGCTCCTTCTGGCCATAGCGGGTCTTCTTGGCCATGGCCCGGCTCTGCCGGCTGTTGCGCGCCTTGCGCCCTTCCTGGTACTGCACGGCCTGCTTGAAGCTGCGCTGCTTGGCCTCCTTGAAGACCTTGGCGCAGCGTCGCTCGCCGCCCGAGCGCACCACGTACACCTGGGCTTCCTTGCCGCTCATCAGTTGGCTCTCAACCGCATCGATCAGGCCGTCATCGACCAGCGGTTGCAATCGCTTGGGTATCTTCATGTCACCCCGTTGACAGAGGGCCCGCCGGCTCGGAAACCCGCGGGCGTAGTACGTTATACATCGGCTCAGCGGCTGATTCGCCGCGCCCGGAACGAGCGCCCCTTGAGCGTGCCGTTGCACAGCCGGTCGAGGGCCGCCCGGGCGACGTCGCGCTCCACGGCCACGTAAGCGCTATTGGCCAGCACCTTGATCTTGCCCACCCGGTCGCCGGCAATGCCTCCCTCGCCGGTCAGGGCGCCGAGAATGTCGCCGGGGCGCAGCTTCTGCTTCTTGCCGCCCCCGAGCTGGAGCGTCGTCATGGCCGGAGTGACGGGCGAGCGTTCGAGCACCGCGCGGGAAGGCAGCGGTTCGGTCTCGAGGGTCTCGCCGAGGAAATCGGCGAGCCGCGCCAGCCGGTAGTCCTCCTGCTCGGTGACCAGCGTGCAGGCCACTCCGGAGCCACCGGCCCGGCCGGTACGCCCGATGCGGTGGACATGCACCTCGCGTTCGCGGGCGATCCGGTAATTGAACACCGCGTCCAGGGCATCGATATCCAGGCCGCGGGCGGCCACATCGGTGGCCACCAGGATCGAGACGCTGCCGTTGGCGAACAGCACCAGCAGGCGATCACGGTCGCGCTGCTCGAGATCGCCATGCAGGGCCAGAGCGCTGAAGCCGGCCTCGTTCAGGGCATCGGCGACCTCGTCGGTCTCGCGCTTGGTATTGCAGAACACCACGCTGGATCTCGGCCGAAACTGCAGCAACAGGCGACGCAGCGCCTCCCCACGCGCCGACTCCTCCGCCACCCGGTAGAAATGCTGGCGAATCGTGGTCGCGTCATGGGCTTCGCCCACCGCCACCGTGACCGGCTCCCGCATCAGCCCCTCGGCGATGGCGCGAATCCCCTCGGCACCGGAGCCCTGCAGGCCGGTGGCGCTGAACAGCCAGATCTGACGGCTGGCCGGCGTCTCGTCGATGATCGCCTCCATCGTCGCCTGGAAGCCCATGTCGAGCATGCGGTCGGCCTCGTCCAGCACCAGGGTCGCCAGCGAGTCCAGCTCCAGCGAGCCTTTGCGCAGGTGCTCCGCCACACGGCCCGGCGTACCGACGACGATATGCGCGCCATGCGCCAGCGAGGCGAACTGCGGCCCCAGCGGGGCGCCGCCGCACAGGGTCAGCACCTTGACGTTGGGCAGGCTGCGCGCCAGGCGGCGGATCTCGTCCGCCACCTGATCCGCCAGTTCGCGGGTGGGGCAGAGCACCAGCCCCTGCACCCGGAAGCTCTCTACCCGAAGACGCGACAGCAGCCCCAGGCCGAAGGCCGCGGTCTTGCCCGAACCGGTCTTCGCCTGGGCCATCACGTCACGGCCCGCCAGCATGGGCGGCAGGCTTTGGGCCTGGATCGGCGTCATGGCGTGGTAGCCGAGAGAGTCGAGGTTAGCCAGCAGCTCCGGCGCCAACGGCAACGCAGCGAAATCGGATGAAAAAACAGACACGTAGATAAACCTGCAGGAAAAGGCGGGCGCCGGGCGGCAAACAGGGAGGAGCGCAAGCCCTCAAGCCAGAGCAGGGGGCGAGGTGATGGAAGGCCGGCAGGATAGCACGGGCCCGCGCCATGGCGAAACCTCGCGCCTCGCCGGCAAGGCCGATAGCTACCAGCACCCAGGACTTAGCGCCGTTGCCAGACAGCGAGCGAGCCCGATGTCAGGCTATTGCGCACCCCGTCTGACCCGGTTCATGTCCGACTCCTCCCCTCCCGTCGGCCGGTTCCGACCCGTGTCATCAGGAAAAGACAGACGGTCCGCTCGTCATGCCTGTCATGAACGGGAAAAACCGCTATGATGGGCGGGCGACAGTCGCCGGAACGGAGTACGAATCACGATCGATCATTCTTCCCAGCCAGCACGCAGGAGGTTCACATGAAGGTTTACAGACCGGAGTGGCAGTGCACGTTCAGCGTAAACGAAGGCGCGGAGGAAGCAGCCAGCTGGAAGGAACGAATCGCCTGGCAGCTGCGCGAATTCGCCGACCGACTGGAAGGCGGCGGAAGAACGCTCAAGATCGACTGCAACGTGACACCCGAGGTGAGCCGCCAGGAGGTGGACAGCTGCCTCGGCAAGGGCTTCGAAGTCGCCCAGGGGCTGCTGACCCAGCTCGCTCACCAGGCCGCCTGCGAGGATGTCATGCGCGACGCCAAGGCAGAGCTGTTCGAGGAACACGGGCAGCGCTGAATGCGCTTTGAATGCTCTTACCTGCCCGATCAAAACGGCCGGCGTCTTGCGCCGGCCGTTTCGTGTCATTCCATAGGCTCGCGCGGCACGCCGTCCACTTGCAGGGTGCGCACGCCGTCACGCACCCGATAGGTGACCGTCTCGCCATCCGCCACCCGGCCATAGGCAACGCCGTTGAGGGTCAACCGCCCGTCGCGCACTTCCAGCCGGTCACCGTTGACCGCCACCGCCGCATCGGGGCCGGTGATCACCGCCTCGGCACTGGCATGGCCACCGGCCGATGAGCTGACCACCACCGAGCTCACGCTCGATTGCCCCCAGGCCAGGCCGCTGGCCGCGACGAGCCCCGCCCAGGCAAGCCCGAGAAGGCACCCGCCGACACACCCCGCCCTGCGGATTGACCGTGTCATGGCTGTCTCCCCCCGTCGTTTTCCCCTCGTGTCGTCGGTTCCTCGCGGCCCGGCCAGCGTTTCGGTCTTGCCGAAAGCCGTAATGCCTTGCCGCACCCAACCGTGGCGGTTACCATCCACTCGCCACCCAGGCCCCTCATCGCTGGCCGCGATCCCCGCGCCGCACGACCACCCTGAGGTACTCCCATGGGAGCCTTGACCCGTTTCGCCCTGACCGTCTGTCTCGCCGCCCTGTTGACCGCGGGCACCGTCGGTACCGTCCACGCCCACAATACCGACGCCCAGCGCGGCGTGGCCTCCTACTACAGCGACTACTTCCAGGGCCGCACCACTGCCAGCGGCGAGCCCTTCGACCAGCAGGCGCTGACCGCCGCCCACCCCAGCCTGCCCTTCGGCACCAAGGTGCGCGTGACGCGGCCGGATACCGGCAATGCGGTGGAAGTGCTGATCAATGACCGCGGCCCCTTCGTCAAGGGACGCATCATCGACCTCTCCAAGCGCGCCGCCAAGAAGCTCGGCATGCTCCATCGCGGTACTGCGCCGGTGCTTGTCACGCTCGTCAACTAACTGAGGGCGCGAGGCGCCCTCAGTTCGCTGCCTCCCCCTGCCCTCCCATCTGCTGTCCTGCGGGAAGAGCGCCCTCGTTGGGCAGGCTCACTCAGCCTCCAGGGCCTCGCGAAGCCGCGCGGCGCCCGCCGCCAGCTCCTCCGCCTCCGCCTGAGGCAGGCCCTCGACGCGAATGTCCTGCATGGCATCGAGCGGCACCAGATGCAGGTGCACATGCGCCACCTCGAGCCCCACCACCAGCAGCCCCACCCGGGCACAGGGGAAGGCACGCTTCTGCGCCTTGGCCAGCCGCTGCGATACCGCCATCAGGTGGCTCGCCAGCACCGGCGGCAGGTCGTCCCAGTGATCCACTTCCTCGCGGGGGATCACCAGCAGGTGCCCCGGCTTCATGGGGTTCAGGGTCATGATCGCTACGCACAGCTCATCTTCCCAGACGAAGTTGCCGGGCAGCTCACCCTGGATGATGCGGGAAAAGACGCTTGGCATGTCGCTGGCCTCCAGGCAGAAAACCCCAAGATGCCACAAGGGGGGCGGCTACCGGTATCCCCGTCACGCCCAAGCACGCACGACGGGGAAACCATGGCTGTCAACGGGGCACATCGTCGGGCCCCGCCGTGGGGGTCGGTGGAGGCGACTCAGGTCTGGGTCTCGCGCTTGTCCTCGGTCTGGGTCGCGAAGTCGCCGGCGTCATGGCGCTCGTGGAGCTGCATCGCCGGATCGCCGAAGGTGCGGTTGACCATGCGCCCGCGCTGCACCGCCGGGCGGGCATCGATTTCTTTGGCCCAGCGCTGCACGTGCTCGTACTCCTGCACCTGCAGGAACTCACCGGCGTCGTAGAGCCGACCCAGCGCCAACTGCCCATACCAAGGCCAGGTGGCGATATCGGCGATGGTGTAGTCATCGCCGGCGAGATAGGGCACCTCGGCCAGGCGCCGGTCGAGCACGTCGAGCTGACGCTTGGTTTCCATGGCATAGCGGTCGATCGGGTACTCCAGCTTCTCCGGCGCATAGGCATAGAAGTGGCCGAAACCGCCGCCCACGAAGGGCGCACTGCCCATCTGCCAGAACAGCCAGTTCAGGGTCTCGGTACGCCCGGTCAGGCTACCCGGCAGGAACTCACCGAACCGCTCCGCCAGGTAGAGCAGGATCGCCCCCGATTCGAACACCCGGGTGGGGGGCGTGGTGCTGTGATCGACCAGCGCCGGGATCTTGGAGTTGGGGTTGATCCCCACGAAGCCGCTGCCGAACTGATCGCCCTCGCCGATGCGGACCAGCCAGGCGTCGTACTCGGCGTCCCGGTAGCCCAGCGCCAGCAGCTCCTCGAACATCACCGTGACCTTGACGCCGTTGGGCGTGCCCATGGAGTAGAGCTGGAAGGGGTGCTTGCCGACGGGCAGTTCCTGCTCGTGGGTGGGGCCGGCCACGGGGCGGTTGATGCTGGAAAAGGTACCGCCGCTGGCCTTCTCCCACTTCCAGACTCTCGGCGGCACGTACTCGGTTCCTTGGCTCATGATGACTCCTTGATGGCAGTAGGCTTGCCGCATCTTGCACAATGGCAGCTCAGGTGTATAACACCCGTGCGACAAACGCTAGCCTGGTAAGGTTCATTCACGAGCCGGCCGGTCACGCCCGACAGAACGGCCAGAATTGGTAGAAGCGGCGGCAGCGAAACTCCGCCTCGCACGACGCCAGCTGCGACTGGTAGCGGCTCGCCTGGGCACTGACCTGCCGTGCCGCCTGCATCACCCGCGGCTTTCTGCGATAGGTGCCGCGCCGATAGCCGCCGGCCCCCTCATGGTAGGCCAGGTAGAGATGCTCGGGGTTATGAAGCGAAATGCCCAGCTGGCGGTGGGTGCGCGCGTTGTACCAGCCGATGAAGTCGGTGGCGTGCTTCATGTGGGTGCGCCGAGCGAAGAGACTCCCGGCATCCGCCTCGTACTCGCCCCATACCGGGTCCTGGGCCTGGGCATAGCCATACGCCGACGAGGGGCGCGAGCCGGGGAAGATCCACAGAAAGCGCTCGCGGGGCGGGCGCACGTGGCTGCGAAACGACGACTCCCGCTGGACGAAGGCCATCTGGGTGGCGATCGGCGAGCCCCACTTCTCCTGGGAGTCGCGGGCATAGTCATACCACTCCGGCTGCTCGCGGAAGATCTCGCAGATATTGCTCTGATCCTGCGGCGGCGCCGGCGCCAGCATCGCGCAGCCCCCGGCCAGCAGCGCGAGTCCCGCGAGCAGCAGCCCACGTCCTGCACGTGTCACCACCCCGCGCACCCTCTCCTGCCAATCCTGACAATCAATCACTACCCCCACCTGGCCTCCTCACACGCTGCGATGGCTGTTTGGCCCCGCATGATAGCGCTCATACAGGATGGCGTCTCACACGGCCCCGACAAGCACAGCGGCACCACGCCGCGACAGTGCCCCGCCTGTCACTCGCCCCGGGTCGGCGCCGGGGCAGAGCGCTGCTTCCGGCGCCAGGTGGCCGGCGGCGTACCGAACGCACGCTTGAAGGCCTTGCTGAAGGCGGCTTCCGACTCGTATCCCGCTTCCAGAGCAATGCGCGAGATGGGCGTCGGCGACTCACGCAGACGATGCGCGGCACTCTGCATGCGCAGCCGGGCCAGGTAGCGCATCGGCGGCACGCCCACCCGCTCCGTGAAACGCCCGGCAAAGGCCGAACGGGAGAGACCGACCTGGCGCGCCAGCGCCTGCGTCGTCCAGTGGTGTTCGGGATGGTCGTGCAGCTGGGCCAGCGCCCGGCTGACGAAGGGGTCATGCAGCCCGCCCACCCAGGCCCGCTGCTCGGGAGGAAGGCCGGCGAGATAGCGCTGCACGGCCTCGATGAAGAGCAGCTCGGCAAGCCGGGCGAGCAGCGCCGGCGAGTGCACCGCCCCGCTGCCCAGTTCGCTGGCGGCAAAGCGCAAGGAACTCTCGATCCAGGCCCCGGCCGCGCCCTCCGCGACGTCCAGCGTCATCACCCTGGGCAGCATGCCGATCAGGGCATCGCAGGGCCTGTCACCATGCAGGAAGCCGCACAGCAGCCGGGTGGTTTCGCCGCCGCCGCCGTAGACGATGCGCGCCGGCCCGCCCGCGATCATAGGCTGAAGGAGATGGTCGACGCTGACGGGTCGACCGCCGAGCTCACTACCGAGGCGATGCGGGTCGTTGCGCGGCAGCAGTACGATGTGCCCCGCCGATACTGCCACCGGTAGGCCTGGCTCCACCTGCAGCAGCAGACGGCCGGTGCTGACGTAGTGATAGGCCAGTATGCCCTGGGGCACCGGGGTGAAGGGTCGGCAATCCTCCGGGGTGACCTGTGCGGCCACGCACCAGGGCGCAGAGAACTCCGCATCGAGAAAGATGCCGCCGGTAAAGCGGATCATGCGCAGCACATCGAGCGCCGCATCCATGGGTGAGTGCCTCTATCGCGGCGGATCGGACAACAACGCCGGCGCCTCGGCCATTCTGGTTCCCCGCACCTCAACCTAGTCTAGCAGCATGGCGAGCGGCCCGGCCGCCGCCGGGCGGTCGACACGCCGTCGCCGCCAACAACGAGAACGTGGAGCCCATGCCATGCTGACCGACCGCCAAGGCAACCCCCTGCCCGGCGCCACCGCCGAAACCCTGACGCTGTATAACCGCGCCATCGACGCCTTCAATATCTACCGCGGCGATCCCGTGACGCCGCTGGACCAGGCCATTCAGGCCGCCCCCGACTTCATCATGGCGCGCCTCGCCCGGGCCTACCTCTTCGCCCTGGCCACCGAGCCCGACGCCGCCGCTATCGCCAGGACCGACCTGGCAGCCATCAAGGGCTCGCGCCTGAACGACCGAGAGGCCTCCCATGCGGCCGCTCTCGAGCAGCTGCTGGCCGGCGAGTGGAGCGCCGCGGGGCTTGCCCTGGATCGCCACAACCTGCGCTACCCGCACGATCTGCTGGCCCTGCAGGCGGGGCACCTGATCGACTTCTACCGCGCCAACGCCCGTAACCTGCGCGACCGTCTCGCCCGCGTGCTGCCGCGGTGGTCGTCCGACATGCCGGGCCATTCGATCGCGCTGGGCATGTACGCCTTCGGGTTGGAAGAGACCGGCGACTACGCCCGCGCCGAGGAGACCGGCCGCCAGGCGCTGGACGGGCAGCCGCTGGACTGCTGGGCACATCACGCCGTGGCCCACGTCATGGAGATGCAGGGCCGCGCCCAGGACGGCATCGGCTGGATGCGGGCGCGCGAACCCTACTGGTCCGGCGACGACAACCTCTTCAAGGTACACAACTGGTGGCACCTCGCCCTCTGCTATCTCGACCTCGGCCAGACCGACGAGGCGCTGGCCCTCTACGACGGGCCGATCCGAGAGGCACGCAGCGCCGTGGCGCTCGATATGGTCGACGCCTCGGCCCTGCTCTGGCGGTTGACCCTCACCGGCCAGGACGTGGGAGAACGCTGGCAGGAGCTGGCGGACGCCTGGGACGCGCACGCCGACGGCCAGCTCTACCCCTTCAACGACTGGCACGCGGTCATGGCCTACCTGGGTGCCGGGCGCGCCGACCGGGTCGCGGCGTTGCGGGCAGCGCTGGGCGACGCCGGCCACAGCCCTGAGACGGCGGCCTGGGCCCGGCGCATCGGACTGCCTCTGGTGGAAGGCTTCGTCGCCTTCTGGCACGGCGACCACGCCGCTGCGGCCGAGCGCCTGCACCCGGCGCGTTTCATCGCCAACGCCTTCGGCGGCAGCCACGCACAGCGCGACATCATCGACTGGACGCTGACCGAGGCCGCCCTGCGCGGCGGCAATCGCGAACTGGCCGAGGGCCTGGCTAACGAACGCCTGGCGCTGAAGCCGCACAGTCCCCTCAATCGGGACTTCCTGCGCCGCGCCACCGCCCCGGCCGAAGAGCAACGACAGATTGCCTGAGCCCCGGCGGCGGACGCGCCCGGCGCTCTATCGGCCGGGCGCGTCCGCCGGGCATCTCGCTCACAGCTCGACGGCGGAGCCCGACACCTGGATGCCGCCGGCGGCGGGAATCGTCACCTCGAGGCGGCTCGGCCGACCCATGGCCTCTCCCTGGCGAATCGTCAGCTGGGCGGGCGCCTGGATCAGCCCGGCGTCACGCAGATAGCCGCCCAGCGCCGCGGCCGCCGCGCCGGTGGCCGGGTCCTCCACCACCCCGCCCACCGGGAAGGGATCGCGAGCGTGGAACTGCGTGGCGGATTCGCGCCACACGAGCTGCAGCGTGGTGAGGCCTTCGCGCTCCATGAGCGCCTTCAGGGCATCGAAATCGTAGTTCAGTCGCTCGAGCCGTTGCCGGCTGGCGGCAGCCAGCACCAGGTGCCAGGCCCCGGCGTAGGCCAGCGCCGGCGGCAGGTCGGCGGCCAGCTCATCAGCGTGCCAGCCCAGCAGTGCCAGGGCCTCACTCACCAGCGCCGGCTCGGCCGGCCGGTGGGCGGGCGCGACCGACTCCAGCGCAGCGTGCCAGTCATTGCCCTCGCGGGTGACCGTGACCGGCACCTCGCCGACCGCGGTTTCCAGCACGTAGGTGCCCGCTCCCTCCAGGCGCCCCAGCAGCACACCGCTGGCGATGGTGGCATGGCCGCAGAAGCTCACCTCGGCCTGGGGGCTGTAGTAGCGCACGGTGCGCCGTTCACCCTGCATCGGCGCGAGAAAGGCGGTTTCGGAATAGCCCACCTCGGCGGCAATGCGCAGCATGGTGGCGGCATCGGGCAGGGCCTCGCCCAGCCAGACGCCGGCGGGGTTGCCGCCGGCGGGGTCCTGGGTAAAGGCCGAGAGTCGATAAAGGGTACCGGTCATGACAAAAGCCTCGCGTGGTGGATCCTACTCGTATAGGGCACCCGTTGCCGGCAGAGCAAGTCGGCTGACTGCCAAGTCTGTCAGGACATGGCTCCTTTCAAGCAGCTCGTCAAACGACGGTTTTTTCGGGATTAACGCGTTCTCGAAGCGCCCCGTTCGATAACAAGGCCCGCCTAGGCGGGCCCGTTTCGTTGTATGTCTGCCGCCCCGAGCGGCCATCCCATTTCGGACGCCGGGCACAGGGCCGTCTCAGGCCTTCTTTGCGCATCGTCTCGGGATCTCGAGCCCCCGAGACGATGACGGCGAGGTGCCGGATGATCCTCTACTGCAGGCGAGCATGCCACCTCACTGCCGGCATCCATATTCAACCGAGCCAGGTGTTGCCCTGGTCATCGATGGGGAAATGGGGATTGTGCGCCACTTCCCACAGGTGCCCGTCAGGGTCGGCGAAATAGCCGGAATAGCCGCCCCATTCCGCCTTGCAAGCCGGCTTGACGACCTGGCCGCCGGCGCGTTCCGCCTCGCCGATCACCCGGTCCACATCGGCCTCGATCGCTACGTTGTGGGCCAGCGCGATGCCCGCGAAACCGCTGCCCGGGTCTGGCACGCCGGCATCCTTCGCCAGGTCAGCACGGCGATAGAGCGACAGGATCAGGCCGTTGAGCTGGAAGAACACTACCTCGCCCGTTACGGCCATGCCCACCTGCCAGCCCAGGCCCTCCTCATAGAAGCGGCGCGCCCGTGCCAGGTCGCCCACGCCCAGGGTGATCACGCTGAGACGCTGATCCATACGGCCACCTCCCATCGTTTCGGGTACCGATTGCTACCCCCCTGGCAGAGGTAGCGTGCATGCCGGGGATCACACCGGCGGGGCGCGCCAAAGGTCGGCGATATCCGGGGGAAGCTGGCCCTCGATATCCTGACACTCGCCCTCGCTGATCTGGTCGCGCACCGTGGCAAAGACCCGGCGCGCCACCGATTCCGCTTGCTCGGGCGTGACATCGAGATCCGCCGCGACTCGGTCGATGAAGGCCTCCTTGCCGAACCGCTGCGGCGCCTCCGCCTTGCCATGGCGGCAGTGCGCCAGCAGCTCCCGCAGCTTCTGGGGAAGCTGGGCCTCCATGTCTTGCGACTCCTCAGGATGGATGCGGTTTTCCAGGGCACACAACACCGCCGTGGCGGCACACTCGGCCTCGCCCGGTTCCATGTCGCCGGGCTGGCACAGCTCATTGATGAACGCCTTGTAGGAACTCTCTAAGTGCGCCTCATGACGTTGCTCACGCTCTCTCTGCAGTTCCTCCTCGGACTTGCCGTGATGGGCCATGGCGGAATACCCCTCGGTGAGCGGTGGTCGATCTGGCCGGATGGATCACAATCCTGCAACGCGACATCGGCCGCGTGAGATGCAGGGCGTCACTGCCAGTGTGGTCAAGATTCCACCGAAAGCCCAAAGTGGGTGAGTCGACGCCGAAGGCGGGATTGCACTGCCATTTCTCCCGTGCAACACCCTAGCAGCGGAGCAACCACCGACTCGGCCAGGCCTAGCCGCAGCAGGCCTTGAACTTGCGCCCGCTGCCGCACGGGCAGGGTGCGTTGCGGCCGGGCTTGAGCCGATGGACAGTGGGGTTGCCATCGAGATAGAACCAGCGCCCCGCCTCGCGCACGAAGCGCGACGACTCCTCCAGCACCGACCAGCGCCGCCCCTCGCGGAAGGTGGCACGGAAATGCACCCAGCCCCGTTCGCCCTCCTCGCCGCTCTCGAGCACCTCGAGCACCTCGAGACACTTCCAGACGGTCGCGGGGTCCGGGTCCAGTCTCGCTGGCCGGGTGCTCGGGTGCCAGGTCGCCAACAGGTAGTCGGCCAGATCGAGAGCGAAGGCGCTGTAGCGCGAACGCATCAGCGCCTCGGGAGTCGGCGCCGGATCGCCGGCGTGATATCGCCCGCAGCAGCCGGCGAGCGACCGGCCGCTGCCGCAGGGGCAGGCGATGAGGTCGGGCTGTGTCATTCGAACCTCATGTGGTGGGCCTTACCCCTATAGGGTACCCGCTGCCGCAAGAGCCAGCCGGTTCACCGGCGAGCAGCGGTGATCAGGCCGTCGCCGCAAAGGCCGGATGGAAGGCCACCTGCCCCTCAGGCCGTTCGCTGCTCCAATTCAGCGCCATGAAGTATTCCGGCGGCACGCCGGGCAGGATGAGCCCCGGCAGAGGGCGGAAGCCGAAGCGCTGGTAGTAGCCGGGCTCGCCAACCAGCACACAGCCCCGGGCGCCACGCTCCCGTAATCGCGCCAGGCACGCCTCCACCAGCGCCGAGCCGATGCCCCGGCCCTGCCACGCCGGCAACACCGACACCGGCCCCAGCCCGAACCAGTCCGGTGCGCCGTTCGAAATCGACACCTTCGAGGCCGCCACATGGCCCACCACCTCGACGTCACATTCGGCGACCAGCGACACGGCCAGCGCCCCCGCCGCACGCAGCGCCCGCACGATATGCTGCTCGGTATGGCTGGTATGCGGCGCCTCGCGGAAGGCCGCCACGGTGACGGCCTCGATGGCCTCGGCATCGTCTGATGTTTCGGGGCGGAGGGTGGGATGGGGTAGTGTTGGCATGGCTTGGACTCCTTACGTCTTGCGTACGAGCCTTTTTACCCACAACCTGGAACGATGTCGCCTACACAGCACAAGCCTTACTCCCACTCGATCGTCGCGAGGGGCTTGCTGCTAACGTCGTAGGTCACCCGCGAGACGCCTTCCAGCTCGTTGATGATGCGGTTGGAGACGGTCTCCAGCAGCTCGTAGGGCAGGTGGGCCCAGCGAGCGGTCATGAAGTCGATGGTCTCCCAGCGCGCAGGCAATGATCCTCTTGTCGCGACGACCGTTGCCAATGACCACTACTCAGCCGCATCCCACCCTGCCCTATCATCATTCCCCCCCTCCGTATCCTCCAGTTCGGCGTCGGCTTTTTCCTCAACCGGGTCTCGCCGGTGCAGCTTGGGCGGCGGTGCCACCCAGGCTCTCAGACGCTGGCCTACCTGCTCATAGAAGTGCGGCACCGCCTTCTCCAGTTCCTCAATGAATACCTTGTTGCCGGCGAAGCGGTGGGCGAGATCAGCCATATAGAAGACCTCGAAGGCACTGGGAACCACAGCAGTGACCGATGAATCCAGCACCGCGGCGTCTTCGAGGACCTTGGTCAGGGTCGCCTGGGTCTCCTCGGCACGGCCAGGACGAATCGCCTTGACGAACATGCCCTCGGGCTCTGCCTTGGGAAGCTGCCGCGCCAGCCAGTTGGCCCGTGCCGTGCTGCGCTTCTTGTCTTGAGGAGCCGTGAGACGCATCGAACAGACGATCGTACGCTTGGTGAGGTCGGCGGTGACTTCCAGATCTGCTGCGGCATCCGGTACTTCCAGGCAACAGCACAGCACCTTGTCCTTAGCCAGCACTTCGCAGTCGTCCTTGAGGCGCTTCACTGGATCGGTACGGTGGGCACGGGCCAGTTTTAGCTTGACGGGGCGCCCCAGCTTACGGCTCATAACCAGACAGAGGTCGCGCTGTTCCTGGTGCCAGCTGGAGACGGTGTTCTCCACCTCTTCGGTGCTCTTGCCCAGCACGGCACCGCTCTTCACCTTGCTCACCACCTCCTTCCACTCGCGGTTCATGCTGTCGAAACGGGAGATCCCGCTGGACTCGTGGCCGAGGTAACGCAGCACCTCCTCCAACAGGAACCGCTGATCGGGTGAGGTGATCTCGCCGGATTCCAGCAGCAGCGTCGCCTGAGTCACCACATACATCCAGGACCAGTGGAAAAGCTCGACACCCTTGAGCATGGTCTTCGGCACCTTCACCGGGTGGTGAGAGGGCATGGCCACGAATTGATTAGTGATGGTGAGTACCGCATCTACCTTGTTCTTCTTGGCCTGCTGGAGATAGTGCTTGAGTTGCTCTTCGCCGATCTCGGCATTGCCGATCTTGGCTTCGACGAGCGCCAGCCAGCGTTTGCGCCCCGTTTCTAACACGATCAGTCCATCGGGACGGTCACTCTTGGCAGCACCGACATCGGCCTCCAATTCCACCTCCGTCCAGGCCTCCAGAGAGGCGCGACTACCGACCCGCAGTCCCAGCGAACCCAGCATCAGCTGTCGAAACTCTTGTACACCACGCAAGGCGGCCAGCATGATCGAGGCCGCTCGCTGTTCCCGGTTGGTATCAGCCGTCACCGGAATAAGCCGTGCCACCTCGGCACGTTTCACGAAGTCGGGTCGTTCCATTCTCGCTCTCCTGATGTCTTGTGCTTGTTCTGGAAGGCGTCGCTGAAGGCAGCGGCCAGGATGCCGGTGGGCATGGCGATGATGCCGATGCCCGCCACGGCAGTGAGTCCGGCGAAGAACTTGCCCAGGGCGGTGATCGGGGTCACGTCCCCGTAGCCCACCGTGGTCAGGGTGGCGATGCTCCACCAGAGTGCCCGGGGCACGCTGCCGAAGGCCTCCGGCTGGTCGGCAGCCTCCACCACATAGAGGCAAGCTGAGGAGAACAGCAGCAGCAGACCCGCCACCCCGACGCTGAGCAGCAGCTCATGGACGCGCGTCTTCAGCGCTTCAGCCAGCGCCGACCAGGCTCGGCTGAAACGCCCCAGGCGCGAAAGGCGCAATATGCGAAGAATGCGCAGCAGCCGCAGCAGGAAGGCGTTGTTATGGGCAAGGAGGCCCAGGAAGAACGGGAGGATGGCAACCAGGTCGATCAGTGCCCAGATGGAGAAGACATAGAGGATACGGCCCCTGAGACCTCGGTAGCGCGGGTCTTCCCCCACTGCATAGAGGCGCAGCAGGTACTCGAGGACGAAGAGGGTGACGAAGACCACCTCGAGAGTAGTGAAGAGCCCTGGTGCCAGGCGACGCAGGGTCGGCTCTGTCTCGAGCACGGCGGCCAGCGAGGCCAGCAGGATCAGCACACAGATGAGCTGATTGAGCGGCGACAGGCCTGGCCGCGGCCAGGCCTCCGGCGCCAACTGCCGATGGAGGGCCGCCCTATCCATGCCCCCGCTCCGTCCAATGCTCACTCGAACCGGTTACCGCCCTGCCCGGCATGGTGTGATGGCCCTTCATGCCACCTCCCTTCGACAGTCCCTGTGTTCCTTACCACTCGTTATTGGCGCCCGTTTCAGCGGCCTTAGCCTCAGTACACCGGACCCTGTGATGGATTGCAAAAAAAGGGGCCTACCCATTGGTAGGCCCCTTGACTGAGAACAGTGTCAGTCTGAACTCACTCTCACTCCCACTCGATCGTCGCGGGCGGCTTGCTGCTCACGTCGTAGGTCACGCGCGAGACGCCTTCCAGCTCGTTGATGATGCGGTTGGAGACGGTCTCCAGCAGCTCATAGGGCAGGTGCGCCCAGCGGGCGGTCATGAAGTCGATGGTCTCGACGGCGCGCAGGGCGATGACCCATTCGTAGCGGCGGCCGTCGCCGACCACACCGACCGATTTCACCGGCAGGAAGACGGCGAAGGCCTGGCTGGTCTTGTGGTACCAGTCGGCCTTGTGCAGCTCCTCGATGAAGATGGCGTCGGCCTCGCGCAGGATGTCGGCGTACTCCTTTTTGACTTCGCCGAGGATGCGCACGCCGAGGCCCGGCCCCGGGAAGGGGTGCCGGTAGACCATGTCGTAGGGCAGGCCGAGCTCGAGGCCGAGCTTGCGCACCTCGTCCTTGAACAGCTCGCGCAGCGGCTCGACGAGCTTGAGCTTCATGGTCTCGGGCAGGCCGCCGACGTTGTGGTGCGACTTGATGACGTGGGCCTTGCCGGTCTTGCTGGCGGCGGATTCGATCACGTCGGGGTAGATGGTGCCCTGGGCGAGGAAGTCGACGCCCTCGATCTTGGCGGCTTCGTCGTCGAAGACGTCGATGAAGGTGTTGCCGATGATCTTGCGCTTCTCCTCGGGGTCGGCGATGCCTTCCAGGCGCGACAGGAACTGCTCCTCAGCGTCGACCCGGATCACCCGCACGCCCATGTGGCGGGCGAAGGTCTCCATCACCTGCTTGCCTTCGTCCTTGCGCAGCAAGCCGTTGTCGACGAACACGCAGGTGAGCTGGTCGCCGATGGCCTTGTGCAGCAGCGCCGCCACCACCGAGGAATCCACGCCGCCGGAGAGGCCGAGCAGCACGTGACGGTCACCCACCTGCTCGCGCACGCGCTCGATCTGGTCCTCGATGATCTGCGCCGGGGTCCACCAGCGCTCGGCCTGGCAGATGCCGAGTACGAAGTGCTCGAGAATGCGCTGTCCCTGGCGGGTGTGGGTCACCTCGGGGTGGAACTGCACCCCGTAGAAGCGCTTCTCCTCCCAGGCCATGGCGGCGATTGGGCAGCTCGGGGTGGAGGCGGTGACGGTGAACTCCGCCGGCACCCGGGCGACCTTGTCGCCGTGGCTCATCCAGACGTCGAGCAGCGCCTTGTCGGTCTCGAAGTCGACGTGGTCCTTGATGTCGCGGAACAGCGCCGTCTCGGCGTCCACGCGCACCTGGGCGTAGCCGAACTCGCGCTGCCGGGAGCCCTCCACGGCGCCGCCGAGCTGCTCGGCCATGGTCTGCATGCCGTAGCAGATACCCAGCACCGGCAGGCCCATCTCGAACACGCTCTGCGGGGCACGCGGCGAGTCGAGTTCGGTGACGGATTCCGGCCCGCCGGCGAGGATGATGCCGTTGGGGTTGTACTCGCTAATCTCGGCCTCGGTGATGTCGAAGGCGCGAACCTCGGAGTAGACGCCGATCTCGCGCACCCGGCGGGCGATCAGCTGGGTGTACTGCGAGCCGAAGTCGAGGATCAGGATCTTGTGGGCGTGAATATCGGTCATCGGGCCTTTCCTTTGAGAGGCGAACGGGCCGAAAACGCGAAAGCTGGAAGCGGCGCGGCCACTTCCAGCTTCAAGCTTCCGGCTTCAAGCTTGGGTTAACCCGCGCGGTAGTTGGGCGCTTCCTTGGTGATCTGCACGTCGTGCACGTGGGACTCGGCGAAGCCGGCGCCGGTGATCTGCACGAACTGCGGCTTGGTGCGCATCTCCTGGATGCTGGTGCAGCCGGTGTAGCCCATGGAGGCGCGCAGGCCGCCCATCAGCTGGTGGACGATGGCGCCCATCATGCCCTTGTAGGGCACGCGGCCTTCGATGCCCTCCGGCACCAGCTTCTCGGCGCCCTCGCTCTTGTCCTGGAAGTAGCGGTCGGCGCTGCCCTGGTTCTGGGCCATGGCGCCCATCGAGCCCATGCCGCGGTACGCCTTGTAGGTGCGCCCCTGGTAGAGCTCCACTTCGCCCGGGGCCTCCTCGGTGCCGGCCAAGAGGCCGCCCACCATCACCGCACTGGCGCCGGCGGCGATGGCCTTGGCCAGATCGCCCGAAAAGCGCACGCCGCCGTCGGCGATCAGCGGGATGCCGTAGGGCTCGAGGGCCGCGGCGACGTTGGAGACGGCGGTGATCTGCGGCACGCCGACGCCGGCCACCACGCGGGTGGTGCAGATGGAGCCGGGGCCGATACCCACCTTGACGCCGTCGGCGCCGGCTTCCGCCAGGGCCTTGGCCGCTTCCGCCGTGGCGATGTTGCCGCCCACCACCTGGATCTGCGGGAAGTGTTCCTTCACCCAGCGCACGCGCTCGATCACGCCCTTGGAGTGGCCGTGGGCGGTGTCGACGATCACCACGTCCACGCCCGCCTCGGCCAGGGCGCCGATGCGGTCGGCCGTCTCGGGGCCGGTACCCACGGCAGCCCCCACCAGCAGGCGGCCGTCGCTGTCCTTGGCGGCGTGGGGGAAGGTGCGCGCCTTTTCGATGTCCTGGAAGGTGACCAGGCCGCGCAGGTGGAAGGCGTCGTCCACCACCAGCATCTTCTCGACGCGGTGCTCCTGCATCTTGCCCTTGATCACCTCGAGGCCGGTGCCCTCGGGCACGGTCACCAGGCGTTCGCGCGGAGTCATGATGTCGGCCACGCTGTCGCCGTGGTTGGGCTGGAAGCGCATGTCGCGCTCGGTGACGATGCCGACGAGCGTCTCGCCCTCCACCACCGGAAAGCCGCTGAAACCGTACTCCTTGGCCATGGCCAGCAGATCCTCGAGCTTGGCCTTGGGCCCCACGGTGACCGGATCCTTGACGATCACGCTCTCGTGCTTCTTGACCTTGCGCACCTCGGCGGCCTGGTGGGCGATGGTCATGTTCTTGTGGATGATGCCGATCCCGCCTTCCTGGGCCATGGCGATGGCCAGGCGGGCTTCGGTCACGGTATCCATGGCGGCGGAGACGAGCGGGATGTTGAGGGCGAGGTCGCGGGTCAGGCGGGTCCTGAGGCTGACGTCCTTGGGCAGGACATCGGAATAACCGGGCAGGAGTAATACGTCATCGAACGTAAGAGCTTCTTGGGCCATACGTAACATAATCGGCAACACCCAGTGAGCTGGTGGGAAGGGGGAGGTGAAATTAATCCACCATTATAACGCCCCGCCGGCCGTTGCGTCACGGACCGAAGGGGTCGTCAAGCGTCACGCCGCTTACATCAGGAAACTGGACTGGATTCCCGCTGTCGCATGCTGTGCCGGGGCGATTGCGCTCCGTGCCCCACACCGGACTCACACTTGCCGGAATGACACTCTCCGGACCCGCACTCACTGGAGGAGTACCGACATGCACAACCGTAGCCCACGTCAGCTTCTGACCCTCACCGTTGCCGCCCTCGCCGGCGGCTTCGCCTTGGGCACGGCTGCCCAGACCACCGACCAGCCCCAGGGGATCTACTCGGCCGACGACATCCTCGACGCCGAGGTCTACCTCAGCGAGAACCCCGACCAGGAAGTCGGCGAGGTGGAAGACATCCTCTTCAACGAGGCCATGCAGGTCACCGCCCTGGTGATCGAGAGCGGCAGCGTGCTGGGCCTGGGCGGCCGCGAGATCATCGTCGAGGCGGGTCAGTTCAGTCTGCTCACCGAGACGCAGGACGACGACGACGTCGAACACCGCGTGATGCTCGACGCCACCGCCGCGGAGCTCGAGAACTACCCGGTCTTCAGCGACGCCTGGTGGCAGCAGGCGCGGCTGCAGGCCCGCGATGCCTGGGAGCAGACCCAGGAAGGCGCCCAGAGCGCCTGGCAGCAGACCCAGGAGGGCGCCGAGCGTGCCTGGGAGACCACCCAGGAGAACGCCCAGCGCGCCTGGGAAGCGGCGCGCGACACGCTGTCCGACGGCAACAACTGATTCCCGCCCCAGCGCATGACGCCGCCACGCCCCTCGCGCGGCGGCGTCACGGGCGCCCCGGCATGGTAGGCTGTGGCGACGCCTGCGAGGAGCCCAGCCCATGCCCGCTTCCCCCGAAACCCTCTCCGTCAGCGACGTCAACCGCCGCGCCCGTCAGGCGCTGGAGCGCGACTTCGACGAGCTGTGGGTGGAGGGCGAACTCTCCGGCGTGTCGCGGCCGCGTTCGGGGCACGTCTACTTCACCCTCAAGGACGACCGCGCCCAGCTGCGCTGCGCGCTGTTTCGCAACCGCGCGCGCTTCGTCGCCGCGCCGCTGCGCGACGGCGATCTGGTGCGGGTGCGCGGGCGGCTGTCGATCTTCGAGCCGCGCGGCGACTACCAGCTCATCGCCGAGGCAGTGCAGGCCGCCGGGGAAGGCGAGCTGCTGGTTGCCTTCGAGCGGCTCAAGGCCAAGCTCGGCGGTGAGGGCGTGTTCGCCAATGCGCGACCCCTGCCCTACCCGCCACGCCGCCTGCTGGTGCTCAGCTCGCCCACCGGGGCGGCGATCCGCGATGTCCTGGCGGTGCTTGCCGCGCGCTGGCCGCTCACCGAGGTGACGCTGATCCCGGTGCCGGTGCAGGGACGAGAGGCGGCGCCGGCGATCATCGCCGCCCTGGGCCTGGTGAATCGCCAGTCGGCCCTCGACCCGGAGCGCGACGCCATCCTGGTGACCCGCGGCGGCGGCAGCCTGGAGGACCTGTGGGCCTTCAATGACGAGCACCTGGCCAGGGCGATCTTCCACTCGCGGCTGCCGGTGATGTCGGCGGTGGGTCACGAGGTGGACGTGACGCTGGCCGACTTCGCCGCCGACGCACGCGCCCCCACCCCTTCGGCCGCCGCCGAGCAGCTGGTGCCCGACCGTCGCGACCTGACGCACCGCCTGGCGGTGCTGGAAGGGCGCCTCGCCCGCGCCGCCCAGGGCCGACTGGAGCGCGAGGGGCAGCGCCTCGACCACCTGCGGGCCCGGCTGCGCCACCCCGGCGAAGGGCTCAGGCGCCAGCGCCACACCCTGGCCAGCCTGGAAGCCCGCCTGGCCGGGGCCATGGCGCGCCGGCTGGACAGCGAGCGCGGCCATCTCGACCACCTGCGCCGCCGCCTGGCTGCCCACCCACCCGAGCGTGAGGTGGCCGAGGCCAGCACCCGCCTGGCACGCGCCCGCACTCGGCTCGAGCAGGCCATGACGCAGCGCCTGGCGATCAGCCGCGAGCGCCTGGGCGCCCTGGCCCGCGAGCTGCAGGCGGTCAGCCCCCTGGCCGTGCTGGGCCGCGGCTACGCGATCCTCACCGACGAGCGCGGCCAGGCGATCCGCCGCGCCACCGACACCCGGCCCGGCCAGCCGCTCACCGCGCGGCTCGGCGAGGGACGGCTGACGGTGGCGGTGAAGCGGCGGTGGCGCCGTTGAGCCACAACCCGAACCCTGCCGACGCTCAGCCGCTCGCCTGACCACCCGGCTTGAAGGCGCTGGGCTCGAGGTCGTGGCGGGCCAGCAGCTTGTAGAAGTCGGTGCGGTTGCGCCCGGCAATGCGCGCGGCCTGGGTGACGTTGCCCTCGGTGATCTTGAGCACCTTGATCAGGTAGCTGCGCTCGAAGCCGGCGCGGGCGTCGCTGAAGGTGGGCAGCGCGCTCTCCTCGGCGGCCAACGCCTGGGCCACCAGCGCCTCGGGGATCATCGGCGAGGTGGTCAGCGCCACGCACTGCTCCACCACGTTGACCAGCTGGCGCACGTTGCCCGGCCAGGCGCTGGTGGCGAGCAGGTTGAGCGCCTCCGGCGAGAAGCCCTTGACGAAGGGCTTGTGGCGGCTCGCCGCCTGGGTCACCAGGTGGCGGGCGAGCAGCGGCACGTCCTCGGCACGCTCCTTGAGCGGCGGCAGCTTGAGGTTGACCACGTTGAGGCGATAGAAGAGGTCCTCGCGGAACTCGCCCTGGTGCATCGCCTGGCCGAGGTCGCGGTGAGTCGCCGAGAGAATGCGCACGTTGACCGGCACCGTGGTCGTGGAGCCGAGCGGGCGGATCTGGCGCTCCTGTAGGGCGCGCAGCAGCTTCACCTGCAGCGGCAGCGGCATGTCGCCGATCTCGTCGAGGAAGAGGGTGCCGCCGTCGGCGGCCTGGAAGAGGCCGCGGTGCTCGCTCACCGCGCCGGTGAAGGCACCCTTGGCGTGGCCGAACAGCTCGCTCTCGAGCAGTTGCTCGGGCAGCGCCCCGCAGTTGATGGCCACGAACGGCTTGTCGGCGCGCGGGCTGGCCTGGTGGATCGCACGCGCCAGCAGCTCCTTGCCCGACCCGGAGGGGCCGGTGACCAGCACGCTGACGTCGGAGGCCGCCACCATGCGCGCCTGCTCCAGCACCCGCTCCATCTCGGGACTGCGGGTGATGATGTCGGCGCGCCAGGCGATGTCGCCCTCGCTACTGCCCGGGGCATGGGCCAGGGCGTCATCGATGGCGGCGAACAGCTCGTCGCGGTCCACCGGCTTGGTCAGAAAGCCGAACACCCCCTGCTGGGTGGCACTCACGGCATCGGGGATCGAGCCGTGGGCGGTGAGGATGATCACCGGCAGGCCCGGCACCTCGCGCTGGATTGCCTGGAACAGTGCCAGGCCGTCCATCTCGTCCATGCGCAGGTCGGAGAGCACCAAGTCGGGGCGCTCGGCCTCCAGGCAGCGCAGCGCCTCCGCCCCGCTCTCGGCAGTGGTCACCCGGAAGCCGCGGCTTTCCAGGCGCATGCCCAGCAGGCGCAGCAGGCTGACGTCGTCGTCGACCAACAGGATATGCGCCTGGGCGAGTCGCGCCGGTCCGGTCGGTTGCGCCCCGGCAGCGGGGGCCATGCTCGTGCGGGAGCCCGGTTGGCGACTGTCATGCGGTCGTGCCGCTTCCATCACGTCGTCTCTCCCTGTCGCTCAGGGCGACTGCTGTCTCAGGTTGATGTTCTGCTCGATATCGGTCAGCGCCTCGAGCTTCTCGGCCAGTTCGACATTCGCGGCTTCGAGGGCCGCCAGCTCCTCGCGGGTGCTGGCGAGCCGTCGCGCCATGGCGCGACGGCCTTCCAGCTCGTTGAGCCAGTAGCGCAGCAGCGGCTGCAGGTCGGCGGGGGCGGCATGCAGGTCGGCCTTGTAGAGCTCGGAGGCGCGGTCCCACTCGCGCTCGCTGCCCCACGCCAGCGTCACGGCGCGAGCCAGGCGCTGCGCCTTGGCCTCGCCCTCCAGACGCGCGAGCATGGCGTCGCGCCACTCCCGATCACCGCGCTGGGAGGCGAGGCCGAAGCCGATCCAGTCGGGCAGCAGGCAGGCCTCGTCCTCGAAGTCCGGCACCTCGGCATAACAGGCGACGGCAACGTCTGGCGTTTGGGTTTCGGCCCCGCCGAGGGGCTGCTCGGGAATCCACTGGCAACCGGCGAGCCACAGTGTCACCGCGCCAGCACCGAGAGAGCGAAACAGGCTCATGGATCGAGGCTCATGGTCAGTTCCTTGCGTCGTTGCCCGTCGCGACGAGCGGCGAATGATCGGCGATGATATCTTGCGGTTGCGCCTGGCGCGGCAGCACCAGGCGGAAGCACACCGGCAGGCGGGCGTCTTCCACCAGCTGCAGCGAGCCCTGCTGCAGCCGCGCGCAGTCGGCCGCCACCGACAGGCCGATGCCGGAGCCCTTGAGCGGCCCCTTGCGCCGCGCCCGCCCCTGGTAGAAGGGCTCGAAGAGGTTGTCGCGATCCTCCGCGGCAATCGGCGGGCCCTCGTTGGCCACCTCGAGTATCAGATGGTCGCGCGCCGTGCGTGCCCGAATCTCCAGCTCGCCGCCGTCGTCGCCATAGGCGATGGCATTGGACACCAGGTTGTCGAGAATGCGCCGGGTGGCCGTGCGATCGACCACCCAGTCCAGCGGGCCATCGAAGGCGGTGACACGCATGCCCTTGTTCTCCAGCGCCAGGCGATGCTTGGAGAGCGTCGACTTGACCAGGGTGGCCAGGTCGAGGCACTCGAGATCCACCGGCCGGTGGTGCTGCAGGAGATTGTAGTCGAGCAGCTGCTCGATCAGTCGCTGCAGTTCCCCGCCGCTGGTGTCGATCAGCTCGAGAATCTCGCGCTGGCGCGGCGAGAGCTCACCGGCCACGCCGTCGGCGAGCAGCGCCGAGCCTTCGCGCACGCTAGCCAGGGGGGTCTTGAGCTCGTGGGACATGTGGCGCAGGAACTGCTGCTTCTGCGCCTCCAGCTCGCCGAGGCGCAAGGAGAGCCAGTCGAGGCGCTCGCCAAGCCGCACCAGTTCCGCCGGCCCCTGGATGTCGCGGGCCCCGGGGCCCTCCACGCCGCTGCCGATGCCCAGGATACGCCGTTCGAGCTGACGCACGGGACGAATGATCAGCCAGCTGAACAGCAGCATCAGCACCAGGCTCGCCGAGACCATCGCGCCGGTCTGCACCCAAAGCCGCGTCTGCACGGTCTCGGCGCGCGCGCGAATGCGCTCGATGCGGGCGTCGATCTTCTGGTTGGTGGCCTGGCGCATCGCCTCGGTCTGCTGCGCGAAGGGCCCGAACAGCGCCAACCAGGCCTGCAGGTTCTCCCCCTCCAGCGCCGGCAACTGACCAAGCAGCACCAGCTGTCGGCCCAATGCCTCTACCGAAGGTTCGTCGGGCAGCAGTTCGCTCTGGGCGGCGAGCAACTCGGAGAACTCGTCATGCCGTTCGGCGAAGATCTCCCTCAGGCTTTCCTGCTCGAGTACGGCATACTGGCGCGCGCTGCGCTCCATCTCCAGGGCGAGCGCGCTCAGGGTGCGCGCGCGGCGGGTCTCTTCCACCGCCTGGCGGGCACTGACATCGGCCAGGCGCGACAGCTCGGTCAGCGCCTGGCTGGCTTGGAACATCAGCACGCCAAGGGGCAGCATCACAATAAAGAAGGCCAGCAGCACGAGCTGCAGCAGCGAGCGAGGGCGCCAACGACGCGAGACCTGTGTGGTCATGACCAGCGTTCTATTCAGGAGTCGATAGGGTACCGCCATGGGCATGCCTGCAGGATATCAGAGTTCGTCGCGTCTCGAGGGTCTCTCACGGGCGGTCAACGTGTCGCACGCTGTCCGACAGTGATTCAAAAAAGACAGGGATCCAAAAAAAGAGGGCCGGCATGGCCGGCCCAAGTACGCAGGGAACTGAAGGGTCGGGAAAACAGGGGCATCGTTCGCCTGGTCGAGCCATGTCCCGCATTTTCCCATGGGCCCGGGGGCCCACGAAGCGCTGTGCCGGTATCGACGCCACCAGGGGCTGGTCGTCACAGCCGGGCGGCGAACCGCCCTGCTTCGTCTCGCAGCGACACCGCTTCGGCTGGCCGAGAGCGCTGTCGCGATGTTCGATCCCCCGCAGGGGATGAGGCGTCCATGCCAGGGCATCCGTGCCCGCTGGTACCCCTCCTTGCCGCTTGGCGGTACCCGTCTCATCGCAACCCGGTTATGCAAACGAGTTACACATCGCGGAACAGATGCCGGTCATCGAGACCCGGGTGCACAGGGCATGGGGTGATACCCGGGTGATTCGGCGACCCAATGGTTCGAGCCGTTGAACCACTGTCTCTGCTCACTCTGTATATAGCGACAGACGTGCCAGAAACTGGACATTACCTGTAAAATCAATGGGTTGAAATTGAAGAAACGTGGCCTTGCCGGCCAGGCGGCGGGATTGCGGCGTCATCGGGTGCCCAAAACGTCGCCACCCGGCGACGCCCTGGCTACCGTTCCTTGTTTTCTCTTTTAAATCAACTGCTTGCAATGTTACCGTTTGGCGACAACAGATCGGTCGCCGTTGCCGCTCGGCGACAGCCTCGCCAGCTCAGGCCAGCGACTTGACGAGGATCTTGGACTGGCGGGCGTGGTTGTAGGTGTCGCGCTTGAGCGGCGGCAGGGCCGCGATGTCCGCCGGGCCAAAGCCGTGCTCGACGAACCAGTGGGCGGTATGGGTGGTGAGCACGAAGAGCGCGGAGAGGCCCAGCCGCCGGGCGCGACGCTCCACCTCGGCGAGCAGCACGGAACCGCGGGCGCCGCCGCGGTAATCGGGATGGATCGCCACACAGGCCAGCTCGCCCATGGCGGCCTCGCCGAAGGCGTGCAGGGCCGCACAACCCACCACCATGCCGTCACGCTCGATGACCAGGTAATCGTCGATCTCGTGTTCGAGGCGCTCGCGGGAGCGCGGCACCAGCATGCCGCGCCGCTCCAGCGGCTCGAGCAGCTCCAGCAGGCCCCCGACGTCACCCAGTTCGGCGGGGCGAAGCTGCTCGTAGCGGTGCTGGGTGATCATGGTGCCCACGCCGTCGCGGGTGAAGAGCTCGCCGAGCAGGGCGTCGTGGTCGTGCCACGACAGCAGGTGGGTGCGCGCCACGCCGTGACGCGCGGCGATGCAGGCGGCGGTGAGGTGACGCGCTGCCTCGCTGCCCGGGGTCGCACCGGCGAGCAGCGGCTCGGCCTCGGCCGGGGTGAGCTGGCGCTGCAGGGCGCCGCTCTCGTCATAGAGCCCCGGGGCCTCGCCGAGCAGGATCAGCTTGTCGGCGGAAAGCGCCACCGCGGCCTGCTGGGCCACCTCGGCGGCGTCGAGGTCGAACACCTCGCCGGTGCTGGAGAAGCCGAGCGGCGGCAGCAGCACCAGCGAGCCCTTTTCGAGTAGGCCCTGCACGGCCGGCGCCCGCACGCGGCGCACCTCACCGCTGTGGTGGAAGTCGATCCCCTCGCGCACGCCGAGCGGCTTGGCCATCACCAGGTTGCCGGACACCGCCGTGAGCTCCACCCCGTGCAGCGGCGTATTGGGCAGTCCCAGCGACAGGCGCGCCTCCAGCCACAGGCGCTGCTCGGCGGCGATGCGCTCCACGTGACCCATGATCGCCGTATCGGCCACCCAGCGCCCCTCATGGCGCCGCGGCGCGATGCCGGCCGCCGCGAGGGCCTGCTGCACCTGGGGGCGGATGCCAAAGGCCACCACCAGATGCACGCCCAGGGTGTGCAGCAGGGCCAGATCCTGGATCAGCTGTTCGCCGCGCCCGTTGGCCATCGCCTCGCCCTCGATGAGGATGACGAAGGTTCGCCCGCGGTGGGCGTTGATGTAGGGCGAGGAATTGCGGAACCAGTCGACGAAGGGGAAGCGAGTATCCAAGGCCGCACTCCGGCAGCAGGTGAAGGAGGCTATATGAGAACTCGACTATAGCAGAGCCACGAAAACGGCGGCACCACTGGCATGGTACCGCCGCTTCGGGCTTCGGGCTTCGGGCTTCGGGCTTCGGGCTGACGATGCTCCATCCACCCGCAGCCCATGGCTCGTGGCTCGCGCTTAGCCGAACATGCCCTTGAACATGAAGAAGAACAGTATCGCCAGGCCGGCGCCGGCCGGTAGCGTGATCAGCCAGGACATGGCGATGGTGCCGATCACCCGCAGGTTGAGCGCCGCCATGCCGCGCGCCAGGCCCACGCCGAGTACCGCGCCCACCAGGGTGTGGGTGGTGGAGATCGGCAGGCCGGTGCCCGAGGCGAGCACCACGGTGACCGCGGCGGCAAGCGTCGCGGCAAAGCCACGGCTCGGCGTCAGCTCGGTGATGCCGGTGCCCACGGTGGCGATCACCTTGTGACCGTAGGTGACCAGGCCCACCACGATGCCGCCACCGCCCAGCACCAGCACCCACCAGGGCACCAGGGCCGTGGCGTCGATGGCGCCCTCGCTGTAGACCACGCTGATCACCGCCGCGAGCGGCCCCACGGCGTTGGCCACGTCGTTGGAGCCGTGGGCGAAGGCCATGGCGCAGGCGGTGAACAGCATCAGCGAGCCGAACACTCGCTCCACGCCGGAAAAGCCGAAGTGGTCGACCTGGCGGCTGCCGGCCTGGACCCGCTTCTCCATCTGCATGCCCAGCAGCATCACGGCGAGGCCGAACAGGATCGACACCAGCAGGCTGGCGCCGAAGCCCAGATCGAGCCCCACGTGCTTGAGGCCCTTGGTGAGCGTCACCATGGCCACGGCGAAGCCCACCAGCAGGATGTAGAACGGCACGTAGCGCTTGGCGGCGGCGAAAGGGTCGCGGGCCTCGAAGATAAGGTGCTGCACCGACTTGAAGAGCGTGAAGGCGATGGTGCCGGAGAGCAGCGGCGAGACCACCCAGCTGGCAGCGATCTGGCCCACCTTGGCCCAGCCGATGGCTTCCAGCCCCAGCCCCGCCATGGCGAAGCCGACGATGGCGCCGACGATGGAGTGGGTGGTGGAGACCGGCCAGCCCTTCATGGAGGCGATCAGCAACCAGGTCGCCGCGGCGAGCAGCGAGGCGAGCATGCCGTAGACCAGCAGCTGTGGATCGCCCTCGAGCATGGCGGGGTCGATGATGCCCTTGCGGATGGTGTCGGTGACCTCGCCGCCGGCCAGCCAGGCACCCAGGAACTCGAAGAGCACGGCGACGATGATCGCTTGCTTGATGGTGATCGCCTTGGACCCCACCGAGGTGCCCATGGCGTTGGCGACGTCGTTGGCCCCTACGCCCCAGGCCATGAAGAAGCCGAACAGGCAGGCCAGGATGATGAAGGTGTCGCCGTATTGCACGATGATCGACATAGGGTGGATTCCTATGTAGCTGTCGGATTAACGAACACGGCCCGCGATGGCGGGCCGGAAACTCAGCGGGCGGTGAGAATCTGCAGGCGGCTGCCCACGCGCTCGGCGCGGTCGGAGAGCTCGCCGACCCAGTCGATGATCTTGTAGAGGAAGATGACGTCGACCGGCTTGAGCCGGTCTTCCAGCTCGAACAGCTGGCGGCGGATGGCCACCTGCTGGTTGTCGGCCTGCTGCTCGAGGACGTGCAGCTCGCGAATGAGGTTCTGCATCACGTCGGAGACGTGGCGGCCGAACCCGGACTCCAGCAAGTCCTCGAGTTCCTCGAGGGCCTGGCGCGCCTGGGCCACGCAGGCCACGGCGGTCTGCATGTAGTCGCGCATGGGGCCGGCCAGCTCAGCGGGCACCTGCATCTTGCGGCCCAGCATGATGCCGGTGATATCGCGCACCTTGTTGGCGATCTTGTCCTGTACGCTGATCAGGTCAAGCAGGTCGCTGCGCGAGACGGGCAGAAAGAGGGTGTTGGGCAGGTTGAGGCGCAGCTCGGTCTTCAGGCTGTCGGCCTCGTGCTCCAGGCGCGTGATGGATTCGCGGATACTGGCCGCCTCGTCCCAGTCGCCCCCGAGCGACGCCTCGAAGAACGGAAGCAGCTTGTCGGCGCACTCGTGCGCCTTGACGATGTGGGCCAGCAGCGGCTGGAAGGGCGAGCGACCGAACATCGCCGAGAACGGATTGGGTGTCACCATGGCGTATCATGCGCTTAGGAAATGGCGGCGACAGTATAGTGACTCCCTACTGTCACGTCATTGAAAAATTAGTGACCCCAGTTTGTCATCCAACCGTCACACTCATCAGCCACAGGAAGCCGCCATGGGCCAAGAGATCGAACTGAAACTGGCACTGGGCACGAGCGGCCCCGCGCGGCTGGCCCGCCATCCGCGCCTGGCAGGGGTCGCCTCCGAGGTGCTGAGGCTGGCCAACACCTACTACGACACGCCCGACGGCGCACTGGAGGAGGCGCGCATGGCGCTGCGCCTGCGCCGCCGCGGCGCGAGCCTGCGCCAAACGCTCAAGACCGAGGGCAAGGGGGCCGGGGGACTGAGCCGCCGCGGCGAATGGGAGTGGGCCGTGCCGGGTCCCGGCCTCGACCTGTCCGGGCTTGCCGAGCTGCCGCCCCTGGCCGCCCTCGGCGGGCACGTCCTCGAGCAGCTGGCGCCCCGCTTCACCACCGACTTCACCCGCCACGCCTGGACGCTGGCGGTCGAGGGGGCGCGCATCGAAGTGGCGCTCGATGAAGGCGAGATCCGCGGCGGCACGCAACGGGCGCCGATCCGCGAGCTGGAACTGGAGCTGCAGGCCGGGCCAACCCGCGCCCTCTGGCAGCTCGCCACCGAGTTTGCCGACAGCGTGGCCCTGCGCCCGGCGGAGACCAGCAAGGCCGCCCGCGGTGCAGCGCTGCTCGCCGGCCGCTGGTCGCTGCCTGCGGGGGGGCCGCCGCTGGCCTGGCTCAAGCGCGCCATGGTCGCGCTGGACGCCCTGACCGACACCGGCGACGATCGCTGGCGCCGGCTCGCCGCCGAGGCCCTGACGACCCTCGATGACCGCGAGGCCCGCGACCTGGCCGGCCGGCTCGCCGCCCCCGACTGGCTCACCCCCGCCTTCGGGCAGGTCGCCCTGGACCTGGCGCGACGCCTCGACGACGCCGCCCCCGACGCGCCGGAGCCCTCTTCATGAAGCACCCCATGAAACCCGCCGCCGAGGGCCTGCGCACCCGGGTCTTCCAGGTCGTCTTCGAGTCGGACACGCCGCTCGCCAAGGGCTTCGACATCGCCCTGATCGTCGCCATCCTGAGCAGTATCGGCGTGGTGATGCTCGACAGCGTGCCCGCCTACCACGCGCAGTACGGCCCCCTCTTCTACTGGATCGAATGGGGTTTCACCCTGGCCTTCACCCTGGAGCTGGCGGTGCGGGTCTACTGCCTCGAGCGCCCCTTGCAGTACCTGCGCAGCTTCTACGGGGTGATCGACCTGGTGGCGATCCTGCCCACCTGGCTGACGCTGCTCATTCCCGGTGCCCAGTCGCTGGTGATCGTGCGCGTGCTGCGCGTGCTGCGTATCTTCCGGGTGCTGCGCCTCATGCAGTTCGTCGGCGAGGGACGGCTACTGCTCGGCGCACTCAGGCGCAGCACGCACCAGATCTTCCTGTTCCTGTTCACCGTCTTCATGCTGGTGACCATCTTCGCCGCCCTGATCTACCTGATCGAACCGGCCGAGGCGGGCTTCACCAGCATTCCCATTGCCGTCTACTGGGCCATCGTCACCCTCACCACGGTGGGTTACGGCGACATCGTGCCGGTCACCCCGCTCGGCCAGGCGATCTCGACGCTGGTGATGCTGATCGGCTACTCGATCATCGCGGTGCCCACCGGGGTCTTCTCGGCGGAGGTGATCCGCTCGATCCGTGCCGACCGCTACTCCGAGGAGGCGTGCCCCGGCTGCGGCCACGACCGCCACGAGAAGCGGGCCCGCTACTGCCTCAAGTGCGGCACCTGGCTCGACGAGACCACGCCGGACCCGCGCCGGGCGCAGGCCGGAGAGGAGGAGTCGCGCCGCTAGCGAGGGCGGCACGACTCGACGAAGACGCTATTCGAAAAAGACGCTATTCGACGAAGAGGGAGACGTCGCCGCGGCCCTCGCGGACCACCTTGGGCGGCAGCTCGCGCAGGTCGATGACGCTGGTCGGCTCGAGGTGGCAGGCGCCGCCGTCGATGACCAGGTCCAGATGGGCGCCGAAACGCTCGCGGATCGCCTCCGGGTCGGTCATCGGCAGCGCGTCGCCGTCGGGGATCAGCGTCACGCTCATCAGCGGCGAGCCGAGCGCGGCGAGCAGGTCGTGGGTGATGCGGTGGTCGGGCACGCGCACGCCGATGGAGCGGCGCTTGGGGTGCAGCAGCAACCGCGGCACCTCGGAGGTGGCGTCGAGGATGAAGGTGTAGGCACCCGGCGTATGTGCCTTGAGCAGGCGGAAGACGGCGTTGTCGACCTTGGCGTAGGTGCCGATCTCAGAGAGGTCGGAACACACCAGGGTGAAGTTGTGCCGGTCGTCGAGGGAACGCAGCCACTTGATCCGCTCGATGGCCTTCTTCTCACCCAAGTGGCAACCCAGCGCATAGCCGGAATCGGTGGGATAGGCAATGACGCCGCCGTTGCGAATGATCTGGACGGCCTGATCGATCAGGCGCTTCTGGGGGTTGTCGGGATGAATCTCGAAGTACTGGCTCATGATCGCTTCCTGTCGTTCATGGTGGATCGGTGTCCGGCGCGGGAGCGCGCGCACCACGCCTGCTGCTGGACGGCCAGCGCTACAGGACGGCCGGCTCGGCCTCGAGACCTGTCGCCAGCCACGGGTGGCTCCACACGGGCGGCACCGCGGTGCGCGGCAGCGGACTCATACTGCCCGGCGCCAGATAGCCGCCCGGAAAGTGGAAATCGCTGCCCAGCGAGGCCAGCAGCCCGCGCTCGTCGAGCTGGCGGGCCAGGTCGCGGGTCACGTCGGGATTCTGGAAGCCACTGACCAGCTCGGCGGCCTGCCCCCCCGCCGCCGCGAAGTCGTCGAGCAGCAGCCCGCGCTTGCGCCGGGTCAGGCTGTGACGCAGCGGATGGGCGAGCACCGCCACGCCGCCAGCATCGAGGATCCAGCCCACCGCCTCGGCCAGCGGCGGCCAGTGCGCCTTGACGTCGCCCGCCTTGCCGTTGCCGAGGTGCTTGCGGAAGGCCTCCCCCATGTCCGCGACAAGCCCCGCCGCGACCAGTGCTCGGGCGAAGTCGGGGCGGCCCAAGGGGCGCGCCGCCCCCGCCTGCTCGCGGGCCCGCGCCAAGGCATCGGCCAGCCCCACCTTCTCCAGGCGCGCGGCGATCACCTCGGCACGCCGCTCGCGCGCCTCCGCCTGGGACTCGAGGCCGGCCACCAGCGTTCCTCGGGCACCCTTCGGCAACAGACCCACTACGTGGATATTGATCCCCGACCAGCGCGTCGAGAGCTCGGTGCCCGCTAGCAGCGTGACGCCATGCTCGTGGGCGGCACGCTGCGCCTCGGCGACGCCTGCCACGGTGTCATGGTCGGTGAGCGCCATCAGGGACAGGCCACGCTGGGCACAGAGTGCCACCAGCGCCGCCGGCGCCAGGGCCCCATCGGAGGCGGTGGAGTGCATGTGAAGGTCGATCCCCAAGGGGGCGGGATCGCCCGTGAAGCGGGCAGGCAGTTGGGGCATAGGCATGACGCCGGGGAGCGACTTTGTCAGAATAATGGCTCCATGGTGCGCGCCCGGCCCCGACCGGTCAACGCCCGCGCCCGTTCGAGTCCCGCGGCCCTGCCGCGCCTGTCGAGGAGTCCGCGATGCTATACGCGATCATCAGCGAAGACGTCAAGAACAGCCTGGAGCGTCGCCTGGCGGCCCGCCCCGACCACCTCGCCCGCCTGGAGAAGCTACGTGACGAGGGGCGCCTGGTGCTCGCCGGCCCCCATCCGGCCATCGACGCCGAGAACCCTGGCGAGGCCGGCTTCAGCGGCAGCCTGGTGGTGGCGGAGTTCGAGAGCCTCGAGGCGGCGCGCGCCTGGGCCGACGCCGATCCCTTCGTGATCGCCGGGGTCTACGCCAAGGTGACGGTCAAGCCGTTCAAGAAAGTCTTGCCCTGAGGCGAGCCCACGCCGGCCCCGCTTCCCTGGCGTCGCGGTCCGGCACCCGCTGTCCACAACGTCTTGCCCACAGTCGCTGTGGATAACGCTGTTGAAACGCCGCGGACGCCTGTCGCCATCCCCCATGGCAGGCCGCCCGGCGGCCACTGATCATTTCTTGAGCACCTGCGCGGCGCCCAGCCGCCCCCGGAGACTGCCGTGTCCGCTGCCCACGACCCGCTGCCGCCGCTGGCTGGCCTCACCCCCGCCCGCCTCGCCTGGACCCTCGCCACTGACGGCACGCGGGCGCCGCACTCGATGCAGTTCGACGACGTCTACTTCTCGGCCCAGGACGGCCGCGCCGAGACCGAGCACGTCTTCATCGACGGCAATCGCCTGGGCGAGCGCTTCGCTGCCTGGACGGCCGCCCGCCCCTTCGTGATCGGCGAGACGGGCTTTGGCACCGGTCTCAACATGCTGTGCGCCTGGGCCCGCTTCGATGCCCAGGCGCCGCGGGCGGCGCGCCTGCACCTGGTGTCGGTGGAGCGCCATCCGCTCAGCCGCGACGACCTGGCCCAGGCGCTCGCCGCCTGGCCCGATCTCGCCGAGCGTGCCGCGCGGCTCGTCGCCCAGTGGCCCGAACCGGTCGCCGGCGTGCACCGCCTGTGGCTCGACGCGCGCGTCACCCTCGACCTGCACTTCGGCGAGGCCGCCGAGCGCCTCGCGCTGCTCGAGGGTAAGGTCGACGCCTGGTTCCTGGACGGCTTCGCCCCGGCCAAGAACCCGGAAATGTGGCAGCCCGCGCTGTTTCGCGCCGTGGCCGAGCGCTCGCGGCCCGGCGCCACCTTCGCCACCTTCACCTGCGCCGGAGTGGTCAAGCGCGGCCTGGCTGATGCCGGCTTCGCCTGGCGAAAGGCGCCGGGGCACGGGCGCAAGCGCGAGATGCTCGTCGGCGAGATCCCCACACCCCCCGCCGACACCCGGCGGGAAGGCACGCCCTGGTTCACGCCGCCCGCCCCTCGCCCTGTCCGCCAGGTGGCGGTGATCGGGGCAGGCATCGCCGGCGCCAGCGCTGCCGCCGCCCTGGCGCGGCGCGGGATCGCGGTCACGCTGATCGACCGCTTTCACCGGGCCGACCTGGGCACCACCCATCTGCAGGGGGCGCTCTACGTCAAGCTCGCCGTCGACACCAACCGGCAGAGCCGCACCTACTTGGCCGGGTTGCTGCATAGCCGGCGCTGGCTGGCCCAGCTCGATCCCGAGCAGGGCCTGTGGCAGCCCAGCGGGGTGCTGCAGCTGGCGCTGAGCGAGAAGGAGCAGGCGCGTCAGGCGCGCTTTCTCGCCAACCATCCGCTGCCCGAGAGCGTGGTACGCGGCCTCGACGCCGAGGCGGCCAGTGCCGCCGCCGGGGTCAGGGTCGAGGGGCCGGCGCTGGACTACCCGAATGCCGGCTGGGTCAGGCCGATGGAGCTGTGCGCGCAGCTGGCGGCCACGCCGGGCGTCCGCTTCCAGCGGGGCGAGGTGGTGGCGCTGCACGAGAGCCAAGCGGGCTGGGCGCTGGAGATGGCCGACGGCGAGCGCATCGAGGCCGACCAGGTGGTGATCGCCGCCGCCAGCGAGGCGGCCGGCTTCGCCCAGACCGAATCGCTGCCGCTGCAGCCGGTGCGCGGCCAGCTCAGCCAGCTCAAGGTGCCAGCGGGAGCCCCGCAACTGGGCCGGGTGGTCTGCGCCGGCGGCTACGTGCCGCCGGCGGCGGATGGCGTGCTCAATGTGGGCGCCACTTTCGCCCCGGGCGAGACCGACATGGCGGAGCGCGAGCGAGAGCACGCCGCCAACCTGGCGGAACTGGAGCGCGGCCTGCCCGACTTCGTCGCCGGCCTGCGCGCCGCCGGTACCGACCTTTCGCCCGAGCGGCTCACCGCCCGCGTGGGGGTGCGCGCGGCGAGCCCCGACAAATCGCCCTACTGCGGACCGGTGCCCGACGCCGCGGCCTGGCGGGCCGACTACGCCGCCCTGGCCAAGGACGCCACCCGCGTGCCCGACACCCCCGGCCGGCACCACCAGGGGCTATGGATCAGCGCCGCCCACGGCTCCCGCGGCCTGGCCAGCGCGCCGCTGTGCGCCGAGCTGCTGGCCTCGATGATCTGCGACGAGCCGCTGCCCCTGGAGCAGCCGCTGGTGGATCACCTGCACCCCGGGCGGCGAGTGATTCGCGACCTGATCCGCGGAAAGCTCGATGACTGACAGCCGCGACCCGGCCCTCCCTCACAGGGACGGCAGGGGGCGGTCGGCGGCGTGCCGGTCGAGCTGGAAGTGCGGGGCCGGGCGACCCAGGTAGTAGCCCTGGCCGTAGTCGATGCCCAGCTCGCGCACCGCCGCGAACACCATCTCGTCCTCGATGAACTCGGCGATGGTGCTCACGCCCAGGCTGCGCGCCAGGGTGACGATGCTCTTGACGAAGGCCATGTACTTGTCGTCGGTCGTCATGTTGCGGATGAACTCGCCCTCGATCTTGATCACGTCGATGGGGAACTGCTTGAGGTAGCGGAAGGAGGAGAAGCCGGAACCGAAGTCGTCGATGGCGAAGTTGAAGCCCTCGAGCTTGAGGTCGAGCACGAACTTCTCCAGCAGCTTGAGGTTGCTCACCGTCTCGCGCTCGGTGAGCTCGAAGACGATGCGCTCGGGGCGGATGTCGTAGTCGATCGCCAGTTGGTGGATACGCCCGATGAACTCGCCGATGATCAGCGACTTGGGCGAGAGGTTGATGAACAGCAGGCCGTTGTAACCCTGCGCCTGTACCTGGGCGAAGGCCTTCTCGATGAGCTGGTAGTCCATCTTGTGGATCACGCCGATGCTCTCGGCGATGTCGATGAACTCCCCCGCCGGGACGATGCGCCCGTCCACCTCGATGCGCATCAGCAGCTCGTGAATGGCCACCTCGCCGGTGCGGGTGTCGGCGATGGGCTGGAAGAAGGGCACGATCCGCTCCTCCTCCAGGGCGCTGAGCACCATCTGGTTCTTCTCGCCCACCTCGCGGAAGATCGCCGCCACCTCGTCGTCATCGGGCAGGGCGATGCAGTTCTTCCCCTTGCGCTTGGCCTTGTACATCATGTTGTCGGCCATCAGGAAGAGGTCGTGGGCGTCGCTGGCGTGGCGCGGGTAGGCGGCGATGCCGATGGAGGTGGTAGCACGCACGGTGGAGCCGTCCGGCGCCACCAACACCTGCTCGGTGAGGTTGTGGGCGATGCGCAGGGCCACCGAGTAGGCTTGCTCCTCGCCGGTCTCGGGCAGGATGATGGCGAACTCGTCGCCGCCGTAGCGGGCCAGGAAATCCCCGGGGCGCACCGACTCGGTGAGGGTCTCGGCGAAAGCCTGCAGGAACTGGTCGCCGAAGGCGTGCCCGTGGCGGTCGTTGACGGCCTTGAAGTTGTCCATGTCCATCATCAGCAGGCTGAACGAGTAGCGGTGACGATGGGCACGGCCGATCTCGTAGCCCAGCAGGTCCTTGAAGACGCGCTGGTTGTGCAGGGCGGTGAGGGGGTCGCGGGTGGCGTAGAACTCCAGATCCTGGGTGTACTTGTAGATCGCCTTCACCGAGCCGACCAGGTTGAGCAGCGTGGAGAGGATGCCGTCGATGACGATGTGGCGCAGCGGGTCCTGAGAAAGCTCGGACTGCACCCCGATGCCCACGATGCCGCCGATCTTGGGCGCCTCGAGCAGCAGCGACTTGGTCTGCAGGCGAATGTCCTCGGGAGTGATCTCCATCGCCGCCTCGATGTCGGCATCGGCCGGATGCACGGCGTGGTGCAGCACCTTGAGCACCTGCACATCGGTGTGCCCTTCCGCCTTGCCTTCGAGCAGCTCGATCAGCATGCGCTCGAAGGCATGGCGCATCTCCAGGGCCACCTCACGGTGCCAGAACACCTCCAGCTCGTACCCCTCCTCCTCCACCTGGAAGATCGTCACCAGGGTATGGGCGGTGATGATGGTATTGATGTCGCCCAGCAGCTCCTTGATGAACTCGCGCCAGTCGCGCACCACGTCGGAGGTGATGATGAACTTGCTGAGCAGGCGGATCTCGAACTCCAGCACGTCCTTGTCCACCGCCACGTTCTTGAGACGCCCTGCCAGGGCGTTGACCTGGTCGTAGGCCTCGTTGAGCTCGCGGAAGTGGGTATCGGGGGGCCTGAGCTCGAGCTGGCGGAAGTCGGCAACGGAATTCACCGCGGCCAGGCGCTCGCCGAAGGCCTCCATGGAGCCGCGGATGCGCCGTGCGAACAGGCCCGAGAAGGCCAGCGCGGCAAGCAGCACCAGCAAGGACGCAACGACAAACAGGGCAATGTAGTTGCGGCGCATCTCGCCGCTGATCGGCGACATGTCGTGGCGGATATCGATGACGCCGAGCACGTCGCCGGTGGCCGCGTTGTTGTGGCAGCTCAGGCACTCCGGCGTGGTCACCAGCGGCATCACCCGGCGCACCTCGCCCCTGTCGCGATAGACCCGCTCCCGGCCGGAGTCGAGGGCGGCGCGAATGGCGATGTCGGGGGTACGCTGCTCGACCTCGCCGTAGCGTTCGGCGACGCGCTCGCCGCGGTAGATATCGAACTCGAAGGACGATTCGGCGTGCAGCTCGCGCGTCTCGGAGACAAACCGCTCCATCTCCTGGCGGCTCCAGCCCTGGCGCATCACCTGCAGCATGGCGTTGAAGCTCTGCCGCGCCAGGGTCTCGGAGGTGCGCTCGGCCTGGCGGGCAATGATGTCCTCATACAGCAGCGAAGCCGCGAGGGTCACGCCAAGGAACACGGTCACGGCCACCGACAGGATGGCGGCCAGCACGAACCCCCTGAGGGTCCGGAGGCTGGCCAGGAGCTTGCGCACGAAGGTTGACATGGAGCATCCGCTGCAGGAATCGGGTCTATCATTAACCGCTGATTCGCTACCCTACTGGAGCTCCCACACCAGCTGAATTGACCAAAGGTCACTTGACGGCTGAATCCGCCAAGAAGCTGACATGGATCAAGTCAGCACTCGGTGACGCGGCCGCCTACCCTTCCTCCTCGTCATCGGCCAGGTCGCGCCCGAAGGCCCGCCACTGGGCGAGCGTCATCACCTCGGTGGTCTCGGTCTGCAGGTCGTGGGCGATGAGCAACTCGCCGCGCTCGAGCTGGCGCTTGAGTTCGGCGACCCAGCCACGCATGCCCGCGCCGGTGTCGGTGGTGTCGTAGCCCTGGCGGGTGACGAAGGCCTCGAGCAGGGCGTCCAGGGTCTCGCCCGGCAGCATGCGGTAGGGCACTTCGATGAAGCGGCCGTCGCTCATTGCACCTCCTCGCCGTTTTCCCAGGTTTCCAGGCGCGACAGGAACGTCGCCTCGTCGATCACCTCGACGCCGAGCTCCTGGGCCTTGGCGAGCTTGCTGCCGGCAGCCTCGCCGGCGACCACTGCCGCGGTCTTCTTCGACACGCTGCCGGACACCTTGGCCCCCAGCGTCTGCAGACGCGCCTTGCCCTCGTCGCGGGTCATGCTCTCCAGCGTGCCGGTGAGCACCCAGGTCTGGCCGACCAGCGGCTGGGGGCGCTCGACGACCGCCGTTTCCTCCCAAGTCACGCCCTGGGCGCGCAGGTCAGCGATGGTTTCGCGGTTGTGGGGCTGGCGGAAGAAGGTATGCACATGGGCGGCCACCACCGGCCCCACGTCCGCCACCGCTTCGAGGTCTTCGACCTTGGCGGCCATCAGTGCCTCCAGGGTGCCGAAGTGGCGCGCCAGGTTGGTGGCGGTGGCCTCCCCCACCTCGCGGATGCCCAGGGCGAAGATAAAGCGCGGCAGTGTCGTCTGCTTAGCCGTCTCCAGCGCCGCCACCAGGTTCTCGGAGGACTTCTTCGCCATGCGCGGAAGTTCGGCGAGACGCTCGGCCTCGAGCCGGAACAGGTCCGCAGGCGTACGTACCCAGTCGCGCTCGACGAGCTGATCGATCAGCTTCTCGCCCAGGCCGTCGATGTCCAGCGCCCGGCGCGAGGCGAAGTGCTTGAGCGCCTCCTTGCGCTGCGCGGCGCAGTAGAGCCCGCCGGAGCAGCGCGCCACGGCTTCGCCCTCCAGGCGCTCGATCTGCGAGTCGCACACCGGGCAGCGCTCCGGGAAAACGATGTCGCGGGCATCGGCGGGACGCTGCTCCTCCAGTACCCGCACCACCTGGGGAATGACCTCGCCGGCGCGGCGGATGACCACGGTGTCACCGATCTTCACCCCTAGCCGGGCGATCTCGTCGGCGTTGTGCAGGGTGGCATTGGCCACCGTGACCCCGGCCACCGCAACCGGCTCGAGGCGCGCCACCGGGGTGATGGCGCCGGTGCGACCGACCTGGAACTCCACGTCGTTGAGACGCGTGGTCTCCTCCTGAGCGGGGAACTTGTAAGCGATGGCCCAGCGCGGCGCGCGGGCGACGAAGCCCAGCTCGCGCTGCAGGCGCAGGTCGTCGACCTTGATCACCACGCCGTCGATGTCGTAGCCGAGGCCGTCGCGCCGCTCACCCAACCGGCGGCAGTAGTCGATCAAGCCGGCACTGCCCGTCACCACCTCGAGAGCGCTGCTGGTGCGAAAGCCGTAGTCGCCCAGATGCGCCATCAGGGCGCTGTGGGCGGCATCGCGCGAGGCTGGCTCGAGACGCGCCACCTGATAGGCGTTGAACTCCAGCGGACGGGTGGCGGTGATGCGCGAATCAAGCTGGCGCAGGCTGCCGGCGGCGGCGTTGCGGGGGTTGGCGAACACCTTGCCGCCCTCTTCCCGAGCGCGGGCGTTGAGCGCCTCGAAGCCGGCGTGGCTCATGATCACCTCGCCGCGCACCTCGAGCAGGTCGGGCGCAGCGTCGCCGCGCAGCTTGAGGGGAATGGAGCGCAGGGTGCGCAGGTTGGCGGTGATGCCCTCGCCGGTGCGCCCGTCACCGCGGGTCGCGCCGCTGACCAGTTCCCCCTGCTCATAGACCAGGGAGACCGCGGCGCCGTCGAGCTTGGGCTCGCAGCAGAAGGCGAGGCGCTCGCCGTCGGTCTCGAGGCGCTCGCCGATGCGTTTGACGAAGGCCTCGATCTCCGCCTCGTCGAACGCGTTGTCCAGCGACAGCATGGGCACGGCGTGCTCGACCTCGGGAAAGCCCTCCGCGGGGGCGGCCCCCACCCGCTGAGTCGGCGAGTCCGGCGTCACCAGCTCGGGGTGCTCGGTTTCGAGCTCCTGCAGGTGGCGCAGTTTACGGTCGTAGTCGGCGTCGGTAAGGCGCGGGTCGTCAAGCACGTAGTAGCGGTAATTGGCGTCGTCGAGTTCGGCACGCAGCCGCGCTGCCTCGTCGCGGATATTCGGGTCGGGCTGGGTCATTGCGGTTCGGTTCTCGGTCCAGGACGGGCGCAAGGGATGTCTAGCTTACCAAAGCAACAACCCCCGACGGCATCCCATCGAGGGTTGTGTGATGCCGGCTTATCGCCGGCGGCCAGAGGATGGTGCGCAGCAATAACTCGGCGTTGTCCTAATTGGCCTGGCAGCGACTGAGCCGATAACGCCGCTCGAACTCCTGGACCCGCTGACGCGCGAAGCCCACGGTCTGGGCGGTCATGACGCTGTGGTTTTCGTCCTTCAGCTCGCCGCCCAGGTGGCGAACGATCACCATGGCCGTTTCCACCATCGCCTCGAAGGCGGCAGCGGTGTCCGTCGCGCCCGGCAGCGGCATCAGCAGAGTGACGCCCGGCGTGGTGAAGTCGTCCATGGCCTCGATGGGGAAGGTCCCCGGCTTGATGACATTGACCATGGAGAACTGCAGCTCGCTGTCGGAATCCTCGGTCTCGAAGCGGTGGAAGATGCCCATCTCGCTGCTGTAGCGCAGGCCACAGGCGAGCATCAGATCGAGCAGCGCGGCACCGGAGAAACCACCCTCGTCGCGCGCCATGACGCTGATGACGATCACCTCTTCGGCGTGGCTCAGGGTGGTACGTGCGCGCTCGGCGCCGACGTCGTGACGCAGGGCCTTCTCCAGGGTGGGGTGGGCGCGCACCACGTCATCCTCGGGCATCTCGTCGCGGCTGGCGGCGGGTGCGTCTTCGGCGGGCTGGGAACGGTACGCCGGGGTGAAGAGCGGATCCTCGACCTCGTCATGCGCCTCGGCCGCGGCAAGCGCGGCCTCGTCGGCCTGCTGTTGCCGGGCGGCGGCGTCACGCCGACGCTGCGCCTCCTGTTCGGCCTGTGCGGCTGCCTTCTCGGCCTGCTCGCGCTCCGCCCGACGCGCCTTCTCCTCGCGCGCCTCACGCTTGCGCTCGCGCCGCTTGGCCAGGCGCTCCTGAACGGAGACGCCGAAACGTTGAACGGATTCGCCCATGCGCCGCGAACCGCTCTTGAGCGAGTCGCCAACGCCATCCAGGTCGACGAGGCGGTAACGTTCGTCCTCGTCGTCCCGAAACTCGTCGTGATCCTGGGGATCGGCACTCAGCGGCTGCGACGCCGCAGCCTGGTCATCGAACGCCTCGTCGAGGGCAGAAAGCGTGGGCTCACGGCGCTCGGACGGTGCATCCATCCTGGCGGTCTCGCGCTCGGCAGGTGACGACGACTCGGGCGACTCGACGCTCCCGCCGGACACGGCCTCGGCCGGCCGGACAGGGTGCGGCTGCGCCTCGGGCGCCGGGTCGGCTTCCGGGGAGCTCGACGCCTCGCCAGTGGGAGTGGACGCTGTCGCGCGAGCGGGTGGGGGCGTAGCCATAGTAGAGGAGGTCGCCGAGTCGCCGGGGCGCGAGGCCGCCGGGGCGGCGCGCTCAGAGGCCGGCTCGCTACTCTTCTTGGACGTCTTGGACGTGCTGGTCTCGGGCACGCTGATCTCGGGCGTGCTGGCGGCAGGCTCGCTGGCGGGAGCGACGTCGGCAGACTGGCTGGCGTCGGATCGGGAATCGGCTCGCTCGCTGGTCGCGGCCCCGTCGGCATGGGCCGCACGCCACCCGGACAGCACGCGCGAGGGCCCGGGGTGCTCCTGGCGCTGCAGCTTGGGCTTGGGCTTGACCTGGGTTTGACTGGCCGGGCTGACTACCCGCGCCCCACCGTTGGGAAGCTCCCAGTTGTTCGCCTCCTCGGTATCTGGCGCCGCACCGCCACCGAGGCCCGTCTCCTCCCCCGCCTGATCCAGGCGGGGCACTCGGCGCTGGCGTTTCAGGCGACGTACCCCATCAATCACGATGAGTGTCACCAGCGCCAGCCCCAGAATGATCAGCCATTCTCTTAGTTCCATGGGTCGTCTTGCCTGTCGCTAGGGCGCCATGCCGGATGGATGTTCGACACCAGCATAGCGCGATTGCCGAAAAAAGGGCCACTTTTTTTGTTTGTCAAGCCCCGGCATTCTCGCCTGAGAGTCCGATCGACCCTGCGCCTTTCCCTGCTCTATCGGACATCCTGAGTCCGATACGACCATAACGTTCATTCTGATATCGCGTTTGCCGGGGGCTTGCAAGTCCTCTCAGGCATCGGCAAGGGCGGCGGCCTCCTCGACGCCCACCGCCACCAGTCGGGAAACCCCCGGCTCCTGCATGGTTACGCCCATCAACCTTTCCGCCGCCTCCATGGCGATCTTGTTGTGGGTAATATAGATGAACTGCACGTTCTCGGACATCTCCTTCACCAGCTTGGCATAGCGCCCGACGTTGGCATCATCGAGCGGCGCATCGACCTCGTCGAGCATGCAGAAGGGGGCGGGATTAAGCTGGAAAATGGCGAACACCAGCGACAGGGCAGTGAGGGCCTTTTCCCCGCCGGAGAGGAGATGAATGGTGCTGTTCTTCTTGCCGGGGGGCCGTGCCATGATGGCGACCCCGGTATCCAGCAAATCCTCGCCGGTCAGCGTCAACCATGCGGTTCCGCCGCCGAAGACTCGCGGGAAAAGCGACTGCAGGCCGGCATTGACCCGCTCGAAGGTGTCGCGAAAGCGGGTGCGCGTCTCCTGGTCGATGCGACGGATCGCCTTCTCGAGGGTCTCCAGCGCCTCGCCGAGCTCGACCTGCTGCGCTTCCAGGTAGTCGCGGCGCTCGGCCTGCTGGTCGTACTCCTCGATGGCTGCGAGGTTGATGGCGCCGAGCCGGCGGATGCGTTCGCCGACCTCCTCGAGGCGGGTCTGCCAGGCGGACTCGGTAGCGTGGGGATCGAGCGCCGCGGCGAGGGCAGCGGCGTCATGGCCCAGCTCGGCGAGTTGCTCGTCCTGAGCATCGGCCTTGAGCGCCAGCGCCTGGACCTGCATGCGGGATTCCTGCAGTCCCTCACGGATCTCCTGGAGGCGGCGCTCGTGCCCCTGGCGCGCCTGCTCGTCCTCGCGCAGGCGCTCGGCCAACTCGGCGGCACGCGCCCGCGCCTCGTTGAGGCGGCGTTCGTCCACTTCGCGCCGGGCCAGCAGCTCCTCGAGCTGTTCACGCTGGAGTTCATCGGGCTCGCGTAGCGCTTCCAGGCTCTCCTGAAGCTCCTGGCAGCGTGTCTCGAGTCGCGCGCGCGTCTCGCCGGCACGGCCCTGCTGCTCGGCCAGCCCGGCCCGCTCGGTGGTCAACCGCTGGTGCTCCAGCGCCAGCTGCTGAGCCCGTTCGCTGAGCGGCCGCTGCCGGGCCCGCAGGGCGGCCAGCTGCTCGCGCGCGCGATCGCGGGCCCGCTCAAGCTGCTCGCGGCGCTCGGCCTCGCTCTCCAGGCGCGCCATGGCCTGCTGCCAACGCTCGCGCGTCGCCTCGATGGCCAGCCGCGTCTCCTCGGTGCTGTCGCGCAGCCCGGCCAGCTCCTCGTCAAGTTCCGCAGCGCGCCCTTCCAGGTGCTCGAGGCGGCTGGCCAGGCCGCTGTCCTGAACCGCCAGCTGCTGCTGCTCGGCGGCCTGCCGCCGCTCCGCTTCGCGCACGCCCTCCCGTTCGCCCTCGGCAGCCTCGGCCCGCTCGCGCTCTTCGCCCAGGCGGGCGTCGAGGTCGGCGAGCTCGGTGGCCACCGCATCGAGCTCGGCGGCCACCCCGTCGCGGCGCCGGCGACTGACCAGCAGGGTATCCGGGCCTTCGCCCTGGCCGCGGTGGCACACCCAGTCGCGGCCCAGCCACAGGCCGTCGGGGGTGATCAGGCTCTCGCCGGCAGCGAGGGCGCCCCGGGCAGCCCAGGCGGCATCCGCGTCCGCCACGCAGCGGATGGCGGCCAGCCAGGCCACCGCGGCCCCGGCACCGCGCACTCGGGCCGCCAGGCTGTCGGGCGCCGCTTCGACCGCTGCGGCTTCCAGCGCCAGGGCGCCCAGCGCGGCGGGCGGCGCCACGCTGGCGGCCTGGAAGGTGGCGGGGTCGGCCAGGCGCGCCTTGAGCCAGGGCGCCAGAACCCAGGAGACCGCCGCCTCCCAGCCGGGCTCGACCTCGAGGGACTCGCCGAGGCGTGGAGCCGCCGCCAGGCCGTGGGTGGCCAGGTGGTCGGCGAGGGCCTCGTCGGGATCGGTGAGCGCCGCCTGGATCAGCGCCTCCAGCGAGGCGAGCTCCCCCTGCAGGGTGCTGCGCCGCTCGCGGCGCGTCTCGCGCTGCGCTTCCAGGGCCGCGGCCGTGTCACGAGCGGCGTCGCGCTGTGCCAGCAGGGTCTCGCGCTGCTGTTCGAGGCGTTCCTGCTCGAGACGGACGTCGGCCAGCCGTTCGCCGAGTGTCTCGCGCCGGGCGGTGAGTTCGGCGAGGTCGGGAAACTCCTGCTGCTGCTGGCGGCGCCGCTGCACCTCGGCCTCGAGCCGCTCGAGCTGCGACTCCTGCTCGCGCAGGCGGTCCTGGGTGCGCTCCGCCTCGCGACTCGCCTCGCGCCACTGCTCGCTGAAGGCCTCCCAGGCCGCCTCCGCGTCCTCGGCGCCGGGCTCGGCCTCTTCCAGCATGGCGTCGAGCTCGGCGAGTTGCTTGGCAACCTCCTCCTGCTCGGGGCCAAGGGTCTCGAGGCGCTCGTCGAGGCCGGCCAGGCGCGCCACATCGCTCTCGCCCAGCCGGTCCAGTTCGATGAGCTCGCGACGGGCCGCTTCCAGGTCGCGGGCAAGCTGGGTCTCGCGCGAGCGGGCATGCTCCAGGCTCTGCTCGAGGCGAGCGATGGCGGTGGTGGTCTCGAAGAAGCGCGCCTGGCGCGCTTCCAGAGTTTCGGCGAGTTCATCGTGTTCGGCACGGGCCTGCTCAAGACGCGTCTCGCACTGGCGCAGGGCCAGCACCTCGCGCTCCACCGCTGTCTCCCGCTCGCCGACGCGGCGCTCCTCCTCGGCCTGGCTGGCGCGCAGGGCGCGGGCGCGCAGCAACGCCAGTTCGCCCTTGAGACGGTGCTCCTCGTTCTTGAGGTCCTGGTAGCGGCGCGCTGCCTCCGCCTGGCGGCGCAGGCGCTCGAGCTGCTTGTCGAGCTCCTCGCGAATGTCCTCCAGGCGCTCGAGGTTCTCGCGGGTGCGGCGCATGCGGTTCTCTGTCTCGCGGCGACGCTCCTTGTACTTAGAGATGCCGGCGGCCTCCTCGAGGGTGGCGCGCAGCTCCTCGGGGCGCGCCTCGATGAGCCGCGAGATCATGCCCTGGCCAATGATCGAGTAGGAGCGTGGGCCCAGGCCGGTGCCCAGGAAGAGGTCGGCGATGTCGCGGCGGCGGCACTTCTGGCCGTTGAAGAAGTAGCTGGACTGGCCGTCGCGGGTGACCTGGCGCTTGACGGCGATCTCGGCGTACTGGGCGTAGACCCCGCCCATGCTGCCGTCGCTGTTGTCGAAGCGCAGCTCGATGGCGGCCTGCCCCACCGGCTTGCGCGCGGTAGAGCCGTTGAAGATGACGTCGCTCATCGACTCGCCGCGCAGGGTCTTGGCCGAGGACTCGCCCATGACCCAGCGCACGGCGTCGATGATGTTGGACTTGCCGCAGCCGTTGGGCCCCACCACGGCCGTCATGTTGCCGTCGAAGGGCACTGTGACCGGGTCGACGAAGGACTTGAAGCCGACGAGGCGGATCGATGTCAGGCGCATGGCTACTCGACGACGCGGTCGACCACGACCTCCGTGGCATCGCCGTCCGTGTCGCCCACGGCAATGCCTTCGTGCCGGCCGAACAGGTCGCCCGGTACCGGCTCGGCATCGCCGGTGGTGGTGACGCGCACGATGACCCGCACCTCGTCGACCTGCGAGATGCTGGCCTGCTCGGACATCGCGTGCCGGTCGTCGAGCACCAGGGTGGTGGGCAGCTCGCCCAGGTGCACCCGCGTCACGGCCAGCGGCGGCAGCTCGCCGGCCATGTCGCGAGCCACCACGTAGACGAGCGTGTCGTCGGCCAGGCTGCCCTGCAGGTCATCCGCCAGGCTGACCCGCACCTGAATGCCCGGGCCGGCGGCCACCGGCTCCTGCGCCTCGGGCGCCACGCCGAGGCGCTGCTGCGCCATGCGGATCCCCTCGCGCAGCGCCTCGGCGCTGTTGGGGTCATTCATGCCGGCGATGGCACGCCGCCACTGGTCGATGGCCTCCTGATAGTTGCCGCGGTCGAAGGCGACCACGCCCAGCATGCCGAGCGTCGTGGGCTCGCTGGAGTCGCGCTCGAGGATCTCGTCGACCAGGGCCTGGACCTCGTCGGTCAAGGTGCGGTCGGCCATGAAGAACTTGAGCTGGGCCTTCTGGGCCAGCAGCGATGGCTGGCGCCCTTCCAGACGGATCAACTCGTTGATGGCCTCCAGCGCCGCCTCGCTCTGCCCGGTGTCCCGGTAGAGCGGGAACAGCGACGACCAGACGTTGGGGTTGTCGGGCTGACGCGCCGCCTGCGCTTCCAGGCGCTCCACCAGCACCGGCAGCGACTCACTCTCCTGGTAGGCGACATGGAGCGCCAGGTCGCCCTCGGCGCCGTTCTGCTGATACCAGGCCACGCTGACGGCCACCAGGGCCAGCGCCACCACCGGCACGGCGAAACGGCCGGCGCTGGGCGCCTGCAGGGGGCGACGCTTGAGGTCGGCGGTGTCATCGAGCAGGCTGCGCTCGAGTTCCAGGCGATCCTCGTCGAAGCGCGCCTGATCGAGCTCGCCGCGCTCCCGTGCCGCCTCCAGCGACTCCAGCCGGCGCCGATAGATGGCCACGTTCTGCTCGGCGGTGCGGTCATTGGCCTCGAAATCGCGCTGGGCGTCGTGCACCCCCGCGGCGCGGCGCAACGGCGCCACCAGCAGCCAGAGGGCGGGCAGCAGCAGGATGGCAAAGGCGAGCCACATCAGGATCATGACTTTCTCCCGCGATTGATCAGGGCATCGAGACGGGCGCGCTCCTCGTCGGAAAGCGCGCGAGCCGAGGCGTTGCGCCTCACGCGCACGAGCAGCGCCACCAGCACGCCGCCCAGCACCACCAGCCCGGCGGGCAGGCCCCACAGCAGATAGGTTCGCCCCTCGAGGCGCGGGTTATAGAGCACGTAATCCCCGAAGCGCTCGACCAGGTGGCTGCGAATCTCCATGTCGGAGCGGCCATCCTGGAGCATCGCGTAGACGCGGTCGCGCATGTCGCCCGAGACTGGTGCGTCCGAGTCGTCGATGGCCTGGTTCTGGCAGGTCGGGCAGCGCAGCGAGGCGGTGAGGCTCTTGTAGCGCTCCTCGAGGACTGGACTGTCGAACTCGCGTACCTCGATCGCCGCCCCGTGGACGAGACCCGCTGCAAGCAGCAGTATCAGGGCAACCCCCAGAAAACGGATCACTGCCATTTCTCCACCTCCGGCAGAATGGTGTCACGCAGGTCGCTCGGCGAGATGTAGCCCGTGTGGTGGTAGCGGATCACCCCGTCGGCATCGACCAAAAAGGACTCCGGCGCCCCGTAGACGCCCAGCTCGAAGGCCAGGTCACCCTCGGGGTCGAAGACGTTGACCGCGAAGGGGTCGCCGAACTCGGCAAGAAAGCCGCGGCCCTTCTCGCGGGTGTCCTTCCAGTTGACACCCACCAGGCGAACGCCGCGGTCCGCCAGGTCGAGCAGCTGCGGCATCTCGCGCTTGCACTCCGGGCACCACTCGCCCCAGACGTTGACCAGCGTCACCTCACCGCGCATCACCGACTCGTCGACGCGCCGCTCGGGATCCTCGAGGGTTGACAGCTCGAAGGCTGGAAACTGTCGCGCATCCTGCACCAGCTTCGACTCTCGGTGAAACGGGTTGAGCCCGAGCCCCAAGTAGAGGAAGAGCATCAGCACCAGGAAGCCGACCAACGGCAGCATCAGCAGCAAACGTCGTGTCATGCCGTCGCCTCCCGTGTCGAGCTCGTCTCGGCCGCCGCTTCAGGGTCGCGGGCAGTGGCCAGGCGACGGTAGCGGCGATCCGCCACCGCCAGCACACCGCCGGCGGCCATCAACAGCGCCCCCAGCCACAGCCAGCGAACGAAGGGCTTGTACTGCACGCGCATGGCCCAGCTGCCATCGCCCAGGTCCTCGCCCATGGCCAAGTAGAGGTCACGGAAGAGCCCCGGACGCAGGGCGACCTGGCTCATCGGCATGCCACGGGCGATGTAGGTGCGCTTTTCGGGATTCATGGTGAAGCTGCGCCGGCTGTCGCCGCGACGGACCTCGAACTCGGCACCGTCGCCGATGTAGTTCGGCCCGCGTCGGCTGGTCAGATCCTTCATGGTGAAGGTGTAGCCCGCCACGCTCACGCTGTCGCCGGGCGCCATGCGCACGTTGCGCTCGATGGCGAAATTGGAGACCACGGCGACGCCGACGATGGTCACTGCCAGGCCCACATGGCCCAGCACCATCCCCCAGTGCGCCAGCGAGATTCGCTTGAGGCCTGCCACGGGCGAGGAGGCGCGGCGCATCTTGTCGAGCAGATCGCGCACCAGCGGCAGTACGATCCACAGCGCCGTGACCAGGCCCAGCGCCACCCAGGCATTCCACTCGCCGCCGATGATGAAGGGCATGAAAGCGGCAATCACCATCGCCGCGGCGCCGGACAGCCACAGCCGCTTGACCAGCTCGCGCCCCGAGGCGCGCTTCCAGCGCGACATCGGCCCCAGCCCCATGAAAATGCTCATGATCACGGTCAGCGGCACGAACAGGGCGTTGAAGTAGGGCGGGCCCACGCTGATCTTGCCCAGGTCGAGGGCATCGAGCAGCAGCGGGTAGACGGTGCCCATGAGCACGGTGATCGTCATGATCACCAGCAGGATGTTATTGATCAGCAGCAGGGCGTCACGGGAGAGCCAGTTGAAGCCGGTCTTGTGGCTGACGCGCGGCGCCCGCAGGGCGAAGATCAGCAGCGACAGGCCCACGGTGATACCCAGCAGCACCAGGATGAAGAAGCCGCGTGCGGGGTCGTTGGCGAAGGCGTGCACCGAGGTGAGCACGCCGGAGCGCACCAGGAAGGTCCCCAGCAGCGACAGCGAGAAGGTAAAGATCGCCAGTAGCACCGTCCAGCTCTTGAAGGCGCCGCGCTTCTCGGTGACCGCCAGGGAGTGCATCAGTGCCGTGCCGGTCAGCCAGGGCAGCAGCGAGGCGTTCTCCACCGGGTCCCAGAACCACCAGCCGCCCCAGCCCAGCTCGTAGTAGGCCCACCAGCTGCCCAGCGCGATGCCCACGGTCAGGAAGGCCCAGGCCAGGTTGGTCCAGGGGCGGGCCCAGCGCGTCCAGGCGGCATCCAGACGTCCGCCCAGCAGCGCCGCGATGGCGAAGGCGAACACCACCGAGAAGCCCACGTAGCCCATGTAGAGCATCGGTGGGTGAAGGATCAGGCCGATATCCTGCAGCAGCGGATTGAGATCGGCGCCATCGCTCGGCGCATTGGGCAGCAGCCGGTCGAAGGGGTTGGACGTGACCAGCACGAAGGCCAGAAAGCCCAGGCCCACCAGCCCCAGCACGCCGACGACGCGCGCCACCATGTCGCGCGGCAGATCGCGGGAGAAGCGCGCCGCCATGTAGCTCCAGCCGGCCAGCATCAGGCTCCACAGCAGTACCGAGCCCTCGTGGTTGCCCCACACCGCGCTGAGCTTGTAGTACCAGGGCAGCATGGAGTTGGAGTTGTTGGCCACGTTGGCGACGGTGAAGTCGTCCAGCAGGTAGCTGGCGGTGAGGCAGAGGTAGGCGATCACCACGAACAGTAACTGCCCGGCCGCCATGGGCCGGGCGTAGGCCATCCACAGCGGCCGGCGCAGGCTGGCGCCGGCCAGCGGCATCACTGCCTGCACGGCCGCCATCAGCATGGCAATGACCAGGGCAAAGTGGCCGATTTCGGGAATCATCTGGATCAGCATGGACGCTCCGGCGGATTAGCTCTTGTCATCCTTGGCGGAATCACTCCCCGACCCGTGCGCCTTGAAGTCCGCCGGGGAATAGCCGGCTTCCTCCAGGGCCTCGGCCACCTCGGGGGGCATGTAGTTCTCGTCGTGGCGCGCCAGCACCTGATCGGCGCGCAGTTCGCCGCTAGGCTGGAGCTCGCCGACCACCACCACGCCCTGCCCCTCGCGGAACAGGTCGGGCAGGATGCCGCTGTAGTGGACTTCCAGGTCCTCGACGTAGTCGGTGACCACGAATTCGACGTCCAGGCTGTCGGGGTTGCGGTGCACCGTGCCCTCCTTGACCATGCCGCCAGCGCGAATCTGGCGCTCGAAGGGGGCGTCGCCGGCGGCGATCTCGATGGGACTGAAGAAGAGGTTGATGTTGGCGCGCAGCGCGTAGAGTGTCAGCCCCACGGCGACCGCGGCCAGGGAGATCAGCCCCAGGATGATGGTCAGTTTACGCTTGCGTTTGGGAGTCATTGGTGTGCCCATCCCCGTCATGTTGAATCGTTGCCGCGCTGCCGGTCAGGCGACGCTCGCGGCGCACCCGGCGTGCGAGGTGGCGTAGCGTGCGGCGATGCTCGACGCGGGCATGCAGCCCACTGCCCACCAGCAGCGCCAGGGTGACCGCCCAGGCGGCCCACACGTAGGGCGCATGGCCGCCCATGGCGAGAAACTCCTGGAAGGTATCGAATGCCATCAGCTCGTCTCCCCCGCGAGTTCGCGGACCCAGCGCTTGTTGGCTTCGCGCCGCAGGATCTCGCTGCGCGTGCGCAGCAGGGTCACGGCGATGAAGAAGCAGTAGAACCCCACCACCATGATCAGCAGCGGCACCCACATCTCCGTGGGCATGGCCGGCCGCTCGGTGAGGGTGAAGGAGGCGGGCTGGTGCAGGGTGTACCACCAGTCCACCGAGTACTTGATGATGGGGATGTTGATCACGCCCACCATGGCCAGCACCGAGGCGGCGCGGGAGGCGCTGTCGCGGCTGGCGAAGGCGCCGCGCAGGGCGATGACGCCGAGGTACAGGAACAGCAGGATCAGCATCGAGGTCAGGCGGGCATCCCACATCCACCAGGTTCCCCAGGTGGGCACGCCCCACACCGCCCCGGAGAAGAGCGCGATGAAGGTCATGGCGGCGCCCAGCGGGGCCATCATGGCCGCCGCCATGTCGGCGATCTTGATCTTCCACACCATGAAGATCATCCCCGCCACCGCCATGGTGACGAAGATCGACTGGGCCAGGAAGGCCGCCGGCACGTGGACGTAGATGATGCGGAAACTGTTGCCCTGCTGATAGTCGGCCGGCGCGAAGGCCAGCCCCCAGACGGTGCCGACGGCGATCAATACCAGCGCCAGCACCCAGAACCAGGGTTGCAGCCGCGCGCTGATGCCGTAGAACCACTTGGGAGACCCCAGCTTATGAATGAAGGCCCACATGCCTCGTTCACCCCTCAACCGTTGATACTGATGCGCAGCGATGCGGCGATCGCCCAGGGCGCGAAGATCAGTGCCACTGCCAGCAGGGCACCCAGGATTGCCAGATGCGCCGTGATCCCGTCACCCAGGATGGCGGCCTGCACGGCGCCGGCGCCGAAGATCAGCACCGGAATGTAGAGCGGCAGCACCAGCAGCGAGAGCAGCACCCCGCCGCGCGACAGCCCCACCGTCAGGGCCGCGCCGATGGCGCCGATCAGGCTCAGGCTCGCCGAGCCCAGTGCCAGCGACAGCGCCAGCACGGCATAGCTGCCCGCCGGCAGCGCCAGCATGATGCCCAGCAGCGGCGCCATGAGTGCCAGCGGCAACCCGGTGAGCAGCCAGTGGACGGCTACCTTGGCCAGGGCCAGCAGGGCCAGCGGCTGCGGCGTGAGCAGCAGCTGCTCGAGGGAGCCGTCGTCATAGTCGGCCCTGAACAGGCTGTCCAGCGACAGCAGCGCGGCGAGCAGCGCCGCCACCCACAGAAGCCCCGGGGCGATGGCCGCCAGAAGCTCGGGGTCCGGCGAGATGCCGATGGGAAACAGGGTGATGACGATGGCGAAGAAGACCAACGGGTTCATCACCTCGCTGCGACGCCGCAACAGCAGGACCAGATCGCGCTTCAGCGTGGCCCAGAATGCGACTCCGAGGCCGCCCTGAGGTTCCGTACCCATGGTCTTCATGGCCGCTTCTGTCGCCAGACGCTCAGTGACCTGCATCGCAGCCTCCCGCGCCCAGGCGAATGCGGCGCAGCTCATCGCAGGGGGTCAGCTCATGGTGAGTGGTCACCAGCACGCAGCCGCCCCGACGGGCATGGGCCACCAGGCGCTGCTCCAGGGCACTCACCCCGTCGCGGTCGATGGCGGTGAAGGGTTCGTCGAGCACCCACAGCGGTCGCGGGATCAGCGACAGGCGGGCGAGCGCCACCCGACGCTGCTGGCCGGCGGAGAGCTGCCCGGCCGGGATATCCTCGAAGCCGGCCAGGCCGACCGCCTCCAGGGCCGCCAGGCGCGACGATTCGTCGCGGGACTGACCGGCCAGCGCCTGGTACCAGGCGAGGTTCTCCAGCGGGGTCAACGCCGCCTTGACGCCGGGCGCGTGCCCCAGGTAGAGCAGGCTGGAGAGAAAGGCCTCGCGGGCCCGGCGCATGGGCTGATCGCCCCAGAAGAGCTCGCCCTCGTAGTCGGCAAGCTGCCCGGAGAGAATCTTGAGCAGCGTCGTCTTGCCGCTGCCGTTGGGCCCCTCCACGCGGACGATCTCGCCGGCCCGGATGTCCAGATCGAGGCCATGAAACAGCCAGCGATCATCGCGTTCACAGGCCAGGTTGCGCGCTTGCAGACGCAGGCTCAAGGCACTCTCCAGGAATGGCAAAATTCGCCGGCAACTCTACACGGAAAGGCCCGGCACGACTAGTCGCCCAGCCGCCTCGCCGACCCTCTCTTGCCACAGGTCAAGGCGCGTTGAATGGCGGGGAACTTGCCAGCCGAGGCGCGGCTGATATAGTGCCTATACCCTGTACATTTCCACAGGCCTGAAAGGGGGAGCGTCACATGCCCGAGGTCACTGCCCGCTACCTGCAGCGCCGTCCCAACCTGCCGCTGGCCCACGCCTGGTCCGAACTCGAGGTCACCCCGGCCGATCTGGTCGAGATCCCGCTGCTCGGCGATGTCGCTGCCGGCCTGCCGGTCGAGGCCTGCGCCACCCACGACACCATCGCGGCACCGGCCAGCATGGTGCGCCACAATACCTACGCCCTGCGCGTGCGCGGCGACTCCATGGTCGACTGCAACATCTTCGACGGCGACGTCATCATCATCGAGCGTCGCGAAAGCGCCGAGAACGGCGAGACCGCGGTGGTGCTGATCAACCAGCAGGAGGTCACCCTCAAGACGCTCTACATCGAGCGCTCGGGCGTCCGCCTGCAGCCTGCCAACGACGCCATGCCGCCCATCTACCTGAAGAACAGCGACATCCAGGTGCTGGGCATGGTGATGGGCGTGGTGCGTCGCCCGGAGACGACCCACTGATGCGCTACCCGGTGCCCGACCTGTCGCCCGGCGCATGGCACGAGCACGAGCTGGAGGTCGAGAAGAGCCGCTTTCTTGCCTGGGTGTGCCATGCCCCGGACGCGGCCGCCTTCGAGGCGCTGCTCGCTGAGGCACGCCGTGCCCACCCCAACGCCAGCCACCACTGCAGCGCCTACATCGCCGGCCCGCCCGGCGAGCAGATGGCCATCGGCTTCGCCGACGACGGCGAGCCGGGCGGCACCGCCGGGCGTCCCATGTTCCAGGTACTGGAGGGCGCCGGGCTCGGCCAGGTAGGCTGCGTGGTGACCCGCTACTTCGGCGGCACCAAGCTCGGCACCGGCGGTCTGGCCCGCGCCTACGCCCAGGCCGTCGCCCAGGCACTGGCGACCCTGCCCCGCCGCGAGGTCACCGAGCGCATGGTCGTGACGCTGCGCGTCGACTTCGCCGGCGAGGCAGAAGCGCGTGCCTGGCTCGCGCAGCACGACGTCCCGGTGACGGCCGCCGACTACCGCGCCGACGGCGTGGTCCTCACCGTCGGCTGGCCGCGCGGGGCCGAGCTCGACCTGGCCACCCTGGAGGCCCGTCTGCGCGGGCGGGTGCAGCGGCTGGACATCCCCTGAACCGGAGCGGCTCCATGTTCGCCCCCCACGACGCTTTCGACCCCCACTACTATCCCTTCCCGTCGCGGCGCATGGTGACCTACGGCCAGCGCGGCATGGTCGCCACCTCGCAGCCGCTCGGCGCCCAGGCCGGCCTGCAGGTCCTGCAGCGCGGCGGCAACGCCGTGGACGCCGCCATCGCCACGGCGGCCGCGCTGACGGTGGTGGAACCGACCGCCAACGGCCTGGGCGGCGACCTTTTCGCCATCGTCTGGCTGGACGGCGCGCTGCACGGCCTCAACGCCAGCGGGCCCGCACCCCAGGCGGCCACCCTCGACGCCGTGCGTGCCCGGGGCCATGAGCGCATGCCGGCGCATGGCCTGCTGCCTGTCACCGTGCCGGGCGCCCCGGCAGCCTGGGCGGCACTCAGCGAGCGCTTCGGGCGCCTGCCCTTCGCCGAGCTGCTGGCACCGGCCATCGCCCTGGCGGAGGAGGGCTTTCCGGTGTCGCCGGTGGTCAGCCAGCTGTGGAAGGCGGCCTGGGAGCGCTTCGGCGCCTACGACGACGCCGCCTTCGCCCCCTGGCTGCAGACTTTCGCCCCCCAGGGGCGCGCGCCGCGGCCGGGCGAACGCTGGGTAGCGCCGGACCATGCCGCCAGCCTCACCGCCATTGCCGAGAGCGGCGCGCGTGACTTCTATGCCGGCCGGCTCGCCGAGCGCATCGACGCCTTCTTCCGCGACCACGACGGCCTGCTGCGCGGCGAGGACCTGGCCGCCTTCCGGCCCGAGTGGGTCACCCCCATCAGCACGCGCTTCCGCGATCACGATATCTGGGAACTGCCGCCCAACGGCAGCGGCCTGATCGCCCTGCAAGCTCTGGGCCTGCTCGAGCGGCTGGGCGAAGAGGGCCGCGACCCGGTGGCGACGCTGCACCGGCGCATCGAGGCCACCAAGCTCGCCTACGTGGACGGCCTGCACTACTTGACCGACCCGAAGGAGATGGGGCCGAGCGTCGAACAGCTGTTGGCCGACGACTACCTCGCGGCCCGCGCCGCGTTGATCGGGGAGCGGGCCCTCGACCCGGCGCCCGGCAATCCCGTCACCGGCGGCACCGTCTACCTCGCCACCGCCGATGGCGAGGGCAACATGGTGTCGCTGATCCAGAGCAACTTCGAGGGCTTCGGGTCCGGCGTCGTGATCCCCGGCACCGGCATCGCCCTGCACAACCGCGGTCGCTCGTTCTCGCTCGACGCCAGGCACGCCAATGCCCTGTCGCCCGGCAAGCGCCCCTACCATACGATCATCCCGGGCTTTCTCACCCGGGGCGGCGAGGCCCTAGGCTCCTTCGGGGTGATGGGTGGCTTCATGCAGCCCCAGGGACATGTCCAGGTGGTCACCAGCCTGCTCGACGACCGCTTGAACCCCCAGGCAGCGCTGGACCGGCCGCGCTGGAAGTGGACCGCCGGGCGCACCCTCGAGGTGGAGCCGCACTTTCCCGACCACCTGGCCCAGGCCCTCGCCCGCCGCGGCCACCGTGTCGTCAAGCGAGCCGACTCGCTGAGCTTCGGCCGCGGCCAGGTGATCTTGCGCGACCCGTCCAGCGGCGTGCTGTGTGGCGGCACCGAACCGCGCACCGACGCCGCCGTGCTGGCCTGGTAGCCGACCCATCGCCCAACACGGGACGGCGCCCCGTGGGGGCGCCGTCCTGCGTGGCTGCGGCGGCGGTTCAGCCCAGGTACTTGATCATCACCCCGGCGGCCACCGCCGAGCCCACCACCCCGGCCACGTTGGGCCCCATGGCGTGCATCAGCAGGAAGTTGTGGGGGTTGGCCTCCAGCCCCACCTTGTTGGAGACCCGCGCCGCCATGGGCACCGCGGAGACGCCGGCCGACCCGATCAGCGGGTTGATGGGCATCTTGCTCACCGCATTCATCAGCTTGGCCATCAGCACCCCGGCGGCGGTGCCGATGCCGAAGGCGACGATACCCAGTGCCAGGATGCCCAGCGTTTCCAGGGTCAGGAAGTTCTCGGCCATCAGCTTGGAGCCCACCGCCAGGCCGAGCACGATGGTGACGATGTTGATCAGAGCGTTCTGGGCGGTGTCGGAGAGGCGCTCCACCACCCCGCACTCGCGCATCAGATTGCCGAAGCAGAACATCCCCAGCAGCGGCGCCGCATCGGGCAGGAAGAAGGCCACCAGCATCAGGATGAGGATCGGGAAGACGATCTTCTCCAGCTTGGAGACCGGGCGCAGCTGGGTCATGACGATCTCGCGCTCGCGCTTGGAGGTCAACGCCCGCATGATCGGCGGCTGGATCAGCGGCACCAGCGCCATGTAGGCGTAGGCCGCCACGGCGATGGCCCCCAGCAGCTCCGGGGCCAGCACGCTCGACACGTAGATCGAGGTGGGGCCGTCGGCGCCGCCGATGATGCCGATGGCCGCCGCCTGGTTGAGCGTGAAGTCCATCCAGCCCATGGCCGACAGGCCCACTGCCCCGAGCAGGGTGGCGAAGATGCCGAACTGCGCCGCCGCGCCCAGGAAGAGCGTGCGCGGATTGGCAAGCAGCGGGCCGAAGTCGGTCATCGCCCCCACGCCCATGAAGATCAGCAGCGGGGCGATGCCCGAGCCGATGGCCACGGCGTAGAAGTTGTAGAGCAGCCCGTTGCCGTAGCCGACCGAGGCCGCGACGTCGTGCGCGGCGCGCAGCTCGTCCGGTGAGGCCCCGTCGCCGGCCACCACCTTGAGCGCTTCACGCCAGGCGTCGGTGCTGGCCAGCGGATCCAGTGTCACGCCCAGCGTCGGCGCGATCTGGGAGAGCACGGCCGGGTTGGCCACCTCGATGGCCTGCTCCAGCGCCGAGAGGGCAAGCCCTGCCTGGGGAATGTTGGCGAGAATGCCGCCGAAGCCGATGGGCACCAGCAGCAGCGGTTCGAACTTCTTGGCGATGGCGAGGTAGAGCAGCAGCAAGCCCACCGCGATCATCACCGCCTGGCCCAGGGTCAGGTTGTAGAGGCCCGAGCCGTACCAGAGGGTCAAGAGCTTTTCCATGACGGGCCCTTAGAGCGCGATCAGCACGTCGCCGACGGACACGCTGTCGCCTTCGCTGACGTTGACGGCGGAGACGGTGCCGGCGCTGGCCGCGCGCACCTCGGTTTCCATCTTCATGGCCTCGAGGATGATCACCACGTCGCCGGCCTGGACCGTGTCGCCCGGGCGTACGTTGACCTTGAAGATGTTGCCGGCGAGCGGCGCGGTGATGGTTTCGCCGGGCGACGCTTCGCCGCTGGGCGCCGGCGCCGCATCGCCCTGCTGCTGGACCTGGCCGATTTCGCCGCCCTCGGCGACCTCCACCACGTACTGCTTGCCGTTGACGGTGACGGTGTAGGTCTCGGGGCCGGCGGGCGCACTGGCCGGTGCTGCCGGGGCCTTGTCGTCGGCCTTCGCCGGCAGATTGGCACCGGCCGCGTCCTCGCCCGGCGCCTGGGGGGCGGGCTCGAAGGCATCGGGGTTGTCGCGGTTCTTGAGGAACTTGAGCCCGATCTGCGGGAAGAGCGCATAGGTCAGGACGTCGTCGATCTCGCGCTCGCCCTCGGCGAGGCGGATGCCCTCGGCCTTGGCCTTCTCCGTGAGCTCCGCGGCCAGCTTGTCCATCTCGGGCGCGAGGCGGTCGGCCGGGCGGCCGGTGACCGGCTCGCCGCCCGCCAGCACCCGCTGCTGGAGCTCCTTGTTGAAGGGCGCCGGCGCCGCCCCGTACTCGCCCTTGAGCAGCGCCTGGACTTCCTTGGAGATGGAGCCGTAGCGTTCGCCCATCATCACGTTCATCACCGCCTGGGTGCCGACGATCTGCGAGGTGGGGGTGACCAGCGGGATGTAACCCAGGTCCTCGCGCACCTTGGGGATCTCGGTGAGAACGTCGTCGAGCTTGTCGCCGGCGCCCTGCTCCTTGAGCTGGCCCTCCATGTTGGTGAGCATGCCACCCGGCACCTGGGCGACCAGGATGCGCGAGTCAATGCCCTTGAGCGAGCCCTCGAAGGCGGCGTACTTCTTGCGCACCTCGCGGAAGTAGGCGGCGATCTCCTCGAGCAGCTCGAGGTCGAGCCCGGTGTCGCGCTCGGTGCCCTTGAGGATGGCCACCAGCGACTCGGTGGGGCTGTGGCCGTAGGTCATGGACATCGACGAGATGGCGGTGTCGACGTTGTCGATGCCGGCCTCCACGGCCTTGAGGTAAGTCGCGGTGGAGAGCCCCGTGGTGGCGTGGCACTGCATGTGGATGGGGATGTCCAGCGCCTTCTTGAGGCGGCCGATCAGCTCGAAGGCGTCATAGGGGGTGAGCAGGCCGGCCATGTCCTTGATGGCGAGCGAGTCGGCGCCCATGTCGGCGATCGTCTTGCCCAGGTCGACCCAGCCGTCCAGGGTGTGCACCGGGCTCACCGTGTAGGAGAGCGTGCCCTGGGCGTGGCTCTCGACCTCACGCACCGCGCGGATGGCGCGCTCCAGGTTGCGCGGGTCGTTCATGGCGTCGAACACGCGAAAGACGTCGACTCCGTTGGTCTTGGCGCGCTCGACGAACCGGTCGACCACGTCGTCGGCGTAGTGGCGGTAGCCGAGCAGATTCTGGCCCCGCAGCAGCATCTGCTGCGGGGTGTTGGGCATGGCCGCCTTCAACGCCCGTATCCGCTCCCACGGATCCTCGCCGAGATAGCGGATACAGGCGTCGAAGGTGGCCCCACCCCAGGATTCCAGCGACCAGAAGCCGACACGGTCGAGCTTCTCGGCGATGGGCAGCATGTCGTCGAGGCGCAGGCGGGTGGCGAACAGCGACTGGTGGGCGTCGCGCAGCACCACGTCGGTGATACCGAGCGGGCGTTTGGTCTCACTCATGATGATGACCCTTTGCAGTGGCATGTTGTGAAGTCGGGGTGTCTCAGCGACGATGGCGGCGATAGCGGTGCACGGCGGTGCTGATCACGGCCATCAGCTCGGTATCGTCGCTGCGGGCGGGCGTGGCGGCGGGGCGGTCGGCGGACGGCACGGCGGCAGGCTTGGGACCCACACGGCGAACGATCAGCGACATCAGGGTCGTGAGCAGCACCAGGATGGTAAGAAAAACAAAAACGAAGCCCATGCCGACCCCCATCAGGGCCAGACCGTCCTGCAGCAGCTGAGTATCCTGCATAAGGTTTCTCCAGCAATCTGCCCGAAATGGCGGCTATCAGAAGCCATCAGGCGGACAGTTCCAAAAATCCGGCCATATAAACTGCCACACTGACGAGAGATTGCAAGCGCGCCATGGTGGAAGACGCCGTTGTTAATTTACTACAAGAGGCCGGTCGCGTGGGCCTAGCCCCCATGGAGGGGGTCATCGACGCGGTGACCCGTGACCTGCTCACCCGCGAGCCGGGGTTCGACTGGACCGTCACCGAGTTCGTGCGCGTCGTCGACGCTTGCCTGCCGGCGCGCGTCTTTCACCGCCACTGTCCCGAGCTCGACCGTCCCAGGGTCACCACGCCCGCTGGCGTGCCCGTGCACCTGCAGCTGCTGGGCGCCGACCCGGCCGCACTGGCGGCCAATGCCAAGCAGGCGCTGAGCCTAGGCGCCACCAGTCTCGATCTCAATTTTGGCTGCCCCGCCAAGACCGTCAATCGCCATGACGGTGGCGCCTCGCTGCTGCGCGATCCCCACCGCGTGGAGGCCGCCGTGGCAGCGGTCGCCGCGGCCGTGGGAGACACCATCCCGGTGACTGCCAAGGTGCGACTGGGCTTCGCCGACCGCCGCCTGGCGCTGGCCTGCGCCCGCGCTGCCGAGCGCGGCGGCGCCACCCAGCTGGTGGTGCACGCCCGCACCCGCGACGAGGGCTACCGACCGCCGGCCCACTGGGAGTGGATCGGGCGCATCCGCCAGCACTTGCACATCCCGGTGGTGGCCAACGGCGATATCTGGACGCTGGAAGACTACTGGAAAGCGCGCACGCTCTCGGGCTGCCGCGACGTCATGCTCGGCCGCGGCGCCCTGGCCGACCCCTGGCTGGCGGCTCGCATCCGCCACTGGCAGCGCACCGGGGCGCGGCTCCCCGCCACGCCCTGGGCGTCGCGGGCCGCCATCCTGGCCGATTTTGCTGCAGAGCAGCGTAGCACACTTCCGGCGCGCACCGTCAGCGCGCTAGTCAAGCAGTGGCTCAACCACATGCGCCAGCGAGACACCGAGGCGGCGCGCCGCTTCGCCACGCTCAAGCGCTGCACTACCCTCGACAGCCTGCTGGTCGGGCTCACCGACGACGCCTCGCCGGCGGCGTGGCCACGCCAAGGTGCCGCCCGAGCGCTGTCGCCGGCTTGAGCAAGAGGGCCGCGGGTGGAGCGACTCTGAAACGGAAACAAAAAAGAGGCGCTCGTCGCATCGCGACGGCGCCTCAAACGATCGCAGAACCGACACGCGAGCGAGTGCCGATTCGGCCAGCAGAAATAGAAAACCCGCCCTCGGCCGAGGGCGGGTCGCAATCTGGCGCGCCCGGGAGGATTCGAACCTCCGACCACCTGATTCGTAGTCAGGTACTCTATCCAGCTG
>NZ_WHMA01000004.1:101216-251079 GCF_010994375.1 Halomonas sp. NO4
GTGGGCGGCGTGACCGCCTGTCGGCGCATATCGCGAACCTCGCCTCGGCTCGCACGCCGTCTTGACGCTGTCGTGGAGATGGCACGCCCGGGAGGATTCGAACCTCCGACCACCTGATTCGTAGTCAGGTACTCTATCCAGCTGAGCTACGGGCGCACACGTCACACGGCGTCGACATGGCGGAGAGGGAGGGATTCGAACCCTCGATGGGGCTATAAACCCCATACTCCCTTAGCAGGGGAGCGCCTTCAGCCACTCGGCCACCTCTCCCTCATCGACACGGCGCACATCCTATCGGGTCTGCACCACTTTGTCCAGTGCATTCAGGAATTTGATTTCCGCTCCCCGGCCCCGGGGCCGGGTCTCAGGAATTCGCACCGCCTTCCTCATCGGTCTTCTCGCGCTGGATACGCTGGTAGATCTCCTCGCGATGCACGGCGACATCCTTGGGGGCATTGACGCCGATACGAACCTGATTGCCCTTGACGCCCAGGACGGTCACGGTGATGTCATCACCGATCATCAGGGTTTCTCCGACGCGGCGGGTCAGGATGAGCATGACTGATCTCCTTCTCAGACGACTGGCAACGGGACGCACGCCGCCCCGGACGACGCTGTGTTCAGTATGTGACAGGACGCCGTCGGGCTCCAACGACGCGCCCCATGACAGCGCATGGGGGCGTTGAAGAAAAGCCGGCCAACGCCACCGTCAGGGCCTTCCCACAAGCGTAGAAGGTTGCGGCGCTCCCGGTCGCCCTCATTCGCGCTCGATGTCGCTCTTGTCCAGGCCGAACGCCTTGTGCAGCGCCTTGACCGCCAGCTCCATGTGCTTCTCGTCGATGACCACCGAAATCTTGATCTCGGAAGTGGAGACCATGCGGATGTTGATGTTCTCCTCGGAGAGCACGCGGAACATCTTGGAGGCCACGCCCGCATGCGAGCGCATGCCAACGCCCACCAGGGAGACCTTGGCGATGTTGTCGTCGCCCTTCACCTCGCCTTCACCCAGTTCGGGCAGCACCTGCTCATTGAGGATCTTCAGGGTCTGCTTGTAGTCGCCCTTGGCCACGGTGAAGGTGAAGTCGGTGTAGTCGCCGGCCGGTGCCACGTTCTGCACGATCATGTCGACCTCGATATTGGCATCGGCGATCGGACCGAGAATGCGCGAGGCCACGCCGGGCACGTCCGGGGTGTTGAGCAGGGTGAACTTCGCCTCGTTGGCGGTGAAGGCGATACCGGAAATCAGCGGTTCTTCCATGGAGTCCTCGTCTTGGTCGGAATCAGCAACGATCAGGGTCCCGGGGCCGTCCTCGAAGCTGGACAGCACGCGCAGCGCGACATTGTACTTGCCGGCGAACTCGACGGCGCGAATCTGCAGCACCTTGGAGCCGAGGCTCGCCAGCTCCAGCATCTCCTCGACAGTGATGGTGTCGAGACGCTGCGCCTTGGAGCAGACCCGCGGGTCGGTAGTGTAGACGCCGTCGACGTCGGTGTAGATCTGGCACTCGTCGGCGCCCAGCGCCGCGGCCAGCGCCACCCCGGTGGTATCGGAGCCACCGCGTCCGAGGGTGGTGATGTTGCCCTCCTCGTCGACGCCCTGGAAGCCGGCCACGACCACTACCTGACCGTCATCGAGGTCCTGGCGCATTTCCTCGGTCTCGATGCGCTGGATGCGCGCCTTGGTGTGGGCACTGTCGGTGAGGATGCCCACCTGGGAGCCGGTATAGGAGGTGGCCGGGACGCCCAGCTTGTGCAGCGCCAGCGCCAGCAGCGAAATGGTGACCTGCTCGCCGGTAGAGACCAGCATGTCCATCTCGCGCGGCGTCGGCTCGTCGTTGATTTCGTTGGCCAGGCCAATCAGGCGGTTGGTCTCGCCGCTCATGGCGGACAGCACCACGACCACTTGGTGACCCTGGTCGCGGAAGCCCTTGACCCTTTCGGCCACGGCCTTGATGCGCTCCACGGAGCCCACCGAGGTGCCGCCGAATTTCTGTACGTATAGTGCCATTTGCCGTTTTTCCCTCGTGGTGCGAGTGCCAGGGGCGCTCGGATGAGTGAAAGGTAAGCCATGCAAGCAGGGCCGGGACATTGCGTCGCCGGCCCTGCTGAACGATTAGTGGAGTCGTGCCTCCACCCAGTCAGGCACGCTGGCCAGCGCGTCCGGCAGTGCCGCGACGTCGCTGCCGCCGGCCTGCGCCATGTCGGGGCGACCGCCGCCCTTGCCGCCCACCTGGGCGGCCACGTGGTTGACCAGCTCGCCCGCCTTGACCTTGCCGGTCAGGTCGCTGGTGACCCCGGCGATCAGGCTCACCTTGCCGGCCGCCTCGTCGCCCACGCCGAGCACGATGATGCCGGAACCCAGCTTGTTCTTTAGCTGGTCGAGCACGCCACGCAGCTCCTTGCCGGAGACACCCTCGAGCTGGGTGGCGAGGACCTTGATGCCGCCCACCTCGCGCGCCTCGGCGAGCATGTCGCTGCCCGCGGCGCTGGCCAGCTTGGCCTTCAAGCGCTCGAGCTCCTTCTCCAGGCTGCGATTGCGCTCGACCAGCGAGACGACGCGCTCCTCGACCTGCTCGGGCTTGGCCTTGAGGCGCTCGCCGAGACGCGCGAGGCGCGCCTCCTGCTCGCGGAAGTAGGCCAGCGCGCCCTCGCCGGTGATCGCCTCGATGCGGCGCACCCCGGCGGCGATGCCGGTTTCGCTGACGATATGAAAACAGCCGATGTCGCCGCTGCGCGCCACATGGGTGCCGCCGCACAGCTCGATGGAGAAGTCGTCGGCGCCGATGGTCAGCACCCGCACGCTGTCGGCGTACTTGGCCTCGAAGAGCGCCGCCGCCCCCTTGGCCTTGGCCTCATCGAGGGTCATCAGCTCGATCTTGGTCGGGGCATTGGCCAGGACCTGCTTGTTGACCAGGCGCTCCACTTCGGCAAGCTGCTCCGGGGTCATCGCCTCGAAGTGGCTGAAGTCGAAGCGCAGCCTCTCGGCGGTAACCAGCGACCCCTTCTGCTGGACATGGTCGCCAAGCACCAGTCGCAGCGCCTTGTGCAGCAGATGGGTGGCCGAGTGGTTACGCACCGTGGCGGCCCGCAGGCTGGCGTCCACCTGGGGACGCACGGCGCCACCCACCGCGAGCTCGCCCTCGACCATCACGCCGTGGTGCAGGTGGTGGCCGCCCTGCTTCTGGGTGTCGGTGACCTGGAAGCGCCCGCCGTCGACGTAGAGGTAGCCCGTATCGCCCACCTGGCCGCCCGACTCGGCGTAGAAGGGGGTGCGGTCGAGCACCACGATGCCCTTCTGCTCGGCCTCGAGACCGGCGAGCTCGTTGCCGGCGCTGTCGAGCAGCGCGGTGACGGTGGCACGATCCTCCAGGCGCTCGTAGCCGGTGAAGTCGGTCTCGCCCGGAAGCTGCAGTGCCGCGCCGTAGTCGGCGCCGAACTGGCTGGCCGCCCGGGCGCGATCGCGCTGAGCCTCCAGCTCGCGCTCGAAGCCGGCCTCATCGAGGGTCACGCCCCGCTCGCGGCAGACATCGGCGGTGAGGTCATAGGGGAAGCCGTAGGTGTCGTAGAGCTTGAACACCGTCTCGCCGGGAAGCATCTCGCCGTCGAGGTCGGCCAGCGCCGCCTCGAGCAGGCCCATGCCGTGGTCCAGGGTGCGGGCAAACTGCTCCTCCTCCTTGAGCAACACGCGCTCGATCTGGCCACGCGCCTGGCGCAGTTCCGGAAAGGCCTCGCCCATCTCGGCGTCCAGCGCCGCCACCAGCTGGTGGAAGAAGGGCTCGGCGGCGCCCAGCTTGTGGCCATGGCGAATGGCGCGCCGGATGATGCGGCGCAGGACGTAGCCACGCCCCTCGTTGGAGGGCAGCACGCCGTCGGCGATCAGGAAGGCGCAGGAGCGGATGTGGTCGGCGATCACGCGCAGCGACGGTGCAGCGGTGTCGGCGTGGCCGGTGGCCTCGGCGGCGGCCGCCAGCAGGTTCTGGAAGAGGTCGATCTCGTAGTTGGAATGCACGCCCTGCATCACCGCGGCGATGCGCTCCAGCCCCATGCCGGTGTCGATGGAGGGCTTGGGCAGCGGATACAGGGTGCCCTCGGCATCGCGGTCGAACTGCATGAAGACGAGATTCCAGATCTCGATGTAGCGATCGCCGTCCTCCTCGGGGGTGCCGGGGGGCCCACCCCATACCTCGGGGCCGTGATCGAAGAATATCTCCGAGCTCGGCCCGCAGGGGCCGGTGTCGCCCATCTGCCAGAAGTTGTCTTCGTCGAGCTTGGAGAAGCGCGCCGGGTCGACGCCGATCTCCTCCTTCCAGATCGCCTCGGCCTCGTCGTCGCTGACATGGACCGTGACCCACAGTTTTTCCTTGGGCAGCCCCAGGATCTCGGTGAGGAAGGTCCAGGCGAAGCGGATGGCGTCGCGCTTGAAGTAGTCGCCGAAGCTGAAGTTGCCCAGCATCTCGAAAAAGGTGTGGTGACGCGCCGTGTAGCCGACGTTGTCCAAGTCGTTGTGCTTGCCGCCGGCACGCACGCAGCGCTGCGACGACACCGCCCTCACGTAGGGACGCGGGTCGCGACCCAGGAAGACGTCCTTGAACGGCACCATGCCGGCGTTGGTGAACAGCAGCGTCGGGTCATTGCCCGGCACCAGCGAGCTCGACGGCACGACGGTATGGCCGTTTTCCTCGAAGTAACTCAGAAAGGCCTGTCTGATCTCTGCGCTTTTCATGGGGTATCCGTGGCAATGAACATGGCATCCCGGCGGGCAGTCGGGCTTACTCCGGCAACGCGGCGAACCGCGGCGGGGCGCGTCGCGTCGCCACGGGCGTGCTACCCGGGGTGTTCGCAAAGGGAGTCATTATAGCGCAGTCGTCAAGCGACTGAAGGGGATGGGAGCGATGGACGGCGTCAGGCGCTGTCCCAGGCGTGGTCCAGGGCGTGGCGCACCTGGTCGGCATCGAAGCCGCGCCCGGCCAGGAAGCGCTCGCGGCGAGCGCGCTCGCGGGGGGTGTCGCCGGGGCCACTGAAACGCCGTGCCAGCGCCGCGGCGGCCAGGGCGAACCAGTCGGTGCCGTCCGCCTGGGCCTGGTGAAAGGCCGCCCGGACCCGCTCGCGCTCGACCCCGCGCTGTTCGAGCTCGAGGCGAATCTTCACCGGCCCCTGGCCGCGGGCAAGGCGCGCGCGCAGGAAGCTCTCGGCGAAACGCGCGTCGGACTGCAACCCCTCCGCGGCCAGGGCGTCGAGGCACTCCGCCACGGCCTCGGGCGTGTGCCCCTTGGCGGCCAGTCGCGCTGCCAGCTCGGCGCGGGCGTACTCGCGCCGCGCCAGCAGGCGAATGGCGTCCTCACGGGGGGCAGCGTCGGCTGAGGTTTCCGGCATGGTTTACAGCAGGTCGTCCTCGCGATCGCCCGTATCGGCCACGGCCTCCTCCGGTTTCTCCTCCTTGGGGCCGGGCACGTTGAGCAGTTGGGCGCGGATCTGGCTCTCGATCTCCTCCATCACCGCCGGGTTGTCCTCGAGGAACTGGGCGGCATTGGCCTTGCCCTGGCCGATCTTGTTGCCCTGGTAGCTGTACCAGGCGCCCGCCTTGTCGATCAGCTTGCACTGCACACCGAGGTCGACCACCTCGCCGGCGTGGTAGATGCCCTTGCCGTAGAGAATCTGGAACTCGGCCTGGCGGAACGGCGGTGCCACCTTGTTCTTCACCACCTTGACACGGGTCTCGTTGCCGGTGACCTCGTCGCCCTGCTTGACCGAGCCGGTGCGGCGGATGTCGAGGCGTACGCTGGAGTAGAACTTGAGCGCATTGCCGCCGGTGGTAGTCTCGGGGCTGCCGAACATCACGCCGATCTTCATGCGGATCTGGTTGATGAACACCACCATGCAGTTGGCGTTCTTGATGTTGCCGGTGATCTTGCGCAAGGCCTGGGACATCAGGCGCGCTTGCAGGCCGACGTGGGAGTCGCCCATCTCGCCCTCGATCTCGGCCCGCGGCGTGAGCGCAGCCACCGAGTCGATGATGATCACGTCGACACCGCCGGAGCGCACCAGCATGTCGCAGATCTCGAGGGCCTGCTCGCCGGTATCCGGCTGGGAGACCAGCAGGTCGTCGAGGTTGACGCCGAGCTTCTCGGCGTAGCTCGGGTCCAGGGCATGCTCGGCATCGATGAAGGCGCAGGTCTTGCCCTGCTTCTGGGCCTGGGCGATCACCGACAGGGTGAGCGTGGTCTTGCCCGAGGATTCGGGGCCAAAGATCTCGACCACCCGGCCCAGCGGCAGGCCGCCGATCCCCAGGGCGATATCCAGGCCCAGCGAGCCGGTGGAAACCGACGGCATCACTACGCGCGGGGCATCGCCCAGGCGCATCACGGTACCCTTGCCGAACTGGCGCTCGATCTGGCTGAGCGCGGCGTTCAGCGCCTTGGAGCGGTTGTCGTCCTGTGCCATGGATTCTCCTCGCAGATGCTTGGTCGGTGGGTCAGGCCGTGACGCCACCCGAGTACTGTATGGTTGGCCAGTAGTATGGCGCAAAAATCGCCGCTCGCCTACTCCCCGTGCGACTCGAGCCTCAGCAGCAGCCCGATCAGTGCTTCGCGCACCGCCCGCTCGCGCACGGCACGGCGGTCGCCGGGGTAGCGGTGGCACTCGGCCTGCTGGCGCTCGGCGCTGCCCCAGGCGAGCCACACGGTGCCTACCGGCTTCTCGGGACTGCCGCCGCCGGGCCCGGCGACACCGCTGATGGCCACGCCGAGTTGGGCCCCGCTCTCGCGGCACGCCCCGGCCACCATGGCCTCCACCACCGCGCGACTCACCGCCCCCTGCTCGACGAGCAGGGTCTCCGGCACGCCAAGCAGGCGCGTCTTGGCGGCGTTGGCGTAGGTCACATAGCCGGTCTCGAAGTAGTCGGAGCTGCCGGCCACGGCGGTGATGGCGCTGGCCACGCCGCCGCCGGTGCAGGATTCGGCGGTGGTGATCGACACCTCCCGGGCGCGGCAGGCGCGGCCCAGGCGCTCGGCGAGGGTGGTCAGATCGAGGTTGGCCAGATGAGAAGCCGTATGGGGCATGCTATCCCTCCTGAGGGGCGTGGCATCGGAAGCGAACAGCCGGTTCCTGACGCCGGCCGGGCTTGTGCGTAGAATACTGCCTTTGGTCGTGAGATGCAGGCGGCCCTTGTCCCGTTCCCCACGAGTCCCACGGAGCAGCAAAGGAAACCCATGTCCCAGGCCAGCGCCCAGCATACGCCGATGATGGTCCAGTACCTGAAGATCAAGCGTGAGCACCCCGAGGTGCTGCTCTTCTACCGCATGGGCGACTTCTACGAGCTCTTCTACGATGACGCCAAGCGTGCCGCCACGCTGCTCGACATCACCCTGACCCAGCGGGGCCAGTCGGCCGGGGCTCCGATCCCCATGGCCGGGGTGCCCTATCACAGCGCCGAGGGCTATCTGGCCCGCCTGGTCGCCGCCGGCGAGTCGGTGGCGATCTGCGAGCAGATCGGCGACCCGGCCACCGCCAAGGGCCCGGTGGAGCGCCGCGTGGTGCGCATCGTCACCCCCGGCACCCTCTACGACGAGGCGCTGCTCGACGCCCGTCGCGACAACCTGCTGGTGGCCATCCACCCCCAGGCCGAACGCTGGGGGCTGGCCTGGCTGGAGCTCTCCAGCGGCCGTTTCAGCGTGCTGGAGGTGGAGGGCGAGGCAGAAATGCTCGCCGAGCTGGCGCGCCTCGACCCCGCCGAGCTGCTGGCGGCGGATAGCCTCGCCCTGCCCCCCGCCCTCGCCGAACGGCGCGGCCTGCGCCGCCAGAGTGACTGGCTGTTCGACACCGAGAGCGCCACCCGCCTGCTGTGCGACCAGTTCGGCGTCCAGGACCTGCGCGGCTTCGGCTGCGCCCATCTCACCGCCGCCATTACCGCCGCCGGCGTGCTGGTGGAGTATGCCCGCGACACCCAGCGCTCGCGGCTGCCCCACGTCACCGCCATCGGCGTGGAGAGCCGCGACGACGCCGTGGTGATCGATGCCGCCAGCCGCCGCAACCTGGAGATCGACGTGAACCTGGGGGGCGGCACCGACAACACCCTGGCCAGCGTGCTCGACACCACCGCCACGGCCATGGGCTCGCGGCTGCTCAAGCGCTGGCTCAACCGCCCGCTACGTGACCGCGACCAGGTGAGCGCCCGCCAGGGAGCGGTGGCGGTGCTGCTCGACGAGGCGCGCTTCGCCGCCCTGCGCGAGACGCTCAAGGCGATCGGCGATATCGAGCGCATTCTGGCCCGCGTCGCACTCTACAGTGCCCGCCCCCGCGACCTGGCGCGACTGCGCGACGCCCTGACTGCCCTGCCCGAGCTCGAGGCCGAGCTCGCCCCCTACGGCGAGGACACCGCACTCGATGCGTTCAAGCCGCACATTCGCCCCTACCCCGCGCTTGCCGACACCCTGAACCGGGCCCTGGTGGAGAACCCGCCGGTGGTGATCCGCGACGGCGGGGTGATCGCCGAGGGCTTCGATGCCGAACTCGACGAGCACCGGGGGCTGGCCGAGCACGCCGGCGACTACCTGATCGAGCTGGAGCGCCGGGAGCGGGAGCGCACCGGGCTGCCCGGCCTCAAGGTGGGCTACAACCGCGTCCACGGCTACTACATCGAGATTCCCCGCGCCCAGGCCCGCGACGCCCCGGCCGACTACATCCGCCGCCAGACCCTGAAGAACGCCGAGCGCTTCATCATTCCCGAGCTCAAGGAATTCGAGGACAAGGCGCTCTCCGCCAAGTCGCGCGCCCTGGCCCGCGAGAAGCTGCTCTACGACGGCCTGCTCGACACCCTCAACGCCGAGCTCGCCGCCCTTCAGGCCACCGGCCGGGCGCTCGCCGGGCTCGACGTGCTGTGCGCCTTCGCCGAGCGCGCCCAGGCGCTGGAACTCGTGCGCCCCCACCTGCCCGAGGCACCGGGTCTCGTCATCCGCGGCGGGCGCCACCCGGTGGTCGAGCACGTCAGCGAGACCCCCTTCGTGCCCAACGACCTGCATCTGGACGACGAACGGCGCATGCTGGTGATTACCGGCCCCAACATGGGCGGCAAGTCGACCTACATGCGCCAGGCGGCGCTGATCGTGCTGCTCGCCCACACCGGCAGCTTCGTCCCGGCCGACGCCGCCGAGATCGGGCCGGTGGATCGCATCTTCACCCGTATCGGCTCCTCCGATGACCTGGCCGGGGGGCGTTCCACCTTCATGGTGGAGATGACCGAGACCGCCAGCATCCTGCACAATGCCACAGACCAGAGCCTGGTGCTGATGGACGAGATCGGCCGGGGCACCAGCACCTTCGACGGCCTGTCGCTGGCCTGGGCGAGCGCCGAGCACCTGACCCGCACGCGCGCCTTTACGCTCTTTGCCACTCACTACTTCGAGATGACAGCGCTGGCCGAGCAGATCACGGAGGTGGCCAACGTGCATCTCACTGCCGCAGAGCATCGCGAGGGCATCGTCTTTATGCACCGCGTCGAGGAGGGACCGGCCAGCCAGAGCTACGGCCTGCAGGTCGCACAGCTCGCAGGAGTGCCCCAGGGGGTGATCGCCCGGGCCCGCGACAAGTTGTCCCAGCTCGAGCAGCAGGAGGTTGACCAGGGCCAGCGTAGCCCCGCCCGCGGCGACGGCGACCCACCGCCGGTGCAGAACGATCTGTTCGCCACGGCGCCGCATCCGCTGCTCGAGGCGCTGGCTGAGCTGGATCCGGATGCGCTGACGCCCCGTCAGGCGCTCGATCTGCTCTACGAGTGGCGCGACCGCCTGGCGTGACGTCACCGCAGGACGGCGGCTTGCCCCGCTCTCAGCGCATGACTAAAATGGGGCGTTTAATCAAAACTATATTATAAGAGCCAGTGTTTTTATAACCAACCGGCCGCACCTACCAAGCCCAGCCATTTATCAATCACAGTACCGGGTGCCGCAGGTCCCGGCCCCCGAGGAGGGAGACTGGCATGACATTCGTCGTCACCGAAAACTGCATCAAGTGCAAGTACACCGACTGTGTCGAGGTCTGCCCGGTGGATTGCTTCTACGAAGGCCCGAACTTCCTGGTGATTCATCCGGACGAATGCATCGACTGCGCCCTGTGCGAGCCGGAGTGCCCCGCCGAGGCAATCTTCTCGGAAGATGAGATTCCCGACGGGCAGGAGCAGTTTCTCGAGATCAACGCCGAGCTGGCCGAGGTCTGGCCCAACATCAGCGAGAAGAAGGACCCGCCCGCCGATGCCGAGGAGTGGGACGGCAAGCCCGGCAAGCTGGAGTACCTGGAACGCTGAGCGCCCTCAGCGCCTCGTCACGCCCGTCACACCATCCGCCACCTACAAGAGAGCGCCGAGCGTTGCATGACGCTCGGCGCTCTCTCTTGTGTCCCTCGTGGTCGGCAACACCGTCCGGCCTGGCGCAACCGGCAGGTGCAAAAAAGGCGGCCCAAGGGCCGCCCGCTCCTAGCTGTTCCTTTGGACGGGTCCTTCCGTCCGGACTCCAGTGGTGACCTCCCTGCCCGGAGGCGACATCCTGTCACACCGGGCGCACCACGCATGCATCCCATTGCATCCTGCCGGAGAGCGCGAGCGCTCTCCTCTTGTCCCGCCTGCATTGTGGCATTTCTGCACTGCAGCTCAAGACGCCACCGTCTTGCCCCGCGGCTTGTCCTGCTGTCGACAATCCCGCGCAACCTCTTGAAAAAAAGGCAACAAAAAACGACCGGCGCCCAGGGCGCCGGTCGGAGTCACGACTTTTCAGCATCCTTCGCCGCGGTCATGTAGGCAATCTCTTACAAAAGAGGTCACCAATCACCTCGGCAGGGCCCATGCCTCACTGCCCCTGGATGGCGCCGCGGCCAGGATAGGTTGCTGCTGTGCCCAGCTGTTCTTCGATCACCAGCAGCCGATTGTACTTGGCCACGCGGTCTGAGCGGCACAGCGAGCCGGTCTTGATCTGGCCGGCGCTGGTGCCCACGGCCAGGTCGGCGATGGTGGTGTCCTCGGTCTCGCCGGAGCGGTGCGAGATCACCGCGGTGAAGCCGGCGTCCTGGGCCATCTTAATGGCGTCCAGGGTCTCGGTGAGCGAGCCGATCTGGTTGAACTTGATCAGGATGGAGTTGCCGATCTGCTCGCTGATGCCGCGCTGGAGAATCTGGGTATTGGTGACGAAAAGATCGTCGCCCACCAGCTGCACCCGGTCGCCCAACTTCTCGGTCAGCGCCTTCCAGCCCGCCCAGTCGGACTCGTCCATGCCATCCTCGATGGAGACGATGGGATACTGGTCACACAGCTCGGCCAGATAGTCGACGAAGCCGGCGGCGTCAAAGGCCTTGCCCTCGCCGGCGAGAGTGTACCGTCCGGCCTCGTGGAACTCGGACGAGGCGCAGTCGAGCGCCAGGGTCACGTCGCGGCCCAGGGCATAGCCGGCATCTTCCACCGCCTGCTGGATCACCGCCAAAGCCTCGGCGTTGGAGGCCAGATTGGGCGCGAAGCCGCCCTCGTCGCCCACCGAGGTGGAGAGGCCACGGCCTGAGAGCACCTTCTTCAGGGCGTGGAAGATCTCAGCACCCGTGCGCAGCGCCTCGCGGAAGTTCGGAGCCCCCACCGGCTGGATCATGAACTCCTGAATATCGACGTTGTTGTCGGCGTGCTCGCCCCCGTTGAGGATGTTCATCATCGGCACCGGCATGCGGTACTGACCCGGCTGGCCGTAGAGCTCGGCGATATGGGCGTAGAGCGGCACCCCTTTGGCGTTGGCCGCGGCCTTGGCGGCGGCCAGCGACACCGCCAGGATGGCGTTGGCGCCCAGGCTCGCCTTGTTGTCGGTGCCGTCGAGCTCGAGCATGGCGGCATCGAGGCCGCGCTGGTCACGGGCATCCATGCCGACGACACGGGCCCGAATCGTCTCGTTGACCGCCGCCACGGCCTTGAGCACGCCCTTGCCGAGGTAGCGTGCCTTGTCGCCGTCGCGCAGCTCCAGGGCTTCGCGCGAACCGGTGGAAGCGCCGCTCGGGGCGCAGGCCATGCCCACGGCGCCGCTGGCCAGACGCACCTCGGCCTGCACGGTGGGGTTGCCGCGGGAATCGAGCACCTCGAGGGCGTGTATATCGACGATCTGGGTCATACGAGTTTCCTTCTGGGTGTCAGCGAGTGGAGTGTTATTGGACCTCGAGCGGCGTGAAGCCCTTGACCAGGTCGTCGAGGGCCTTGAGCTGGGCGAGGAAGGGCTCGAGCCTGTCGAGGGGCAGCGCGCAGGGGCCGTCGCAGAGGGCCGCGTCGGGGTCGGGATGCGCCTCGAGGAAGAGCCCGGCAAGCCCCACGGCCACGCCGGCACGGGCCAGTTCGGCCACCTGGGCACGCCGTCCGTCGGCGCTGTCGGCGCGCCCGCCGGGGCGCTGCAGCGAATGGGTCACGTCGAAGAAGACCGGGTAGCCGGTCTGCTTCATCTCGCCGAAGCCGAGCATGTCGACCACCAGATTATTGTAGCCGAAGCTCGAGCCGCGCTCGCAGAGCAGCAGGCGGTCGTTGCCCGCCTCCTCGCACTTGCGAATGATGTGACGCATCTCGTGGGGAGCGAGAAACTGCGGCTTCTTGATGTTGATCACCGCCCCGGTCTTCGCCATGGCCACCACCAGGTCGGTCTGGCGCGCCAGGAAAGCGGGCAGCTGGATGATGTCGGCCACCTCGGCCACCGGCGCGGCCTGCCAGGGCTCGTGGGCGTCGGTGATGATCGGCACCCCGTAGCGCGCCTTCACATCGGCGAGTATCTCGAGCCCTTTCTCGAGGCCTGGGCCGCGAAAGGAGTGGATGGAGCTGCGGTTGGCCTTGTCGAAGCTCGCCTTGAAGACGTAGGGCATGTCGAGCTTGCCGGTCACCTCGACATAGGCTTCGGCAACCTCGAGGGCCAGCTCGCGGGACTCCAACACGTTCATGCCGCCGAGCAGCATCAGCGGCAGGGTGTTGCCGGCTTCCCGGTCGGCAAAGGCGATACGCCGTTCGGGGGCAGAGTGCGTCATGTCAGACAAGGGCCTCACTCCTGGGGGGCGGTCTGGGCTCGAGTGCGTGCCGCCTTGTGCTCCAGCGCCGCATTGACGAAGCCGGTGAAGAGCGGATGGCCATCGCGCGGCGTGGAGGTGAACTCGGGGTGGAACTGGCAGGCCAGGTACCAGGGGTGGTCGGGCAATTCGATCATCTCCACCAAGGAATTGTCGACGCTCTTGCCGCAAACCACCAGGCCAGCCTGCTCGAGGTCATCGATGAACTGGTTGTTGACCTCGAAGCGATGGCGGTGGCGCTCGACGATCTCGTCGGCTCCGTAGGCTTCGCGGGCTTTCGAGCCCGCCTTGAGCTGGCACACCTGGCCGCCCAGGCGCATGGTGCCGCCCAGGTCGGAGGCTTCGTCACGCAGCTCGACCTTGCCCTCGGGGGAGAGCCATTCGGTGATCAGGCCCACCACCGGGTGCTGGGTGTCGTGGGTGAACTCCGTGGAGTTGGCGTCGGCCCAGCCAGCCACGTGGCGCGCGAACTCGATCACCGCCACCTGCATGCCGAGGCAGATGCCGAGGTAGGGAATGCCGCTCTCGCGGGCGAAACGCGCCGTGTCGATCTTGCCCTCCACGCCGCGCTCGCCGAAGCCGCCGGGCACCAGGATGGCGTCCTTGCCGGCCAGGCGCTCGGTGCCGTGGCGCTCGATGTCCTCGGAGTCGATGTAGTCGACGTTGACCTTCACGCGGGTCTGGATACCAGCGTGGATCAGTGCCTCGTTGAGCGACTTGTAGGCGTCGAGCAGCTCCATGTACTTGCCGACCATGGCGATGTTGATCGACTTGAGCGGGTTGAGCTTGGCGTCGAGCACGTGGACCCACTCGCCGAGGTCGGCCTCGTCCGCCTCCAGGCGCAGCTTGTCGCAGACGATGTCGTCGAGGCCATGCTCGCAGAGCATCAGCGGGATACGGTAGATGGTGTCGGCATCCTGCAGGGGGATGACGGCGCGCTCCTCGACGTTGGTGAACAGAGCGATCTTGCGACGCTCGGTCTCCTCGAGCTCCACTTCACTGCGACAGATCAGGATATCGGGCTGGATGCCGATGGAGCGCAGCTCCTTGACGCTGTGCTGGGTGGGCTTGGTCTTGGTCTCGCCGGCGGTCTTGATGTAGGGCACCAGGGTCAGGTGCATGAAGATGGCCCGGCTGGCGCCGAGCTCGCTTCTGATCTGGCGGATCGACTCGAGGAAGGGCAGCGACTCGATGTCGCCCACAGTGCCACCGATCTCCACCAGCGCCACGTCGAAGCCCTCGCCGCCGGCGTAGACGCGCCGCTTGATCTCGTCGGTGATGTGGGGGATCACCTGCACGGTGCCACCCAGGTAGTCGCCACGGCGCTCCTTGCGCAGCACGTGCTCATAGACGCGGCCAGTGGTGAAGTTGTTGGCCTGGGTCATCTTCGTGCGGATGAAGCGCTCGTAGTGGCCGAGATCCAGGTCGGTCTCGGCGCCATCCTCGGTGACGAACACCTCGCCGTGCTGGAAGGGGCTCATGGTGCCCGGGTCCACGTTGATGTACGGGTCGAGCTTGAGCATGGTGACCTTGAGGCCACGCGCCTCGAGAATCGCCGCCAGCGAGGCCGACGCGATGCCCTTGCCGAGTGAGGACACAACGCCGCCGGTCACGAAGATATATCGTGTCATGGAGAACCTGTCGAAACGTGATCGGTAGGCCCGGCAGGGAGCCGCGCCCGGATGGGTCGACAGACTAGCAGATTGCGACCTTTGGCTCAATTTCAGGCCGCTCTTACCCCAGGCGATGAGGTGTTGTGGGAGGGAGCTTCAGCTCTCGAAGCAGCGCGCAGCGCTGCCAAACCGGGCGCCTCTCGGCGCCTTCGCCCGGCAAAGCCGGCCTCCCACCAGGGTATTGCTGATGCCTCCTCACACCCCCAGATAGTCGAGGATGCCCTCGCCGGCCTGGCGGCCTTCGTAGATGGCGGTGACCACCAGGTCGGAGCCGCGCACCATGTCGCCCCCGGCGAAGATCTTCTCGTGGGTGGTCTGGAAAGGATAGGCACCACCCTTCTCCGGGGCCAGCACACGACCGCGCTCGTCCATCTCGATGCCCACCGTCTCGAACCAGGGCGAGGGGCTCGGCTGGAAGCCGAAGGCGATGACCACCGCATCGGCGGGCAGGATCTCCTCGGAGCCCGGCACCACCTCGGGGCGCTGGCGGCCGTTCTCGTCCGGCTCGCCGAGGCGCGTGCGCACCACCTTGACACCCTCGACCTTCTCCTCGCCGATCACCGCCACCGGCTGGCGGTTGAACAGGAACTCCACGCCCTCCTCGCGGGCGTTGGCCACCTCGCGCTTGGAGCCGGGCATGTTCTCTTCGTCACGGCGGTAGGCGCAGGTCACCGCGGCCGCCCCTTGCCGGATGGCGGTACGGTTGCAGTCCATGGCGGTGTCGCCGCCGCCCAGCACCACCACGCGCCGCCCCTTCAGGGAGACGTAGTCGGCCGGGTCCTTCTCGAAGCCCAGGCAATTGTTGACGTTGGCGATCAGGTAATCGAGCGCCTTGTGCACCCCGGGCAGATCCTCACCGGGGAAGCCGCCCTCCATGTACTTGTAGGTGCCCATGCCCAGGAAGACGGCATCGAACTCCTCGAGCAGGGCGTCGAAGGTCACGTCCTTGCCCACCTCGGTCTCGAGGCGGAACTCCATGCCCATCTCCTCGAACACCGCGCGGCGACGCTCCATCACCGTCTTGTCGAGCTTGAACTCGGGGATACCGAAGGTGAGCAGCCCGCCGATCTCGGGGTACTTGTCGAACACCACCGGGCGCACGCCGTTGCGCACCAGGATGTCGGCGCAGCCCAGCCCCGCCGGGCCGGCGCCGATGATCGCCACCTTCTTGTCGGTCCAGGCGACCTGGGACATGTCCGGACGCCAGCCCATGGCGAAGGCGGTGTCGGTGATGTACTTCTCCACCGAGCCGATGGTCACCGCGCCGAAGCCGTCATTGAGGGTGCAGGCACCCTCGCAGAGGCGGTCCTGCGGACACACGCGACCGCACACCTCGGGCAGCGAGTTGGTGCGGTGGCACATCTCCACGGCCTCGAGGATGTTGCCCTCGCTGACCAACTGCAGCCAGTTGGGGATGTAGTTGTGCACCGGGCACTTCCACTCGCAGTAGGGATTGCCGCAGTGCAGGCAGCGGTGCGACTGGGCCGCCGCCTCCTGGGGCTTGAACGGCTCGTAGATCTCGGCGAACTCGCGCGAGCGCGTCCGAGCGTCCTTTTTCTGCGGGTCGGCGCGACCCACGTCGATGAACTGGAAGTCGTTATTCAAACGGTTGGCCATGATCGTCTCTCCTGGAAGTCCGGCTTACTCGGGACGCCGACGGGATTCGGCGAGCAGGCTGTTCAAACTCGCGGCCTTGGGCTTCACCAGCCAGAAATGGCGGACGAAGTCGCTGAAGTCCTCGAGGATGGCCCTGCCACGCGCCGAGCCGGTCTCGGCAACGAACTCCTCGATGACCTCCCGCAGGTGGCGCCGGTAGGCCTCCATGGCCTCGGTGTTGATACGGTGGATCTCCACCAGCTCGTGGTTGTAGCGGTCGACGAAGGTGCGATCCTCGTCGAGCACGTAGGCGAAGCCGCCGGTCATGCCCGCGCCGAAGTTGATGCCGGTCTCGCCGAGCACGGCGATCAAGCCGCCCGTCATGTACTCGCAGCAGTGATCGCCCGCCCCCTCGATGACCGCATGGGCGCCGGAGTTGCGCACCCCGAAGCGCTCGCCGGCGGTGCCGGCGGCGAACAGCTTGCCGCCGGTGGCGCCGTAGAGGCAGGTGTTGCCGACGATCGCCGTCTTGTGGCTCTCGAAACGGCTGCCCGCCGGCGGCACGATCACCACCTTGCCGCCGTTCATGCCCTTGCCCACGTAGTCGTTGGCATCGCCCTCCAGGTAGAGGTTGAGGCCCCGGGCGTTCCATACGCCGAAGCTCTGGCCGGCCACCCCGGTGAAGCGCGCGGTGATCGGCGCCTCCTCGAGGCCCGCCTCGCCGTGGCGCTTGGCGATGGCCCCGGAGCTGAGCGCCCCCACGCTGCGGTCGCAGTTGGTGATGGCGAAATGGAACTCGCCGCCCGACTTCGCTTCGATGGCGTCCTTGAGCGCCTCGAGCACCTCCTGGTTCTTGGCGCCCGGGTCGTGGGGCACGTTGCGGCTCACCTGGCAGAACTGCGGGGCGTCGGCCGGCACGAAGTCGTTGGTGAGCAGGCCAGTGAGGTCGAGCTTGCGCTGCGACGCCGTCTCGCCCTCCAGCACCTCGAGCAGGTCGGTGCGACCGATCAGGTCGGTGATCCGGCGCACCCCGAGCATCGCCATCAGCTCGCGCACCTCCTCGGCGATGAAACGGAAGTAGTGCTTGACCATATCCACGGTGCCGAGGAAGTGCTCGTCGCGCAGGTACTGGTGCTGGGTCGCCACGCCGGTGGCGCAGTTGTTGAGATGGCAGATACGCAGGTACTTGCAGCCCAGCGCCACCATGGGCGCGGTGCCGAAGCCGAAGCTTTCGGCGCCAAGGATTGCCGCCTTGACCACGTCGAGGCCGGTCTTCAGGCCGCCGTCGGTCTGCAGGCGGATCTTGTCGCGCAACCCGTTGATGCGCAGCGCCTGGTGCACCTCGGGCAGGCCCAGCTCCCAGGGGGAGCCCGCGTGCTTGATCGAAGTGAGCGGACTCGCCGCCGTGCCGCCGTCGTAGCCGGATACGGTGATCAGGTCGGCATAGGCCTTGGCCACGCCAGTGGCGATGGTGCCGATACCCGGCTCGGAGACCAGCTTCACCGAGACCTGGGCGTCGGGATTGACCTGCTTGAGGTCGAAGATCAGCTGCGCCAGGTCCTCGATGGAGTAGATGTCATGGTGCGGCGGCGGCGAGATCAGCGTCACACCGGGCACCGAGTAGCGCAGTCGGGCGATCAGTTCGTTGACCTTGCCGCCGGGCAGCTGGCCGCCCTCGCCGGGCTTGGCGCCCTGGGCCACCTTGATCTGCAGCACCTCGGCGTTGACCAGGTAGGCCGGGGTGACGCCGAAGCGCCCGGAGGCGATCTGCTTGATCTTGGAGCTGCGAATGGTGCCGTAGCGCGCCGGGTCTTCGCCGCCCTCGCCGGAGTTGGAGCGCCCGCCCGCCTCGTTCATGGCCTGGGCCAGGGCCTCGTGGGCCTCCGGCGACAGCGCACCCAGCGACATGCCGGCGCTGTCGAAGCGCGGAATGAGGTCGTCGACCGACTCCACTTCCTCCATCGGCAGCGGCGCCTCGGCGGCCTTGAGCCGCAGCAAGTCGCGCAGCGTGGCCACCGGCCGCTCGTTGACGAGCTGGGCGAATTTCTTCCACTTGGCGTAGTCGCCCTCCTGCACCGCCTCCTGCAGCGCCTTGACCACGTCGGGGTTGTAGGAGTGGTACTCGTGGTCGTGGACGTACTTGTAGAGCCCGCCCTGGGCGATGGGCTTGCGCGGCGTCCACGCCTGGCGGGCGAGCAGCTCCTGCTGCAGCTGCAGCTCGGCGAAGCCGGTGCCCTGGATGCGCGAGGCCATGCCGGTGAAGCACAGCTCCATCACCTCGCTGTCGAGCCCCACCGCCTCGAAGAGCTGCGAGCCACGGTAGGAGGCGAGCGTGGAGATGCCCATCTTGGAGAGAATCTTGAACAGGCCCTTCTGCAGGCCCTTGCGGTAGTTCTCGCGGGTGTCCGCGGGGTTGCCGGTGAGCTCGCCGGTGCGGTGCATGTCGGCCATCACCTGGTAGGCGAGCCAAGGGAAGACCGCGGTGGCGCCGACGCCGAAGAGCACCGCCATCTGGTGGGCGTCGCGGGCGTACCCCGTCTCCACCACGAGGTTGACGCGCGGACGCAGCGCCAGGCGGCCCAGGTGGTGGTGCACCGCCCCCACCGCCAGTGCTGCCTGGATGGGCAGTTCGCCCTGGGCGAGCTGGGCATCGGAGAGCACCAGGATCACCTTGCCCTCCTGGGCCGCGCGCTCCGCCTGGCGGCACAGTTCGGCCAGGGCCGCTTTGAGCCCCATCGACTCCGGATCGTAGCCCAGCGAGAGCGTGTGGCTGGAAAAGGCCGGGTCGTTCTGGTCGATCAGCGCGGTGAACTTGCGCGGCGAGAGAATCGGCGTGGTGAGGATGATGCGGTGGGCGTGCTCCGGCGTCGCCTTGAAGACATTGAGCTCGGCGCCGATGCAGGTCTCCAGCGACATCACAATCGCCTCGCGCAGCGGATCGATGGCCGGGTTGGTGACCTGGGCGAACTTCTGGCGGAAGTAGTCGGAGAGCAGCCGCGGCTTGCCGGAGAGCACCGCCACCGGGGTGTCGTCACCCATGGAGCCCACTGCCTCCTGGCCGCTCTCGGCCAGCGGACGCAGTACCTGGTCGCGCTCCTCGAAGCTCACCTGGAACATCTTCTGACCGGCCTTGACCGCATCGGCGTCCATGTTCTGGAAGCTGGCGAGCTCGGTGAGCGCCGACTCCAGGTAGTGAGCCTCCTGCTTGAGCCAGCGCTTGTAGGGGTAGGCCGACTTGAGGCGGCTGTCGATGTCCTCGGTGTGCAGCACCTCGCCCGTCTGGGTATCCACGGCGAGAATCTGGCCCGGCCCGACACGCCCCTTGGCCACCACGTCCTCGGGAGCGTAGTCGTAGGTGCCGATCTCCGAGGCCAGGGTGATATAGCCGTTCTTGGTGATCACCCAGCGCGCCGGGCGCAGGCCGTTGCGGTCGAGCATGCACACCGCCTGGCGACCGTCGGTCATGACCACGCCGGCGGGGCCGTCCCAGGGCTCCATGTGCATGGAGTTGTACTCATAGAAGGCGCGCAGCTCGCCGTCCATGGTCTCGACGTTCTGCCACGCCGGCGGCACCATCATGCGCACTGCACGGTGCAGCTCCATGCCGCCCATCAGCAGCACTTCCAGCATGTTGTCCATGCTCGAGGAGTCGGAGCCCACGGTGTTGACAATCTCGTCGAGCTCGGCGATGTCGGGCAACCGCTCGGTGACGAAGTTCTCCTTGCGCGAGTTGGCCCAGCCGCGGTTGGCCTCGATGGTGTTGATCTCGCCGTTGTGGGCCAGCAGGCGGAAGGGCTGGGCCAGCGGCCAGCGCGGTGCCGTGTTGGTGGAGAAGCGCTGGTGAAAGACGCAGATCGCCGTCTCGAGGCGCTCGTCGCCCAGGTCCTGATAGAAGGTCGGCAGGTCGGCCGGCATCATCAAGCCCTTGTAGGAGAGCACCTGGGAGGAGAGCGAACAGACGTAGAACTCCTCCTCGTCGAGCAGCATCTGCTCGGCACGGCGACGCGCCATGAAGAGGTCAACATCGAAGCGCTCGGCATCGCTGCCCTTGCCCGGCTCGACGAACAGATGGCGGATGCGCGGCAGACACGCCTGGGCCATGGGGCCACAGCAGCTGGGATCGACGGGCACCTCGCGCCAGCCACGGATCACCAGGCCGCAGGCGCGCAGCTCGCCCTCGAGGATGCCGCGTGCCCGCGCCTCGCGGGCGTCGTCGTCGGGCACGAAGACAGCCCCCACCGCATAGCGCTCGCCGAGCTGCACGTCCAGCGCCTCGGCGGCGACGTCGCGCATAAAGGCCTCGGGCATCTTGAGCAGCAGGCCGCAGCCATCGCCAGTCTTGCCGTCGGCGGCAATCCCGCCGCGGTGGGTCATGCAGGTCAGCGACTCGATGGCGGTACGCAGCAGATCGTGACTGGCCTGCCCCTCCATGTGGGCAATCAAGCCGAACCCGCAGTTGTCACGGTACTCGCCGGGATGGTGTAGGCCTCGGTTCATGGGCGTGCCTCTCGCTATAACGATTGACTAGTCAGCAGTAAAGCAATATTCTGATGGGTTTTCTTATTGATTATCGGGCATAGCGGCGCCCACTGCTGTCGCGGACAAAGGACGGCAAGGATAGCCAGACCGGCGCCCACCACGCAATCACCGACCCGCCCCCATTCGGCCAAAAGCCTCGCCAAATCCACCACTTGGCACCCAGCAGCCGTCAAAAAACGCCACCGTGTCAAGGACTTGCAGCCGCCATCAACGGAAAGTGAACGCCCGCGAAAAATACTAGACTTTCGTCGAGAATCGGCGATTTCCTCCATGCCGATACGGCATAAGGCATGCGAATTTCATGGGAGCAACGTTGCTGGAACGAGGACGCCCGCTCGAGGGCGGGCGTCGGAAACGGCGGACCGGAAGGGCGTCACGGCTGCCGGGGGAAATCGTCGAGCAGCGCCTCGAGGGTTTCCGGCGGCGTGGCGTCATGGACACAGGCGTCGCCCAGGCCACGCAGCAGCACCAGCCGCAGCCGGCTGTCGACGTTCTTCTTGTCCAGGCGCATGCGGGCCAGGAAGTCGGCAGCACTCATCGCCCGCGGCGCCGCCTGCGGCAGCCCCGCCGCCTCGAGACTGGCGCGCACCCGGGTCACGTCATCCGGCGTGAGCCAACCCAGGCGCGCCGAGAGCTCGGCGGCCATCAGCATGCCGGCGCCCACCGCCTCGCCGTGCAGCCAAGCGCCATAGCCCTGGTGCGCCTCGATGGCGTGGCCGAAGGTGTGCCCCAGGTTGAGCAGTGCCCGCACGCCCTGTTCGGTCTCGTCGGCGGCGACGATCTCCGCCTTGATGGCACAGCTGCGCTCGATCGCCTGGGTCAGGGCCGCGGCGTCGAGGGCGCGGAGCGCCGGCATGGCGGTTTCCAGCCAGCCGAGGAAGGCGGCATCGCGGATCAAGCCGTACTTGATCACCTCGGCGAGCCCCGCGGAGAGCTCCCGCGGCGGCAGCGTGGTGAGGGTGTCGGTGTCGATGAGCACCGCCCGCGGCTGCCAGAAGGCGCCGATCATGTTCTTGCCCAGCGGGTGGTTGACGCCGGTCTTGCCGCCCACCGAGGAATCCACCTGGGCGAGCAGCGTGGTCGGCACCTGGATGAAGGCCACCCCGCGCTGGTAGCAGGCAGCAGCGAAGCCCACCATGTCGCCGATCACCCCGCCACCCAGGGCGATCAGCGTGCAGCGGCGGTTGAAGCCGGCTTCAAGCAGGGCATCCCAGATCCGCTCGACGCTCTCCAGCGTTTTGGTGGCCTCGCCGTCGGGCAGCACCAGCTCGTGCACCTCGAGGTCGTCGGCCAGCCCGGCCTTGAGCCGCGCCAGGTAGCGCGGCGCCACCGTCTCGTTGGTGACGACCATTACCTGCCGGCCAGCAAGATGCGGGGCGAGCCACTGCGGATCGCCAAGCAGGCCGGGGCCGATGTGGATGGGATAGCTGCGACTGCCCAGTGCCACCTGCAGGCGACAGGGGGCAGCGGAGAGCGGAGAAAGGGACATGGGATTCAGGCCTTGGCTTGGAGGGGGTCGACCAGTCGCTCCACGCGGCGCACGATCTCGCCCACCACGGCGCGCGGGCTGCGCCGGTCGGTGCGCACCACGATGTCGGCGGTGGCGCGATAGAGCGGGTCGCGCAGCGCGAACATCTCGCGCAGCAGCTGCTCGCGGTCGCCGCGCTGCAGCAGGGGCCGGTTGCGGTCCTTGGCGACGCGCTTGAGCTGCTGCTCCACGGTCGTGAAGAGGTAGATGACGGTGCCGCGCTCGCGCAGGCGGCGACGGTTCTCTTCGCGCAGCACGGCGCCGCCCCCGGTGGCGATCACCACCCCTTCCAGAGCGGTGATCTCCTCGATCATCTGCGCCTCGCGCTGGCGAAACCCGGCCTCACCCTCCACGTCGAAGATCCACGGGATGTCGGCACCGCAACGTGCCTGGATCTCGTGATCGCTGTCGAGGAAGTCGCGTGACAGCTCGGCCGCCAGGAGGCGGCCGATGGTGCTCTTGCCGGCCCCCATGGGGCCGACGAGGATGAGGTTGGGTAGTGCCTGCATCAGCGAATGGCCAGGTTGTCGTCCAGTATCCGGGGCGTGATAAAGACCAGCAGCTCCACCTTCTGGTTGTTCTGCTCATTGTACTGAAAGAGCTTGCCCAGCACCGGCAGGTCGCCGAGAAGTGGCGTCTTGGCCAGCCGACGCAGCTCTTCCGTGGTGAGGATACCACCCAGCACCACGGTTTCACCATTGTCGACCAGCACCTGGGTCTCGATCTGGTTGGTGTCGATGGCCGGCACGCCGCCGAAGACCTGCTCGGCGACGGTGTCGTTGTTGATCAGCAGGTCCATGATGATGCGATTGTCGGGGGTGATCTGCGGGGTCACCTCCAGCGACAGCACCGCCTCCTTGAACTCCACGTTGGTCGCCCCGCTGGAGGTGGCCTCCTGGTAGGGGATTTCCTGGCCCTGCTTGATCACCGCCGTGCGCTGGTTGGCGGTGATCACCCTCGGCTGAGAGATGGTCTGGCTCTTGTTCTCGCTCTCCAGGGCGCGCAGCTCGAGGTCGAGCAGGATATCGCCGGAGAGATAGCCGAACGCGAAGCTGGTCATGGGGTTGCCGCTGCCCAGGTCGACCGCCAGGCCGCCACGTTCGAACAGACTCCCCGAGGGGTCGTCAAAGCCGCCGGTGAACTCCCCGCGCGACTCACGCTGGCCGCTGAAGTCGTCGCCGTAGGTGGCGACCGGGCTGCCCGAGGAGGCACCCCCCAGGTTGAAGCGGCTGCCCTCCCCGGAAACGCCCCAGTTCACCCCCAGCTCCTTGGTCACGCCGTCCCGGGCGATGACGATACGCGCCTCGATCTGCACCTGGCGCACCGCGACGTCGAGCTGATCCAGGGTGGCGAGGATCTCCTGCACCTGGTCGGCGGTATCCTGGATCAGCAGGGTGTTGGTGCGCGCGTCCACGGCCACGCGACCCCGCTCGCTGAGCAGACCGAAGCCCCCCTCGCCGCGCAGCAGGCTAGCCAAGTCCTCGGCCCGGGCGTAGCGCACCTGGACATACTCGGTGGTCAGCGGCGCCAGGGTCTCCATCTCGGTGCGCGCCTCGAGCTCCTGGCGCTCGATGTTGGCCAGCTCCGAGGCCGGCGCCACCAGGATGACGTTGCCCTCCTGGCGGCTGGCCAGGCCGTGGCTCTTGAGCACCAGGTCCAGCGCCTGGTCCCAGGGCACGTCCTCCAGGTTGAGGGTGACGCTGCCGGTAACGCTGTCGCTCGCCACCAGGTTGAGCCCGGTGAAGTCGGCGATGATGGCGAGCACCGAGCGCACCTCGATGTCCTGGAAGTTCAGAGTGATGCGCTCGCCGGTATAGGGGAACTGCTCGCGAATGCGCTGCTCGCGCTCGGCCTGGGTGACCGGCTGCGCCTCGATGACGAGTTGGCGACCGCTCTGGGTGGAGACCATGGCGAAGTCGCCCTCGCCTTCGATATCAAGCCTGACGCCTTCTTCGCCACGACGCGGCGTGATGCGCTGAATCGGGGTGCCGAAGTCACTGACGTCGAGCACTTGGTTGTGCGTATCGGGCAGCGCAACCCCACGCAACTCAGCGATGATCTCATCACCCGCTTCGCGCACCCGGGCGTCGACACCGGCACGATCGAAGGTCACGACAAGCCGCCCGGCACCGTCTTCCCCGCGACGGAAGTCGATGTCCTCGAGGGTGGCATCATGCCTGCGCGAGGTGTCGAGTTCGAACCGCGGCACATCGCCGGGTTCGCTGGCGGCGGCTTCACGGCCAGCGCGCTCACGCTCACTGGCGGGCACCTCGCGGACGGGGCTGGCCGAGTCCTCGCGGCGCACCACCTCGCCACCGATGGAGAGGCGCAGGCGATCGCCCAGCACCTCGGTCCGGTAGGGCAGCGGCCCCTCGAGATTGAACACCAGCCGGGTGCGACTACCCGCCTCCAGGGCGGTGACCTGGGCGACACCGCCGATACCCAGGTCATAGCGGCGCTGCGCCAGGCGATTGCCGGTCGCCATGAGGTCGATGGTCAGCCGCGGCGGCTCGTCGAGGCGGTAGCCGCGCACCTCCGGCACCCCTTCGTCGAAGGCGAGATCCACCTGCAGCTCCCCGCTCTCGCCCTGGCGAAAGTCCAGGTCGGTGAGCGTCGCGGCCGCCGCGGCCGCGGAAACCAGCAGCAGGCAGAATCCCACCAGTGCACGCCGTATCCACATCATCCTGTCGTCCCCCTGCCTGATACCGTTCGGCGTCGATCGCGTCGCCGCGGTGCTGCCGTCATGTCTCGTCGTCCAGCGAAAGTCGTGTGGTGCGCTCCACCCAGCCGCCGCCACCGGTGGGCACCAGTTCCACCAGCTGCACCGACGCCGGGGTGATGGCGACGATGCGCCCGTGATTGCCGCCCAGGTAGTTGCCGACGCGCAGGCGGTGCACCTGACCGCCCGGGGCCCGCACCAGTGCCGAGCGCTCGCCGCTCACCGTGAGCACACCCACCAGCACCAGTTCCTCCAGCGCATAGGCCTCCAGCGGTTCGCGCGGCCGCTCCGGGTCCGGCGCCAGCTGGTCTTCGCCGGCCGCCGTGGGGTCGCTTTCGGGACGCTGCGGCCGGAAGGGGCTGCGACGATCGGCCTCGCGGTAGGGTGTGGCCTCGTAGCGCGGCACTGCCGGTAAATCGAACTCGGGCGTCGGCCCCGGGTCGTCGCGGATCGCCGCCAGCTCGCGATCCAGGGACGCCAGCTGCGGGTCGGCACAGCCGACGAGCAGCAGCGTCGCCAGGGTCACCGCGCCACCCAGCCACCTGCTCATGGCGTCGCCTCCTCGCCGCCCTCGGCGGACTGGCGGTAGCTGTACGTGCGCGCCAGCATGGAGAGCGTCAGGGTATCGCCCTGCTCCCCAGGCGTCAGCGAGAAGTCGTGCTGGGTGACGATGCGCGGCAGGGCGGCGATATCGGCGAGAAAGGCGGCCAGGCGATGGTAGTCGCCCTCGACCTGGATATCGAAGGGGCGCTCGATATAGAAGTCGCGCGTCTCGGGGCTGCGCAGCCGGATGAAGTCGATGGAGAGCTGGTGATCGAGGGCGTTCTCGCTGATGCTGTCGAGCAGCGAGGGAATCTCGGCGCCAGTGGGCAGCATGGCCATGAGCGTTTCCATGCGCGCGTCGAGAACCGCCATCTCCTCGAGCATGGTAGGCAGGCGGGCAGCTTGGGCCGCCTTGCGCCGGTAGTCACGCAGCAGCGTGCCCTCCTCGGCCTGGGCCTCAGCCAGCGCCGCGGCCTGGGGACGCGCCAGGTACCAATGCATGCCGGCCAGCGTCAGCCCGAGCACCAGCACGCAGCAGATCAGCTGAAGCGACCAGGGCCAGCCCCCGGACTCCTTGATGTCCAGTTCGCGCCAGTCAAGCTCGCGCAGACGCCGCCACTCGCCGCGAACGCTCATGAGCCCTCTCCCTCGCCGTCATCCGGTGACTCGCCCGACGTGAGCTGGGTGACGCTGAGGGCGAAGCGCCGCTCGGCCCCGTTGGTCGACTCCACCTCGGAGAGCACGGGCTCGGCCAGCGAGGGCGCGGCTGCGAGCGCGCGCAGCTGGTCGGAGACCTGGCGATTGGTCTCGGCCAGGCCGGTGAGGCGCAGCCGCCCCCCCTGCCGATCCAGGGAGGTATAGTGCACGCCCTCCTCCAGGCTGCGAGTCAGGTCGCGCAGCACCGCCACCGTCTGCGAGCGCCCCTGCTGCAGTTCACCGAAGACGGCGAGCTGGCCGGCCATGCGCTCACGGATCGTTTCGTACTCGGTGATCGAGCGGATGTCCTGGTCGAGGGCGGTCATCGCCTCGCGGATGTGGGCGTTGCGCTGCTGCTGCGCCACCACCTCCGCCTGGTAGAACTGGGTGATACCCAGGCCGCCGCCCACCCCCAGCGCCGCCATCAGGGCAAGGGCCAGATAGAAGCGCCGACTGCGACGGGTGCGCTGCTTCTCGCGCCAGGGGAGCAGGTTGATCTCGATGCTCATGAGCGGGCCCTCATTGCCAGTCCGCAGGCCGTGAGCATGGCCGGGGCATCGCCGGCCAGGGTCTGGACGTCGATGCGCGGGTTGATCCGCATGCGTAGGAAGGGGTTGGCGATGGACACTTCCATGCCGCTGTCCTGGGCAAGGCGCTCAGCGAGGCCAGGAATCACGCTGGAGCCGCCGGCGAGCACCATGCGCTGCACCTCGTGCTTGCGCCCTGCGGTGTAGTAGAGCTGCAGGGAGCGCCCCACCTGCTGCACCAGGGTGTCCAGGAAGGGGTCGAGCACGCTGGTCTGGTAGTCCTCCGGCAGCCCGCCGCGCTTCTTGGCCAGCCCCGCCTCCTCCAGGCTCAGCCCATAGCGGTTGCGGATCTCGTCGGTGAGCTGACGGCCGCCAAACACGGTATCGCGGCTGTAGGTGATGCGCCCGTTGCGCACCACGTGGAAAGCGTTCATGGTGGCGCCGATATCGACCAGAGCGACGCACTCCGCGTTGCCGGCCGTGGGTAGTTGGGCACGCACCTCCTCGAAGGCGCGCTCCATGGCGAAGGTCTCCACGTCGACCGCCCCCGGCGTGAGGCCGGCTTGCAGCAGGGCATCGGTGAGCTGACGCACGTCCTGCTCGCGGCAGGCGACCAGCAGGACATCCTGCTGGTCGCCGTAGCGCGCGTTGAGGCCGAGCCGCTGGAAATCGAAGGCGACCTCGCTGAACGGAAAGGGGATGTGCTTGTCGGATTCAAGCTGGATGCGCGTGGCGATCTCGTCGTCGTTGAGCGAGGCGGGCAGCGTCAGCGTCTTGGTGATGGCCGCGCTGGCCGGCACGGCGACGGCGGCCTGCTTCGAGGCGGGGCGGGCGCTCTCCACCGCGCGACGCAGAGCGTCGGCCACTTCGCCCATGTCGCGGATGCGCCGCTCGACCACGGCGCCCTCGCGCAGCGGCCGGACCGCGTAGCTCTCGATCTGGAAGGTGCCGCCCGCACGCCTGAGCTCGATCAGCTTGACGGTGGCCGACGTGATATCGACACCGATCAGTCCCTTGCCGGAGGTCCTGAATCGCATCTATCGCATGCCCCTGCCCAATCATGATGCGGGTTGCCCGCTCGTTGTGTTATTGGCCGGCTAAGCAGCACGGCTCAGGCACATCATACCTTGTCCTGTCAGCAGGAGGTTACATGATATTCCCCACGAGGGGACAATATCGTTGCCCAGTCCCGTCAACGCTGGTGACGCGCGGCTCGGCTTCCTATAATGGCGAGCGCCAGTGACGGCACGCCATCGCCACCCGCCTTGCCCCACGGATTTCACCACGGATACCGCATTTTCATGAAGTGGATTAAAACCCTGATCTTCTCCGTCGCCTGGCTGCTGGTGTCGCTGTTCACGGCCTCCCTGCTGGGCGTCGCCGGCGCAGCGCTCTACTTTGCTCCCGGCCTGCCCGACGTGCGGCAACTGCAGGACTTCGAACTGCAGACCCCGCTGCGCATCTTCACCCGCGACGGCAAGCTGATCGGCGAATACGGCAACGAGCGACGCAAGCCGGTGACCTTCGACGAGGTTCCCGAGGACTTCATCCAGGCGCTGCTCGCCGCCGAGGACGATGCCTACTTCAACCATCGCGGCGTCGACCCCATGGGGCTGGCGCGCGCGGCCCTGGAGCTTGCCGCCAGCGGCGACATCCAGTCGGGCGGCTCCACCATCACCATGCAGGTGGCGCGCAACTACCTGCTGAGCCTGGACCGCACCTTTACCCGCAAGATCCGCGAGATCCTGCTGGCCCTGCAGATGGAGCAGATCCTCTCCAAGGAGGAGATCTTCGAGCTCTACGTCAACAAGATCTTTCTCGGCCACCGCGCCTATGGCATCGCCGCCGCCGCCGAGGTCTACTACGACAAGCCGCTGGCCGAACTGACGCTGGCGCAGAAGGCGATGATCGCCGGCCTGCCCAAGGCGCCCTCGTCGTTCAACCCGCTGGCCAACCCCGAACGCGCACTGATCCGCCGCAACTGGATTCTCTACCGGATGCGCGAGCTCGGCTACATCGACCCGGCCACCTACGACACCACAGTGCAGGAGCCGATCACCGCCCGTCGCCACCTCACTCAGGCCGAGGTGGAGGCAGACTATGTGGCGGAAATGGCCCGTCAATACGCCATCGAGCGCTTCGGCGACAGCGCCTATACCGGCGGCTACCGCATCCACACCACCCTGGACAGCGAGCTGCAGCCCCAGGCGCGCCAGGCCCTGGCTCGCGGCCTGATCGACTACGACACCCGGCACGGCTGGCGCGGCCCCGAGGAGCAGGACATCCCGCCCGGGCTCGTCGAAGCTCAGGCGCGCACCGAACGCCAGGGCCTGGAGGAGGAGCTCGACGAATCGCCGGAGATCATGGAGACCGCCCAGCAGGCCGCCGAACGCAGCCAGACGCGGGTGGAGGGCATCGATGGCGACGTCAGCAACTGGCTCGGCGTTCTGGAGCGCACCCCCGGCTACGGCCCGCTTCAGCCCGCCATCGTGGTAGAGAGCGAAGGCCGCGAAATGCGCGTCATGACCCGCGGCGGTGAATTGCACACCCTCGGCTGGGAGGGGCTCGCCTGGGCGCACCCCTACCGCAGCCCACGCTCGCGCGGTCCCGAACCGAGCGCCGCCGCCGAGATCGCCGAGCGGGGCGACCTGGTCCGCATCCTCGAGACCGAGGAGGGCAGCTGGCGCCTCTCCCAGCGGCCCGGCGCCGAAGGCTCGCTGGTGGTGATGGAGCCCGACAGCGGCGCCATCCTCGCGCTGCAGGGCGGCTTCAGCTTCTCGGCGAGCAAGTTCAACCGCGCCGTGCAGGCCGAACGCCAGTCCGGCTCCATCTTCAAGCCCTTCGTCTACCTGGCGGCACTCGACAGCGGCATGATGACCGCCTCCAGCGTGGTCAACGACGCCCCGGTGGTGGTCGAGGATGGCAGCAACGAGCTGTGGCGCCCGGTGAACTCCAGCGGCGACTTCCTCGGCCCCACGCGGCTGCGCGAGGCCCTGGCGCGGTCGCGCAACCTGGTCACCATCCGCATCCTGCAGCGGCTGGGTCTGGAGCCCACCATCGACTACCTGCAGGGCTTTGGGTTCGCCGAGAGCCGCCTGCCCAACGGGCTCTCCCTGGCGCTGGGCAGCGCCAGCCTGACCCCGCTGGAGATGACCAACGCCTATGCGGTGCTGGCCAACGGCGGCTTCCAGGTCTCGCCCTGGTTCATCGAACGCATCACCCGCGGCGGTGACGAAGAGGTGATCGAGCAGGCGCGCCCCGCCGTCGCCTGTCGCGACTGCGCGTCGGACCAAGAGACGATAGAGCGCAATGGCCAGCGCTATCCCGTGGCGCCGCGCGTCGCCGACTCCACGGCGGTGTACATCCTGCGCGACATGCTGCGCGACGTCATCGAGAACGGCACCGGCCGCGCCGCCCTGTCGCTCGACCGCCAGGACGTGGTCGGCAAGACCGGCACCACCAACGACCAACGCGACGCCTGGTTCGCCGGCTTCAACAGCGACCTGGTGGCCACCGTCTGGGTGGGCAAGGACGACAACGACAGCATTGCCGAGTACGGCTCCAATGCCGCCCTGCCGGTGTGGATCGACTTCATGGGCAGCGCCCTGGCGGACCGCCCCGAGGCCATGCCCGAGCCCCCCGAAGAGCTGGTGCGCGCCCGCGTCGACGCCCGCACGGGACGCCTGCTCGCCGAGGACCAGCCCGGCGGGATCACCGAGATCTTCCACCCCGACCACCTGCCGGACCGCGAACCGCGGCGCATCGAACAGGAGGTCGAGCAGCGCAGCGGCTCCCAGGGCACCGGCAGTTACGAGGCGATCTTCTAATCAACGGCAACGACCGGGCGGCCGGCCGCGCCGCCCGGCCCGGCACCGTCGGTTCCGGCGATGCCCGCCACTGCGTAACGCGAGAGTCCGACATGCGCTATCCAGCGACCCGCCGCCGGGGACTTCTGCGGCTGCCGCTCTATGGCCTGCTGGCAGTCGTCGGGAGCGCGTCGGCCAGCCCCTTCTATGCACCGCCCCCGCCCGCCGCGGATGCCGAGACCTTCACCGGCAATGCCGAGCTCGGCTATACCCACCTCGCCGGCAACACCGACAGCCAGACGCTGATCGGCAAGACCCGGCTCACCTGGCTGACCGGCGAGTGGATGCACACCCTGCGCGGCGAGGTACGCCACGTATCGCGCCACGGCGAGACCAGCGCCGAGCACTACCTGCTCGGTGCCCGGGAGCGCTACGACTTCCAGGGCCCCCACTACCTGTTCGGCTTTGCCCGCTGGGAAAAGGATCGCTTCAGCGGCTACGACCAGCAGTTCACCGCCATCAGCGGCTACGGCCGGCAGCTCATCGACGGCGAGCGTCATCGCCTCTCCCTCGAGGCCGGCCCCGGCTTTCGCAACGACCGCATTCGCGACGCCGCGGACGAGACCTTTGCCGTAGCCTACAGCGCTCTGGACTATCGCTGGAACGTCTCCGAGTCGGCCAGCCTCGACCAGGAGCTGTCGGTAGAGGCCACCGACGACAATACCACTTCGCGCGCACTCTCGGCGCTCACCGCCCGCCTCAACTCGCGGCTGGCACTGAAGTTCTCCCACGAGGTGAAGCACAATTCACGACCGCCGGAAAGCGCCGACGCCCACACCGATCACACCACCAGCGCCTCGCTGCTCTACAGCTGGTGAACCCCACGGCAAGACGCCGCCGGCCCGAAGGCCGGCGGCGTCATGTCTACCGCGATGCGGCGCCGAGCGGTCAGCCGCCGTAGACGTCGTCCACCGTCTTCAGCGGGTAGTGCGCCGGGTAGGGGCGACGCGCCACGCCGGAATCCACCGCCGCCTGGGCCACTGCCGAGGGGACCCGCTCGAGCAAGCGCACATCCACCGGGGTGGGAATGATGTAGTCGCGGCCGAACGCCATTGATTCCTTCTCGTAGGCGTCGAGCACCGCCTGGGGCACCGGCTCGCGGGCCAGGTCCTTGAGGGCGTGCACCGCGGCCACCTTCATCTCTTCGTTGATGCGCGTGGCGCGCACGTCGAGCGCCCCGCGGAAGATGAAGGGGAAGCCGAGCACGTTGTTGACCTGGTTGGGGTAGTCGGAACGGCCGGTGGCCATGATCACGTCCGGGCGCGCCTCGTGGGCCAGGTCGGGATGGATCTCCGGGTCGGGGTTGGTGCAGGCGAAGACCACCGGGTTGTCGGCCATCTTGCGGATATGCTCGGCGGTCATCAGGTTCGGGCCGGAGAGGCCGATGAAGACGTCGGCCCCGTCGATGGCGTCGTCCAGGGTGCGCTTGTCGGTATCGATGGCGAACATCGCCTTGTAGGGATTGAGCCCCTCGCGCCCCGCGTGGATCACCCCGCGGCGATCGAGCATCACCAGGTTCTCCGAGCGCGCCCCGCAGGAGACCAGCAGCTTCATGCAGGCGATGGCCGCCGCTCCGGCACCGAGACACACGATCTTCGCCTCTTCCAGGCGCTTGCCGGCGATCTCCAGGGCATTGAGCATGCCCGCTGCGGTGACGATGGCAGTGCCGTGTTGATCATCGTGGAAGACCGGAATGCTGCACTGCTCGATGAGGGTCTGCTCGATCTCGAAGCACTCCGGCGCCTTGATGTCCTCGAGGTTGATGCCGCCCCAGCTATCGGCGATGCGCGCCACGGTGTCGATGAAGGCCTGGGGGCTCTCGGCATTGACCTCGACGTCCACCGAGTTGATACCGGCAAAGCGCTTGAACAGCACGCCCTTGCCCTCCATGACCGGCTTGCTGGCCAGCGGCCCCAGATTGCCCAGCCCCAGAATGGCGCTGCCGTCGGAGATCACCGCCACCAGGTTGCCCTTGCCGGTGTAGCGGTAGGCGTTCTCGGGATCGCGGGCGATCTCGCGCACCGGCTCGGCCACGCCCGGGCTGTAGGCCAGGGAAAGGTCGCGGGCGGTGGCCGTGGGCTTGGTGAGCTCCACCGAGAGCTTTCCGGGAATGGGCTTGGCGTGATAGTCCAGCGCGGCCTGCTTCTTGGCGTCTGTCATGCTGTGATCCGGTATCTGTGTCAGAACGTAAAACGAGCGGGGCACATTAGAGTATAGAAAAACCTTCCATACCTCAACGACTCGCATTTCATGCCTCTTTCACGACCGTTGCCGGATGATCGCCGCCATTTGCTGTAACTTATATTTGAAAGGCCAGGTATAACGTTTGACTTATCGCCGGCGGGCACTGGCCCGACAGCAAGAAACCCGCCAAGTGGCGGGTTTCTCGCAATGAACCGGACACCGCCGGCCGGGGGCAAGCCCTCAGCCGCGCTTGAGGGCGGCACCGAAGCGCTTGTTGAAACGCTCGACGCGACCGCCGGTGGTCGCCTGCTTCTGCTTGCCGGTGTAGAAGGGGTGACACTGGGAGCAGACGTCCAGCGACAGGTCCTGGCCGGCGGTGGTGCCGACGTCGAAGGTCGCACCGCAGGAGCAGGTTGCAGTGACCATCTTGTAATCCGGGTGGATACCTTGTTTCATCTTGAGCCTCTCGAGCGGTATGCCGCCACCTGATCCATTGCCAGGCACCGCATACGGGTTAATCCGTCGTAACTGTACATGCTAACCGGTAGCCGACGAAGCGCCCCAGGCGCCACGGCGGCGAAGCATTCTAGCAGACCCCGGGCCGGAGGCCAATTGCACGACACCCCTTCCCCTGGCGCCATTCGCGTGCTGCGCGTGGCCGTCCCCACGCCGCTGCGCCGGCTGTTCGACTACCGTGCCATCGCCCCACCGGCGGCCGGCTGGCAGCCGGGCCTGCGGGTGCGCGTGCCCTTCGGGCGCCGCCAGGTCGTCGGCGTGGTGGTGGAGTGCCGCGAGCAGGGCGAGCTGCCTCTCGGCGAGCTCAAGCCGGTGGCGGCCTGCCTCGACGAGGCCCCGCTGCCCACCGACTGGCTGTGGCTGTGCCGCTTCACGGCGCGTTACTACCAGCACCCCCTCGGCGACACCCTGCACCAGGCCCTGCCGGTGCTGCTGCGCCAGGGCCGCCCGCTGGCCGGCCGGGTGCGCGAGGAGTGGCAGCTCACCGACAGCGCTCGCTCTGGGGATGCCGAGGGGCTCAAGCGCGCCCCCCGCCAGGCCGAGCTGCTGACAATGCTCGCCCAGCACCCCCACGGGCTGGCCACCCAAGCGGTGCTGGCCCAGGGCTACAGCCGCGAGCAGCTCAAGGCACTGGCCGCCAAGGGGCTGGTGGCGCGCCGCGAGACGCCACGCACGGCGGCCGACTCCCCGGCCGGCAAGCACCTGCTCGGCGAGCCGGCCCTGCCGCTCAACCGCGAACAGGCCGCGGCCCTGGCGGCGCTCCACGAGGGCCTGGAAGCCTTCCATCCCTGCCTGCTGCACGGCGTCACCGGCAGCGGCAAGACCGAGGTCTACCTGCAGCTGATCGAGTCCGTGGTGGCGCGTGGCCGCCAGGCGCTGGTGCTGGTGCCGGAGATCGGCCTCACCCCCCAGACCCTGGCGCGCTTTCGGCGCCGTTTCCAGGTGCCCATCGTCGCCCTGCACTCCGGGCTCACCGATCACGAGCGCCTCGATGCCTGGGAAGCCGCCGCCAGCGGCCGCGCGCCCATCGTCATCGGCACCCGCTCGGCGATCTTCACCCCCCTGGCCCGGCCCGGAGCGATCATCGTCGACGAGGAGCACGACGGCTCCTTCAAGCAGCAAGAGGGGCTGCGCTACCACGCCCGCGACCTGGCCGTGGCGCGCGCCCAGCGCCACGCCATCCCGCTGCTGCTGGGCAGCGCCACGCCCTCGCTGGAGAGCCTGCACCGCGCCCAGGGCGGCGACTACCGCCACCTGCGTCTCACCCGCCGCGCCACCCGCCACGCCCCGGCACGCCTGGAGCTGGTCGACCTGCGCGGCCGCCCCCGTCAGGGCGGGCTGATCCCGCCGGTACTCGCAGCCATTAGCGAGACCCTCACCGCCGGCCACCAGGTACTGGTGTTCATCAACCGCCGCGGCTTCGCCCCGACGCTGGCCTGCCACGCCTGCGGCTGGCTGGCCGAGTGCGAGGCCTGCGACGCGCGCCTGACCCTGCACCGCCAGCCCGCCATGCTCGCCTGCCACCACTGCGACCGGCGCCGCCCCCTGCCTGCCGCCTGCCCGAGCTGCGGCAGCGCCGACCTGCGCCCCCTGGGCAGCGGCACCGAGCGCACCGAGGAGACGCTTGCCGCGCACTTTGCCGAGGTGCCCGTGCACCGTATCGATCGCGACAGCACCCGGCGCCGCGACGCCCTGGAACGGATGCTCGGCGAAGTGCGCCGCGGCGAACCCTGCCTGCTGGTGGGCACCCAGATGCTGGCCAAGGGCCATCACCTGCCGCATGTCACCCTGGTAGTGGTGGTCAATGCCGACGCCGGCCTCTACGCCAGCGACTTCCGCGCCCTGGAGCACAGCGCCCAGTTGCTCGAGCAGGTCGCCGGGCGCGCCGGGCGGGCTAGCCACCCGGGCCGGGTGCTGGTGCAGACGCTGCACGGCGACGACCCGCACCTGCGCCTGCTGGCCGACTCGGGCTACGACGCCCTGGCCGTGCAACTGCTCGCCGAGCGGCGCGCTGCCGGGCTGCCGCCGTTTCGTTTCCTTGCCCTGCTGCGCCTGGAAAGCCCGCGCGAGGAGAGCGCCGTCGACCTCGCCCGGCAGGCCGCCGAGGCGCTGCGCGCCTGGCTGGCCGAGCGCGCCCTGGCCGTCGACTGCCTGGGGCCGGTACCGGCGCCCATGGAGCGACGCCAGGGGCGCTACCATCTGCAGCTGATGCTCGCCGCCGAGCGCCGCAGCCGGCTCCACGAGGCCACCGCCTGGCTCGCCGCCTGGCTCGAGGCCACGCCCGCGGCGCGCCGGGTGCGCTGGTCGCTGGATATCGACCCACAGACGCTGGCCTGAGCCGGCCCTCTTATGGCCTGCGCCACACACCTTTAAAGCCCGCGCCCGATTGCCGATAATACCCCGCCATGCCAAGCGGACGCCGAGGGCGACCCGCGCCACCCGATACCGGACGCTTCATGAAAGAGACCATCGTTGCACTGCTCGAGGACGCCCTCGAGACGCTCAAGCAGCAGGGTACGCTGCCCGCCGAGACCGCCCCGACCATCAAGGTCGACCCGACCAAGGACAAGGCCCACGGCGACTACGCCACCAACCTGGCGCTGATGCTCGCCAAGCCGGCCGGCCAGAAACCGCGCGACCTGGCCGAGGCGCTAGTCGCGGCGCTGCCCGCCAGCGACGCCGTGGCCAAGGTGGAGATCGCCGGCCCCGGCTTCGTCAACTTTTTCGCCGCCACCGACGCCGCCGCCCAGGTCGTGCGCCAGGTGCTGGACGCCGGCGACGCCTTCGGGCGCAGCCTCACCGGCCAGGGCCGCAAGGTGCAGGTGGAGTTCGTCTCCGCCAACCCCACCGGCCCGCTGCATGTGGGCCACGGCCGCGGCGCCGCCATCGGCGACTGTCTGTGCCGCCTGCTCGAGGCGACCGGCCATGACGTCACCCGCGAGTTCTACTACAACGACGCCGGCGCCCAGATCGCCAACCTGGCGCTCTCCGTCCAGGCGCGCGCCAAGGACATCGAGCCCGACAGCGACGCCTGGCCCGCCGACGGCTACCGCGGCGACTATATCGTCGAAGTGGCCAGGGACTACCTGGCCGGCCAGACCGTGCACGCCGACGACCGCCACGTGACCGCCAAGGGCGACCCGGACGACCTCGAGGCCATCCGCGAGTTCGCCGTGGCCTGGCTGCGTCGCGAGCAGGACCTCGATCTCAAGGCCTTCGGCGTCGAGTTCGACGTCTACTTCCTGGAGTCCTCGCTCTACCAGGAGGGCAAGGTCGAGGCCACGGTCGAGCGGCTGATCGCCGGCGGCCACACCTACGAGCAGGACGGCGCCCTGTGGCTGCGCACCACCGACTTCGGCGACGACAAGGACCGGGTGATGCGCAAGTCCGACGGCAGCTACACCTACTTCCTGCCCGACGTCGCCTACCACCTGGACAAGTGGCAGCGCGGCTTCACCACCGTGATCAACGAACAGGGCGCCGACCACCACTCCACGGTGACCCGGGTGCGCGCCGGCCTGCAGGCGCTGGAAGCGGGCATTCCCCAGGGCTGGCCCGACTACGTGCTGCACCAGATGGTGATGGTGACCCGCTCCGGGGTCGAGGTGAAGCTCTCCAAGCGCGCCGGCAGCTACGTCACGGTGCGCGACCTGATCGAGGAAGTGGGTCGCGACGCCACGCGCTTCTTCCTCGCCGCCCGCCGCGCCGACTCGCAGCTCACCTTCGACATCGACCTGGCCCGCTCCCAGTCCAACGACAACCCGGTCTACTATGTGCAGTACGCCCATGCCCGGGTGTGCAGCATGGCGCGCAAGGCCGAGAGCGACGGCCTGCCCTTCGATGCCGACCTGGCCATGGTCAGCTTGGCACGCCTCGACGCCGACCAGGAGAAGGCGCTGATGAACCGCCTGGCGCGCTTCCCCGAGGTGGTGACTCATGCCGCCGCCGCGCGGGAGCCGCAGCAGGTGGCCCAGTACCTGCTCGACCTCGCCGCCGACTTCCACACCTGCTACAACGCGGTGAAGGTGATGGTCGAGGATGACGAACTGCGCAACGCCCGCCTGGCCCTGGGCCTGGCCACCCGTCAGGTACTGCGCAACGGTCTCGACCTGATGGGCGTCAGCGCACCCGAGGAGATGTAAACCATGGCTCGCCGTCCGGCCCCCAAGAAGCGCGGCGCCAGCACCCGCCGGCGCACCCCGCAGCGTCGCGACGGGTTCCGCCTGCCCGGTTGGCTGTGGGGCATCGGCGGGCTGGTGGCAGGCTTCCTGCTCGCCCAGCACCAGCACGGCACGGCGCCCTGGCAGGAAGGCAGCGACTCGCCGCTGGCCACCCTGCTGCCCCGCTCGGCGCCCCCGGAGGCGCCCGAGCCTGCCGCACGCCCCCAGGAGCAGGAGCCGACAGAGCCGCGCATGCCCACCTTCGAGTTCTACACCCTGCTGCCGGAGTCGGAGGTGATCGCCCCGCGCGGTGAGGTGGGCGCTCCCGCACCCCCGTCGCCCCCGCCGAACACAGGCGAGCAGCCCCCGGGCGACGACCCCATCGCCCGGATCATCGCCGCCAACCAGGTGACGGATACCTCGGCGGCGGATGCCGAGCCCCCCGCGGCGGCCACCGAGACCGCAAGCGAAGCGGGAACCCGCTACATGCTTCAGGCCGCCTCCTTCCGCGAGCCCAGCGACGCCCAGCAGTTGCAAAGCCGCCTGCGTAATTTGAGCCTGGTGGCCCAGGTCAGCCAGGTGCAGACCAGCGGCGGCGAGACCTGGCACCGCGTGCAGGTGGGCCCCTACGACGACACCCGCGAGCTCAACCGCGCCCAGGACCTGATGGTGACACAGGGGATCGAGCCGCTGCTGATCCGCCTGCAGAACTAGGAAGCCACTGATTCATTGCGGCGCTCGACGACCCACAAGGACGCGAGAAGTGCGTAGGTTCGTCGGGAACGAACCTCGCTATCCTGATCGCCGGCCGCCTCGAATGGCGCATATCCTTGAATTCCACCCGGGGCGCCCGCACCTTTTCACCAGCTCATTCACGGCGCCCTCGGGCGCCGAAAGTCATCGGGAGCGCGCTCTTCCCTGCTCCCTCAAGGAGTTCTCTCCATGACCACCATCGTTTCCGTGCGCCGCGGCGACCAGGTCGCCCTGGCGGGTGACGGCCAGGTATCGCTGGGCAATACCGTGATGAAGGGCAACGCCAGCAAGGTGCGTCGCCTCTACCGCGGCCAGGTGCTGGCCGGCTTCGCCGGCGGCACCGCCGACGCCTTCACCCTCTTCGAGCGCTTCGAGGCACAGCTCGAGAAGCACCAGGGCAACCTGGTCAAGGCCGCCGTGGAACTCGCCAAGGACTGGCGCACCGACCGCGCCCTGCGCCGCCTCGAGGCGCTGCTCGCGGTGGCCGACAAGCACGCCTCGCTGATCATCACCGGCAACGGCGACGTGGTGGAACCCGAGCGCGGCATCATCGCCATCGGCTCGGGCGGCAACTACGCCCTGGCCGCCGCCCGCGCCCTGCTCGAGAACACCGAGCTGCCGGCCCGCGAGATCACCGAGAAGTCGCTGGCGATCGCCGGCGACATCTGCGTGTTCACCAACCACCACGTCACCCTCGAAGAGCTCTGATCATGACCCAGATGACCCCCCGCGAGATCGTCCACGCCCTGGACCAGTACATCATCGGTCAGCAGGAGGCCAAGCGTGCCGTGGCCACCGCCCTGCGCAACCGCTGGCGGCGCATGCAGCTCGACGAGGACCTGCGCGCCGAGGTGACGCCCAAGAACATCCTGATGATCGGCCCCACCGGGGTGGGCAAGACCGAGATCGCCCGCCGCCTGGCCAAGCTGGCCAAGGCGCCCTTCATCAAGGTGGAGGCGACCAAGTTCACCGAGGTGGGCTACGTGGGCCGCGACGTGGAATCGATCGTGCGCGACCTCACCGAGGCCGCCTTCAAGCTGGTGCGCGAGCAGGCCAAGGAGGAAGTGCGCCACCGCGCCGAGGACGCCGCAGAGGACCGCATCCTCGACGCCCTGCTGCCGCCGCCTCGCGGCCAGGAAGACCAGCCGCGCCAGGACAGCTCCACGCGCCAGACCTTCCGCAAGAAGCTGCGCGAGGGGCAGCTCGACGACAAGGAGATCGACGTCGAGATCACCCCGCAGGGCCCGGGCATCGACATCATGACCCCGCCCGGCATGGAGGAGATGACCAGCCAGCTGCAGAGCCTGTTCGCCGGCATGGGCAAGCAGAAGACCGAGACCCGCCGCGTGGCGGTCAAGGACGCCTTCGCCCTGCTGCGTGACGAGGAGGCCGCCAAGCTGGTCAACGAGGAGGAGATCAAGCACCGCGCCATCGAGGCGGTGGAGCAGCACGGCATCGTCTTTCTCGACGAGATCGACAAGGTGGCCAAGGGCAGCGGCCAGTCCAGCGGCGGCGAGGTCTCCCGAGAGGGCGTGCAGCGCGACCTCCTGCCGCTGATCGAGGGCTCCACGGTCTCCACCAAGCACGGCATGGTGCGCACCGACCATATCCTGTTCATCGCCTCGGGCGCCTTCCACCTCTCGCGCCCCTCCGACCTGATCCCGGAACTGCAGGGTCGCCTGCCGATCCGCGTCGAGCTCGATGCGCTCTCCCCCGAGGACTTCAAGCGCATCCTCACCGAGCCGTCCGCCTCGCTGACCAAGCAGTACCAGGCGCTGCTCGCCACCGAGGGGCTCGACGTCGAGTTCACCGAGGACGGCATCGAGCGCATCGCCGAGGTCGCCTGGAAGGTCAACGAGGGCACCGAGAACATCGGCGCCCGGCGCCTGCACACGGTGATGGAGCGCCTGCTCGAGGAGGCGTCGTTCAAGGGCACCGGCGTTGGCAACCCTCTGACCATCGACGCCGCCTACGTGGACTCGCAGCTCGGCGAGCTGGCCATGGACGAGGACCTGTCGCGGTATATCCTCTAGCATGAGGCCATGCTGATTGGCCCTGTGGGAGGCGGTTCGACTTCAGCTCGTGATGAAGCAGCAGCCCGGGCGCCTGACGGCGCCTTCGCCCGGCAGAGCCGGCCTCCCACAGCGATGATGCAACACAGGAGGCCATCATGACCGCCCCCATCCCCAGCAACGTCCACTATCACAAGCAGGCCCGCGAGCTGGAGCTCACCTACCCGGACGGCAAAAGCTACCGGCTGCCGGTGGAGTACCTGCGGGTCTTCTCGCCCTCCGCCGAGGTGCGCGGCCACGGCCCCGACAGCGCCACCCTGCAGGTGGGCAAGAAGTACGTGGGGCTCCAGAACATCACCCCCACGGGGCGCTACGCGCTCAAGCTGCACTTCGACGACGGCCACGACAGTGGCCTGTTCAGTTGGGACTACCTGTGGTGGCTGATCGAGAATCGCGAAGCCAACTGGGCCGACTATCTGCACCGCCTGGAGGAGGCCGGCGCCAGCCGCGAGCCGCTGGGCATCGAGATCAAGCAGCTGTAGCGCACCGCGAGGGGCGCCGCCCCCACTCCCGTCAAGACAATCGCCGCCGGGGAAGGCTACAATATCGCGCATTCGAGGCAGGCAGTCCTGTCGATCACCGCAGCGATTCGGGAGCCCACGGCATGAGCCCCAGCGACAAGCGCACCACCCACTTCGGCTACCAGGAAGTTCCGGTCGAGGAGAAGGCCTCGCGAGTGGCCCATGTCTTCCATTCCGTGGCGGCCCGCTACGACGTCATGAACGACCTGATGTCGCTGGGCATCCACCGCCTGTGGAAGCGGCTGACCATCGAGCGCGCCGGCGTGCGCCCCGGCCACAGCGTGCTCGACATCGCCGGCGGCACCGGTGACCTGACACTGAAGTTCTCGCGCCTGGTGGGGCCGCGCGGTCGCGTGGTGCTGGCCGACATCAACGAATCGATGCTGCGGGTGGGCCGCGACAAGTTGCTCGACAACGGCGTGGGCGGCAACGTCGAGTATGTCCAGGCCAATGCCGAGACCTTGCCGTTTCCCGACAACACCTTCGACTGCATCACCATCGCCTTCGGGCTGCGCAACGTCACCGACAAGGACGCCGCCCTGCGCTCCATGACCCGCGTGCTCAAGCCGGGGGGCCGCCTGCTGGTGCTGGAGTTCTCCCAGCCCGTCAACCCCCTGCTTTCCAAGGCCTACGACGAGTACTCCTTCCGCCTGCTGCCGAAAATGGGTGAGCTGGTGGCGGGCGACGCCGACAGCTACCGCTACCTGGCCGAGTCGATCCGCGTGCACCCCGACCAGGAGACCCTCAAGGGCATGATGGAGGCAGCCGGCCTGGAGCGGGTGGAGTACACCAATCTCACCGGCGGCATCGTCGCCCTGCACCGCGGCATCAAGTTATAATGTTAGTGCTAGCCGCCATCGAGCGCACGCTCAACGCCCTGCTCGCCCGCGACCCAGCGGCCCCCTCGCGACTGGCCCGGCTGGCCGGCAGCCGCGTGCTGCTGCGCCTCGAGCACCCGCCCCTGGCCCTGCTGCTCTCCTTCCACGCCCAGGGCGTGGACCTGCTGCGCCTCGACGACGGCGACGACCCGGCCGCCGACGCCGTGGTGGAAGTCGACGCCGAAGCCCTGGGCGAACTGCTCGGCGGCGCCTCAGTGGAGCGCTTGATGTTCCAGGGGCGGCTCGCGGTGCGCGGCCGCGTTCATCTGCTCGAGGCGGTCCGCGAGCTGTTCCTCGACCTCGACCTGGACTGGGAGGGCGAACTGGCCCAGTGGCTCGGCGACATGCCGGCCCACAGCCTGGCCGAGGGGCTGCGCCGCATGGCGCGCTGGGGGCTGCGGGCCCGCCACGAGCTGACCGCCGACCTCGCCGAGTACGTCTTCGAGGAGGCGCGCCTGCTCCCCGGGCGCCACCAGTTCGAGAACCTGCGCGACCACCTCACCGAACTCGAGGTGACCACCGACCGCCTGGAGGCCCGGCTGGCTCGGCTGCGTCGCCGCCTGGAGAGCGAGACCGCCTCGTGATGATGGCCCTGCGACTTGTGCGCATCTTCTGGGTGATCACCCGCTATCGCCTCGACACCCTGCTGCCACTGGCGCGCCTGCCCTGGCTGCTGCGCCTGCTCTTCGCGCTCTCGCCGCTGCGCCTGGTACCCCTGGGGCGCCACTCGCGCGGCGAGCGCCTGCGCCTGGCACTGGAGGCGCTCGGCCCCATCTTCGTCAAGTTCGGCCAGCTGCTCTCCACGCGCCGCGACCTGCTGCCCGAGGACATCGCCGACGAGCTCCGGCGCCTCCAGGACCAGGTCCCGCCCTTCCCCGGCATCGAGGCGCGGGCGCTGGTGGAGGAAGAGCTCGAACTGCCGCTGAACCTCGCATTCGCTCACTTCGAGGCCGAACCGCTGGCGTCCGCCTCCATCGCCCAGGTGCATGCCGCCCGGCTGCACAGCGGCGAGGAGGTGGTGGTCAAGATCATTCGCCCCGGCATCGAGCGGGTGATGCGCCAGGACATGGCGCTGATGTATCGCGTGGCCGCCGTGGTCGCGCATATCCCCGAGGCGCGTCGGCTACGCCCCGTGGAGGTGGTGCGCGACTACGAGGCGACGCTGTTCGACGAGCTAGACCTGCACAAGGAGGCCGCCAACACCTCCCAGCTCAAGCGCAACTTCAAGGATTCGCCCCTGCTCTTCGTGCCCGGCATCCACTGGAGCCACACGCGCCGCCGGGTGATGGTCCAGGAGCGCATCTACGGCATCCCGGTCGCCGACACCGCGGCGCTCAAGGCCCAGGGCACCGATCTCAAGAAGCTCGCCGAGCGCGGCGTGGAGATCTTCTTCACCCAGGTGTTCCGCGACAACTTCTTCCACGCCGACATGCACCCGGGCAACATCTTCGTCGCCCGCGAACACCCTCATGACCCGCAGTACATCGCCATCGACTGCGGCATCGTCGGCAGTCTCACCCGGGAGGACCAGGACTACCTGGCGCGCAACCTGCTGGCCTTCTTCCACCAGGACTACTACGAGGTCGCCGCGCTGCATATCGAATCCGGCTGGGTGGGCGAAGAGACCCGCGCCAACGAGTTCGCCGCCGCCATCCGCACGGTGTGCGAACCGATTCTCGAGAAACCGCTCAAGGACATCTCCTTCGGCCAGGTGCTGCTGGGGCTCTTCCAGACCGCACGACGCTTCAACATGGAAGTGCAGCCACAGCTGGTGCTGCTGCAGAAGACCCTGCTCAACATCGAGGGGCTGGGCCGCCAGCTCTATCCCGACCTCGACCTCTGGACCACCGCCAAACCCTACCTGGAGCGCTGGATGAAGGAGCGCGCCGGCGCCGGCGGGCTCTGGGAGTCGCTCAAGCGCCAGGCCCCGGAGCTGTCGCGCCAACTGCCCGAGCTGCCGGTGCTCGCCCATCAGGCACTCAGCCAGGTCGACCAGGAGCGGCGCCAGCGCAGCCGCCAGGCGATCGCGGTGACCCGCATCGGCGCCGAGCTCGAACAGGGGCGGCGCAGCCGGCGCCGCTTGCGCCTGGGCCTGCTGCTCATCGCCGTCGCCCTGGCTTGGCAGCCGCTCACCCAGTGGGCTGGCGATCAACCCTGGACGGTGCTCGGCGCGGGCGCCATCGGCCTGGCCCTGCTGCTCTGGCACTGATCTTGATCCACCGCAATCGGAGCGCCCGTCATGCGTGATATTCTCGACGAACTCTTCGACGTGCTGGCCAGCCGCCGCCACGCCGACCCTGCCGACTCCTACGTGGCCAGCTTGCATCACCGCGGTCTGAACAAGATACTCGAGAAAGTGGGCGAGGAAGCCACCGAGACCCTGCTGGCAGCCAAGGATGCCGAGGGCGGCAGCGATGCCGAGCGCCAGGCGTTGATCGCCGAGACGGCCGACCTGTGGTTTCATAGCCTGGTGATGCTTTCGCATCTGGGGCTCGACCACCGCGACGTGCTCGACGAGTTGGGGCGCCGCTTCGGCATTTCGGGGCACGAAGAGAAGGCCGCAAGGTCAAAGTGAACGCGACATTCCGGCGCATCCGGAAACCCGAACCAGAGGTAACCTTCATGTTAGGTGGTATCAGTATCTGGCAGCTGCTGATCGTACTCGGCATCATCATCCTGATCTTCGGCACCAAGAAGCTGCGCAACGTGGGCAGCGACCTGGGCGGCGCCGTCAAGGGCTTCAAGCAGGCCGTCAACGAGGAAGACAAGGCGAAGGACAAGGAGGAGAACGCCCAGGCCAAGGTCTCCCACGAGGAGACGCCCAACACCTACGATGTGCGCGCCGAAGAGAAGCGCGAGGAGAAGGTCGAGGATCGGGAAGAGCGCAAGTAAGCCGCCATGTTCGATATCGGCTTTCTCGAACTGCTCCTGCTCGGGGTCGTGGGCCTTCTGGTGCTCGGCCCCGAACGGCTGCCTAAGGCCGCGCGCACGCTCGGGCTCTGGATCGGCAAGGTCAAGCGCACCGTCTCGGGCATGCAGAAGGAAATCAATGCCCAGCTCGAGGCCGAGGAGCTGCGCCAGAAGCTCAAGGAGCAGCAGACCAAGCTCGACAAGAGCCTCGGCAAGGCCAAGCGCGATGTGGAGCGACTCGCCGAGGAGGAGACGCCCCCGCGGCAGCGCGACGCCCCGGCATCCGGCGCCGACGCCGAGACCCCCAAGCCGGCCTCGGCGCGCCTCGATGACGCCCTGGCCAGCGTCAAGGATGACACCGTCAAGGACGACACCGCTTCCGCTGACGACAAGAGGGATGCCGCTTCCCGATGAGCGACTCCGATGACAAGCCGGAAATGGCGCAGACCCCGCTGATCGAACACCTGGTGGAGCTGCGCTCGCGCCTGCTGCGCGCGGTGGTGGCCATCCTGGTGATCTTCCTGGCGCTCTACGCCTTCGCCAACGACATCTACACCTTCGTGGCCCAGCCGCTGATGGCGCTGCTGCCCGAGGGGTCGCAGATGATCGCCACCGAGGTGGCCTCGCCCTTCCTGGCCCCCTTCAAGCTGACCCTGGTAGTGGCGGTCTTCGCCGCTATCCCCTACGTGCTGCACCAGGCCTGGGCCTTCGTCGCCCCGGGCCTCTACGACAACGAGAAGGCGCTGGCCATGCCGATCCTGGCCTCCAGCGTGGCGCTCTTCTATGCCGGAGCTGCCTTCGCCTACTTCGTGGTCTTTCCGCTGCTGTTCGAGTTCTTCACCCAGACGGGGCCGGAGGACGTGGCGGTGATGACCGACATCAACCAGTACCTCAACTTCGTCCTGAAGCTGTTTTTCGCCTTCGGCGTGGCCTTCGAGATCCCCATCGCCACCTTCCTGCTGATCGCCTCGGGCGCCACCACGGTGGAGAGCCTGTCGAAGAAGCGCCCCTACATCATTCTAGGCTGCTTCGTGATCGGTATGCTGCTCACCCCGCCGGACGTCATCTCGCAGAGCCTGCTGGCGGTGCCCATGTACCTGCTCTACGAGGTGGGCATCCTGTTCGGCCGGCTGGTGCGGCACCGCCGCAGGAGCGCGGAGGACGAGGACAGCGAGGCGTAAGCGCGACGCTTCAAGCTTGAAAATCAGCGAGCTCGAGAACGCCGCCATGGCCCTGCCATGGCGGCGTTGTGGTTATCGCTTGCCGCTCCCGACGAAGCGAGATCAAAGGTCCATCATCTCGTCGATGCGGTCGACCAGCTTGAAGATGCCGGTGGCCGCCTCGCTGATGCGGGTGGCGAGCATATAGGCGGGCGTCGACACCACGCGGTTCTCGAAGTCGACCACGATATCCTCGACACCGCAGCTGCGGTGCAGGCCGCCCATGGCGCTGATGGCACCGGCGACCCCCGGGTCGTGGCCCACGGTGACGGCGATGCCCGGGCCCAGCAGCTTGGGCGCCAGCGCCGGACTGATGCACATCAGGCCGATGGGCTTGCGTGCCGAGTGGAAGTCCCCCACCACCTCGACCAGGCCGTCGTGCACCACCATGTCGCTGCCGGCCTCAGCGAAGTTCGACAGGTTCTTGGCGGCGCCGAAGCCGCCGGGCAGGATCACCGCGTCGAAGTCGTCGGCGTCCAGCCCCTCAAGGGAGTCAATGTCCCCCCGCGCCAGTCGCGCGGCCTCCACCAGCACGCTGCGCCTCTCCCCCGGGGCCACGGCACCGCTGTGATGGTCGATGACGTGGTGCTGCGGGATATCCGGGGCGAAGCAGCGATAGCTGATGCCCAGCTGATCGAGCCGCAGCAGGGTCAGCGTGGTCTCGTAGATCTCCGAGCCGTCCTGGACGCCGCAGCCCGACAGGATGACCGCCACCTGTTTACTCATGCCTCTCTCCTCCAATGAGCGGCCCGCCCGTGGCAGGCCCGCGCCTCTCGCCTGAAAGGCAACACTGTAGAGAGTCCCGACGGGTGCGACAAGGCGCGGCTTCCGGCACCGCACGACACTGATATACTCGGGGAAAGCATCCACCCTGTCATCGAACCGTCATCCGCCACGGCTAAGCTTGTCGGGTGGCGATCATGGCCCCAGCCGGAGAGACACCTTGAGCTTCATGACCCCGCGCCAGTATCCCGCCACGCGCATGCGGCGCATGCGCCGCGACGACTTCTCGCGCCGCCTGATGCGCGAGTCCACCCTGACCGCCGCCGACCTGATCTGGCCGGTCTTCGTCCTGGAGGGAGAAAATCGCCGCGAGGCCGTGCCCTCCATGCCCGGCGTCGAGCGGCTGTCGCTGGACCTGCTGATCGAGGAGGCGCGCGAGGCGTTCGACCTGGGCATCCCCGCCCTGGCGCTCTTCCCGGTGGTGGACGCCGCGCAGAAGAGCGAGCTGGCCGAGGAGGCCTACAATGCCTCGGGGCTGGTTCAGCGCAGCGTGCGCGCCCTCAAGGCGGCGCTGCCCGAGCTCGGCGTGATCACCGACGTGGCACTCGACCCCTACACCAGCCATGGCCAGGACGGCATCGTCGACGAGCGCGGCTACGTGCTCAACGACCGCACCGTGGAGACGCTGCTCAAGCAGGCGCTCTCCCACGCCGAGGCCGGCGCCGACGTGGTCGCCCCCTCGGACATGATGGACGGTCGCATCGGCGAGATCCGCCAGGTGCTGGAGCAGGAGCACCTGAGCAACGTGCGCATCATGGCCTACAGCGCCAAGTACGCCTCGCACTACTACGGCCCTTTCCGCGACGCCGTGGGCTCCGCCGCCAACCTGGGCAAGGCCGACAAGCGCACCTACCAGATGGACCCGGCCAACGGCGACGAAGCGTTGCACGAGGTGGCCCTGGACCTGGCCGAGGGGGCCGACATGGTGATGGTCAAGCCCGGCATGCCCTACCTGGACGTGGTGCACCGCGTGAAGGAAGAGCTCCGGGTGCCCACCTACGCCTACCAGGTGAGCGGCGAGTACGCCATGCACATGGCTGCCTTCGACAACGGCTGGCTGGATGCCGACACGGTGATCCTCGAATCGCTACTCTGCTTCAAGCGCGCCGGCGCCGACGGCGTGCTGACCTACTTCGCCAAGCGGGCCGCTCGACTGCTCGCCCAGTGACCGGAGGGCTGTGCCCTTCCGGTCCGCCGACAACAGAGAGAGACCATGGAAGATTCGCACAGCCGCCGCGCGTCCACACCCCCCCCCTCCGGCAGCGTGCCGGAGGGGGAGAGCCGTGGGCCGGCCGAACCGGCCGGCGACGCCGTCACTCCGCGCCTCAACCAGACGGGAACCGGCATCAAGCCCAAGGCGATTCCCGACCCCGAGGCGGACCTCGGCGACCCGAGCCTCTACTTCAACCGCGAGCTCTCCAACCTTCAGTTCAACATCCGTGTGCTGGAGCAGGCCCTCGACGAGGCCCACCCGCTGCTCAACCGGCTGATGTTCCTGCTGATTTTCTCGTCGAACATGGACGAATTCTTCGAGATCCGCGTGGCCGGCCTCAAGCACCAGATCGCCCTGGGCGACGAGTCGACCGGCGCCGACGGGCGCTCGCCGCGCTCGGTGCTTGCCGAGATCAGCCAACTGGCCCACGCCCAGGTGGCGCGTCAGTACCAGATCCTCAACGAGTCGCTGATTCCCGCCCTGGAGCGCCAGGGGCTGCGCTTCCGTCGTCGCGGCGAATGGAACGACGCCCTGCGCGACTGGGTGCGCGAGTACTTCGAGAGCGAGATCATGCCGGTGATCAGCCCCATCGGCCTGGATCCCTCCCACCCTTTCCCGCGGCTGGTCAACAAGAGCCTCAACTTCATCGTCGAGCTCGAGGGCAAGGACGCCTTCGGGCGCGAAGGGGGCTTGGCCATCCTCCCGGCGCCGCGCTCGCTGCCGCGGGTGATCGCCCTGCCGGAGGCGCTGTGCGAAGCGGGCTTTCGCGAGTTCGTGTTCCTCTCCTCGATGATCCACGCCCATGCCGAGGAACTGTTTCCGGGCATGGCTGTGCGCGGCCTCTATCAGTTCCGCCTCACCCGCAACGCCGACCTCTCGGTGGATCCGGAGGAGGTGTCCGACCTGGCCTCGGCGCTGCGCGGCGAGCTGCTGGCACGGCGCTACGGCAGCGGGGTGCGCCTGGAAGTGGCCGACAACTGTCCCGAGGAGCTCGCCGACTTCCTGCTCAAGCAGTTCGAACTCGAGGCGAGCGACCTCTACCGGGTCCACGGGCCGGTCAATCTGACGCGCATGATGTCGGTGCTGAGCGAGGTCGACCGCCCCGACCTGCTCTACCGCCCCTTCACCCCGGGCATGGCCAAGTCGCTGCTGCGCAAGGAGAGCCTGTTCGCCGCCATCGCCGGCGGCGACATCCTCCTCCACCACCCCTTCCAGGCTTTCTCGCCGGTGGAGGACCTGCTGCGCGAGGCGGCCCGCGACCCCGACGTGCTGGCCATCAAGCAGACGCTCTACCGCACCGGCGCCGACTCGGCCATCGTCGGCGCCCTGGTGGAAGCCGCCGGCAACGGCAAGGAAGTGACCGTGGTGATCGAGCTGCGCGCACGCTTCGACGAGGCCGACAACCTGGCACTCGCCTCGCGGCTGCAGGAGGCGGGCGCCATCGTCATCTACGGCGTGATGGCCTACAAGACCCACGCCAAGATGATGCACATCGTTCGCCGCGAGCGCGGCAAGCTGCGCCACTACGCCCACCTGGGCACCGGCAACTACCACGCCCGGACGGCCAAGCTCTACACCGACTACAGCCTGCTCACCGCCGACCCGACGCTGTGCGCCGATGTGCACAAGGTCTTCCAGCAGCTCTCCGGCATGGGCCGCGCGCGGCACATCGACCGCCTGCTGCACGCCCCCTTCACCCTGCACGAACGGCTGGTGGCGATGATCGACCGCGAGGCGGAGCACGCCCGTCGCGGGCGCACCGCGCGCCTGATCATCAAGTGCAACTCGCTGACCGAGCCCAAGCTGATCCAGGCCCTCTATCGGGCCTCCCGGGCGGGGGTGGAATGCGACCTGATCATCCGCGGCATGTGCTGCCTGCGCCCCGGCGTGCCGGGCATCTCGGAAAGCATTCGCGTGCGGTCGGTGGTGGGACGCTTTCTGGAACACACCCGGGTCTTCCACTTCCACAACGACGGCAAGCCGGAGACCTGGTGCTCCAGTGCCGACTTCATGGCGCGTAACATGTTCCACCGCGTGGAGACCGCCTTCCCGCTGCGCGACAAGAAGCTTGCCGCCCGAGTGCGCAAGGACCTGGAGACATACCTGGTGGACAACTGCCAGAGCTGGCTACTGCAGCCCGACGGCACCTACCACCGCCCGGAGCGCGGCGACAGCGCGCCGATCAGCGCCCAGGAGACGCTGCTCTACGCCTATGCCGCCAAGGCGTGATGCTCATTTCTTGCGGAAGGCGCGCAGATCCTCGGGATCGAAGCCCTCGACCTGCTCGGGCAGCCCCTTGTCGCGGCGCAGCTGACGCACCCGCACCCGCTCGGCCGCCCGCTCGCTGTCGTCGTCGAGGGTACGGCCGTTGAGCTCAGCGAGCTGCGTCATGCCCTGGTGGTAGGCGGTCAGCAGATGCAGGGCGACGTCGTTGCCCTCGTCCACGGCTTGGCGCAGGGTCGAGAGGTAGCCGCTGAGCCGCGAGAGGTGGTGCTTGAGCTGCCAGACGTAGCGCATCTCCGCCATCCAGGGGCGCTCGCGCAGCACCGCGAACACCAGGCTGGTGGCCATCAGCCCCAGCAGCACGCCCAGGGCGTTGAGCCACAGGCTGGAGCCGAACGTCGCGGTGAGCAACTGGGCGAACACCAGCCCGAAGACGATCAGCTGGCCGGCCATGGCAACGCTGATGATGCGCGCCTTGCGGCGGTAGGTCGCCGGGTCGTGGTGTTCGAAGTGAAACGGCATGCGGGGCTCCTCGGGCGGACGGGACTGGCGGGATTATCCCGACATCGTCCGCCCGGGTACAGGGCCAACCACTGGCTCCGGCAACAGGCCTACGGGGAGGCGCTGTGAATACCTCCCTGTACGCTACCGACGCCATCCCTGGCGTCGGACCTTCCCTCTGGCCTGTTCCCGGCGCCGCTCACAGCGGTGGCGACTCAGCGCAACTGCTCGGCGGCCTCGCGCAGCAGCGCCTCGGTCTCCTCCCAGCCCAGGCAGGCATCGGTGATGGAGACGCCGTAGCGCAACGCACCGGGCTCCAGCGGCTGCTTGCCCGCGTTCAGGTGGCTCTCGAGCATCACCCCGGCCAGCGCCGTCTCCCCGTCCCGGCGCTGGGCGAGCACGTCGCGCAATACCGCCGCCTGGCGACAGTGATCCTTGCGCGCGTTGGCGTGGCTGCAGTCCACCATCAGGCGCGGGCGGAGCCCGGCGCCCTCCAGCGCCTCGCGCGCCGCGCGCACCGAGGCGGCATCGTGGTTGGGGCCGCCGTGGCCGCCGCGCAGCACCAGCTGGGCATGGGCGTTGCCGGCGGTGTCGCGCACCACCGGCTGGCCGGCGGCGTCCAGGGCGAAGTGCTGATGGGGGTGGGCGGCGGCACGCATGGCGTCCAGCGCCACGCCGATATCGCCGCCGGTGGCGTTCTTGAAGCCCACGGCGGCCTCCAGGCCGCTGGCCAGCTCACGATGCAGCTGCGATTCGGTGGTGCGCGCGCCGATCGCCACCCAGGCCAGCAAATCCTCCAGGTAAGGCGCCAGCATCGGCTGCAGCAGCTCGGTGGCCACCGGCAGGCCGAGGGCGGCGATCTCGCGCATCAGCTGGCGCGACAGGGCCAGGCCGCGGGCCATGTCGCCGCTGCCGTCCAAATCGGGATCGTAGACGAGCCCCTTCCAGCCCACCGTGGTACGCGGCTTCTCGACGTAGACGCGCATCACCGGCAACAGCCGGTCGGAAACGGCGGACGTCAGCTCGGCGAGGCGTCGGGCATAGGCCAGGGCCGCCGCCGGGTCGTGGATCGAGCAGGGGCCCACCACCACCAGCAGGCGATCGTCCTCGCCGCTGAGGATGCGCTTGACGGCGTCGCGCTGGGCGGCGACCTGAGACGCGAGCTGGGGCGAGCGGGGCAACCGGGCATGCAGCTCGGCGGGGGTGGGCAGCCGCGTCTCGCGGCCGGTGTCGGTGGCAGTGTCGAGGGGCTGGCGTTCGGCCAGGGAAAGCGGGGCATTCATGGCAATCAACTCCGTGAGGTCGGCAAACATCGTGTCGAGGTCATGCCACCGGCAGTCTCACGGTCGGAGGTGGCGCACTGGACCGACCGCGGCTCGCTAAATCGCCAATAGCCGTAGTAGCCAGCGAAACCGGGCTGCGGGCGATGGGCGACGGCGATGGGTGCGGTCATGGTGCTTCTCCTGATTGTCGTGTCTCGCTTCAGGTTGCTTGGCGGCCGGAAACGCAGAACCCCCGGGCGGGCGGCCGTCCGGGGGTTCTCTGCGGAGGCGGCCCTGGTGGGGTGTGCCTCCCGGCGATGTCGCGTCTTGCGTTCAGGACATGGCCGCCGGCACACCGGTCATAAACCAGTAGCCGAACCAATAGCCACGAGGTGACACGCCCTGCATGCCCTTTCCACCGCGACCGGCCACGGCCTCTACGCCACACGAGGCGGCGAGGGAAGCAGGGTTGGCAGGGCGCTGTCGGGTCATGGCACTCTCCTGAAGTCGGCTTTCATCGTGCCGCATCGCCGCGGGCTTGGCAAGAGCGGCTAGCCGCTGACCACCTGCACCCAGCCGATGGTCGCCGGCAGGGCAGCCATGCCGACGACCACCACCAGACCCAGCACCAGCGACAGCAGCCCGCTGTCGTCACGAAAGTCGTCATGATGCGCCATGGGGAATACCTCGTTTTCTCGTCAGGGGCATCAGTTTACCGCAGGCGACGCCGGCCATCGACCGCATGGGGCGGCAACCCAGAGGCAATCATAGATAGTGTGGGAGGGAGCTTCAGCTCGCGAAGCAGCGCGCAGCGCTGCCCAAACGGGGCGCCTTTCGGCGCCTTCGCCCGGCAGAGCCGGCCTCCCACTCCTGCTGCCTGGCCATGTCAGGGCATGACCAACTTGCGATTGCCTTGGGCAATCAGCGCAGGTGGCGCCCGCCGTCGACCGGCAGGGTGATGCCGGTGACGTAGCGGTTGTCGAGCAGGTAGCGCAGGCTCTGGTAGATCACCCCGGGACCGGGGACCATCTCCATGGCCGACTTGGCCTTGGCCTTGGCCACGTAGGCGTCGCTGTCACCCTCGTTGAGCATGATCAGTGCCGGGGCAATGGCGTTGACCTGGATCGACGGGGCGTACATCGCCGCGAAGGAGAGCGTCAGGTTGGCCAGCCCCGCCTTGGTAGCGGCATAGGCGGCGTGCTTCCTCGAGCCCTTCTGCACTACATGATCGGTCAGGTGGACGATATCGCGCTGGGGCTCGCGGCACGCCTCGAGCAGCTCGCGGCCGTGGAGGTTGATCAGGTAGGGCGCCTGCATATGGATACGAAACAGCCGCTCGAAGTTAGCGCCCGCCTCGTCGCCGACGGAGTCCGGCGCCCAGTCGCTGGCGTTGTGCACGATGGCGCGCAGCGCCCCCGTCTCGGCCTTGAGCCGAGCGAGGAAGTCGAGGATGCCCGCCTCCGTGGCGAAGTCGGCCTGCAGGGTGACCACGCCGCGACGACGCAGTTCGTCCAGTGCGGGCCGCTCGCGGCGGTAGCTGATGATCACCGGATGGCCGTCGTCGATGAGGCGCTCGGCGCAGTGGCGGCCCAGCCGCTGGGCACCGCCGGTGATGAGAATCGGCGCGGCGCTCACGAGCCGGTCTCCCGCTTGAGGCTGCCCACGGTGGGCACCAGAGGGCGGCGCGGGGCGTAGGCGAAGACATCGGAGAAGGTGCGCGAGGCCTCGAGACCGAGCGAAGCGAGCACGTCCACGCAGGCGTAGACCATGCCCGGCGAGCCGGATAGGTAGACGTCGTGGTCGCCGGCATCGGCGAGATCCAGGGCCAGCGCCTCGTCGATGCGCCCGCGGTGGGCGATCACCCGCTCGCCGGCGACCGGGGTCTCCGGGGCCCGTTCGGTCACCATATGGAAGCGGAACGTCGGGTACTCCGCGGCCCACTGCCGCGGCAGGCTCTCCAGGTAGAGGTCGCGGCGCTCGCGGGCGGCCCACCACAGCTCGATGGGGCGCTCGGGCGCCTCGTGCAGGGAGGCCTCGATGATCGCCTTCATCTGGGCGAAGCCGGTGCCGGCGGCAATCAGCAGCAGCGGGCGCGTACTCTCGCTGTCCAGCACGCAGTCGCCGCCAGGCAGGTGCAGGGTGAGCCGCTCGGCGACCTGGACGAGCTCGCGCAGGCGCGCCGAGTTGCCGCGCTCCGGCCAGTGCTGGATGTGCAGCTCCAGGGTGCCGTCGCCGGCGTGGGCGTTGGCGATGGAGAACGGCACCCAGGTGTCGTCGTCGAGCTTGAGCTGCAGGTACTGGCCCGGCGCGTGGGCCATGGCCTCGGCGCGCCCTTCCAGGCGCACCCGGAACACGTCGGGGGTCAGGTCCTCCACCGCCGTCACCTGGCAGGTCAGGGTCCTTGCCGTCATGAATGCCTCTTGTCGTGTGTGTCGGGGAGCGCGATGCCCAGCTCGTTCCAGCGTTCGCTGACGCGGGCCTTGATGGCCTCATCCATGACGATGGGCGTGCCCCATTCGCGGTCGGTCTCGCCGGACCACTTGGCGGTGGCGTCGAGCCCCATCTTGGAACCGAGTCCGGCCACGGGCGAGGCGAAGTCCAGGTAGTCGATGGGCGTGTTCTCCACCATCACGGTGTCGCGGGCCGGGTCCATGCGCGTGGTGATGGCCCAGATCACGTCCTTCCAGTCGCGCGCGCTGACGTCGTCGTCGAGCACCACCACGAACTTGGTGTACATGAACTGGCGCAGGAAGCTCCACACGCCCATCATCACCCGCTTGGCGTGGCCGGGGTACTGCTTCTTCATGGTCACCACCGCCATGCGGTAGGAGCAACCCTCCGGCGGCAGGTAGAAGTCGACGATCTCGGGGAACTGCTTGCGCAGGATCGGCACGAACACTTCATTGAGCGCCACGCCCAGTATCGCCGGCTCGTCGGGCGGCCTTCCGGTGTAGGTCGAATGGTAGATGGCATCGCGGCGCTGCGTCAGGCGCGTCACGGTGAACACCGGGAATTCGTCGACCTCGTTGTAGTAGCCGGTGTGATCGCCGTAGGGCCCTTCCGGCGCCATGTCGTCAGGGTAGATGAAGCCCTCGAGAATGATCTCGGCGGAGGCCGGCACCTCCAGGTCGGCGTGACCACACTTGACCAGCTCGGTGCGCGAGCCGCGCAACAGCCCGGCGAAGGCGTATTCGGACAGCGTGTCCGGCACCGGGGTCACCGCCCCCAGGATGGTGGCCGGGTCGGCGCCCAGCGCTACCGCCACGGGGAAGGGCTCGCCGGGATGGGCGGCTTGCCACTCCTGGAAGTCCAGTGCGCCGCCGCGGTGGGAGAGCCAGCGCATGATCAGGCGATTGCGACCGAGCTTCTGCTGACGGTAGATCCCCAGGTTTTGGCGCGTCTTGTGCGGCCCCTTGGTCACCACCAGCGGCCAGGTGACCAGCGGGGCGGCATCGCCCGGCCAGCAGTGCTGGATGGGCAGGCGGTCGAGGTCGACCGCCTCGCCCTCGAACACCCGCTCCTGCACCGGCGCCGAGCGCACCCGCTTGGGCCCCATGCTCATTACCTGCTTGAAGATCGGCAGCTTGTCCCAGGCATCGCGCATGCCCTTGGGGGGATCGGGCTCCTTGAGGAAGGCGAGCAGCTTGCCCACCTCGCCCAGCGCCTCGACCGACGCCTCGCCCATGCCCAGCGCGACCCGCTGGGGCGTGCCGAACAGGTTGCCGAGCAGCGGCATGGCGTGGCCCTTGACGTTCTCGAAGAGCAGCGCTGGCCCGCCGGCGCGCAGGGTGCGGTCGCAGATCTCGGTGATCTCCAGGTAGGGATCCACTTCGGCGGTCACCCGCTGGAGCTCGCCCCGTTCCTCGAGGGCCGCGATGAAGTCACGCAGATCCTTGTACTTCATTGGGTTTCCCGATTCTGCCATAACGAAAGGGGCAGCATATCACGCCGCCCCTTCGCTCACCGCCCGATGCCGACTAGCGGCGCTTCATGGCCTCGAAGAACTCGAGGTTGGTCTTCGTATCCTTCAGGCGGTCGATGAGGAACTCCGTCGCCGCGGTGTCCTCCATGGGATTGAGCAGCTTGCGCAGGATCCACATGCGCTGCATCTCCTCGTCGGAGGCGATGAGGTCCTCGCGGCGGGTCCCGGAGCGGCGGATGTTCATCGCCGGATAGACGCGGCGCTCGGCGAGCTTGCGATCGAGGTGCGCCTCCATGTTGCCGGTGCCCTTGAACTCCTCGAAGATCACCTCGTCCATCTTGGAGCCGGTGTCGACCAGGGCGGTGGCGATGATGGTCAGGCTGCCGCCCTCCTCGATGTTGCGCGCCGCGCCGAAGAAGCGCTTGGGCTTTTCCAGGGCGTGGGCGTCGACGCCGCCGGTGAGCACCTTGCCGGAGCTCGGCACCACGGTGTTGTAGGCGCGCGCCAGGCGGGTGATGGAGTCGAGCAGGATCACCACGTCGCGCTTGTGCTCGACCAGCCGCTTGGCCTTCTCGATCACCATCTCGGCGACCTGAACGTGGCGTGCCGGCGGCTCGTCGAAGGTCGAGGCGACCACCTCGCCGCGCACGGTACGCGACATCTCGGTCACCTCTTCCGGGCGCTCGTCGATCAGCAGCACGATCAGGTGACACTCGGAATTGTTGCGGGTGATCGAGGTGGCGATGTTCTGCAGCATCAGCGTCTTGCCCGCCTTGGGGGGCGAGACGATCAGGCCGCGCTGGCCCTTGCCGATGGGGGCCACCAGGTCGATGATCCGCGCCGTGATGTCCTCGGTGGAGCCGTTGCCGATCTCCATGCGCAGCCGCTCCTGGGGGAACAGCGGCGTAAGGTTTTCGAAGAGTATCTTGTGCTTGGCGTTCTCCGGCCGGTCGAAGTTGATCTCGCTGACCTTGAGCAGGGCGAAGTAGCGCTCCCCCTCCTTGGGCGGACGAATCTTGCCGGAGATGGAGTCGCCCTTGCGCAGGTTGAAGCGGCGGATCTGCGACGGCGAGACGTAGATGTCGTCGGGCCCGGCCAGGTAGGAACTGTCGGCGCTGCGCAGGAAGCCGAAGCCGTCCTGGAGAATCTCCAGCACCCCATCCCCGTAGATCGCCTCGCCGCTCTTGGCGTGCTTCTTGAGGATGGCGAAGATGATGTCCTGCTTGCGCGAGCGGGCCAGGTTGTCGATGCCCATTTCCCGGGCGATATCCAGGAGCTCCGGAACGGGCTTTTGCTTGAGTTCGGTAAGATTCATCGGTGTGTTCGGAGGTTGCTCATATCAGCGTGACGGCACGGCGCCGGGGTGACGACGGGAGATGAAGAACGGTACGCCGCATGGGTGCGTTCAGAACCCGGTAAGGCATCCACTCAGTGCGATGACCGACGGGTGGCGAACTCGACGCTCGACGTGACCAGCCGCGGGTCGTGGCTGACGGACGCAGACCGCGGGGCGGCCTCAGGGTCGAGGGTGCAGCGCTGTTGTCGCCTGGACTGCCATCGCCTGTGCGCGGCTCGCGTGCCTTCGTTCTGACAGACACTGGAGCGAGGGCGACAAAAGGGACTGACTGACGACTTGGGTTGACCGCGACGCGAAGGCCGTGTCTCGGCCGGAAAGCATTTGGAACAGGCGAACGACTCGATGGTAGACAAGCCCGAAGGGGAACGCAACCCCGCAATGGCAGGCACCCCGGCGCCGATTGACAAGCCCCGGGTGGCACCGCACCCTTTGGATCACCCGCTGCCAGGACCGTCCCATGAGCCACACGCCGGACCCGCTCGCCCCTTCGCCCGCCGCTCGCCCCGGCCTGACGCGCCTGGCGGCCATCGACCTGGGCTCCAACAGCTTCCACCTGCTGGTGGCCAACGCCGTCGACGGGCGTCTGCAGGTGGTGGCCCGGCGCGGCGAGAAAGTGCAGCTCGCGGCAGGGCTGGATGAGACGGGCAACCTGGACGCTGCCGCCCTCGACCGAGCCATGGCGTGCCTGTCGCGCTTCGCCCCCTTCGTCAGCGACATCGTTCCCGGCAACCTGCGCGTGGTGGGCACCAACGCCCTGCGCGATGCCGCCAACAGCGAGGCACTCATCGAGCGGGCCGAGGCCCTGCTCGGCTGCCGCGTGGAAATCATCGCCGGTCGCGAGGAGGCGCGCCTCATCTACCTGGGGGCCGCCCACTCCCTGGCCGAGAACGGCCGCCGCCTGATCGTCGACATCGGCGGCGGCTCCACGGAGTTCATCATCGGCGAGCGCTTCGAGCCGCTGGCGCTGGAGAGCCTGCAGCTCGGCTGCGTCACCTACACCCGCCGCTTCTTCGCCGACGGCGCCATCACCGAGAAGGCCTTCCACCGCGCCGAGCTGGCGGCCCACTCGGAACTCGCCAACATCCTGCGCCCCTATCGGGAGCTGGGCTGGGAGGATCCGGTGGGCTCCAGCGGTACGATCAAGGCCGCGGCGGCGGTGATCGCCGCCGCGGGCGATGCTCCGGAAGGGGTGATCACCCGCCACGGGCTCGACCGGCTGCGCCAACGGCTGGTGCAGCACAAGCGCGTCGAGAAGCTCGACCTGACCGGGCTCAAGGCGGACCGCGCCCGGGTCTTTCCCGCCGGCGTGGCCATCCTGAGGGCCATCTTCACCGCCTTCGAGCTCGAGTCGATGCGCTACGCCGACGGCGCCCTGCGCGAGGGCGTGCTCTATGACATGGTGGGGCGCAACAGCCCCGAGGACACCCGCCTGAAGACCCTGGAAGCGCTGGAACAGCGCTACGGCGTCGACCCGCGCCAGGCGCGCCACGTGGCCGCCACGGCTACGGCGCTGCTGGCCCAGGTACGCCACACCTGGGCGCTGGACGACGACCAGGCTCGCTTCCTTGCCTGGGCGGCCCGCCTCCACGAGATCGGCCAGGCCATTTCCCACAGCCAGTTCCATCGCCACGGCGCCTACCTGCTGGAATATTCGGACCTCGCCGGCTTCTCGCGCCTGGAACAGCGCCGGCTGGCCTTTCTGGTCCGCGCCCACCGGCGCAAGTTCCCGGTCAAGGAATGGCAGGCACTGCCCGCGGCGGAGCAAGCCGCCCTGGGCCGACTGGCCCGCCTGCTGCGCCTGGCGGTGCTGCTCAACCACGCCCGCCCCGAACAGCCCCCCGCCGTGCCGGTGCTGAGCGCAGAGGGCGAGGCACTGCACCTGTGCCACGACGCCGCCGAGGATCCCTCGCTGCTACACACCGACCTGGAGCAGGAGGCGGAGTACCAGGCCGCCGCCGGTTTCACCCTGACCCTGGGTTGACCGCCGGCGCGGCCCGCCACCCCTCTCCAACCGCCAGCCAGGCGCCGCGTGCCGGTGCCAGCACCGCCACAGTGGTCTCGCCATGCCAGACCACCAGCAGGCGCGCCCGCTCCCAGGGCGGCACGCCCAGCTCCTGCAGCAGCCGCTTGAGGTCGCGGCTGCCGCGCTCACCGAACCGCAATCGCTCGCCGCCGGTGCGTGGCGCCAGCCGCAGCCTTGCCGGCCCACCATCTTGCCGCCAGAGGCGCACCGCGACTCGCCCGAGCGGGGTATCGACGCTGGCCGTGCCGTTCCACTCGGCCTGCCAGTCGGGGGGCAAGGGGGCGCGGGGTGTCAGCAGATAGAGGGCATCCCGCCAGACGCGCGCCTCGCCGCCCGGCCAGGCGACCTGCACTTCGGCATCGCGTCGCCCGGCGAGCTGGTCGAGCAGCGCCTCCAGCCGGGCCGACGGAGGCAGCGCCAGCCCCAGGCGAGCGCAGGCATGGCGTACCAGGAGGCGCTGGCGCGGCCGGGAGAGCGTGAATAGCTCGGCCACGTCCAGCCGGGCCGGATCGTCGCCCAGCCGGGCCAGGTCTTGCCCGGCCAGCTCGTCAAGCAGGTCGTCGGCCTCGGCCGCCCAGGCGGCACTGCGCGCCAGGGTGTGCGTGGCGTGGGGCCAGCGTGTCCCCAGCAGGGGCAGCACACGGTGGCGAAGGAAGTTGCGGTCGAGTCGCTCGTCCGCATTGGAGGGGTCATCCACCCAGCTCAAGCCATGACGGCGCGCCTCGGCCTCGAGGGCGGCGCGCGGCTCGCCCAGCAGCGGCCGGGCGAGCCGGCGCGCTTGCCAGTCGCGGCCCGCCGGCATGGCGGCCAGGCCGCGCACGCCGCTGCCGCGCAGGGCGGCGAGCAGAAAGGTCTCGGCCTGGTCGTCGCGGTGCTGGGCCAGCCATAGCGTCTCGCCGGGCGCCACGCGCCGGGCGAAGGCGGTGTAACGCGCCTCGCGCGCGGCTCCCTCAAGCCCCTGACCGCCCGCGGTATCGACGGCCACGTGCTCCACGAAGAGCGGCACCCCGAGCCGGGAGCAGAGACGCCGGCTGTGCGCCGCGAATTCGTCGGCGGCGTCCTGCAGGCCGTGATGAACGTGCAGCGCATGGAGCGGCCGCGGATGCTTCCGGCAGGCAGCCGCGGCAAGGGTCAGCAGCAGGCTGGAGTCGAGCCCGCCGGAGAGGGCAACCCAGACGACACGCCCCGGCGGGGTCTCCGCCAGGGCGTCATCGATCAAGGGCTGCAGTGACATGGCGAATCAGGCGGGGGCGCCAAAGCTCATCAGCTTCTCATACCGCCGCGCCAGTAGGGTATCGACATCCAGGGCGTCGAGGCGCTCGAGGCTGCCCTGCAAGGCCTCCTTGATGCGCTCGGCGGTGGTTTGCGGATGCCGATGGGCACCGCCCAGGGGTTCGGGAATCAGGGTGTCGACCAGGCCCAGCTCCTTCAGGCGCTCGGCGGTGATGCCCATGGCCTGGGCCGCCTCGGCGGCCTTCTCGGCGCTCTTCCACAGGATGGAGGCGCAGCCCTCCGGCGAGATCACCGAATAGGTGGAGTACTGGAGCATGGCCAGTTCGTCGCACACGCCGATGGCGAGCGCCCCGCCGGAGCCGCCCTCGCCCACCACGGTGGCGATGATGGGCGTCTTGAGCCGCGACATCACGGCCAGGTTGTAGGCGATCGCCTCGCTCTGGCCGCGCTCCTCGGCGTCGATTCCGGGATAGGCCCCGGGGGTGTCGATGAAGGTGAGCACCGGCATCTTGAAGCGTTCGGCCATCTCCATCAGGCGGCACGCCTTGCGGTAGCCCTCGGGGCGCGGCATGCCGAAGTTGCGGCGTACCTTCTCCTTCACCTCGCGCCCCTTCTGGTGGCCGATGACCATCACCGGACGGTCGTCGAGGCGCGCCACGCCGCCGACGATGGCGGCGTCGTCGGCGAAGCGCCGGTCGCCGTGCAGCTCGTCGAAGTCGGTGAAGACGTGCCCCAGGTAGTCGAGGGTGTAGGGGCGCTGAGGATGGCGCGACAGCTGCGAGACCTGCCAGGGGGAGAGATCCTTGAAGATCGATTCGGTGAGCTTGCGGCTCTTCTCCTCGAGCCGGCCGATCTCGTCGCTGAGATTGACCTGGCTGTCGTTGCCGACCAGGCGCAGCTCCTCGATCTTGGCCTGGAGTTCGGCGATGGGCTGTTCGAAATCGAGATAGTTGGGGTTCATTGGCAGGATGCCTTGTGGTGTTTCACCGCCCGGCGCGTACCGGACCGGGCGGCGCGAAAAATGGAAGTGGCAGGCATTATCGCACCCTCAACGCGCCACGCAAGGCAGGGCATGATGTGTTGCCGCTGGTCGAGAGGCGCCGGGGACAGGCCTCCCTCCCCACTAGCGATACTTCAGCCGCACGCCGTCCTGCCCCTCGACGTCGCGCAGCCCGGTGAGCAACTCGTCGGTGGGGGCGACCCGCCAGGCAGCGTCGAGCTCGAGCCAGCCTGTCGCCTCGGCATTGCGGTAGCGCAGGCGCACCGGCAGACCCTCGGCATCGCAGTAGGGGGCGAGGCTCGCCTGCAGGCTCTCCACCAGGCGGCCGTTGGCGCGCGCGCCGTCCAGCGACAGCTCCACCGCCTCGCCGTAGCGGGTGCGCGCCGCCACCATGGGGGTGACCTCCTTGCCGCGCAGGCGCAGCCCGCCGGAGTAGTCGTCCGTCGACACCTCACCCTCGACGATCAGCACCTGGTCGGCCTCGATCTGGCCACGCAGTTGATCGAACAGCTCGCCGAACAGCGACGCCTCGATGCGCCCGGTGCGGTCGTCCAGGGTGACGAAGGCCATGGTGTCGCCGCGCCGGGACTTCATGGTGCGCAGGCCAACTACCAGGCCGGCCACGCGCTGCGGCTCCCGGGATGGCTTGAGGTCGCTGATGCGCGTGGCGACGAAGCGCGCCAGTTCCCCCTCGTACTCGTCGATGGGGTGGCCGGTAAGGTAGAGGCCGAGGGTCTCCTTCTCGCCGGCGAGACGCTCCTTGTCGCTCCACTCGCGCACCCGTCGGTGCTCGGCGTAGGGGTCGCTCGCTTCGTCCTCCTCGACGAAAGCCTCGCCGAACATGTCCATCATGCCCAGGTTCTGGTTGGTCTGGGTCTGGGCGGCCGCACGCAGGGCGTCATCCAGGGCGGCGGTGAGCACCGCGCGACTCGGCCCCAGGTTGTCGAGGGCACCGGAACGGATCAGCGCCTCCAGGGTGCGCTTGTTCATGCGCCTGGGGTCGATGCGCCGGCAGAAATCGAAGAGGTCGCTGAAGGGACCCTCGGCCTCGCGGGCCTCGACGATGGCACCGATGGGCCCCTCGCCCACCCCGCGAATGGCGCCCAGGCCGTAGACCACCCGCCCCTCGGTGTCCACGGTGAACTTGTAGCCGCCCACGTTGACGTCCGGCGGGGTCACGGTGAGGCCGAGGTGCCGACACTCCTCGATCAGCGGCACCACCTTGTCGAGGTTGTCCATCTCGGTGGACATCACCGCGGCCATGAAGGGGCCCGGGTAGTGCGCCTTGAGCCAGGCTGTCTGGTAGGAGACCAGCGCATAGGCCGCCGAGTGGGACTTGTTGAAGCCGTAGCCGGCGAACTTCTCCACCAGGTCGAAGATGTTGCCCGCCAGCTCCGCATCGATGCCGTTGGCCTCGCACCCCTCCAGGAACCCCACGCGCTGCTTGGCCATCTCCTCGGGTTTCTTCTTGCCCATGGCGCGGCGCAGCAGGTCGGCCTGGCCGAGGCTGTAGCCGGCCATCACCTGGGCGATCTGCATCACCTGCTCCTGGTAGAGGATGATGCCGTAGGTGGGCTCGAGCACCGGCTTCAGGAGCTCGTGCTGGTAGTCGGGGTGCGGGTAGGAGATCTCCGCACGACCGTGCTTGCGGTTGATGAAGTCGTCGACCATGCCCGACTGCAGCGGCCCGGGGCGGAACAGCGCGACCAGCGCGATCATGTCCTCCAGCGAGTCGGGCAACAGGCGCTTGATCAGCTCCTTCATGCCGCGCGACTCGAGCTGGAACACCGCCGTGGTCTCGGCGCGCTTGAGCATCTCGAAGGTGGGGGCATCGTCGAGCGGGATGGTGTCGATATCCAGCGCCCCCTCGCCCTCGGCGGCGCGCACCTTGTCGACCATCTCCAGCGCCCAGTCGATGATGGTCAGGGTGCGCAGGCCCAGGAAGTCGAACTTGACCAGGCCCGCTTCCTCGATGTCGTTCTTGTCGAACTGCACCACCAGGCCCGCGCCATCCTCGTCGCAGAGCAGCGGTGCGAAGTCGGTGAGCTTGGTGGGCGCGATCACCACGCCCCCGGCGTGCTTGCCGGTACCGCGGGTGATGCCCTCGAGCTTGACCGCCATCTCCCAGATCTCGGCGGCCTCCTCGTCGGCCTCGAGGAATTCCTTGAGCGCCGGCTCGGCCTCCAGCGCCTTGGCGAGCGTCATGCCCACCTCGAAGGGAATCAGCTTGGAGAGCTTGTCGCCGAGCGAATAGGGCTTGCCCTGGGCGCGGGCCACGTCGCGCACCACCGCCTTGGCGGCCATGGTCCCGAAGGTGACGATCTGCGAGACGGCGTCGCGGCCGTAGCGCTCGGCCACGTAGTCGATCACCCGGTCGCGTTTCTCCATGCAGAAGTCGACGTCGAAGTCGGGCATGGAGACCCGCTCGGGGTTGAGGAAACGCTCGAACAGCAGGTCGTAACCGATGGGGTCGAGGTCGGTGATCTTCTGGGCGTAGGCGACCAGCGAGCCGGCGCCGGAGCCGCGACCGGGGCCGACGGGGACGTCGTTGTCCTTGGCCCACTGGATGAAGTCCATCACGATCAGGAAATAGCCGGGGAAGCCCATCTGGATGATGATATTGAGCTCGAAGTCGAGCCGCTTCCGGTAGCGCCGATCGATGGCCTGGTACTCGTCGCCATCGCGCGGGTACTGATCCGCCGGATAGAGGAACTCGAGGCGCTCGGTGAGGCCGTCGTGGGAGATCTGCCGAAAGAACTCGTCCTGGGTCATGCCCTCGGGGATCGCGAATTCCGGCAGGAAGATCTCGCCCAGGCGCACGTCGACGTTGCAACGCGCCGCGATCATCACGCTGTTCTCGAGTGCCTCGGGAATGTCCGAGAAGAGCTCGGCCATTTCCGCCGGGCTCTTGAGGTACTGCTCCTCGGAGTACTTCTTTTCGCGACGCGGGTCGTCGAGCGCCTTGCCCTCGCCAATGGACACCCGTGTCTCGTGGGCCCAGTAGTCGTCCCGGGTGAGGAAGCGCACGTCGTTGGTGGCCACCACCGGAGTGCCGGTAGCCACGGCCAGTTCCACCGAGAGGTGCACGCACTCCTCTTCCAGCGGCCGGCCGGTGCGGGTCAGCTCCAGGTAGAAACGCCCCGGGAAGGCGGTGCGCCATTCGTCGAGCAGCACCCGCGCTTCCTCACGGAGGTCACTGAGCAGGTGGCGACCGATCTCGCCCTCGCGCCCCCCGGAGAGAGCGATCAGCCCCTCGCTCTGGGTCAGCACCCAGGCCTTGTCGAGCAGGGCGCGCCCCTGCTGCTGCCCCTCCACCCAGCCGCGCGAAAGCAACTCGGTGAGGTTGCGATAGCCCGTCTCGTTCATGGCGAGCAGGGTCAAGCGGTAGGGGTGCGAGGCGTCGTGGGGATTGGTCAGCCACAGGTCGGCGCCGATGACCGGCTTGAGCCCGGCGCCCTGGACGCTCTTGTAGAACTTCACCAGGCCGAAGAGGTTGGCCTCGTCGGTCATCGCCAGCGCCGGCATGCCCTGCTCGGCGGTGGCCTGGACCAGGGGCTTGAGACGCACCAGGCCGTCGACCAGGGAGTATTCGGTATGGACGCGAAGATGAACGAAGGGCGTGGTCATGGCGGACTCGGGGGATGGGTGGTTCAAAACAATGCCAGCTGGCGCCTGACCGGACCAAAAGAGCGACGGTGCTCGGCCAGCGGCCCCAGGCGCACCAGGGCGGCCAAGTGCTCAGGCGTCGGATAGCCCTTGTGGCGGGCGAAGCCGTAGTCGGGATGTCGGCTATCCAGCGCCACCATCTGGGCGTCGCGGGCTACCTTGGCGAGAATCGAGGCTGCGGCGATGGCCGGATGGCGGGCATCGCCCTTGACCACCGCCTGGCCGGGGACATGATGCCCGGGCAGCCGATTGCCGTCCACCAGCAGGTATTCGGCGGCCGGCGACAGGGCATCGATGGCGCGGCGCATGGCCAGGTGGGTGGCGTGGTAGATGTTGAGGTCGTCGATCTCGGCGGGCGTGGCCTCGCCCACGGCGAAGGCGAGCGCTCGCTCGCGGATCTCGGCGTCCAGCGCTTCGCGGCGCCGCGCCGAGAGCGCCTTGGAGTCGGTCAGCCCCTGAATGGGCCGCACCGGGTCGAGGATCACCGCTGCCGCCACCACGCTGCCTACCAGGGGGCCGCGGCCCACCTCGTCGACGCCGGCCAGCCGCTCGCCCCGATAGTCGACCACCAGCGGCGGCAGCCCGGTCGCCCCTTTCTCTCTCCCTTGCTCTCTCCCTTGCTCTCTCCCCTTCACGATGTCACCTCCTCGATCCCCTCGGGGGTGACACTGGCCGGCAGAGGGCGCCCCTCCACCAGTGCCTCGATGGCCTCGCAGGCGCGGCGGCTGGCATCGCGCTGCAGCGTCGCGTGCATCTCGGCGAAGCGCGCTTCCAGGGCGGCGCGCTCCGCACTGTCGTCGAGCAGGGCGGCGAGCCGCGCAGTGATCGCCTCGACGCTGGCAGCGTCCTGAATCAGCTCCGGCACCAGCGTCTCGCGGGCGATCAGGTTGGGCAGCGAGATCCACTCGGTCTTGACCAGTCGCCGGGCCAGCCAGTGGGTGGCCGGGGCCATGCGGTAGGCCACCAGCATGGGACGGTGGCAAAGCATCGCCTCCAGCGCCGCCGTGCCCGAGGTGAGCAGGACCATGTCGCTTGCCACCATGGCCTCGTGGGCCTGACCGTCGCGCAGGGTCACGCGCCCGCCCAGGTCGGGGTGGCTGGCCAATAGGGCATCCAGCTCCTCCCGGCGCTGCGGCGTGGCCGCCGGAATCACCACCTGCAGCGCGGGGCGCTGACGACACAGCCTGGCGGCCACCTCGAGGAAAGCCGCGCCCATGAAGCGAATCTCGCTGGCCCGCGAGCCGGGCAGCACGGCCAGCACCTCGGCGTCGCGAGGCAGCGCCAGGGCGGCACGCGCCGCCGCGCGGTCGTTCTCCAGGGGCAGCTCGTCGGCCAGCGGGTGACCCACAAAGGCCACCGGTACGCGATGTCGCGCATAGAAGGCCGCCTCGAAGGGCAGGAAGGTGAGCATGGCATCCACGGCGCGGGCGATGCTCTTGACCCGTCCCTGGCGCCAGGCCCACACGGAGGGGCTGACGTAGTGAGCGGTGGGGATGCCGGCTTCGCGCAGTTGGCGCTCCAGACCCAGGTTGAAGTCCGGGGCATCGATACCGACCATGATATCGGGCTGCCAGGCCAGGGCGTCGCGGCGCAGGGTGCGGCGCACTCCGATGAGGCGCGGCAGGTGCCTGAGCACCTCCACCAGCCCCATCACCGAGAGCGTTTCCAGCGGAAAGCGGCTGTCGATGCCTTCCGCGAGCATGCGCTCCCCGCCGATGCCGCGGAATTCGACCGCGGGATGGCGCGTCTTGAGCGTCCGCATCAGCCCGGCGCCGAGACGATCGCCGGAGAGCTCACCGGCGACCAGGTAGACCTTGAGCGGCGTGCCGGCCATGGTCAGCGCACGATGCCGCGGGTCGATATCTCGATGGAGGCGGCGAAGGTCTCGGTCTCGGGCAGCCGGTAGCGCGAGCGAATCTCGGTGAGCGCCTGCTCCACGGTGAGCCCCTGGCGATAGACCAGCTTGTAGGCCTCGACCAGGGCACGGGTCGCCTCCTTGGAGAAGCCGCGCCGCTTGAGCCCCACCAGGTTGAGGCCGTGGGGCTGGGCCGGATTGCCGTTGATCATCACGTAGGAGGGAGTGTCCTTGGTGATGATCGAGCCGCCGCCGGCCATGGCATGGGTGCCGAAGTGGCAGAACTGGTGCACCGCGGAGAGGCCGCCCAGGATCGCGAAATCACCGAGGGTGACATGGCCGGCCAGTGTAGCCTGGTTGGCCAGGATGCAGTCGTTGCCGATCACGCAGTCGTGGCCCACGTGGACATAGGCCATGAAGAGGTTGCGCGAGCCGATGGTGGTCTCGCCGCGGTCCTGGGCAGTGCCGCGATGCAGGGTCACCCCCTCGCGGATGACGTTGTCGTCGCCCATTACCAGGCGGGTCGGCTCGCCGGCGTACTTCTTGTCCTGGCAGTCCTCGCCCACGGAGGCGAACTGGAAGATACGGGTGCGCGCCCCCAGCACGGTGGGTCCCTTGATCACCACGTGCGGACCGATGCGCGAGTCGGGCCCGACCGCGACGTCGGGCCCGATCACCGTGAAGGGCCCGACCTCGACGTTCTCGGCCAGTCGAGCCCCGGGATCGACGATGGCAGTGGGATGAATCAAGCGACTTTCCTCTCGGCACAGATGATGTCGGCCTCGCAGGCCAGCTCCCCGTCCACGGTAGCACGACAAGCGAACTTCCAGATGCCGCGCTTCTCACGTTCGACCTTCGCTTCCAGCACCAGGCGGTCGCCGGGCATCACCGGGCGCTTGAAGCGGACGTTGTCGCTGCCCACCAGGTAGTAGACATAGCCGTCGGCGGGCAGCTTGTTGACGGTCTTGAAACCGAGGATACCGCACGCCTGGGCCAGGGCCTCGATCACCAGCACGCCGGGCATGATGGGGTGGTGCGGAAAGTGACCGTTGAAGAACGGCTCGTTGATGCTGACGTGCTTGTAGGCAACGATGGATTCGCCGAGTGCCAGCTCCGTGACCCGATCCACCAGCAGAAAGGGGTAGCGGTGCGGCAGGTACTCACGAATCTCGTTGATGTCCATTACCATCGTAGCGACCTCTGAAATGTAGGGGTGAGGCCGGCGGCCGCGGTGGCGTTGCCGGCTTCCCGAGGGCCCCGCCTTTCCGGCGGACAGCACCGGGGCCCGGGGCAGACGGGCGAAGGATTATAGCGTCGCCAAGGCGGCACTCAAGCGTTGCGGTCACGCTTCTCGAGGCGGGCCAGGCGCCGAGCGATGTCGTCGAGCTGCTTGAAGCGCACGGCGTTCTTGCGCCACTGGGCATTGGGCATGGCCCCGGTGCCGGAGGAGTAGATGCCCGGCTCGTCGATGGAGTTGGTGACCAGGCTCATGCCGGTGACATGAACCCCGTCGCAGATGGTGAGGTGGCCGGAGAGCCCCACGCCACCGCCCAGCATGCAGTGCTTGCCGACCCGCGTGGAGCCGGCAATGCCCACGCAGCCGGCCAGGGCGCTATGATCGCCGATGCGCACGTTGTGGGCGATCTGCACCTGGCTGTCGATCTTGACGCCGCTGCCGATCACGGTGTCGTCGAGCGCCCCGCGATCGATGCTCGAGCAGCTGCCCACCTCGACGTCATCACCCAGCACCACGCCGCCGAGCTGGGCAATCTTGTGCCAGCGCGCCCCGTCGTGGGCGAAACCGAAGCCGTCGCCGCCGATCACGCAGCCGCTGTGCAGGATGGCGCGCGCGCCGATCACCGCGCCACGGCACACGGTGACATTGGCATGCAGCCGGGAGCCGGCCCCGATACGCGCCCCGGCCTCCACCACGCAACCGGGCCCGACCACCACCTCGTCGTCGAGGATCACACCGCTTTCGACCACCGCATGGGGACCGACCTCGACGCGCTCGCCCAGCTGGGCATCGTCAGCCACCACGGCGGCGGGATGAATCCCACCGGTCGGGCGCGCCAGGAAGGGGTCGAACAGTTGCGAGAGCTGCGCGTAGCCCAGGTAGGGATTGTCCAGCACCAGCCGGGGCACGGGACAGGCCTCGGCGTGCTCGGGCTGGATCAGCACCGCCGCCGCCCGGGTGGCGGCGAGGTCCTTGAGGTAGGCGGCATTCGCGAGGAAGGCGACGTGCTCGGGACCGGCGTCCTTCAAGGTAGCCAGCCCGCTCACCCGTCGTGCACCGTCCCCCTGAAGGCGCGCGCCGAGGCGTTCGGCGAGCACATCCAGGGTGAAGCACGGAGAGTCGGTTGGAGTCATGGGGGCCTGGGGGAAGCAAGGGGCGACGCACGGCGTCGCCAAAATCAGTAGAGCGTGTTGAGAATCTCGGTCACTTCCGAGGTGAGATCGGGCAGGTCGACCTCGGAGTGCAACACGCCCTGGGGCTCCACCAGCACCTCGACACTGTGGCGAGTGATCACCTGGTCCACGGCCTGCTGCAGCTTGGGCTCCGCCTCCTGCAGGAACTGCTGTTCGGCCTGCTGCTGGGCCTGCATGATCTCACCACGCAGCTGCTCGAAGCGGCTGCCCTTCTGCTGGAACTCCTGGACCAGCGCCTGGCGTTCGCTCTCCGCCATGCTGTCCCCCTCCTGCTGCAGACGCTGCTGCAGCTGCGAAAGCTCCTGTCCCAGCGACTCGGCTTCCTGCTGCTGGCCGCCGATCCGGCTTTCGAGATCGCCCATGGAGCGCTGCGCGGCGTTCGACTCCATCAGGGCGGTGCGCCAGTCCAGCAGGGCCACCTCGGCGGCCTGGGCCGCGAGCGGTAGGCTGCTGAGCAGGCCAAGGCAGAGGGCGGCGGTCACGTTGCGCATAAGGGTTTCCTCGAAGAAAGGCGGTCAGAAGGTCTGGCCCAGCGAGAACTGGAACACCTGGGTATCGTCGCCGCTCTCGTCGTTGAGCGGCTCGGCCACGCTGAAGGTCAGCGGCCCCACCGGGGTCAGCCAGGAGAGTCCCACACCGGCACTGTAGCGCAGCTCGCCGAAGTCGACCCCCGATGAGCAATCCGAACTGCCGCTTTGAATGGGGTAGCACTCCGTCAGGAAGGTGTTGCCGGCATCCAGGAAGAACCCGGTCTGCAGCGAGCGCTGATCCTCCACGAAGGGCAGCGGGAAGAGCAGCTCGGCGCTGCCCTCCACCAGCACGTTGCCCCCCAGGGTACGGTCGCGGGTCGCGCCTTCGGGCGGCGTGGTGGGCTGCCCCAGGGTGTTGCCGGTGAAGCCACGCACCGAGCCGAGCCCGCCGGCGTAGAAGTTCTCGTAGAACGGATAAGGGTCGTTGCCGATGCTGTCGGCGTAGCCCAGGGTGGTGCCGAACTTCAGCGCCCAGGTCTGCTCCTCGTTGAGCGGGAAGAGCTGCTGGGCCCGGGCGCGCAGCTTGTAGTAGTCGGCGTCGCTGCCCGGCGCCGCCGTTTCCAGCGAGACGCGCTGGTAGTTGCCGGCGGTGGGCATGATGCCGCGGTTGAGGTCGTTGCGCGTCCAGCTGGCGGTGAGCTTGAGGCTCTGGGCATCGGCGCTCTGGTCATCGACGTACCTGCGAATCTCCTGAGCGGTATCGCTGTAGGTCTTGATCGTCAGGTCCTCGACGCCGACCCCGAAGTTGAGACGCGACAGCTCGCTGACCGGATAGCCGAAGTTGATGCCGCCACCATAGGCATCGGTGGAGTAGGTGGAGATGTCGGAGTCCTCGTAGTCGGTCTCGCGGTAGTAGAGGTTGTAGCCGCGCGAGATGCCGTCGAGGGTCCAGTAGGGGTCGGTGAAGCCGAAGTTGAGATTGGTGAAGGTGTCGCTGCGCTGGGCACCCACGTTGACGCGGTTGCCCGTGCCGAGGAAGTTGTTCTGCGACAGGGCCGCGCCGTAGATGACGCCGGCACTCTGGGAGTAGCCGATACTCGCCGAGATGGACCCCGAGGGCTGCTCCTCCACCGAATAGGTGACGTCAAGCATGTCGGGCTCACCGGGCACCGGCTGGGTCTCGACTTCCACCTGGCGGAAGAAGCCGAGCCGCTCGAGGCGCTGACGCGACTGGCTGATCGATTCGGTGGAGGCCGGCGCCCCCTCCATCTGGATCATCTCGCGTCGCAGCACCTCGTCCTGGGTGGTGGTGTTGCCGACGAACTCGATACGCCGCACGTAGGCACGGCGACCCGGCTCGACCCGGAAGACCAGATCCACAGTGCTGGCATCGCCACCCGGCTCGGGCACGCCCTCGACGTTGGCGAAGGCGAAACCCTCGGCGCCCAGGCGCGAACGCAGCGCCTCGGTGGAGGCGGTGACGTCGCTGCGCGAGAAGATCTCGCCGCGCTCCACGGTGAGCAGGTCGCGCGCCTCGCTCTCGCTGATGTGCAGATCCCCCTGGAAGCGGATGTCACCCAGGCGGTACTGGCTTCCCTCGGCGACGTTGACGGTGACGAAGATCTGCGACTTGTCGGGACTGATCGAGACCTGGGTGGAGTCGATGCTGAAATTGACGTAGCCGCGGTCGAGATAGTAGGAGCGCAGCCGCTCCAGGTCGCCGGCCAAGGCCTCGCGGGAGTACTCGTCGCTGGAGAACCAGCCGAACAGCCAGCCCGGCCTGTCTTCGAGCTCGAAGACCTCGCGGAGCGTCTCGTCGTCGAAGTCGCGATTGCCCACGATGTTGATCTGGCGGATCTTGGCGACCTCGCCCTCGTCGATGTCGATATCGACCTGCACCCGTCCCTCGTCGATCTCGCGCACCTGGGCATCGATGCGGGCACTGTAGCGGCCCTGTGCCTGGTAGACGCCCTCCAGCTCGCGCTGGATCTCCTCCAGGGTGGAGAGCTGCAGCACCTGCCCTTCGGCGAGGCCCGCCTCACGCAGGCCCTGGCGCAGCTGCTCGTCCTCGATCTGGCGATTGCCGCTGATGTTCAGCCGCGAGATGGTGGGACGCTCGACCACCTGGATGACCAGCACATCACCCTCGCGAGCGAGCTGGATGTCCTCGAACAGGCCGGTCTCGAAGAGGCGACGGGCCGCCTCGGCCAGTTCCCGCTCATCGACCCGGTCACTGGCACTGACAGGGAAAGCGTTGAAGACGGAGTCCGGTGAAACGCGCTGCAGGCCCTCCACCCGGATATCGGAAACTTCGAAGGATTGGGCCAGCGCGGCCTGCGCACCGGCCAGCAGCAGTGCCGCCAGTCCAAGGTTCTTGATGTTCATGCAGTCGCTTCGCTCGCGTTGTTCCGCCTGCCAGTCCAGAACAGGCACCTTATACATTTGTGCGGGTGACTGACAAGGTGGGCGTCGGCACCACCTCCCTGTGCCCCCGACGGGGGAGTCGCTCGCTACCAGAGCCGCATCAGATCGAAATAGAGCGCCATCACCATCAGGGTGATGACTAGTGCCAGGCCGATGCGCAGGCCCACGGCCTGGGTCCGTTCGGAGACCGGACGCCCGCGCAACACCTCGACGAAATAGTAAAGCAGGTGCCCGCCGTCGAGCACCGGAATGGGCAGCAGATTGAGCACGCCCAGGCTGATCGACAGGTAAGCCAGGAAGCTGACGAAGCTTTCCAGGCCGCTGCGTGCCGTATCCCCGGCCACCTGGGCGATGGTGATGGGGCCCGACAGGTTCGATGGCGAGATCAGACCCACCAGCATCTTGCGAATCGCGTCCAGGGTCAACAGCGTCATCTCGCCGGTGCGACCCACGGCCTGGCCGACGGCGGCTACCGGGCCGTAGCGGATCTCGCGGCGGTACTCGGCGGGCCACTCCACCGGCTCCACGCCGGCGCCGACATAGCCGATCGTGGTGGCGCCTTCCACCTCCCGCGACCCGGGCGTGAGGCTCATCTCGCGACGCTCGCCGTCACGCGCCACCTCCAGAGCCAGGGTTTCGCCGGGGCTACCCCGCACGCGGTTCACGAAGTCCATCCAATCACTCACCGGCTCGCCATTGACGGTGAGCACCTCGTCGCCCGGCTCGAGCCCCGCCCGGGCGGCTGCCTCGCCCTCCACCACCTGGCCGAGCACCGCGGGGATGTCGGGCTGCCAGGGCACGATGCCCAAGGTGGTCAGCGGGCGCGGCGGGTCCTGGCGCACCAGGTAGTTCTCCACCGGCAGGCGATACTGGCGCGACTCGGCGGCGGGCTCGTCGCGCGCCTGCAGGCTGAGCTCGCCGCTGGCGCCGATCGCCGCCACCAGCTTGAGGTTGATCTCGTCCCAGGAGCGCACCTGCTCGCCGCGCACGGCGACGATTTCCTCGCCTCCGGAGAGCCCCGCGCGGGCCGCCGGCGACTCGGCGTCGACGCTGCCGATCACCGGGGCCACCGCCGTGGTCCCGGCCACGAACAGCGCCCAGTAGACGACGATGGCGAGCAGGAAGTTGGCCAGCGGGCCCGCCGCCACGATGGCGATGCGCTGCCACACCGACTTGCGGTTGAACGCCCGGTCGCGCTCCTCCGGCGGCACCGGTGCTTCGCGCTCGTCGAGCATCTTGACGTAGCCGCCGAGCGGAATGGCGGCCACCGCGAACTCCGTGCCGTGGCGGTCGTGACGCGACCAGATCGGCTTGCCGAAGCCCACCGAGAAGCGCAGCACCTTGACGCCGCAGCGCCGCGCCACCCAGAAGTGGCCAAACTCATGGAAGGTGATCAGCAGGCCCAGCACCACGATGACGGCCAGCACGTTCTGGATCAGGCCCAAGTCACTCTCCTCGCTCCGTTTGCCTCATGGCTCTTCGCCCTCATTCGCCGCCCAGCCGGCGCATCGCCCAGCGCCGGGCTCGGGCATCGGCCTCGAGCACCGTGCCCAGATCGTCGGCCGACTCCACCGCCAGCGCCTCGCAGGTGCGCGCCACCAACTCGCCGATGCCGGTGAAGGCCAGCCGCCCGGCCAGGAAAGCCTCCACCGCCACCTCGTTGGCGGCATTGAGCATCGCCGGCGCCGTACCGCCGGCGGCCATGGCCTCGCGCGCCAGGCGCAGGCAGGGAAAGGCCGTCTCGTCCGGCGCCTCGAAGTCGAGCCGCGCCACCTGGAAGAGGTCGAGTGCCTCGACGCCCGCCTCGATGCGTTCCGGCCAGGCCAGCCCGTAGGCGATCGGCGTGCGCATGTCGGGGTTGCCCAGCTGGGCGATCACCGAGCCGTCGCTGTAGGCGGCCATGGAGTGGATCACGCTCTGCGGATGCACCACCACCTGCACCTGCTCCGGGCGGGCATCGAAGAGCCAGCACGCCTCCACCAGTTCGAGCCCCTTGTTCATCAGCGTCGCGCTATCCACCGAGATCTTGCGACCCATGCTCCAGTTGGGGTGGGCGCAGGCCTGCTCCGGGGTGACCGCTGCCAGACGCTCGGGGCTCCAGCCCCGGAAGGGGCCGCCCGAGGCGGTCAGCAGCAGCTGGGTGACGCCGTGGCGCGCCAGCCCCCCGCGATGCTCCACGGGTAGACACTGGTAGATGGCGTTATGTTCGGAATCGATGGGCAACAGGGTGGCGCCGTGGCGTGCCACGGCGTCCATGAAGAGGGCGCCGGACATCACCAGCGCCTCCTTGTTGGCCAGCAGCACCCGCTTGCCCGCGCGCACCGCGGCCAGCGTGGGCAGCAGCCCCGCGGCACCGACGATGGATGCCATCACCACCTCGACCTCGCCCGCCTCGGCCACCTCGACCAGTGCCTCGGTGCCGGCACGCACCTCGGTGGCCAGCCCCGCCTCCGCAAGCTGGGTGCGCAGCCAGGCGGCGTCTGCCTCGGCTGCGAGCACCGCCACCGCGGGACGGTGCACCCGGCACTGCGCCAGCAGCGCCTCGCGGGAACGGTGGGCGGTCAAGGCATGGACGCGATAGCGCTCGGGGTGACGGGCGATCACGTCCAGGGTACTGGTGCCGATGGAGCCGGTGGCCCCCAGCACCGTGACGGCCTGGCGGCGCGCGGGGGAAGGCTGGTGCGCATCGCTCATGTCACAGCACCCCCGGCGAGAGTAGCGCGAAGAGCGGCACCGCCGCGGTGAGGCTGTCGATGCGGTCGAGCACGCCGCCGTGGCCGGGCAGCAGCTGGCTGGAGTCCTTGATACCGCGGTGACGCTTGAGCATGCTCTCCAGGAGGTCGCCGAGCACCGAGACCAGCGTCACCACCGCCGTCACGACGAGCAGGGCCACGCCGGTCGCCACGCCCAGCCCCTGCCAGGCAGCGAACACCAGGGCCAGGGCCAGCGTCACCGCCAGGCCGCCGGCCACGCCCTCCCAGCTCTTGCCGGGGCTGACCGCCGGCGCCAGCTTGCGCCGTCCCCAGGCTCGTCCGCTGAAGTAGGCGCCGATATCGGCTCCCCAGACGAGCAGCAGCACGAAGAGCAGCCAGACCCCGCCGGCGTCGCGCAGCACGTTGAACCCCACCCAGGCGGGCAGGAGCACCCACAGGCCCATGGCCAGGCGCCGCGGGGTCGACTGCCACTGGGCCACGCGCATCGGATAGCGCGTCACCCAAAAGAGATTGACCAGCCAGCCCGCCGCCCCCAGCCACAGCGGCCAGGTCGCGCGGGCGGCGCCGCTCGCCCACAGCAGGGCCATCAGCCCCGCCAGGGCGGCAAGCAGCAGGCCGCGCCGGGGCTGCGCCGTGACTCCCGCGAGGTTGGTCCACTCCCAGGCGGCGAGCAGCACGATGGCACCGGTGAACAGCGCAAAGGCTCCGCCGGTGAGCCCGAACAGCCCGCCCAGGGCGAGCGGCACCAGCCAGGCGGCGGTGACGACGCGCCGCTTAAGCATCGTCGTCCTCGACCTGCTCGTCGGTCTTGCCGAAACGCCGCTTGCGGCTACGGAAGTCGTCGAGGGCGGCGTCGAAGGCCGCGCCGTCGAAGTCCGGCCACAGCGTCGTGGTGAAATGGAACTCGGCATAGGCCATCTGCCACAGCAGGAAGTTGGAGATGCGCTGCTCGCCGCTGGTGCGGATGCAGAGGTCGACCGGCGGCACCTCGCCAAGACAGAGTTCGCCCTCGACGGCCGCCTCGTCGATGGTCTCCACCGCCAGCTCGCCGGTGGCGACCCGGCCGGCCAGACGCCGCGCCGCCCGGGCGATGTCCCAGCGGCCGCCGTAGTTGGCGGCGATCACCAGGTGCAGGCCGCGGTTCTCGGCGGTCAGCGCCTCGGCCTGTTCGATGTGCTTCTGGATGGAGCGCGAGAAGCCGCTGCGCTCGCCGATGATGGAGAGGCGAATGCCGTGCTCGTGGAGCTTTCTCACCTCGCGCTTGAGCGCCAGCAGGAAGAGCTCCATCAGAGCGCTCACCTCGGCCTCGGGGCGGCGCCAGTTTTCGCTGGAGAAGGCAAACAGCGTCAGCGTCTCCACCCCGCGTTCGCCGGCCCGGCGGATCACCGCGCGCACCGCCTCGACGCCGGCCCGGTGGCCGCGCACGCTGGACAGACCGTGCGCCTTCGCCCAGCGGTTGTTGCCATCCATGATGATGGCCACGTGCTTCGGCACGCCGCCCTCCGGCCGTGCCCGGGAAGCTGTGGTCTGCGCTGACGTCATGGTGTCTCGTATCGCGGGAGTGGGCTGGGCCGGGCCGCGGCGGGCCCGGCGTGGCTCAGACCTGCAGCAGGTCGTGTTCCTTGCCTTCCAGCAGGCGGTCGATCTCGGCGATGTACTTGTCGGTGAGCTTCTGGATCATCTCCTCGCCCTGGTGCTGCTCGTCCTCGGTGATCTCCTTCTCCTTGAGCAGCGCCTTGATGTCGCCGTTGGCGTCACGGCGCACGTTGCGCACCGCCACCCGGGCATGCTCCGCCTCGCTGCGCGCCTGCTTGATGTACCCCTTGCGCGTCTCCTCGGTGAGCATCGGCATGGGCACGCGGATCACGGTGCCGGCGCTCGCCGGGTTCAGACCCAGGTCGGAGCTGATGATCGCCTTCTCCACCTTGGGCACCATGTTCTGCTCCCAGGGCACCACGGAGAGGGTGCGGGCGTCCTCGACGTTGATCGAGGCGACCTGATTGAGCGGCACCTGGCTGCCGTAGTACTCCACGGTCACCGCATCGAGGATGCTCGAGTGGGCGCGTCCGGTGCGAATCTTGTTGAAGTTGGCATGAAGGGAGTCGAGGCTCTTCTTCATGCGCGTTTCGGCGTCTTTCTTGATGTCATCGATCACGGTGTCAACCTCTGTCTATCAGGGTGCCTTCCTTGCCGCCCACCACCAGGTTCAGCAGGGCGCCGGGCTTGTTCATGTTGAAGACGCGAACCGGCATGTCATGGTCCCGTACCAGGCAGATGGCGGTCAAATCCATGACGCCGAGCTTCTGGTCGAGGGCATCGTCGTAGGTGAGCCGTTCGTACTTCACTGCCTCGGCGTGCTTCACCGGGTCCTTGTCGTAGACGCCGTCCACCTTGGTGGCCTTGACCACCACGTCGGCGTCGATCTCGATGCCGCGCAGACAGGCCGCCGAGTCGGTGGTGAAGAAGGGGTTGCCGGTACCGGCGGAAAACAGGACGACGTCGCCCGAAGTCAGGTAGCGGATGGCCGTGCGCCGGTCGTAGTGCTCGACCACGCCGCTCATGGGAATCGCCGACATCACCCGCGAGCGAATGTTGGAGCGCTCCAGGGCGTCGCGCATGGCCAGGGCGTTCATCACCGTGGCCAGCATCCCCATGTGATCGCCGGTCACCCGCTCCATGCCCGCCTCGTGCAGCGCTGCACCGCGGAACAGGTTGCCGCCACCGATGACGATGCCGACCTGGACGCCGATGCCCACCAGCTGCCCGATCTCCAGCGCCATGCGATCGAGCACCTTGGGGTCGATGCCGAAGTCGGCGTCGCCGGTCAGCGCCTCGCCGGAGAGCTTGAGCAGGATGCGCTTGTACTTCGACTTCTCGCCACGCGACTTCTCGGCGCGGGGGGCGTCGGGTCGAGTCGGGACGTCACTGCGATCGGCACTGGGCATGGGTGTCTCCTGGATCACCGTCGAATGGGTTGGCAAGGTTGGAATGGCCGTGGACGTGCCGGCCGGATACGAGAAGGCGTGCGCTCGCGCGCACGCCCCTCTCGAGCTGGAATCTGAGACCTCAGCTACGGCCGGCCTGTTCCATCACTTCCTTGGCGAAGTCGACCTCTTCCTTCTCGATGCCCTCGCCCACCTCGAAGCGGGTGAAGCCAACCACCTCGCCACCGGCGGTCTTGGCGAACTCGGCCACCGTCTGGTTGGGATCCTTGACGAAGGGCTGCTCGGTCAGGCTGTTTTCCGCCAGGTACTTCTTGAGGCGGCCCTGGACCATCTTCTCGGCGATCTGCTCGGGCTTGCCGGCCATGTCGGGCTGGGCCAGGATGATCGCCTTCTCGGCGTCGAGCTTCTCCTGGGGCATGTCCTCGGGACGTGCCACGGCCGGGTTGATGGCGGCCACGTGCATGGCGACATCCTTGGCTACCTCGGCATTACCGCCCTTGAGCACGGTGAGCACGCCGATACGGCCGCCGTGGACGTACTCGCCCACCACGCCGCCTTCCGGCGCCTCAACCACGGCGCAACGGCGCACGCCGATGTTCTCGCCGATCTTCTGCACCAGCTGCTCGCGGGCGGTCTCGAGCGCGCCCTCCATCACCGCAGCCACGTCTTCGATCTTGGCGGTGAAGAAGGCGTCGGCAATCTTGTCGGCGAAGGCCTTGAAGTTGTCGTCGCGGGCGACGAAGTCGGTCTCGGAGTTGATCTCGACCACCACGCCGTAGCGGCCGTCGTCGGCGACACGGGTCACCACGGCGCCTTCGGCGGCGGTGCGGCCGGCCTTCTTGGCGGCCTTGAGACCGGAGCTCTTGCGCAGGTTCTCGATGGCGACCTCGATGTCACCACCGGCTTCGGTGAGTGCCTTCTTGCACTCCATCATGCCGAGCCCGGTACGCTCGCGCAGTTCCTTGACCTGGGAGGCGCTGATCGCTGCCATGGTAGTTACCTCTGGAAATGTTCGACCGGTGATTGATCGCGGGAACCCAGCGGGGCCCAAGGGCCCCGCTGCGGCGATCGCGGTTACTCGGCGGCGGCGGCGTCGCCGCTCTCGCCCTCGGTGATCTCGACGAACTCGTCAGGCCGGCCTTCCTTCGCCCGCGCGCAGGCGTCGGCGATGGCCTTGACGTAGATCTGGATGGCACGGATGGAGTCGTCATTGCCGGGAATGACGTAGTCGACGCCGTCCGGGTCGGAGTTGGTGTCGACCACACCGATGACCGGAATCCCCAGCTTGTTGGCCTCGTTGATGGCGATGCGCTCATGGTCGACGTCGATGACGAAGAGGGCGTCGGGCAGACCGCCCATCTCCTTGATGCCACCCACGCTGCGCTCGAGCTTGTCCTGCTCGCGGGTCGCCATCAGGACCTCTTTCTTGGTCAGCTTGTCGAAGGTGCCATCCTCGTGCATCGCTTCGAGTTCGCGCAGACGCTTGATCGAGACGCGGATGGTCTTGTAGTTGGTCAGCATGCCGCCCAGCCAGCGATGATTGACGAAGGGCTGGCCGACGCGAGTGGCCTCTTCTCTGATGATCTTGCTGGCGCTGCGCTTGGTGCCGACGAAGAGGATCTTGTTGTTGGCGGCCGCCATCTTCTCGACCACGTCGATGACCTCGTTGAGCGCCGGCAGAGTGTGCTCGAGGTTGATGATGTGGATCTTGTTACGGGCGCCGAAGATGAACTTGCTCATCTTCGGGTTCCAGTAACGGGTCTGGTGGCCGAAGTGGGCGCCTGCCTTGAGCAGGTCGCGCATGTTGACATGTGCCATGGATGACTCCTGAAAAATCGGGTTAGGCCTCCACGCACCCCATGGATCCGACTGCCGGGGTGACCGCGGCAGCACCCGGGACCATGTGCCGGTGCATGTGTGTTTTCAAGGCTTGTGGGTCACGGCGCGCCAGGCGCCGACGCCGTCGCTGCGACAGAGACGCGACCGGGCCGGGGCCCGCCGGGTCGACATTGCAGGAAAGCGCGCGGCTTTATACCATAGTTCGCCAACGAGATGAAGTCGCCCGCCGCCTGCCCCGCCGCTCTCCCGGGCGATCCACCCCTCTGAACCGAGACCCCATGAACATTCCCATCAAGACGCCCGACGAGATCGAGAAGATGCGCGAGGCCGGCCGCCAGGCGGCCAGCGTGCTGGAGATGATCACCCCCCGCGTCGTGGCCGGCGTCTCCACCGGCGAGCTCGACCGCCTGTGCCACGACTATATCGTCCACGAGCTGGGCTCCACGCCCGCCCCGCTCGACTACCACGGCTTTCCCAAGTCGATCTGCACCTCGATCAACCACGTGGTGTGCCACGGCATCCCCGATGACGCCAAGAGGCTCAGGAAGGGCGACATCATGAACATCGACGTCACCGTGAAGACCGCCGACGGCTACCACGGCGACTCCAGCATGATGTTCATCGTCGGCGAGACCATCCAGGGCGAGCGGCTGTGCCGCGTCACCCAGGAATGCCTGTACCGCAGCATCGCCCGGGTACGCCCCGGCGTGCGTCTCTCCGAGCTCGCCCGCGCCATCCAGGAGCATGCCGAGGCCAACGGCTACTCGGTGGTGCGCGACTTCTGCGGCCACGGCATCGGTGCCGGCTTCCACGAGGACCCGCAGATCCTGCACTACGACGGCTATGCCCCCGAGGCGGACGCCACGCTCGCCGCCGGCATGTGCTTCACCATCGAGCCGATGATCAACGCCGGCAAGTACCAGACCAAGGTGCTGCGCGACGGCTGGACCGCCGTGACCCGCGACAAGAGTCTCTCCGCTCAGTGGGAGCACACCCTGCTGGTCACCGAGAGCGGCGTGGAAGTGCTCACCGCCCGCGGCGACGAAGACTTCGCCCTCCTCGACCGCTGAGTCGATCGCCCATGCTCCTGCATCATTACCGCTTCGTACCCGACGAGTCGCTGTTCGACGCCGAGACTTTCCGCGCCGAACTCACCGGCAGCCGCTCGCCCATCGCCCCCTTCAAGGCGGCGCTGCGCGACATCCAGGCTCGCCTCGACGAGCGCTTCCATGCCGGCGCCGACATCCGCGACCTGGTGCACGGACGGGCCTGGTGCCTGGACCGGCTGCTGGCCATCGCCTGGGACCAGCACGACTGGCCCGACGACGGTATCGCCCTGCTCGCCGTGGGCGGCTACGGGCGTGGCGAGCTGCACCCGCACTCCGACGTCGACCTGCAGCTGCTGCTCGAAAACGATGACGACACGCCCTACCGCGAGGCGCTGACGGCCTTTATCACCTTCCTGTGGGACATCGGCCTGGAGATCGGCCACAGCGTCAGGTCGCTCGCCGACTGCGAGCGGGAGGCCGCGGCCGATATCACGGTGATGACCAACCTGCAGGAGTCGCGCACCCTGGCCGGCCCCGAACGGCTGCGACAGGCGATGCAGGAGCGCCTGGCCACCGACCGGCTGTGGCCGGCCGACCGCTTCTTCGAGGCCAAGTGGCAGGAGCAGATCACCCGCCATCACCGTTTCAACAACTCCGAATACCACCTCGAGCCCAACATCAAGAGCTCGCCCGGCGGGCTGCGCGACATCCAGATGATCGGCTGGGTGGCCAAGCGCCACTTCGGCAGCCAGCGCTACGAGGACCTGGTTGCCGGCGGCTTCATGAACGACGCCGAGCTGCGCATCCTGAGCCAGGGCCAGGCCTTCCTGTGGCAGGTGCGCTACGCCCTGCACATGCTCACCGACCGCGCCGAGGACCGCCTGCTGTTCGACCACCAGCGCACCATCGCCGAGCTGTTCGGCTTCACCGACACCCCGGAGCGACTCGCCGTCGAGCAGTTCATGAAGCGCTACTACCGCCACGTCACGGCGCTCGCCGGGCTTAACGACATGCTGCTGCAGCACTTCGACGAGGCGATCCTGCGCGGCGGCGAAACCCTGCCGACGGTGCCTCTCAACGAGCGCTTCGAGATCAAGGGCGGCTACATCCAGGCGCGCTCGCGGGCGGTGTTCCGCGAATCGCCTGCCGCGCTGCTCGAGCTCTTTCAGCTGATGGCCGAGCACCCGGAGATCGAGGGCGTGCGCGCCGACACCATCCGCCTGATCCGCGACCATCGCCACCTGATCGACGACCTCTACCGCGACGACCCACACCATCAGCAGCTGTTCATGGCGCTGCTGCGTTCCGGCGGCAACGTAGCCCGCCAGCTGCGGCGCATGAACCGCTACGGCGTGCTCGGCAAGTACCTGCCGGAGTTCGGCCAGGCAGTGGGGCTGATGCAGCACGACCTCTTCCACATCTACACCGTGGATGCCCACACCCTGCGCCTGCTCAAGTGCATCCAGCGCTTCCGCGAGCCCGAGGCGCACGACGAGTTTCCGGTGGCGGCCACCCTGGTGCACCAGTTGCCCAAGCTGGAGCTGTTGTGGATCGCCGGGCTCTACCACGATATCGGCAAGGGCCGCGGCGGCGACCACTCGGAGATCGGCGCCCGTGACGTCGCGCGCTTCGCCGAGCGCCACGACCTCTCGCCGCGCGACACCCGCCTGGTGAGCTGGCTGGTCGAGCACCACCTGCTGATGTCGATGGTCGCCCAGAAGCGCGACATCACCGACCCCGACGTGATCGCCGACTTCGCCGGCGTGGTGCGCGACGAGACGCGCCTCGACTACCTCTACGTGCTGACGGTGGCCGACATCACCGCCACCAACCCCACGCTGTGGAACGGCTGGCGCGCCTCGCTGCTGCGCCAGTTGCACGCCGGAACCAAACGCGCCCTGCGCCGCGGCCTGGAGAACCCGCTGGACCGCGACGACTGGGTGCGCGAGACGCGTGCCGAGGCGCGCTCGCTGCTGGCCACCGTGGGCGCCGACCTGGCCCGCGTCGAGCAACTCTGGGAGTCCCTCGGCGAGGACTACTTCCTGCAGTACGCGCCCAGCGAGATCGTCTGGCAGACCCAGGGCATCCTGGCCCACGGCGACAGCCCGCTGCCGCTGATCCTGGTCAGCCCTCCCGCCGACGAGCTGGCCGACGGCGGCACCAAGGTGTTCATCCACACCCGCTCGGTGGATGACCTTTTCGCCGCCACCGCCGCCGCCATGGAGCAGCTGGGGCTTTCCATCCACGACGCGCGCATCGCCACCTCCAGCAACGAGCGGACGCTCAACACCTTCATCGTGCTCGACGACCAGGGGCGCGCCATCCGCGACCCCGAGCACCTCGAGGCAATACGCCGCCACCTGGTGGAGGAGCTCGACGACCCCGACGACTACCCGCAGATCGTCACCCGCCACACGCCGCGCCAGCTGCGCCACTTCAAGGTGCCCACCGAGGTGCTCATCGAGCAGGATCCGGCCAACGAGCGTACCCTGCTCGAGCTGACCGCCCCCGACCGCCCCGGCCTGCTGGCCCGGGTGGGGCGCATCTTCATGGAGCAGGACATCGCCCTCTCAGCGGCCAAGATCGCCACCCTGGGCGAGCGGGTAGAGGACGTCTTCTTCATCACCGACAAGCGCGGGGCGCCGATCACCGATCCCGAGCGCCAGCAGCGCCTGCGCGAGCGCCTCGTTGCAATGCTCGACGCGACTGGCTAGCGTCACGCTGCCGGGGCAGGCCACCCCTCCCCGCGTTTGAGGCCCGCCCCGCGCTTCCCTATAATTGTCGCTTTGCCCGCGCCTCACACAACGACGCCGGCCCACGGCGCACCTGGACACCCATGAATCCCGATCTCGACGCCCTGCACCCCTACCCCTTCGAGAAGCTCGCCGCGCTCAAGGCCGGCGTCACGCCGCCCGCAGGGCTCGCGCCCATCCCGCTGACCATCGGCGAGCCCCGGCATGTTCCCTATGCAGCGGCACTCGAGACCCTGCAGGCACACCTCGCAGAGATAGGCCGCTACCCGGCCACCGCCGGTACGCCCGAGCTGCGCCGGGCCATCGCCGACTGGGCCACCCAGCGTTTCTCGCTGACCGCCGGCCTCGACCCCGACGCCCAGGTTCTCCCGGTGAACGGCACCCGCGAGGCGATCTTCGCCTTCGTGCAGGCGGCGCTGGACCGCACGCGCCCGGCGAAGGTGGCCATGCCCAACCCCTTCTACCAGATCTACGAGGGCGCCACCCTGCTCGCCGGGGGCACGCCTTACTACCTGGCCTGCCGCGCCGAGACGGGCTTTCGCCCCGACCTTGCCAGCGTGCCCGCCGAGGTATGGCGCGAGGTGCAGATCCTCTTCGTCTGCTCGCCGGGCAATCCCAGCGGCGCGGTGATGCCGCTGACCGATTACCAGACGCTGATCGAACTGGCCGACGAGCACGACTTCATCATCGCCTCCGACGAATGCTACTCCGAGCTCTACCTGGACGAGGACACTCCACCGTCGGGGCTGCTCGAAGCCTGCGCGGCACTCGGCCGCCACGACTACCGCCGCTGCCTGGTCTTCCACTCTCTCTCCAAGCGCTCCAACCTGCCGGGACTGCGCTCCGGATTCGTGGCCGGCGACGCCGCGCTGATCGCCCCCTTCAAGCGCTACCGCACCTACCACGGCTGCGCCATGTCGCTGCCGGTGCAGCACGCATCCATCGCCGCCTGGGCCGACGAGGCCCATGTACGCGCCAACCGCGATGCCTACCGCGCCACCTTCGCTGCCGTCACCGCTGAACTCGCGCCGGTCCTTGATTTTCCCGCGCCCGAGGCCAGTTTCTACCTGTGGCCGGCGGTTCCCGGCGGTGACGACGAGGCCTTTGCCCGAGCCCTGTTCGCCGAGGAGAACGTCAGCGTGCTGCCCGGCGCCTACATGGGGCGTCCCGGCCCCGATGGCGTCAACCCCGGCGCCGGCCGGGTACGCCTGGCGCTGGTGGCCGACGCGGGCGCCGCCCGGGAAGCTGCCCAACGCATTCGACGGTTTCTCGAAAGGAGCGCATGATGCTGACCCTGTTCACCATCAAGAACTGCGACACCTGCCGCAAGGCGCGCCAGGCGCTGGATCGCCGGGGGCTGCCCTACCAGGTGCACGACCTGCGCGAGGACGGCCTCTCGGCGCCGCTGCTCGAACACATCCTGCACCGGGTACCGGTGATGACGCTGCTCAACACGCGCAGCACCACCTGGCGCAACCTGCCCGATGCGGAAAAACAGGACGTGGACGCCAACTCGGCCCGTGAGCTGATGCTCGCCCACCCCACCCTGCTCAAGCGGCCCCTGCTCGACACCGGCGACGATATCCTGGTCGGCTACCGCGAGGGCGATTACGACAAGCTGTAGGGCGACCGGCCACGCCAGCCGCCCGCCCCGACTTCCACGACCCCCTGCCAGAGGACACCACCCCATGCTGAGCTTTGCACTCGGAATCGGCACCCAGAACACCCAGGGCGACTGGCTGGAGATCTACTACCCGGCACCGCTGCTCCACCCCGACGCCAGTCTGGTCGAGGCCGTCAAGGGCGTGCTCGACGTCCCCGACGGCAACGCCGCGGTGAGCTTTCTGCCCGAGCACTGCAGTGAGCTGGCCGCCGCCCTCAAGGCAGCCGGCCATTCCGAGCAGGGCGAGCTGGCCGAGGCCCTGGCCGCGAGTCAGCGTCCGCTGGTGGCCATGTTCCTCGCCGAGGACGCCCCGCCCCAGAGCGCCCCGGAGGTCTACCTCAAGCTGCACCTGCTCTCGCACCGCCTGGTCAAGCCCCACGGCCTCGACCTCACCGGCATGTTCGGCCTGCTGCGCAACATCGCCTGGTCGAGCGAAGGCCCCATCGACATCGAAGAGCTTCCCGCCCGCCGCCTCAAGGCGCGCCTGGAAGGGCGCACGCTCTCGGTGGACTGCGTCGACAAGTTCCCCAAGATGACCGACTACGTGGTGCCGGGCGGCGTGCGCATCGGCGATACCGCCCGGGTGCGCCTGGGCGCCTACCTGGGCGAGGGCACCACGGTAATGCACGAGGGCTTCGTCAACTTCAACGCCGGCACCGAGGGTCCCGGCATGATCGAGGGGCGCATCTCCGCCGGGGTGATCGTGGGCAAGGGCTCCGACCTCGGCGGCGGCTGCTCCACCATGGGGACACTGTCCGGTGGCGGCAACATCGTCATCAAGGTGGGCGAGGGCTGCCTGATCGGCGCCAACGCCGGCATCGGCATCCCGCTCGGTGACCGCTGCACCGTGGAGGCGGGCCTCTACATCACCGCCGGCGCCAAGGTGACCGTGCTCGACGACCAGGGCCGGGAAGCCGAGACGGTCGCGGCCCGCGACCTGGCCGGCCAGAGCGACCTGCTGCTGCGGCGCAACTCCCAGAACGGGCGCATCGAGTGCCTCACCAACAAGAGCGCCGTGGCGCTCAACGAGGCCCTGCATGCCAACGACTGATCCCCGCGGCCTCTCGCCCACCCTGCAGCTCGCCTTCGACCTGATCCGGCGCCCCTCGGTGACGCCGGACGACCTGGGCTGCCAGGCGCTGATGATCGAGCGCCTCGAGGCACTGGGCTTTCACGTCGAGCGCCTGCCCTTCGGCGACGTGGAGAACTTCTGGGCGACCCGCGGCCACCACGGGCCGCTGCTCGCCTTCGCCGGCCACACCGACGTGGTGCCGAGCGGCCCCCACACGCGCTGGGATTTCCCGCCCTTCGAGCCGTGCATCGACGACGACGGCATGCTGCGCGGGCGCGGCGCCGCCGACATGAAGGGCAGCCTGGCGGCGATGCTCACTGCCGTGGAGCGCTTCGTCGCCGCCCACCCGGACCACCACGGCAAGATCGGCTTTCTGATCACCTCCGACGAGGAGGGGCCGGCGGTGGACGGCACCCGCGCCGTGGTCGAGCACCTGCGCGAGAGTCACGACCGCCTCGACTACTGCATCGTCGGCGAGCCCTCCTCCACCGAGGTGCTCGGCGACATGATCAAGAACGGCCGGCGCGGCTCGCTGGGCGGCGTGCTGCACGTCAAGGGCATCCAGGGCCACGTGGCCTACCCGCACCTGGCGAAAAACCCCATCCACCAGGCCATGCCGGCGCTGGACGCCCTGGTGAACGAGCACTGGGACGGCGGCAACGCCTTCTTCCCCGCCACCAGCTTCCAGGTCTCCAACCTGCGCGCCGGCACCGGGGCCACCAACGTCATCCCCGGCGAGGTAGAGGTAGTGTTCAACTTCCGCTTCTCCACCGAGGTGACCCACGATCAGCTGCGCGCACGCACCGAGGCGATCCTCGACGCCCACGGGCTCGACTACCACCTCGACTGGACGCTCAACGGCGAACCCTTTCTCACCGCCGAGGGGGAGCTCGTCGAGGCGGCCCTGCACGGCGTGGAGGCGGTGCTCGGTCGCCGCGCCCAGCTCTCGACCAGCGGCGGCACCTCCGATGGCCGCTTCATCGCCACCCTGGGCAGCCAGGTGGTCGAGCTCGGCCCGCGCAACGCCACTATCCATCAGGCCAACGAGCGCGTCCGAGCCGCCGACCTCGACGACCTGAGCCGGGTCTATGAAGCGATCCTCGCCAAGCTGTTCGTCAACGGCACCGCCCACCCCTGAGCCACCGAGAGAGCGCCATGACGCCCAGCGACGCCCCCTACCCGGACATCGAGATCTACCTCGCCAAGGCGCCCCTCGACGCCCTGAACGCCTGGCTGGGGGAGGTGCTGGACGCCGCCCCGCTGCGCAGCGCGGGACGCCACCAGTGGCAGGCCCGCGGGCATCACGACGGACACACCGTGCCGGTGCTGCTGGTGGAGCGCGCCGCCGATGGCTTCGCTAGCCTGTGGTTCGACAGCGCCCACAGCCCCTGGCCGCGCGACGTCGACTGCGCACGCGAGGCCGCCGTCCGACTCGCCTGCGAGGTACGCTGCTCGCTGGGCGGCTGGCAACCCGGCGACGACCCCGACCGCTTCTGGCAGGTGCTGCCCGACGGCACGGAGCAGGCAATCGACTGGCCCGACTCCGGCCAGTAGCCACAAACGACATCGCCCCGCAGTGCAGGGCGATGTCGTTTCAATGGGCAGCCGCTATTCAGGTAATGACCGTGACGTCATCCGCTTGGAGGCCACGCTCATTCTCGATCACGTGATAGCGCACCTTCTGCCCCTCGGCCAGGGTGCGATGCCCGCGGCCGCGAATGGCACGGAAATGGACGAAGACATCCTCACCGCTGTCGCGCTTGATGAAGCCGTAGCCCTTGTTGACGTTGAACCACTTGACCTCGCCGATCTCGCGGTCGTCGTTCTCGACCTCGGCGATGTTGACCAGCTGCGGAGTCAGGGCATTGACCGCCAGTGTGGCGATGAGCAGCAGCACGAATACCGCCGCGGCCGCCGCCACGTAGACCACGGCGATGCCGCCGACCTCGAGGCTTTCGAAGAGGCGGCGAGCCAGGTCACCGCCGGTAAGGTGGACGAAAAGGGCGATCAGCAACGGAGCCGGCGCGGCCAACAGCAGGCTGATCAGCGTGCAACGAAAGACAACCTTGCGATTCATGGAATGGCAATGCTCACTAGTGATGGTGAAATAACGAAACAGGAGTCGCTATGACGACACGACACAGGGCCGCACCGTCCGATAAGCGTGTGGCGATGAACGGCGACACGCAGCGCGAGGATTCTAGCACGGGCGAGGACGCATCGCCCGCCCGGCTGGCGGCGCGCCTGGAGGCGCTGGAGAGTCGCATCGCCTACCAGGAACACTGGCTGGATACCCTGGACCAGGCGGTCGCCGCCCAGGAGCAGCGCCTTGCCCAACTCGAACGGCTGGGTCAGCTGATGCAGCAGAAGCTGCGTCACCAGCAGCAGGAACTGCGGGAGATGGAAACAGCGACTTCCCGCCCGGAGGACGAGGTGCCGCCGCATTACTAGGGACGAGGGACGAGGAGCAAGGACAGAGTCTCTGCTCCTAGAGGGAGTGGCAAGGGGCTTCCTTGTCACTTACTACTTGAACCTTGTTACTGGCCGAAGGCCGTAGGTTTTCCTTGTCGCTCGCCCCTCGTTCCTTGACCCCGTTTACAACTCGTCCAGGTAGCGCTCGGCGTCCAGCGCCGCCATGCAGCCGGTGCCGGCGGAGGTGACCGCCTGGCGATAGACGTGGTCCATGACGTCGCCGGCGGCGAACACGCCCGGCACGCTGGTGGCGGTGGCGTTGCCGTCGAGGCCGGACGTGACCACGATGTAGCCGCCGCGCATCTCCAACTGGCCCTCGAAGATGCCGGTGTTGGGGCTATGGCCGATGGCGATGAAGAGCCCCGGCGCGGCGATCTCCTTGGTCTCGCCGGTCGCGGTGGACTTCACCCGCACCCCGGTCACCCCGGTATTGTCGCCCAGTACCTCGTCCAGGACATGGTTCCACTCCAGCACCACCTTGCCCTCCTCGGCCTTCTGGAAAAGCTTGTCCTGGAGGATCTTCTCGGCGCGCAGGCTGTCGCGGCGGTGCACCAGGGTCACCTTGGAGGCGATGTTGGCAAGGTAGAGCGCCTCCTCCACGGCGGTATTGCCGCCGCCCACCACCACGACCTCCTGATTGCGGTAGAAGAAGCCGTCGCAGGTGGCACAGGCCGACACCCCTTGGCCCATAAACTGTTGCTCGGAAGGCAACCCCAGGTAGCGCGCGCTGGCCCCGGTGGCGATGATCAGGGCGTCACAAGTGTAGGTGCCGCTGTCGCCCTTCAGCGTGAAGGGACGGTGGCGCAGCTCCACCTCGTGGATATGGTCGAGCAGCACCTCGGTGTCGAAACGCTCGGCGTGGCGCTTCATGCGCTCCATGAGCTCCGGGCCCTGCACGCCGACGTCGTCGCCGGGCCAGTTGTCCACGTCGGTGGTCGTGGTCAGCTGGCCGCCCGCCTGCATGCCGGTGATTAGCAGCGGCTTGAGATTGGCCCGGGCCGCATAGACGGCCGCCGTGTAGCCGGCCGGCCCGGAGCCGAGAATGATCAGCCGTTCGTGACGCGCTTCGCTCATGAGAAACCTCGTGACTCGCAGTAGGGAGACAGGCGGGGCGGAATGGCAGCGGGGCGCCTGCCGCCGACCACCGGTCGCGGGAGCAAAGGACGTATTGTAGCAGCCACCGGGGCTTCGCTCGACGCCCTGCGACACCGGGGCGTGGCCACCTAGAGCACCTCGTCGTCGCGCCCCAGGGTCACCCCCTCGAGCTCGCCGTCGGCCGGCGATACGCGGATGAGAACCTGGACCGGCGCGCAGCAATGCGGGCAGTCCTCCCAGGTCTGCTGGTCGCCCTGGGAGGCGTCCACCAGCAGGTCGAAGGGCGCATCGCAATACGGACAGTGAACCAGCCGGCTCTCGAGTCGTTCCTCATGCATGACAAACTTCCGTGATCGGGCGTGTCGATTTCACTGTAGCCGAGAGGTCGCCGGGGCGTCTGCCCTCATGCCCGACCGTGCGCCGCTTGAAAACACCGGCCATCATGACCATGTGTTAAGGGTGGCGCCAGGACGGTTCGTCCACTCTCCCCCCAAGGCGACGCCGAAAAGGAGGACAGCAATGAGCACCGACCCCACCCCGGACACCCTGCAGACCCTGCAAGCCGGCGATACCACCTACCACTACTACAGTCTGCCGAAGGCCGCCGCGTCACTGGGCGACATCGACCGCCTGCCCAAGACGCTCAAGATCCTGCTCGAGAACCAGCTGCGCTTTGCCGACGACGAAAGCGTCGCCCGCGAGGACATGCAGGCGCTGGTCGACTGGCAGCGGCAAGGCCACTCGGACCGCGAGATTGGCTACCGCCCGGCGCGGGTGCTGATGCAGGACTTTACCGGCGTGCCCGGGGTCGTGGACCTCGCCTCCATGCGTGCGGCGGTGCAGTCGCTCGGTGAGGAGCCCTCGCGCATCAACCCGCTCTCGCCGGTGGACCTGGTCATCGACCACTCGGTGATGGTCGACAAGTTCGGCAACCCCGCCGCCTTCAAGGACAACGTCGCCATCGAGATGGAGCGCAACCGCGAGCGCTACGAGTTCCTGCGCTGGGGCCAGCAGGCCTTCGACAATTTCCGCGTGGTGCCGCCGGGCACCGGCATCTGCCACCAGGTGAACCTGGAGTACCTGGGCAAGACGGTGTGGACCAAGGAGGTGGACGGCAAGGCCTACGCCTTCCCCGACACCTTGGTGGGCACCGACTCCCACACCACCATGATCAACGGCCTGGGCGTGCTCGGCTGGGGCGTGGGCGGCATCGAGGCCGAGGCCGCCATGCTCGGCCAGCCGGTCTCGATGCTGATTCCCGAGGTGGTGGGCTTCAAGCTCACCGGCAAGCTGCGCGAGGGCATCACCGCCACCGACCTGGTGCTGACGGTGACGCAAATGCTGCGCAGCCACGGCGTGGTGGGCAAGTTCGTCGAGTTCTACGGCGACGGGCTGGCCGACCTGCCCTTGGCCGACCGCGCCACCATCGCCAACATGGCCCCCGAGTACGGCGCCACCTGTGGCTTCTTCCCGGTGGATGACGAGACGCTGCACTACCTGCGCCTGACCGGCCGCGACGCTGCCCAGATCGAGCTCGTGGAGGCCTACAGCAAGGCCCAGGGCCTTTGGCGCGAACCCGGCGAAGAGCCGATCTTCAGCGACACCCTGGCGCTGGACATGAACGAGGTCGAGGCAAGCCTGGCCGGGCCCAAGCGGCCCCAGGACCGCGTCGCCCTCCAGAACATGAAGGCAACCTTCGCCAAGCTGATGGAGAGCAACGGCGATTCCCTGTCCGAGACCGAGAAGGGGCGCCTCTTCTCCGAGGGCGGCCAGACCGCCGTGGGCGTGGAGGAGAGCTACGAGCATCACGACAGCCAGGAGGTGGAGCTCGAGGGCGAGGCGTTCAAGCTCAACCCCGGGGCTGTGGTGATTGCCGCCATCACCTCCTGCACCAACACCTCCAACCCCAGCGTGATGATGGCCGCCGGCCTGCTGGCCCGCAATGCCCTGGCCAAGGGCCTGCGCACCAAGCCGTGGGTCAAGACCTCACTGGCACCGGGCTCCAAGGTGGTCACCGACTACCTGGAAGCGGGCGGCGTCAACGACGACCTCGACGCCCTGGGCTTTAACCTGGTGGGTTACGGCTGCACCACCTGCATCGGTAACTCGGGGCCGCTGCCGGAGCCCATCGAGCAGGCGATCGATGACGGCGACCTCACCGTGGCCTCGGTGCTCTCGGGCAACCGCAACTTCGAGGGGCGCATCCACCCGCTGGTCAAGACCAACTGGCTCGCCTCGCCGCCGCTGGTGGTCGCCTACGCCCTGGCCGGCAACGTGCGCCTCGACCTGAGCCGCGAGCCGCTGGGCACCGACAGCCACGGCAACCCTGTCTATCTCAAGGACATCTGGCCGAGCCAGGCGGAGATCGCCGAGGCCGTGGCCAAGGTCAACACCGAGATGTTCCGCAAGGAGTACGCCGAGGTGTTCGACGGCGACGAGACCTGGAAGGCGCTCAAGGTGCCCGAGAGCCAGGTCTACGAGTGGTCGCCGGATTCCACCTACATCCAGCATCCACCCTTCTTCGAGGGCATGGGCAAGACCCCGGCGCCGGTGGAGGATGTCAAGGACGCCCATATCCTCGCCATGCTCGGGGACTCGGTGACCACCGACCACATCTCGCCGGCCGGCGCCATCAAGCCCGACAGCCCCGCCGGGCGCTACCTGCAGGAGCGCGGCATCAAGCCGGTGGACTTCAACTCCTACGGCTCGCGGCGCGGCAACCACGAGGTGATGATGCGCGGCACCTTCGCCAACGTGCGCATCAAGAATGAGATGCTCGACGGCGTGGTCGGCGGCGAGACACGCCACGTGCCCAGCGGCGAGCAGATAGCCATCTACGACGCCGCCATGCGCTACCAGCAGGAGGGCACGCCACTGGTGGTGATCGCCGGCAAGGAGTACGGCACCGGTTCCTCCCGCGACTGGGCAGCCAAGGGCACCCGCCTGCTCGGCGTGCGCGCGGTGCTCGCCGAGTCCTACGAGCGCATCCACCGCTCCAACCTGATCGGCATGGGCGTGGTACCGCTGCAGTTCCCCGAGGGCGAGAGCCGCCAGACCCTGGGGCTGACCGGCGACGAGACGGTCTCCATCGAAGGGCTCCGCGAGCTCACCCCCGGCGGCAAGGTCAAGGTGACCGTCAAGAGCGACAAGGGCGAGAAGAAGCTCGAGGCGCTGTGCCGCATCGACACCGCCAACGAGTTGGAGTACTACCGCCACGGCGGCATCCTCCACTACGTGCTGCGCAAGATGATTGGGTCAGCCTGACAGGACCGCCTGACTCCTCATCATCGCACACGCGAAAGACCCCGCCGGGACACCGGCGGGGTCTTGTTGTCGTCGGCCTGGACTCGACGCGACAAGCCCTGTCAGGCGTACATCAGCCGCCCTTTGGGTTCCGGGATGGGGCGCCCCAACGCACGGGCCGTCTCGATCCACTCGCCGATGACACACTGGGCATTGGCTACGGCCTGCTCGTAAGTCTCTCCATCAGCCATGCAGCCTGGAAGTTCCGGCACCTCGACCACGAAAGAGCCATCCTCGTCGCTCCAGTAGATAATCAGTTCATACCTAATCGACATTGGACTCTCCCAACCGGTACTTGACCAGAATGCGCCTGACCTGTTTGACCTGATACGGCTTGGCCTGGCTCCCCTTGGGCTGCAGATTGAGTATCTCGACGACATCTTGGCGTGTGAAGATATGGTGGCTACCACTAACCCGCTCAGCGAAGCCGAGTCGCACCAGCAATTGGCATAGTGCCAGAAACTCGATGTTGGTATCCGAGCTTCCTGCCAGCACCTTCTGCATCAGCTTCGCATGCTTCCCCATGCGCCACTCCCTCACAAATCGGAACTGGCCCAAGTCCGTGGCCCGGTTCCATGATCGTCACGACTCAGAACGAACGGCGGCGGTAGCGGCGATATTCCGGCGTCCAGCAGTTGCGCTCGATGGCTTCGCGCAGCTTGATGCCGTTGGTCTTGAGCGCCATGCCTTCGCCCTGAGCCTGGGCGGCCACGTCGAAGGCGATGGCCTTGGAGAGCTCGCGGATCTGGGAGAGGGGGGGCAGCAGCGCACCCTTGCCCTCCTTGACCAGCGGCGCCTCCCGGGCCAGCGCCCGGGAGGCGGCCATCAGCATGTCGTCGGTGACCCGGCGCGCCCCGGCGGCGACCACGCCGAGACCGATCCCGGGAAAGATGTAGGCGTTGTTGCACTGGGCAATGGGGATGGAGCGGCCATCATGCTCCACCGGCGGGAAGGGACTGCCGGTGGCGACCAACGCCGCCCCGTCGGTCCAGCGGATGACGTCCTCGGGAATCGCCTCGGCCTGGGAGGTGGGGTTGGAGAGCGGCATGATCACCGGGTTCTCGCTGCCGGCGTGCATGGCACGCACCACCTCCTCAGTGAATATGCCCTTCTGACCGCATACGCCGATCAGCACCGTGGGCGCGATGCGACGCACCGTCTCGGGGAGCCCCTGGCCGTCCCATCCCTCGGTGAGGGCTGCGTCGTGGGCCAGGCGCCGCTGGAAGTCGCGCAGCCAGGTCTGGTCGGTGGTCACCAGCCCCTCGCGGTCGACCATGTAGATGCGCGAGCGTGCCTCGCTCTCCGAGAGGCCCTCGGCCTGCATGGCCACCACCACCTGCTCGGCAATGCCGCAGCCGGCGGAGCCGGCGCCGACGAACACCACGCGCTGGTCGGCGACGGTCTGGTCGCGCGCCTGGCAGGCCGCCATCAGGGTACCCACCACCACGGCGGCGGTGCCCTGGACGTCATCGTTGAAGCAACACAACTCGTCGCGATAGCGTTCGAGCAGCGGCACGGCGTTGGCCTGAGCGAAGTCCTCGAACTGCAGCAACACGTTGGGCCAGCGACGCTTCACCGCGGCGACGAACTCGGCCATGAAGTCATCGTACTCCTCCTGGGAGATGCGCGGATGGCGCCAGCCCATGTACATGGGATCGTCGAGCAGGGTCTGATTGTTGGTACCCACGTCGAGCATGATCGGCAAGGTATAGGCCGGGCTGATCCCGCCGCAGGCGGTGTAGAGCGCCAGCTTGCCGATGGGGATGCCCATGCCGCCGATGCCCTGATCGCCGAGGCCGAGGATGCGCTCGCCGTCGGTGACCACGATGACCTTGACGTTGTCCTTGGTGGCGCTGCGCAGGATGTCGTCCATGTACTCGCGGTCCGGGTAAGCGACGAACAGGCCCCGGTGATTGCGGTAGATGTTGGAGAACTCCTGGCATGCCTTGCCCACCGTGGGCGTGTAGATGATCGGCAGCATCTCTTCCAGATGCTCCGACACCAGCCGGTAGTAGAGGGTCTCGTTGTCGTCCTGGATGGCGCGCAGGTGGATGTGCCGCTCGAGATCGCTGTGGCACTGCTGATACTGGTGATAGACGCGCGTCAGCTGATCGTCGATGGTTTCCACATTCTGCGGCAGCAGCCCGATCAGGTTGAATTCTAGGCGCTCTGCCTGGCTGAAGGCGCTGCCCTTGTTGAGCAGGGGCATCTCGAGCAGGGGCGGGCCGGCGTAGGGAATGTAGAGGGGACGCTTGGATTCAGTGGTCATCGCGGATCTCGAGTCAGTGTCTGGAAACCGGGTCGCTGGCGCTCTGACGGCGCCTTTGGCGCCTACTCTAGCACGGCGCCCCAACCGCGGCGCCCCAGGTGGGTCGGGGCGCCACAAGGTACCGCTTGCCGGCGACGGGTCAGACGAAGCGGCCCAGGCCCGCCACCTCGCGCAGGCGATCCATGAAGGGCGCGGCCTCGGCGCGGGCACGCTCGGCGCCCTGCTGGAGCACGGCCTCGATGTGGCCGGGGTCCTCCATCAGCGCCTGGTAGCGCTCCCGCGGCTCGCGCAGGTGCTCGTTGAGGTAGGCGAAGAGACGATTCTTGACCTCGCCCCAGCCGATGCCGGCCTCGTACTCGGCGCGCATCGCCTCGCGCTCCTCGCGGGTGGCGAAGGCGGAGTAGATCTGGAAGAGGGTGCAGCCGTCCGGGTCCTTGGGCTCGCCGGGCTCCAGGGAGTTGGTCTTGATCTTGCGAATCAGCTTGAGCAGCTTCTTCTCGGAGACGAACAGCGGAATGGTGTTGTTGTAGCTCTTGGACATCTTGCGCCCATCGAGGCCGTTCAGCGTCGCCACGTCGTCATCCACCACCGCCTCGGGCAGGGTGAAGTACTCGCCCTTGTAGAGGTGGTTGAAGCGCCCAGCCATGTCCCGGGCCATCTCGATGTGCTGGATCTGGTCGCGCCCCACCGGAACCTTCTGGGCGTTGAACATCAGGATGTCGGATGCCATCAGCACCGGATAGCCGAACAGCCCCATGGTGATCCCCTTGTCGGGGTCCTGGTTACCGGCGGCCTCGTTCTCGGCCACCGCCGCCTTGTAGGCGTGGGCGCGGTTCATCAGCCCCTTGGCGCAGACGCAGGAGAGCAGCCAGGTGAGCTCGGGGATCTCGGGAATGTCCGACTGGCGGTAAAAGATGGCGTTGTCGGTATCCAGGCCCAGGGCCAGCCAGGTGGCGGCGATCTCGAGGCGCGATGCCTGCACCCGCTTGGGGTCCTGGCACTTGATCAGGGCATGCAGGTCGGCAAGGAAGTAGTAGGACTGGACGCCGGGATCCTGGCTTGCCGCGATGGCGGGCTTGATGGCCCCCACGTAGTTGCCCAGGTGCGGGGTGCCGGTGGTGGTGATACCGGTGAGAACGCGTGTCTTGGTCATGGAATTCGGAATGGCCTGATCGTTTCGTTGCGATCGCGCCAGTTTACCGTGACGCCCGGCTCAAGGCGAACCGGGCGGCGCTCCTGCCCGCAGCTAGCCGTGGGGAGGCCTTATTTCACCAGGCTGGCGGGGTCGACGCTCTGCAGACCGAAGGCCTCGGCCACGGCGGCGTAGGTGATCTGGCCGTCGTGGACGTTGAGGCCGGCCGCGAAGTGCGGGTCGTCGGCCAGCGCCTGCTGCCAGCCCTTGTCGGCCAGGGCGATGACGAATGGCAGGGTGGAGTTGGTCAGTGCCTGGGTGGAGGTGCGCGCCACGGCGCCCGGCATGTTGGCCACGCAGTAGTGGACGACACCGTCGACCACGTAGGTGGGCTGGGCATGGGTCGTCGGCCGGCTGGTCTCGAAGCAGCCGCCCTGATCGATGGCCACGTCCACCAGCACGCTGCCGGGCTTCATGTCAGCCAGCATGGCACGGGTAATCAGCTTGGGCGCGGCGGCGCCGGGGATCAGCACGGCGCCGACGATCAGGTCTGAGTCGCGCACCGCCTCCTCGATGGCATCGGCGGTGGAGAAGACCGTCTTCATGCGCCCCTGGTAGCGATCGTCGAGCACTTCCAGGCGGGGGATCGACTTGTCGAGCACCGTCACCTCGGCCCCCAGACCGAGCGCCATGCGCGCGGCGTTCTCGCCCACCACGCCGCCGCCGATCACAGCCACCTTGGCCGGGGCCACGCCGGGCACGCCGGGCAGCAGCACGCCGGCACCGCCCTGAGCCTTCTCCAGACTGTGGGCACCCGCCTGGATGGCCATGCGCCCGGCCACGGTGCTCATCGGCGCCAGCAGCGGCAGGCCGCCTTGGCGATCGGTGATGGTCTCGTAGGCGATGCAGGTAGCGCCGCTCTCCATCAGCCCGCGCGTGAGCTTCTCCTCGGCGGCCAGGTGCAGGTAAGTGAAGAGCGTCTGGCCCTTGGCCAGGCGCTCGACCTCCTCGGCCTGTGGCTCCTTGACCTTGAGGATGAGGTCGGCGTCGCTCCACACCTTGGCCACGTCCGCCTCGAGGCGAGCACCGGCAGCCTCGAAGGCCGCATCGGCAAAGCCGGCCCCTTCGCCGGCACCCGCCTGCACGGTCACCTGATGACCGCGCGCCACCAGCTCGCGCGCCCCCGTGGGCGTCAGGGCGACGCGGTATTCATGGTTCTTGATTTCCTTGGGAACGGCGATCTTCATGGGGGCCCTCCAGCGGTCGGTACGGAATAAAGCGGGGTTACCCACCCATTACAGCACAGGCAGGACATCCACCAAGAGAGCCTGATAAAAAACGAAAACAACGTCCATTGCGCCGGATTACAGCAGAAAATCTTCCAACTAACGGGGCGGTCAACAAGAAATCATGACGTTTCGACCTCGACCAAGCCGGCGCCCCTCGCCACGCCGGCTCAGCCGGGCCGGACATGGCCGCACTGCCAGCAGGCATCGAACATGCCCTCCAGGCGCTCCCCGCAGCCCGGGCAGGTCCAGTCGGAGGCGTCGCTCTGCCCCGTCATGGCCTGGTCGATCAGCACCTCGGCCCGCGCCCGGTTGTGCGGGGCGACCCACACCTCCGGCTCGCACTCGGTGAGCGGCAGTTCGCCGGCACCCCCGCCAAGGCTCAGGTTGCGCCGCTCCACGGGGATGCCGGCCGCCTCCAGCAGGTTGCCCACGTGACTGACCAGCAGCGCATTGGAGTGCGCAAAGATGCGAACGAAATCGGGTGCCGTCATGTCGCCTCCCGATCAATCACGGAATACCCGGACGCCCAGGGCCTTCAGGTAGGCCGTTTCGGGGATCGCCGGATGCACCGGATGATCCGGCGCCTGGTGGCCCTGGAAGATCACCTGGCCGTGGCGGTCCTGATGGCGCACGGCGCCGCGTACCACTTCGACCAATCGCTCCGGTGCCAGGTGCATGGAGCAGGAGGCGGAGAGCAGCAGGCCGTCGCGCCCCAGCAGGCGCATCGCCTCGCGGTTGAGCCGGGCATAGGCGCGCTCGCCGCTGGCGATATCCTTGCGCTTCTTGATGAACGCCGGCGGGTCGAGGATCACCACGTCGAAGCGCTCCCCCTCGGCGCGGAGGGCGGCCAGCGCCTCGAAGGCGTCGCCCTCGCCCACCGCCACCTCCTCGTGCAGGCCGTTCAGCGCGGCGTTCTCGGCCACCTGCTCGAGCGCCCGGGCGCTGGCGTCGATGCAGAGCACCTCGCTGGCGCCGTGGGCCGCCGCCTGCACGCCCCAGCCACCCACGTAGCTGAACACGTCGAGTACGCGCTTGCCGGCCACCAAGGCGTTGAGCCAGGCGCGATTGGCGCGGTGGTCATAGAACCAGCCGGTCTTCTGGCCGTCGAGCACCGGCACCGCGAACCGCACGCCGTTCTCCTCCAGCAGCACCGGGCCGTCGAGGGTGCCCTTGACCACCTCGACCCGGGCCTCGAGCTGCTCCTGGCGCCGGCCCGACGAGTCGTTCTTGAAGACGATCACGCGCGGCGCGAGCACCTTGTCGAGGGCGGCGATGACCTCCTCGGCGAGGCGCTCCATGCCCAGGGTGTTGAGCTGCACGACCACCACGTCGTCGAAGCGGTCGACGACCAGCCCCGGCAGTAGGTCGCCCTCGCCGTGCACCAGACGGTAGAAGGGCCTGGCGTAGAGCCGCTCGCGCAGCGCCAGGGCCTGGTTGAAGCGGTGCACCAGCAGCGAGCGGTCGAGCCGCACGCCGGGGTCGCGGGAGACGACCCGCGCGCAGATCAGCGAGTGCGGATTGACGTAGGCCACGCCCAGCGGCTTGCCGCCCGCCGCCTCGATCAGCGCCTGGGCGCCCGGCTCGAAGCCCTTGAGCGGCGTGGCGTCGGTGTCGATCTCGTTGGAGTAGAGCCACAGGTGACCGGCCTTGAGGCGGCGGTCGGCGTTCTTCTTGAGGCGCAGCGCTTGGGTCATGGCGTGTCTCGCTCGAAAGGAATTCAGGTCTGGCAATGAGGACAGAAAACGCTCGTCCGCTGACCGAGGGTCACCTGCCGCAGCTCGGCGCCGCAGCGCCGGCAGGGCTCACCGGCGCGGCCATAGACGTTGAGCCGCTGCTTGAAGTAGCCCGGCTCGCCGGCGCCGCCGACGAAGTCGCGCAAGGTGGTGCCGCCCTGGGTGATGGCCGCGGCCAGCACCTCCTTCACTGCGGCGGCCAGGCGAGCGTAGCGCTCGCGGGCGATGCGCCCGGCACTGCGGCGCGGGTCGATGCCGGCCAGGAACAACGCCTCGGCGGCGTAGATATTGCCCACGCCCACCACCACGGCACTGTCCATCAAAAAGGGCTTGACCGCCAGGCGCCGGCCCCGGGAGAGCCGGTAGAGCCGCTCGCCGTCGAAAGCCTCGGAGAGGGGCTCCGGCCCCAGACGCGCCAGCCGCGGGTCGCGCTCGGGACTGCCGGCCAGCCAGTCGACGAAGCCGAAGCGCCGCGGGTCGTGGTAGCGCAGCAAGGCCCCGTCGTCGAGCACCAGGTCGAGATGATCGTGCTTCTTCGGCAGCTCACCGAGGCGAGCGATGCGCAGGCTGCCGGACATGCCCAGGTGCCAGAGCAGGCTTGCCGGCGCCGCGGCAGGCGTCGTGATCGGGATCAGCAGGTACTTGGCGCGCCGGGCGAGCGTGCCGAGGCGCGCCCCGACCAGGCGGTCGGCCAGGTCAACCGGCACCGGCACGCGCAGTCGCGGTTCGCGCACGACCACCTCCACGACCTCGCGCCCCTCCACGTGAGGGGCGATGCCGCGGCGGGTGGTCTCGACTTCGGGCAGCTCGGGCATGGGGAGTTCCGTGCTCAACAGACGCAAGAACCCGACCATGGGGCCGGGTTCAGGCGGACAGGCGTGTGCCTGCGGTGGAAGCGACCAAGACTTACTTGATCTTGGCTTCCTTGTACATCACGTGCTTGCGGACGACCGGATCGTACTTCTTGAATTCGAGCTTGTCCGGGGTGTTCCGCTTGTTCTTGTCGGTGGTGTAGAAGTGACCGGTACCGGCACTGGACACCAGCTTGATCTTGTCGCGCATGACTGCTCTCCCTCAGGTGAACGCTTAGACGGCTTCGCCGCGCTTGCGGATGTCGCTGAGCACCGCCTCGATGCCCTTCTTGTCGATGATGCGCATGCCCTTGGAGGAGACGCGCAGCTTGACGAAGCGGCCTTCGGCCTCCACCCAGAAACGATGAGTGTGCAGGTTCGGCAAGAAACGACGACGGGTCTTGCGCTGGGAGTGTGAAACGTTGTTACCAGTCACCGGGCGCTTGCCGGTAACCTGACATACTTTGGACATGGGAGCCTCCAACCGCTTGGCCAGGTGTTCGCGAACACGGGCGTTCGCGTCCTGAGTGTTCAAAACCTGTCGGGCAAACCGGGAACGACCCCGTTGTCATTTAACCCAAGGGAATTCAAAGGCTGCACTTTATAGCAGAGTGCGCCCCGGCAGGCAATAGCAGCCGGGTATTCTACCTTTCCTGCTCTCTAAAGCCATCCTCTTTCCGCGAACGAAACGACCTCGCCGTCGCCCACCACGAAGTGATCCAGCACGCGAATCTCGAACAGCCCGAGCACCTCGCGCAGCCGCTCGGTAATGCGCCGGTCGGCGTCGCTCGGCTCGGCCACCCCCGAGGGGTGGTTGTGGGCGAAGATGATCGCTCCCGCCCCCAGCTCCAGGGAACGGCGCGCTACCTCGCGCGGGTAGACCGAGGCGCTGTCCAGGGTGCCGCGGAACAGCGACTCGAAGCGGATCACCCGGTGCTGGCTGTCGAGGAAGAGGGCGGCAAACTCCTCGTGCCCCAGGTGGCGCAGCTGCGAGGCCAGGTAGGCGCGCACCAGGGTCGGCGAGGTGAGCGCATTGCCGCGCGCCAGCTGACTGGCGAGATGGCGGCGGGAGAGCTCCAGTACCGCCTGCAGCTGCACGAACTTGGCGGTGCCCAGGCCATGCTCGGCGCAGAAGCGCGCCTGATCGGCCTCGAGCAGTGGGCGAAGCCCGCCGAAGGCCGAGAGCAGGTCGCGGGCCAGGTCCACCGCCGAGCGGCCGGCCACGCCCACGCGCAGGAAGATGGCCAGCAGTTCGGCGTCGGAGAGCGCCTCGGCCCCCAGCGACAGCAGCTTCTCCCGGGGGCGCTCGCCCTCCGGCCAGTCACGAATCGACATCCCTGTCTCCTTTCCGCTGACTTCCTCACCCTGGCGACACCGTTCCCCGGCCGCCACCCACACGCGCCTCAGTGTAGCCGCTTGGCGGGCGCCGCGGCTGCGCAATTTTCGTCGCAGTGGTAAGGTAGGCGCCTGGATTTCATTGCAGGAACCTGTCATGTCGTCCCTTTCCGACACTCGGCTCGACGGCCGCCAGATCGCTGGCCGACGCATCCTGCTCGGCATCAGTGCCGGCATCGCCGCCTACAAGAGCGCCCAGCTCGCCCGACTGCTCACGCAGGCGGGGGCCGAGGTGCGCGTGGTCATGACCGAGGGGGCCCAGGCCTTCATCGCACCGCTGACCCTGCAGGCGCTGACCGGCGAGGCGGTGCGCACCTCGCTGCTCGACCCCGAGGCCGAGGCCGGCATGGGCCACATCGAGCTGGCCCGCTGGGCCGACACCATCCTGATCGCGCCAGCCACCGCCGATCTGATGGCGCGCCTGGCCATGGGCCTGGCCGACGACCTGCTTACCACCCTGTGCCTGGCCAGCGACGCCGACAAGGTGATGGCCCCGGCCATGAACCAGGCCATGTGGCGCCACCCCGCCACCCGGCGCAATGCCGCGCAGCTCGCCGACGACGGCTGGCGTCTGCTGGGCCCGGCCAGCGGCGACCAGGCGTGTGGCGACGTGGGCCCCGGCCGCATGCTCGAACCCGAGGCGATCCTCGAGGCGTTGCTGGCGCCGGCGCCCGGCGTGGCCATACCGCCCACCGACGGCGACGGCGACGGCGACGGCGACGCGGCAGGCCTGCACCTGGTGATCACCGCCGGCCCCACCCGCGAGCCGCTGGACCCGGTGCGCTACCTCTCCAACCACAGCTCCGGCAAGATGGGCTACGCCCTGGCCGCAGCCGCCGCGGCGCTCGGTGCCCGGGTCACCCTGATCAGCGGCCCGGTGGCGCTGGCCACGCCCGAGGGTGTCGAGCGGCTCGACGTGGAGACGGCAAGCGAGATGCATGCCGCCGCCCAGCGCCTGGCCAGCGAGTGCGACCTCTTCATCGGCTGCGCCGCGGTGGCCGACTACCGCGCCGAATCTCCGGCCGACCACAAGATCAAGAAGCGCGAGGGCGAGGAGAGCCTGACCCTCCGGCTGGTCAAGAACCCCGACATCATCGCCGAGGTCGCGGCGCGCGCCGACCGCCCCTTCGTGGTGGGCTTCGCCGCCGAAACCCGCGACCTCGAGGCCTACGCCCGGGACAAGCTGGCCCGCAAGGGGCTCGACATGATCGTCGCCAACGACGTCTCCCAGGCCGGGCTCGGCTTCGGCGCCGACGACAACGCCGCCCTGCTGCTGTGGCGGGACGGCGAGGGTGAAAGCGGCGAGGCCCTGCCGCCCCAGCCCAAGGCGGCCCTGGCCCGCGCCGTCATCGAACGCGCCCTGGAGCGCCGCCGCGCCGCCGCCACCGACTAATCCTTAGACAACTGCCGCCCTGGAACCGACCATGCCCGACTCCCTCCTGCCATCCTCCGCGCCCCGGCTTGCCGTCAAGGTGCTCGACGAGCGGCTGCGCGACACCCTGCCCCGCTACGCCACCGCAGGTTCCGCGGGGATGGACCTGCACGCCCTGCTCGACGCCCCCCTGACCCTCGAGCCGGGCCAGTGCGAGCTGGTGCGCACCGGCATTGCCGTGCACATCGCCGACCCCGGCCTCGCCGGCCTGATCCTGCCGCGCTCGGGGCTCGGTCACAAGCACGGCATCGTGCTCGGCAACCTGGTGGGACTGATCGACTCCGACTACCAGGGCGAGCTGATGATCTCCACCTGGAACCGCGGCAGCCGCCCCTTCGTGCTGGAACCGCTGGAACGCCTGGCCCAGTATGTACTGGTGCCGGTGGTCCAGGCGGAGCTCCAGGTCGTCGAGAATTTCGCCGCCAGCCACCGCGGCGGCGGTGGCTTCGGCAGCTCGGGACGCCGTTAAGTGCCGCCCCGGGCCACCGTCCTGCCCTCGCCCCAACGGACGGGGCGAGGGGGCATCGCAGCCCAGGCCATGCCCATTCACCCCTGATTGCCAAGGAAACGCCATGAGCCAGGTACCCGCTTCCATCTTCCGCGCCTACGATATCCGCGGCATCGTCGACGACACCCTGACCGAGGCGGGCGTCGAGCAGATCGGCCGCGCCGTCGGCAGCGAGGCCGCCGCGCGCGGCGAATCCACCGTCATCGTGGCCCGCGACGGCCGCCTCTCGGGGCCGCGCCTGCTGGCCGCCCTGACCTGCGGCCTGACCGCCGCCGGGCTCGACGTCATCGACATCGGCATGGTGCCCACCCCGGTGCTCTACTTCGCCACCCACTGGCTCGAGGGCACCACCTCCGGGGTGATGGTCACCGGCAGCCACAACCCGCCGGACTACAACGGCTTCAAGATCGTGCTCGGCGGCGAGACGCTCTCCGGCAAGGCGATCACCGCCCTCTACCGGCGCCTCGAGTCGGGCGAGCTGACCGAGGGCGCGGGCGAGGTGCGCCAGGAGGACGTCCGCGACGCCTACCTCGAGCGCATCCTCGGCGACGTCAAGCTGGAGCGACCGATCAAGGCGGTGGTCGATTGCGGCAACGGCGTGGCCGGTGAGCTGGGACCGGCCCTGATCGAGCGCCTCGGCGCCGAGACGGTGTCGCTGTTCGCCGAGATCGACGGCACCTTTCCCAACCACCACCCCGACCCGGGCAAGCCCGAGAACCTTCAGGACCTGATCCGTACCGTGCAGGAAACCGGCGCCGACATCGGCCTGGCTTTCGACGGCGACGGCGACCGCCTCGGCGTGATCACGCCGCAGGGCGCACTGATCTACCCCGACCACCTGCTGATGGCCTTCGCCGAGGACATGCTCGGCCGCAACCCGGGTGCGCGAGTGATCTTCGACGTCAAGTGCACCGGCAACCTGGCCCAGGTGATCGAAGCGGCCGGCGGCACGCCGGAGATGTGGCGCACCGGCCACTCGCTGATCAAGGGGCGCATGAAGGAGACCGGCGCGCAACTCGCCGGCGAGATGAGCGGCCACATCTTCTTCCAGGAGCGCTGGTACGGCTTCGACGACGGCCTCTACGGCGCCGCCCGGCTGCTGGAGATTCTCGCCCGGCAGACACAGGACGCCGACGCCTTCTTCGCCCGCTACCCGCAGGACATCGGCACTCCCGAGATCAACGTGCACGTCAGCGACGACACCAAGTTCGACCTGGTGGACAAGCTCGCCCGCGAAGGCGACTTCGGCGAGACCGGCGTGAAGACCACCCTCGACGGCATCCGCGTCGACTACCCCGACGGCTGGGGGCTGTGCCGCGCCTCCAACACCACCCCGGTGCTGGTGCTGCGCTTCGAGGGCAAGGACGAGGCGGCGCTCGAGCGCATTCGCACCCGCTTCGCCGAGGCGCTGGCCCAGGTGGACCCGACCCTCGAGCTGCCGCGCTGAACCGCGGCCGTCAGTCAGCAAGGAACCCGACCATGACCGAACCGACCCGCGACCCCCGCCTGGTGGTGGAGGTGCTCTCCGAGGCGCTGCCCTACATCCAGCGCTTCTCCGGCAAGACCGTCGTCGTCAAGTACGGCGGCAATGCCATGACCGAGGACACCCTGGTCGACTCCTTCGCCCGCAACATGGTGCTGATGAAGGAAGTGGGCATCAATCCGGTGGTGGTACATGGCGGTGGCCCGCAGATCGGCGAGCTGCTGGAGAAGCTCAAGATCGAGTCGCGGTTCGTGGGCGGCATGCGCGTCACCGACGCCGAGACCATGGACGTCGTCGAGATGGTGCTCGGTGGGCTGGTCAACAAGGGCATCGTCAACCTGATCAATCAGTGCGGCGGCAAGGCCATCGGCCTGACCGGCAAGGATGGTGCCCAGATCCGCGCCCGCCAGCTCAAGGTGGAGCACCAGGCGCCGGAGATGACCGCCCCGGAAATCATCGACATCGGCCACGTGGGCGAGGTGGAGCACATCTCCACCGACCTCATCGAGATGCTCGCCGAACGCGACTTCATCCCGGTGATCGCCCCCATCGGCGTCGACGCCGCCGGGCGCAGCTACAACATCAACGCCGACCTGGTGGCCGGCAAGGTGGCCGAGGCGCTCGGTGCCGAGAAGCTGATGCTGCTGACCAACGTGGCGGGGCTGATGAACGCCGCCGGCGAGGTGCTCACCGGGCTCACCACCGCCCAGGTGGACGCCCTGATCGCCGACGGCACCATCCACGGCGGTATGCTGCCGAAGATCCGCTGCGCCCTGGATGCCGTGAAAGGCGGGGTGGCCAGCGCCCACATCATCGACGGCCGTGTGCCCCACGCCACCCTGCTGGAGATCTTCACCAATGCCGGGGTGGGCACCCTGATCACCGACGCGGCCCACGAGACCGTAGGTTGATCCCAGGCCCCGCGGCGGCGATTTTTTGCGCCAACGCGGGGGGCCCATTAGGATGCAACGATTCACATAACAGAAAAGACCGACATGACGCAGGCAACTCCCCCACCCAGCCGCCGCGAGCAGATCCTCCAGGCGCTCGCGCTGATGCTGGAGGAAGACAGCGGCAAGCGCATCACCATCGCGGCCCTGGCCCGCCAGGTGGGCGTATCGGAAGCCGCCCTCTATCGCCACTTTCCCAGCAAGGCCCGGATGTTCGAGGGCCTCATCGCCTTCATCGAGGAGACGCTGTTCGAGCGCATCACCCGTATCCTCGAGGAGGTGCCCGACGCCGTGTCTCGCTGCGGCCAGATCCTCACCCTGCTGCTCGCCTTCGCTGAGAAGAACCCGGGGCTGTCGCGGCTGCTCGACGGCGATGTCCTCACCGGCGAGACGGCGCGGCTGCGCAGCCGCATCCATCAGCTCTTCGAGCGCCTCGAGACCCAGCTCAAGCAGATCCTGCGCGAGGCCGAGTTGCGGGAGGGGCGCCGCCCGAGCCTGACCGTCTCGGCGACCGCCAACCTGCTGATGGCCCAGGCCGAGGGGCGCATCGCCCAGTACGTGCGCAGCGACTTCCAGCGCCTGCCCACGACGCACTGGGACGACCAGTGGGCGCTGCTTGCGTCCCAGCTGCTGCGCCCCACCGCCCAGACGGCCTGAGGCCGAGCCTCAACGAACGACGCCCCGGCCAAGGCCGGGGCGTCGTCGTCATCTGCCGGGGTCGGCGGGCTCAGGCGGCGAGCGCCTCGCCGAGCTGCTGGCGAATCTTCTTCATGGCGTTCTTCTCGAGCTGGCGGATGCGCTCGGCGGAGACGCCATAGACGTCGGCCAGCTCGTGGAGGGTGGCCTTCTCCTCGGCCAGCCAACGGCGCTGCAGAATCTCGCGGGAGCGCTCGTCGAGCGCCTCCAGGGCCGTGCGCAGGCGGCGGCTGGCGTCGTCTTCCCAGTCACTGTCCTCGAGCTTGAGGGCCGGGTCGGAAGAGGCGTCGTCCAGGTAGTGCACCGGCGCCTGGTAGGCGCTCTCCTCGTCGTCGTTCGGGGCAGCATCGAAGCCGGCGTCGTGGGCGGCCAGCCGCCCCTCCATCTCGCGCACCACCTCGGGCTTGACGTCGAGGTCCTTGGCGATGGCCTCCACCTCGTCGCCGTTGAGCCAGGCGAGACGCTTCTTGGCACTGCGCAGGTTGAAGAACAGCTTGCGCTGTGCCTTGGTGGTGGCGATCTTGACGATGCGCCAGTTACGCAGCACGAACTCGTGAATCTCGGCCTTGATCCAGTGCACGGCGAAGGACACGAGCCGCACGCCCTGGTTGGGGTCGAAGCGCTTCACCGCCTTCATCAGGCCCACGTTGCCCTCCTGGATCAGGTCGGCCTGGGGCAAGCCGTAGCCGGAGTAGCTGCGGGCGATGTGCACCACGAAACGCAGGTGCGACAGCACCAGGCGGCGCGCCGCCTCGAGATCACCCTCGTCATGGAGCTGGAAGGCCAGCTCCCGCTCTTCATCGGCACTCAGCATGGGAATGCCGTTGACCGCCTGGATGTACCCGTTCAGGTCGTGTCCCGGCGATAGTTGACCCACCGGCAGAAGACTGGTGCTCATATGCAGGTTGTCTCCCTCGAAGCCCAAGGTGCTGTTCACAGAAACCTGTTCACCACCATAGCGTATTCGGTCGCAATGATGGCCGTCACTGCGCTTTGTTTGACGGCCAGGACCGGAGAATGTTCCGTCGTTGATGGCCCGGCTGGCGGATCGTGCCGGTTGAACGCGCAATATCGTCGCGTTTCCGCTGTTCACCGCCACCGGAGAGCCCAGCTAGCGCGGGCGGATTCCGGCGAGGTGACGGCTCACGGCGATCCAGGCACCGAGCCAGCCCAGTAGTGTACTGCAGATCAGCAGCGTTGCCGAGCCCATGCCGCCCAGCTGCGGCATCGCGAAATTCGCCCCGTAGCTCGCCGCCAGAGCCCTGACCGGAGCGGCCAGCCACTGGTTGCCCAGCGCCAGCAAGCCCCAGGCGAGCAGACCGCCGCCCAAGCCATACCAGGCGCCGCTGTAGAGAAAGGGCCGGCGCACGAAGGCGTGGGTGGCACCGATCAACATCACCACCTCGATCTCCTGGCGACGACTCTCCACCGCCAGTCGAATGGTATTGCCCACCACCAGCAGCACGCCCAACCCGAAGAGCACGGCCAGCGCCAGGGCCACGCGCCGCCCCAACTCGGCCAGCTGGCGCAACCGCTCCAGCCAGGCGAGATCCAGACGCACCTCCGCGACACCCGCCAGCTGCCCCAGGTCCGCCGAGAGGCGGCGCACCGCTTCGGGCGACGGGTCGACGGGGGTGACCACGACGCTCGCCGGCAGCGGGTTGTCGTCCAGGCGCGCCAGGGCGTCAGCAAGTCCCAGCGCCTGCTGGAACTCGGCCATGCCCTCGGCGGCGGTGACCAGGCGTGTGTGCGCCACCTGCGGCTGGGCGGCGATCGCCTCCTCGATGCGCCCCGCCTCGCCGTCGTCCACCCCGGACGCTAGGTAGGCGGTCAGCGTCGCGCTGGCGTCGAGTTCGGCATCGAGCAGCCGGGCGCTGTCCAGGGTGAGCCACAGCGCCGCCGGCAACACCAGGGCAATGGCGATGGCCAGCATGGTGAGCAGGCTCCCCAGGGGCTGACGCAGCAGCCGCCGCGTGCTGTCGACGCTCATGGCGCGGTGGTGGCGCAGCCAGGCGCGCAGTCGGCTTGCCGAGCGTGTGCGCTGGCTGCGGGCGCCACGCGGTGCCGGCGACGGGCGGCTCATGCGGCCTCCTCGTCGGCGACCAGGCGCCCCTCGCGCAGGCGCAGGGTGCGGTGGCGCAGCCGGGCGATCAGCGCCAGGTCATGGCTGGCGATCATCACCGTGGTGCCGATGCGATTGAAGTCCTCGAAGAGCGCCATGATGTCAGCGGAAAGCTGCGGGTCGAGGTTGCCGGTGGGCTCGTCGGCGAGCAGCAGCGCCGGCTTGTTGACCACCGCCCGGGCGATGCCCACGCGCTGCTGCTCGCCGCCGGAGAGCTCGATGGGCAAGGCGCGCTCGCGGTGCAGCAGCCCCACCTTGTCGAGTGCGGCGCGCACGCGGCGCGCCGCCTCGCGGGGCTCAATGCCACGGATCTCCAGGGGCAGGGCCACGTTGTGGTAGATGGAGCGATCGAAGAGCAACTGGTGGTCCTGGAAGACCACGCCGATCTGGCGTCGGTAGAAGGGCACCTGGCTGGCATGCAGCCGGGCGATATCGTGGCCGGCGACCAGGATGCGCCCGCGACTGGGCCGTTCGAGGCGCATGATCAGGCGCAGCAGTGAACTCTTGCCAGCCCCGGAGTGGCCTGTGAGGAAGACCATCTCCCCACGACGCACGCGGAAGTCGAGGTTGGCGAGCGCCTCGAAGCGCCCGCCGTAGCGCTTGCCCACATGCTCGAAGACGATCATGCCGAGGCGGCGTCGCGCGCATCGCCCTGGTCGAAGAGGGCGTCGACGAACTCCCTGGCGGCGAAGGGGCGCAGGTCGTCCAGCGACTCCCCGACCCCGATGAAACGGATCGGCGTGCCCAGCTGCTTGGCCAGGGCGAAGATGATGCCGCCCTTGGCCGTGCCGTCGAGCTTGGTCAGGGTGATGCCGGTGACCGGCACCGCCTCGTTGAAGGTGTTGGCCTGGGAAAGCGCGTTCTGCCCGGTGCCGGCGTCGAGCACCAGCATCACCTCGTGGGGGGCGGTGTCATCGAGCTTGCCCATCACGCGGTGCACCTTCTTGAGCTCCTCCATGAGGTGCGCCTTGTTGTGCAGCCGACCCGCGGTGTCGGCGATCAGCACATCCACCTTGCGCGCCCGCGCCGCGGCCAGGGCATCGTAGACCACCGAGGCACTGTCGGCGCCGGTGTGCTGGGCGATCACCGGCACGTCGTTGCGCTCGCCCCACACCTTGAGCTGCTCCACTGCCGCGGCGCGGAAAGTGTCCCCAGCGGCGAGCATCACGCTGCGCCCCTCGCGCTGGAAGCGCTGGGTGAGCTTGCCGATGGTGGTGGTCTTGCCCACGCCGTTGACCCCCACCACCAGGATGACGAAGGGTCCCTCGCCCTTGGGCGGCAGTGCCAGCGGCGTGGCCACCGGGTCGAGCATGGTGGTGAGCTCCTCCTGCAGGGCGCGGTAGAGCGCCTGCGGGTCGGCCAGCTCCTTGCGCGACACCCGCTCGGTGAGGCGGTCGATGATGGCGGTGGTCGCCTCGATGCCCACGTCGGCCAGCAGCAGCTGGGTCTCGAGGTCCTCGAGCAGTTCGTCGTCGATCTGCTTCTTGCCGAGAAAGAGCCCGGCCAGGCCGTCGGTGAGATTGGCGCGGGTCTTGCCGAGCCCGGCGCGAATCCGTGCGAACCAGCCCTTCTTCTCGGCGGCCGGTTTTTCCTGCAGCGCCGGGCGCTCGGGCGCCGGCTCCGGTTCAGGTGTCGGCTCGGGCTCGGGCGCCGCGGGGGGCGGCGCCTCCTCCTCGGCGGGCGCGGCGTCGTCCACGGCCTCGTCGCGCAGCGCGGCGTTCTCCTCCTCGGCGCGCACCACCTCCACTGCCTCTGTACGGTCGAGCGCCTCGTCCGCCGCCGGGCCGGCCATGGCGACATCTTCGGGCGGCTGCTCCGCGACGATGTCCGGCTCGGAAGGGGCCGGTTCGCGGTCGGCCGGCGAGGTCGCCGCGGAGGTGGTTTCCGGCTCGGCCGGCCGCGGTGCCTGGCTCTCGTCCTGCTGGGTCGACTGCCGTTTGTCCTGCTGATCGTCCTGCTGCGTCTTGCGCTTGAAAAAACCGAACATGGGGGAATTCAACCTCACGGGTGAATGATGACCACATCCTACCACTGCCTACCATGACTGTGGATAAAGCCGCAGGTACAATGCGACGCCATGAATCGCCGCCGCCCTTCCCGCCAGCGCCCCATGCCTTCCCAGGCCCCACGCCGTGGCGGCCAACTGCGCCTGATCGGCGGCGACTTCAAGCGCCGGCGGCTGCCGGTGCTCGACAGCCCCGGCCTGCGCCCCACACCCGACCGGGTGCGCGAGACGCTGTTCAACTGGCTGGCCACCGCCACGCCCGGCGCCCGTGCGCTGGACCTGTTCGCCGGCACCGGGGCGCTGGGTCTGGAGGCGCTCTCCCGCGGCGCCGCCGAGGCCTGCTTCGTGGAGCGCGATACCCGCGTGGCGCGCCAGCTCACGAGCAATCTGGCCACCCTGGACGTCACGGCCCGCAGCCGGGTGATCACCGCCGACGTCCTCGCCTTCCTGGCCGGCGAACCGCATCCCTGCTCGCTGGTGTTTCTCGACCCGCCCTTCCGCCAAGGCCTGGTCGAGCCCTGCTGTGCGCGGCTGGAGCAGCACGGCTGGCTCACCGACGAAGCCTTCGTCTATGTCGAGATGGAGTCGAAAGCCGTGCCTACCGTGCCGGCCAGCTGGGCACTGCATCGCGAACTGCGCGCCGGCGACACCACCGCTCGCCTCTATCGCCGCTGCGTCGAGTCGGCAAACGGCGACGCTTGCTGAGCTCCCGCCACGGCGTTACGCTGCGAGCTCGAATTCCCGCCCCACCACGGCCGGCTCGGTCGCCAGGCAACGTCAGGAGAACAGGATGAGCAGCGAACTCTTCAACCGGCTCGAACAGAAAGTCGCCAACGCCGTGGAAGCGCTGGAGCTGCTCCGCATGGAAGCCGAGGAGCTGCGTGAAGAGAACCAGCGCCTGAAGCAGGAGCGCGAGGAGTGGGAGCGCCGCCTCACCGCCCTGCTGGGCAAGTTCGACGAAGTCGAGACGGAAACCGCCACCGAGCGCTGAGCCGGATCGCTCAGCCCAGCGGGAGCGACATCAGCACGGCGTCCTCCCGCGGCCCGGCCCCGTCCCACGAGGGATAGTAGCCGCGGCGCCGGCCATCCTCGACGAATCCCGCCCGCGCATAGAGCGCCCGCGCCGGGGCATTGCCGGCCCGCACTTCCAGCAGCAGCCGCTCGCTACCCCAGGCGCGCGCTTGATCGATTACACCCGCCAGCAGCCGCCCGGCCAGCCCCTGTCGACGCCAGACCGAGGCCACCAGCAGCGCCTGCAGCTCCGCCTCGAAGGGCAATCGCGCCACCACGGCATGGCCCGCCAGGGCGTCCTCGCCGTCGATACCCAGAACGACCGTCAGCGGATCGCTGAGCGCCGCCTTCAGCTGGCGCGCGCTCCAGGGCGAGGGCTGCGTCGCCTCCAGGGCCTCGAGCGCCGCCAGCTCCAGAGCGTCCAGGCGCCTCGGGAGGCGCTCAGCCAGGGACGCTCGCATCGCTGCCCTCGCCATACCAGGCGGCCCGCCAGCCGGCGAGGCGCGGCCACAGGGCTCGCTTCGCCTCGGCGCTGCCGGCCAGTTCATCGAGCGCCGGCCCTCGCCAGCCGGGCAGATCCAGCAGCGTGCAGCGCTCATCGGTGACGCCGAGCAGCCGCTCCAGGGTGTCGTCGCGCCCGAAAAGCAGTACCCGCTCCGGCGCCCAGCCGCGCCGTCCGGCGCCCTCGATGAAGGCCTGCAGCCCCGCCTTGGCCTCCTCCTCCGGCGACGCCACCGGCAGCCCCTTCTCCAGGGGCCAGTCGAAGGCCTGGAAGTCCGGCGCCTGACCGAGGGAAATGCCGGCCGCGCGGAAGAGGTTGGCGAGCAGGCGCAGCTCGACCGCCCCCGGCGGCCGCGCACCGGGCAGCAGCACCAGCCAGCGGCCGTCCAGGCAGGCGACCTGCACGCTGAAACGCAGGGGCTCCGAGGAGGCTTCCACCACCGCATCGCCGACCGACCCGCTCGCCGGTGACGCGACCTCGCTAGCGTCCCGCGCCGGCTCGAGCAGCTGGCGTGCCCGTCCGGGGGCGGCAGCTGCTGGCGATGCCGGCTCACTCTCCTGGGGCGGTGTTGCCGGGCGCTGCTGCGCCGCGCGCTCGGCTTCGTCGAGCAGGGCGTGCAGCCGCACGGTGGGCGGCGCGCTAGGCTCGGGTGACGACGGCGCCCACTCGCAGGCTGCGCTCTGCCGGGCATTGGGCAGGCGGTAGCGCGGCACCCAGGCCGTCAGACCCATGGCCTCCAGGTACTGGAGGCGCTGCGGCTCCGTCGTCACGCCCCGGCGCCACGGCAGTCGGGTGAGTCGGGCCGGCGCTCACCGCTCGCCTGCCACTCCTGGGGGGTATAGAGGTGCAGTGCCAGGGCGTGCACCGGGCCGGAGAGTTCATCGGCGAGCAGCGCATAGATGCGCTGGTGGCGCTTCACCGGCATCAGCCCTTCGAAGCGCTCGGAGACCAGCGTCACCTTGAAGTGGGTCTCGGAATTGGGCGGCACGGCATGGCGGTGGCTCTCGTTCTCCACCGTCAGGAAGGTCGGTTCGAGGGCCTGCAGCTTCTCTTCAATGCTGGCCTGAATGCTCATGGGGGCTCCTCGATGATGGATTTGCCACCATTGTACTCCCTTGCCCGGCCGGCGACGATGCGCCCCGGCGCGCCTGCGCCTGAGCGGCTCCGGCCAGCGGCATGCGCGCCAGGCTGGCGGCAAGCGACAGCACGCAGGCGGCCGCGCCCACCCAGAGCGTGGCCTGCACCGGGGCACCGGCGCCAAGGAAGGCGCCCACCAGCGCCACGCCCAGCGACTGGCCGACGGTGCGAGTGGTGCTCATCACCCCCGAGGCGTTGGCGCTGCGCGCCTTGGGCACGCTGGCCATCATCTCGCGGTTGTTGGGGGGCTGAAAGAGCCCGAAGCCCAGGCCGCACAGGGCAGTGCGCCACAGGCCGTCGACGATCTGTGCCTCGGGACCGAGCCGCGCCAGGGCCACGAGCCCGGCGATCAGCAGCCCCAGACCGACGCTGGAGAGCACGCTGGGGTTGACCCGATCAGCCAGGCGCCCCGCCAGTGGGCCGACCACCATGATGGCAAGCGGCCAGGGGGTGAAGAGCCAGGCCGTCTGCAGCGGGGTAAAGCCCATCTCCTGCTGGTAGAGGAAGGAGAGCGCCACGAAGGCGAGCCCCTGGCCGATGAACGCCAGTCCCGAGGCAGAGACCGCCAGGCGAAAGCGCGGCTCCTCGAAGAGCGACAGCGGTAGCAGGGGATACGTCGCCCGGCGCTGACGGCGCAGGAAAAGCGTGCCGGCGACAAGGCACACCGCCAGCCACGCCAGCGCCTGCCAGCCGGGTGCCCCCTGGCCCAGGGTGTCCATGGCAAGGAAGACGCTCGCCAGCATGGTGATCGAGAGCAGCGCCCCGGCGCCGTCGAAGCCGCCACGGCGCCGCGGCTCGTGTGGCAGTGCACGCCAGGCGAACCAGAGTGCGAGGAGCCCGAGGGGCAGGTGCAGGGCGAAGAGCCAGGGCCAGTCGGCCACGGAGAGCACCAGCCCGCCCAGCGCCGGACCGGAGGCATAGCCGCCCGCCACCACCAGGGCGCTGAGCCCCAGCGCACTGCCGAGCAGCCGCGAGGGGAAGATCGCCCGGTAGAGCGAAGGACCGATGGAGAGCGTCGCCGCCGCCCCCAGCCCCTGCAGGGCCCGGAACACCAGCAGCCACTCGAAGCTGCGCGACAGTGCCGCCCCCAGCGAGGCACAGACGAAGAGCGCGAGCCCCGCCACATAGAGACGGCGCCGGCTGACCAGCTCGCTGAGCGCCGCGCACACCAGCAGAAAGGCGGCGCAGCTGATCTGGAAGAGGTTGGTCACCCAGACGGCGCGCGCGCCCGAGACCCCCAGATCGCGGGCGATGCTGGGCAGGGCCAAGTTGATCATGGTGGTGTCCACCACCGCCATCAGGGTACCCAGCACCAGGGCCAGCACGGCCAGACGGCGCTCGGGCCCAGGCAGGCCATCGTCGCCGGGGCGGGTCGCAAAGAGTCGCTTCATGCTCTTTCCATCACTGCGGGGGCCATCAATGACGAAACCGGCCGAAGCCGGTTTGCACAGGGCGGGTCTGGCCTCGCCTCGTTCAGTCCTGGTCGATATCCATCAGCAGGCTATCGTCCACCTCGGAGATCTCGAGGGCCGCCTCATCGTCCAGATCGATGGCCAGGTAGCTGTGCTCGAACTGCAGGAAGCGCTGAAAGAGCGCCCAGTCGAGCGATTCGGGCCACTGGCGCTCGTCCTCCTCCCAGGCACGCAGCTCGGTCTCGAGGATCTCGAGGTAGCGCTCGCGCACGAAGGCTTCCAGGGCCTCCGGGGTGTCCATCTCGGGGATGAGATAGACGGTGCTTTCGCGTTCGACGTCGGCGATCGTCAGGTCGTCGTCGCCCACGGTGGGTTCCAGGGCGTTGATCCATTCCACGAAGTGGCGGGTCGGCCGGACGCTCAGGGCGGAGCGGTTGAGCAGTTTCATCGCGGTCTCCTCGACGTCGAAACGCTGACCATTATGGGCGCTCGCGGCGCCCCTTACCAACTATTCCACTTCCGGTCGCATCGCCGGGAAGAGCAGCACATCGCGGATCGAGGCGCTGTCGGTGAGCAACATCACCAGCCGGTCGATGCCGATGCCCTCGCCCGCCGTGGGCGGCAGGCCATACTCCAGGGCGCGCACGTAGTCGGCATCGTAGTACATCGCCTCGAGGTCGCCGGCCTCCTTCTCCGCCGCCTGGGCGCGGAAGCGTGCCGCCTGGTCCTCGGCGTCGTTGAGCTCCGAGAAGCCGTTGGCGATCTCGCGGCCGCCGACGAAGAGCTCGAAACGCTCGGTGACGAACGGGTCGGCATCCTTGCGCCGCGCCAGCGGACTCACCTCGGTGGGATAGTCGATGATGAAGGTCGGCTGCTGCAGGCGATGCTCCACCGTCTTCTCGAAGATCTCCACCTGGATCTTGCCGAGTCCCCAGCCATCCTTGACGTCGATGTCGAGCCGCTCGGCGACCTGGCGTGCGGCGGCCTCGTCGGCCAGCGCCTCGGCGTGGATCTCCGGGTTGTACGCGAGGATGGCGTCGAACACGGAGAGGCGACGGAGCGGCTGGCCGAAATCGTACTCGAAGGTCTCCAGCACTTCGTCCTCGGCGCTGCGCACCGTGTTGATCACGGTGGTGCTGCCCAACACCTGGCGCGCCACCTCGCGCAGCATCTCCTCGGTGAGGTTCATCAGGTCATGGTAGTCGGCGTGGGCCTGGTAGAACTCGATCATGGTGAATTCGGGGTTGTGGCGCGTGGAGAGGCCTTCGTTGCGGAAGTTGCGGTTGATCTCGAAGACCTTCTCGAAGCCGCCCACCACCAGGCGCTTGAGGTAGAGCTCGGGCGCGATGCGCAGGTACATGTCGATGTCCAGCGCATTGTGGTGGGTGACGAAGGGCCGCGCCGTCGCCCCGCCGGGGATCGACTGCAGCATGGGGGTTTCCACCTCCATGAAGCCGCGCGCCTCGAAGAAGCGGCGCATGGCGCTGATCACCCCGGCGCGGGTCTCGAACACCCGGCGCGAGTCGGGGTTCATGATCAGGTCCACGTAGCGCTGACGGTAGCGCGCCTCCAGGTCGGTGAGGCCGTGGAACTTGTCGGGCAGCGGGCGCAGGCTCTTGGTGAGCAGCGTTGCCTCCATCATCTTCACGTAGAGGTCGCCCTTGCCCGACTTGTGCACCGGACCGCGAGCCGCCACGATGTCGCCGATGTCCCAGCCCTTGATCTCCTCGAGCCGCTCGGCGGGCAGCCCCTTCTTGTCGACATAGAGCTGTATCTGCGCGGAGGGGTCCTGAATGACCAGGAAGGGACCACGCTTGCGCAAGATGCGCCCGGCCACCGCGGCCTGGCGATCCAGCGCCTCGAGCTCATCCTTCTCCTTGTCGCCGAGCCGCGCCTGAAGGTCGGCGGCCAGGCTGTCGCGGCGAAAGTCGTTGGGGAAGGCGCTTTCGCCGCGCTCGGCGGCTCGCTCGCGACGCGCGGCCAGCTTGGCGCGCCGTTCGGCGATCAGGCGGTTTTCGTCGGTCTGCGGGCTGTCCGGGGAAGAACTCTGGTTGGCCATGTCGCTACCTGCTAGAAATCACGTAATCCAATGAAGAAGCTGTGCTCCTGGAGCCGCGCGAGGGATGCCGAGACAAGGCGCCCCTCGGCAACATCCATCCCGAGGTCAACGCCATCTCGGCGAGCGCAGCAGGCTACAGGCCCTGCTTGAGGCTGGCTTCGATGAACTGATCCAGGTCGCCGTCCAGCACCTTCTCGCAGTTGCTCGTCTGCACGCCGGTGCGCAGGTCCTTGATGCGCTGGTCATCAAGCACATAGGAGCGAATCTGGCTGCCCCAGCCGATATCGGCCTTGGCCTCCTCGGCCTGCTGCTTGGCGGCGTTGCGCTTCTCCATCTCGTGCTCCCACAGCTTCGCCTTGAGCTGCTTCATGGCGAAGTCGCGGTTGGCGTGCTGGCTGCGCTGGCTCTGGCAGGCCACCACGATGCCGGTGGGCTCGTGGGTGATGCGCACGGCGGAGTCGGTGGTATTGACGTGCTGGCCGCCCGCCCCGCTGGAGCGGTAGGTGTCGGTCCGCAGGTCCGCGGGGTTGATCTCGATCTCGAAGCTGTCGTCCACCTCCGGCGACAGGAACACCGAGGCGAAGGAGGTGTGACGGCGCCCGCCGGAATCGAAGGGGCTCTTGCGCACCAGGCGGTGCACCCCGGTCTCGGTGCGCAGCCAACCGAAGGCATAGTCTCCCTGAACGTGCAGGGTCGCCGACTTGATGCCGGCCACCTCGCCCGCGGAGAGCTCGATGATCTCCGCCTTGAAGCCGTGGTGCTCGCACCAGCGCAGGTACATGCGCAGCAGCATGTTGGCCCAGTCCTGGGCCTCGGTGCCGCCGGAGCCGGCCTGGATGTCCAGGTAAGCGTTGTTGGCGTCCATCTCGCCGGAGAACATGCGCCGGAACTCGAGCTTCTGCAGATTCGCCTGATAGCCCTCGAGCTCCTTCTCGACCTCGGCGACGGTGCCCTCGTCCGCTTCCATCTCGGCCAGCTCCAGCAGGTCGCGGCTGTCGCCCAGCCCCTGCTCCAGCTCGTCGATGGTGGCGACGATGGCCTCCAGCGTGGCGCGCTCCTTGCCTAGCTTCTGGGCGTAGTCCGGATCGCTCCAGACGTCCGGATCCTCCAGCTCGCGGGTTACTTCTTCCAGCCGATCCTTCTTCTCGGCATAGTCAAAGATACCCCCTCAGGACGTCTGTCCGCTCAGACAGGTCCTTGATGCGGTTGTGGATGGCGTTGGTTTCCAGCATGGATCGCTCACCTGAATCGTCAGTGGCAAAACGGCCGCCGCGGCGCTGGTCGGTCACCAGGGCCCCGGCGGCACGGAAAGGGCGACCATTGTAGCGAATGTGCCGCGTCGTCGCATCATGGCCGCGTCGGCCACCCAGACGCAGACGACCCGACCGAAGCCGGGTCGTCTGCATCGCCATGAACGGGCTCGCTGTCAGAAGCGATAGGTCAGCTGTGCACCGAAGGCGTGGGCCTCGTTCTTGTAGTCGGCGGAGTAAGTAGAAGTCACATCCCCACCAGGACCGCTATCCACCCGTTCCTGGCTCACAGTAGTGCTCCGCTCAGTCAGGTAGGAGTAGGCGAAGTCTAAAGTCAGGTTTTCGGTGGGTGTCCAACCTGCCCCCAGCGAGAAGATTCGGCGATCATCCGAGGGAATTCGCGCACTGCGGAACTCATCACTGGTCGGAGTATTATCGATGGTCACGCCGGCCCGCAGCGCCCACTGCGGATTGAGCTGGTATTCACCACCTGCGGCGAAGGCCCAGGCATTGGAGTAATCCTGCTCCTCCAAGGTGATGGGATCGCCGCTCGGATCATTTGGATCGACCACGCGGATCTCATCGAACCGTTCCCAACGTGTCCAGGAAGCCCCGAACATCATCTTGAACTTATCACTCATCTGCTGAGTGATGGAGAAGTTGATGTTTTCAGGAGTTGTTAAGTCTAGGCTGGCATCACTCTCACTTTGAACCATCCCTCCGACCGTGGCTTGAAAATCACCGGTCAAGGTGTAATCAACTTTGGAGCGATAGGTCAGGCCAAGTGTGGTTTCTGGTGCCGGTTGGAACAACACACCGAGGTTGTATCCCCAACCATCGTCGTCACCTTCCACCCGGGCATCAGCTTCCGCCGTTGCGGGGCCAGGAACAATTGTAGGCACTTGTCTATGCAGCTCCCCATCCACACGATTATAGGTAATGCCCGCACCCACCGACCACTGGTCGTTGAACCGATAAGAAACAGTCGGCTGGGCGCTCATCACCGTCAGTTGGGTGTAGTTGCCCAGGTTGCGGCCGATGAAGCCGTCTTCGTAGTCCGTCTCCGAGCCGAAGGGCGCATAAACACCGAACCCAAAGGCCAGCTTGTCGGTCACCGGCTGAGCATAGAAGGCAAAGGGAATGAATTTCCCAGGCACCATATCACCCTCAGCCGTTCCATCCACGGGCTGGGCCATACCTCCAGTTAGAACGCTGCTACGAGTCGCCTCGGCATTATCGATATCGCTACTGACGTTCAGGTAGGTGCCACCCGCCGTCACCTGGGCGCGATCGAGAAACAACATGCCCGCCGGGTTGCCGAAAACGATGGTGGCGTCGTTGACGTTGGAGCTGCGGCCGGCGTGACCATAGCCCTGGCCGCTGACGCTCTGCTCGTTGACCTGGTAGCCGCCCGCGTGGGCCTGGCCGGCGAAGGTGGCGGCGGCGATGGCCACGGCCCATGAAAGCTTGTTGAACTTGTTGTGCATGGTTTCGGGTTCCTCTTGCGCTGGCGCGGATCGTTATTCGGCCCTTGGCAGGACTCTCATGGCCTCAGTTGTCGCTTATCGGCCTTCGCGGATCAAGGGCAAACGTTCGTTTTAATACTCAAAAACCTAATACTTTAGTGGCAACCTTACCTAAGTCCTTGAAGCGCCGCTATCCGATGGCCCGCCGCAACCCCTGCTTCACGAGAGCGGGAACTCTTGACCTTTGCGTAACCCAAAGGTTTTACACTACCCGAAACTGTGAGCGACGAGATTCAACATCATGAAGGTCAACGAGCTGGCGCGGTGCACCGGGGTCACCGGCGAGACGGTGCGCCACTACACCCGCGAGGGGCTGCTGAACCCCGAGCGCGACCCGGACAACGGCTACCATCGCTACGACGAGACCGACCTCGAGCGGCTGCGCTTCATCCAGCGCGCCCGCACCCTGGGCTTCAGCGTGGCCGAGGTACGCGACATTCTCGCCCATGCCGACCACGGCGACTCACCCTGCCCCATGGTGCGCGACCTGCTGGCCGCCCGCCTGCCGGAGATCCGCGCCCGCATCCGCGAGCTCGAAGCCCTCGCCGAACGCATGGAGCAGGCACTCGATGCCTGGGCCGAGATGCCCGACGGCACGCCCGACGGCCACAGCCTGTGCCGGCTGATCGAGAGCTTTCCCGAACCGCTGCGAGACGACGAGGCGCGCCCCGCCAAGGAGGCCCAATGAACACCAGACGAGCACAGGTGCGCACCGTGCCCGGCATGAGCTGCCAGGGCTGCGTGAGCAATATGCGGCGCGCCATACAGGCGCGTGATCCGGAGGCCGACGTCATCGGCACGCCGGCCGAGAAGCGCCTCGAGGTCACGGCCACTCTCGATGCCGAGGCCCTTGACGGGTTGCTCAATGAGGCCGGCTATCCCCCCGAGGCGCCGCAAAGCCACGAAGCCCGCCGTCACCAGTTGACGCGCCAGATTCCCGGCATGAGCTGCCAGGGCTGCGTGAAGCGCATGCGCGAGGCGATCCAGGCCCGAGACGGCAAGGCCGAAGTGGTCGGCACCCCGGCCGAGAAGCGCCTGGACGTGACCACTGTCCTAGACGACGAGGCCCTCGATGCCGCCCTGAGCGAGGCTGGCTACCCCCCGAGCGACGGAGTGGCACCAACAGCGCCAACCGCAGCGGAGAGCACCGAGACCGCCACCGACAGCAGCACGGCTTCTGACACCGACGAGCCTGCCGAGGGGGTCACCACCCAGCGGCTGTCGATCAGCGGCATGACCTGTGCGAGCTGCGTGAAGAGCGTGCAGCAGGCGCTGGAACGCACGCCGGGCGTCGCCACGGCCGCCGTCAACTTCGGCACCCATACCGCCCAGGTCCACGGTAGCGCCGAGACCGACGCCCTGGTGGCGGCGGTCGAATCCGTGGGCTACAGCGCCGAGCCGATCCGCGACCTGCGCCAGGCCGAGCAGGCCCGTGCCGAAAAAGACGAGAAGACCTACCGCCAGCGTCTGCGCGGCAGCGCCTGGTCGCTGGCCCTGGCCATACCCTTGATGGCCAGCATGTTCGTCTACCACCCGCACCCGGTGGGCGGCGGTCGCCTCTACTGGCTGGTGATCGGTCTGCTGACGCTCGCCGTGCTGGTATGGCCGGGTCGCCACTTCTTCGTCAATGCCTGGAAAAACTTCAGGCACCACCAGGCCAACATGGACACCCTGATCGCCATGGGTACCGGCACTGCCTGGCTCTACTCCATGGCGGTAGTGGCCTTCGCCCCCTGGCTGCCCGAGGTGGCCCACGGCATCTACTTCGAGGCCTCGGCGATGGTCATCGGCCTGGTGCTGCTCGGCAACGCCCTGGAGCTCAGGGCGCGCGGCCGCACCAGCGAGGCGCTCAAGCGCCTGCTGGACCTGCAGAGCCGCACCGCCCGGGTGATCCGCGACGGTGAGGAGCGCGAGATCGACGTCGATGAAGTGCGCGAGAGCGACCGCATCCGGGTTCGCCCCGGCGAGCGCCTGCCGGTGGACGGCGTGGTGACCGAGGGGTCCAGCCACATCGACGAGTCGATGCTCACCGGCGAGCCCGTGCCCGTGACCAAGGGCGAGGACGACGAGGTGAGCGCCGGTACCGTCAACGGCAAGGGCGGCCTGGTCTACCGCGCCACCCGCGTCGGTGCCGACACCCGTCTGGGACAGATCACCGAGCAGGTGGCGCGCGCTCAGAACTCACGTCCGCCCATCGGCGAGCTGGCCGACAAGGTATCGAGCATCTTCGTGCCCTCGGTGATGATCATCGCCGTGGTCACGGCGCTGGCCTGGTTCAACTTCGGGGCAGAACCGCGGGTGATCCACATGCTGGTCACCGCCACCACGGTGCTGATCATCGCCTGCCCCTGCGCCCTGGGCCTGGCCACGCCGATCTCCACCATGATTGGCGTCGGCAAAGCCGCCGAGCACGGCGTGCTGGTGCGAAGCGGCGAGGCGCTGCAGACGGCGAGCCGGCTCACCACCCTGGTGGTGGACAAGACCGGCACCCTTACCGAGGGCAAGCCGCGGGTCACCGAGGCGCACTTTTTCTCTGGCGTAGGCCTCGACGGCGATGAGCGCCAGGTGCTGGGATGGGTGGCCTCCCTGGAGCGCGGCTCCGAGCATCCGCTGGCCGCGGCGCTGCTGGCGCACGCCGACGAGGCGGGCGCCGAGCCGACCGACGTCCGTGACTTCGAGAGTGTCACCGGCGGCGGGGTGAAGGCGACCACCCCCGACGGCACGCCGCTGCTGCTGGGCAACGCCCGGTTGCTGGAGGACGCCGGGGTCGACCTGGCGAGCGGCCGCGATATCGCCTCCCGGCTGGAGACGAAGGCGCGCACGGTGGTGTACCTCGCCGTCGACGGCCGGCTGGCCGCCCTGTTCGGCATCAGCGACCCGCTGCGTGGCGATGCCGCCTCCGCGATCAAGCGCCTGCAGGCCGACGGCCTCCGGGTCATCATGCTTACCGGCGACAACGCCCATACCGCCGCCGCCATCGCCAGCGAAGTGGGTATCGACGACTATCGCGCCGGCCTCAGGCCCGAGGACAAGCACGCCGAGATCGAGCGGCGGCAGCAGGCCGGCGAGGTGGTCGGCATGGTGGGCGACGGCATCAACGACGCCCCGGCGCTGGCCCGCGCCAGTGTGGGCTTCGCCATCGGCCAGGGCACCGACGTGGCCATCGAGAGCGCCGGCATCACGCTGATGCGCGGCTCGCTGCATGGCGTTGCAGACGCCATCGAGATCAGCCGCCTGACACTTGCCAACATCAAGCAGAACCTGGTGGGTGCCTTCGGCTACAACGTACTGTGCATCCCCATCGCCGCCGGCGTGCTCTATCCGGTCACCGGCATGCTGCTCTCGCCGATGATCGCCGGGGCGGCCATGTCGCTCTCCTCGATCACCGTGGTCAGCAACGCCAACCGGCTGCGCCTCAAGCGCCCGCCGGGGGCCGCTCGCCCCGACGAGGCCGCGCCACAACCACAGGAGGCCAAGGCATGAGCTGGATCGTCAACTTCGCCGGACTCGCCCTGATCGCCGCCATCGTCTGGTGGTTCTGGGTAGCTGACTGAGTGGGGCCGCCGAGGTGGGGCCGCCGAGGTGGGGCCAGGGAGAGTCGCCGAATAGCGGCCCGGGCATGGGGCGACTCGCCAGGCTGCTAGGCTAAGAGCCAAGAGCCCGTCAGGAGAACGACCATGCCCAAGCTCAATGGCGTGCTGGAGACCGCGCTCTACGTGGAAGACATGGACCGGGCGCGGATCTTCTTCGAAGGCGTGATGGGTCTCGAGCCCTTCAACGCCGATCACCGCTTCACCGCCTACGATGTCGGTGCCAGCACGGTCCTGCTGCTGTTCCTCCAGGGCGAGACACTGGAAACCGTCCACCTGCCCGACGGCATGGGCACCATTCCGCCCCACGACGGCAAGGGGCGGGTGCACATGGCCTTCGCTATCGCCGAAAGCGAACTGCCCGCCTGGGAGCGCCAGCTCGAGGATCACGGCATTGCCGTCGAGGGCCGCACCCACTGGCCCAGAGGCGGGGAAAGCGTCTATTTCCGCGACCCGGATGGCCACCTGCTGGAGTTGGCCACGCCTGGCGTCTGGCCCACCTATTGACGAATCGCCTAGGAAACCCCCATATAGCGGCCGGGCTTGTGATTCAGCGCAATGATCAGGTTGAGCGCCAAGGCCCCCAGCACCGAGAGGCCCACCCGCTCGGGGGGTAGCACCAGGAACGCGGCAAGCATGATGGCCGCGTCGATCCCCAACTGCACATAGCCTGCACGCCAGCCATAGCGTTCCTGCAGGTAGAGCACCAGGATATTGACCCCGCCCAGGCTCGCGCGGTGGCGAAACAGGATCAGCATGCCGATACCGATCAGGCTACCGCCCATCAGCGCGGCATAGAGCGGATTGAGGCTGTCGAACGCCACCCACCGACCGCTCAGCTCGGAGAACAGCGATACCAGGCCGATGGCGACGAAGGTGCGCAGCGTGAACGAGACGCCCATGCGCCGAATCGCCAGCCAGTAGAACGGCAGGTTGATGAGGAAGAACCATACCCCGAAGCGCCAGCCGCTGGCGTACTGCAGCAGGAAGGCCAGGCCGGCGGTGCTGCCGGTGAGCAGCAGCGCCTGGGTGTAGAAGGTGACGCCGAGCGCCACGAAGAGCGTGCCCACCAGCAGCGCCAGCACGTCCTCGTACGACCGGTGGGGGTCGGTGGGCAAGTCCTGCGGATCCATCGACTATTCCTTATTTTACAGGCTCAGCATGTTCGATCATCAGCTGCAGGCTCTCTCTTCCCCGCCAGCGATTGCGGGTGAGCCGGAAGGCGCAGCACAGCCGTGCGCCCACCTCGAAGCCGGGCAACTCACCGGGTGTGAGCGCCCGGAACCAGATGGCGCGGTGGCTGGCGCTGCCGGCAGAGAGCTCCAGCATCAGGTGCGTGCCGTCCGCCCCCACCACACGCAGGTTCTCGACAAGAAACTCGCCCTCGAAGAGCGGCGCATCGAACTCCCGGCCGTAGGGCCCCAGCGCCTCGAGTTCGGCCAGGGTGGCCAGATCGAGCTGGGCGGCAGTGAGTTCGCCATCGGTGAGGATGCGCGGCCCCAGCTCGACGCCGACCAACTGCTCGCCCACTGCCTGCCGGAAGGCGGCACGAAACGCGTCCAGTTGCTCGTGGGGCACGCCGACGCCGGCGGCACCGCGATGGCCTCCGAAGCGCGGCAGCGCCTCGGGGGCGAGCTCGAAGGTACGCTGCAGGGCGTCGCGAAGGTGCAGAGCCTCGATGGAGCGCCCCGAGCCGGTGAGCATGCCCGGGGCAGCGGCCGGGGTGAGCACCAATGCCGGGCGCCCATAGGCCTGCACCAGGCGCGAGGCGACGATGCCCTGCACACCCGGGTGGCCATCCTCGAGGAACACCACGAGAACCGGCTCGTCGGCGGCCAGTGCCGGCAGGGCCAGGGCCTTGGCCTCCTCGGCCATCTCCGCCTCGATCGCCTTGCGCGACTGGTTGTCCTGGTCGAGGGTCTCGAGGTGTCGGGCCGCCACGGCGTCGTCGGCGGCCAACATGAAATGCAGCGCTGCGTAGGGGTCGTCCAGGCGCGAGCGCGCGTTGATGCGCGGCCCCATCTGGAAGGCCAGGGTCTCGGCGTCGAAGGGCACGCTGTCCTCGCCGAGACGCGCCGCCATGGTGCGCCAGCAGGCGGCCTCCATACGGTTGATCAGAGTGAGGCCGTGGCTGACCACAGCGCGGTTGGCGGGGCTTGCCCCCAGCGACACGCAGTCGGCCACCGTGCCCAGCGCCACGTAGGAGAGCCAGGGCGACAGCTTGGGCGTGGCCGAGGGTAGTGCCCCCCACTCGATCAGCACCTGGCGCGACAGCGACATCACCAGCCACGCCACCATGCAGCCGGCGATGGTGGCGTCGGGATAGGTGCAGTCGTCACGGGTGGGGTTGACGCAGGCAAACGCCGAGGCCGGCGGCCCTTCCAGCGGCAGGGCGTGGTGGTCGCTTACCACCACGTCGATGCCGGAGGCACAAAGGCGCGCGATGCGCGGTTCGTCGCTGCTACCGCAGTCGGCGGTGATCACCAGGCTCGGCCGCGGCTCGAGCGCGAGCGTGCGCTCCACCAGCGGCAGGCTGATGCCGTAGCCGTCATGGATGCGGTGGCCGATCAGGCTGTGCAGCTTCGCCTCCGGCACGCCGAAGAGTTCCACCAGGGTGCGCCGAATCACCACGTGGGAGGTGATGCCGTCGACGTCGTAATCGGTGAGGATGCCGATATGCTCGCCGTCGACCACGGCCCGGGCGATGCGCTCGGCGGCACGGCGGCCGTCGGCCAGGCGCTCGGGGTGCTCGAGGTAGCGCAGGCTGGGCGAGACCAGCGGCGCGAGGTCGCCCTCATAGGCGACCAGGCGCCCGGCCAGCACCCGCGCCTGGAGCTCGGTGAGCCCCTCCTGGCGCGCGCGGGCATAGAGCGCCGCGTTGCGCGGCCGCGGCAGCAGCCGCGGCTTGAGTCGGGCGTGCAGGTCGGGCGGGACAATCACGTCCACGCGTGGCTCCTCTGGTTCGCTTCCATTGGTGCACGGCGATGGGAACGCCGTGCCGAGCGAAGGGCGCCGGGGACAGGCCGAAGAAGGGGTCTTTTGCCATGGATGGCAAAAGTAGCGCCCAGGGAGGGGTTCACAGCGCCCCCTCGTAGGCCTGTCCGCCGGATCAGCCCTGAGTGGGCAGGCTACCGCCTACCGCCGATTCTCCGCGACGAACTTCTGCACCTCGGCCAGCTCGGCCGGCAGCACCGTGTAGCGCTCCTCGCGCTCCAGCAGATCATCCATGTGCGGCGGCAGCGGCACGCCCGGGAAGCCGGCCTTGACCACCGCCTCGGCGAACTTGGCCGGATGCGCAGTGGCCAGGGTGATCATCGGCGTCGCGGTATCGGTGCGCGCCTGCTCGGCGGCACGGTAGCCGGTGGCGGTGTGCGGGTCGAGGATCTCCTGGGTGCGGTGGTGCGCCTCGCGAATCACCTCGAGGATGGTGGTGTCATCCACACTGTGGCTGGCGAACTTGTCGCGCAACTTGGCCAGCGGCGCCTCGGCGAGTGCCGTGGGCTCGGCCTGGAAGCGCTCGAGCAGCGACGCCACGGCGGCCCCATCGCGCTCGTAGGCCTCGAACAGCAGCCGCTCGAAATTGGACGACACCACGATGTCCATGGAGGGGGCGAGCGTGGCGACCAGCTCCCGCTTGGAGAAGTCGTTGTCGGCCAGCGTGCGGTGCAGGATGTCGTTGGCATTGGTGGCGATGACGAACTGCTTGACCGGCAGCCCCGCGCGATACGCCATGTAGCCAGCGAAGACGTTGCCGAAGTTGGCCGAGGGCACGCAGAAACTCACCTGACGATGCGGCGAACCCAGCGCCACACCAGCGGCCACGTAGTAGACGATCTGGGCCATGATGCGTGCCCAGTTGATGGAGTTTACCGCCACCAGGCGCGTGCCGTTCAGAAACGCCTGGTCGGCGAAACTCGCCTTGACCATCGCCTGGGCGTCGTCGAAATTGCCCTCGATGGCGACATTGAAGACGTTGTCGGCGAGCACCGTGGTCATCTGGCGGCGCTGCACCTCCGAAACCCGGTTGTGCGGATGCAGGATGAAGATGTCGAGGTTGTCGCAGTGGCGACACCCCTCGATGGCCGCCGAGCCGGTGTCGCCGGAGGTGGCACCCATGATCACCGCACGCTCGCCGCGCTTGGCCAGGAAGTGGTCGAGAATCCGCCCCAGCAGCTGCAGGGCGACGTCCTTGAAGGCCAGCGTCGGCCCGTGGAAGAGCTCGAGCAGGAAGTGGTTGGCGTCGAGCTGGTTGAGCGGCACCACGGCGTCGTGGCTGAAGGTCGAATAGGCGTCGTGCACGAGGGCACGGAACGTCTCGTCATCGATCTCGCCGTTGACGTAGGGTTTCATCACCCGAAAGGCGATCTCGGCATACGACAGCCCGGCCATGGCGGCCAGGTCGTCGCGGGAGAGCGTCGGAATGCTCTCCGGCACGTAGAGGCCACCGTCGCTGGCCATGCCGGTGAGCACGACTTCCTCGAAAGAGAGCGCGGGCGCCTGCCCGCGGGTGCTGATGTAGCGCATGGGTTATTCCTGCTCGTCGAGGCTTTCGACGCGGATGCGCGTCACCGAGCCGGCGATATCGGCCATCGACTCGATCTGGCGAATCGCCTCGTTCATGTGCTTCTCGCGACAGCAGTGGGTGAGCAGGATGATCGGCACCAGCTCGCCCTCGGTCGCCTCCTTCTGCACCAGCGCCTCGATGGAGATGCCCTGCTCGGAGAGAATGGTGGCCACCCGTGCCAGCACCCCGGGGCGGTCCACCGCCAGCAGGCGCAGGTAATAGGCGGTGACGATGTCTTCCATGGGCAGGATCGGCTGGCTGCCTTCACCCTCGCCGATACCGCTGAACGCCAGGTAGGGCACCCGGTAGTGGTGGTCAGTGGTAATGTCGCGGGCCACGTCGAGCAGGTCGGCGACCACCGCCGAGGCGGTGGGCTCGGCGCCGGCGCCGGCGCCGTAGTAGAGGGTCGGGCCCACGGCGTCGCCCATGATGGCGATGGCGTTCTTGACGCCATGCACATTGGCCAGCAGCCGCTCCTTGGGAATCAGCGTCGGGTGCACGCGCAGCTCGAGGCCGGCGTCGGTGCGCTTGGAGATGCCCAGGTGCTTGATCACGTAGCCCAGGTTGTCGGCCTGCTCGACATCGTCGAACGTCACCCGCGAGATGCCCTCGGTGTAGGCCTTCTCGAACTGCAGCGGCACGCCGTAGGCGATGGAGGCGAGGATGGTCAGCTTGTGGGCCGCGTCGATGCCCTCGACGTCGAAGGTCGGGTCCGCCTCGGCGTAGCCCAGCGCCTGGGCCTCGGCCAGAACATCCTCGAAGGCGCGTCCCTCGCTGCGCATGTGGGTGAGGATGTAGTTGCCGGTGCCGTTGATGATGCCCGCCACCCACTCGATGCGATTGGCGCCGAGCCCCTCGCGCAGCGACTTGATCACCGGAATGCCGCCGGCCACGGCAGCCTCGAAGGCGACGATCACACCCTTTTCATGGGCGGCCTGGAAGATCTCGTTGCCGTGCACGGCGATCAGCGCCTTGTTGGCGGTGACCACGTGCTTGCCGTTGGCGATCGCGGTCAGCACCAGCTCGCGGGCCACGTCGTAGCCGCCGACCAGTTCCACCAGCACATCCACGTCGGGATTGCGTGCCACCTCGTAGATGTCGGTGGTGGTCTTGATGCCGGTGAGGTCGCACTCCGGGTTGAGGCTACGGTGCGCGACCTGTTCGACGACGATCGGCCGGCCCGCTCGCCGGGCGATGTCGTCGGCGTTGCGCATCAGCACGTTGAAGGTACCGCCCCCGACGGTCCCCAGACCACAGATTCCCACTCTCACCGGTTTCACTGTCCTGCTCCCCTGATCGTTGCGTGTCCAGCTCGTTGGCGTCGCGAAGGGCGTGGCAGCGGCTCTCGCCGGCCGCCCTTGCATCGATGGCGTCAATGGCACGTTGTCGCGCTCAGTCGTCCAGGCCGAGCATGCCGGCCAGGCGTTCGGCGGGCACATAGCCCGGCACCAGTCGCCCGTCCGGCAGCACGATCGCCGGCGTGCCCTGCACCCCGAGCTCCAGCCCCAGATGATACTGTGCCTCGACCGGATTGTCGCAGTCCGTGCCGTTTTCCAGCCCCTCGCCGCGCTTGGCGGTGGTCATGGCCTCGGCCGGGTTGTCGGCGCACCACACCTGCTCGAGCAGCCGTGCACCCTGGGTATTCATGCCGGTGCGCGGGAAGGCCAGGTAGTGCACCTCGATGCCCAGCTCGTTGAGTCGGGGCACCTCCTCGTGGAACTGCCGGCAGTAGGGGCAGGTGGTGTCGGTGAAGACGACCACTTCGGCGCGGGTCTCGGCGGTGCCGCGAAACACCACCCGCTCGCTCTCGGGCACCTCGGCAAGCCGCGCGGCGCGCTCGGAGTTGCGGGTCTGCTCGGTGAGATTGACCAAGCCCTGTTCACCGTTCGCGTAGAGATCCCCCACCAGGAAGTACTCCCCGGCGGCATCGCTGTAGAAGGTCTCACCGCTCTCCAGGTGCACTTCGAAGAACCCCTCCAGCGGGGTCTCGCGGATGCTGGCCACCGGCATGGATTGACCACGCACCTCGAGGCGTTCGGCCAGACGCTCGGCGTCGTCGGCCTGGGCGGCCAGGGGCAGTGTCAGGCAGAAGGCCAGCAGGGCAGCGGAGAAACGCAAGGGTGAATCGGTCATGGTCAGCCTCGAGGATGGTGTTCGGCGTGCAGGGCTTCGAGTCGCGCCTGGGCGACATGCGTATAGATCTGGGTCGTCGAGAGATCGCTGTGACCCAGTAACAGCTGTACGACACGCAGGTTGGCCCCATGATTCAACAGGTGCGTGGCGAAGGCGTGGCGCAGGGTGTGCGGCGACAGCGGCCGGGTGATCCCGGCGGTTCGCGCATGGGCCTTGATGCGGTGCCAGAAGGCCTGGCGCGTCAGGCTGGCACCCCCGCGGCCGGGAAAGAGCGCCGGGCGTGTGGGGTCGTCCATCAGGGCGCCACGCGCCGTGCGCAGGTAACGCGTGAGCCAGTGTACGGCCTCCTCGCCCAGCGGGACCAGCCGGTCCTTGTCGCCCTTGCCGCGCACCCGCACTACGCCCTGGCGCAGGTTGACGGCCTCCACCGTCAGGCCCACCAGCTCCGAGACCCGCAGCCCGCAGCCGTAGAGCACCTCGAGCATGGCCCGGTCGCGCAGGCCCAGGTCGGTCGCCAAATCGGGCGCAGCCAGCAGCCGCTCGACCTCGGCCTCCTCCAGGGTATCCGGCAGCGCCGGCCTCACCCGAGGCAGGCGCACCTCGGCCAGGGGGTCGCAGGCGATACGCCCCTCGACGAGCGCCCAGCGGTAGAAGCGGCGCAGGCTCGAGAGCAGCCGGGCGTTGCTGGCCAGCCGGTAGCCGGCGGCACGGCGCGCGTCGATCCAGGCCGGCAGCGTCGCCGCCCCCGGGGCGAGCAGCCCGGCACCCACCTCGGCAAGGTGCGCAGCCCAAGCTATCAGGTCGTGGCGATAGGCGGCCAGGGTGTGCTCGCTCGCCCCCTGCTCGAGCCACAGGGCATCGAGGAAGGCATCGATCAGATCGCTATCGGCCATTGGGCTCATGGCGGGCTCCCGAAGACGCCCCCATGCAACAGGACCCCGCCCCGCGCGAGCGGTAACGGGGTCCTGTCAGGCGCCGCGGGGCGCGCCGTCAAGCGGCCGGACTCAGGCCAGCTTTTCCTTGATGCGGGCGGACTTGCCGCTGCGCTCGCGGAGGTAGTAGAGCTTGGCCTGGCGCACGTCGCCGCGACGCTTGACGCTGATGGAGTCGACCAGCGGGCTGTAGGTCTGGAAGGTGCGCTCGACGCCCACCCCGTGGGAGATCTTGCGCACGGTGAAGGCGGAGTTCAGGCCGCGATTGCGCTTGCCGATCACCACGCCCTCGAAGGCCTGGAGACGCTCGCGGTTGCCCTCCTTGACCTTGACCTGGACGACCACGGTGTCGCCCGGGGCGAAGGCCGGGACTTCCTTGCTCATCTGCTCGGCTTCGAGCGCCTGGATCACCTTGTTCTTGCTGCTCATGACTATGACTCCTTGATAACTGGATCCGCCGATCGTCTTGGTTGCCGGCGGATCGTGATCCCGGCGCCCGAGTCGAGACTCGAGAGCGCGGGAGCGTCGTTGGTGACACGGGGCCGCCGCCTCAGGGGCGTTCTGCGTCCCGCACCTCCGCCCTGACCTACTGATTGGTGATCAGCGCGTATTCCTCGATGAACTCCGCGAGCAACGTGCGCTGCTCACTGCTCAACGCCCTGCCTTCCAGCAGGTCGGGGCGCCTCAGCCAGGTCCGCCCCAGGGACTGCTTCAACCGCCAGCGCCGGATGGCGCCGTGGTTGCCGCTGAGCAGGACCTCCGGCACGCCCCGCCCGTCGATCACCTCGGGGCGGGTGTAGTGCGGGCAGTCCAGCAGCCCCGCGTTGAAAGAGTCCTCGACCGCGGAATCCTGGTGCCCGAGCACACCGGGTACCAGCCTGGCCGCGGCATCGATCAGCACCATGGCCGGCAGCTCGCCGCCGCTGAGCACATAGTCGCCGATCGACCACTCTTCATCGATGTCGGTTTCCACGACCCGCTCATCGATGCCTTCGTAGCGTCCGGCCACCACCACCAAGGGCGGCCCCGACGCCAGGTCCTGCACGCCGCGCTGGTCCAGCCGTCGCCCCTGGGGCGACAGGTAGACCACCCGCGGGCGCTGGCCGGTGGCCTCGGCCGCCCGCTGCCGGGCGGCGTGGATGGCCGCACGCAGGGTGTCGACCTTCATCAGCATCCCGGGGCCGCCGCCGTAGGGGCGGTCGTCCACGGTGCGATGGCGGTCGGTGGCATAGTCGCGCGGGTTCCAGAACTCCAGCGCGATGCGCCCCTTCTCTACCGCCCGCCCGGTGACGCCGTGACGGCTGACCGCCTCGAACATCTCCGGAAAGAGCGAGACGACGCCGACCCACAGGCCCGGCTGCGCGACCCTCGACAGCTCGTCGTCGCTCAAAATGCCGGATCCCACTCGACCGTCATGCGGCCCGCCTCGGGCTCCACCGCGACGATCACCTCGTCGGGGAGGAAGGGCAACAGCCGTTCGCGATCGTCGATGGCCGCCGGCTCGCCGTCGGGGTCGCCTTTTACCACCAGAACGTCGTTGGCGCCGGTCTCGAACAGGTACTGCACCTGGCCGAGCACCGCACCGTCGCGGGTCACCACCGTCAAACCCTCGAGCTCGTGCCAGTAGTAGTCGCCGCGCGGCAACTCGGGCAGCGCCGACTTGGGCAGCAGGATCTCGGCGCCGGCCAGCGCCTCGGCGGCCTCGCGGGTGTCGCAGCCCTCAAGCCGGGCCACCAGACCCTTGCCATGGCGGCGCCCCTGGGCCAGGCGGTAGCGCTGCAGGCTCTCGCCCTGGCGCACCACCCACTCGGCGTAGTCGAGGATGCCTTCCATGGGGCTGGTGTGGGAATAGACCTTGAGCCAGCCCTTGACACCGTAGGGACTGGTCAGCTTGCCCAGCACCACGTGCTCGTCCGCCTCGTGGCGTTCGGCCTGCGCACTCATCTTGCCACCCCGACGCGGCAGGCTCAGGCCTGCTTGCGGGCTTCCTTGACCAGCTCGGCCACGCGGGCGGAGAGCTGGGCACCCTGCTCCTGCCAGTGGGCGATGCGGTCGAGGTCGACGCGCAGACGCTCTTCGCCGCCGCGGGCGATGGGGTTGAAGAAGCCCAGGCGCTCGATGAAGCGGCCGTCGCGGGCGTTGCGTGAATCGGTCACGGTCAGGTGGTAGAAGGGACGCTTCTTGGCGCCACCACGTGCCAGACGAATGGTAACCATGGCGTTGTCTGTCCTTCGGTTGAGGTTACGTTGAGTACCGATGTGCCGGTTTCGGCAAAACGGCCGGTTGCCTCGGCAGCCGGCTCGGAGAGCGGGCCTCGCCCGCTGTCGCGTTGTTCGGTGCTGTCCTGGTGCAGCCGGGCCGTGGCCACGGTCCTGCCATGAAGACGCAGCATTCTACGGAAATCCGCCGCGCTTGGGAACCTTTTTCCGGGCCTGCCTAAAGCAATCCGGTGGGCGTGTCACTCGCGGCGCCACCGGCGCCGCTGCGCGCCCCCCGCGGGCACCCCGACCTTACCGCCAGGGGAAACCGCCTGGGCCGCCCATGCCCCCGGGACCACCCGGACCGCCCGGGCCGCCCGGGCCGCCCGGGCCGCCACCGCCCATCATGCCGGACATGCCGCGCATCATCTTCTGCATGCCGCCCTTCTTGCCCGCCTTCTTCATCATCTTCTGCATCTGCTTGTGCTGCTTGAGCAGACGGTTGAGATCGGGCACCTGCAGGCCGGCACCGGCGGCGATGCGGCGCTTGCGCGAGCCGTTGATGATCTCCGGGCGCCGCCGCTCCTGGGGCGTCATGGAGTTGATCAGCGCCTCGAGCTTGCCGAGCTCTTTCTCGGGGCCGGGCCCCTGGGCCATCTCGGCCATCTGCCCCATGCCCGGCAGCTTGCCCATCAGGCCGCCCATGCCACCCATCTTCTTGAGCTGCTGGAGCTGGTCGCGGAAATCCTCGAGGTCGAAGCCCTGGCCCTTCTTGACCTTCTTGGCGAGCTTCTCGGCCTTGCCCTTGTCGACGGTGCGCTCGGCCTCCTCGATCAGCGACAGCACGTCGCCCATGCCGAGGATGCGCGAGGCGACGCGGTCCGGGTGGAAGGGCTCCAGGGCATCGACCTTCTCGCCCACGCCCATGAACTTGATCGGCTTGCCGGTGACGTGGCGCACCGAGAGCGCCGCCCCGCCGCGGGCGTCGCCGTCGGCCTTGGTGAGGATCACCCCGGTCAGCGGCAGCGCGTCGCTGAAGGCCTTGGCGGTGTTGGCGGCGTCCTGGCCGGTCATGGCGTCAACCACGAACAGCGTCTCCTGGGGCGAGACCGCCTTATGCAGCGCCTGGATCTCGGCCATCATCGCCTCGTCGATGGCCAGCCGGCCGGCGGTATCGACGAGCACCACGTCATGGAACTGAATCTTGGCGTGCTGGATCGCCCCCTCGGCGATCGCCACCGGCTTCTGGTCGCTGCGCGACGGGAAGAAATCGACCTCCACTTCGCGGGCGAGCGTCTCGAGCTGGTCGATGGCCGCCGGGCGATAGACGTCGGCGGAGACCACCAGCACCTTCTTCTTCTCGCGCTCGCGGAGGTAGCGCGCGAGCTTCGCCACCGAGGTGGTCTTGCCCGCGCCCTGCAGGCCGGCCATCAGCACCACCGCGGGCGAGCCCTTGAGATCGAGCCCTTCGTTGGCCTCGCCCATGACCGCCTCGAGCTCCTGCTGGACGATCTTGACGAACTGCTGACCCGGCGAGAGGCTCTTGGACACTTCCTGGCCCACCGCCCGCTCGCGCACGCGCTCGATGAAAGCCTTGACCACCGGCAGGGCGACGTCGGCTTCGAGCAGGGCGCGGCGCACCTCGCGCAGGGTCTCCTTGATGTTGTCCTCGGTCAGGCGCGCCTGACCCTTGATGGACTTGAGCGTCTGCGACAGGCGCTCGCTGAGGTTCTGGAACATGGGCCTCTCCGGCGACGGTACTGGCAGGCGGTCGAGCGACACGGGACGTCGACAGGGTGACTGCGACGATCCACCGCAGCGAACCGGGCCTGCCCTGCCCGCAAAGCGGTGACACGGCAAGGTTGTGGCAGCCCGGGGCTGCCTGTGGCCGGCAATTATACGCGCTGTGACCGCCAGTCTCCATGCACGGCGGCGTCATCGCTGTGCGACGGCGAGCGGATTGGGTATAGTAGCCCCGGCTACGCCATATCCCCATTTCGAGATGCACTGACGCCGGCAACGGCGCACGGCACGGACGGCAACTGATGCAGGCGCTTCCACTGGCCATCATGGCTTTCGTTCTCTACCTGGGTGCCGCCTCCTGGCAGGGGCTCACGCTGCTGCGGCGCGTGCCGCCGCGCGCTGCCTTGGTGCGCGCCCTGGGCCTGATGGGGCTGCTCTTCCACGTTCCGGTGGCCGCCCAGCTGCTCGGTCAAAGTCCGGGCCTGCTGCCCGGTCTCTCGGCCAGCGCGGTCATCGTCACCGCCCTCATGGTATTCCTGCTGCTTACCGTGAGCCTGGCCAAGCCGGTGCTCAACGTCGCCGTGGGACTCTTCCCGCTCTCCGGCGTGGCGCTACTGGTGGCCGTGGGCCTGCCGAGCCCGGCGGGGGGCAGCGGGTTGACCCCGGGCATCGCCCTGCATGCAATCAGCTCGGCACTGGCCTTCGGCGTGCTGGTGATCGCCGCCATGCAGGCCGTGCTGCTGGGGGTGCAGAACCAGGCGCTGCGCCACCACCACACCCGCGGTGTCGTCCAGGCGCTGCCGCCGCTGACCACCATGGAGCGCGTGCTCTTCGAGCTGATCTGGGCGGGCATGGCGCTGCTCACGCTGTCGATTGCCAGCGGCTTCGCCTTCCTCGACAGCATGTTCGCCCAGCACCTGGCCCACAAGACCATCTTGTCGCTGGCCGCCTGGGTGATCTTCGCCATCCTGCTGATCAGCCACCACGTGCTGGGCTGGCGCGGCATGCGCGCCGTGCGCTGGACGCTGGGCGGCTGCGCCGTGCTGCTGCTCGCCTACTTCGGCAGCAAGTTCGTCCTGGAAGTCCTCCTGCAGCGCAGCTAATGCACCTTGCCCGGGGGCGGCTCACTGTCAGACCTGCCGCGGAAGTCGCCTTGACACTCCGGAACCGAACCCCTACAACACGGGGCTGACACGCCTGTGAGGATCCTTCGACTTGAGCGACGACTTCCCGCTGGGATTGCTATTCGGCCTGCTTGTTCTGCTCATCTGTCTGTCCGCCTTCTTCTCCAGCTCCGAGACCGGCATGATGTCCATCAACCGTTATCGCCTGAGCCATCAGGCGAACAGCGGTGAACGCCCCGCCAAGCGTGTGCTGCGCCTGCTGGCCCGGCCCGACCGTCTGATCGGCGTGATCCTGATCGGCAACAACCTGGTCAACAACCTGGCCGCGGCCATTGCCACGGTGCTGGCCATCCACTTCTTCGGCGAGGTCACCGGACCCGCCATCGCCCCGCTGATCCTCACCATCGTGATCCTGATCTTCGCCGAGGTGAGCCCCAAGACCTATGCGGCGATCAAGCCGGAGCGCATCGCCTACCCCGCCTCCCTGGTGCTCGAGCCGCTGCTCAAGCTGCTCTATCCTCTGGTGTGGCTGGTCAACGCCCTCTCCAACGGCCTGCTGCGCCTGATCGGCGTCAGAAGCATCGACGGCGGCGCCGATCACCTGACCCGCGACGAACTGCGCACCGTGGTCCACGAGGCGGGCACGCTCATCCCCCACCGCCACCAGGCGATGCTGCTGTCGATCCTCGACCTGGAGAACGTCACCGTCAACGACATCATGGTGCCGCGCCACGAGGTGGTGGGCATCGACCTGGACGATGACCTCGACGACATCCTGGTTCAGATCCGCACCAGCCAGCACACCCGGATGCCGATCTACAAGGGCGACATCAATAACATCATCGGCATGCTGCACCTGCGCAACGCGGCGCGCTTCCTGTCGCGCCCCGAGGTGACCAAGGCGGCCATCGTCCAGGAGGCGCGCGAGCCCTACTTCATTCCCGAGTCGACGCCGCTGCATACCCAGCTGCTCAATTTCCAGAAGCAGAAGCGCCGCATCGGCATCGTAGTGGACGAGTACGGCGACGTGGAGGGCCTGGTGACCCTGGAGGACATCCTCGAGGAGATCGTCGGCGAGTTCACCACCGACATGGCCAGCCAGGATCAGGAGATTCACCGCCAGGACGACGGCAGTCACGTCATCGAGGGCACCGCCACCATTCGCGACATCAACCGCATGCTTGGCTGGCAGCTGCCCACCGACGGCCCCAAGACGCTCAACGGGCTGATCCTCGAGCACCTGGAGTCGTTCCCCGACGGCGCTGCCTGCCTGCAGATCGGCAGCGTGCGCATGGAGATTCTCGAGGTGCGCGACAACCTGATCACCGCCGCGCGCTGCTGGCAGGCGCTGCAGCGCCGCAAGCCTGCCTAGGGATGACGCGGTTCAGCCGCGCTGGCGCAGACCGTCCAGGATGGTGATCAGCAACTGATCGATGAGCTCCCCCACCTCGAGCTGCTGACCCTGCCAGTAGCCCAGGCGCTCGTTGAGACCGAGCTGCACCAGCCCGTGCACGCTGCCCCACAAGGTGCGACTCAGCCGCCGCGCCTCCAGATCGTCCAGTGCCGGCTGGTACTCCTTGAGCGTCACCTCGACGCGCACGAAGAGCGCCTCGATCATGTCGGACTGGCGCTGGTCCAGCTCGCCCTCCTGGGCCAGCGGGTAGTCGAAGAGCATCTGCCAGCGATAGGGCTCGCGCTGGGCAAACTGCCAGTAGGCCAGGGCCAGCCCCTTGAGGCGCGACTCGGGCCCGGCGTCTTCCAGCGGGGCGATCACATCGCGCAGCATGTCCAGGGTCTGCAGGTTCACGTGTTGCAGCAGGTTGCCGAAACTGCCGTAAAGCTTGAGCAGGGTGCTGGGGGCACACCCCACCTCGCGAGCCAGGGCACGCAGTGACAGCGCGTGGACGGGATTGTCCTGCAGCCAGGCGTCGCAGGCGGTCATGACCTGGGCATGGAGCGCTTCGGGCGCATGCTGTCGGGGACGGGCCATGGGGTTCCTCGCCGAGTGGAAAGTGGCGAACGCCCTGCGGGCGCCCGGTAGGGAACGCCCTGCGGGCGCCCGGTAGGATAGAATAGCGCACATCGAACACTGTTTTCGAGCCTCGTGACGCCCCGTCGGCGACCCCGACTGCCCTTTTCACGTCGCCCTTTTCACGCCACGGCGTCTCGGCTACCCTGAGCGCTCCGTCACCCGGAGGCGCCATGGCCGGTCGCCTGTACGTTCCCCCGCTCGAGCCCGCGCGGCTGCTGCCCGGTCTGCGCGGCCTCGATGCCCCACGCCACTCGCCCAACCTGGCGCCCCGCCGCCCGCTGTCGATGCTGCGCCACGAACAGGGCGAGACCTGCCTGACCGATGCCTTCTGGGGCCTCACCCCGCCCTGGCTGCAGGTGCTCGACCACGCGCCCCACTGCGCCCGCGCCGAATCGCTCGCCTCGCGCCCCATGTTTCGCGAGGCATTTTCCGCGCGGCGCTGCCTGGTGCCGGTGGGCGGCGTCTACCTGTGGAAGCCGCAGCCGCGCTTCAAGCAGCCGTTCCTGGTGGTCGGGGTCGACCGCGCGCCGCTGCTGCTGGCCGGGCTGTGGTGTCGCTTCCACACGACCCTCACCGCCTACACCGACTCCCTGGCGCTGATCACGGTCGCCGCCAACGCCCTGCTCGCCCCCCTCGGCGACCGCCTGCCGGCGATCATCCCGGCCGCGGCGGCGAAGCGCTGGCTCGACCCCGAGACGCCACAGGCGGAAGCTCACTCTCTGCTTGTGACCCCACCGGAGGAACTGTTGGGCGCTTTTCCGGTATCAAGACGAGTGAACGATCCCGCGAACCAGGACCCGGCCTGCGCGCATCCCACGGGACCCATGCTGCGCCGGCCGCGCGATCAGGAGAGATGATGCTCATCGCCACCGCTTTTCGACCCAGCCGCCGGGTATTCGGCCTGGGCCTCGCCGGCCTGCTCGGCCTGGCACCGGCCGGCGCCATCGCCGAGCCGCCCAGCAGCGCGTCCGAGGACGTCGCCGAGGTCACCGCACCGCGCGTCAGCCCCCACGACAGCCGCGACTACCGGGTGCTGACCTTGGAGAATGGCCTCACCGCCCTGCTGGTCAGCGACCCCGAGGCCGACCGCGCCGCCGCCTCGATGAACGTGGGCGTGGGCAGCGCCCAGGACCCGGAGGACCTGGCCGGCCTGGCCCACTTCCTGGAGCACATGCTGTTCCTCGGCACCGAGCCCTACCCCGAGGCCGACGCCTACCAGGCCTACATCCGCCGCCACGGCGGCAACCACAACGCCTTCACCGCCCCCCAGGACACCAACTACTTCTTCGACGTCGACCCCGAGGCGCTGCCCGGCGCCCTGGACCGCTTCAGCGCCTTCTTCGTCTCGCCACTGTTCAATGCCGACCAGCTGGAAAGCGAGCGCAACATCGTGCACTCCGAGTACATGGCGCGCATCCGTGACGACGGGCGCCGCGAGAACGACGTGCTCAACCAGGTACTCAACCCCGACAACCCCACGGTGGGCTTCTCGGTGGGCAGCCGCGAGACGCTGGCGGAGCGCTCCGCCAGCGAGCCGACGCTGCGCGAGGGGGTAATCGCCTTCTACGAGCGCTACTACGACGCCGACGTCATGCACCTGGCGGTGATCGGCCCCCAGCCCCTCGAACAGCTGGAGCGCCTGGTGGCGGAGCGCTTCGCGGCCATCGAGGAGGGCGATGCGCAGCGTCCGGTGATCGAGGCACCACTGGTCGACGAGGCCCAGCTGCCGCGCTACCTGGAGATGCAGTCGGTGCGCGACAGCCGCCAGGTACGCTTTTTCTTCCCGATTCCCGACCCCACCGACGAGTATCGCCTCAAGCCGGCGGACTATCTGGCGCACCTGCTCGGGCATGAGGGTGAAGGCAGCCTGCTCGCCGTGCTGCGCGAGGCGGGCCTGGCCGACGGCCTCTCCGCCGGCGTCACCCGGGGCGACGGCCGCCATGCGCTGTTCTCGGTGAACGTGAGTCTGACCCGTGACGGCGCCGAGCGCCTCGCCACCATCGAGGCCACGCTGTTCGAGGCCATCGAACGCATTCGCGAGTCCGGCCTGGACGCCTGGCGCTACGACGAGCAGGCGACGCTCGCCGAGCAGGAGTTTCGCTTCCAGCAGCACGGCTCGCCCCTGGAGGGGGCCATGCGCCTGGCCATGAACCTGGCCCACTTCCCTGTCGAGGACGTGCAGTACGCCCCCTACCGCATGGACGGCTTCGACCGCGAACGCATCGCCGACTACCTCGCCCGTCTCACCCCGGAGCATCTGATCCGCCTCTACAGCGGCCCGGAGGTCGAGGGCAACCAGACCTCGCCCTGGTTCGACGCCCCCTGGCGGGACGTCACCCAGGCGGTCACGGCCGACGCTGAGCCCCTGGCCGGCCTCGCCCTGCCCGAGCCCAACCCCTTCATCGCCGAGGACCTGACCCTGCTCGACGTCGCCGACGAGCGCCCCCGGCAGCTGATCGACGAGTCGGCCTTCGCGCTGTGGCACAAGGCGGACAGCACCTTCGACACCCCCAAGGTGGAGTGGCGCCTGGGCCTGCACCACCCCGATGCCAGCGCTAGCGCGCGCCAGGCCGCCCTCTCGCACCTGCTGGCCGGCTGGCTCAGCGACAGCCTCAACGAGCGCTTCTACCCGGCCCGTCTCGCCGGCCACCACTTCAACCCCTATGCGCATGCGCGCGGCCTGACCCTGGCCTTCGCCGGCTGGCGCGACCGCCAGGCCAGGGTGATCGACGAGGCGCTCTCGCAGCTCCAGGAGGGCGAGATCGACGCGGCCAGCTTCGAGCGGGTGCGCTACCGCCAGCAGCGCAGCTGGCGCAACGCGCCTCAGGCCGCGCTCTACCGCCAGGGGCATCGCATCCTGGGCGATGTGCTGGTACGCCCCAGCTGGGCGCCCCATGCCCTGCTGGAAGCGAGCCGTGAGCTCACCCTGGCCGATCTGCGCGACTACCGTGACGCCTTCCTTGGCGCGCTGCGCCTGGAAGCCATGGCCGTGGGCAACCTCGACGCCGACCTGGCGCGCCGGCTTGCCGAACAGGCGGCCGCCAGCCTGGCGCCGACGCTCGCCCGCGAGGCGATCCCCGAGCTCACGCCGCTGCGCGCCGAGGACGCACTGCCGCCCCTGCATCCCCGCAGCAGCCGCGAAGAGTCGCTGGTGCTGCGCTACCTGCAGGGCGAGGATCGCTCCCTGGACGCCCAGGCGCGACTGGCCGTGCTCGGGCAGCTCATCAACACGCCCTTCTACCACCGCCTGCGCACCCAGGAGCAGCTCGGCTACGTGGTCAACGCCAGCTACTCGCCGCTGCTCGACGCTCCGGGGCTCAGCCTGATCGTGCAGTCGCCGGACACGCCGAGCGAGACCATCGCCGAACACATCGACGCCTTCCTCGACGGCTTCGGCGAGCGGCTCGCCTCGCTGGACGAGTCCGACCTGGCCACCCACCGCCAGGCGGTGCACGACGAGCTGCTCCAGCGCGACACCAGCCTGTCGGGGCGCGCCGACCGCCTGTGGCGGGCTCTCTCCTACGGCGATACCGACTTCGATCGCCGCGAGAAGCTCGCCGCGCGGGTGCTCGAGGTCACGCCCGAGGCGCTGCAGGCGACCTGGCGCGCGCTGCGGGAGAGCCCCGCGGTGAACGTCACCTTCGACCCGGGCGACGAGCCCAGCGACGTCGAGGCCCTGTCCCAGCGGCTGAAGCCGCTGCCCGAGGGCGGCGACTGAGCCACGCGGCAAGCGCCCAACGGCAAGCGCCCAACGGCAAGCGCCCGGCCATAGGCCGGGCGCTGTCGTCTCGGAACCCCTTGCTCCTCACCCGAAGGCTTGCGGCGGCAGTATCGCCTCCACGTGCATCACCAGCTCCTCGAGCAGCTGTCGGTCGCGCTCGTCGAGGGAGCCCTGGTTGAGCCGCTCGATCTCGCGGGCGAAGGCCTTGAGGGTGAAACCCGCCAGCGCCGGGTCGTTGAGGCGCTCCCAGCGGAAGGCTTCCCAGCGTGCCTGCTCCTCGCCGGTGAGGGTTTCGGGGTAGCTGCGCGCCCGATAGCGGAAGAGCATCTCCTCGAGCCGCGGGTCCTGGAAGGCAAAGTGTGCCTCGACCAGGTCCCAGGGGTCGGTATCGCGCACGCGCTGCATCTGCGCACGGTCCGCGGGGGAGAAGAAGCCGCCCGAGTAGAGCATCAGGTCCGGGTCCCGAGGCCCTTCCGGCGGCGGCTCGGCGAACACCGTCGCCGCCTTGCGGGCCACGTCGTCGTCGCGGCTGAGCATCTGCCAGTGGCGACGGCAGGCATCGAGGTCGAGACCCAGGCGCTCGACGATCGCGCCGTACTCGCCGCGGCGCGGCCCATCCACGTCCTTCAACGCCGCGGAGGGCAGCACCACCGGGCTGCGATTGATGTGCACGACCTTGAGCGGCACCCGCTCCTCGCCCTCGGCCAGGTCATCGCCACTGACGAAGACGCGCTGGCGAATCTGCTCGGCGTCGAGACTGAGCAGCGGCTGAGGGTCCACCGAGAGGTCGTAGACGATCACCCCGTTGGGGTTGGTCGGATGTTCGGCGAGCGGCATCACCAGGGCGCTGCAGCCGCGGCTCGCCGGGTAGCGCCGCGAAATGTGCAGTATCGGCTTGCGGGCGACCACGTCGAGGCGCTTGGCCACCTCGCGCTTGCGACGCAGGCCGAGCAGGTGATCGAAGAGCTTGGCATTGCGGCTGCGCAGCAGCCGCGCCAGGGCGATGGTGGCGCGCACATCGGCCAGGGCATCGTGGGCACCGGCGTGCTCGATGTCGTTGGCGGTGGTGAGGTCTTCGAGGCGGAAGCTCGGCGCCCCGTCGTCGCGCTTGGGCCATACGATGCCCTCGGGGCGCAGGGCGTGGAAGGCGCGCACCGCGTCGATCAGGTCCCAGCGCGAGTTGCCGTTCTGCCACTCCCGCGAGTAGGGGTCGAGCAGGTTGCGGTAGAAGAGGTGGCGGCTCACCTCGTCGTCGAAACGCAGGCTGTTGTAGCCCAGCGCGCAGGTGCCGGGCTCGCTCATCAGCGCATGCACGGCGCCGGCAAACTCTGCCTCGGGCAGGCCGCGGCGGCGCGCCTGCTGCGGGGTGATGCCAGTGATCAGGCAGGCCTGCGGGTGCGGCAGGTAATCATCGGCCGGCTTGCAGAACCATTCCACCGGCTCGCCGATCTCCTGGAAGTCGGCATCGGTGCGGATGGCGGCGAACTGCGCGGGGCGATCGCGCCGTGGGTCGGCCCCGAAGGTCTCGTAGTCGTGCCACAGAAAGGTCAGGGGGGCGGCATCGGGCTTCGCCATGCGAAGGCTCTCCTGCTCGGCTCGCAAAGCGCCCAGCCTAGCACAGGCCGACCGCCGACACAGCGGCCCGCCCGCGGACTGGGCATGGTCGGCAACGTCGGCGGGCGCGGCCGGCTCTCTCGCCCTGCCTAGGTGCGCGGCAGGGTGACGTTGAGCTCCAGCACCGAGCAGTTGTCCTCGCTGTCGAGGCTGATGTTGATGGCGTCGTCGTCCACCTGCACGTAGCGGCGGATCACCTCGAGGAGCTCTTTCTCCAGCAGCGGCATGTAATCGGGCTGGCCGCGCTGGCTGCGCTGGTGGGCGACGATGATCTGCAGCCGCTCTTTGGCGACCGAGGCCGACTTCTTGCGTTCGCGCTTGAGGAATTCCAGCAGCTTCACCGGCGACCTCCTCCGAACATGCGGCTCAGCAGGCTCTTTTTCTGGATTTCGTGGAAGCGCAGCGGGATCTCCTCGCCGAGCAGGCGCGACACCGTGTCCGCATAGGCCTGGCCGGCATCGCTGTCGTCGTCGTGAATCACCGGGACGCCCTGGTTGGAGGCACGCAGGACCGCCTCGGACTCGGGGATCAGGCCGATCAGGTCGATGGCCAAGATCTCGCGGATGTCCTCGAGGTTGAGCATGTCGCCGTCGTCGACCCGCGAGGCGTTGTAGCGGGTGATCAGCAGGTGCTCCTTGACCGGCGTCTCGTTGCTCTCGGCGCGCCGCGTCTTGGAGGCGAGCAGGCCCAGAATACGGTCGGAGTCGCGCACCGAGGAGACCTCGGGGTTGGTCACAACGATCGCCTCGTCGGCGTGGTACATGGCGAGCTGGGCGCCGCGCTCGATCCCCGCCGGCGAGTCGCACAGGATGTAATCGAAGTCGCTGCTCAACCGCTCCAGCACCTGCTCCACGCCCTCCGCAGTGAGGGCGTCCTTGTCACGGGTCTGGGAGGCGGGAAGGATGTGCAGGTTGTCGACGCGCTTGTCGCGAATCAGCGCCTGGTTGAGCCCCGCCTCGCCCTGGATGACGTTGACCAGGTCGTACACCACGCGCCGCTCGCAACCCATGATCAAGTCGAGGTTGCGCAGCCCCACGTCGAAGTCGATAACCACGGTCTTGTTGCCCCGCAGGGCCAGGCCGGTGGCAATGGCCGCTGCGCTGGTTGTCTTGCCGACCCCGCCCTTGCCGGAGGTCACTACGATGATCTTGGCCAAGTTGTGCTTCCTTTCGAACGGTTCGAAAACGGTGAAAACGCCAACGCCGGGCGGTACAGGCGACCCTAGGTCAGCGTGGTGATCTCGAGCTGGGCATCGCGCAGCCCCACCTGCACCGGCGTGCCCAACAGCTGCGGGTCGATGTCCTCGAGCCGCTTGTAGTTGCCGGCCACCGACAGCAGCTCGGCGCGAAGCTCGCGACAGAAAATGCCGGCCTGGGCATCGCCATGAATGCCAGCCAGTGCGCGACCGCGCAAGGCACCGTACACGTGCACGCTGCCCGCCGCGAGCACTTCGGCACCGGCGTTCACCGCACCGATGACCACCAGATCGCCCTCCGGCGCGGTCACCTGCTGACCGGAGCGCACCGTGCCGCGGTAGATGCGCCCGCCGCTGGCGACGCCGTCCGCCGCCTCGCCCGGGGCCTCATCCGCCGGTGCCGCCGCCTCCACGCTCTCGAGGGAGCGGGCTCGCCCCTCGTTGGGGGGAAACCAGCCCAGACCCAGCGCCCAGGCCGACTGCTTGACCGGTTCCTGGCCGCCGCGCACCGCCACCGGCAGCAGCTTGTGGGCCCGGCACACCGCGCAGATCCGCTCCAGCGCCAGGTGCGGCTCGTCGAGCTTCTCGACGCTGAGCACCACCGGCGTGTGCTGAAAGAAGGCCGGCGACTGGCTGAGCTTGCCGGCAAGTTGCTCACGGATGCGCTCGGGGTCGGCGCTGGTCAATTCCATGACCGTCATCGGCAGCATGCCCCCCTTGAAGGTGAATGCCATGCTGGCCCTGTCCAGATTGAGACTCATTGCCGGACTCCAGTCGGTGATGTCGGGTCGTGGGACTAAAGCTAAGCGACTCCTTCGCCCCCTGCAACCGATGATACGGCCATCGCCGACCCAATGACATTGTCGCCGTTTGGCCACAGACAGGGACCCGTCAGGCTTTTCTGCCGCCGCAGCGCATGCTTAGATACCCAAGACGAACCCTGCCGAGCCCATCGCGACAACCCGACGCGCGCGGGCCGGTATCCCGCGCTCGATCAGGACACCCCATGCCCGGATTTTTTCGACGCTTTCTCGCCCCGCGCTGGCAGCACCCCGACGCCGCCGTCCGTCGCCAGGCCATCCCCCGTCTCGACCCCGCTCACCCGGCGCAGCGCCAGGCCCTCGAACGTCTCTGTCTGGACCCCGATCACGAAGTTCGCCGCACCGCCCTGGCCCAGATCGACGACATCGAGACACTGCTTCGCCTGCACGACGCCCACCCCGACAACCGCGAACTCGGCCGGCGCCTGGCCGACCTGCTATCGGGTGCCGCCGGTTCCGGCGACCTGGCCCGCCGCCAGGCGGCGGTGGAAGCGCTCGACGACCCGGAACTGCTCGCCGCCGTTGCCCTGCGGGGCGACAACCAGCAGCTGCGCCTGGCCGCCGTGGCGCGCCTACAGGACGAGGAAGCGCTGATTCGCCAGGCCTGCGAGAACGGCATCGCCGCGGTGCGCCACGCGGCCGCCGCCCGGGTGGAGAGCGAGACCGGGCTGCAGCGCCTGGCGCATGAGGCGCGCCGCGACCGCCAGGTGATGCGCCAGGCCCGCGAGCGACTCAACCGGCGGCGTGCCGATGCCGCCGAACTGGCCGCCGCCCGGGATCGGCGCGAGGCGCTGCTCCGCGACCTGGAGGCCCATGCCCACGCCCCCTGGGAGCCGCTCTACGGCGGCCGCTATCGTCACCTGGTGCGCGAATGGGAAGCCCTCTCGGACCTGCCCGACGCCCGCCAGGAGCGTCGCTTTCATGACGCCTGCCAGCGCTGCCGCAAGGTGATCACCGACCACGAGGCCCGCGAGCACGCCGAGGCCCAGGCGGACCGCCAACGCGAGCGCGCCACCCAGGCGCGCGAGAACCTGCTCGAGGCGCTGGAGGAGAGCCTCTCCGCCCTGCCCCGCGGCGACCGGGTCACCGCCCAGGACATCGCCAGCCTGCGGTCCCAGAAGCAGCTGCTGGCCAATCGCTGGCAGGCGCTTTCGGACCGCCACCTGATCGACGCCGCTCTCAGCGAGCGCTACGCCGCCGTGCTCGCCGACTACGACCGCCTGCTCATCGCCTGGGAGCGCCTCGATGCCGAAGCGCCGGCCATCGAGGCCGCCCTGAAAGCACAGGACAGGGCGCGCCTGGCGGCGTCCCTCGAGGCCAGCGGCTGGCCCGACGACCTGCCGCCGACCCCGCTGCTCGAGCAGGCCCAGCGCCTGCTGGCCCAGGGCGAGGCCGCCGACGAGGAGGACCTGGATGCACGGCTGGCTCGCTTTGCCGACGACCTGAAACAGCTGGAAACGCTGCTCGAGCGCGGCGCCTTCAAGGGCGCCAGCCGCCTCTACCAGAGCCTGCGTCACCGCGCCGAGACCCTGCCCGGGGAGCGCCTGCGCGATCACCGGGCCAAGCTCAAGCGCCTCGGCGCGCAGCTCGCCGAACTGCGCGACTGGCGCAGCTTCGTCGCCGGCCCCAAGCGCGACCAGCTGTGCCAGAGCATCACCACCCTGGCCGAGGAGCGCGAACTCAGCAACGCCGAACTCGACCGCCGCCATCGCCAGCTGGTCAAGGAATGGCGTTCGCTGGGCGATGCGGCTGCCAACCGCGAGCTTTCCGAACGGTTCCGCGCCGCCTCGGATCGCATCCACGAGCGTCTCGCCCCCTGGCGCGAGACGCTGGCCGCCGAACGCGAGCGTAACCTGGCGGCCCGCACCGCCCTGTGCGAGCAGCTCGAGGCCCTGCTTGACGCGCCGGCCAGCGACGCCGACCCCGACGCCCTGCGCCGCATCCGCGACCAGGCCCGCGAGGAGTGGCGCCGCCACGCCCCGGTCCCCCGCGAGGCAGCCCAGGCCATCGGCCGGCGCTTCGGCAAGATTCGCCACGACCTGCAGGCGCTCATCGACCAGCGCGCCCGGGAAGTGGCCGACGCCAAACGGGCGCTGATCGACGAGGCCCGGGCCCTGCTCGAGCAGGAAAGGCCCGCCGAACAACGCGCCGAAACCGCCAAGGAACTGCAACAGCGTTGGCGGTCTCTGGGACGCGCCCCGCGCGGCGAGGAACAGGCGCTGTGGCGCGAGTTTCGCGAGCTCAGCGATCGCATCTTCGCCGCCCGCGAGGCACGCCGAGACGACCGGGCCCAGCGCGCGCGGGCCCGCCTGGACGCGATGCAGGCATTGATCGACCGCCTGGACGCCTGGCAACCGGCCAGCGCCAGCGAGCACGACGTCCTGGAGCAGGCGATCGCCGAGGCCGCCACCCTGGAGCCCCTGCCGGCAGGGCGGCGAAGCGAAGGCATGCGCCGGCGCTGGAGCGGCATCGTTCGGGCCCGCCGCGAGCGACTGGCGCGACTGGCCGTGGCCGACGAGATCCAGCGCTGGCAGGCCCTGCGCCCCCTGCTCGAGGCACACCTCGCCGCCGATGCCGAGGCCCTGGCCGAGGGCCCGGTACGGGAGGTTCCCCCGCCGTCGGATCAGTCATTGACCGAGGACATGCGCACCGCTCACGAGGCGCGCAACGCCGCTCGTCACCACCCGCCTGTGGCCGACGAGGTCGCCGAGCAGCTGGCGCGGCTGCGCGTCCACCTCTCGCTGCTCGGCATGGGACGCATCGACCAGCGCGACGAGCCGCTGCGCCTGGCCATCCAGGTCGAGCGGCTCAACGAGGGCCTCGGCCGGGAGCTGAGTCGTGCCGAGGAGGTGCGCGCCGTGCTGCGCAGCCTGCTCGCCACCGGCCCCGTCTCGCCGGACCAGTGGTCCCACGAAGTCGGCGAGTTCGACGCCCTGCTCACGCGACTGACCCGCCTGCCGCCCCCCTGAGCGAAGGGCCCCTAAAGCGAGCGGGAGGCCAGAGGCCTCCCGCAGGGAGTGCAACCGTAGCGTCTCCCGTGCCGGCTCAACCCATGAACTGCCCCCCGTTGATGTCGATGTTGGCCCCGGTGATGAAGCCGGACTCCTTGTCGGCCAGAAACACCACGAGCCGAGCGATCTCTTCGGGCGTGCCAAACCGTTTCACCGGAATCGTCTCGCGAATCGCCTCGCGGACCTTCTCCGGCACCTTCATGATCATGTCGGTGGCAATGTAGCCCGGCGACACCGTGTTGACGGTGATCCCCTTGGTCGCCGTCTCCTGGGCCAGCGACATGGTCAGGCCATGCATGCCGGCCTTGGCCGCCGCATAGTTGACCTGGCCGAACTGCCCCTTGCGGCCGTTGATGGACGAGATGTTGATGATTCGACCATAGCCTTGCTCGAGCATCCCTTCGATGACGCTACGGCAGGTGTTGAAGACACTATTGAGGTTGGTGTCGATGACCTCGTTCCACTGTTCGGGGGTCATCTTCTTCAAGGTCCCGTCGCGGGTAATGCCCGCACAGTTGACCAGCACGCTGACAGGACCGAATTTCTCCTCGACCTCCTTGATGCCCGCCACGCAGGCGTCGTAGCTGGTAAGGTCGGTACCGGAGAGCGCGATATTGTTGTACCCGTCGGCCTGCTGGGCCTCGAGCCAGGTCTTCGCCTTGTCCGGGTTGTGATAGCCCGCCACGACCTGATACCCCGCCGCAGCGAGCGCACGGCATATCGATGAGCCGATGCCGCCGGTTCCCCCGGTGACCCAGGCAACGGGTGCTGATTGAGTCATAGTACACCTCCCTGATCATGACATTATTCGTAAGGCCGGACCCGCATCGTCGAGCCGGCCTCGACAGGATGCGACCCGAGGCGTGGCCCCTGCAAGGCATCCTTTCCTGATTATGGACGCTGGGGCGCAACCTGCACGAGCGTTGAAGCTTCGCTTGACACTACAGCGTCATGGGGTAGAATAGCCCCACGTTGATGCGGGGTGGAGCAGCCTGGTAGCTCGTCGGGCTCATAACCCGAAGGTCGTCGGTTCGAATCCGGCCCCCGCTACCAAACATCGAAAAAGCCAGAACCCAAAGGGTTCTGGCTTTTTCATGTCGGTGAGAAGCCGCCTGGCAGCTCCTCGGTGAGGCTGCGTCCTGGAGTTACCCCGATTCAGTGGACGGTGCACGGCTTTAGCCTGGGGCTGCCGTATGCTG